>CBDEVG010000001.1:0-6209 GCA_965243535.1 Amaricoccus sp.
GGTGCGCCGTCGACCTCGGCGAGAAGGACGGGAACCTCCGCCGCCTGGCCGTCACCCACTCCGACCCGGCGATGGCCGACCTCGCCCGCACGCTCGTCGAGCGCCACGGGACGAGGCCCGGCTGGCGGGGGAGCACGTCGATCGTCTACCACTCGGGCCGCTCCGTCCTCGTCCCCGAGATGTCCGAGGAGATGCTCGCCCAGGGGGCGCAGGACGAGGAACACCTCGAGCTCCTCCGGCGGCTCGACCTGACCTCCTGCATCTGCGTCCCGCTCAAGGGGAGGGGGAACCCGCTCGGCGTCCTGACCTTCCTGCTCTCGGGGAAGGACCGGAGCTACGGCCCGGAAGAGCTCCGGATCGCCGAGGACCTGGCCCACCGCACGGCGATCACGCTCGAGAACACGATGCTCAACGAGGAGCTGCGCCGCAACGACATCCGCAAGAATGAGTTCATGGCCACCCTCGCCCACGAGCTGCGCAACCCCCTGGCGCCGATCCGCAACGCCCTCTACCTGCTGGATCAGGACGGCGGAGGCGACCCGCGGCTCCAGGACCTCTGGGCGATGATGCACCGGCAGATCGAGCACATCGGCCGGCTCGTGGACGACCTGCTCGACATGGCCCGGATCAACGAGGGGAAGGTCGAGCTCCGCAGGCGGACGGTCGAGGTCTCGTCGATCGTCGCCCGCTCGATCGAGGTGGCGAAGGGGCCGATCGAGGAATACGGCCATCAGTTGATCGTCGAGCAGCCCGAGGAGCCGATCCTGATCGACGCCGACCCGACCCGGCTCGCCCAGGTGATCGAGAACCTGCTCACCAACGCCGCCAAGTACACCGACGCCGGCGGCACGATCCGCCTCTCGGTGCGCCGGGACGAGGACGAGGTCGAGATCGCCGTGAAGGACACGGGGATCGGGATCGCGCCCGAGATGCTCCCGCAGATCTTCGGCCTGTTCGTGCAGGCCGAGCGCCGGACGACCCGGTCGCAGGGCGGGCTCGGCATCGGCCTGAGCCTGGTCCGCCGGCTCGTCGAGATGCACGAGGGGACGGTGACCGCCCGGAGCGAGGGGATCGGCCGGGGGAGCGAATTCATCGTCCGCCTCCCCGCCCCCAGGTCGCTCGCCCGCACGTCGCGCCCCGCCCCCAGGCCGGCCCCGCGCCCGGCCCGCGAGCCGGTCCTGGCCCGCCGCCGCATCCTCGTCGTCGACGACAGCGTCGACTCCGCGCGGACCATGGCGATGATCCTCAAGCGCGGCTGGGACCAGGACGTCGCGCTCGCCTACGACGGGCCGGAGGCACTGAAGGCGGCCGGCGAGTTCAAGCCCGAGATCATCCTCCTCGACATCGGCCTGCCCGGCATGAACGGCTTCGAGGTCGCCCGCCAGCTCCGCGAGCAGCCCGACTTCGCCGACACCCTGATCATCGCCATGACCGGCTGGGGGCAGGAGGAGGACCGCCAGCGGTCCAAGGCCGCCGGCTTCAACTTCCACCTCGTCAAGCCGATCGACCACGACACGCTCAAGCAGATCCTCACCGACGCCTGCCAGCCCTCGACCGGGCCGGCCTAGACCTTCCGGGTCGCGAAGACCTGGCCGAGGTCGGCCTCGGACGGCGGGCCGTATCTCATCTCCGCCTGGAACCCCGCCAGGCGGAGCCGGCCGAGGATGTCGGCCCCGAACTCGGTGAAGACCGGATAGCCCCGGTCTCCCCCCGGATGCGAGATCGGGGTCGCGTGGTGCTCGACCTCCCCCCGCGCGTTCAGGCGGGCGCGGGCGAAGGTCGTCGGCACGCCGGGCAGGAGCGGGATCGTGAAGAGATGACGCCCGCCCGGCTTCAGGACCCGGCGGATCTCGGCGAGCGCCCGGTCGAGGTCGGGGACGTGCTCCAGGGTCTCCGAGGTCAGCACGAGGTCGAACGAGTCATCGGGGTAGGTCAGGCTCATCAGGTCTTCATGACGGACGCCGCCGACCCGGTCCCCCGGCTCGGCCCCGTCGAGGTAGTCCGAGAAGTGGTGGCCGGGGAGCCCGGCGAGCGTCTCGTGGAGGCCGTCGATCCGGTTGATCTCGGCGACCTGCAAGGCCCTCGCCTCGGGCGTCCGGACCCAGTCGTCCAGCGACCGGCAGCCCATCCCGCCCGGCTCGACTTCGAGCAGCGTCGCCGCCAGCCGGCGCGAGCGGAGCTTGGCCCCGCAGCGGGCGCAGTCGCTCGACTCCTTGCGGGCGAGCGCCGCCGCCAGCCGGGGATTCAGCCCCCAACGCCGCTCCAGCTCGGGGGGGATCACCCACCGTCGATAGAGCATCGGGCCGAATCGGCCGCAGGCCGAGCAGCGCTCGAACCGGCCGTTCGCGACCGCCCCGAGGTACTCCCCGGCCCGCCAGGCGGCCCGGTGCCCGCCGTTCCAGAGGGGGAGCAGCAGGCGTTTCAGGCGGGGCGGGATCGGTCGGGGCATGGGGTCGGCCGGGAGGAGAGGAGTCCAGTAGGGTGGACACCGCCCACCGTAGGCCGGGCGTCGCGGTGGGCGGTGCCCACCCTACAAGACTCGATTTCGCCCCCTCCGGCAAGGGGCGAGCGGCCCGGATCGGGATCAGCGGGGAGAGCGGACGAGCGTGGCCGTCTGGAACCGGCTGGGGATCTTCGTCGCGTGCGGGTCGTTGTCATAGGCGATCAGGAGCCGGACCCGCGTCTCCCCGCCCCTGGCCGACTCGGCCCCGAGCACGGCCAGTCCCTCGGCCTTCATGGCGACCTCGAAGGTGGCGACCTTCTCGGCGCCGCCTTCCGATCCGTCGGGGATGAACCAGAGGGCGTTGCCGTGGAAGGTGTTGGCCTCGTCCTCGGAGGCGGTCAGGACGAGCAGGCCGCCGAGCGCGGGGCAGTCTTCGAGCGAGGTCAGTTGCGAGGGGGACCCCTTCGCGGTCGTCGGCCTGGAAGGAGAACGCGGGGGCGAGGGTCAACTCGCCCCCGTCGGCCGGAGGGTGATCCAGGTCGGCCCGGAAGGCCCGGACGCGGTCGCCCGGCTCGCGGAGCCCGATGACCAGCTCGCGCCCGATCTCGCCGCCGGGCCGGGCCCGCTCGCGGACGGTGAGCCCCTCGACCTTGCGGGCGTCGACGGCCTTCGGGTCGAGGCCGAGCCGCTTCAGGCCCGCCGCCAGGGCGGGGGCGACCTCCCACCGCACGACGGAGGCGTCGTCGATCGCCGGGGACGGCCCCGACTCACCCCTGAGCCGGAACCGGATGAGCACGCTCTTGCTGAGCCGCTCCTCCTCAGTCTTCCCGTTGTGGGCACCGATGAGGTAGTAGTAGCCGGCGGAGTCGCGGGCCATCCCCTCCCACTTCGGCCCGGCCTTGCTGAGGGCGGGGAATCGGGGCGAGGTGAGCGGCGGGCCGACGTGCCGGCCGGTCGCGGCCTCGATCACGTGGAGCGCCGGGTGCTTGTCGTGTGCGACGAGGAAGAGCCGGCCGTCGCCGATCGGCTCGACGGCGGAGGCCTCGATCGCGAGGTCGGCCTTGCCATCGCGGAGCACGAACGGCGCGGGCAGGGTCGGCGATTCGAGGCGGATCCGGTCCCCCGCCAGCGCCGGGATCGCGGCCATCGCGACGAACAGGGCGGAGCGGACGACCGACGACATCCGGGCGGGCCGGCGATTCATGGGGGCTTCTCGATGGGAAGGGGAATTGGGGAGGCGTCGCCTCGGACGGAGAAAGGGATCGGCATGCGACCGCATCGCGATGCCGATCCCTCGTCGATGGCGCCGGCCGGCCCCGGGCGGAGGTCCGCCCGGTCGGCGAGGCTCAGTAGGAGTCGGCCGAGATGACCTCGCCGCCGGCGATGGTGCCGAGGGCCCGCCAGGCGGCCGGGTTGATCGTGTCCTTGACGAAGCGGACCGAGCCGTCGCCGAGCAGCGTGTTGACGCCGCCGGGGTGATACGAGCTGGCGCTCAGGGAGGCGTAGGTCGAGCCGCCGTTGTTCTCGTCCCAGCTCACGTAGTCGAACGGGCGGGCGTATCCGGCGACCTTGACCTTGTAGTTCGGCGTGGCGGCGGTGGTGATGCCGGAGTAGTAGACCCCGCCGTTGGCCCAACGGGTGTGGCCGATCGGGAGGCCGAACTTGCCCGAGCCCGAGCAGCCGGCGATCAGGGTGGCGAGGGTGGCCGCCGAGGTCTCCGGGGACGGGACGGACGACGGCGACATCCCGGCCGGGGGGGCCCCGCCGGCGGAGCAGTCGCGGGCCTGGACGTGGCCGATATACCCCTCG
Organism: Amaricoccus sp.; assembly: GCA_965243535.1. Lineage (GTDB taxonomy): Bacteria > Pseudomonadota > Alphaproteobacteria > Rhodobacterales > Rhodobacteraceae > Amaricoccus. Next base: position 4,253 of record CBDEVG010000001.1, read on the forward strand.
GAATAGACGACCGTGTTGCTCAGGCCGTCGGTGAAGCTGGCGATCGTCCTCGAGTAGTTGGGGCCGAAGGCCGAGCGGTTCATCGGGCCGACCGCCGTGTTCGTCGCCGACCAGACGTACCAGTCGCCGACGACCGCGCCGTAGCTGGCGTTCGCCCAGCCGGTGTTCCCCATCGAGCCGTCGTCGATCGACGGGGCCGGGTCGCTCGGGCAGAGGAAGAACTTGACCGGCGTCACCGAGACGGTGGCGTTCAGGGCCGAGCTGTAGGTCGAGAGCTTGCCGGGGGCGTTGAAGTTGATCGCGTTGTAGAGCGGGACGAGTTCCATGTAGGGGGCGATGCGGGCCGGCACGCTCCAGGAAGACTCATAAGCCCAGTTCTTGCTCGCGTAGGGGGGCACGAGGATCGTGGTGGGGGGATAGGCCCCGACGCTGCTCTCGTAATTCGCCAGGCCGAGCCCCATCTGCTTGAGGTTGTTCGTGCACTGGATCCGCCGGGCCGCCTCGCGGGCCGACTGGACGGCGGGGAGGAGCAGGGCGATCAGCACGGCGATGATCGCGATCACCACGAGGAGTTCGATGAGCGTGAAGCCGCGTCGCGACGCTCGGGAAGACATGGGCACGGTCGGTTACCTCTTCTTCGCAAAGGGAGGGCACGAGATCGGAGCCGGCGGGCTCGCACGCCGGCGGCAGGCAAGCGATATTAGGAACATCTGATATAGCGCCGATGAGGGTTCGGTGAAGTTTCCGAGAAGCCCGGGAGGGCATCGCGACGCGAAAGCGTCCCTTGACCCTCATCCCCCCGGCGGCTACGATATCCTGAGCAAGAGCATCCGCGCGGAAACTCCGTAACGCCTTGCCATCATGCAAGATCAGGATGGTTGACGATGGCCTATACGACGACGATCGAGCGGCACAAGACGCGAGTGGTCTCCGTGGATGACCACGCCGTCGGCGGCGACAATCCGATCGCGGTCCAGTCGATGACGACGACCAACACCTTCGACGTCGCCGAGACGATCGCCCAGATCCACAAGCTCGAAGAGGCCGGCTGCGAGATCGTCCGCGTGACGGTCCCCAAGAAGGAAGACGTCGAGGCCTGCAAGCTGATCCGCGACCAGATCCGGATCCCCCTGATCGCCGACATCCATTACGACTACCGCATGGCCCTCGCCTGTCTCGACGCCGTGACCCCGAGCGGCCGCCGGGCGGTCGACAAGATCCGGATCAATCCCGGCAACATCGGCGGCGAGGAGCGGTTCAAGGAGGTCGTCCGCAAGGCCCGCGATAAAGGGGTGCCGATGCGGATCGGCGTCAACTCGGGCAGCCTCGAAGAGGACCTGATCGAGAAGTACGGCTTCCCCTGCCCGGAGGCGATGGTCGAGAGCGCCCTCCGCTACATCGAGATGGCCGAGAAGCTCGGCTATCACGACATGATCATCTCCCTGAAGGCGAGCCACGTCCCGACCGCCGTCGAGTGCTACACCCAGTACGCCCGCCAGGCCGACTACCCGACGCACGTCGGGATCACCGAGGCCGGCTCCCGCGAGTACGGCACGCTGAAGAGCGCCGCCGGCATCGGCGCGATCCTCCTGCGGGGGATCGGCGACACGATCCGCGTCTCCCTGCTGGGCGACCCCGTCCCCGAGATCGCCGCCGGCTTCGACATCCTCCGCGCCTGCGACCGCCGCGTGACCCGCCCCGAGGTCGTCGCCTGCCCGACCTGCGACCGGCTCGACATCGACCTCGAACGGATCGTCGCCGAGGTCGAATCCAAGATGGCCCACCTCAAGAATCCCTTGCGGATCAGCATCCTCGGATGCCTGGTCAACGGTTTCGGCGAGGCCAAGGAGGCCGACATCGGCATCGCCGCCGGCGCCGGCAAGGGGATCATCTTCAAACGCGGCGTCCCGATCCGCCACGTCAAGGAGGCCGACATGGTCCAGGCCCTCCTCGAAGA
>CBDEVG010000002.1:0-9176 GCA_965243535.1 Amaricoccus sp.
GTCGTCGACCTCGACCACCTGGGCCGCGTTGGTCTCGAGGTTGCCGGCGGCGGCGGCTTGCGCCCGCATCCGCTGCGCCGCGTCGAGCAGGCCGTCGGTCTGGGCGATCACCGCGTCGCCCAGACGCTCGGTCCAGTCGAGATCGGCCGCCATCATCCGCAGCACCGTCGGGAAGCCGCCGGCGAGGATCTGCACGCTCGCATCCCAGGGCTCGGCCTCGGCGGCCTGGGCGCGGTCCTTGTCCGACATGTCTTGCGTGCGGTCGAGGAAGCGGTCGGCCTTGGCCACGTCGAGCGGATAGGTCGCGGCGACGAAGACCTGGGTCAGCAGCGCGTCGGGATAGAGCGCGACCGGGGCGACCAGCGCATCGAGATCCGCCGCGCTTTCCGCGGCCGGCGCCGAAAGCGTCGGTTCGACGGGGCGGGGCCGGGGGGCGGGCGTCTCCTGCTCCGGCGCGCCCTGCTCCAGCGCCTCCTGTCCCAGCGCGCCCGGCGTCCAGGCGGCGAGAACCGCGGCGAGGGCGCCGCCCCCGAGCCAGGTCCGATGCATTCCCGTCCTCCCCCTGCCGCCGGCGGGGCCGGCGTCCGGCCGCGCGGGGATTCTCCCGCGGCGGCCATTTTCCTCAGGCTGCGCCTCCGGCGGCGTTTCGCCAAGCGGTTCGTCCGGCCCGGCGCATCTCCCCGGCGCGTTTCCTCCGGGGCGCGCGCGCAGGCGCCGGCCGGGGAGGCAGGATGGCCGCAGCCGCGGGCCGCTCCAAAGGACGTTACCGTATATGACATGCGCCGCCGTTCCGGGATCGGGCGCCCCGTGGCATGATCGACGCCGGCGGCCGGGACGCGAGACGGAGCGAGGCGATTCGGCCCGGGCCCCGCCGGCGCGCCCGGCCTTGCGCGCCGCCCATTTGGCCGGCGGCGTCCCCGAGGCGGGTCCTGCGCCTCCGGCGCGAGTGTGGGTGCTTGACCTTGACGCGGATTGGAGGGCCCATGCGGCGGATGTCGCGCAACGTGACGCAGCGCTCGGTCCCGACCCCGGCGCGCGGCGCGGGTCGCGCCCGGACCGGTCTTTCGACGCGCGAGGCGTCCTTGCAGGAGCGATCTTTCCATGCCGGCGCCTGACGCCCCGTCCGTTCTTCCCGCGCCGCCCGATCCCCTCCGGCCCGGCCCGGGCGGATCCGGCCTCCCGCCCCCGGGACCGGCGGCCCCCGGGCTTGCTCCCGTTCAACCCGACCCCGCCCAGTCCGACCCGCTGCGCGTCGATCCCGCCCGCATCGAGGCCCGCGTCACCGATTTCGTCGTGCGCATGGCCTTTCTCGGGCTCTTCGCCTGGTGGTCTCTGGGCCTGGTGCGGCCTTTCCTGCCGATCGTGATCTGGGCGGTCCTGATCGCCGTGGCGCTCTATCCGGTCTATGACGGGCTTGCGCGCCGCCTCGGCGGGCGGCGAGCCCTGGCGGCGGGCCTCCTCACCCTCGGCCTGCTCGCCACCGTGCTCGGGCCGGTCAGCCTGCTGGCGTCCAACCTCGTCGACTCGGTCCACCGCATCGCCGCCGACCTGCAGACGGGCGCGCTCCGCGTGCCGCCTCCGCCCGCGCGGCTCGGGACGCTGCCGGTTCTCGGCGCGCAGGTCTCCGAGGCCTGGACGCTCGCCTCGACCAATCTCGACGCGGCGCTGGCGCGCTACGGCCCGGCATTGCTGCCGAAGGGGAGCGACCTGCTCGTCCGGGCGGCGGCCCTGGGCGCCGACCTGCTGAAGTTCGTCGCCTCGATCGTCATCGCGGGCTTCCTCTTCCTGCCGGGGCCGCGCTTGGCGGCCGGGGCGCGGGCCTTCGCCAGCCGGATCATCGCCCCCCGCGGCGCCCATTTCGTCGACCTCGCCGGGGCGACGATCCGCAACGTCTCGCGCGGGGTGATCGGCGTCGCGCTGATCCAGGCGCTGCTCGCGGGCCTTGCGCTCGTCTTCGCGGGCGTCCCCGGCGCGGGTCTCGCGGCCTTCGCGGTGCTCGTGCTCGGCATCGTCCAGATCGGCGCGGCGCCCGTGCTCCTGCCCATCCTGGTCTGGGCCTGGATGACCCAGACGACCCCGGAGGCCGTGGTCCTGACCCTGCTCCTCGTCCCCATCCTGCTGGTGGACAACATCCTGAAGCCGCTGCTGATGGCCCGCGGCCTCGCCACGCCCATGCTCGTCATCCTGACCGGGGTGATCGGCGGAACCCTCACCCACGGCCTCGTCGGGCTCTTCCTCGGCCCGATCGTGCTCGCTGTCTTCTATGAACTGGTCGTCGCCTGGACCCGCCTGGGAACCCCCGCCGACGCCCCAGGAGTCGCTTGATGAACCCTGTTCCGAACGAACTGGCGCCGCCGCACCTGCCGTCCTTCATCACCAGCCCCGGCCAGTCCGACTGGCTGATGACGGTGATGGCCGTCTTCCTGGCCGTCGCCGTGGTCTCGATGGGGCTCGTCTACCTCAAGCTCCACGCCCTGCCCGAGCACATGGCGCACCGCACCAACAAGGTGCAGCTCCAGTTCGTCGCGGTGCTGGCGCTGATCGCGCTGCTCACCCACAACAACGTCTTCTGGATCGCCGCGCTGCTCCTCGCCCTGATCGAGCTGCCGGACTTCTCCACGCCGATGAACTCCATCGCCCTGTCGCTCGAACGGCTCTCGGGACGGGACCGGGCCGGCGCGCCGCCCTCGTCCTGGAACGACCTCCTGTCCGACGACGAGGCCCCGGCCCCCCAAGCCGCCCAGGCGCCCGCCCGCCCGGACCGGGAGGCCTGAGATGCTCGAACTCCTGCTCTGCTCCGCCGTCACCGTCCTGCCGGACTTCCTCTACCGCCGCTATGGCCAGGGCAAGCGGCTGGGGCGCGAGATCACGCTGTTCTCCGTCTGGTACGAGTTGCGCTGGGGGATCACCCTCTGCGTGATCCTGACGCTCGCGCTCATCACCACCATCTTCTACTTCCACCCCTCGACCAACAGCGCCGTCTCGGTGTTCCGCACCGTCACCATCCTGCCCGAGCGCGGCGGCCGGGTGGCTGAGACCTATGTCGACATCAACCAGCGGGTGACCGCGGGGCAGCCGCTCTTCCGGCTCGACGACGCCGAGCAGCGCGCCGCGATCGAGACCGCCACCCGCCAGATCGCCGAGGTGGACGCCGCCGCCCGGGTGGCCCAGGCCCAGCTCGCCGAGGCCGAGGGCCGCATCGCCCAGGCTCGCGGGTCGCTGAAGCAGGCCCAGGACGAATACGACACCCGGGCCGAGCTTTTGCGCCGCAACTCCAACGCCATCGCCCAGCGGGACGTGGACCGGGCCCAGGTCGCGGTCGAGACCGCCCAGGGCGCGGTCGACGCGGCGCTGGCCGGGCGCGACGCGGTCCAGAGCCAGATCGACTTCCAGCTCCCGGCGGAACGGGCGAGCGCCGAGGCGGCGCTGGCCGAGGCTGAGGTGGAGCTCGACCAGACCTTGGTCGTGGCCGGCACCGACGGCGTGGTCCAGCAGTTCGCCCTGCGCACGGGCGACGTGGTGAACCCGATGCTGCGCCCGGCCGGCATCCTCGTGCCCGCCCGCCACGCCGCCGGCCTCGCCGCCGGCTTCGGCCAGATCGAGAGCCAGGTGATCAAGGTCGGCATGGTGGGCGAGGTCACCTGCCCGGCGATCCCCTTCACCGTGATCCCGGTCGTGATCACCGACGTCCAGGACGTGATCGCCGCGGGCCAGATCCGGCCGACCGACCAGCTCCAGGACGTGTCCGCCTTCGCCCGGCCCGGCACGATCACCGCGATCATGGAGCCGCTCTACGAAGGCGCCCTCGACCGGCTGCCGCAGGGCTCCTCCTGCATCGCCAACGCCTACACCTCGAACTACGACGCCCTGCACGAACCCGGGATCGGGACCTTCCACGCCTTCGTGCTGCACGCCATCGACGCCACCGGCCTCGTCCATGCGGCGCTGCTGAGGCTCCAGGCGCTGGTGCTGCCGGTGCGCACCCTCGTCCTGGGCGGACACTGATGCCGCGCGAGGCCGCGCCGCCGACCCGGGCGCTCCTCGCGAGCCTGCAGGGATACCGCCCCGCCTGGATCAAGGGCGACGTCGCGGCCGGCCTCGCTATCGCCGCCGTCGGCCTGCCCACGGCGATCGCCTATCCCGCGATCGCCGGCCTGCCGCCCGAGACGGGGCTCTACGCCTCGATCGCGCCGCTGATCGCCTATGCGGTCTTCGGGCCCTCGCGCCAGCTGATCGTCGGGCCGGACGCGGCCACCATCACCGTCATGACCGCGGTGCTCGCCGCCATCCCCGGCCTCGCCGCCGCCGACCGGCCCGGCGTCGCCGCCATGCTGGCGCTGATCGTCGGCCTCTTCTACCTCGGCGGGCGGCTGCTCGGCCTCGGGGTGCTGTCGACCTTCCTGTCGCGCCCCATCCTCGTCGGGTTCTTCGCCGGCATCTCGCTCTCCATCATCGCGGGCCAGCTCAAGCGCGTGACCGGGGCGCCCATCCCCTCGGACGGGCTGATCACCCCCTTCGTCGCCCTGGCCCGGAACCTCGGCGTCCTCCACTGGCCCTCGCTCGCCCTCGCCGCGGCGATGCTCGCCGTCCTCCAGGGCGCGCGCGCCGCCCGCCTGCCGGTCCCGGGGCCCGTCCTCGTCGTCGCCCTCGCCGTCGGGCTCTCCTGGCTTCTCGACCTGCCGGCGCGCGGGGTCGCCATGGTGGGCGAGATCCCCTCGGCCCTGCCGCAGCTCGCGCTTCCCTCCACGGGAGGGGCGGGACTGGATCGGCTGGTCTTCGGCGCCCTCGCGATCTTCTTCGTCAGCTTCGCCGCCGGCATCGTCTCGGCCCGCAGCTTCGGCCAGCGCGGCGGCTATCCGGTGGATTCCGACCGGGAGATGACGGGCTTCGGCGCCGCGAACATCGCCGCCGGCCTGTTCTCGGCCTTTCCCGTCACCGCCTCGGACAGCCGCACCGCGATCAACGCGAGCCTCGGCGGCCGGTCCCAGGTCGCGGGCGTCGTCGCCGCGCTCACCCTCGTCGTCATCATCCTCTACCTGCGTCCGGCGCTCGCCATCCTGCCGATCCCCGCGCTCGGCGCCATCCTGATCGCCGCCGCGATCAGCATGATCGACGTCGCCGCCCTGCGCGAGATCTGGCGGATCAGCCGGATCGAGTTCGTCTTCGCCATGATCGCCCTCGTCGCCCCGATCACCCTCGGGGTGTTGGCCGGGGTGCTGATCGCCATCGGCGCGACCTTCGCCTATCTGCTCCACAAGATGATGCGGCCGCGCGACGCCCTGCTCGGCCGGGTCCCCGGCCGGGACGGGTTCTACAAGCTCCACCGCCATCCCCAGGCCCGGCCGGTGCCGGGGCTGGTCATCCCGCTCGTCCAGGGCGATCTGCTGTTCTTCGACGCGGACCACGTGCAGGGCCGGCTCTGCGCCATCGCCGACGCCATGCCCCCCGACACCCGCTGGTTCGTCCTCGACGCCAGCGCCATCACCCAGGTCGACACCACTGCCGCGGCGATGCTCGAGGAGGTCCGCGCCGATCTCGCCGAACGGGGCGCGGCCTTCGGCCTCGCCGAGCTCCACGCGGAGGTGCGCGACCTGCTCGACCGTGCGGGCCTGCTCGCGGCCATCGGGCCGGGGATGATTTTCGACGACCTCGACGACGCCCTGCGCGCCTTCGAGGCGAGCCAGGAGGAAGCCCATGAGCAAGAAGAGCAAGAAGAAGGCCGCGGAGGCGTCGGCGTCGACGGAGCTCGACCCCAAGGCGGCGCGCAAGGCCCGCAACCGCGCCTATGAGGCCGAGCTCGCCCGGCTCCAGATCGAGATCGCCCATCTCCAGGCCTGGGTGAAGACGACCGGCGCGCGGATCGTGGTGATCTTCGAGGGCCGCGACGCCGCCGGCAAGGGCGGCATGATCAAGCGCCTGACCGAGAAGGTCAGCCCCCGGGTCTTCCGGGTGGTGGCGTTGCCCGCGCCCTCGGACCGGCAGAAGACCCAGGTCTACATGCAGCGCTACATCGAGCAGCTCCCCGCCGCCGGCGAGGTCGTGATCTTCGACCGCAGCTGGTACAACCGCCCGGGGGTCGAGCGGGTCATGGGCTATTGCAGCGAGCACGCGGCGCAGCGCTTCCTCCAGGTGATCCCCCATCTGGAGGCGCTGCTGACCGAATCCGGCATCACCCTGATCAAGTATTTCCTGACCGTCGGCGAGGAGGAGCAGGAGCGCCGCTTCCGCCAGCGGATCGAGGACCCGACGCGCCAGTGGAAGCTGTCGCCGATGGACCTGGAAAGCTATCGCCGCTGGTGGGACTACACGGCCGCCTACGACGAGATGCTGCGCCTGACCGACACCTCCCATGCCCCCTGGTGGATCGTCGATTCCAACGACAAGAAGGCGGCGCGGATCAACTGCCTCACCCATCTGCTGAGCCTGATCCCCTACGAGAAGCAGGCCTACGAGGCGCCCAAGCTCGGCAAGCGCCAGAAGCGCCCGGACGACTACGCCCCCGACCGGATCGCCCGCAACGTCGTGCCGGCGGTGTTCTGACCGTCTGCTTGAAACCGCTCTTTGGAGGGGTCCTGGGGGCTTTTCGAGGCCCCGGCAGGAAAGATGGGGGGGCCACATCGGGCTTTTTCAGGCCCTGGAGCGCGTGATCGAAGGCCTGAAAAGGTCCGACGGGACAGATCGTCCGGGGTTTTCAAACAGCCTCCGAGGACCGCCCGCGAAAGCCTCTCTCCGAAGCCCCGGCGCTTCGGAGGGGCTGGATTTCACGCGTGAAAATAGGATCAATATATTGATATTGTTAGATATATTCTGCGGCCTTAACCCGGCGTTCAGCAGTGTGAACGGGGCGGGAGCGCGTCCCCGAGAGGGGCGCAGCGGTCTCTTTGCGCGGGCGGCGGATCGCTGTCGCAAGTCGTCAACCTTGGTGGAGATTTCCTGAACGATTATTGGAAAATATAGAAAATACAAAAGCATAATCCGCATATCACGCGTGTTATGGCCCTCTCCGGCCCGTTTCCGCGCCCTGGAGCCCCTGTCGCAGGACCCTCCGAAGGACCTGGGAAAACGCCCCGCCCTTCGTCCCGGACGGCCCGGGCCGGCGGCCTGCCGCCCCGCAGGACGGATCGGCCGGACCAAGCCCCAGGCTCCGCCAAGGGGCTCGCCGAAGGACGGGCGCCCGGCTCGGCCGGCGCGCCTCCGATCCTCCGAAGCCCCTTCGACCCGCCCGGCGCGCAGTCGGGGGACCCCTTCCCTGGCCCTCGGCGAGCGCCCGGCAGGCCGCGGCCTGCGCCCGCCAGGCCGAGTTCCCCGGCGAGGGAAACCGGGGCCGGCTCGGCGCCGGGCGATGGGGCAGGGGGTCGAAGCCTCCCGCCGCGCCGAAGCGCCTCGGGAGGAGGACGCATCGCCGGGCGCCCGCGCAAACGATCCGGCTTGCGGGAGCCTCCCCCGGTTCACCCCCGGCTCAGGTCCAGGCTCAGGCTGGGGCTCGGGCCGTCCCCCCACGTGCCGATGAGCATGTTCATGAAGGTCGTCGCCGCCGGCGAGATCGAGGCGCCGCGGCGCCGGACGACGCCGATGGTCCGCGACACCTCCGGATCGCGGATGGGACGCGAGACGAGGAACGGATGGTCCCCCTGCGGGGTCGCCATGCGCGGCAGGACGGAGATGCCGAGCCCAGCCTCGACCAGCCCCAGCGAGGTCGACAGATGGGTGACCTCGAAGGTCCAGCGCAGGCTCACCCCTGATTTCGCCAGCATCGAGTCGAGCAGGATGCGGTTCGCGCTCGACCGGTGGACGGTGATGAGCGGATGGTCGGCCAGATCGGCCCAGGTGAGATCCGCGCGCTCCGCCAGCGGATGGCCCTTGCGGACCGCGAGGACGAAGGGGTCCTCCACCAGCCGGTCGAAGATCAGATCGGGATCCGACGCCCCCATGATGTTGACCCCGAACTCCACCTCGCCGCGGGAGACCGCCTGCAGGCCCTCGGTCGCGGTCAGGTCGAGGATGCGGAAGCGGACCTCGGGGTGGTCGATGCGGAAGGCGCGAATGACCTCCGGCAGGAAGTAGAAGGCCGCGGTCGGCAGGCAGGCCATGCTGACGATGCCCCCGCGCCGCTGCGGATCGCGGAAGGTGAAGAGCGAGCCGTCGAACTCCTCGAGCATCCGGCGCACCAGCGGCAACAGCTCCTGACCCATCGCCGTCGGCGCCACGTGGCGCGTGGTGCGCTCCAGAAGCGGGCCGCCGATCGCCGACTCCAGCTTCTGGATGCGCCGGCTGAGCGCCGGCTGGGACAGGTTCAGCGCCTGCGCCGTGCGGTGGAAACTGCCCAGCTCCACCACGAGCAGGAACGCCCTCAGGTCGAGAATCTCGCAATTAATTCGTATCATGCATCAATTCCCCCGATAACGGCATTTCTCAGATTAATTTGATTCGCGTAGAACGCAACAAAGAAAGCAATTGAGCCGAATGGCGCAACAAAAGGGGAGGAGTATGGACGATCTGCGTCGCATTCCGTGCGTTCTGATGCGAGGCGGCACCTCCAAGGGGCCGTTCTTCCTGGCCTCCGACCTGCCGATCGATCCGGCGCAGCGCGACGCGCTGCTCATCGAGGTGATGGGCTCGGGCCACCCGCTCGAGATCGACGGGATCGGCGGCGGCAATTCCCTGACGTCCAAGGTGGCGATCATCGGACCCGCGACCCGGGAAGGCGCCGACGTCGACTATCTCTTCGCCCAGGTGAAGGTCGAGGAGCGGCTGGTCGACACTTCCCCGAACTGCGGCAACATGCTCTCCGCCGTGGGCCCCTTCGCCATCGAGGCGGGCCTCGTGGCCGCGGGCGCGCAGGAGACCAAGGTCCGCGTCCACAACGTCAACACCGGCAAGATCATCGAGGCCGTCATCCAGACCCCCGGCGGCTCGGTGCGCTACCAGGGCGACGCGGCCATCGACGGCGTGCCCGGGGAGGCGGCGCCGGTCTACCTCGCCTTCACCGAGGCGGTCGGCGCCAAGACCGGCCGGCTCCTGCCCACCGGCGCGGCGCAGGAGGTCATCGACGGCCTGCCCGTCTCGCTCATCGACGGGGCGACCCCGATCATGCTCGTGCGCGCCGAGGACTTCGGCCTCACCGGCGCGGAGGCGGCGGCGGATCTCGACGCCGACGCGGGCTTCCTCGCCCGGCT
>CBDEVG010000003.1:0-15388 GCA_965243535.1 Amaricoccus sp.
GGCCCGCGTGGTGCCGAAACCGGCATCCTCGGTGACGAGGCGGGGGGTCGAGGCCGAATTCCGTCGAGCCGGGAATGAGGCAGACGGCGCGGACCATCCCGGCGAGCCCGTCCACGGGGCGGATCACCTCGAAGGCCAGTTGCGGCACCCGGTTGCCGAACTCGGCGAGCGCCAGACGCTCGAACACGACATAGGCAAGGCCGCGATAGGCCGGTGCTCGGTCCGCACCTTCCTTGGCGACGATCAACGGATCGGGCGCCTGGTCGGCCCCGCCCCGGTACAGGCGGTAATTCAGGGTGGCGAGGTCGATCTCGCGGCCATCGGCCCAGACCCGGCGGACATGGGCGATCTCGCCCTCGCACAGCCCCACCGCGAGGTCGGCGAAATACGCGTAGGTCGTGGTCACGGTCTTCTGGCCGGCGCCGCCCTTGCCCCCGGACGCGGCGCGCTGGACGCTGGTATTGGCCACTTCCAGCGGGCGTGTCGCCCAGATCAGGGTGCCGCCCACCTTGGCGCGGCCATAGACCCGCTTGATCGGCTCGCCCTCCGTGGAGGACAGCCCGGCCACATCGGTCAGGCGCGGGCCTTCGACGAAGCGCGGCCCGGCCCGCGCTCCGAACAGGGCGCTGTCGATCGCACCACCGGCCACGGCGCCGAGCGTGCCGAGCACGGCCCCGCCGATCGGCCCGCCGAGCGCGGTCCCCAGAGCCGCCCCGGCTGTCTGCAGGATGAGCGTGGCCATGCGGGAGGGCTCCGGGAGGGAGGGGATGTGTTTGCGCGGCCGCTCTCCTTGGCTCGCCATACAAAATCTTGTATAGAGAGGCGTGGCAGAGCGATCCAAAGACGTTGTGTTTGTCGGTAACTCGCTCGATCAGCTCCGGGCGTTTCCGCTTTCGGCTAGGCGCAAGGCTGGACACCAGCTCGACAGAGTGCAGGCGGGCCACGAACCCGATGATTGGAAGCCGATGACTTCAATCGGAGTTGGTGTCCGAGAGATTCGCCTGCACGAGGCGACGGGAGCCTACCGGGTCATCTACATCGCCAAGCTGGCGGACGCCGTCTTCGTCTTGCATTGTTTCAAGAAGGCGACACAGAAAACGAGTCCCAAGGACATCGCGGTCGCCAAAAGCCGCTACGAGACTTTGATCAGGGACATGACACGATGATCGGACAGGCATTTTCGAGCGTCTGGGACGCGATCGAGGACAGTTCGGCCGAGGCCGAAAACATGAAGCTTCGCTCTTCGCTCATGATCGCTTTGCAGAACCACATCGTGGGCGAAGGTTTGAGCCAGACTGAGGCCGCCAAAATTCTCGGTGTGACGCAGCCGCGCGTCTCGGATCTGATGCGTGGCAAGATCGATCTGTTCGCAATCGATTCCCTCGTGAACATGCTGGGCGCGGTCGGTCTTCACGTCGAGATGCGCGTCAGCAAGGCAGCCTGAGTTTCCGAGGTGGGAACGCATCCGGAAACCGGAACACATGCGCCAGGTGACGGCGCCACCATCGCGTGAGGGTGACTTCCGTCACCGCCGCGCCGTCATGGGCGTGGATCATCGTCCCATCCCCGCTCGCGATCGCGCAGTGTTTTGCCGGCAAATGAGAGCGGAAGGCGAAGAGCAGGACGTCCCCTGGGGCCGGAGTGTAGCCGTTTAGAGGATCGCGCACGGCGGCGAGATGGCGCCGGGCGGCCTCCGCCATCGGGTCGCTGCCGGGGAGGGCGGATTCCGCCCAGGACGCGGAATAGGGCGGCGCCGTCTCGGGCTCCGGCCCGAGGAGCCCGCGCCAGATTCCTCGGACCAACCCGAGGCAATCGCAGCCGACGCCCTTGAGCGAGGCCTGATGCCGGTAGGGCGTGCCGATCCAGGCCCGTGCCTCGACAACGATCCGGTCGGAACTTCGCATGACCAATTCCTTTGCCGGCTCAACGGAACAGGCTGCCGCCGTCGAGGGTGGTACTGGAGCCGGGGATGGCGCTGATGACGAAATCGTTGCCGGGCATGTGGGGGAATCCCCGGAAGTTCACCGCATTGGCGAAGACCGCCGCACAGGTGGAGAGGCGCTTGTCGCAGCCGGCCGTCAGGGTGAACCGGTCCCCGGCGGCCGTGGCGCGGGGCGGCTCCTGCCAGATTTCGATCAGGACGCCGCCCTCGGCCTGCCGGTGCGCCCGGACGTCGTTGGCGAGGCCGGCATTCGCGCCCGAATCCCAGCTGAGCCGTCCGCCCGTGAAGGTGCCCTCGGCGAAGATCCCCGCCAGGGTGGCTGGCATGTCGCCCGGTGTCGCCGGCGCGAGAACGGTCCCGGTGGTGCGGTAGCGCGGATCGGCGAGGTCGACGCGGCAGCGTGCATCGCCGAGATCCGCGCCGCAGGTGGCGCGGAAGGTCCGGCCGCGCTCCTCGTCGAGGCGGTCCATCAGCCCGCGCAGTTCCGCCACGAAGGCGGTGCCCGCCCGGCGGATCTCGCCGATGGTCCCGACATCGAGGAGGAGCCGCGTTCCCGGATCGGTCCAGTCCACGAGCCAGGTCTCGATGCTGGCCGCGTCGTAGAGCCCGCCCGCCACGTCCGCGTCGGCGATGCCGAGCGAGGTCAGCGCCCCGGCGACCTCGCCGCCGCCCACCGCGAAGCCGAGCTCCGCGCTCGCCTCGGCGGCCTCTAACCCCGAGCGCGCCGCGAAGGTGATGCCGGAGAAGGCGAGGTCGCGGTCATGGTCGGTGAAGCCGAGGGTGAGGCCGTCGCGCCGGGTCAGTGACCAGCAATGGCACAGGGTGGTGGACCCGCCGGCGAGATGCGCGGCGAGGGCGGCGGGGATGTCGCGCATGAATCCAAGCTCCGGTCAGGGCACGATCTCGACGAGCGGCACGTTCGGGATCTCGCCGGCGCTGAAGGCCTGGAGGTCCACGCTGAGATCGTCGGTGTCGAAACGGACGGGCACGTCGAACCAGAACCCCGCCGTCACCGGCGCGCCCGCGGCGGGGGCCGTCGCCAGGGTCACGAGGCCCGTGGTGCCGTCGCAGGTGAAGGAAGAGGCCGGCCGCTCGACACCGGCCACCGCCACCCGCACCGTCTCCGCCACCGGCTTGGCGATGAGGCGGCGATAGGGCAGCGGCCCGGTGCCGTAGGTCTTGGCGAGGGCAAACACCCGCGTCGCGCCGTCGCCGAGGCCGAGAGGCTGGTCGCCCGGCCCCACCGCCTGGCTCGGCGGCCCCGAGCGATGGTCGATCCTGTCGCGATAGCGGAAGCCGTAGAGGCGCCCGCGCCTTTCCTCGAAGAAGGCCAGGACCGCGTGCAGCGCGTCGAGGGTGCGGATGCCCAGACCCGCATCGTAGCGCCGCCGCGAATCGGCCCAACGGCTGTTGCGGTGCTCGCGCCCCGAGGCGAGGGTCACGATTTCGGTGAGCCGGCTCGGCCCGCCGCTGCCGCGCAGGGCCACGTCGAGGGGAAAGCGGACCTCGTGGAAATCACCGGCCATGGCGGGCCTCCCTGGATGGTGTTCAGGATGCCGTGGTTGTTCAGGATGCGCGCCGGCCCCGCGTCGTTCTCGCTCAGGACGCGCGCCTTCCGCGCGCTACGGCGCGGGCGAGGGCGGCGGCCACCTGGGCCTCCGAGCGGCGGAAGCTCTCCGCATCCGGCGTCGCGATATGGACGGTGACGGAGACCGGCCGCCCCGAAGCGCCGCCGGCGACCCCGAGGCGCCCGTCGCTGCCGCGCGCGAGGGGCAGGATCGCCTCCGGCCCGGCCTCGCCCATCAGGCCCGTCCCGTCGCGCATCGGGAAGTAGGTGGGGGCGGCCACCACGCCGCCGCTGGCGAAGGGGCGCACCCGGCCTCCAGCGATCACGCCGCCCTTCGCGAAGGCCGCGCTCGATGCGCCGGAATTGACGAGGCTCTTCACCAAGGATTCGATGCCGCCCTTCACCGGGTCGAGCACGGCCTTGCCGGCCATGCCGACGAGCTTGGTGACGAGGGAGGTCAGCGCCCCGTCGAGTTGCTTGGCCGGGCCGACCGTGCTGATGAAGGCCTTGCTCAGGCTGTCGCCGAACTTCTGGGCCAGATTGTCCAGGGTACTCAGCTGCTTGGTCCGCGCGGCGATGGCGCGGTCGATCTCGGTCTCGGCCATGGTCGGCTCCTGTCATCCGCTTCTCAGGGGCTCGGTTCTCCCCGCCCCCATCCTATCCACCGACCTCATCCTGAGGTGCCGCAGCGCAGCGAAGGCCTCGAAGGAGGGCCCCAGAAACCGCAGAGGGGGCTGGAGGGCTCCTTCGAGGCGGCTGTCGCCGCACTTCAGGAGGAGGTGGTTTTTTGAAGAAGAGGTCCCTCATAGGCAGCGCGGCTCGCGTGGGAGCCGGGCTTCATCGAAGGCCGAACCACGTCACGACGGGTCGGGATAGGCATCCATCAGTCGCCGCAGGTCGGCGGCGCTGGCCGCGTCGCGGCGGCTGGAGCCTCCGAGTGCGGCCATCAATTCGCGGGGCGTCGCCGCCCAGAAGTCGCGCGGGCTCCAGCGCAGGGCGTTCAGGCCCAGGGCCATGGCCTCGTCCCACGGGAAGGCGGAGGGAGCCTCCGGCCCGATCCCGCCCGTGGGGCTCAAGGGTCCGGCGTCTCGGCCCCGAAGGCGGCGGCCAGGGCCTCGCCGAGGGCCGTGGCGATGGGCTCGATCCCGCCGGAGAGTGGCAGCCGCGCCACCGCCGCGTCGTCGAGATCGTGGCCGCCGCCGCGCAGGGTCGCGCCGAGGAGCGCGATGAGGTCGCGGCTGGCGAGACGGCCTTCGGCGAAGCGGCCCGCGAGGCCGGTGAGATCGGTGGCGCCGAGCGCCTCCTCCAGTTCGGCCAGGGCTCCCAGGGTGAGGCACAGGGTGTAGCGCCGGTCCCCGATCGCGACGGAGACCTCTCCGCGCCTGCGGTTCGCCATCACAGGCTCGTAAAGGTGAGGGGACCGGCCGAATCGAGGGCCATGTCGAAGGTCACCTCGCCGGCATGGTCGCCGCGATATTCCAGGCTGGTGATCTGGAACAGGCCCTGGATCGTGCCGAAGGCCGGCACCACGATCTGCAGCGTGTCGATGCTGCCGTCGAAGAACATCTGGCGCAGGCGGGTGTCGGAGGCCTCGTCGCGAAAAACGCCCGAGCCCGAGACGGCCGCGCGGCGCACCCCCGCCCCGGCCAGCAGCTCGCGCCAGCGCCCGACGGATTCGGCGCTCGTCACGTCCACGGTCTCGGCGTTGAAGGCGAGCTGCCGGGCGCGCAGGCCGGCCACCGCCGTGAACCCCGTTCCCTCGCTGATCCGGATGAGGAGGTCCTTGCCTTTCTGGGCACTCATGGGGTCGCTCCTTAAAGCGGGTTAGCAAGAGAGGTCGCCGGTTCTGCGGAGCAAAGCCGGCTCAGGAGGTCGGCAGCCGCTCGGTGACGGCCTGGAGGGTGAGGATGGCGCGGGTCTCGCCGCTGCGCTCGTCACGGGCGCAGGCGAGGGATTCGACCCGCAGGACCGACAGCGCATGGCCGGCGGGGGAGAGCAGCGCCTCGTGCAGCAGGGCGGCGGCCCGGCCTGCAGCCTCGATGGCGCTGCGGCTGGAGCCGGGCCTGGCGAACAGGATCAGCCCGAGCCGATGGGTATGGCGCAGCGCGCCGTCGACGGAATCGTCCCGCATCTCGGCGGGGCCGAACAGCGCGTAGACCGGCGCCGCGCCGCGCGGCGGCTCGTCATGGATGCGGACCTCGCCGCCCATGAGCCGGCCGAGCTCCGCGTCGTCGCCGAGGACGGTGAGGATGGCGGCCCGCAGGGCGAGGAGCGGGTTGGCCGGAAGGGACAGGGCGTCGCTCACGTCAGGCCCCCCGTCGTGTCGATCAGCTCCTCGACCTCGCAGACGAGGTCGCGCCCGCGCCCGTCGGGATCGCCCGCCGCGCGGATGGCGAAGCGGCGCGAGCCGGAGACGAGCCGCATGGCGGGCGTCACGTCCGCCCGGTAGGCGAGGCGGATGCGGTGGGTCGCCACCGCATCCGAGCGGCCGCCGCGCATGCGCTCGGCATGGCCGGTGGAATCCAGCGTGCCCCACAGGAGCGGGCCGGCCACGAACCGGCGAAGGTGCCCGCCGAACCCGTCCGGGTCGTCGACGAAGCGTTCGAGCACGTAGCGGCGTCGCCGCGCGCCGATGGGCGGGTGCGTCATGACAAGGCTCCGGGATCGGTGGATCAAAGACGCATCCGGCGGTGCGGCGCGACGAGCGCCTCCACCATCGGGGTGAGGGTCACCGGCAGGTCGCCCCGATGCTCGAACCCATGCGCCGCCACGAGCCGGATCGCCTGGGCGAGGGCAGGAGGGATCGGCGGGCCCGATCCGCCATATCCGGCATCGACCTCGATCAGGGCGGCGGCCCGGTACAGGGAGGGAAGGGCGGGCGAGACGATCAGCCCCGGCGCTTCCACCGTATCCGGCGCGAAGCGGACGAGGCCGGGGGCGAAGTCCGTGACGGTGCCCGTCGCATCCACCGAGCCCGCGCTCGCCAGGGCGACGAGGGGGCTCAGGGGAAGGGGCACGAACCGGTCCCGGGGCCAAGCCGTGAGCATCACCCGGTAGCGTCCGGGCGCCAGGATGCGCCGCGTCGCGAGTTCCACCATGGCGCGGGCGGAGGCGATCAGGCTCTCCACCAGACCGTCCTCGGCGGTGTTGTCCGGGTCGAGCCGCAGGTGGGCGCGCATGTCGGCCAACGTGACCGGCTCGACGATGGCGGCATCGACGCGTATCGGATTCATCGTCGTCTCCGGGTGGGACGGTGAAGGGGATGGGCGGAATGGATCTCGACATGCGGTCTGCGGGTATCGCGCTGCTGCTCGGCCTCGCCGCCGCGCCGGCCGCCGCCGTCGTCGGCGGTCGCGAGGCGCCTGAGGCGGCCGGCTCGGCCGTGATGGTGCTGTCCTCGAACGGCGGCGTGTGCACCGGCATCGTCGTGGCGCAGGATTCGGTGCTGACGGCGGGCCATTGCGTGGCGGCGGGCTCCCGCCAGGGCGGCGCGGAGCACCGGGTGCATTTTCGCGACGAGGCGGGCCAGCCGGTGCTGGTCGATCTCGCCGCCCGCGCGGTTCATCCCGGCTACGATGCCGGCGCCATCGCTGGGCGTCGGCGCTCCATCGATCTGGCCCTCGTCCGCACCGCCACGCCGCTTCCCGGCCGCTTTCGCCCCACCCCGTTGAGCGCCGCAATGCCGCGCGCCGGCGAGAGCCTCGTCCTCTCCGGCTACGGGGTGTCGAAACCGGGCGAGCCGCGCACCACCGGCACCTTCCGCAGCGCCGTCCTCCCCGTGGTCGAGCCCTATGGGCAGAGCCGCATCCTGGTCTGGATGAAGCCGTCCGGCGGCGCATCCGGCGCCTGCCAGGGCGATTCCGGCGGGCCGATCGCGGAGGCGCCCGGCGCGCCGCCGCTGGCCGTCTCCGCCTGGGTCGGGGGCGGGGCCTGCGGTAGCATCTCACAAGGCGTCCTGCTGGGGCCTCAGCGCGACTGGATCGACCGGACCCTCGCGGGCTGGGGCCGCTCCGCCGGCTGGTCCGCCCCCTGACTCCGCACTGCCTCAGCGACGGAACCGGAGCTTGGCCGAGGGATTGCCTTACGCTAGGCTTCATTCCAGGGACGTCCGGGGCTCATGCCGGGCGCGGGAGAGACACGATGTTCACGACCGCGCTGCGAAGGGTCGCCGTCACGGCGCTGGTCGGTCTCGTCCCGGCTCCGGCGCTCGCCGTGATCAATGGCGAAGTCTCCCGTGATCCCAATGGTTTGCGCGCCTCGGTGGTGCGCATCGAGAGCACCCAGGGCGAGATCTGCTCGGGCACGCTCATCGGTCCCGATCTCGTCCTCACCGCCGCGCATTGCGTCATGCACCAGGCCGGCTACAGCGTCGTTGCCGTCGACCGGTCGTTCCGCCAGCGCCGCATCTCCGCCATCGCGGCGTCGATGCACCCCGATTTCGTGCCCGGCACCACGCCGGAGGATCAGCCGGGCATCGATCTCGCCCTGATCAAACTGTCCGAGCCGTTAGGGGCGGATTTCCAGCCCCTCGATCCGCGCGGCGGCGGGGCCATCGGCACCGGCGAGTCGGTGGACATCGCCGGCTTCGGCGTGGTGGCCGAGAACCGCCGCAACACCGCCCGCACCCTGCGGCAGGCGCATCTCGTCTCCATCGGCTCGCTTCAGGTCGCCAACACGGTCACGGTGGTGACGGACCGGCGCAAGCTCGCCGAGACGGCGGGGGCCGGCGCCTGCCTCGGCGATTCCGGCGGGCCGATCCTGCGCGGCGGTCCGGGCGGCTACCAGATCGTCGGCGTGGTCAGCTGGTCGAGCGGCGCCATGCGCCAGGACAAGCGCGCCCGCACCGCCTGTGGCGGCTTCACGGCGGTGACCCCCACCGGCCAGCATGCCGGCTGGATCACCTCCCGCGCCGCCGAGATGGCCCAGCTCTCCCCGAGCGAAGCCCCCGCGAGCTTCCGCCGCTCCAACCGCTCCGATTGGATGGCGCGGCCGGGTCGGCGGTAGGGTGCTACGAGTGCAACGAGGTTACCCTGCAATTTGGCAGGGCGGCGTGCTTTAGCGAACGGTGGAAGCCTGAAGCACCCGCACGTTTCGCCGCCAAGATCTTCCGCAGATCAGAATGCCTTCGCTGATCCGGTGATCTGAACTTCTACGGCAAACTTATCGAAATGGTCCGGTAGTTCCCTGGCTGCGGAGGGAGACCGCGCGAACACTTTCATGGCCCAATCGTCGCCCGTCCGATTGAGGCCGAGCCCGACGGATCGGTCGGGATGGCCCGTAACGTAGCGCGAGGTGAATGCGTCCTTTGCCGCTAAGGCGGCTGGCTTCGACGCTACCAACTTCTCCCGCCGGTCCATCATGTCATGCTCCTGCCGCACCAGTGTAGAGTTCGATATCGAGAGCTTCAAGGACGCTGCGGATCGGGTTTGCATAAGTGATGCCGAATCCCGTTCGGCCCCCCGTTTCCGTTCCGGCGAACAGGAGTGCGACCGGGCGCCCCTCTGCCGTGCAGATCAGCGAGCCGCTATCGCCTCCCTTCGAGAAGGGTTTCGTCGTTCCGCTGATGGCAACCTGACGGTTGAAGACTGCATATCTGGGGCGTGGACCGCTGATCATCTGGACACGAACGTTGTCGACGTCGATCGCCTCGACCATTCCTTCTGTATACCGTGTGGTGCGTCCCACCTTTTTCACGGGGCTTTGATCCAGGATCAAATCCTCGATGTCGCCGAGATTCCACCTGTCTGGATCGATATCCGTCTGGCCGACCATGCGCGTTTCGCAATTCGCCGGGTCATCGAGCGATGCGAAGGCGCAATCGACAAAATTGGAGGCGCTCGGGTCGAAGTCTATGGGGACGAATGCCCGTAATTTTGCGATCCTGTGCTCGGCATTCCCGATATCTCCATGATCCAGCCGTCCCGGCTGAACGATGATGTCGCCGACCTTCGCGCGATTGGTGTGGGCGAGAACATGGTTATTGGAAATCATCCCCACCTTGCCCTGCTGATCGATGCCGAAGCACCCGAGCGTACCGGCCGTGACGCGATGGTGGCCAATGGATTCGCCCATCAGTAGCGGTCGGCAGAGTTTTGCCTTGGCCGTCACCTGACGACGCACGCGCCCGGTGACGATGACCTTTGCTTCACCCTTGGCAATGCGCTGCGCGGCTTCGACGACAGGATGGTGGAGCAGCTTCTTGTGCTGCACGAACAATCCGAGTCTCAGGTTCGATGTCCGGTCGTGTTCGCCGGATCGCCGAAGCACGCCGACCGCGATCTTTTCCTTCGGATCGAACTCCCCGTCATGCCTGGCCCGAACGATGTCGTCATGGGCCGCTGTCCCCGGTAGCGGGGAGAATGTCGGCGAAGTGCCGATGTCCATGGCTGCGGTGAGGACCTCCGAGTACTTGAAGGCCCGGAGGAACACCTCTGCCTTGGCGTTCGTCACTCCATCCAGATTCATGTTCGATATCCCGAAGAATCAACCTGAGATTGGTTATTCAACCCATCAAGACGGAAGGAAAGACCTCCGTTCCGCAATCTTGGGTAGGATGGGTATATATCCGCCGGTTGTATCGGGAAATCCACAGCGCAGAGGGGGGAGCGCTCATATCGAAAGCTGCAGCGGTGCGGCCGGAGGCCGTCTCCGGGACCAGATCCCGGAGACGGCGAGACTCACGCGAATTTCAGCAGCTTGATCGCGTCGAAATCCTGCACGCCGCCGCCGACGCGCTTGGTGGTGTAGAACAGCACGTAGGGCTTGGCCGAGTAGGGGTCGCGCAGGACGCGCAGGCCGGCGCGGTCCACCACGAGATAGCCGCGCTTGAAGTCGCCGAAGGCGATGGACAGGCTGTTGGCCGCGACATCCGGCATCGCCTCGGCCTCGGCCACGGGGAAGCCGAGGAGGGTCGCGATCCTGTCGGCCGAGACCGGCGGCTGCCACAGGTAGTTGCCGTCGGCATCCTTCATCTTGCGGATCGTGCTCTGGACCTTGCGGTTCATCACGAAGCTGGCGTTCTGGCGGTAGCCGGCCCGCAGGGCATAGACGAGGTCGAACAGCACGTCGGACGGGTCGGCGCTGGGGAAGGCCCCCGCCGCGCCCGTGGCGACGAAGCCGAGCCTGCCTGGGCTCCAGGCGGAATTCTCGACATTGTCCACGCTGAGGAAGCCGCGCGGGCGGCTGACCCCGTTGCCGGTGACGAAGGCGACGCTTTCCTGTTCGGCGAAGACGGTCTCCACCTCGTCGGCGAGCCAGGCGTCGATATCGACGATGGCGTCGTCGAGGAGCGTCTGGGTCGCCGCCGGCATGGCGTAGAGCTCCATGGCCGGGAAGCTCAGTTCAGAGAGGGACGGAGCGTCGGTCTGCGGCCGCGCCGCGGTCTCGGCGACCCAGCCCGAGACCGCATCGGTGGTGGAGACGGCGCGCTTGTAGAGCCCGCCCGAAATGGTGCGCACCGTGGCGAGCGCCCGGATCGGCGAGAGGTTGGCGAGCCGCTTCAGCACGTCCCGCTCGATGGCCTGCGGCACGAGATAGCCGCCATCGGGGCCGGAGCCGGCCGAGAGCGCCTTCTCCTCCAGGCGCTTCAGCCCGCCGCTCTCGCCCGCCCGGACATAGAGGTCGAAGGCGGCCTTGTGCTCCACGGAAGCCGGGTCCGGACGGGTCGGCCCATCACCACCCAGGGGCGGACGGCGGCCGTCCAGGGTCAGGCGGTCGAGGCGGGTGCGCGCCGAGTCGAGGGCCGCGTCGATGCGGGCGAGCTTCTCCTCGGTGAGGACATCGCCCGAGCGGCGCCCCTCGAGTTCGGCGAGCCGGCCGTCATTGGTCTCCTTGAAGGCCTCGAAGGCGCGGGAGAGTTCGTCCATGGCGGCGCCGATTTCGGCGTCGGAGGCGGGGCGCGCCGCTTTGTTTTCCAGAAGGGCGTGGTTTTCCAGAAAGCCATGCGGATCGGCCTTGGTCTCCGGGGCGCTCGGCGAAACGTGAACACTCATGCGAACCTCGTCTGCTGGGTGAAGGGGGAAGGGGCGGAGGCCGTCCGGGGGGACGGCGCGCCACGCGGCGCGAGCCGGTGCGCGAAGGCGCGCAACTCGCGGGCGAGGGGCGTCACCGTCCCGTCCGGCGCGGCGGCGCGGGCGCCGGGCAGGAGCGGGAAGGTGACGAGGGAAATCTCCCAGAGGTCGATTGCGAGCAGGCGGCGCAGGCCGCCGCGCTGCGGGCTCGAACGCAAGGTGCGAAAGCCGATGGACAGACCGTCGAGGCCGCCCTCGCGCATCAGCGCGTCGACCTCGCGCCCGCGCTGGACGGCGAGGTTGATCAGCCCCTCCACCCGCAGGCCGCGCGCATCCTCGCGCAGGGAGAGCCAGCGCCCGATCGGCTCGGCCGGATCGTGCTGGAACAGCATCCGCACACCCGCGGCCCCGCGCTCGCCGAGGCTCACCGCGAAGGCGCCGGCGGACACGACGTCGTTGCCGAGATCGGGCACGCCGAACAGGCTGGCATAGCCGGTGAAATGGCCGTCCATGGCGGGCTCCCGAAGGGTGGGGTGACTGGGGTGAGGCGGTGGGATATCCTCCTCATACCGAGGATATCCCGGAGGTGCGCGTGCCGCTCTACATCAAGGACGACGAGACGGCGGGCCTCGTGGTGAAGCTCGCGAAAGCGTCCGGCGTCACCAAATCCGAGGCCGTGCGCCGGGCCGTCACGGCCGAACTGAGCCGCCTGACCCCTCCGGTGCCGCTGCGCGAACGCCTTGCCGCCTTGAGGGCCCGTCATCCGCTGCCGAAGCCCACGGGCCAGGCCGCCGACAAGGCCTTCTTCGACGACCTGAGCGGAGAATGACGCTCTTCGTCGATGCCTCCGCCCTGATCGCGATCATCGCCGGCGAGGCGGAGGCCGACGCGTTCGCGGATATCCTGGAGACCGATCCCGACAGGCTGTGTTCGGCGCTCTCGCTCTGGGAAACCATCGCGGGCCTCGTGCGCAGCTACGCCTTCACGGTCGAGGCGGCCCGCGAACGGGTTCGCCTGACTTGCGAGGAGGCGGAAATCCGCCTCGTTCCGATTGCCGGGCGTGAGTTCGAACTCGCCGTCGAAGCCTATGAGCGCTTCGGCAAGGGCCGGCATCCGGCGTCCCTCAACATGGGCGATTGCCACGCCTATGCCTGCGCGAGAGCCCATCAGGCGGTCCTGCTGTTCAAGGGCGAGGATTTCACCCTCACGGATATCGTTCGGGCCGGACCTTCCGGCTAAACCACCGGCCCGATCGACGTGACACCCGAACGATCGCGCCCCGATCGAGACGATGGTCCGGGTTGGCAATATCCGCCCGGATACACCAAGATTTCGCTTTCCTGATCGCAGATCAGTGACATTATTCGACTTCGATCGACTGCGAATCGGAAACGGGGGATCATCATGAGCTTGAGCGTTAAGCTATGCATCGCATCCGTTCTGCTGTGCCTGCTTGGTCCGATCCCGGCCTCGGCCGCGGATCCCACTGCCGATGCCCAGGCCGCGGCGGCCCGCTGGGACAAGACCTACAATTCCGGCGACATGGACGGCCTCAAGGCCCTCTACGCGACCGATGCGATGGTGATCCCGAAGGGCGCAGCGGTGTCCGGCGCCGACAAGATCGGCGCCTTCTTCGCCGGGCTGAAGGCGAAGGGGTTCGAGGAGCACGCGATCAAGGTCAACTCGGCGCAGATGAAGGGGGACGTTCTCCTCGTCACCGGGCGCTGGTCCATGTCCGGCCCCGGTGAGGGGGGCGCGAAGAAGACGTTCGAGGGCAACTGGGTCAACGTCCTGGAGCGTGAGGGCAAGGACTGGCGCACGGTGCTGCACACCTGGAACTGACGAACCTATAACGCCGTCCCGTAGCCCACGGCCTCGCGTTTCTCCGCCTCGGTGAGGAAGTCCGCCGCCTGGACCCGGCGCCAGAGCGATTCCCGCTCCGGCGCCAGGGCCTCGATGGCGTCGAGGTCGGGCTCCAGGCGGGCGGGGCCGAAGGCGGGCTCCAGCCATTGGGCGAGACTCTCGGCGGTGCGGCGTGCCAGGGGGATCACCGTCTGCCGGTAGAAGGCGCGGTTGGCCTCGGCGTAATTGGCGTGGGTGTTGTCGCCCGCAAGGCCGAGCAGCAGGGGCGGCACGCCGAAGGCCAGCGCGATCTCGCGGGCGGCGGCGGCCTTCGCCTCCACGAAATCCATGTCCTTCGGCGAGAGCGAGAGCGGCTTCCAGTCGAGGCCGCCCTCCAGCAGCAGCGGCCGGCCGGCATTGGCCGCGCCCTGGTAATTCGCCTCCAGCTCGCCCTTGAGGCGGGTGAATTGCGCGTCGCTCAAGGTCGCACCGGTGGAGGTGGCGTAGACCAGCGCCCCGGAGGGCCGGGCGGCATTGTCGAGGAGCGCCTTGTTCCAGGCCCCGGCGGCGTTGTGGATGTCGAGCGCCACCGCCGCCGCCTCCATCGGCGACAGGCCGTAATGGTCGTCGGCCGGGTGGAACAGGGTGAGGTGGAGGATCGGCGGCACGCCCTCGCGGGTCTGGTCGTGCCGCAGAACCCGCCCGCCGACGGTATGGTCGTAGGCGATGGGCCATCCGTCGGGGCCCGGCACCACCCGCATCCGGTCCGGACGCAGAGCGTGGAGTTCGCGCGGGGTGCCGTCGAGGCTCAAGGCTTCGAGATAGGCGTTCCCCGAGACCATCAGGTGTCCGTAGAGCGTCTCCAGCAGGCGCGCGCCGCCCTCGCGGGCATTCGGCCGGGCGAGGAGGGCGAGGAGCGGATGCGGCCCCGCCCGGTCCGTCAGCACCAGGGGCAGCGCGGCGGCGGCCTCCGCCACCAGCCGCACCGCCCGGTGGACGATGGCGTTGCGCTGGAACCCCTCCCGCGCCAGCGCCCCGTAATCCCGCGCGGTCCACACCGCCCGGCCTTCGCCATAGAAGGCGATGCCGAGGCCGGAAACCGGCGCCGCCTTGGTCTCGGCCACGGGAAAGGCGGCCCGCGCCAGGCGGGTGAGAAGGTTCGGCATGGGACTGTCCTCGACGGGGAACAACCCTCCCCCCTCTGCGGGGGAGGGTGGTCGCGGAGCGACCGGGAGAGGGGCGGCGCAGGTCTATCCTGAGAAGGCGGTGGCCGTTGTGCTGCCCCCCTCTCCCCGCATGCGGGGAGAGGGCCGCGTCTCCCCCGCGTTGGGGAGCGCGGCGAGGCGGCAGCCGAGGGTGAGGGGGCGCGTCCGAAGGAGCCGCATCCGGAGATACCCCCTCACCCTCGCCCTGACGGGCTCACGTCGCCTCCCGGCAAGGGGAGGACGACGTCCTCTCCCCGCCCGGCGGGGAGAGGGGGACCAGCCTCTTTTGAATAGGGACGTGCCCTCAGGCTGTTGGACCCGAAGGCCGGCGCTCATCCCCGTCTCCCCCGCCCGGCGGGGAGAGGGGAATGCGCTCACATCCGTCGGATCCTCGGCTCGGCCCTCTGCCCCAGCATCAGGTGAGTCAACGCCCAGACGAGGGCGTCGAGGCGGTCGGGGGAGGCGCCGCTGGAGAGGCCGCCCGGCCCGAAATCGCAGAGCTCGTCCTCGAGCGCCGGCAGGCTGCCGACATGGTGGACGCGGCCCTGCGCGTAGAGCACCGAGACCGGCTCGGCCCGCAGGTACTTGCCGCGCGTCGCCCGCACCGGGATCACCGGCACCGAGGCGTCGACCTCGGCGATGACCGCGATGGCCATCTCGCCGCCCTGGTTGACCTCGACCACGAGGCTGTCCGCCTCCAGGCGATGGTAGAGCGCCAGGGCCGCGCCGGCCCAGGCCTGCGGGCTCGCCCGGCCCAACGTGGCGTCGGCGACCACATAGGCATGCCCGTCCGGCCCGAGCCCGGCGGCGACGATTCCGCAGG
>CBDEVG010000004.1:0-15526 GCA_965243535.1 Amaricoccus sp.
CGCGGGCGTCTGTGCCGAGGCCGTGAGCGCCGAGCCGAGCGCGATCCAGATCCACAATGAGGCGGATATCTTGTGCATTCGGTTGGACTTCGGTTGTTCCGATCGCCCTGGGATCACGCCTCCCGCCCGATCGAAGGGGGAAGGCGGACGACCTCCCCGGACGGCGGCCGCCCGGGGAACTCTGGAGGGTTATCGACCGCGACCGCGTCCGACCTTGACGATTGGGGCGAATGTTTCGACGGCATCGGCCCGGCCGATCAGCCCGGCAGCTCGGCGGCGAGCCCGTATTCCTGGTGGAGCCGGTCGATGTTCTCGCGGAGGCCGATCACGATCAGGCTCTCCCCGGCGGAGAGGGGCCGGTCGGTGGGGGCCGGGAAGACCACCTCCTTCGGCGGGACCTTGATCGCCACGACGATCGCCCCCGTCCGGTGCCGGACGTCGGCCTCGGCCAGCGTCTGGTTGATGATCGGCGAGCCGATCGACACCGGGATCTCGACCAGCTCGAGCCCCAGCTCGGCGTGCTTCGCGACCATCTCCGCGAAGGCGAGGGCGCGGGGCCTCGTCAGCAACGTCGCGATCCGATGCGCCCCGATCGCCGCCGGCAGGATCACGTGCTTCGCCCCCGCCTGGTGGAGGATCTTCGTCGACGAGGGCTGCTCGGCCCGCGCGATGATCTCGATCTTCGGCGAGATCTGCCGGGCGGTCAGCGTCACGAAGACGTTGTTCGCGTCGCTCGGCATCACGCAGACGATCGATCGGGCCCTCTCGACCCCCGCGTCCATCAACACCTGCTCCTCGGTGGCGTCGCCGAAGACGTGCAGATGGTCGCGCCGCTTCAGCTCGGCCACGCGCTCCGCCGCCTTCTCGATCACGACGAAAGGGACCCCCGCCTTCACCAACTCCTCCGAGATCAGGATGCCCACCCGCCCGAAGCCGGTGATGATCACGTGGTCGGAGGTCTCCTCGATCTGCTTCCCCATGCGCGTTTGCCCCAGGATGGCGAGGATCTCCCCCTCGGTCAGCAGTTGCACGAAGGCCGCCGTCGTGAACGCGATCGAATAGATCCCCATCAGGATCAGGCTGACGACGTGGACCCGGCTGCTCAGGCTGTCGATCGGCCGGACCTCGCCGTAGCCGACCGTCGAGATCGTCGTCACCGTCATGTAGACGGCATCGGATAGGCCCCAGCCCCGCAGCAGGAACCCGACCACCCCGTAGGCCGAAACCAGCAACAGGAGCGCGAATCCGAAGACGATCCGCCGGATCGACGACCGCTCCTTCAGGATCTGGATGGCCCGGCTCGTCACGTCTTCGGCCCAGGAGAAGAGGGGACGCACCATCACGCCCGACACCGATCATAGCAGAGCCGGACCCCGGCCGGGGCAGCGCGACCTAGCGGGCCCCGCCTCCCGGCCTCGGCCCGGCCTCCCCCTCGCGCCAGGTCAGGGTCCGGTCCGCCTCGATGTTCTCCCGAGTCTCCACGCCGCCCGAGGGCCAGCGGACCTCGATCGAGTCGACCCGGCTCGCCTCCCCCAGGCCCAGGAAGACCCGCCGATCGCTCGACGACAGGTAGCTCCCGCCGCTGTCGACCGACTGCACCAGCGTCCGGCCCCCGACCCTCGCCGTCACCCTCGCGCCGATCGCGTCGGTGTTCCGGCCCTGGCC
Source organism: Amaricoccus sp. (assembly GCA_965243535.1). Taxonomy (GTDB): domain Bacteria; phylum Pseudomonadota; class Alphaproteobacteria; order Rhodobacterales; family Rhodobacteraceae; genus Amaricoccus. The sequence goes on from CBDEVG010000004.1 coordinate 1,666, forward strand.
CCGCAGGTCGAGCATCAGCCAGTGATTCGAGGTCTCCGTCTCGTTCCAGAGGACCACGCTGGGGGCGTGATGCCGGACCACCGCCACGTCGAGCCTGCCGTCGCCGTCGAGGTCGCCGACCGCGAGCCCCCTCGCCTGATGCTTCTCCGCGAAGAAGGGGCCGGCGCCCGCCGTCGCGTTCCGGAACGCCCCCCTGCCCCCGTTCCTCCAGAGGATCGGCGGGTTGTCATAGAGGTAGGGCTGCTCGGGCTCGCGGCGGATGTGGCCGTTGGCGACGATGAGGTCGGGATGGCCGTCGCCGTCGAAGTCGGCCAGCGCGATCCCCCAGCCGGTAAGCGGGCGACTGTCCACGCCCAGGCCGGCGTCGAGGGTCTGATCGGAGAAGAGGATCCGGCCGTCGGGGGCCTTCTGCGCCCGCCAGAGCGTGTCGTGCTCGTTGAAGAAGTGGCTGATCGCCACGTCGGCCAGGCCGTCCCCGTCGGTGTCCCCGCGAGCGATCCCCATGTTGGCCTCGACCTGCCCCTGCGCGTTCACCGCCAGGCCGAGCGCCTCCGCCCTGTCCTCGAAGGTCCCGTCGCCATTATTGTGCCAGAACGCGTTATGTTGGACGTCATTGGCGACGAGCAGGTCGATCCGTCCGTCGCCGTCGAGGTCGCTCGCCAGCGCCCCCATCCCCCTGCTTTCTCCGGCGACTCCCGCCTTCTTAGTCGCGTCCTCAAAGATGCCCCGACCGTTATTTTGGTAGAGCACGTCCGGCTGCCCGCGGAACTGAGCGGGCATGCCGTAATCGGGCCGCCCCGTCTTCGGATCGCGATCGAACGGCGCCTGGCCGGGGTCGAAGTCGAAGTAGTTGGCGACAAACAGGTCGAGGTCGCCGTCGCCGTCGTAGTCGAGGAAGGCGGCGCCCAGGCTCCAGAGCGGGCACCCGACCCCCGCCTCCGCCGTGGCGTCGACGAACCGCCCGCCGTCGTTCCTCCAGAGCGTGTTCGGGCCGTAGCGGGTCACGTACACGTCCGGGTCGCCGTCGCCGTCGTAGTCGGCCACGACGACCCCCTGGCCGTAACCCTTCGAAGTCAAGCCGGCGACGCCAGAGACGTCGGTGAACCTTCGGCCCCCGTCATTCCTGAGCAGCACATCCGCCGGCCCCCCCTTCGAGGGATCTGCCGGGAGAGGGACTCCCTGCGCGAAGAAGAGGTCGAGGTCGCCGTCGCCGTCGTAATCGAGGAGGGCGACGCCGCCCCCCGTCGGCTCGACCGGCCAGGCTTTCCCCGACTCCCCCCGGGAGTACTCGAACGGCAGCGGCCGCGCCTCGAAGCGGATCGCGGACCGCGAGGGCCCCCCCGCCGTCGGGGTCGCACGCGCCGGGATCTCCTCCCCCGCGCCGCAGCCGAGGGCCGCCAGGGACGCGGAGAGCAGCGCTAGTTTTCGGATGGATCGGGTCATATTTCGGCGGAGTTTCGTATATGATAGTCGGCACGAGGTGGACGGGCCGTGGACCATCCCGCGATCGACCCGGGAGCGGCGTTCGCGAGAGGCATGACTTGACCGAATGTCGTCCTATTCTGTGACCAATGTCGCCAAATAACAACGCTTTCCGCCAAGGGCGGAGACGACGTTCGAAAAATCAACATAAGCCTATGTTGATTTTGCAGATTTCGTGCTTCGCTGCCCTAAACTGCTTGCAATCGACCATCCCCCTGGGTAGTTTTACCTACCCGAAAGCAATGTTCTTGTTCGGATTCCTGCGGCTTTGAGCGGATGGCTCGGACGCAGACCCTCCCTCCTCTCGTCCTCACCGGGTAGGGCTATCACGAACTCTCGTGATTCCTGATAGGTCGACCGCGTTCGTCGACGCGACCGATCGATGTTGTTCGTTTCTCGTTCTGCCACTTTCGAGGAGTTTGTCCCAGATGATCAAGAAGTTCGCCCTCGCCGTCGCCACCGTCGCCCTCCTCGCCTCCACCGCCTCGGCCGGCCAGATCAACGGCTCGCAGGCCTTCGGTGGCGGCGTCTCCGGCACCGCCTCGCTCAACGGCCTGACCTCGGTCAACCTCCTGGGCTTCGCGATCGGCGCCTTCGACGCCCGCACCGGCGACTATACCACCAGCCCGAACATCGTCATCGCGGCCCCCACGACCCTGAGCTTCGCCATGGGCTCGGCCCTCACCGGCTTCAGCACGGCCCAGTTCGGCACGTTCACCGGCACCGTCGCCTACGATGACAACTCGGCCACCAACAGCCGCACCGTCTATCTCCAGGGCTCGTTCACCGGCGGCACGTTCACCACGAACAACGACCTGACCTCGGCGACGATCATCCTCTCGTTCACCCAGGCCAACGGCGCCGGCAATGCCATCTCCGTCTCCGGCACCCTGGTCACCCCGGCCGTCGCGATCCCGAACGTCCCCGAGCCCGCCACCGTCGCCAGCGCCCTCGTTGGCCTGGCCCTCTTCGGCGCCGCTCGCCTCCGCCGCAAGGCCGCCAAGTAATCTCCGCAAGAGATCGACTTGACCGATCGACCTCGAAGGCCGGCTCCCCGCGACGGGGGCCGGCCTTCTCCATTTCGAACATCACGCCGAGGCGTCATGGCGCGGCGGGATCGGCATTCATGACTGCTCGCATCTGCGATCGTGTACGGCCGGAGGGTGCCGAGGCTCGCCCGGCCGTTCAGGCCGTATCCGGCCCCCGGAGGCCGGGCGTTGTGAAAAGACGACGGATGTCAGGGTTTGCGTACACACGGGAAGATTGGAAGAAGAAAATGTAGGTTTTAACATGACTAAAATAGAGTGAGTGTCCATTTCCTGTCAGGCGCGATTGACATCCCTGTCGAGGGGGGCTTTCCAGAGTGATGCTGTTTTGATAAGCGAAAAGTGGCCGGGCTGGACAGTCGATCCTCGGGAATAAAGCCGAGTTTGACCGGACGCGTCCTCGCAAGATATGGATGGTTCGGTGCCCTCCGTCCGCCGACGGGGGCCGAATCCGGGTCCCATCAGGATCTTTCCCGAGGAGTCTTTGCGCATGAATCGATCACCCCTCACCCTCGCTCGCGTGGCGCTCGTGGCCCTCGCCGCGATCGGAGCTGGCTCGGCCGCGCGGGCCGGGCAGATCAACGGCACGCAGGCGATCGTCGACCTCGGCTCGCCGACCGCCGACAACGCCGACCTCAGCCTCGCCACCGTCTTCACGCTGGAGGACCTCACCTCCGCCGGCGGGAACACCGGCGACTTCGACGCGAACAACCTCCAGGGCCAGTCGCTCGGCTCCGCCACGCTCGACCTGTCCAATCCCGGCTCGTTCAGCTTCGGATCCGCCGCCTTCGGCTTCTTCACCGCGACCTCGATCCAGGCGCTCCCCTCCGCGGCCGGCGTGAGGAACTTCTACATCCTCGGCAAGTTCACGCCCGGCACCCTCTTCCCCAGCACGCTCCAGGACATCAGCGACGCCAGCTTCACGCTCGGCTTCACTCAGAACAACGGCGGGGCGATCTCGGCATCCGGCACCCTCTCCTCGCCGCCCGCGTTCGTCCCCGAGCCCTCGACCGCCGTCGCGATGGCCTCGGGCCTCGCCTTCGCCGGGATGCTCGCCCTCCGGCGCACCCGCCGTTCCTGAGCCGATCCGGGCGACCTGATTTCGACTCTCCCCCTCGACCCCGAGGGGATCAACCCGACGCGACCGGATCGGGCCGGAGGTTGGCCGGGCCCAAGCCCCCGCCTCCCCCCCGGGTTATCAAATCAATTCCCAATGAGCCGAGGGGACGCCATCCGTGCCATCGCAGTCGGCATGGAGGCGTCCCCTTGAGCTATCTCAGTGGCCTGGGCCCGGCCGGGATCAACCCCGGCGTCGGAACCGCTGGTTGAAGGCGACCGCGAGCACGACGACCGTGCCGAGCACGAGCCCCTCGATCTGCGTGCTGTCGACCCCGCGGACCACGATGCCGGTCCCCTTGATCACGATCTGGATCAGGATCAGGCCCAGCACCGTCCCCCGGATCGAGCCGACCCCGCCCGACAGGCTGCACCCGCCCACGACCCGCCGCCGTGATCGCGTAGAGCTCATAGGAGACCCCCATCGTCCCCTGTGCCTGGCCCGTGTTCCCGGTGAACAGCAGGCCGCCCAGGGCCGAGAGCATCCCCGAGAGCCCGTAGGCGACGGCCTTGAGCCGGTTCGTCTTGAGCCCGCTCAGTCGCGCGGCGGTCTCATTGCCGCCGAGGGCGTAGAGGTGCCGCCCGAGGACGGTCCAGCCCATCATGATGCTCGCGGCGACCGCGACCGCGACGAAGACCGGCACCGTGTACCGGTTGTCGCTGCCGAGCAGGCGGAAGGTCGGCGAGGTGATGTTGATCGACCGGTTCCCGCTCAGGAGGATCGCCCCGCTCCGCAACCCGGCCATCGTGGCGAGCGTGGCGATGAACGGGGGGAGGCGGAACTGGTTGATCATCAAGGCATGGAAGAGCCCGATCAGCAGGCCGACCCCGAGCGTGATCGCGACCGCCGCCGCGACCAGGTGGATCGGCAGTGCCTCCCCCGGCCTGGGCAGGCCCGGAAGCCAGGCCGTGAGCAGCTTGGCCGAGATCACCCCCGTGATCGCGACCACCGCCCCGACCGAGAGGTCGATCCCCCCCGCGATGATGACGATCGCCGCCCCCAGCGAGAGGATGCCGAACAGCGCGATGTTGTGGACGAGCGTCCGGACGCTGTACGTCCCGAAGAAGGCGTGCGTCGATTCGAGCTGATAGATCAGGCGGAGGATCAGCAGGATCCCGATCAGCAGGCCCCACTCGGGGGAGCGGAGCCAGTCGAGCGGGATCGAGCGGAGGAGGCCCCCCCGCTTCCCGGCCCGGGCACCGGACGCCGGGTCGTTCGAGGCCTCGCTCATGACGACTTGAGCCCCTTGCTCGCCAGCCACGACTTCATCTCGTCGATGGTGATCACGTCGTCCCCCTTGGCCTTGTTCTGCTTGTAGACCGGGGACTCGGCGTTGGGGACGATCACGCGGACGCCCGTCTCGCGCGACTTGCCGTCGGGCAGGACCGACTTGACCCCCGCCTCATCCTTGGTGACGAGCGCCTTGAGGAGCTTGACCCCCTGGAGCCCCATCTCGTACGGATTCTGGCAGACCGAGGCGTCGATCCGGCCCTTCTCGATGTGCTCGACCGCCGCCTCGTCGAGGTCGAAGGTCACGACCGTGGTCCGCTTGCGGAGCTCGGGCGACTTGCCGACCTCTTCCGCGATGGCGGGGGCGTTGTACGACCAGAGGCCGAGGAAGACGTCGAGGTCGGGGTGCTTGGTGATCGAGTTCTGCACGTTGGTCGCCGCCTTGGGATGGTCGCCGCCGTCGTCGAACGTCTCCAGCGGCTTGGTGCCGAACGCGGGCCCGGCCCCCTTGAAGAACCCCTCGGAGCGCTCGCGGGCGTTCGCGGCGGAGGAGGTCCCGACGAACGAGACGACCTTCCCCCCCTTGGGCCGGAGCGCGGCGGCGGCCCGGCCGGCGGCCTCGCCCGCCTTGATGTTGTCGGTGCCGATGTAGGCCCGCCGGGCGTCGGCCGCCTTCGGCTCGATGTCGGAGTCGATCGCGATCACGATCTTGCCCGCCTTCTGAAGCTCCCGCATCGCGTCCGCCACGCCGGGGGAATCCGCCTCGATGACCGAGACGGCCACGCCGTCGACGTCGGGAAGGCTGAGGGCCGTCTGGAGCAGGTTGATCTGCCCCTGCGCCGTCCCCTCGTTGCGCCGCATCTCGACCTGGGCCTGGAAGGCCTCGCCGCCGTCCTTCATCCCCTTCTCGACCGCGTTCCACCAGTCGGCGTTGCTGTTGGTGATGAACAGCAGCTTGATCGGCTTGCTCCCCTTCGAAGCGGTGCCGCCGGACGCCGGCGCCGCGCCCGGCGCGGCCGCCGGGTTCGACTCGCCGCCGCAGCCGGCGGCCAGGAGGGACAACGAAGCGAGCAAGCCCCACGACAGGCGATGAGACGGCGTCCCAATCACGACGACACTCCCGGCTGGATTGACCAACAGTTGAAATCGACCGGCCCGCGCGAGGGCGCGGGGGATGAGCCTTCGGAGAGAAAGAGTGACGGCCGCCCCTCGCACGGCGCGGACCGCCCGCAGACCTCGCACGATCTTAACCGAGCCGCCGGCGCAAGGGAACGAGGAGGCGGCCCGCCCTTGCAATCGCGGGGGTTTTTCCCGATCATCAAGGGCTGGGGGCTCTTGGGTCAATGTGTCGAGTCGAGGAACCGCCGTGCGTCTGATGCGATGGTCGGATCGAGTCTATGGCGACGTGACCATCGACGACCCCGGTATTCTCGCCCTGATCGCCCGCCCGACCTTCCAGCGCCTCCGCGGCGTCCGCCAGGCCGGCCCCTCCGCGCTCGCCTTCGGCTTCAAGACGGTCACCCGCTTCGAGCACAGCCTCGGCGTCTACCTCCTGCTCCGCCGCCTCGGCGCCGCCCGCGAGGAGCAGCTCGCCGGCCTGCTCCACGACCTCTCGCACACCGCCTTCTCGCACGCGGTCGACTTCCTCTTCGACTCCGAGGAGCAGGACCACCACGAGAGCCTCAAGCCCGACTTCCTCGGCCGCCCCGACATGGCCGCCGCCATCCGCGCCCTGGGGATCGAGCCCGCCTCGTTCCTCGACGACGCCCTGTTCCCCCTCCTCGAACGCCCCCTCCCCTGGCTCTGCGCCGACCGCCTCGACTACTTCTTCCGCGACAGCCTCGCCTGCTCCGTCGCGAGCCCGGCCCAGATCGCCCGCTTCCTCGACGACCTGGTCGTGATCGACCAGACCATCGCCTTCCGCACCTACTCCGTCGCCGAGGAGGCCGTCGCCGTCTTCGCCGAGATGAACCGCGACTGGTGGGCCAGCCCGACCGAATCTTATATCTACAATCAGTTCGCCGACGCTCTCCGCGAGGCCTTCCGCCTCGGCTCCCTGGCCAAGTCCGACATGTACTCCGACGACCTCCACGTCCTCTCCTGCCTCAGGGCTGCCCGCAGCCCCCTCATCGACGCCAAGCTCCACTCGATCCGCCGCTTTCAGCCCGAGCTGCTCGCCGACTTCGTCCCCAAGGTCTCCCCCAAGCTCCGCTGGCTCGACCCCCCCGTACTCCTCGGCGATGGCTGGCGGAAGTTCTCCGAGTGGGGCGATGCCGATGGACGTCCCGATCGAACTCGCCGCGCGGATTCGCGATAGAATCGGGCCGTCCCCGGAACGGCCGGATACGGGTCTGAGGGATCGGGTGCCGATGTGTATCCCTGTTTCTCAGGGCGTGGAGGGCCTGGGCTCGACGAGGCTGAGCAGGGCATCGACGTCGGCCCAGAGCGTCTGGCAGGCCTTCCGGTCGGCCTCGGCGAGCCTGGCGAGGGCGTCGGGATCGCGGATCGACGCGAGGTCGGCGTCGACTTTCCAGTGCTTGAGCGTGAACGCGATGTTCTGCCGCTCTCGCTCCGCGCCGGACGTACGGACTCGCTCCCATGCGTCGAGCTCCGCCCGCAGCCAGGCCAGGGCGAGCCCGCGGAGCCTGTCACGCTCTTGCTGGGTCGGCCTCGGGGCGTCCCGGCCCTGGCCCCCATTGGCCAGCGCCGCGGCGCATGCGGCGTTGTAGCGGTGCTGCACCGTGCGGTCGTCGCCCACCTTGGGGTCGGCCTCGATCGTCTCGATGAAGAAACGCGCCGCCGTCGCGAATCGCTTCTCGTCGTAGAGCATCGCGATGATCGCGAGCCGATCCTCCGTGTTCGTCAGGCGGTCGTCACCCTTGACGATCGCCGGCATCCGTTTGCTCAGGACGATGGCCCGTTCGGCGTCGGCAATCCATCTCGCCGAAGGGTATCTCCAGTCGGGACGCCTGGACCCCAGCTCGTGCCCGGTGCGCAACTCCACGACGGCTTCCCCGAGCCTACCCATCTTCCTGAGGAGCAGACCCAGCTCGCAGTGGGCTTCGGCGACCTCGGGCTTGAGCCGGATGGCCTCCCGGAAGGCCGTCTCGGCCTCGGCATACTTATCCAGGCGTGCCAGGATGATGCCGAGATGGATGTGACAGCCGGACTCCGAGGGGGCGCAGCGTACCCCGTCGCGGGCGGAAGCCTCGGCCGCCCGCAGGTCGCCTTTCACGTCGCGGAGGATCGTCGTCAGAGCCCTGTGGGCCATGTCATAGTCGGGCTTGAGCCGGATGGCCATCCGGAATGCGGCGATGGCGTCGTCGAAGCGGCCGCGATACCGGAGGTCTCCGCCGATCCCCGTGACCCTGCGAACGGTCTCGTCCGGCTGGAGTTTCAGGGCCTCGCGGAACTCGGCCTCGGCCTCGGCGGTCGCCCCCTTCTCGAAGAGGAGGAGGCCCAGGTCCACGCGCAGGGCCGCGTCCTCGGGCTTGAGACGTGCCGCCTCGCGGAGCCCCGCCTCGATCCCCTTGAGCTCCGCCTCCGCTCCCGCGAGATCTCCCTTGTCCCTCAAGGTCGCTCCCACGCAGAGCCGCGCCCCGAGATGGTCGGGCTTCAATCGGAGGAGGATCCGGCAGACCGCGATCGCGTCGTCGAGCCTGCGTCGCCGGCGCAGCCCCTCGGCGATGTCCGCCAATTGTCGGCTGGCTTCACGCGGGTACCGCGCGAATTGGCTTCGGCACGCTGCCTCGGCTTCGTCGAACCGGCGGGCTTCCGCCAGGGCCGCTGTCAGCTCCTGGTTGACCCAAAGGTCCTCGGGCGCCAGGCGGACGCCCTCCTGATATTCCGGGATCGCCTCGTCCGGGCGACCGGCCGCGCTCAGGGCCAGGCCCAGATTGGTGTGCGCCCCCGCGTAGAGGGGGGACCGCCGGATTGCCTCGCGATAGGCCTCGATGGCCTCGTCGTATCGCAAGCGGCGAAATTGCATCACTCCGATCTGGTTGTGGGGCTCGGGATTGTCGGGGGCCACGCTCCCCGCTTCGCGGAAGAGGGCGATCGCCTCGTCCGTTTTGCCCAGGTCGCGGACGATCCCTCCGAGGTTCCAGAGGGCCTCGAAGTTGCGAGGGGACAGTCGAAGGACTTCCCGGCAAAGGGCCTCGCCGTCCGCCCAACCCTTCAGGTCCGCGATCAAAGTGCTCAGATCGGCCTCCGAGGGGGATTGCGCGGCCGCGGTCCGCAAGGCCTCGCGGACGGCGGCGATGGCCTCGTCCTGTCGATTCTGTAGGCGGAGGATCGTGGCGAGGCGGTTGTGGAACGGCATCATCGAGGGATCGAGCTTGATCCAGGCCCGGAGCTTGGCGATCGACTCGTCATTCGCCTCGAGCTTGGCGAGCGCCGTCGACAGCGCAAGCCTGCCCTCGGGGCGATCCCAGAACCGCTGGATGTCCCGGGCGACGGTAATCCCCTCGTCGATCTTGCCGCGGGAGACGAGCAGAGCCGACAGGTTGAGGCAGTTCGGGAGTGCGTCGGGCTGGAGCCTCACCGCCTCGCGAAAGACGAGCTCGGCCTCGGCGAGCCGCTTCTTCGCGACGAGCATCGAGCCCAGCGCGGCTAGGGTCCAAGGATTCTCGGGCTGGAGCCGCACGGCCTGCTCCAGCTGGCTGATGGCCGCATCGTCCTTCCCTGCCTTGGTCAGGGCATGGGCGAGCGCCATCCGGAGGGCGGGATCGGTCGGATGCTTCCCGATCGCATCGCGATACTCCGACGTGACGTCTTCCAGCTTGCCCTGTTTCGCAAGGATGTCGATCAGGATCGAGTGTCCCCAGGGGTAGTCGGGGAACAGGCGGATCAGCGAGCGGACCGAGGCGATCGCCTCCTCGGTCTGCCCCGTATTCGCGAGACGATTGACCAACTCGCCGTACACCCAGGGCTGCCTCGGATTCAGCCGGAGCCCTTCCTGGTAAGCCGCGAAACCCTCGGCCGATTTCCCGAGCCTGATCAGGATCACGCCCAGTTCCGTGCGGGCCACGCCGTTCGACGGGTCGAGCTCGACCGCCTTGCGCACGAACGTGGCGGCCTCCTCGGTCTTCAACTGGCGGTACCGCACGACGCCCATCCCGATGTATCCGCTGGCCACGTCGGGCCGGAGCCGGATCTGCTCCCGATGCACCGCCTCGGCCTCGTCGAATCGGCCGAGCATCGCGTAGAACCAGCCGAGCTTGCCCCGGACGAACATGCTCCGCGGGCGCAGGGCGATGGCGGTGGTGAGGTGGCGGATTGCCTCCTCCGCGCGGATTACGCCGATGTAGCCCTCGCCGGTGAGGGCGAGTTCGGCATGCGCCCAGAAGTCCTCGGGGGACCGGAGCAGGCCGCGGCGGAGCACATCGGCGGCGAGCTCGCGATCCTTCAGGGTCGATCTCAACTGGCGGGCCAGGAGCACCAGGCTGCCGATCGGCTGGGCGTCGAGCGCCTTCCCGTCGACCGCCAGGCGGCGCAGCTCGGCGAGGGACGCGTCGTCGGAGGCCCCGAAGCGGGCCCGGAGCGCGTCCCGCCAGGGGTCGGGGTCGGCGGGCCCTGGCGGCGGAGACGAGGCGTCTCCAGTCGGGCTCGGGGCGGCCCGAGGCCCGACGGCGCAGGGCCCAGTCGTCGAGGTAGGAGACCAGCTCGGCCGGCCTGGAGCGGGCCGCGAGCCACCGGCCCGCCGAGGCGGCGTCGGCCGCGTCGAGCTCCAGGCCCGCGGCGCGGAACGCGGCGGCGTACTCGGCGTCGGTGCGGGCGGGGTCCTCGTGCTCCGCGAAGCCGCCCCGGGTGGTCTCGAGTGTGCCGAGCAGGGTGCGGTCCGTCTTCAGGCGGGCCGAGCGCTCGTCGGCCTCGCGCCTGCCCTGTTCGAGGGACATGCCCAGCGCCGCGATCCGGCCGAGGCGTGAGGGATCGGCTTCCCCCTGCCGGGCCAGGTCGCCGGCACGCTTCAAGGCCGCCAGCGCGGTCGACCACCGCGACATCGCCGCGTCGGGGTCCTCGGCCGCCTGGGCCTCTCCCCGCAGCCGCTGCGCCTCGGCCAGGGCGTCGTCGATCCCGGCCGCGGAGGCCTCGGCCCGCGCGGCCCGCTGGCTCTCGATCCAGGAGTATCCCCCCAGGCCCAGGCTCGCCAGTGCCAGGACGGACGCGGCCAGCCCGACCTGGAGCCGCCGCCGTCTCCGCTCCTCCACCATGCCGGCCTCGGCCACGGCGCGATCGCGCTCGGCGGCCTGGAGACGATCCTGGACACCGGCGAGATAGGCCCCGATCCTCGCCGCGACGTGAGAGGCGTCGCGCGGGCGGTCGTCGGCCTCGCGACGGAGCATCTCCTTCGCCAGCGCGATCAGGTCGCCGTCGGCCCCGCAGGCGTCGAGCCTCGCGAGCGCCGGGGCGATGTCGCCTCGCGCGGCCTTGCGGATGATCTCGCCGGAGGTGCGGCCGCTGAACGCCGGCTCGCCGGTCAGGATCTCGCAGAGGATCGAGCCGAGCGCGAACACGTCGCACCGCTCGTCGAGCGTGTCGATCTCGCCCCGGGCCTGCTCGGGCGCCATGTAGGAGGGCGTTCCCAGGATGCTCCCGGGCTGGGAGTAGTCGGTTTCCGCCTCGCTCCGGGCGGTGGCGATCACCGTGTCGCCGCCCGTCAAGCCCGCCGAGGCGTCGTCGACGACTCCCCCGCGCGGCAGGACCTTCGCCAGGCCCCAGTCCATCAACTGCACCTCGCCGAACGAGCCGACCATGATGTTCGACGGCTTCAGGTCGCGATGGATCACCCCCCGGGCGTGCGCATAGGCCGCGGTCTGCGCCACCGACTCGAAGATGCTCAGGAACCGCGCACGGTCCGCCGACACGCCCCCCCGCGCGTCCAGGAGGGCGGCGAGCGTGTGGCCCTTGACCAGCTTCATGCTGAAGAACGGCCTCCGGTCGGGGAACGTGCCCAGCTCATAGATCGGCACGATCCCCGGGTGCTGGAGCTGGCCGCCGATCTGCGCCTCCTCGACGAACCGCCGGACGATCTCGGCGTTGCCCCGCAGGTCGTCGCGCAGGACCTTGATCGCCACGTCGCGGCCGAGGTCGGGGTCGCGGCCCTTCAGAACCTCCCCCATCCCTCCGCGCGCGATCTCGCCGTCGATCCGGTAGCGGATCGGCTGGTCCGCCTGCGTCGGGCCCGGACGGACGACCGGCCCGTGCACCTCGCCCGCTGTCGTCTCGCGGAGCAGGACCCGGGGGACCGCGCCGATCGTTTGCGCGATCGTCTCCAGGACGCCACCCGCCGCGATCCCCATCGTCGTCGTCGCGGCCTCCGACCCGCGCGGCAATGCCGCCAGCATCAGGCACCGAGGGCAGAGGCCGCGAGGGGCGTCCGAGGGCAAGGTCGACCCGCAATCGGGGCAGGTGCGTTCCGCGTTCATGCTGCGCTCTCTCCTCGATGGCGGCCTCGGGCGTGCGCCGCACAACCACAAGAACGGGAAAACCGCCGGAAGGTCACGCGATTTCCGAGGGAAATCACGGGGCGAGCGCCGCGAAGAGGTCGCGAATCTCCTCCTCGACCTCGGCCGGAGTCGCGACGGTCCGCGCGATCTCCTCGCGGAGGATCTCGCCGTATCGCCGGCGGAGGCGAGAGGCGGCCATCTTGACGGCCTCCTCGCTCATCCCCAACTCGGCAGCGATTGCCTTCAGGGGGACGCCTCCGCGCCCTCCGGTCAGGCTCGGGAGCAGCCGTGCGACGATCGCCGACTTCCCTCGATCGGCGGCCTCCGCCTCCAACCGCGTCACCGCCTCCCCCAGCAGGGTCAACGCCCATCGCCTTTCGAACAGGCGGTCGGGGGACATCTCGTCGACGGGCTCGGCCAAATACCTCCCCTCGGCGTCCCCCCGGTCGATCGCGAACGCGGGCCGACCCCCGCCTCGCTTGATCGCTCGATCGCGCGCTCGCGCATCCGCGAGATGGTTCACGCAGGCGGCCATCAGGAACGACCGGAACCGGCCGCGATCGGGTGACAGAGCCTCCAGCCCGTCGCGGTCCAGCAGGGCCAGGAAGGTCCCCTGGACGCGATCCGCCGCGTCGCCCGGCCCATATCCCTTGCGTCTCACGAAGGCATAGAGCGGATACCAGTAGGCCCGGCAGAGCCCCTCCAGAGCTACCTGCCGTTCCGGGTCCGCCCGATCGCCGGCCGCGAGCACCCGGCTCCAGCAGGTGGTCGGGAAACGGGCCTTCGAGCCGGCTTCGCCATCAGGGGGGGCTGCCAAGGGACGACTCCGGCGGTGCGGCGAGGCCGGGAGGCGGAGGCTCGATCAGGCCGATCGTCCCTGGCCCGAGGGGCATGGCGGGCGCTGCCCCGCCCGGGCTTCTTCCCCGTCGCTCCCCCTCCCTCAGGATTCTCGAATCGACCGCGATTTCAAGACATCTGCGAGGGACGATGGATCTTATGGCAATAACGTATCCCAGCCCCTCGCCATCGGCAATGGGCGACTGATTTCCGGCCGTCGACCGTCCGCACGGTGTCGAGAGGGCGACCGGGCGGGACCTCGCCCGCCCGGCGGATGCAATGGCTCACTTGCGCTTCGTGTAGACGATCTGCATGGCCTTGGCTTCCTTGCCGCCGGTGGGGGTGCCGGTCATGTACATGGTGAATTCGCGGGAGCCGTCGGCCTTCGTGGTGCTGACCATCTTCTGGACGAGCTTGGAGCCGTCGATCGGGCAGATGCCGTCGCCCACGTAGGTGAGCGTCTTCGTCTTGGCGTCGTACGTCCCTTCGAGGACCGTCAGGGTCGGGGTCATCGAATCGATCCAGGTGCCGATGAACTTCTTCTTGGCCGGATCATAGCCGAACTGGCCGCGGCCTTCGAACTTCATGCCGGCGAACTCCCCTTGGAACGACGAGCAGACCCAGAGGCCGCCGGGGAGCACCGTGTTGACCTCAACCCCCTTCGACACCGACGGCGCCGACTCGGGGCCGGCCTCGAACGA
>CBDEVG010000005.1:0-32093 GCA_965243535.1 Amaricoccus sp.
TATCGATGGCCCGATCCGGCGCGCCGGTCCGTTCCACGCGAATCATGGGGTAGCCGAAATGCAGCCGGTATTCCGGCTGGCTCGCGCCTGTCCTGCTCATGTCTGTTCCCGATCTTTGTCGGTTCCTGCCTCGGGCGGAAGCGTACCCCATCCCTTTTCGCCGATCCAGCGCCGCGTGACCCCTCACGCAGGTTTTTATTGATCCGTCAGCGGCCTTCGCGCAGGTCTTGCCGTGTTTGCGCCCGCCAGGAGGTTTCCCCGATGCGCCCCATTCTCGCCGCCCTGCCGCTGCTGCTCGCCTGCGCCCAGCCGATGCTGGCCGACGAGGCGCCCGCGCGGCGGATTGTCGTCTCGGGCGACGCCCGCGCCGAGGCCGCCCCCGACCGGGCGAGCTTCACCGCCGGGGTCCAGGCCGAGGGCGCCGCCGCCGGCGAGGCTATGGGCGCCGCCTCGACCGCGATGGCCGCGGTGCTGAAGGCGCTGGAGGGGGCAGGGGTCGCCCCGGCGGACGTCCAGACCCAGGAGATCTCCATCGATCCGGTCTGGGACGACGGCGACGGCGGCCAGCGCCAGCCGCGGGTGCGCGGCTATGCCGCCTCGAACCTCGTCTCCGTGCGGGTCCGGGACGTGGCGCGCCTCGGGGCGCTGATCGACGCGGCGAGCGGGGCCGGCGCCAACCGGCTGATGGGGGTGAGCTTCGATCTCGCCGACCCGGAGACGCAGGAGGCCGAGGCCCGGGCCAAGGCCGTGGCCGACGCCCGGGCCAAGGCGGAGCAACTGGCCGCGGCGGCGGGGGTGAAGCTCGGGCCGGTGGTCTCGATCACCGAGCAGGGCGGCGGCGCCCCCATGCCGATGTTCGCCCGCGCCGAGGCCATGCCCGCGGCCCCGGTCGCGCCTGGAACGGTGGGCGTCGAGGTCCAGGTCGAGGTGGTCTTCGCCATCGACTGACCGGACGCCGCAGCCGGGGCGAGGACGCCTCGCCCGCGGCGATCGGGCGACCGGGCCCGGGAAGGCGTCTCAGCCGCTTTCGGACGGCTCGCCAGGAGTTGCGGGCGGGGGCCTTGACCTCCGCGCGCCGCCTCCGCAGGGTCCCGCCCGCAACGAGACCGGGGTCGGAGATGTCCGCAAGCCCGCCGCCCTTCGCGGCATTCGAATGGCTCATCGCCTGGCGCTACCTGCGCGCCCGGCGCAAGGACGGCGGGATTTCGGTCATCGCCTGGTACGCGCTGATCGGGGTCATGCTGGGGGTGGCGACGCTGATCGTCGTCCAGGCGGTGATGATCGGCTTTCGCGAGGAGTTCACCGACCGCATCCTCGGGGCGAACCCCCATGTCACCGTCTACCTCACGCCGGAGATGAATGACGCCGGCATGTCCGATCGGCTGATCCGCGACTATGACGCCCTGGCCGCCCGCCTCGCGGCCGTGCCCGGGGTGACGCAGGCCGCGCCGGAGGTGCAGGGGCAGGTCATGGCCGCCGCGAACGGCCGCAACGCCGGCGTCGAGGTGATCGGCGCCCGGCCCGAGGATCTGGCGCGCGTTCCGCTCGTCGCCCATCCCGAGGTGGTGATGGGCGACCTCGGCCGCCTCGACGAGGGCATCGCCCTCGGCGTCGGCGTGGCGCGGGAGCTCGGGGTGGGGGTGGGCGACGTCGTCACCCTCATCTCGCCCCAGGGGATGGAGACCCCCTTCGGCACCCAGCCGCGGATCGTCGACTACGAGGTGGTCTACGTCTTCGGGGTGGGGCGATACGACATCGACCGGACCCGGGTCTATCTGGGGCTGGCGGAGGCGCAGTCCTTCTTCGATCGGGAGGGGGCCGTGGACCAGATCTCGGTCTCGGTCGCGAACCCGGCCCAGGTGGACGACCTGCGCGCCGGGCTCCTCGCCGCCGCCGGGGAGCGGGGGGCGATCTGGACCTGGCGCGACGCCTCCTCGGCCTTCCTCGACGCGCTCGACGTGGAGCGGCGGGTGATGTTCATCATCCTCAGCCTGGTCGTGCTGATCGCGGCGCTCAACATCATCTCGGGCCTCGTCATGCTCGTGAAGAACAAGGGCCGGGACATCGGCATCCTGCGGACCATGGGCCTCACCTCGGGCTCGATCATGCGGGTGTTCTTCCTCTGCGGGGCAGGGATCGGAGTGACGGGGACCCTGCTCGGGGTGATCCTCGGCTGTCTCTTCGCCTACTACATCCAGGACATCCAAGGGGTCGTGGAGTGGATCTCGGGCGGGTCGGTCTGGAACCCCGAGATCCGGTTCCTGACCGAGATCCCGTCGCGGCTGCGGCTGGGGGACGTGGCGGCGGTGGCGGCGATGGCGCTGGGGCTGTCCTTCATCATCACCCTCGCCCCCGCCCGCAACGCCGCCCGGCTGAACCCGGTGGAGGCCCTGCGCCATGACTGAGGTCCTGCGGCTCACCGAGGTCCGCAAGGTCTACGGGGCGGGCACCCCGGGCGAGGTGGCGGCCCTGCAGGGGGCGAGCCTCAGCCTGGCCGCGGGGGAGGTGGCGGCGCTGGTCGCGCCCTCGGGGGCGGGGAAATCCACGCTCCTGCATGTGGCGGGGCTGCTCGACGCGGCGACCTCGGGAGAGGTGGCGATCGGCGGGGTCTCGGCGGCAGGGCTCGGGGACGGGGCGCGGACGCGGCTCCGGCGGGACGCGATCGGCTTCGTCTATCAGTTCCACCACCTGCTGCCCGAGTTCTCGGCGTTGGAGAACGTCGTGCTGCCCCAGCGGGCGGCGGGGGTGGGCAAGGCCGCGGCGGAGGCGCGGGCGCGGGCCCTGCTCGAGGCCGTGGGCCTCGGGCCCCGGGTCGACCACCGCCCCGGCGAGCTGTCGGGGGGCGAGCAGCAGCGGGCGGCCTTCTGCCGGGCCCTGGCGAACCGGCCGCGGCTGCTGCTGGCGGACGAGCCGACGGGCAACCTCGACCCCGAGACCTCGGCCCGGGTCTTCGAGGTGCTGCTGGGGCTGGTCCGGGAGACCGGGATGGCGGCCCTGATCGCGACCCACAACCCGGAGCTGGCGGGCCGAATGGACCGGATCCTGCGGCTGTCCGGGGGGCGGGTGGTCGGATAAGGGTGTGACGGGGTCCTGTTTTCACGCGTGAAAACAGGGTCAAATATTTGAATTTGCTATGATTTCAGAAAATCGTTCACCCGATGGCCATCTTGGTTGAGGAGACGTGAAGACGGCGCGGCGCCCTGCCGGAGGCGCTGCGGCGATCCAAGGCGCGGCGGGCTGGGGTCTTCGGGGGGCGGCCGTGCGGGATCGCGGGGACGGCCAAGGACTTGTGCGGCCCATGGGCTTGCGGCAGGTTCAGGCGCATGAACCTGCGCACGCGCACCCTCTGGCGTCCGGTGGGGCCGGAAGAACTCGACCTGATCGAGAGGAGCGGCCGGACGGGGTTTCCGCTTCGGCTCCCCGAATAGCCGATCTTCTATCCGGTCCTGACCGAGGACTATGCGATCAGGATCGCCCGCGACTGGAACGTCCCGGCGAGCGGCTCCGGCTTCGTGACGCGTTTCGAGGCGCTCTGCGCCTTTCTCGACCGATACGAGGTCCAGATCGCCGGGGGTCGGGCGCATCAGGAATACCGGATCCCGGCCGAGGGCCTTCCGGCGTTCAACGCCGCAATCGTCGGAAAGATCGAGGTCACGCACAGGTGCGGGTGAGGATCTCGCCGCGAGGCCGCTGGGCGATCCTCTGCGGCCTCCTGTCGGGCTTTTCGCCAGCCGGTCTGCCTGAGGACGCGGTCGGAGCCCTCTGCCTGAGCAGCGCCGGATCGGGGCGCGCTGGGGCTACGGCCTGAGCGGCGCGGCGTGTCGGCGCCGGGAGCGCCTGCGCGTGAAGGGCGAGGGGCGTTCTGCAGGCCCCTTCATCGGAGAGGCGGGAGCGTCTGCCCGGACGGGCGTTTCCCGATCTGTCGCGCGACAAATCAGGGGCGAAGCCGACAGCGCCCATGGATAGACCGGCGGGGAAAGGACGACGCGATCCGACGAAGATCGCCTGAGGGCGTTGGATGTCCTTTGCGGGGGCGGATCAGGCGGCGGACTGAGCCGCGCAAGGGACGAGGGCCGCGGCCGAACGGTCGGGCCGGCCCCCGGACAGTGGAGCGGACTCCGTCCCGGCAGAGCCGGGCCGTCCGCTCTGCATTGTTGTTTTCTCGCGATATCCTGACCGCCAGACGATCCCGTGTGGTTGGATGTCGCTCTAGCTCGCCGCGCGGATCGCCATCAGGATCAGGGCGAGGGTGGTCGCGGCCGACCCCAGCAGGAGGGCGCTCCGCAGGGCGCGGGTCAAGGGGTCAGGGCGGGGGTGCATGGGTCTCGACTCCTGTCTCGCGCGGCGTCCCTATTTCACAGAAAGTCGAGGGGATTTCCTTGCGGCAGGTCAAGGCGGCAGGTCAAGTCGCGGCAGGTCAAGGCTGGCGCGGGGCGCGGGCTGCGCGGGGGCCTTTCCCCGGGCGGCGGGATGGCCTAAACCGCGGGCCTCCGTCTCATTTCAGGGGAAACCCATGAAGTTCACCCTCGCCTGGCTCAAGGAGCACCTGGAGACCGAAGCCTCGCTTGACGAGATCGTCTTCGCCCTCACCGACCTCGGGCTCGAGGTCGAAGGCGTCACCGATCCCGGCGCGAAGCTCGCGGCCTTCACCGTGGGCGAGGTGGTCGAGGCGGTCCGGCATCCCGACGCCGACAAGCTGCGTGTCTGCCGGGTGATGACCGGGGCGGGGGAGAAGCAGATCGTCTGCGGCGCCCCGAACGCGCGCGCCGGCATCAAGGTCGTGGTGGCGGCGCCCGGGGATTATGTGCCCGGAACCGACCTGACGCTGAAGGTCGGCAAGATCCGCGGCGTCGAGAGCCACGGCATGATGCTGTCGGAACGCGAGATGGAGCTGTCGGACGAGCATGACGGCATCCTGGAGCTGGAGGCCGAGGCGCCCGTCGGGGCTCGGTTCGTCGACGTGCGGTCCTTCGATCCGGTGATCGAGATCGCGGTGACGCCGAACCGGCCCGACGCGCTCGGGGTCGCGGGGATCGCCCGGGACCTGGCGGCGCGGGGGCTGGGGCGGCTGGTCACGCCCGCGGCGGAGCCCGTGCCCGGGGCCTTTCCGAACCCGGTCTCGATCTATCTCGCGCCCGACGTGGCGGGGGAGGCCTGCCCGGCCTTCGGCGGGCGGCTGATCCGGGGGGTGCGGAACGGGCCCTCGCCCCAGTGGCTGCAGGACCGGCTGCGGGCGATCGGGCTCCGGCCGATCTCGGCGCTGGTGGACATCACCAACCTCGCCACCTTCGACCGGGCGCGGCCGCTGCACGTCTTCGACGCGGCCAAGTTGAACGGCGGGATCACCGTGCGGCTGGCGCGGCCGGGCGAGACGCTGACGGCGCTCGACGGCAAGACCTACGAGTTCGACGGGAGCGAGACGCTGGTCTGCGACGCCGAGGCCGCCGAGAGCATCGGCGGGATCATGGGCGGCGAGCGGACGGGGGTGTCGGAGGCGACGACGGAGGTCTTCCTGGAGGCGGCCTGGTTCGACCCGGTGCGCACCGCCCGGACCGGGCGGCGGCTGAAGGCGCTCTCCGACGCGCGCTACCGGTTCGAGCGGGGGGTGGACCCGGCCTCGATCCTGCCGGGGATCGAATACGCCACCCGGCTGATCCTGGACCTGTGCGGGGGCGAGGCCTCGGAGGTGACGCTCGCCGGGCGGATCCCCGAGACCGCGCGGCGCTTCCCCCTCGATCCCGGCCGGCTGAAGCGGCTGGTGGGCCTCGACATCCCGGCGGAGGAGCAGGCGCGGATCCTTTCGGCGCTGGGGTTCGCGCCGGAGGCGGTCGCGGGGGGCTTCGAGGTGGGCGTGCCGTCCTGGCGGCCCGACGTCCACGGCGAGGCGGATCTGGTTGAGGAGATCGCCCGCATCGCCGGCCTGTCGAAGCTGGAGGGCCAGCCGCTGGCCCGGCCCGCCGGGGTGGCGCGGCCGGTGCTGACGCCGATGCAGCGGCGCGAGGGGCAGGCCCGGCGGCGGATCGCCGCGGCGGGCTACAACGAATGCGTGAGCTACACCTTCATCGACGAGGCGGCGGCGAAGCTCTTCGGCGGAGGGACCGAGGCGGAGCGCATCGCCAATCCCATCAGCTCGGAGATGAGCCACCTGCGGCCGGACCTGCTGCCGGGCCTGTTGCGGGCGGCGGCGCGGAACCAGGCGCGGGGCCAGGGGGATCTGGCGCTCTTCGAGCTCGGCTACGTCTTTTCCGGCGGCGAGCCGGGGCAGCAGGCCCTGCAGGCGGCGGGGCTGCGGGTGGGCGCGACCGGGCGGCGCGATCCCTTCGGGGCGCGGCGGCCGGTGGACCTGTGGGACGTGCGGGCCGACGCGGAGGCTGCGCTCGCCGCCGTCGGCGCGCCGCAGCTGCGCATCGCGCGGGGGGCGCCCGACTGGATGCACCCGGGCCGCTCGGGGGTGATGACGCTCGGGCCGAAGACCGTGGTGGCGACGTTCGGCGAGCTGCACCCGCGGGTGTTGCAGGCGCTGGACGTGCGGGGGCCGGCGGCGGCCTTCGTGCTGAACCTTGAGGCGATCCCGCTGCCGCGGGCGCGGGGGACGGCGCGGCCGGCGCTCGCCGTCTCGGACTTCCAGGCGGTGGAGCGGGATTTCGCCTTCGTGCTGGACGCGCGGGTGGAGGCCGAGGCGGTGCTGAAGGCCGCCCGGGGCGCGGATCCCCTGGTGGCGGAGGCCTCGGTCTTCGACGTGTTCGGGGGGCCCAAGGCCGAGGCGCAGATGGGCGCGGGCAAGAAGTCGCTCGCCATCGCCGTGCGGCTCCAGCCGGTGAAGGCGACGCTGACCGAGACGGAGATCGAGGCGGTCTCCGCCAAGGTCGTCGCCGGGGTCGCCAAGGCGACGGGAGGCACGCTGCGGGCGTGAGCGCTGGCCCCCGGCCGGGGCCGCCCTAGCTCGCCTTTCGGCGAGCCCGCAGAAGGAGACGGCGCATGTTCAAGGAATTCCGCGACTTCATCGCGCGGGGCAACGTGATGGACCTGGCGGTCGGGATCATCATCGGCGCCGCCTTCACCGCGATCGTCAATTCGCTGGTGAGCGACCTGGTGAACCCCCTGATCGGGATCTTCACCGGGGGCGTGGATTTCTCGAACCTGTTCTTCGCGCTGTCGACCGAGACCTATTCCACCGTCGCCGCGGCCGAGGCGGCGGGGGTGGCGGTGTTCCGCTACGGGTCGTTCATCACCGCAGTGATCAATTTCCTGATCATTGCCTGGGTCGTGTTCCTGCTCGTCAAGGGCATGAACCGGCTGCGCGCCAGCCTGACGACCCACAAGGCGGAGGCGGAGCCGGCGCCGGGACCGACGCAGGAGGAGCTGCTGGCCGAGATCCGCGACCTTTTGAAGGCGCGAACGACGCCGCCTTAAAGAAGGCGCCGCGCCGCTTTAAGCCTGCCGGGCCGCCGTGGGTTGGCGTTGCGGACCGCTCCGCCTATAGTGGCGGCAGGCGGCGGCCGGGAGATCCGGCCGCGGCGCAGGACGGGGAGGCGCAGGGCAGTCTTGGGAGGCGACAAGACGAACCCGGCTGCGGCTGGGGAACGCCCGCGCGTCACCACGCGTGTGCGCCGTCAGCTGTCGCTGCTGCGGTGGGGCAGCCTTCTGGCGCCGGCCTTCCTGCTCGGCCTCTTCGCGGTGGCGGCCTGGGATCGGCAAATGGAAGGCGCACGCGAGGAGGCGCTGCGCCGGGCTCAACTAGTCGACGAATACGTCCGGCGCACCATCGAGGGCCAGGCGACGATCCTGGCGGCGGGGGAACGGGCTCACGACCTGCTGGCCCTCGCGCCCGAGCCGGAGCTGCCCCTGCACCGCTTCCTGGTCGGGCTGACCGGCGAGGCGGGGAGCGGCGGGATCGGGCTGGTGGAGCCCGGCGGCCGGCTGGTGGTGTCGAGCACGGTCTACCCCGCCGAGGGGGATTTCAGCGACCGGGCCTACATGCGCGAGACGCCCGCGGACGGGCTCTTCGTGGACCGGATACGGCTGCGGCCCGACCAAGGAGGAACCGACGCGCTGATCGTCGCCCGGCGGGATCACGGGACGCCCTCGGCCGGGGTCTGGGTGGCGCGCATTCCGGCGGCGGAGATCGAGGAATTCCTGCGAGTGCTGGCGCCCCCCGAGAGCGGGGACGCCGCCTCGGTCTGGCGGGAGGACGGGGTGGTGCTGCTGCGCAGCATCCCCATGGAGGAGCCTCTCATCCTCGCCCCCGACAGCGCCGCGATGCTGGCCGTGGCGGGGGGCGTGACGGAGGCGAACTACGAGACGATCTCCTACGTGGACGGGTTGCGGCGGGTCTATTCCTCGCGGCGGCTGGGGGGCGCGCCGCTGTATGCGAGTTTCGGAGTGGGAGTGAGCCGCCTGCGCGCCGCCTGGCTGCGGCAGGTGCTGATGGCGGGGGCCTTGCTCGGCGCCTGCGGGGCGGTGGCCTACGGCCTCGCGCGGCAGACCGGCCGGGCGATGGAGGCCGAGACCGCCCGCGCCGCCCATGACTTCGACCGCAAGCTGCTCGCCGAGGCGCAGAAGACGGCCGCCGCCCGGGAAACCATGCTGAAAGAGCTGAACCACCGGATCAACAACAATCTCCAGATGATCCAGTCGCTGATCCGGTTGCAGAAATCCCGGGAGGAGGGACCGAACCTCGACGAGATATCGGCGCGGATCCTCGCCATCGCGCGGATCCATGACCTGCTCTATCAGTCAGGCGCCTCGTTTTCGGTCGATCTGGCGGAGCTGCTGAGAAGCGTCGCCACCAGTTCCGCCCTGGTGCCGCCCGAGCGCGGCATCGCGGTCGCGTGCGATCTGGAAACGGTGGAGGCGGACGCGAAGCTCGCCACGCCACTGGCGTTGAGCGTGACCGAGCTCATCACCAATGCGGTCAAGCACGCCTTCGGGCCTGACGGGGGCTGGATCCGCATCACCTTGCGGGCGATGGAGGACGGCGCGGGGGCCGAGGTGACGGTGGCGGACGACGGGCGCGGCCTGAAGACCAACGGCGCCGGCCGCCGCTCGGGCAGCCGGCTGATCGAGGCGCTGGCGGCGCAGATGGGCGGCCAGCTGGAGATCGGGACCCGCGACCCCGGAAGCGAGCGACCCGGGACGCTGGCGCGAATCACCTTTCCCCTGGAGCGCCCCCCGGTCTGAGTGGGAGCCTCCTTGTCGTGCGCCGGCATAATCACGCGCCGTCATGCGCCCGAGGATGCGCGAAGTTTGAGGTGCGCCCAAGATGTGCGGCAACAGCCTGGGATGGGTCGGGTATGAAAGCTCACCCGAGTCCGAGGAAGGACAGGATCGCGAGAACCACGACGACCAGTCCGATCAGATAGATGATGCTGTGCACCGTTTCCTCCCCTTTTGTTCGGAAGGAAACGACCATCCGCGGCGAAAGGTTCCTCGACCGGTCAGATGAGCGGCCGGGGGGTTTCGGGCGGGGCTTCCATGTTGGAGAGAGCCTCGAGCCCGGCGCGGTCGGGAAGGCGCAGGACCCCGTCGTTGAGCTCGATCAGGCCACGGCTGCGCAGGAGGCCGAGGGTCTTGTTGGTGTGGACCAGCGACAGGCCGAAGGCGTCCGCGAGATCCTGCTGGCGGTAGGGCATGGGCATCACGCCGTCGCGAACCAGCCGCCGCGCCTCGGCCCGGCGGAAAAGGGTGAGCAGGCCCCAGGCCACCCGCTCCACCCCGCTGCGCCGGCCGATGGTGGCGAGCATGTCGCCGAGGAAATGCTCCTCCCGGGCGGCGAGCCAGGTGAGGTCGTAGGCCCGTTCCGGACAGGACTTGAACAGGCTCCACAGGTCGGCCCGGGCGAAGACGCAGAGCGTCATGTCGGTGACCGCGTCCACGGAATGCTGCATCTCGCCGAGGAGGCCCGCCTGGAGGCCGATCAGGTCGCCGGGCATCACGAAGTTGATGACCTGCCGCCCGCCGTCGGGCAGGAGCTTGTAGCGCACCCCCCAGCCTGACAAGGCCGTGAAGATCTGCGGGCTCGCCGCGCCCTGGAGCAGGACGGTGGTGTGGGGCGTCACCGTCAGCTCTCCGGCCTTGAAGCGGCGCATGAAGGCGAGTTCGGTCTCGGTGAAGGGGAGAAAGGCGCTGTTGCGCCGGAGCGGGCAGTCCAGGCAATCGGTCTTCACGGGCGGGCGACCTCGCAGCGGGATATGTCGCAGTTTAATGCAGGGCGGCTCGGATCGGTTCACATTTCCGAAGCAAGTCCGGACTTGGTCCGGACAGGGGAAAGGTTCGCCGACATGACCGGGATTGAAAAGGGGGGGCCCGCGCCGCTGCGGCTGGCGAGGGCCGCCGCGGCCGGCGGAGGCGCCGGTTCGGCCGAAATCCAGGCGCTGCGCGGGGCGCTGCGGCTGGAGACCCGACTGGCGGAGGCGCTGGCCTGCCGCAGCCGCGGACTGCTCGATCTGGTGGAGACTCTGGCGCGCCGGGCGCTGAGCGAATCCGGCGACATCGCCGAGGCGCGGCTGCGGCTCGACCTGTTGTCCCGGCGGATGCACGAGGCGCTGGAGGCCGGGGAGGCGGGCGAGTCCGGCGGGATCTCGGCGCTCGCCGCGCGGACGCTCGCGGTCTTCGACACCTGCGAGGGGCCGCGCATCGGTTGGGGCGGGCCCGAGGTGCGGCTGTCGTCCGAGGCGGCGCGGCTGGTGGCGCTGGCCCTGTTCGAGCTGGCCGCCCGGTCGCTGCGCCACGGGGCGCTGGCCTTGCCCGAGGGCCGGGCCGGGGTCCGCTGGCGGCTGCGCCGGGAGGGGGGGCTGCGGGTGATCTGGCGGGAATACGGCGCGCCGCCGGGCAGTGAGGCCCTGCGCGGCGGCGCCGGGGGGGCGTTGCTGCCGCTGCTCTGCGAACGCTTCGGCGGGCCGCTGCGGGTGCGGACCACGCCCTTCGGGCTGCGGGCGGAGTTCCTGGTGCCGGCGTCCGATCTGGCGCTGGGACCGGCGGAGATCGTGCCCTTGCGCGGCGAGCTTCAACCCCCCGCCGCTTCGGCCTCGGTTTCGGGCGGAGGCAGGTCGAGGACGTAGAGCACCCGCCGGGGCTCGATCACATAGCTCGCCTCGCCGCGCAGCGCCCGCGGGACGACGTGCTGGAGGATGGTGCGGCCGAAACCCCAGACCTCGACCGGGGTGATCGGCTCGGGCAGGTCCTCGATCCATTCGATCCGCTCGCCATGGGGCGAGACGCTGCGCCGGACGGTGATCCGCCCGGCCTCGCGGGCGAGGGCGCCGTAGTTGTGGGAATTGGCGGCGAGTTCGTGGAGGGCGAGGCCGATGTGGAGCGCGGAATGGGGGCCCATGAGCGGATCGGTCCCCTCCGTCTCCACCTGCACCGGCCCTTCGGCGGCATAGGGCTCCACCTGGGCCTGGATCAGCCGGTGCAGCCGCACCCCCTGCCAGTTGGTGAAGGTGATGAGGTCCTGGCTGAGCGCGAGGGAGGCGATGCGCCCGCGGAACTTGCGCTCGAATTCCGCGACGTTGGTGGCGTTGTGGGCGGTCTGGCGCAGGATGCTCTGGAGGATGGCGAGCAGATTGCGGGAGCGGTGGCTCACCTCGTAGAGGAGCTCGCGCAGGGCCGCCTCGCGCCGCTTGGTCTGGCTGATGTCGGTGACCGCGACGAAGAGGCCGAAGCCGCCCTCGGCCGCGTCCTCGTCCCGCTCGATGGAGATCTCGAACCAGAGGGGCTGATCGCCGTCCCGGTGCTGGGGCGCCTCGATGCGGCGCGCGGCGCCGGTGTCGAGCACCTCGCGCTTGGCGGCGAGGATGCGCTGGGTGGTGTAGGCGTCGAAGATCGCCGCGTCGCCCTCGGCCAGGAGGATTTCGGCGCCGGGCCAGCTCGGGGGCGGGTTCTCGACCATGCGGACCGCGAGGTCAGCGTCGTGGTAGAGAACGCAGAGGCCGCTGCTCTGCAAGCCGCGCAGCAGCGTCCTCGTGCGGTTTTTACGAATTTCGCTGCTCGCTGGCATGGTCACGTCGTGGTGTTCGGCGCCATGTCGCGCCCGCAGGGCTAACGCCGGGCCGAGCGGGGGGGTTCCCAGACGACGGCGGCGGCATCGGCGGTCAGGCCGCCGCCACCTCCGCCGAGTCGTCGAAGAACAGCGCCTGGCTGATTAGCGCCTTCACCATATCTTCGTTGAAAGGCTTGGTGACCAGAAACGCAGGCTCGGGACGCTCCCCGGTCAGCAGGCTTTCCGGGAAAGCCGTGATGAAAATCACCGGGAGCGAGCTGCGGGTGAGGATTTCGTTCACCGCGTCGATGCCGGAGGATCCGTCCGCAAGCTGGATGTCGGCGAGGACCATGCCGGGCGGGTCGGCGCGGAACAGGTCGAGGGCCTCGGTCTTGGTGCGGGCGATGCCGGTGACCCGGTGGCCGAGCGACAGGACCATCTGTTCGATGTCCATGGCGATGAGGGGTTCGTCCTCGATGATGAGGATGTCGGTCGCGACCTGACGGGAGATTTCCTCGGAGGCCTGGCGCAGGAGGTCCGAGGCCTGCTGCGGAGAGACGTCGAGGATCTCGGCGATCTCGGTGGGGCCGAAGCCCTCGAGCGCAGTCAGCAGGAAGGCCTGGCGGGCGCGGGACGAGACTTGGGCGAGGTTGCGCGCCGCCCGCTGCTCCCAGGCGAAGGAGGAGGGGCTGGGCTCGATCGCCACCTGCAGGTCGCCGAATCCCTTGGCGTAGAGCTTGAAGATGGCGATCCGGTCGCTGGACGCCTCGGGGAAGATGCTGACGTCGGCGATCAGCATCTCGAGCAGGGCCCGCACGTAGGCGTCGCCCGAGGTCTGGCTGCCGGTGATGGCCCGGGAGTAGCGCCGCAGGTAGGCGAGATGCGGTGCGATGCGCGAGGAAAGCGGCATTTAGGTCTCCGGTTTAGGCCGATCCCCCGCTCGTGAAATGGCGAGAGTCGCGGCAGTATGGCGGGAAACGCGCGCTTGGCAAAAATGTTCCGCTTCGATGGAACCTTTTTTTTGCTGAGACGTCCTCGGATAATGATGTAGATCCCGAGGACCCGCCTTGAGACTGGAAACCGTGCCCGAACGAGAAGATCCCGGACCCATGACCCCCGCCCGACGACGCGCCCCTCGCGGCGGCGGCCGGGGAGGGGGGGCCCTTGGCCCCGACAGCGAAATCGGCGCGCGGCTGCGCGCGCTTTACGCCGAGGTGGAGCAGCAGCCCATCCCGAGCGACCTCATAGACCTGCTCGAACAGCTCGACGAAGCCGAGCGGAGGGAAGAGCAAGCGTGACCCAACCCCAGCCGACCTTCAAGGCCGCGCTTCTCGCGGCCCTTCCGTCGTTGCGGGCCTTCGCCATGTCGCTGACCGGGCGGCACGATCAGGCCGACGACCTCGTGCAGGAAACGGTGATGAAGGCCTGGGCCAAGCAGGACGCCTTCACGCTGGGCACCAACATGAACGCCTGGCTTTTCACCATCCTGCGCAACCTATTCTACAGCCAGATGCGCAAGCGGGGCCGCGAGGTCCAGGACGTCGAGGGGGCCTTCTCCTCGCGCGTCGGCGTCGCGCCCTCCCATGACGGGCGCATGGATCTTGCCGACTTTCGCCGGGCGCTCGAGCAACTCCCTCCCGACCAGCGCGAGGCGATCCTGCTGATCGGCGCGGCCGGCTTTTCCTATGAGGAGGCCGCGACGATCTGCGGCTGCGCCGTCGGCACGGTGAAGAGCCGGGTGAGCCGGGCGCGCTCGCGCCTCCAGATCATGCTCGGCGTCTCGGGCGCCGGCGACTACGGTCCCGACGCCGCCTCCGCCCCGGTCGTCAGCCGCGCCTTCGCCGGCTGATCAAGCGACGCTTTCTTCCAAGACGTCTTGCGTGATTCGGCATGAAAAAAGCGCGGCCCGAGGGCCGCGCAGGTTCTGCCGGAAACGGTTCGCTCAGCTTTCTTCGTAGGCCGGACGCGACTCGATCGCCTCGGGCGTCAGGCTGGTGCGGACCTGGAGGTTCTTGTCGGCGTCCTCCATCACCTCGACCTCGTCGGGGGCGAGCATGACCTTCTGCGCGCCGAAGCCGAGCACGCCGCCGAAAGTCACGACGATGCCTTCGACCGCATTGTCGTTGGTGATGAGCACGTCGTCGATGGTCGCGACCTTTTCGCCCTGCACGTTCACGAGATCGGCCCCTTTCAGCTTGTCCGTCGAAACGGCGCCGAGGGCGGTCGTGGTCCAGGCGGCGTCGCCGGACATGCCGTCATGCTCGGGCATCGCGCCCGGGGTCATCGGGGTGGTCGCGGCCGGGGGGGTCGCAGGCGGGGTCGCCGGTTCCGTCCCAGGGGCCGTCTGGGCCTGGGCGCCGGCGGCGACGAGCGCGGCGAGGGCGGCGGCGGTGAGAGCGGTCCTGAACATTTTGCCTCCTAAAAGTTCACTGCGTCGCCGGGAGCTTCGTTCCCGGCTCGGAAACCCAACGTCCCCAAGGGGGGAGGGTTCCGGGAAAAATGCATGAAAAACGAGGCGCAACGTCTTTCACTTCATCGCATTTCCCAAAGAGCGAGAAGGGGAATCAAAAAGGGCGCCCGAAGGCGCCCTTGCCAAGCTTCCCACGCCGGGGGATCAATGGCGGTGGGACATCCAGTCGTCGATCTGCTTGTCGGCCTCTTCCTTGGTCACGCCATAGGCGGACTGGATCTTGCCGGCGAGTTCGCGGCGGTTGCCCTTGACCTGCGCGAGATCGTCGTCAGTGAGCTTGCCCCACTGCTGCTGGACCTTGCCGGTCATTTCCTTCCACTTGCCTTCGATCTGATCCCAGTTCAATGCGCGTCTCCTTTTGTCTGGCGGGACCGGCGGCGCCGATCCCCGTGCCCCAACAACGTGCGCCCCCGGCCCCGGTTCCATCACGGATCCTGTGAGAAGATCAGCAGGGTGTAGCCGCCGATCGAGATTTCCGCCGACCAGGCCATGCCGTCGCACTCCTGCTCGGCCGCCTCGACGTCCTGGCTGGGAAAGTCGCCGAACTCCTCGCTGTAGCCCGCCCAGTCGGAATTGAAGCGCAGCCGCCAGAGGCCCGGCCGGGGGAAGCCGATGCGGTAGACCCCGCGGGGCTCGTGGGCGAAGTTCGCCGCGACCACCACGTCGTCCCCGGGCCCGCCCGCGTCCCAGCGGTGGAAGGCCGTGACCTTCGCCGCCTCGTCGATCCGGTGGACCTGGACGCCGCGTCCGCCGAGGCCCGCGCTCACCCCGTCGCGGTCGAGGCGCAGGCGGACGAGATCACGGTAGAGGCGCAGGATGCCGCGGAAGTCCCGGGACTGGTCCCAGTCAAGGGGGACGTCGTCGCGGAACCAGTCGCCTTGCAGGAACTCCTGTCCCTGGAAGATCATCGGGATGCCGGGTGTGGTGAAGACCAGCGCCGCGCCCAGGGTCGAGCGCTTCTGCGCGGCCCAGTTCTCCGGGTCGCCCGGGGCGATCTCGTGGGGGATGCGGGCGCGGCCGTTCGCCACCTCGTCGTGACTCTCGGTGTAGATCACCCGCTGGAAGGGATCGCCGTTGTAGTGATGCTGGATCGCATGGGCGACCGTGCCCATGCGCCGCGCCGCGTCGTCCGCGGCGATCAGGGTCTCGCGGATCGGGTGGACGAACTGCGAATCCCATTGCGCGCCGAAGCGCGCGCCCTCGACCGAGGTCAGCTCGGCCCGGTTGCGCAGGTCCTCGGCGATGGTGATGTGGCCGGGAAAGCGGGCGGCGATCTCCTCGTTGACCCAGCGCGCCAGGCTCCAGCCGTCGGCGAGGTCGTCGCCCGGGTCCCCTTCGTCGCCGCGCACGCTGCGGATGTAGAGGGTCATGTCCCAGCGCAGCCCGTCGAGGTTGTACTGCTCCAGCCAGTAGAGGGCGTTGTCGCGGATGAACTGGCGCACCTCCGCCCGGCCGTAGTCGGGGCGGGTGTCG
Organism: Amaricoccus sp.; assembly: GCA_965243535.1. GTDB lineage: Bacteria > Pseudomonadota > Alphaproteobacteria > Rhodobacterales > Rhodobacteraceae > Amaricoccus. Next base: position 15,924 of record CBDEVG010000005.1, read on the forward strand.
CCCCAGGGAGTTTCCGAGCGCCAGTCGTTGTAGAAGTAGATGCCGCCCTTGTCGTTTTCCGACCAGCCGTCGAAGCGCCAGAGGTCGAGGTCCGAGGGGCCGAAGTGGTTGTAGACCACGTCGAGGATCACCGCGATCCCGGCGTTGTGGGCGGCCTCGACGAAGTCGCGCAGGCCCTGGGGGCCGCCGTAGGCGCTTTCCACCGCGAAGATATGGGCGGGGTTGTAGCCCCAGGAGACGTCGCCGGCGAATTCGGCGACCGGCATGATCTGGACGGCGTTGACCCCGAGGCGCTTCAGGTGGCCGAAACGGTCGGCGGCCTCCTCCAGGTCGCCGCCCGAGTCTTCGGTGCGGGCGAAGGTGCCCACGTGCATCTCGTAGATCACCATGCGGTTCCAGGGCGGCGGGGCGAAGTCGTCGCTCAGGGGCGCGTCGGCGACGATCACGCCGTTGCCGACGGAATTGGTGACCTGGCGGGCGTAGGGGTCGATGCGCGACAGCCGTTCCTCGCCGTTGGCGATGAGGAAGCGGTATTCGTCGCCCGGGCGGGCCTCCGGGGCGTTTCCGGCCCAGACGCCGTTCCCTTCGAGGGCGAGGGGGCAGGCGTCCTCGGACCAGTCGTTGAACGAGCCGGTCACGTGGACGGCCTCCGCATGGGGCGCCCAGACGCGGAAGGCGACGCCGCCCGGATGGGGCAGCGCGCCCATTCCGGCGGGAAGGGCTTCGTCGGGCATTCGGGATCACCTCGGGATGCGGTTTCAGGACGAGCGTCGATGTGGCGTGGATCGCCGCGGCGGCCAGCGGAGCCGAGCGGGGACGGGCGGCGACGGGCCCGGGCTGCGGCGCGGGGCCCCCAGGGCGTCAGGTCCCCAAGGTGGAGCGGCGCGGCGCAAGCGTCACGGGCACGCGGCGTTCCGAGGGAGGGGGCGCGCCGGTCTCGAGCCAGCCCAGCATCGCCTCGGCGACCTCCTCGGCGAAGCCCGCCACGTCGCAGCGCACCGAGGTGAGCTGCGGCCAGGCGAGCGCCGCCTCCTCGATGTCGTCGAAGCCGCAGACGCGGACCTGGCGGCCCACCTCCACCCCCGCCTCGGCGAAGCCCGCGAGCATCCCGAGCGCCACCAGGTCGGAGAAGCAGATGACCCCGTCCACGTCGGGCTGCTCGGCGGCGAGGCGCAGGGCCGCGTCCCGGCCGAAGGCGCGCGAGGGGCGGCCGTGGATCACGATCGGGTCGGTCGCGGCCTCCAGGTAGCCCGCCATCCGCTCTAGGGTGACGGGACGGTCGGGCAGGCCGCCGACGAAGGCGATGCGCCGCGCGCCCGTTTCCGCCAGGTGCGCCGCCGCGAGCCGGCCGCCGCCGGCATAGTCGAGCGAGGCGAAGGGGAAGAGGTCGGTGCGCGGGTCGATGAGCCGCAGCACCTGGTAGGCGGGGATGCGCGCCCGGGCGAGGGCGTCGAAGGTGGCGGCGGTCTCGCCATAGGTGGGCGAGATCACCAGGGCGGAGAGCCCGTGCTCGATCAGGGTGCCGACGGTGCGGGCCTGGATCTCGGGATCCTCGTCGCTGTGGGCGATGACCGTGGCGTAGCCGCGCACGGCGAAGGCGAGCTGGGCGGAAGCCGCGAATTCGGTGAAGAACGGGTTGCGCAGGTCGTTGATGACCAGGCCGATCAGGCCGATCTGGCCGGCGCGCAGGTTGGCGGCGGCCCGGTTGTAGACGTAGTCGAGGTCGGCGATGGCGGCGAGCACCTGGTCGCGGGTCTCGGCGCGCACCAGCGGGCTCGCCTTCAGCACGTTCGAGACGGTGGATTTCGACACGCCGGCCTTGCGGGCCACGTCGACGATGGTCGGTCGCCGGTCCATGGGTCAGATCCCGTGGAGCTTGAGCAGCAGGGTCATGCGTTCCTCCGCCAGGTCGGGCCGCGAAAGCAGCCGCGCCCGGTCGGCGAGGCGCAGCACCTCGGCATAATGCGTGATCTCGCGCGAGGACTGGAAGCCGCCGGGCATGATGAAATGCCCCTGCGCCCCGTTGAGCCAGGCGAGGAAGGCGATGCCCGCCTTGTAGAAGCGGGTGGGGGCCTTGAAGATCTCGCGGCTGAGGGGGACGGTGGGCGCGAGGAGCGCGTGGTAGGTCGCGCGGTCGCCCTCGGCCAGGGCTTCCAAGGCCTGGGCCGCCGCCGGGGCGATGGCCGCGAAGGCCCCGAGCAGGGCGTGGCTGTGGCGCGCGCCGTCCCCCTCGATCAGGGTGGCGTAGTTGAAGTCGTCGCCGGTGTAGAGCCGCACCCCCTCGGGCAGGCGGGCGCGGAACGCCTCCTCGTGGGCCTGGTCGAGGAGCGAGATCTTGATCCCGTCCACCTTGGCGGCGTGGTCGCGGATGATCCCGAGCACGGTGTCCGAGGCGGCGGCGACGTCGGTCGACCCCCAGTAGCCGGTCAGGCCCGGGTCGAACATGTCCCCGAGCCAGTGCAGGATGACCGGCGCCTGGGCCTGCTCGAGCAGCCGACCGTAGACGCGGGCGTAGGTCTCGGCCCCGGCCCCGATGGCGGGGAAGGCGCGCGAGGCCATGAGGATGACCTGGCCCCCCGCGGCTTCAATCGCCTCCATCTGCTCGGCGTAGGCGGCGACGAGCCCGGCCTCGTCCGTGATCGCGCCGGGCGCGCGCTGGTCCGTGCCTGCGCCGCAGGCGACCCGGGGCTTCAGCGGATGGGCGCGGGCCTCGGCCATGGTGCGGCCGATCAGGTCCTTCGCCGTCTCCCAGTCGAGGCCCATGCCCCGCTGGGCGGTGTCCATCGCCTCCGCCAGCCCCAGCCCCTGGTCCCAGAGCCAGCGGCGGAAGCCGAGGGTGTTCTCCCAGTCCACCGCCGGCCGGCCCTCCCAGGGGGCGCGTTCCCGCAGCGGGTCCGAGACCACGTGCGCCGCGGCGAAGGCGGTGCGGGTCAGGGCCGTGCGGGGCGGGCGCGGGGTCAGGGCCTCGCCGGACAAGCGGTAGTCGGCGAGGGTTCCGTCATAGGCGGGCAGGCGCAGGGTCGGGCGCAGGTTCGGGCGCATGGTCGGGCCTCAATGGTCGGCGCGGATCATGTCGGCAGCCTTTTCGGCGATCATGATCGTGGGCGCGTTGGTGTTGGAGGAGACGACGGTCGGCATGACGGAGGCGTCGACGACGCGCAGCCCCGCGATCCCGTTCAGCCGCAGCCGCGTGTCGACCACCGCGCCCGGGTCCGATCCCATGCGGCAGGTTCCCGCCGGATGGTGGTCGGTCTTGGCGTGGCGGCAGGCGTAGGCGAAATAGTCCTCCTCGGTGCGCACGTCGGGCCCCGGCAGGCGTTCGGCCAGGACATAGGGCTTCAGCGCCGGCTGGCGCAGGATCTCCCGGGCGAGCTTCAGCCCGCGGATCGACATCTCGCGGTCGTGCGGGTCCTCCCAGTAGTTCGGGTCGATCAGCGGCGCGGCGGCCGGGTCGGCGGAGGCGAGGCGCACCGTCCCCCGGGACCGCGGCCGCAGGTAGGCGGAATTGAGCGTCACCCCGCCGTTCGGCATGGCCGCCACCCCCGCCTCGATCCCCGAGCCGAGCCCGAGATGGAGCTGGATGTCGGGCGAGCGCGCCGCCGGATCCGCGTACCAGAACCCCCCGGTCTCGAAGAGGCTGGAGGCGACGGGGCCCTTTTTCGTCAGCAGGTACTGGAGCCCCGCCAGCGCGGACCAGAGGGGCCTGGCGTAGCGGTCGTAGGTGTGCGGGCCCGTCACCTCGGCGATGGCGAAGAGGTCGAGGTGGTCCTGGAAATTCGACCCCACACCCGGCTGGTCCAGAACGGGCGTCACCCCGATTTCCGCCAGATGATCCGCCGGGCCGATCCCGGAAAGCATCAGCAGCCGCGGCGAGCCGATGGCGCCCGAGGAGAGGATCACCTCGGCCTCCGCCGTCAGGCGCGCGCCGTCCATGAGCTCGACGCCGGTCGCCCGGCCGTTCTCCGTCAGGATGCGGCGGACCTGCGCCCCGGTCCGCACGGTCAGGTTCGTCTGGCCCCGGTTCGGGGCGAGGTAGGCCATGGCGGCGGAGGAGCGCCGGGCGCCTCGCTGGGTGAGCTGGTAGTAGCCGACGCCGTCCTGGCGCGCCCCGGCCATGTCGGGGTTGAAGGGGATGCCGAGCTGGCCCGCGGCCTTGAAGTAGGCCTCGCAGATCGGCAGGGGCGCGGCGGGTTTCGACACCCCCAGGGGGCCGCCCTTGCCGTGCCAGCGGTCGTCCCAGGTGTCGTTGTCCTCGGCCTTGCGGAAATAGGGCAGCACCTCTTCGTAGGACCAGCCGTCGCAGCCCATCTGCCGCCATTCGTCGTAGTCGAGGGCGTTGCCGCGGGTGTAGATCTGAGCGTTGATCGCCGAGCCGCCGCCGATGACGCGCGCCTGGGTGAAGCGGATCGTCATGCCGTCCATGTGGCGCTGGGGCACGGTCGTCCAGCCCCAGGCGCCGATGCCCTTGGTCATCTTCGCGAAGCCTGCGGGCAGGTGGTAGAACGGATGCCGGTCGGTTCCCCCCGCCTCGAGCAGCAGGACCCGGGCGGCGGGGTTTTCGGAGAGGCGGGCGGCGAGCACGCAGCCGGCCGAGCCGCCGCCGATGATGATGAAGTCGTAGCCTTGGGGCATGGTCACAGCCGGGGGATGGAGAGGCCGCCGTCGAGCGGGATCGCGGCGCCCGAGGCGAAGGCGAGCTCGCCCCGGGCGAGCGCCCGGACGGCGGAGCCGATGTCGGCGGGCTGGCCCCAGCGCCCGGCGGGGACGAGCCCCTGGGCGATGCGGCCGTCGTAGCGGTCGCGCACCCCGGCGGTCATCGGGGTGTCGATGATGCCGGGGCGGATCTCGAAGACCCCGATCCCGTGGGGGGCGAGGCGGGCGGCGAAGAGCCGGGCCATCATCGAGGCCGCGGCCTTGGAGATGCAGTATTCGCCGCGCTCGATCGAGACGAGCTCGGCCGAGACCGAGGTGACGAAGGTGATCGAGCGGTAGGGCTCGGGCGCGAGGTCGAGCATCCGCCGCGCCGCCTCCTGGGCGAGGAAGAAGCCGCCGCGCAGGTTCACCGCGAGGGCGAGGTCGAAGCTGTCGGGGGCGAGGTCGAGCAGGTCGCCGCGGATTTTCGCAGGAACGCCGGCGTTGGAGACGAGGGCGGTGATCGGCCCCGCGGCGTCGAGCAGGGCGGGGACGGCGGCGATGTCGCGCAGGTCGTGGCGGAGGTAGCGCGCGCCGGGGAGTTCCGCCAGGGCGGCGGCGACGGCCGGATCGTCCTCGGGCCGTTCGGCGGCGAGGACGAGGCGGAAGCCGTCGGCTGCAAGCGCGCGGGCGACGCCGAGGCCGATGCCCTGCTGTCCGCCGGTGATGAGGGCCATGGGGGTCATGCGGCGAGGTCCCGGGCGAGGGTGGCGTCGGCGGCGATGGCCGGCGCCCGGTTCGCCGCCGGGGTGGGCAGGCCGGCGGCGTCCGCGAGGAGGGGGGTCGGGCGGTCGCGGCTGCCCTGGACGAGGATCGCCTCCGGGTCGCGGGCTTTGGGGCGGTCGGCGGGGCGCTCGCCCTGTTCGCGGATGACGGTCCGCCGGTCAGAGGGAACGGGCGCGGCTCCGCCGATGCCGGCGCGGACGATGTCGGGGGAGGGAGGGGTCATCGGGCGGGTTGTCCGGGGAGGGGGGACGGGGTCATCGGGCGGTGGCGGCGGGCGTTTTCGGCCGGGCGTGACCGGGGGCGGTCATCCTCTTGAAGCGCCGAGGAAAAGGCAGGCTGGAACGCGGCTGGGAACGGGCTGGAAACAGGCTTGCCGCCTCTTGCAGAATGGTTAAGCGCGGGGATCGCCGGGAAAGCGTCGGACGCGCGCCCCGACGCGGCGGGGAGAGAGGAGCCCCGCGGCGCCGGCCCGGGCCGGGTCCTGAGGGACGCCGCGCGGGCGCCGGGGCGGCGGGCGGGGCGCATCAGGCGATCCGCTTTTCGGTCTTGGGGTCGAAGGCGACCGCCTTTTCCATGTTCACGGCGAAGGGGAAGATTTCGCCCGGGCGCACCGCCACGTCGGCGCGGAAGCGGCCGGTGACGTCCTTGCCGCCGAGGCGGGCGACGACGAAGGTGTCGGAGCCGGCGGGCTCGGTGATCTCCACCCGGGCGTCGAGCCGGTGGATGGCCCGGCTCTTGCGGTCGGCGCCGTCCTGGTCGGTGATCGCCTCGGGCCGGATGCCGAGGATGATGTCGCGGCCGTCATGGGCGGCCAGCGAGCGGTCGGTGGCGAAGGGCAGGGCCGCCTCCGCCCCGCCGTCGAGCGTCACCCGGGCGACGGGGGCGCCGTTCTCGAAGGCCAGCCGCGCGGGGAAGAGGTTCATTGAGGGCGAGCCCATGAATCCCGCCACGAACATGTTGGCGGGATCGTCGTAGATCTCCTTCGGCGTGCCGAGCTGCTGGACATGGCCGCCGAACATCACCGCGATCCGGGTGGAGAGGGTCAGCGCCTCGATCTGGTCGTGGGTGACGTAGACGATGGTCGTCCCGAGCTTCTGGTGGAGCTTCTTGATCTCGGTGCGCATGTCGACGCGGAGCTTGGCGTCGAGGTTCGACAGGGGCTCGTCGAAGAGGAAGACGTCCGGCTGGCGCACCAGCGCCCGGCCCATGGCGACGCGCTGGCGCTGGCCCCCCGAGAGCTGGCCGGGCTTGCGGTCGAGCAGGTGCCGGATCTGGAGCAGGTCGGCGACCCCCGCCACCGCCTTGTCGCGCTCGGCCCTGGGCACGCCCTGCATCTCGAGGCCGAAGGCCATGTTCTGGGCGACGTTCATGTTGGGGTAGAGCGCGTAGGACTGGAACACCATGGCGATGTTGCGCTCGGCCGGACGCACGCCGGTCATGGAGCGGCCCTTGATCAGGATGTCGCCGGTCGTCACCTCCTCCAGCCCCGCGATCATGTTGAGCAGCGTGGACTTGCCGCAGCCGGAGGGGCCGACGAGGACCAGGAACTCGCCCTCCTCGACCGCGATGTCGGTCTCGTGGAGGACCTTGAGCGCGCCGTAGGATTTGGTGGCGCGGCGGATGTCGAGGAAGGCCATCACGGATGTCTCCTGGGGGTCTGGGCGCCGGGGCGGAAGGTCGGGCCTTTGGCCCGCTCCGATCCGGCCTCAAGGGCCGGATCCGACGCGACGATGCGGAAGGGGCGCGGGCGGCCCTGCACTGGCGAGGCGTCGCCTCGGGCAGGGTCGTCGCCTGGAGCGCGGGCGCGCGGAAGGCGAGGGGCGATCCGCTGCTCGATCGCTTGGCCAGATCCGACGCGTCCGCTCGGGCGGGCGCATTTGCGCGCCTGCCGTCGCGCCGGAGGCGCGCCTTCCGCGTGACGGGCAGGCGGGCGCGGCTGATTTGTCGCGGGCCAGATCAGCCGGAACGGGAGCCGGTCGCGCGACGCCGGGCCGGGTTCGGGATGGTCAGGCGTATGCGCAAGCCCGCCCATGCCTCACCCCTTGACCGAGCCGGCCATCAGGCCGCGCACGAAGTAGCGGCCGGCGACGACGTAGACGAGGAGCGTCGGCGCGGCGGCCATGATCGCCCCGGCGAAATGGACGTTGTATTCCTTCACCCCCGTCGAGGACTGCACGAGGTTGTTCAGCGCCACCGTCATCGGCTGGCTGTCGAAGTCGGAGAAGGACACGCCGAAGAGGAAGTCGTTCCAGATGTTGGTGAACTGCCAGATGACGCAGACCACCGCGATGGGCCCCGAGGAGGGCAGCATGATCCGGCGGAAGATGGTGAAGAACCCCGCCCCGTCGATCTGGGCGGCGCGCACCAGCTCGGTCGGGAACTGCTGGTAGTAGTTGCGGAAGTAGAGGGTGGAGAACCCGATCCCGTAGACGATATGCACGAAGATCAGCCCCGGCACGGTCCCCGCGAGGCCCATCAGCCCGAGCATCCGCGCCATGGGGATGAGCACCATCTGGAAGGGGATGAAGCAGGCGAAGAGCAGCAGGCCGAAGACGATCGTGTCGCCGCGGAAGCGCCACTTGGTCAGCACGTAGCCGTTGAGCGCCCCGAGCACGGTCGAGATCGCGACGGCGGGGACGACCATGAGGATCGAGTTGAGGAAGAAGGGGCGCAGGCCGGTGGCCGCGACGCCGATCTGGGCGGTGGACCAGGCGCTGGCCCAGGGCGCGGCGGTCCAGTCCTTGGGCAGGGCCATCATGCCGCCGGCCTGGATTTCGCTGAGCGGCTTGAAGGAGTTCGCCAGCATCACGTAGAGCGGCAGCAGGTAGTAGAGGCAGAACAGGACCAGGATCAGGTAGATCGCGGCGCGCGCGGTCCGGCCGGTGCGGATCACCTGTTCGGAGGCGGCGGTGGAGGCGGGGGCGGCGGTCGCCATCACGGCTTCTCCCGCAGTTCGGACCAGATGTAGGGGACCATGATCGCGGCGATCGACATCAGCATGATGGTCGCCGAGGCCGCGCCGATGCCCATCTGGTTCCGGGTGAAGGTGTAGGAATACATGAAGGTGGCGGGGAGCTCGGTCGCGGTGCCGGGGCCGCCGCCGGTGAGCGCGACGACGAGGTCGTAGGACTTGATCGCCATGTGGGCGAGCACCACGAAGGCCGACATGAAGGCGGGGCGGAGCTGCGGGATGACGATCCGGCGGTAGAGGGCGAAGGTCGAGGCGCCGTCGATCTGGGCGGCCTTCATCACCTCGTTGTCGATGCCGCGCAGGCCCGCGAGGAACATCGCCATGACGAAGCCGGAGGATTGCCAGACCGCGGCGATGACGATGGTGTAGATCGCCATCTGGCCGTCCTTGATCCATTCGAAGGTGAAGCTTTCCCAGCCCCAGGACCGCATCACCGCCTGGAGGCCGATGCCGGGGTCGAGGAACCATTTCCAGGCGGTGCCGGTGACGATGAAGGAGAGCGCCATCGGATAGAGGTAGATCGTGCGGATGAAGCCCTCGGCGCGGATCTTCTGGTCGAGGAGGATGGCGAGGCCGAGCCCGAGGGCGCAGCTGATCGCGATGTAGAGCCCGCCGAAGATCGCGAGGTTCTCGACCGCGATGCCCCAGGCGCGGAGGCTGAACAGGCGCTGGTAGTTCTGCCAGCCCACCCAGCCGAAGGAGGGCAGGATCTTGCTGTCGGTGAAGGACAGCAGGCCGGTGAACAGGATGAAGCCGTAGACGAAGACCAGGACGATGGCGAGGCTGGGGCTCAGCACCAGTTTCGGCAGCGCGTCGCGCAGCCGGTCCCGGCCGCCGGCGCGGCGCGCGGCGATCTCGGTCATTGCGTTTCCCCCGAGGGTGGCGGGGCGGGCGCGGAGCCCGCCCCAGTGGCGTCTGCTGCGTGGGCGTCTACTGGGTGAGCTCGACGGCCTGGACCAGTTCCTGGACGGCGGTGGCGCTGTCGTACTCGCCGTTGAACTGGGCGGTGACCACGTCGTAGATGGCGTTCTTCACCGCCGCCGGATTGGCGTGGCCGTGGGCCATGGAGCCGAAGAGATGGCCCGAGGCGGAGGCGGCCTTGAGCTGCTCGTAGGCCTTCTGGCCGCAGGCGTCGAAGTCGGCGACCGAGAGGTCGGTGCGGGCGGGGACGGAGCCCTTGACCTTGTTGAAGGCGAGCTGGAATTCCGGGGACAGGATCGCCTTGGCGAGGGCGGCCTGCTCCGGCTTCAACTCGTCGCCCTGCTTGAAGACCGCGAACTGGTCGGTGTTGAAGGTGACCTCGCTCTCGGTGCCGGGGAAGCGGAAGCAGAGGAAGTCCTGGTCGGGGACCTTGCCCGCGTTCAGGAACTCGCCCTTGGCCCAGTCGCCCATGAACTGGAAGGCGGCGTCGCCGTTGATGACCATGGCGGAGGCGAGGTTCCAGTCGCGGCCCGAGAAGTTCGGGTCGACGAAGCCGCGGATCACCGTCATGCGGTCGAAGGCCTCCTTCATCGTGTCGGAGCCGAGCGCGTCGGCGTCGAGGTCGATGAAGGCGGCCTTGTAGAAGTCGGGGCCGCCGGTGGACATGACCACTGCGTCGAAGATGGTGGCGTCCTGCCAGGGCTGGCCGCCGTGGGCGACGGCGGTCTTGCCCGAGTCCTTGACCTTCTGCATGGCGGCGACGAGCTCGTCCCAGGTCGTGGGCGGGGCGATGCCGAGCGAGTCGAGCAGGGGCTTGTTCGCCCAGACCCAGTTGGTGGAATGGACGTTGACCGGGGCGGCGACCCAGTGGCCGTCGTATTTCGAGAACTTCTGGATGGCCTCGGGCACCACCGCGTCCCAGCCCTCGGGGCCCGCCACGGCGTCGAGGCTGGCGAGGGCGCCTTCCTTGGCCCAGTCGGTGATGTCGAAGCCGAGGAGCTGGACGGCGGAGGGCGGATTGCCGGAGGTGACGCGGGCGCGCAGCACGGTCATGGCCTGGGTGCCGCCGCCGCCGGCGACGGGCATGTCCTGCCAGCCGATGCCCTGGGCCTCGAGGTCCTGCTTCAGGACGTTGAGCGCCGCCGCCTCGCCGCCGGAGGTCCACCAGTGCAGCACCTCCACATCCTCCGCCAAGGCGAAGGAGGCGGAGAGCGTCAGCGCCGCCGCGGCGGTCAGCGTTCCCCTGATCATGCGCATTACGTGTTCTCCCTGTGAGTCTGTTGTTCTGGTTGGAAGTCGAGCTTCCCGCCCTTCGGACCGTCGATCAACGGTTTCGGGCGGAATGCCTAATCGCCGTCCCGGGCCACCCAGGGCGCGCGGGTCTTGCCGATGCGCATCTGCACCGTCTTCACCTCCAGGAATTCCTCCAGCCCGTAGCGGCCGAGCTCGCGCCCCTGGCCGCTTTGCCGGAAGCCGCCGAAGGGCAGCTCGGCGAAGCCGTCCATCCAGCTGTTGGTCCAGACCGTGCCGGCCCGCACCCGCCGGGCGAAGGCGAGGCAGGTGTGGACGCTGTCGCTCCAGACTCCGGCGGAGAGGCCGTAGGCGGCGTCGTTGGCCAGCGCGATCGCCTCGTCGAGGGTGCGGAAGGTCAGGATCGCGAGGACGGGGCCGAAGACCTCCTCGCGCGCGAGGACCATGTCGGGGGTGACGCCCGTGACCACCGTCGGCTGGTAGAACTGGCCCGGCAGGCCCGGAGGCGCGAGGGGGGCGCCGCCGAGGGCGACGCGCGCCCCGGCCGCGATCGCGCCCCGCACATAGCCGTCGATCCTGGCCTGGTGCTCGGGCGAGATGATCGCGCCCACCTGCACGCCCTCGTCGAGCGGATCGCCGAAGGGCACCCGGCGGCAGAGGGCGACGACCCGGGCGGCGAAGTCCTCGGCGATGTCCTCGTGGACGAGGACCCGCGAGCCCGAGTTGCAGCATTCGCCGGCGTTGAAGCAGACGCCGAAGACCACCGCGTCGGCGGCCTGGTCGAGGTCGGCGTCGGGGAAGACTGCCTGGGGGTTCTTGCCCCCGAGCTCCAGCGAGACCTTCTTGAGGGTGGCGGAGGCCGCGGCGCCGATCCCCTTGCCCACCGCGGTGGAGCCGGTGAAGGAGACCATGTCCACCCGCGGGTCGGTGGTCAGCAAGGCGCCCACCGGGTCGCCGTAGCCGAGCACGATGTTGGCGACGCCCGCGGGCAGGCCCGCCTCGACCAGCAGCTCGCCGAGGAGGACGGAGGTGGAGGGCGTCAGCTCGGAGGGCTTCACCACCGCGGTGCAGCCGGCGGCGAGCGCGAAGGGGAGCTTCTGGCTGAGGATCAGGAAGGGAAAGTTCCAGGGGCAGATGATCGCGGCGACGCCGATCGGCTCCTTCAGCACCAGGCCGAGCATGTCGGGCCCGAGGCTGTTGTGGCTGTCGCCGTGCAGGGTGCGGGCGAGGGCGGCGGCGTAGCGCCAGAGGTCGGCGGCGCCTTCGATCTCGGCGCGGGCCTGGGCGATGGGCTTGCCGGCCTCCAGCGTCTCGGTCAGGGCGATGCGCTCGCGGTCGCGGTCGATGAGGTCGGCGACCCGGAGCAGGAGCGCGGCGCGGGCCTTGCCCGAAAGCTCGGACCAGCGGCCGTCGTCGAAGGCGGCGCGGGCGGCGGCGATGGCGGCCTCGGCCTCCGGCAGGCCGCCTTTCGCGGCGACGGCGACGAGGGTCCCGTGGGCGGGCGAGCGGCGCTCGAAGGTCGCGCCGTCGGCGCTGTCGCGCCATGCGCCGTCGATCAGGTGGCGGCCGCGGAAGGGGGCCCGGGCGGGGGCCGGGCGGGCGCCGATCAGGGTGAGGGTTTCGGTCATGTCCTCGGTCATGTCCTTGGCGTCCGGGTCCTAGCGTCCGGGGAAATCGGGCTTGCGGCGGGCCTGGAAGGCGGCGACGCCCTCGGCCTTGTCGAGGCTTCCGGCGGTCATGCCGCCGCCGAGCGCCTCGATCAGCGCGGCGCGGTCCTCGCCCGCCGCCGCGTGGATCTGGTATTTCGCCACCTCGATCGAGCGGGGGGAGGCGGCGAGCGTCCGCTCGGCCAGGGCGCGGGCGGCGGCGCGGGCGTCCTCGGCCACCTCGGCGACGAAGCCGAGCGCATGGGCGCGGTCGGCGGAGAGGCGGGCGCCGAAGAGGGCCATCTCCTTGACGACCGGCTCGGGCAGGAGCCGGGCCAGGCGCTGGGTGCCGGACCAGCCGGGGACGATGCCCACCTGCGCCTCGGGCAGCGACAGGGTGGCGCGCGGCGCCATGACCCGCGCGTCGCAGCAGGCGGCGAGCTCCAGCCCGCCGCCGAAGGCGTGGCCGGAGAGCGCGGCCACCGTCGGCTTCGACAGCCGGGCGAGCCGGTCGAAGATGCGGTGCCCCTCGCGGATCCAGTGGCGGGCGAAATCCGCCGGGGAGAGCGCCCCCCAGGCGAGGATGTCCGCCCCGGCGCAGAAGGCGCGGTCGCCCTCGGCGGTCAGGATCACGGCGCGCACGGCCGGGTCGCGCTCCAGCATGGCGCAATGGGCCTCCAGCGCCTCCAGCATCGGGATGGTGAGGGCGTTGAGCTTCGACGGATTGTCGAGGCGGAGCTCGGCGACGGGGCCGTCGAGGATCAGGTGAAGGGCGCTCATGCCGCCAGTCCCATCGGGCCGTGGGCGAGGATCGATCGCGGCGTGACCTTCAGGTCGTTCGCAAGCCGCACCCGCCCCGCCGTGGCGTCGACGATGTCGCGCTGGGGGTCGATGCCGGGCATGACCTCGACGGCGGTCAGGCCGTCGGGCATGAGGCGGATCACGCAACGTTCGGTGACGTAGAGGATCTCCTGGCCCTGTTCGCGGGCGCGGCGGCCGGAGAAGGTGACGTGCTCGACCTTTTCCACCAGCTTGCCGAACCTGCCGGGCTTGGCGACCTTCAGCGCGGCCTCGGTCAGCTCGAACTCCGCCCCCGCCTCGAAGAAGCCGGCGAAGACCAGCTTCTTCGCATGGGCGGTGATGTCGACGAAGCCGCCGCAGCCCGCGGTCAGGTAGGGCTTCTTGCCCAGTTTCGAGACGTTGACGTTGCCCTCCACGTCGATCTCCAGGAAGGAGAGGAAGGAGACGTCGAAGCCCCCGCCCTGGAAATAGGTGAACTGGTTCGGGGAGGGGACGAAGGCGTCGGCGTTGGAGGCGCAGCCGAAGGCGAAGCCCATCAGCGGCATCCCCCCGACCGCCCCCTGCTCGATGGCCCAGGTCACCGATTGCGCCTGGCCCTCCTCCAGCAGGATGCGCGGCACCATCGAGCAGATGCCGAAGCCGAGGTTGGCGGTCTGGCCCGGCCGGACCTCCATGGCGGCGCGGCGGGCGACGATCTTCTCGACGTTGTGCTCGGCGAGGGCGAAGCTCGCCCAGGGGCGCAGGATCTCGCCGGAGATGGCGGGGTCGTAGGGGGTTTCGGTGGTCTGCTTCTGGTCCGGGTCGACCACGAGCAGATCGACGAGGTGGCCGGGCACGCGCACGTCGTGGGGGCGGAGCGAGCCGGCGGCGGTGACGCGCTTCACCTGGGCGATGACGAGGCCGCCGTGGTTGCGCACGGCGATCGCCTGGTCGAGCCCGCCGAGATAGGCGCCCTCGTGCTCGTAGGTGAGGTTGCCGCGTTCGTCCGCGGTGGTGGCGCGCAGGATGCAGACGTCCGGCGCGATGTTGGGGAAGTGCAGCCAGGTCTCGCCGGCGAAGTCCACGCGGGCCACGATGGGCCGGGCGGCGGCGGTCGCGTTCATGGCGCAGCCCTCGCGGATCGGGTCGACGAAGGTGTCGAGCCCGACCCGGGTCAGCACGCCCGGCCGGCGCGCCGCCACGTCGCGGTGCATGTCGAACAGGATCCCCGAGGGCACGTTGTAGGCCGCGACCTTCTCCTCGACGATCATCCGCCAGATGGCGGGCATCGGCAGGGAGGAGGGGCCGGAGGGATAGGAACCGCCGACGATCGTGGCGAGCAGACCCTCCTTGGCGATGTGGTCGACGCCCTTCACCCCGTACATGTCGCCGGCGGCGATGGGGTGGAGGGTGGTGAGGCCGCGGGGGCGGCCCTCGCGCTCGAAGCGGGCGCCGATGGCCTCCAGCACCTTGTCCGGGCAGCCGAGGGCGGAGGAGGAGGAGACGGTGACGACCGCGCCGTCGGGGATGCGGGCGGCGGCCTCGGCGGCGGCGACGATCTTGCCGGCGGGCTGGCGGGCGGGGGCGGTCTGGGTCGAAGCGGGGGTCATCTCAGGCCCCCGCATAGTCGACGCGGGTCGCGGCGCCGGTGCGGGCGGCCTCGCGCACCGCGAGGGCGACGGCGAGCGACTTCACCCCGTCGATCCCGTCGCAGGCGGGCGTCCCCTCTCCCCGGGCGGCGGCGGCGAAGCGGCCGAGGGCGTGGCGGTAGAGGTCCTGGCCGTCGAAGGGCACGGGATGGCGGCCCTGGGCGTCCGCCAGCCAGACCTCGCCCACGGGGCGCTGGGTCATCACCCCGGCGGCGAAGATCGAGCCCTCGGTCCCGTGGATCTCCAGCCCCGACCCGGCGAAGGGATGGGTGAAGCTCTCGTGGCACATGGCCATGGCGCCCGAGGGCAGGGACCAGACCGACATGACGCTGTCCTCCACCCCCGCGCCGAGGCCCGAGACGCCGGCCTGGGCGACCACCTCGACCGGGTCCTCGCCGAGGTGGAAGCGGACCACGTCGGCGTCATGGACGGTGATGTCGGGGATGACGCCGCCCCCGGCCGCGGCGTCGTTGATCCGCCAGCCCTGGAGGTGGGGCGGAAGCTGGACCGCGTGGAAGACCCGCATGGAGAGCACGCGCCCCAGCCGGCCCGAGGCGACGATCTCGCGGATCGCCCGGTGGGAGCCCGCGCAGCGCAGGTGGTGGTTGGTGGCGAAGACCACGCCCGCCGCGCGCGCCGCCGCGACCATCTCCGCCGCCTGGGCGAGGGTCAGGGCGAGCGGCTTCTCGCAGAGCACGTGCTTGCCCGCGGCGATGGCGGCCATGGCCTGGGGGAAGTGTTTGTCGTTGGTGGTGGAGATGTAGACGGCGCCGACGGCCGGATCGCCCACCACCTCCTCCAGCGCGGTGGCGGAGGCGGGGATGTCGTGGCGGCGGGCGTAGTCGGCGCCCCGGGCGGCGTCGGAGCTCAGCACCGTCCGGATCGTCTGTCCCTCGGTCGCGCGGATCGCGCCGATGACGTGCTCGGACGCGATGGTGCTCGCGCCGATCAGGCCCCATTCCATGACGTTTCCCCGTTTTGTCACGTTCCAATTTTTCAGGATCACTACTGGATCGTTCCAATTCCGTCAATCCGATTCGTTCGGGGACCGACCGCGGGCCTCGGCGCGCCGGCGCCGCCCGCGAAGTTGTGAGCCGCGGGAAACCGCCCGGGGCGCCCGCCCGGATTGCATGTGCCGCAGGGGCGTTCTAGGCTCTCCAGCCGCGCAGACAGCCGCTCGGAGAGCTCTTTTGACCGACCGCCGCATCGCTTCCGCCCTCCGGGGCCTTCTCGCGGCCCTGGCGCTGGCGGCCGGCCCGGTGCAGGCCGCCACGGCCCAGGGGCTGGCCGGATCCTATCTCGCGGCCTCCCAGGCGGATGTGGGCGACGACTACGCCGCGGCGGCGGACTACTACCGCCGGGCGCTGGTCTTCGATCCCGACAACCTCGCCATGCTGCAGAACGCCGCGGTGGCCGAGGTGGCGGCCGGGGACATGGCGACGGCCGAGAGGCTCGCGAACCAGCTGATCGAGGAGGTCCCGACCAGCCCGATCGCCATCCTGGTCGTGCTCGCCCAGTCGCTGTCCGAGGGCGA
>CBDEVG010000006.1:0-22338 GCA_965243535.1 Amaricoccus sp.
AAGCGCCGGCGACGCAGCAGGAGGCGCAGCCTTCGCCTGGTCCGACCGCGCCGCAGGTTTCGCCTGCTCCGGTCACGGCGCAGCCTTCTCCGACTCCGGCCGCGCCGCAGGCGACGCCGGTCGGGCCGTCGCCCTCGACGGAACCCGCGCTGCGCTGAGGATCGCTCCTCCTGGCCGGGGAGGGCGCTACTTGGTGTGGGGCAGCTCGATGGCCGAGACCTGTTCGCCGATGGCGCTGCGCTCGGCCGGACTGCGGACGAGCCGGCCGAGGTCGGCCTTGCCAAGCTCGACCCAGCGGCCGTCGTGGAAGATCTCCAGCGGGCGATAGCGGGCCTTGTAGTCCATCTTGGGGCTGCCGGGCACCCAGTAGCCGAGATAGACGTAAGGCAGCCCGGCCTCGCGGGCGATGGCGATGTGGTCGAGGATGATGAAGGCGCCGAGGCTGTCCGCCGCCCGGTCGGGGTCGAAGAAGGAATAGACCATCGACACGCCGTCCGACAGCACGTCGGTCAGGCAGACCGCCGCCAGCTCCCGCGCGCGGCCCGCGCCGGCCCGGGCGTGGTATTCCACCACCCGGCTGCGCACCGGGGTCTCCTCGATCATCGCCGCGAACTCGTGGCTGTCCATGTCGGCCATGCCGCCGGTGGCGTGGCGCGCGTCGAGATAGCGGCGGAAAAGCGCGAACTGGGTCTCGGTCGCCCAGGGGCTGGAGGAGCTGCGCTCAAGATGGGCGTTGCGGGCGATCACCCGCCGCTGGTTGCGGCTCGGCTGGAAATCCGCCACCACGATCCGGGCGGAGAGACAGGCCGAGCAGCCGGCGCAGGACGGGCGGTAGAGCACGTTCTGCGAGCGGCGGAATCCCTGGTGGGAGAGCACGTCGTTGAGATGCGCCGCCCCTTCGCCCTGGAGCGCGGTGAACAGCTTCCGTTCGACCTTGCCGGCGAGATACGGGCAGGGCTGCGGCGCCGTGACGTAGAACTGATGCGACTGCGGCAGGCTGTGACGCATGGACGGCCCCGGTGTTCTCCCCCTGACCGGCGAGCGTAGCAACACGCCGCCGAGCGCGGCAACTGGATTCTCCAGTTAACGCCGCATCAATCCGCCGGACGGTTGATCATGGCGCTGCGCAGGATGAGATCGGGCAGCCCCTGGCCGTGGCGCGTGCCCACCATGCCGACCACGCTCGCCGCCTGAAGCACCAGGAATCCCCAGCAGAAGACATAGAGCGCGGTATGCAGGAAGGCCGACACCAGGTCGAAGCGCGTCCCGTCGTTGCGGCGGAGCTCGATTCCCATCAGGCGCATCCCCCAGGTCGCGGAGCCCGAGGCGATGGTCGTCACCCGGTAGAGGAAATCGACCCCCGCCAGGATGAAGAAGAAGAGCACGAAGCCGAAGCCGAGCGTCAGCACCCCGAAGGCCAGCGCCAGCGGCAGGCCGATCAGCAGGGCGACGCCGAGGTCGACGAACCACGCCGCGAGCCGGCGCCCCGGCACGCCCTCGTAGAACTGCCGGTCCCGGTCCGGGTCGGGCAGGCCCGACAGGCCGCCGGAATAGGTCTCGAACGCATGGGTCATCTGGCGCAGTCCTCCTTCGCGCCAGAAAGATGGCCCTTCGCGCCGCGGACGCAAGGGGCGCGGCGGCCAGATCAGCCGGACAGATCAGGCGGCCAGATCAGCCGGACAGGGTGTCCGGCGAGGGGAGCTTGCCCTCGCCCTTGTCGGCGTAGTGTTCGAGGATCCCCGGCGGGCCGACGATGTTCTCGTCGGGGCCGGGCGTGGACTTGCCGTCGTAGTCGAAGGCGGAGAGCACGGTGCGCATGACCGCGATCCGCGCCCGGCGCTTGTCCTCGGAGAGGATCACCGTCCAGGGGGCGACCTCGGTGTGGGACTTCGCGAACATCTCGGCGATGGCGGCGGTGTAGGCCTCCCACTTGCCGAGGCCCTTCACGTCGATCTCGGAGAGCTTCCACTGCTTCAGCGGGTCGCGCTCCCGGTCGAGGAAGCGGCGCAGCTGTTCGGCCCGGCCCACGGCCAGCCAGAGCTTGATGAGGGTGATGCCGTCGTGGCGCAGCATGGCCTCGAAGAAGGGCAGCTGCTGGAAGAAGGCCTGGCGCTCGTCGTCGGTGCAGAAGCCGAAGACCTTCTCCACCACCGCGCGGTTGTACCAGGACCGGTCGAAGATGACGATCTCGCCCGCCGAGGGCAGGTGGCGGACGTAGCGCTGGAAATACCACTGGCTGCGCTCGGTGTCCGAGGGGGCGGGCAGGGCGACCACCGGGGCGTGGCGGGGGTTGAGGTTCTCGGTGAGCCGGCGGATGGCGCCGCCCTTGCCGGCCGCGTCGCGGCCCTCGAAGACCAGCGCCACCCGCTGGCCCGTGGCCCGCACCCAGCGCTGGAGCTTGGCGAGTTCGAGCTGGCAGGCGTCGTTGGCCTGGTCGTAGTCCTTGGCGGACATGGGTTCGTCGTAGGGGTACTGTTCCTTGAGGATGCCCTTGCGCCCCGCCGCGGCGATGGCGGCGCGGATGGGCTTCGGCGCCTCCTTCTCGGCATAGCGGCTGACGGCGCCGTCGAAGGGTTTGTCGAACTCCGCCCCGGCGGCCTTGTCCTTGTCTTCCCCGGACTTGCCCTTGCCCTTGCCTTTGCCCATGCGCGCGTCCCCGTTGGCTTTTCACGACTATTCCGCGGGCGGGGGCGCGGCGCAATGGGGTCCTTCAGCCCCGGGCGAGCCGCCCGATGGCGGCGAGCGTCTCGGCCGGGGCGGCGTGGTGGGGCATGTGTCCGACCCCGGGCAGGAGGGTGAGGCGCGCCTGCCGCGCCTTGGCCGCGAGGGGCAGCGCGTGCTGCTCGGCCGGAAGGATGCCGTCCGCCTCGCCGTGGAGGATTTCGAGAGGCGTGGCGAGATCGCCATAGCGGGCGGACATCACCCGGAGCTGGGCCCCGAGGGCGTCGAGCTGGGCGGCGTTGGCGCGGATCGCGCTCGGCCGGTCCATGACCTCGGGGCGCAGCCGCGCGAGATAGCGCGGCGGCGGGCTCTGGGGCGCGAAGGCGCGGGCGATGGCGCCCTGGGCGGCCGAGGCGCGCGCGGGCAGGGCCTTGGCGAGCAGCGGGCCGGTGACCTGGTTGGCGAGGAGGCCGTAGACGAAGCCCGGCCCCCGCCGCAAGGGATGGGTGGGCGCGCCCAGGGTGAGGAGCCCGGCGATACGGTCGGGCGCGTCGAGGGCCCAGGCGAGGCCGACGGCGCCGCCGTAGCCGTGGCCGACGACGATCGGCCGCTCGACCCCGAGCCGGCGCAGGGCGATGCGCATCAGCCGGGCCTGTTCGGTCAGCCGCACCCCCGCCGGCCCCGGCCAGCCGCTGAGGCCCGCGCCGGGACGGTCGAAGGCGATGACCTGGTGCCGCAGCGACAGGAGCGGCAGGATCGAGGCGGACCAGTCCTGGAGGTTGCCGTGGACGCTGTGGATGAGCACGACAGGGGTCCCCGCGCCGCAGCGCAGGAAATTCAGCCGGACGCCGTCGGCGGTCAGCGTCTCGCCCTGGTCGGCGTCGCCGAAAACCATTCTCTCATGCCGCATGACACCCTCCGTCGCACCACGTCCTCTTGCCGGGCCATGTCTGGCTCAGCCGCCGATTCGCGCCAAGTCGTAGGGTGTGGACTGGTAAATTTCATTGATCCAGTTCATGTAGAGCAGCGTTCCGTGGCTGCGCCACAGGTTTTCCGGCTCCCGGTTCGGGTCGTCGTCGGGGAAGTATCCGGCGGGAAGCTGGATTTCCCCTCCGGCGGCGCGGTCGCGGAGGTATTCCTCGCGCAGCGTCGTCGAATCGTATTCCAGGTGGTTGAACATGTAGAGCGCGCGCCGCGGCCGGTCCTCGACCAGGCAGGGGCCGAGCTCCTCGGAATCGACCAGGACCCGCAGTTCGGGATGGAGGGCGAGATCCTCGCTCCGCACCTCGGTCCAGCGGCTGACCGGCACCATGAGGCTGTCCGAGAAGCCCTGGAGGAAGGGCGAGGTCCGGTCGGCGGCGCGGTGGCGGAAACAGCCGAAGGCCTTGGCGGGCAGGGGGTGCTTGGGCACGCCGTGGAAATGATGGAGCATCGCCATGCCCCCCCAGCAGATCGCCATGGTCCGGTGGACGTTGGTCTGGGTCCAGTCGAAGATCTCGCGCAGCTCGTCCCAGTAGCCGACGGTCTCGTAGTCGAGGTGCTCGACCGGCGCGCCGGTGATGATGAGGCCGTCGAACTTCTGCACCCGGGCCTCGCGGAAGGGGCGGTAGAAGCTTTCCAGATGGGCGGCGGCGGTGTTCTTGGAGCGGTGGTCGCTCATGCGGATCAGCGTCAGCTCGATCTGGAGCGGGCTCGCGCCGATGACCCGGGCGAACTGGGTCTCGGTCTGGACCTTCTTCGGCATGAGATTGAGAAGGCCGATCTGCAAGGGCCGGATGTCCTGGCGCCGCGCCGTCTCCTCCGACATGACCATGACGCCCTCGCGACGCAGGACGTCGAAGGCGGGCAGGTCGGCGGGGATCTTGATCGGCATGGCGGGGGCCTCCTCGGGGCGCCTCAGATAATCCGATGCGCGCCGCGAAGCAATCCGCCCGTCCCGAGGGGGAGAGGGTCGGATATCACGGGCCGGCGCGTCGCGCCTCGGCCAGGGCCAGGTCCGCCGGCCGGTTGACGTTGAAGAAGGCCTCCGGGTCGGGAAATTCCGCCTCGGCCGCGCCCATGTCCCGCATCCAGTCCCCCACCCGCCGGACCCCGGCGGCGAGCGCCGCCCGCAGGGGCGCGCGCAGCTCGACCCGGATCAGCGCGCAGGCGGGATGGTCCCGCCCCCCCGCGACCGCATGGGCGAGCGGCGCCCCCCCAAGCGCGCCCGCAAGCCGCGCCACGAGATCCCGGGGCAGGAAGGGCGTGTCCCCCGGCGCGACCGCGACGAGGGGCAGCCCCCGCGCCGCCGCATGGTCGAGCCCCGCCAGCATCCCCGCGAGGGGCCCCGGCCGGTCGGCGGCCTCGTCCGCCAGGGTCGGCAGGCCGAAGGCCGCGAAGCGCGCCGGATCGCCGTTGACGCTCAGCGCCAGCGCCGCGACCTGGGGAGCGAGCCGGTCGATCACATGGGCGAGCATCGGCCGGCCGCCCAGGGCGAGCAGGGGCTTGTCCCTGCCGCCCATGCGCGTCGCCCGTCCCCCGGCGAGGATCAGCCCGAGGACGGCGGCGGCGGGTGGGGCGGGGTTGCTCTTCATGGCGGACGCAGGATAGAGCGGCGGGACGCGGGCGAACAGGGGCCGGGGATGGACGGGCGGCGGCAGGCCTTCTGGGACGGAATGCGGGCGGGCGCGCCTTTCCTGCTGGTGGTCGGGCCCTTCGGCCTGCTCTTCGGCGTGGTGGCGCGCGAGGCCGGGCTCGACATGGCCGCGACGCTCGGCTTCAGCGTGCTGGTCATCGCCGGGGCCTCGCAGTTCACCGCCGTCCAGCTCCTGTCCGACCAGGCGCCGACGCTGGTGGTGATCCTCGCCGGGCTGGCGGTGAACCTGCGGATGGCGCTCTATTCCGCGAGCCTCGCGCCGCATCTGGAGGGGATGTCCCTGTGGCGGCGGGCGGCGGCGGCCTACTGGCTGACCGACCAGACCTTCGCCCTCGCCTACGCCCGGTTCGAGGCGGATCCCGGGATGACCCCCGGCGAGCGCATGGCGTTCTTTTTCGGCAGCGGCGTGCTCGTCTGCCTGCCCTGGTACGCGCTGACCGTGGCGGGGGCGCTGGTGGGGGCGCGGATGCCCGAGTGGCTGGCGCTCGACTTCGCGGTGCCGGTGACCTTCATCGCCCTTTTTGCGCCCGCGCTGCGCAGCCTGCCGCACCTGGCCGCGGCCGCGGTTTCGGTAGGGGTCGCGCTGGCGCTCGCCTGGATGCCCTACAGCCTGGGGCTGATGGTCGCCGCGCTCCTCGCCATGGGAACCGGGGCGGCGGTGGAGGCCTGGATGGAGCGGACGCAATGAGCGCGACCTGGATCGTCATCTGGGGCCTCGGGATCGGCACCTTCCTGATCCGGTTCTCCTTCCTCGGGATGATCGGCGACCGGGCGCTGCCGCCCTACGCCATGCGCCTGCTGCGCTACGTGCCGGTGGCGGTGCTGCCGGGCCTCGTCGCGCCGTTGGTGGTCTGGCCCGCGGCGACGGGGGGGGCGCCCGACCCCGCCCGGATGGTCGCCGCCGCCGTGGCCCTGGCGCTCGGGGCGCTCACCCGCAACACGCTCGGCGCGATCCTGGGCGGCATGGCCGCGCTCTACCTGGCGCTCTGGGCCTGGGGCTGAGGCGCCGGCCGGAGACTGCCGCCGTTCCGCCGCGCCGACCCTCAAGCCTCGGGTCCCGGAGGCGGCGCGCCGACCGGCCCGAGCGAGGGCTCGACGCCCCTCGAGGGCAGCGCCCCCCGCGCCGGACGCAGGGCCCGGAACGCAAACCGGCCGCCGGGCTTGCGCCCGACGGCCGGTCTGGAAAACCCGATAAGGCGAGGGCTCAGAAGCCCAGGCCCTCGTACTTCTTCTTGAACTTCGACACGCGGCCGCCGGTGTCCATCAGCTTGGCCGAGCCGCCGGTCCAGGCCGGGTGGGCCGAGGGGTCGATCTCGAGCGACAGGGTCGCGCCTTCGGCCCCATAGGTCGAGCGGGTCCTGTAGGTCGTGCCGTCGGTCAGCTTGACCTCGATGAAGTGGTAGTCGGGGTGGATGCCCTTTTTCATCGGTCCGGTCCTCAGGCCTGCGTTTCTTTGGTCTTCAGTTCGCGATAGTTCGTCTTCTCGACGATGCGGGCGGATTTGCCGCGGCGCTCGCGCAGGAAGTAGAGCTTGGCCCGGCGAACCTTGCCGCGGCGGACCACGGTGATCGAGTCGATGTTGGGCGAGTGGAGCGGGAAGACGCGCTCGACGCCCTCGCCGAAGCTGATCTTGCGGACCGTGAAGCTCGCGCCGATGCCCTTGCCGTTGTTGCGGGCGATGCAGACGCCCTCGTAGGCCTGCACGCGGGACCGGGTGCCTTCGGTCACCTTGTAGCCCACCCGGAGGGTGTCGCCGGGGGCGAAGTCGGGAATGTCCTTGCCGAGGGCGGCGATCTGTTCCGCCTCGAGCTGTTCGATGAGGTTCATCGGCAGTCGTCCTTTTCTCTCCCGCCTGTGACGGCGGCGTCCTGCGCGTCCGAGAGCTCTGAGCCTCCTGCCGGGTCCTTGTAGGCCCGCCAGAGATCGGGACGACGTTCCTTGGTTAGCCTTTCCGACTGGTCGCGCCGCCAGGCGGCGATCCGGCCGTGGTGCCCCGAGAGGAGAACCTCGGGGATCGCACGGCCCTCCCATTCGGGCGGGCGGGTATACTGCGGGTGCTCCAGAAGGCCGTGGGAGAAGCTTTCCTCCACGGCCGACTCGGAATTCCCGAGGACCCGGGGTATAAGCCGGACGCAGGCGTCGATCAAGGCCATCGCCGGGATCTCGCCCCCGGTCAGGACGAAATCCCCGACGGAGATCTCCTCCAGGCCCCGGCCCTCGATCACCCGCTGGTCGAGCCCCTCGAACCGGCCGCAGACCAGGGTGACGCCGCGGCCGGCGGCGAGGGCCCGGACCCTCGCTTGGGTGAGCGGCCGGCCCCGGGGGGAGAGGTGGATCGCCGGCCAGTCGGCGCGGGGCAGGCCGGGATCGGCCGCGTCGAGGGCCGCGGCCACCACGTCGGGCTTCAGCACCATCCCCGCGCCCCCCCCTGCGGGCGTGTCGTCGACGCTGCGGTGGCGGTCGGTCGCGAAGTCGCGGATCTGGGTCGCCTCCAGCCGCCAGAGGTCCTCGGCCAGCGCCCGGCCGGTCAGCGAGGCGCCCAAGGGGCCGGGGAACATCTCCGGGTAGAGGGTGAGGACCCGGGCGGTCCAGGGGGTCATGGGGGTCGCCTTCGTGCGGAACGGGTCGGAGGGGGTGGGACGGGCGCGGGTGGGACGGGCACGGGTGGGACTGGCGCGGGGGGTGGAACGGGCGCGCCGGCGGACTTCACGCATGAGGTTTTCACGCGTGAAATCGGGGTCAACAGGTTGAAAACGCTTGGTTATCCAGAAAACGTCAACCGAATGGCAACCTGGATGAACGGTCCGTGAAGGGCGCCGATCCGCGTGCGCGTCAGTCCGCGTCGTCGAGCAGGCCCGGGGGCGGGTCGACGATGAGCCGGCCGCCCGCGAGGTCGACCGTGGGCACGGCGGCGCGGGTGAAGGGGACGAGCAGGTCGGGCTTGCCCGGACGGTCGATCTCGATCACGTCGCCGGCCCCGTGGTCATAGACCGCGCGCACCCGGCCCAGCACCTCGCCGCCGGGGTCGAGCGCCGCCAGGCCGATCAGGTCGGCGTGGTAGAACTCGTCCTCCGCGAGGGCGGGGAACCGGCTGCGGGGGGCGTGGAGCCGCACGCCCTTGAGCGCCTCGGCCGCCTCGCGGCTGGTGACGCCGGTGAGGCGGGCGGCGAAGGCGCCCTGCAGCGGCCGGATCAGGGTCACGCCGAAGCTGCGGCCGTCCTCGGTCACGAGGGGCGCGAAATCGGCGATCGCCTCGGGAACGGCGCAGAAGCTCTTGAGCCGCACCGCCCCCTGCACCCCCCAGGCCCCGGCGAGGGCGCCGAGGCAGACCAGATCGTCGCTCACCATGGGCGGCGGATCACTCCGCGGCGGTCTCGGCGGCGGCGGCCTTGTCCGCGCGCTCCTTGGCGCGGGCGAGGGCGGCCTTGCCCGGCTGGGCGGCCTTGGGGTTGTTGCGCGCCTTCTTCGGCAGCACGCCGGCCGCCTCGAGCATCCGCGCCACGCGGTCGGTGGGCTGGGCGCCCTGGCCGAGCCAGTGCTTCACCCGCTCGACGTCGATCTTCACCCGGCCCTCGTTGTCCTTGGGCAGCAGGGGATCGTAGGTGCCGAGCTTCTCCAGCGAACGGCCGTCGCGGGGGGCGTTGCTCGCCGCGGCTACGATCGAATAGTGGGGGCGCTTCTTGGACCCGCCGCGGGCGAGCCGGATCTTCATGGCCATGTCAGTCTCTCCTGGTCAGTTGCTCTGGGCCGCCGGCCCGTTCTCGATGTGGCTCTCGTGGTGACGGATCACCTCCGAGATGATGAAGGTCAGGAACTTCTTGGCGAATTCCGGGTCGAGATCCGCCTCGGCCGCCAGCCGCTCCAGCCGGGCGATCTGGATCGCCTCGCGCGCGGGGTCGGAGGCGGGCAGGTCGTGCGCGGCCTTGAGCCGGCCGACGGACTGGGTGTGCTTGAACCGCTCGGCGAGGGTGAACACCAGGATCGCGTCCAGCCGGTCGATCGATTCCCGATGCCCGCGCAGCAGGTCGGCGGCGCGGCGGATGGTCTCGGCGTCGGTCATTTCTTCTTCCCCAGCCCGCTGAGGCCCGGGGGCAGAGGCATCCCGCCGCCGGGGCCGCCGAGGCCCGGAAGACCGCCGGGCAGCCCGCCCGGAAGCCCGCCGGGGCCGCCCGGACCCGGGGGCATGCCGCCGCCGCGGCCGAGCAGGGCGCCGAGGCCGCCGCGCAGCAGGCCCTTCTTGGACATGCCGCCCATTTTCTTCATGACGTCGGCCATTTGCCGGTGCATCTTCAGAAGCCGGTTGAGGTCCGCCACGTCCTGGCCCGCGCCCGCGGCGATGCGCTTCTTGCGGCTCGCCTGGAGCAGCTCGGGGTTGCGGCGCTCCTTCTTGGTCATGGAGTCGACGAGCGCGATCTGGCGGCGGATCACCTTGTCGTCGAGACCCGCCTCGTCCATCTGCTTCTGCATCTTGGCCATGCCGGGCATCATGCCCATCAGGCCCTGCATGCCGCCCATCTTGAGCATCTGCTCGAGCTGGCCCTTGAGGTCGTTCATGTTGAACTGACCCTTCTGGAACCGCTTCATCATCCGCTCGGCGGCCTCGGCCTCCAGCGTTTCCTGGGCCTTCTCCACGAGCGAGACGATGTCGCCCATGCCGAGGATGCGGCCCGCGATGCGCTCGGGGTGGAATTCCTCCAGCGCGTCCATCTTCTCGCCGAGGCCGACGAAGCGGATGGGCTTGCCGGTGACCGCGCGCATGGAGAGCGCCGCGCCGCCGCGGCCGTCGCCGTCCATCCGGGTCAGCACCACGCCCGAGACGCCGATGCGCCCGTCGAACTGTTCGGCGACGTTGACCGCGTCCTGGCCGGTGAGGCCGTCGACCACCAGCAGCGTCTCGCGCGGGGCGGCCGCGTCGCGCACCGCCTCGACCTCGGCCATCAGCTCGTCGTCGATGTGCAGGCGGCCGGCGGTGTCGAGCATGACCACGTCGTAGCCGCCGAGCGTCGCCTGCTGCTTCGCGCGCTTCGCGATCGCCACCGCGTCCTGGCCCGGCACGATCGGCAGCACGTCGACGCCCACCTGGGAGCCGAGCACCGCGAGCTGCTCCATCGCGGCGGGGCGGCGGGTGTCGAGCGAGGCCATCAGGATGCGCTTGCCCTCGCGCTCCGCCAGCCGTTTCGCCAGTTTGGCGGTGGTGGTGGTCTTGCCCGAGCCCTGGAGGCCGACCATCAGGATGGCGGCGGGCGGGTTGTCGATGCGCAGGTCGGGGACGCGCCCCTCGCCGGCGAGCACCTTGACCAGCTCGTCATGGACGATCTTGACCACCTGCTGGCCGGGGGTGATCGATTTCGTCACCGCCTGGCCGCGCGCCTTGTCGCCCACGGCCTTCACGAAGTCGCGGGCGACGGGGAGCGAGACGTCGGCCTCCAGCAGCGCCACGCGGACCTCGCGCAGCGCGGCGGAGACGTCCTCCTCGCTCAGCGCGCCCGCCTTGGTGAGCTTGCCGAAGACGCCGGACAGCCGGTCGGACAGGTTCTCGAACATGCGTCTCATCCCTCTCTCGCCCGCCAAACGCCGATCGCGCCGGTGGGCGCAACGCGCTGACCGGCGGCGATCCCGCACGACGCGCGGGACCGGAAGCGTTCACACTCCCGGAAACGGCCGGGCCATACCCCAGCCGGGGCCCCGGGTCAAGGACGCCCGCGTCGGTCGAGGGCGAGCCGCGCCAGGGCGAGCACCAGGATCGCGCCGGCCTCGCAGAGGAAGGTCGGCGGGGCCGTCTCCCGGCCCGGCGGCGCGACCAGCCGGGCGAGGCCGGCGAGGACGACCAGCACCGGAGAGAAGACGACCCCCGCCGGTCGGTCAGGATCGCGCGGATCCTGGCGCGCGCCTCCGCCTAGGTCGCGGACTCATAATGCTTGAGCCAGATGCGGGCTGAGGCGAGCAGTACGGCTGCGAGGAAGTTGCGGGCGAGCTTTGTGCAGCGGGTGGCGATGCCTCGGAAGTGCTTCAGGGGGTTGAAGAAGCGCTCGATCTGGTTGCGGTTCCGGTAGATCTCGGGATCGACGGAGCGGACGACGCGGACATTGCTCTGGGACGGGACGTGCGCGGTCGCGCCGTCGGCCTCGATCGCCTCCTCGATCGCCTCGATGACGGCGCGGCCGAAATAGCCGCGGTCGGCGACGACGTCGCCGGTCAGGCCGAGCGGCGCGACGAGCTCCGGCGCCGTGGTCTTGTCGGAGGCCTGGCCCGGGGTGAGGATCAGCCGCACCGGCAGGCCGCGTCCGTCGACGACGGCGTGGATCTTGGTGCTCAGCCCTCCACGGGAGCGACCGATGGCGTGATCCTCGCCCCCCTTTTTCCACCGGCGGCGTGCGGGTGGGCGCGAACGATGGAGCTGTCGATCAGGTGCAGCGAGCCGGGCGACCGCTCGGCCAGCGCCTCGAACGCCCTGAGCCAGACCCCGGCCTTCGCCCATCTGTTGTAGCGGTTGTAGACCGTGGTCCGCGGCCCGTAGCGCTCGGGGAGGTCGCGCCACGGCGCCCCGGTCCGCAGAATGAAGAAGATGCCGTCGATCACCCGCCGGTCGTCCACCCGCGCCACCCCGCGCGGCTTGTTCGGCAGCAGCGGCGCGATGATCTCCCACTCCCGATCGCTCAGATCATGACGTCCCGTCATCAAGGCCCTCCCTGTTGGAGAGCTTGAATCACGGCCATCGCTTCAAGGGAAACCTCTTTATAGGTTCACGACCTAGAGGAATCCGCCTAGAGGAAGAGGAGCGGCGCGTCCGGCGGCCCCGGCGCGCGCTGGGCGAGGGCGTCCCGGAGCGCGGACCCCGCCGCGGCGATCGCCGGCAGGGCGGCGAGGGCGAGGCGCGCGCGTTCGGCCCGGCGCGAGGCGGGCGGACAGGCCGAAACGGGCGGCCTGGGGGAAGGGCGGGGATCCCTCGCGCTCCGGTCCGACGGGCGAGGCCCGGAGGACCGCCCGGCAAGCGGCCGGCGCCAAACGGATTTCCCGCCGCAGGCCGGGCCGGGCGCCGCGCGTTGCAGGGCGGGGCGAAATGTGCCATCACCGAACCGACAGAGCCACGCCGAAAGGTCGGAGAATGATCGACTTCGCCGCAGCCCGCGAAGCCATGGTGGACGGCCAGGTGCGCCCGTCCGACGTCACGCGCTATCCCATCATCCTCGCCATGCTGGAGACGCCGCGCGAGGACTACGTGCCCGAGGGCCTGCGGCAGGTCGCCTATCTCGGCGACCACATCCCGCTCGCGCCGGCGCGGGTGACGCTCGACGCCCGGGTCTTCGCCAAGATGCTCGACGCCGTGGCCATCGGGCCGAAGGACCTGGTGCTCGACGTGGGCTGCGGGCTCGGCTACTCGGCCGCGGTCCTCGCCCACATGGCCGAGGCGGTGGTCGCGCTGGAGGAGGACGAGACCCTCGCCGCCGCCGCCGAGACGGCGCTGAACGGCCATGGGGTGGACAACGCCGCCGTGCGGAAGGGCCCGCTCGCCGCGGGCGCGCCGGCCCATGGCCCCTATGACGCCATCGTCGTCGAGGGCGCGGTCGAGCGCCTGCCCGCCGCCCTGACCGACCAGCTCAAGGAAGGCGGGCGCATCGTCGCGATCTTTCGCGAAGGGGCGCTCGGCCAGGCCCGGCTGGGGCTCAAGACCGAGGCCGGCCTGGCCTGGCGGCGCATCTTCGACGCCACAGCTCCGGTGCTTCCGGGGTTCGAGGCGGCGAAAGCGTTTGAGTTTTGACCCGGCGGCCGCGATACTGTTCTGAACCGGCCGGTTCAGTTACGGCCGCAAGGACAGTGTTGAGGCCAGGCATGACTCGAAACCTGACGCGGGCGCTGCTCGCTTCCGTGGCGCTATTCGCGACGGGGCCCGTCTGGGCCGAGACCCTGGCGGACGCCCTGGTCACGGCCTACCAGACCAGCCCGTTGCTCGACTCCAGCCGCGCCTCGCTCCGGGCGCTCGACGAGAACGTGCCGCAGGCGCGCTCGAACCTGCGTCCGCAGGTCTCGGCCAACGCCGCCGCCACGGGGGCGTCGAACGTCCAGGAATTTCCCCTCGTCCCCACCTACGCCGCGCAGTTGCAGGCGACGCTCCTGCTGTTCGACAGCGGCCAGACCAAGGCGGCGCTCGAATCCGCCCGCTACGGGGTGGCCGCGGGGCGGGCGAGCCTGCTCAACGTCGAGCAGGAGGTGCTCTTCGCCGCGGTGACCGCCTATATGGACGTGGTCCAGGCAGAGGCCTTCGTCGGCATCGCCCGCAACGACGTCAAGGTGCTGGGCGAGCAGCTCGACGCCACCAACAACCGCTTCGAGGTGGGCGAAGTCACCCGCACCGACGTGAGCCAGACCGAGGCGCGGCTGGCCCAGAGCCGGGCGAACCTGGTCGATGCGGAAGGAAACCTGCAGATCGCCCGCCAGGCCTACGTGGCCGCGGTCGGGGTCCCGCCCCGGAAGCTCGAGCCCGCGCCGCCCCATCCGGATCTGCCCAAGAGCGTCAAGGAGGCCGAGGCGATCGGCGTGCGGCAGAACCCCGCGATCGTCGCCGCCCGCTTCGCCGAGCGGGGCGCGGTGTCGGATTTCGACCGGGCGCGCGCGGCGAGCGGGGTGACGATCCAGGGCACCGCCGCGGTGGACTATGCCGGGCGGCACTCGCTCGGGGCGAACGCCTTGCCCTCGAACAACGTCGGCGACCGGGTGAACCTGACGGTAGGGGTGGGCGCGCAGGTGCCGCTCTATACGGGCGGGCGCAACTCGAGCCTGATCCGCCAGGCCCAGCAGGTGCTGGAGCAGCGCAAGTTCGACGTCCAGGACGCCGGGCGGCAGGTGGTCGAGCAGGTGCACAACGCCTGGACCCAGCGCGACGTGGCCGCGGCCTCGATCGTCGCCAACAAGGAACAGGTCCGCGCCGCCCAGATCGCCTTCGAGGGCGTGACCGAGGAGGCCCGGCTGGGCGCCCGGTCGACCCTCGACGTGCTCGACAGCGACCAGGAGCGGCTGCGCGCCCAGGCCGAGGTGCTGCGGGCGCAGCGCGACGAATACGTGGCGGCCTACGGGGTGCTGCGGGCCATGGGCCTGCTGACGGTGGAGCACCTGGGGCTCGGCATCGAGAGCTACAATCCCGACACCTATTTCACCCAGGTCCAGCGCGCGCCCGTCGGCGGCTACGACACCAGCGTGGTCGACCGCATCCGCGCCCGGTGGGAGCGGTGAGCAAGCGCGACGACTCCGGCGGCGGCCTCTGGGGCGAGCCCGCGCCGGACGCCATCGCGGACGTGCTGGCTTCGATCCGCGCCCTGGTCTCGGCCGAGGCGAGCGCGCGGATGGAGGGCGCGGCGGCGGAGGCGGGAGACGTCATCCTGCTCACCCAGGAGATGCGGGTGGACCTGCCCCGGGCCGACGTGCGGGCGGGGGAGATCCTGTCCGACGGGCTCGACGAGATCCGCCCCCGGGTCAAGCCCGCGCCGATCTTCGACGAGGCGGCGTTGCGGGACATGATCAACGAGATCGTCCGGGACGAATTGCAGGGCGAGCTGGGCGAGCGGATCAACCGCAACCTGCGCAAGCTGATCCGGCGCGAGATCGGCGAGATCATCGACGAGGCCGCGCGCCGGGAATGAGCCGCCCCTTGCGCCCGGCGTTTCAAGTCGGGAGTTTCGAGGCCCCAGCGCGCGTCCCGGCTGGCCGGGGCCGGGTCGAAGCTTCGGGTCGAAGCCTGGGGCCGTAGGATACGTAATTCGAAGATCGCTTCGTCGGCGCGTCCCTGGACTTTTCACGCCAACCGTTCCGCCCGAGGGCGCTGTCGGAACCGCCCCCGATCAGGCCGTCGCCTGATCGGGACGCGCCTGCCTGACGTCACGCTGGAGGCGGGCTTTCGGCACGACGGCAGGCGTGTTTCCGCGCCAGCCAGGGGCAGGCCCCCCCGATCACCCCGATGCAGGAGCCTTCGGACGACTCCTCGCCCTCCGCGCTCACGTGCTCCTGGCGTTGAGCCGGCGCGGCGCAGTGCGCCGCTTTTGCCGGTTCGCGGGCGCCTCAGGGGCGGGCAAGCGGCCGGGTCGCGGAACGGCGTATCCGAATTTCATAGGAAGCCTTCAGCCGGAAGCCTCGGCCAGACCCTTTCAGGCCAGATACCGGCGGAACCAGTCCAGGGTGCGGCTCCAGGCGAGGTCGGCCGCGGCCTGGTCGAAGCGCGGCGTGGTGTCGTTGTGGAAGCCGTGGTTGACCTCCGGGTAGACGAAGGCCTCGTAGGTCTTGCCGTTTTCCTGCAGCGCCGCCTCATAGGCCGGCCATCCGGCGTTGATGCGCTCGTCGAGCCCGGCGTAGTGGATGAGCAGCGGCGCCCGGATGCGGGCCACGTCCTCGGCCCGGGGCTGGCGGCCGTAGAAGGAGACCCCCGCGGCGAGCTCGGGCAGGGCGACCGCGGCGGCGTTCACCACGCCGCCCCCGTAGCAGAAGCCGACGATGCCGACCATGCCGGTGGTCAGGTCGCTCGCCCGCAGCCAGTCGACCGCGGCGAAGAAATCATTCATCAGCTTTTCCGGATCGACCTGGGCCTGGAGCTCGCGGCCCTTGTCGTCGTTCCCAGGGTAGCCCCCGACCGAGCTGAGCCCGTCCGGAGCGAGGGCTATGAAGCCCGCCTTGGCGAGGCGGCGCGCCACGTCCTCGATATAGGGGTTGAGGCCGCGGTTCTCGTGCACGACCACGACCCCCGGCAGGCGGCCGGGATCGCCCGCGGGACGCACGAAATAGGCCTGCACCGTTCCGTGACCGTCGGGCGAGGGATAGGAGACGCGCTCGGCGACAAGGGCGGAATCGTCCGGGGCGACCTGCTGGGCGCGGGCGTAGTCCGGGCTCATGGCCGAGAGCAGCGCGGCGGCGGTCATCCCCGCGGCGGCGTATTTCGCCGCGCCGTCCAGGAACTGCCGCTTGGTGATCCGGCCGTGGGCATAGCCGTCGTAGAGCTGGAGCAGTTCGGGCGCGAAATCCCTGGCGGTGAGACGGGTCATCGGCGGCGTCCTCCTGTCGCTCTGGCTTGGGCCGGCTCCCGGGGGATCTGGAGTCCCTGAAGCCGCCTGGGGAGTCCTGGAGTCCCGGACCGGGGAAAAGGTCCGAGGCGGCCCGGAAACGCGGGCGGGCCCCGGGGGGCTCCGCCGCCGTCTTCACGTTTCCTTGAGCGGGACCGCATCCTTAGCCGGGCAGGGCGCGCCCGGGCAGGGGGGCAGGCGCAGGCTGCGCAGGAGCTCGTCCCGGAGCCGGGCCTCGTCGCCGGCGATCTCGGTGAAGGCGGCGAGCGCGCGGCGGGTGGCGAGCACCATGCAGATCGCCCCCAGCATGGCGAAGAGCCGCACCTCGGGATCGGCGCGGGCCTCGACGGGGCGTCCGGCCTCGGCGGCGGCGACCAGCGGGGCGAGCCGGTCGTGCAGCGGCCGGGTCAGCGTGGCGCGGATGTGGTCGGCCCGTTCCCCCTCGTCGGCGCCCGAGGCCTCGCGGATCAGCAGGCGGGCGAGGTCGGGCCTGCGGCAGGACAGCGCAGCGAGGGCGTCCACCATCCGGGCGAGCCGGTCGGGCGCCTCGGGACAGGTCGCGCCGGCGAGGGTGGTTTCGACCTCCTCGGCGAAATCCTCGATCACCGCCCGCCACAGCGCCTCCTTGCCGCCGTAGCGATAGGAGATCAGCGCAGGATCGACGTCCGCCGCCGCCGCGATGCCCCGCAGGCTCGCCCCGTCGAAGCCGTGGTCGGCGAAGGCCCGGGCCGCGGCGCGCAGCAGCCGGTCGCCGTCGGGGCTGTCGCCCTTGGCCGGCCGGCCGCGGCGGCGCGGCGCGCAGGGGCCCGATTTCATGGGCCGATCCCCGGAAGAGCCTGTTGACAGCGAAACGCCCTCGCAATTATTCATCAGTCGTTGAATAACCCCCGCCGCCGCGCGGTTCAAGGCGAGACCGATGGCCGATATCCGACCCCTCGACGCCGGCGCGTCCGGCCGGTCCTGCGCCCGCGCCCCCCGCAAAGGCCCCCCGCCCATGCTTTTCCGACTGCTTCCGGCGGCGCTGGCCGTCGCGCTCGCCGCTCCGGCCGCCCCCGCCCTGGCGCAGATGGGCGGCGGCGGTCCGACGCCCGTCACCGTCGTCACCGTCCATGAGAGCGACGTGACGCTCACGAGCCTGCTGCCGGGGCGCGTGGTCGCCTCGGCCGTGGCGGAGGTGCGGCCCCAGGTGGGCGGGCTGATCGAGGAGCGGCTGTTCGTCGAGGGCGGCGACGTGAAGGCGGGCGATCCGCTCTACCGGATCGACGACGACATCTATCGCGCCAAGCTCGCCGCCGCCGAGGCGGCCGTGGCCCAGGCCCAGGCGAACGTCACGGTGACCGAGCTCGACGCCGAGCGCAACCAGCAGCTGATCCGGCGCAACGCCGTCAGCCAGCAGTCGCTCGACAACGCCCTCGCCGCGCGCGACAGCGCCAAGGCCGCGCTCGCCATCGCCGAGGCGGAGCTTCTGGCGGCGCGGATCGACCTCGACCGCGCCACCATCGTCGCGCCGCTCTCGGGCGTCATCGGCCTGTCCCAGACGACCCAGGGCGCGCTGGTCTCCGCCGGCCAGGCGGAGGCGCTGAGCGTCATCCGCACCCTCGATCCGGTCTACGTGGACGTCACCCAGTCGGCGGCCGACCTGTTGCGCTGGCGTCGCGGCCTCGCCGCCCAGGGGCTGAAGGGCAGCGACCTGACGGTGCGGCTGGTCCTGGCCGACGGCAGCGACTACGACCACACCGGCGAGATCACCGCGGCCGAGCCCCATGTGAACGAGCAGACCGGCGTCGTGCTGCTGCGGCTGAACTTCCCCAACCCCGAACGGCTGCTGCTGCCGGGGATGTACGTCCAGGTGGAGGCGCCGCTCGGCGTGGCCGAGGGCGCCATCCTCACCCCGCAGGAAGGGGTGATGCGCAACAGCCGGGGCGAGCCCTTCGCCTATGTGGCGACCCCCGAGAACGTCATCGAGCAGCGGATGCTGACCATCGCCGCCGCGCGGGGCGCGGACTGGATCGTCACCGGCGGGCTGAAGGACGGCGACCGGGTGGTGGTCGAGGGGGTGCAGAAGACCGGCCCCGGCGCGCCGGTCGTCCCGGAGGAGCGGGCGGCCCCCGCCGCCGATCCGGCGGCGGCCGGTTCCGCGGCGCCGGGCCCAGATGCCGCCCCGGCGCCGGGCGAGGACGCCAAGGCGGAGGCGGCTCCGGCCGCCGCGCCGGCCAACTGAGCGCGAGGGAGCCCCCATGGCCCGCTTCTTCATCGACCGGCCGATCTTCGCCTGGGTGATCGCCATCATCATCATGGGGATCGGCATCCTGTCGATCCTGCGCCTGCCCGTGTCGCAGTATCCGAGCATCGCGCCGCCCTCGGTGCAGATCACCGCCGTCTATCCCGGCGCCTCCGCCGAGACGGTGGCGAACACCGTCACCCAGGTGATCGAGCAGCAGCTGACCGGCCTCGACGGCCTGCGCTATTTCAGCTCCAGCTCGACCTCGAGCGGCGCCGCGCAGATCACGCTCACCTTCGAGACCGGCACCGATCCGGACATCGCCCAGGTCCAGGTGCAGAACAAGGTGAGCCAGGCGACCGCGCTTTTGCCCGAGATCGTCCAGCGCCAAGGGATCACGGTGGAGAAGTCCTCCGAGGGCTTCCTCATGGTGATCGGCCTGGTCTCGGACGACCCCGCCGTGGGGCAGGACGACCTGTCGGACTATCTCGTCTCGAACATGGTCGAGGAGTTCAGCCGCATCGAGGGCGTGGGCAAGGTCCAGGTCTTCGGCTCGCAATACGCCATGCGGATCTGGCTCGACCCGTCCAAGCTCGCGGCCTTCGACCTGTCGCCTGCGGACGTGGTCAAGGCGGTCGCGGCCGAGAACACCCAGATCTCGGCGGGCCAGTTCGGCGCCCTGCCGGCGGTGGCGGGCCAGCAGCTCAACGCCACCGTCACCGCCCAGTCGCTCCTGACCACGCCGGCCGATTTCGAGCAGATCGTGGTGCGCGCCGAGACCGACGGCGGCCTCGTCCTCGTCAAGGACGTGGCCCGGGTCGAGATCGGGGCGCAGGAATACGGCACCATCGCCGAATACATGGGCCAGCCCGCCTCGGGCATGGCGATCCAGCTCGCCTCCGGCGCCAACGCCCTCGACACCGCCGAGCGGGTCAAGGCCAAGGTCGCCGAGATGGAGCCGTTCTTCCCCACGGGCGTGCGCTACATCGTGCCCTACGACACCACGCCCTTCGTCAAGCTGTCGATCGAGGCGGTGGTCCATACGCTCTTCGAGGCGATCGGGCTCGTTTTCCTGGTGATGCTGCTGTTCCTGCAGAACCTGCGGGCGACGCTGATCCCGACGCTCGCCGTCCCGGTGGTGCTGCTTGGCACCTTCGGGATCATGTCGGCCTTCGGGTTTTCCATCAACACGCTGACCATGCTCGCCATGGTGTTGGCGATCGGTCTGCTGGTCGACGACGCCATCGTGGTGGTGGAGAACGTCGAGCGCATCATGGAGGAGGAGCATATCGGCCCGCTGGAGGCCACGCGCAAATCCATGGACCAGATCACCGGCGCCCTGATCGGCATCGGCATGGTTCTGTCGGCGGTGTTCATCCCCATGGCCTTCTTCGGCGGGTCGACCGGGGTGATCTACAAGCAGTTCTCCATCACCATCGTCTCGGCCATGGCCCTGTCGGTGCTGGTGGCGCTGTCGCTGACGCCCGCGCTCTGCGCGACGATCCTCAAGCCCCACGACCCGAACCGCAAGCCCATGGCGTTCTTCCGCGGGTTCAACCGGGCCTTCGCCGGCACCACCCGGGGCTACACCGGGCTCGTGGGCTGGACGGCGCGCCGCCCGCTCCGGACCTTCGCCATCTATCTGGCGCTGGTGGTCTGCATGGGGCTCCTCTACATGCGCACTCCCACGGCGTTCCTGCCGGAGGAGGACCAGGGCATCCTCTTCACCCTGGTGCAGGGGCCCTCGGGCGCGACCGCGGAACGGACCCAGAAGGTCATCGACCAGGTGGTCGAGCATTTCACCGGCGCGGAGAAGGACAACGTCGCGTCCGTCTTCGGCGTGACCGGCTTCTCCTTCGCCGGCGCGGGCCAGAACATGGGCCTCGCCTTCGTCCTGCTCAAGGACTGGGCCGAGCGGACGGGGCCGGACCAGAGCGCCCAGGCGGTCGCGGGCCGGGGCTTCGGCGCGCTCAGCCAGGTGCGCGACGCCTTCGTCTTTCCGATCGTGCCCCCGGCGGTGATCGAGCTCGGCAACGTCTCGGGCTTCGACTTCTACCTCCAGGCGAGGGCGGGCCAGACTCATGAGCAGCTGCTGGAGGCGCGCAACCAGCTCATGGGCATGGCGATGCAAAGCCCGCTGATCGGCTCCATCCGCCCGAACGGGCTGGAGGACGCCGCCCAGTTCCGCCTCGACATCGACTGGCGCAAGGCGGGCGCGATGGGGGTTTCGGCGGCGACGGTGGGGGATTTCCTCAACACCGCCTGGTCGGGCGCCTACGTCAACGACTTCATCGACCGCGGCCGGATCAAGCGCGTCTACGTCCAGGGCGAGCCCTGGGCGCGGGCGACGCCCGAGGACATCGAGCGCTGGCGGGTGCCGAACGCCAACGGCGACCTCGTGCCCTTCTCGAACTTCACCACCGAGACCTGGTTCAGCGGCCCCCAGGGCGTCAACCGCTACAACAGCGTCCCCGCCATGCAGCTGCAGGGCGCGCCCGCGCCCGGGGTCTCGTCGGGCGAGGCGATGGCCGAGATCGAGCGGCTGGCGACCCAGCTGCCGCCCGGCTTCGGCGTCGCCTGGACCGGCCTGTCGCTGGAGGAGCGCGAGGCGGGCAACCAGGCGCCGATGCTCTACGCCCTGTCGCTCGCCGCGGTGTTCCTCTGCCTCGCGGCGCTCTACGAGAGCTGGTCGATCCCGATCGCGGTCATCCTCGCCATGCCGGTCGGCATCCTCGGCGCCCTGCTCGGCGCCTGGATCGGGGGGATGGACAACGGCGTCTACTTCCAGGTCGGCCTGCTGACCGTGGTGGGCCTCACCGGCAAGAACGGCATCATGATCGTGGAGTTCGCCCGGGAAAAGGTCGAGGCCGGCCAGGGGGTGATCGAGGCGGTGATCGAGGCGGCGCGCCAGCGGTTCCGGCCGATCATCATGACCTCGCTCGCCTTCTCGCTGGGCGTTGTGCCGCTCGCCGTCTCCACCGGGGCGGGGTCGGGGGCGCGCACGGCGATCGGCTTCGCCACCCTCGGCGGCACGATCACCGGCACGGTGCTGACGACGATCCTGGTCCCGACCTTCTTCGTGATCGTCAGCCGGATCTTCGGCCAGGGCCGCCGCCGCGGCGGGGGCGCGCCCGCGTCGCAGGCCCACGCGGCCTGACGACCGGCGCCCGGCTCTTGCGGGGCGCCCCTTCGCCAAGGGCGGGGGGCGTCCTAGATAGGGGACCGGACCCATGCAGGGAGAAGCGCGATGGATGCGAAGACCTATCCGGTGACCCGGACCGATGCGGAATGGCGGCAGTTGCTGACGCCGGAGCAGTATGCGGTGATGCGCGGCCACGGCACCGAGCGGCCGGGGAGCTGCGCCCTGCTCTACGAGAAGCGGGCGGGGACGTTTTCCTGCGCAGGCTGCGGCCAGCCCCTGTTCCGCGCAGGCGTGAAGTTCGAGAGCGGCACCGGCTGGCCGAGTTTCAACGCCCCGGTCGAGGGGGCGGTCGAGACCTCCCGGGACAGCAGCTACGGGATGGTGCGCACGGAGGTGCACTGCGCGACCTGCGGCAGCCATCTCGGCCATGTCTTCGACGACGGCCCGGCGCCGACCTTCCAGCGCTACTGCATCAACGGCGTCGCGATGACCTTCGAGCCGGAGGGGGCGCAGGCGGCCTCCTGACGCCGGCGGGGCGGGCGGCGCGGCGAAATCCCGTTCCGCCCGCCCCGCCGGGGCTTCCGATTTGGTTTTGTGGCGTGCGCAGGCCCGGCTTTTTGGGCCGGGCCTTTGTCTT
>CBDEVG010000007.1:0-15434 GCA_965243535.1 Amaricoccus sp.
CGGTCATCGCCGAGGCGCAGGGGGATGAGGCGGCGGCCGCCGCCCTCGCCGTCTACGCCGCCGACTGCCGGGCCCGGCTCGCCGCCCTGCTGGCGGCGGCGCAGGCGCGCGGAGAGCTTGCGGCGGAGGCCCGGCCCGAGCTGCTGGCCGAGATGGCCCAGAGCTTCGCCTGGGGGCGGCTCCTGACCGACCGGCTGGATCTGCCGGAGGGCGAGATCGCGGCGGTGGTCGGACAGATCCTCGCCGGCGCCGCCCCCCGTTGACAGCCGCGCCGGCGGGCGCCACCGCTGGGCGCATGACCGCGGACCTGCTCATCACCGGCGCTCTGATCGTGACCGCCGACGCCGCCGGGACGGTGATCCCGGAAGGCGCGCTGGCGGTGCGCGACGGGCGCATCGCCGCCCTCGGCCCCGCGGCGGACCTGCCCCGCGACGCCGCCCGGGTGATCGACGCCCGGGGGATGCTGCTCGCCCCCGGGCTGATCAACACCCATTGCCACGCCGCCTGCAGCCTGTTCCGCGGCCTGGTCGAGGGCCTGGCGCTCGAACCCTGGCTCGCCCAGGTCTGGAAGGCCGAGGCCGCGACGATCACCCCCGAGACCGCCCGGCTGGGGGCCCGTCTCGGCCTCGCCGAACAGCTGCTCGGCGGGGTGACGACGGTGATGGACATGTACTGGCATCCCCGCGCCACGGTGGCGGCCGCGGCGGATCTGGGGCTGCGGATCGCCACGGGGCCGATCTTCGTCGATTTCCCCGGCGTGGACGGCGCGACCCCGGCGGAGCGCCTCGCCGACGCCGAAGCCTTCTTCGCCGAACATGCCGGCCGGCCGGACGTGCTGCCCGCGGCCTTTCCCCATGGCGCCTACACCTGCGGGCCCGAGACGCTCGCGGCCTCGCGCCGGCTCGCCGACGCCGCCGGGGCGCTCTGGCAGACCCACGCGGCGGAGACCAGGGCCGAGCAGGCCCTCGTGGCCGAGCGCCATGGCCGGTCGGTGATCCGCCACCTCGACGCCCTCGGCCTCCTCGACGCGCGGGCCACCCTCGCCCACTGCGTCTGGCTTGACGACGAGGAGATCGCCATCCTCGCCCGCACCGGGGCGGCGGTGTCGCACAACCCGGTCTCCAACCTCAAGCTCGCCAGCGGGGTGGCGCGGGTCCCCGACCTGCTCGCCGCGGGGGTGCGGGTGACGCTCGGCACCGACGGGGCGATCTCGGGCAACGACCTCGACCTCTGGCTCGCGCTGCGCCTCGCGGCGATGCTGCACAAGGGGACGACCCTCGACGCCGCCGCCGTCACCGCCGCCCAGGCCTTCGCCATGGCGACGCGGGAGGGGGCGGCCGCGCTCGGCGCCGCCGACCGGCTGGGCTCGCTCGAACCCGGCAAGCTTGCGGACATGATGCTGATCGACCTGCGCGCGGCCCATGCGGCGCCGCTCTACGACCCCATCACCCACCTGGCCTTCTCCGCCGCGAAATCCGACGTGCGCCACGTCTTCGTCGGCGGCGTCCAGGTGGTGGCCGATGGCCGGCTCGCCCGCCACGACCTCGACGAGACCCTGGCGGAGGTCCGCGCCCTCGCCCCCCGCATCCGGGAGACCCTCGCATGACCGACTACGGCGACCGGGTCGCGGCCGCCCTCGCCTCCGTCCAGGATCGGATCGGCGAGCCGGTGGAGATCGGCATGATCCTCGGCTCCGGCCTCGGCGGCCTCGCCGGGCGGCTGGAGGATCCGGTGGCGATCCCCAGCGCCGAGATCGAAGGCATGCCCGCCGGCACCGCCCCGGGCCATGCGGGGCGGCTGGTGGTGGGCGGGCTCTTCGGCCGCCGGGTGGCGATGATGGACGGGCGGCTCCACCCCTACGAGGGCTGGTCCGCCCGCGACGTCGCCCTGCCCGTCTACCTCCTGCGCGGGCTCGGGGCCTTCCGGCTGGTGGTGACCAATTCCGCCGGGGGGCTCAGCCCCGAATTCGCCCCGGGCGAGGTGATGCTGATTGAGGATCACCTGAACCTGACCGGGCTGAACCCGCTGGTCGGGCTGAACGACGACCGGCTCGGCCTGCGCTTTCCCGACATGTCCCGCGCCTACGACCCGGACCTGCGCGCCCGGGCGCTCAAGATCGCCGCCGCCAACAAGATCCGGCTGCGGCGCGGCATCTACGCCGGCATCCTCGGGCCCTCGCTCGAGACCTCGGCCGAGCGGCGCTGGCTGCGGGGCTGCGGGGCCGACGCGGTGGGCATGTCCACGGTGCTGGAGGTGATCGCCGCGCGCCACGCCGGCCTCGCGGTCCTCGGCCTCTCGGCGATCTCCAACAGCGCCACCGGCGGCCCCGACCAGCAGCCCGACACCATCGAGGCGGTGCTGGAGAACGCCGCGGTCGCCGGCGAGGTCATCGCCGCGCTGCTCCAGCGGCTGCTGCCAGAGCTCTGAGATGGCCCGCAAGGGGGCGAGCGTCGCGCTGATCGCCGCCGCACAGGTCCTGGTCATGAGCCTGTGGTTCATGTCCGCCGCCATCTTGACCGAGCTGGCCGCCGAGGGCGCCCTGCCCCCCGCCCGGGCCGCGGCGCTCTCCTCCGCCGTGCAGATCGGCTTCGTCGCCGGGGCGCTCGGCCTCGCCGCCTGGGGGCTCGCCGACCGGCGGGATCCGCGGCGGGTGATGGCGGCCTGCGCCTGGATCGCCGCGGCCGCCAACCTCGCCTTCATCCTCGCCCCCGTCGGCGGGGCGGCGCAGGTGGCGCTGCGGGCCCTGACCGGCGCCTGCCTCGCCGGGGTCTATCCGGTGGGGATGAAGATCGCGATCGGCTGGGGCGCCCGCGACCGGGGCCTGCTGATCGGCCTCGTGGTCGCCGCCGTCACCCTGGGCTCGGCCGCGCCGCACCTGCTGGCGCTCGCCGGGGGGCCCGACTGGCGGACGGCGGTCGCGGCCGCCTCCGCCCTGGCCGGGCTCGGGGGCGCGCTCGCGCTCTTCGCCGGGCTCGGGCCCGCGCACGCCCGCGCCGCCACCCTCGACCCGGGCGCGCTCCGCCTCGCCTGGACCGACCGGCGCATCCGCCTCGCCTATCTCGGCTATCTCGGCCACATGTGGGAGCTCTACGCCTTCTGGGCCTGGATCGGCGCGGCGTCGGCCGCGGCCTTCGCCAGGACCTATGGCCCGGGACCGGCGACCGACATGGCCCGCGGGCTCACCTTCGCGGCCATCGCGCTCGGCGGCCTCGCCTGCGCCCCCGCCGGCTGGTTCGCCGACCGGATCGGCAAGGCGCGGGTGGCGCGGCTGGCCCTGATCGGCAGCGCCGCCTCCGGCCTTCTCGCCGCCGCCGTCTTCCACGGGCCGCCCTGGCTCCTGACCCTGACGGTGATCGCCTGGGGACTGACGGTGATCCCGGACTCCGCCCAGTTCTCCGCCCTGGTGGCCGACGCCGCGCCCCCCGAACGGGCGGGAAGCCTGCTCACCTTCCAGACCGCGCTCGGGTTCCTGCTCACCTTCTTCACGGTGCAGGCCACGCCCTCGGTCGCCGCCGCCCTGGGCTGGCCCGCGACCTTCGCGATCATGGCGCTCGGGCCGATCGCCGGGGCCGAGGCGATGCGCCGGCTGATCCGGATGGGGTAAGGATGTCGCGCCGCCGCGCTTGCGGCGGAGGCGCGCTTCGCCGATGCTGCGCCCCGCGCAGGACCCCCAAGGCAGGACCCGCGCGCGGGACCGGGGAGGACGGGCGATGGACCAGTTGAGCGGCGGGAACGTGGTGCTGCTCGCCTTGGCGGCGATCCTGATCCTCGCGCTGTTCCTGGCGGTGCGGGTGGTGCCGCAGTCCGAGAAATACGTGGTCGAGCGGTTCGGCCGGCTGCGGGCGGTGCTGGGGCCGGGGCTGAACTTCATCATGCCCTTCCTCGACCGGGTGGCGCATCGCATCTCGATCCTGGAGCGCCAGCTGCCCTCCTCGCGGCAGGACGCCATCACCTCGGACAACGTGCTGGTCCAGGTGGAGACCAGCGTGTTCTACCGCATCGTCGAGCCGGAAAAGACCGTCTACCGCATCCGCGACGTGGACGGGGCGATCGCCACGACCGTCGCGGGCATCGTGCGCTCCGAGATCGGCATGATGGAGCTCGACGCGGTGCAGTCGAACCGGGGCCAGCTCATCGCGCGCATCCGCGATTCGCTCGCCGACATGGTCGACGACTGGGGGATCGAGGTGACGCGGGTGGAGATCCTCGACGTCAACCTCGACGAGGCGACCCGAGCGGCGATGCTCCAGCAGCTCAACGCCGAACGCGCCCGCCGGGCGCTGGTGACCGAGGCCGAGGGGCGCAAGCGCGCGGTGGAGCTCGCCGCCGACGCCGACCTCTACGCCGCGGAACAGGCGGCGAAGGCCCGGCGCATCGGCGCGGACGCCGAGGCCTACGCCACCGGGGTGGTGGCCCAGGCCATCGCGGCGAACGGGCTGGAGGCGGCCCAGTACCAGGTGGCGCTGAAGCAGGTCGAGGCGCTGGCCGCCGTCGGCGCCGGCGAGGGCCGGCAGACGGTGCTCCTGCCCGCCGCGGCGCTCGACGCCTTCCGCGACGCCTTCGGCCTGCTCAAGCGATGACCGGGCGGAGCGTCTCGCAGAGCGGCGGGCGCCGGGCGGCGAGGACCGGACGGGCGATCTCGCAGGTCCGCGGGCTTCAGGCTGCGGTGGCCGGACAGGCGATCTTTCCGATCCGCGGGCTTCAGGTTGCGGCGGCCGGGCCGTCGATCTCTCGGACCCAGGGGCCCCGAGCGACGGCGGCCGGACGGGCGCTCTCCAGGACCCACGGTCGGTGGGCGGCGATGCCCGGCCGCGCGATCTGTGGGACCCGCGGCGGCAGGGGGACGACGGCCGGACGCGCGGTCTCGCCGGTCCGCAGGCGCGGCGTGGCGGCGGCGGAGAGCGGGCGATGACCTGGTGGGCCTGGGCGCTGGCGGCGGCGGGCCTCGCCCTGCTGGAGCTGGTCATGCCTGCCTGGGTCTGCCTCGGCTTCGCCCTCAGCGCGGCGGCGATGGCGCTGCTCCTGGCCTTCGGGGGACCGCTCGCCGGCGTCCTCGCCGGCTCGTGGCCGGCGGCGGCGGTGGTCTTCGCCGCGCTGTCGGGGATCGCCTGGGCGCTGCTGCGCCGCGCGCTGGGCGTCCGACGCGGTCAGGTGCGGATCTGGAAGCGCGACATCAACGACTGACGGGCGGGCGCGGGGGCGCCCGACGCAGGGCGCTCGAGGGCGGTCCCGGCCGGGGGCCGGGCCCCCTGCTCGGGGTCAGGACGACGCGCCGTCTTGGTTCGGCAGCACCACCGGCGCCTGGGCCTGGTGCTGGGTCTTGCCGTCGCACATGGCGGCGGCGGCGCCACCGAAGCCGAAGGCGACGAGCGCGGCGAGAAGGGCGGTGCGGATGGTCATGGACGGGCCTCCCTGTCTGGTCGGGGTCTGGTCGAGGTCTTGGCGAGCAGGCAGCCTACCACGAAAGACCGTTGCAGGCGAGACTACATCCGATGCCAGACGTCCAGGTCGCGGATGGTGATCCCGCTCCAGATGATGGTGGCGCAGATCGCCGCCCAGATCACCAGGGCGACCAGGGTGACGATCAGGAACTTGCGCCGCATCACCGCCCCGGCGGGGGCGGAGGCGGGCGTGCCCGGCTCGATCCGGCCTGCCTCGTCCTGGGTGCGCAGGCCGATGGGCAGCACCACGAACAGCGTCAGGAACCAGACGACCGCGAAGACGACGATCGCCGAGGCGACGTTCATGCCTGCTCCAGCTCCACCAGCGTGCCGGTGAAGTCCTTGGGATGGAGGAAGAGCACCGGCTTGCCATGGGCGCCGATCCTGGGCTCGCCGTCGCCCAGCACCCGCGCGCCCGAGGCCTTGAGCGCGTCGCGGGCGGCGAGGATGTCCTCGACCTCGTAGCAGATGTGGTGGATGCCCCCCGAGGGGTTCTTGTCGAGGAAGGCCCGGATCGGGGAATTCTCGCCCAGGGGGTGCAGCAGCTCGACCTTGGTGTTCGGCAGCTCGATGAAGACCAC
Organism: Amaricoccus sp.; assembly: GCA_965243535.1. GTDB lineage: Bacteria > Pseudomonadota > Alphaproteobacteria > Rhodobacterales > Rhodobacteraceae > Amaricoccus. The sequence continues at coordinate 6,023 of CBDEVG010000007.1, forward strand.
CGTCACCCCATGGTCGGGCTCGGGCTGGGGATCGCGCACCAGGGCGCCGAGGGTGTCGCGGTACTGCGCCGCGGCCGCCTCCAGATCCGGCACGGCGATGGCCACGTGGTTCAGGCGTCCGATCATGCTTTCCCCTCCAATCCTCGCCGAGGGATCTAGGGGATCCGTTCCGGCGCGGCAATGGGACTCAGGGCGGGGCCTCTCAGGGCCCGCTCGCCCCCGCATATCCCCTGAACGCGAACCGCCCGGCCTCAGTCCGCCAGCGCCGCGATCAGCCGCGCCGCCTCGTCGGCGCAAGGGGTGAGCCGGGTCGGCTCCTCCGCCGGATAGAACCGGGCGCGGACGGCGGTGGGCATCGGCCGGGGCTGGAACAGCACGACCCGCGGCGGGATGCGGGCGTGCTCGGCGGCGAAGGACCGCGCGAGGGCGTCGCCCCCGGCGCGGGTCGCGCCGTAGCTGCCCCAGAAGGGCCCCGTCGCGGTGTCGTCGGTCACATGGACGAAGGTCCCGACCGGCGAGGCGGCGAGCAGGGGCGTGACGTTGACGATCAGCCGCTGGGTCCCGCGCAGGTTCACCTCGACGCTGGCGTCGAAATCCTTGGCGGTGATCTGGTCGGTCGGCGTCAGGGGCGCGGCGTGGGCGGCGCAGTGCACCGCCAGGTCGACCCGCCCCCAGCGCTCGTGGAGCGCGAGGCAGAGCCGCTGCATCCCCACCTCGTCGGTTATGGAGAGCGGCACGAGCGTCGGCGTCGGCCCGCCCGCCGCCTCGATGGCGTCGGCCAGATCCTCGAGCCCGCCCACGGTGCGGGCCATGGCCACCACCTGGACTCCGGCCGCCCCCAGCGCGGCGGCGACCGCGTAGCCGAGGCCCCGGCTCGCGCCGGTGACGAGGGCGACGGTGTCGGAACCGGGCGTCATGCCGCGGGCTCGAAGCCGCGCTCGATCATGTCGGACGGGCGGACGGGATAGTCCCCGGAGAAGCAGGCGTCGCAGAACTGCGGCTCCGCCGGGTCGCGATGGGGTACGCCGCAGGCGCGGTAGAGCCCGTCGAGCGAGATGAAGCGGAGCGAATCGACCCGCAGGTAGGCGCGCATCTCCTCCGCCGACATGTTGGCGGCGATCAGCTTGCCCCGGTCCGGGGTGTCGACCCCGTAGAAGCAGGGCCACATGGTCGGCGGCGAGGCGATGCGGAAATGCACCTCCGCCGCGCCCGCATCCATCACCATGTCGCGGATCTTGAGCGAGGTGGTGCCGCGCACCACCGAATCATCCACCAGCACGACGCGCTTGCCCTCGATCACCGCCCGGTTGACGTTGAGCTTCAGCCGCACGCCCATGTTGCGGATCTGCTCGGTCGGCTCGATGAAGGTCCGGCCCATGTACTGGTTGCGGATGATCCCCATGGCGTAGGGGATGCCGCTTTCCTGGCTGTAGCCGATCGCCGCCGGCGTGCCGCTGTCGGGCACCGGGCAGACCAGGTCGGCCTCGATCGGCGCCTCGCGGGCGAGCTCCACCCCGATGTTGCGCCGGGTCTCGTAGACCGAGCGGCCGCCGATCACGCTGTCGGGGCGCGAGAAATAGACGTGCTCGAAGATGCAGAACCGCGGCTTGACCTTGCGGAAGGGGAAGAAGCTCTCGATCCGCCCCCCCTCGATCAGCACCATCTCGCCCGGCTCGATCTCGCGCACGAACTCCGCGCCGATGATGTCGAGCGCGCAGGTCTCCGAGGACAGCACCCAGCCCTCGCCGAGCTTGCCGAGCATCAGCGGCCGCACGCCGAGGGCGTCGCGCACGCCGATGAGCTTGGTCCGGGTCATGGCGATGACGGAAAAGGCCCCCTCGACCCGGCGCAGGGCGTCCTTCAGCCGTTCGGGGATGGTCTTCTGGATCGAGCGCGCCATCAGGTGGATGATGCATTCGGTGTCCGAGGAGGACTGGAAGATCGACCCGTGGGCGATCAGCTCCTCGCGCAGCGCCAGCGCATTGGTCAGGTTGCCGTTGTGCGCGATGGCGCAGCCGCCCATCTGGAACTCGGCGAACAGCGGCTGCACGTCGCGCAGCTGGGTCGCGCCCTTGGATCCGGCGGTGGAATAGCGCACGTGGCCGATGGCGAGCGGCCCGGGCAGGGTCTCCATCAGCGATTGCGACGTGAAGTTGTCGCGCACGTAGCCGAAGCGCCGGGCGGAGGAGAATCCCCCCTCCGGCGACCAGGCGACGATGCCCCCGGCCTCCTGGCCGCGGTGCTGGAGGGCGTGCAGCCCGAGGGCGACGAAGTTGGCGGCGTCCTTGAGGCCGGTGACGCCGAAGATGCCGCATTCCTCGCGCAGCTTGTCGTCATCGAAGGGGTGGCTGAGCAACGGGTCTGTCTCCGCGGTACCGCGGTCATATAGACCGGACCGCGGGGGATGTCAGGGGGGCGGCGGCGGGATTCCGTCAACGAATTGTTGCAAGGCGGCGCCGGCGCCGCAGGAGCCGCCGCGACGCGCCCCGCGCCCGGCCGCCGATGATCGTTCCGCGCCAGGAGTCTCGTCACGATTTTCGTCACGGGCGCAACGAAGAATGGTACCATCGCGGCATTAGGACTCACAGGCGGAGGCGCGCCGATGTCAGCCTCGACCGGCCCCATCCTGACGCAATTCGACCAGATCGCCGCAGGGGGCGGCGACCCCGGCGAGATCGCCGCGGCAGAGATGCAGTTCATCCTGACCCAGGTCCGGCAGAACGCCCTGCCCTTCTTCCGGGAATTGCGCGACGACCGGCCGATCCTGCGGACGGCGCTTGTCACGCTGGTTTCGCGGTTCCGCGACGTGGAGGAGATCTTCCACCGGGAGCTGGTCTTTTCCGTCGGCCCCTACCTGCCGCGGATGATGGGGGTGATCGGGCCCTTCGTGCTCAGCCAGGACGTCACCCCCCGCTACGACCACGACATCTCGGCGATGCGGCTGGCGATCCGCCGCGAGGACATCGGGCAGATCCGGGCGCGGGCGGCGGAGAACGCCGAGGCGATCGTCGACCGGCTGGCGGCCGGCGGCGCGCCCTTCGACATCGTCCGGCCACTGACCCGGACCGTGCCGGTGCTGACGGCGCGGGAGTATCTCGGCGTCTTCGCGCCCCATGACGCCCAGATGATGGACTGGGCCCGGGCCTGCTTCCGCGAGTTCTTCGTCAACCTCGCCAACCGGCCGGAGATGCGCGCCCCCGCGGTCGCCGCCGGGGCCGAGCTCATGGACCGCATCGCCGAGCTGATGGGCCGGCGCCGGGCGAGCGGCGCGCAGATCGACGACGTGCTGGGGCGGCTCCTCGCCCAGCAGAAGGCGGGAGATGGCTTCGGCTTCGACGACGAGGGCGTCTGCCGCACGCTGGCGGGCTTCATCACCGGCATGGTCGAGACCACCTCCCAGGCGGCGGTCCATGCGCTCCTGACGCTCTTCGCCCATCCCGACCGGCTGGCCGAGGCCTCGGCGGCGGCGCGGGAGGACCGCGACGAGGACCTCGCCGCCCTGGTCTTCGAGGCGCTGCGCTTCCGGCCGGTCAATCCCATGGTGGAGCGGCTGGTGCGCGAGGACTATCTGCTGGGGGCGGGCGCGCCCCATGCGGCCCTGATCCCCAAGGGCGCGACCGTCTTCGCGCTGAGCTGGTCGGCGATGTTCGACGAGCGCGTGCTGGAGGCGCCGGAGGAGTTCCGCCCGGGCCGTCCGGCCAGCCACTACCTGCATTTCGCCGCGGGGCGGCACACCTGTTTCGGGAAATACATCAGCCAGGCGCAGATCCCCGCCATCCTGAAGCCGCTGCTGCGGCGCGAGGGCCTGCGGCCGGCGGGGGACCTGAAGCTCGACGGCACCTTCCCCGACGAGCTCCCGGTCGCGGTCGGGTCCTGAGGACCAGGGCGGAGGCCGGTCCCCGAGAGGCTTCCGGCAAACCCGCGGCGCGGTCGCCCTCGACCCGTTCACGATCCTGAAGGTCAGGTTAAGGCCGCGAAATATATTGATATATTTCAATAGTATGACCCGATTTTCACGCGTGAAATTCCCAGCCCTTTCCGAAGCGGCCCGGGAGAGAGGCTCTCGCAGGAGTCTTTCCAGGGACCGCGGCAGGAACCGCGGCCGAGGTCGCCCCCCCGGGGCGCGCGGGGGCGGCCCGCTTCGGGCCCGAACGGGCCGCCCCCGGCGCGCCCCCTTCCCCGGCGCGGCGCGGGACCTCAAAGACGGTCGGGACCTGCGGCGGCTGAGAGCCGGCGCGGAAGGGTCGGCATCCCCCGAAGGAGATCCGTTTCCCCGACATCGGGATATCGGCGGACAGGCGCGACGCTCCGGGGCGCGCGAAACTCCTGCGCCGGGTCCGGCCCGTCCGGATTTTCAGACGGTCTCTCAGTAGGTCTTCAGGTACTCGACCAGCGCCATGCGGTCGGCCTCGCTCAAGGTCGCGCCGTAAGGATGGCCGCCGTTGCCGTTCCCCGGCCGGGTCGTGTCGACCAGGCAATCCGGCCGGTCGCAGTCCGTGGACGCCGCGAAGCCCACCTTGACCGGATCGAAGGCGCGGCCCCCCAGCGCGAAGACCGCCGGCCGCCGCTCGGGCGGCAGCAACAGGTCGTAGAGCGTCGGCACCGACCCGTTGTGCAGATAGGGCGCCGCCGCCCAGATGCCGTGGAGCGGCCGCGCGGCGTAGGGTCCGTCCCCCGGCCCGCCCGTCAGCAGGGTGTCGCGCCATTCCACCGCATGGCGACGCCCGAGATCCTCCATCTCCGCCTGCTGCGCGGGTCCGACGCCGGCGGCGGCATAGGCCTTGGCCTTGATCGCCCCCACCGCGGTCTTGACCACCGCGGCGAAGCTCGCGCCTTGGAAGGCCTCGCCGGGGACGACGCCGCGGCATCCCGCCATCAGGTCGGACTGGGCGGCGGTGAATTCGGTCGGGGCCACCTGCAGCGCGCCGATGTCCGCGACGGGGCAGACGATCCGCTCGGCGACCCGGCCGTCGGTTCCGGTGAACCGCGGCGTCCAGGCCCGCAGCGCCAGCAGGCCCGTGTCGGTGCGGCCGACGTCCCCGGGATAGTCGTGGCAGCCGGCGCAGTCCGCGCCGAAGATCTCCCCGCCCCGCGCCGCGAGGCCTGCGTCGATCGGGCCGAAGGCCGCCTCCGGCCATTTGGGCGGATCCATGTAGTAGGTCAGCCATTCCAGCCGGTGCAGGTTGGGAATGGGGATCGAGCTCTCGAACAGCGTCTCGCGCGCCGGATCCATCACCACCGTCGCCCCCGCGCCCAGGGTCTCGGTGAAGTTGCGCTCCATCACCGTATTGGTGTTCATCGTCCATTCGATCCAGCGAAAATCCCGGAACCCCCAGGAGCGCGGAAAGGCGCCCGGGTCCTTCTCGTAGCGGACGAGATCCCCGGGCGCCTCGGCCTTGAGCGACCAGAGCCAGGGGAATTTCGCCGGGGCGTCGAGGGCGACCATATTGGCGCGGTTGACCTCGAACTCGTCCGGGCCGTCCGCCTTGCGCAGCCGGGTCAGCAGGAAGTTGCGGGTGCCGTCGAAGGCGTCGAGCCGGCCGTAGCCCGAGGTGGGATGCGCCGGGTCCCGCAGCTCCTTGGCGAGGCGGATGACCTTGACGAGCTCCAGCCGCGCCGCGAGCTTGTCCCGGTGGACGAGGGCCGCGCCCCCGGACCAGGCGAGCAAGGCCGGCCGGATCAGCGGCGCCGCCAGCCCGTAGCGCTCGTAGTCCTGCCGCCCGAAACGCTTGGCCGCGCGCCAGGCCTTGCCCCAGTCCCGGCCGGTCGCAAGGATCGCCTCGATCGCGTCGGAATAGAAGAGCTGGAGGTTCAGCATGTTCGGCGCGCCGTCGACCCGCACCGCCGCGTCCCCGTGGGACAGCTCGCCCACATGGCAGGCGGCGCAGGTGACGCCGACGAACTGCATCCCGAAGGTGTAGTCGTTCCGCGCGAGGGTGAGCCCCACCGGCAACCCGTCCGCCCGCCCCGGATCGGGCAGCAGCCCGTAGCGGGAGAGGTTCTCGACGAAGGGCCTGCGGGAGGCGGGGTCGGCGACCTCGACGGCCGTCAGCACCGGCCAGGGCAGGATCTCCGAGCCCTGGGACAGGTGGTAGTATTCCGCCCGCTGCGCCTCCGACAGGCCGTTGCGGTAGTCGGCGGCGAGCCGGGGGTCGGGCCGGTCGAAGACCACCCGGCTCCCGGGGTCGGCCAGCCCCGCGACCAGGAGCGCGGCGAAGGCCGCGGCCAGGACCAGGTAGAGGCCGACGCCGATCCTGGCGAACAAGACGAGGGCGCGCCACATAGAGACCACCGCCTTCCCGGGCCCGGCGCGCGGGCCTGGCGCGCGGCGCACCGCTGAAACCCTGCTTGGTCGGTCAACGCGGGCCGAGGGGACGAGGGATGCGCCAACGCGCTGAAAAACCTTGCACTTAATGCCCGCATCCTATCCTTTAAAGCGCAGGTTTTCAAGCCTGTCGGCGTCCTGCGATCGGCGCCCCGGCACATCCGCGTGAAAACGGCGGGGGTGGTAATCCGCTACTACCCGCGCCGCCGGTTACGACCGATACTTTTGGCTTCTGGCGCGTCCGGCCCGAGTCGGGTAGGATTCGCGTCGCGCAGACCGGGCGAAGACCCGGCGCGGTGGGAGGCTCCTTGAATGGTGGACATCATCTCCGGACGAACCGGCCCGCGCGCCGAGGACGAACGCGCGCGGCGGCTGATCGCGGCGAACCGGCTGACGATCGAACGGCTGGCCGATCAGCTCAGCGGCGGCGCCTGGTCCGCCCGCCGCCGGTCAAAGCCCGAGGAACCCAGGCCCGAGGGGCTCATCATCCATTCCGGCCCCGCCCGCATCCCCGAGGCCCCGCCCCAGCCCTTCGTGCGCATCGCCCTCAACGGCCGGGTCAGCCTGGTGGACGCCAACACCGGCAAGCAGATGCACCACCTGGGCGACTTGCGCCGGCGCGACGGGCATGAGGCCTTCCGGCTCGCCACGCGCGAGAACGGCTTCTTCTCCCCGGTCGCGCCGGAGATCGCCGCGGCCCTTTCCGACCTCGACGGCCGCGACCTCGCCGGCGGCGAGCGGGCGCTGATCGCCGAGATCTCCGCCCGGCTGGAGATCTGACCCCGACCCACGACCATCCCTGGAGGCGCAGAAGGCACCGGATCCCTGATCGAAAGCTCTATGAACCGCAAGCCCAACCCAGTCCCCCCCGAGGCAGGCAGGCGCAGCCCCGATCCGGCATGTCCGCCGGCGCCGGACTATGACGAACGCGCCACCATGGGCGCCTGGGAACGCCTGCTCGCGGGCGAGCCCGTCACCCGGCCCTCCTGCCAGGTCCGCAGCCTGATCGGCGAGTCCTGGCGGCGCTGCGCCGAAGGCGGCATCGACGCCATTCAGGGCGAGGCCCCGATGACGGCCGACCGCGACGACCTGGCGGAGCGCACCCGCGCCGGCGCCGGCGCCGACCTGCTCGCCGCCGCGCGCCGCAGCTTCGCCAGCATCGGCAGCCTGCTCGAGGGCACCGGCGCCATGCTCGTCCTCGCCGACCGCGAGGGGGTGCTGATCGACGCCATCGGCGACAAGCGCACCCTGCACGATGGGCGCGACATCCACCTTGGCGTCGGCGGCCGCTGGACCGAGGAGGCGGCCGGCACCAACGGCATCGGCACCGCGCTCTATGCGGGCGAGCCGGTCTTCGTCCATGCGGCCGAGCATTTCTGCGCCGGGATCAAGGGCTGGACCTGCGCCGGCGCGCCGATCCGCGACCCGCTTGACGGGCGGGTGGTGGGGGTGGTCGACCTCTCGGGCCGGCCCGGCATCTTCCGCCCGCACAACACCGCCCTGGTGGCCGCCGCCGCCCGCGAGATCGAGAAGGCCCTGGCCGACCAGCAGGGCGAGGAACGGGCGCGGCTGCTCGAGGCCTTCATCGCCTCGGCCCCCAACTACCGGCGCAGCGACGGGCTGATGATCCTCGACCGCCGGGGCCGCCCGGTCTATTGCGCCAACATTCCCTGCGACGTCTCGGGGCGCTTCGCGGCCAAGGCCTGCGCGGCCCGCGCGCCCGAGCCCACCGACCCGACCGGCTTCCTCGACGAGGTGACGCGCGCCCTTCCCCCCGACATGCGCGGCTGCCACCTGACGCCGCTCAAGCTCGACGGGGCGCTGCGCGGGGCGGCGGTGGTCCTGCCCACGGCCCGCATCGCCCGGCCCGGCGCGCGGCGCGATCCCATCGACGAGGCGGCGGCGGCGATCGTCGGCGAAAGCCCCGCCCTGCGCGAGGTGGTGGACATCGCGCTCCGCGTCGCCCGGATCGGCGAGGTCACCTCGCTGCTCATCGAGGGCGAGACCGGCGTCGGCAAGGAGCTCTTCGCCCGGCTGGTGGGCGGATCCCGGCCGCCCGAGCGCTACATCGCGGTCAACTGCGGCGGCATCACCCGCGACCTGATCGGCAGCGAGCTCTTCGGCCATGTGGCGGGCGCCTTCACCGGCGCCTCGCGCGAGGGCAAGCCGGGGGTCTTCGAACTCGCCCACGGCGGCGTGCTGACGCTGGACGAGATCGGCGAGCTGCCGCTCGACATCCAGCCCTTCCTGCTGCGGGTGCTGGAGGACCGGGTGGTCCAGCGGGTGGGCGACAGCCGGCCGCGGCCGGTGGACGTGCGGCTGATCGCCTCGACCAACCGCGACCTGCGGGCCGAGGTGGAGGCCGGGCGGTTTCGCCGCGACCTCTACTATCGCATCGGGGCGGTCTCGATCCGGGTGCCGCCCCTGCGGGAGCGGGGGGACGATTGCCTGCTCCTGCTGGAGCATTTCAACGGCCTGATCGCCGAGCGGGTCGGGCGCGAGCGGCTCGACTTCGCCGCCGAGGTGGTGGACCGGCTGCGCGCCTATTCCTGGCCCGGCAACGTGCGCGAGGTGAAGAACCTGGTGGAGCGGCTGCACCTGCTCGCCCGCGGCCGGGTCCAGCTCGGGGACCTGCCGCCCCACATGCGGGGCGAGCCGGAAGCGGCCGCCGCCTTCCCGTCGCCCGTCCTGTCCCTCGGCCCACCGCCCGTCCGGGCGCCCGCCCCGCCCCCGGGCGCGAGCCTGGAGGAGGCCGAGCTCTCGGCGCTGCGCGGCGCGCTGGAGGCGGAGGGGGGCAACCTCACCCGGGTCGCCCGCCGGCTCGGCATCTCCCGGCCGACGCTCTACCGCAAGCTCGACCATTTCGGCATCCGCAAGACCTTCGCCGGATAGGCGGGCGGCGATCCCGGCCCGCGGGCCCGCCGCCTGAACCGCCCTTCCAAGAGGGACATCCGGGAAGGAATCTCCCAAGCCGCGGCGCTTCGAGCGGCGGAATTTCACGCGTGAAAATGGGATCAAGGCATTGAAATAGATCAATATATTTTGCGGCCTTAACCTGATCTCCACAGGTGTGAACGGATCATGCGC
>CBDEVG010000008.1:0-11631 GCA_965243535.1 Amaricoccus sp.
GCCCTTGTTGCCGGTGCGCAGGACGTTGGTCGCGCCGATGTTGCCCGACCCGATCTCGCGCAGGTTCCCGAGCCCCAGCGCCCGGGTGATCAGGACGCCGAAGGGAATCGAGCCGAGCAGGTAGCCGCCGAAGGCGACGAGCGCGAGGGTCATCGGTGCGAGGGTCATGGGCGGGCCTTCCGCAGGGAGGAGATGGCCGGGCGGTCGACGCGCGCCGCACAGAGACGGCCGCGCCTCAGGAGCGGCGCGGCGCGGGGCCCGTGGCCGGGTCCCTCGGCCGAGCCGCGGCCCCCTGCGCGCGCGACGGAGGTCACGCCGCCTCCCGCGCGTAGACCTCGCGCCCGCCGACCCAGGTGGCCAGGACCCGGCCCTGCATCCGGCGCAGGTCGTAGGGGGTGTTCTTGGACTTGGAGCGCAGCTTCGCCCGGTCGAGCACGAAGGGCGCCTCCGGGTCGAAGAGCACCAGGTCCGCCGGGGCGCCGGCCGCGATCCGTCCGCCCGCCAGGCCCAGCAGCCGGGCGGGGTTCAGCGCCAGGGCGCGCCACAGGAGCGGCAGCGACAGGCCCGCGTGGTGCAGCTCCATCGCCGCGGGCAGCAGCGTCTCCAGCCCCACCGCGCCGGGGGCGGCCTCCTCGAAGGGCAGGCGCTTTTCCTCTTCGTCCTGGGGCATGTGGAAGGAGCCGATCACGTCGATCAGCCCCTCGGCCAGGGCCTCGACCATCGCGACCCTGTCCTCCTCGGAGCGGAGCGGCGGCGTCAGCTTGAAGAAAGTGCGATAGTCGCCCACGTCGAATTCGTTCAGCGTCAGGTGGTGGATCGACACCCCGGCTGTGACCTTCAGCCCCGCCTCCCGCGCGCGCCGCAGGGCCGGCAGGCTGCGGGCGGTGGAGAGCTGGTCGGCATGGTAGCGGGCGCCGGCCGCCTCGACCAGGGCGAGGTCGCGCTCGAGCCCCATGAGCTCGGCGATCGGCGAGACCGCGGGCAGGCCGAGCTGCGACGCGAACTGGCCCGAGGTCATGCAGGCGCCGGCGGAGAGCACCGGCTCCTGCGGATGGCCGATCACCAGGGCCCCGAGCCCGGCGGCATAGGCGAGGCAGCGGGAGAAGACCCGGGCGTCCGCCACCGCGGCGGCGTCGGTGAAGGCGACCGCGCCCGCGTCCATCAGGAAGCCGATCTCGGTCATCTCGCGCCCCTCGCGGCGCTTGGTCAGCGCGGCCATGGGCAGGACGCGGACCGGGCTCGCCTCCTTGGCGCGGCGCAGCAGGAACTCCAGCCGCTCGGGGTCGTCGATGGCGGGGCTGGTGTCGGGGCGGGTGACCATGGTGGTCACGCCGCCGGCCGCCGCGGCGGCGCCCCCGGTGCGGAAGCTTTCCTTGTGCCGCTCCCCCGGCTCGCCGATCTTCACGCCGATGTCGATGATGCCGGGGCGAGATGCCTGCCGCCGCAATCCTGGCCGGGCCGGTCGCCCTCGAAGACCTCGGCGATTCGCCCGTCCGCGATCACCACCCCGCCCTGGAAGATGCGGTCCCCTTCCGGGTCCACCACCCTTGCGTTGGTCAGCGTGGTCATGCGGCCTCCCGCGCGCGGTGGTTCTGGGCAAGCAGGTCCAGCACCGCCATGCGCACGGCGACGCCCATCTCCACCTGTTCCTGGATGACGCTGCGGTTGATGTCGTCGGCCAGCGTCCCGTCGATCTCCACCCCGCGGTTCATCGGCCCGGGGTGCATGACGATGGCGTCGGGCTTGGCGTTGGCGAGCTTTTCCGGGTCGAGCCCGAAGCGGTGGTAGTATTCCCGCATGGAGGGGATCAGCGCCCCGTCCATCCGCTCCCGCTGGAGGCGGAGCATCATCACCACGTCGGCGCCTTCCAGCCCCTGGGCCATGTCCTGGAACACCTCCACCCCCATCTTCTCGATGCCGGGAGGGAGCAGGGTGGGCGGGCCGATCACCCGCAGGCGGTTCTCCATCCGGCCGAGCAGGATCAGGTTCGACCGGGCCACCCGGCTGTGGGCGATGTCGCCGCAGATGGCGACGGTCAGGCGGCTGAGCTTGCCCTTGCGCCGGCGGATGGTGAGCGCGTCGAGCAGCGCCTGGGTCGGGTGCTCGTGCCGGCCGTCGCCGGCGTTGACCACCGCGCAGTTCACCTTGGACGCGAGCAGGTTGACCGCGCCGGAGTTCGGGTGGCGCACCACCAGCAGGTCGGGGTTCATGGCGTTGAGCGTCAGCGCCGTGTCGATGAGCGTCTCGCCCTTCTTCACGCTCGACTGGGCCATGGACATGTTCATGACGTCGGCCCCGAGCCGCTTGCCCGCGAGCTCGAAGCTCGACTGGGTGCGGGTGGAGGCCTCGAAGAACATGTTGACCTGGGTGAGGCCGCGCAGGGCCTTGCCGCGCTTCTTGGCCTTGCGGTTGAAGGCCACATAGGTCTCGGCCAGGTCGAGCACCGTCTCGATGTCGTCCCGCGAGAGCTCCTCGATCCCGAGCAGGTGACGGTGGGCGAACAAGGCATCCTCCGGTCGGCCGCGCGCGCCCCTCTTAGCAGGCGGGCCCCGGGGGGCAAGCCCCCTGTGGCGGGGGCGGGACGGCGGGCGGGAGCGCTGGCGGGATCTGGCGCGGCCGGAGCCGGGGGGGTAGGGTCGGGCCATGACCGGGAGCCCCCCCTTCGCCGCCGATCTCGCCGCCCTCGCCTGGCTCGTGGAGCTCGGCGCGGACGAGGCGCTGGCGGAGGAGCCGGTCGACCGGTTCGCGCTGGCGGAGGCGCCGCCCGCGCCGGTGGCCGCGCCCGAGCCCGCGCCCGCGCGGCGGCGCGAGGCCCCGACGGCGGCCCGCCCCGCCCCCCCCGATCCGGCGCAGGAGAGCGCGGCGCTGGCGGCGGCCTGCGGGACGATCGAGGACCTGCGCGAGGCGGTGGCGGGATTCGAGGGCTGCGCGCTCAAGAAGGGCGCGCGGACCACCGTCTTCGCCGACGGGAACCCGCGCGCCCGGCTGATGGTGATCGGAGAGGGCCCAGGGCGGGAGGAGGACCTGACCGGCCTGCCCTTCGTCGGGCGGTCGGGGCGGCTGCTCGACCTGATGCTGGCGGCGATCGGCCTGTCGCGGAAGTCTCCCGACGCCGAGACCGCGGTCTACATCACCAACGTCCTGCCCTGGCGCCCCCCCGGCAACCGCGAGCCGTCGAGCGCCGAGGTGGCAATGCTCTCGCCCTTCCTGGTCCGGCATATCGAGCTGAAGGCGCCCGCGGCGATCCTGCTCCTGGGCTCCCCCGCCACCCGCACCGTGCTGGCGACGAGCCAGGGGGTGGCGCGGATGCGCGGCAAATGGGCGGACTGGCGGGGGATTCCGGTGATGCCGACCTTCCACCCGGCCGCGGTGCTGCGCGACCCGATCAAGAAGCGCGACGTCTGGGGGGATTTGCTGATGCTGTCCGAACGGCTGGAGGCCGGCCATGGAGCGTGAATTCCTGCCTTGCCGCATAGCGGTGCTGACCGTTTCGGACAGCCGGGGCCTGGCGGAGGATCGTTCGGGCGACGCGCTGGTCGAGCGGCTGCAGGGGGCGGGGCATCTGCTGGCCGACCGGCGGATCGTGCGGGACGAGCAGGCGGAGATCGAGGCGATCCTGCGGGGCTGGATCGCCGATCCGCAGGTGGACGTGGCGATCTCGACCGGCGGCACCGGGCTGACCGGCCGGGACGTGACGGTGGAGGCCCATGAGGCGGTCTACGAGAAGGCCATCCCGGCCTTCGGCACGCTCTTCACCCTGGTCTCGTTCCAGAAGATCGGAACCTCGGCGATCCAGAGCCGCGCCTGCGCCGGGGTGGCGGGGGGAACCTACCTGTTCGCCTTGCCGGGCAGCCCCGGCGCCTGCCGCGACGCCTGGGACGGCATCCTCGCAGCGCAGCTCGACTATCGGCACAAGCCCTGCAATTTCGTCGAGATCCTGCCGCGGCTGGAGGAGCACCGCCGCCGCAAGCCGTGACGGCTCCGGGCCACGTCCCTTCACGCTGACGCTTGGGTCGGGCGGACGCTAGCCCCAAGCTGAGGTTTGGTTCAGGCGGGCGCCTGACCCAGGGGGCCGATCAGCCGGCCGGGAAGGTCCGGGTCGTTCCAGTCCGGATCCTCGTCGGGCTTGTAGCTCGGGGCCTTCTCCATCTGTTCGCGGGTGAGGGGGACGACATAGCCGCCGATCAGCTCGTCGAACTTCAGGCTCTCCCAGGGCAGCGCATGGAACCGCTCGCCGATGCCGAGGAATCCGCCGAAAGACATGATGGCGAAGACCGCGCGGCCGTCGTGGCGCGACAGGACCAGGTCATGGATATGGCCGAGCCGTTCGCCCGCCTCGTTGAACACCTCGGTCCCCTGGACCTTGCTGGCGCGAATATTGGCGGTCGGATGGTCGATGTCGGGAAGGTCCTGCATGGCGGAAGCATTCCTGAAGTGAAGGCCGGATCATAAACGCGAAAGCGCCGCGCCGGTTCCCCGGCCGCCGCCGCAGCGGGCTGCGGGAACGGCGCCCCAGGGGCGGGAGTTGTCAGAGCATCGCAGATCGAACCCCGGAGAGAAAGATGCTTGAGAGAACGATGCCTAACGGCGCGCCGAAGGTCCGTATTCATGCCCCGACCGGCCAATGGGGGCGGCTGGCGGTCCAGGCCATGGATCCCGACGTTCCCGAACCGATGGATCCCCCGCCGGGACCCGACCTGCCGCCTTTTCCCGACCCCCACCCCGATCCGGACCTGCCGGAGCCCGCTGATCCCACGCTGCCCGAGGATCCCCAGCCCAATCCGCCGCCCGTCTGGTCGTGACATCCGATCTCCGGTCATGAAACCAGGTCATGACCGGCGCCATGACGCAAAACCCCGGGCCGAGGGCCCGGGGTTCTGCGTGTCGGCCGACCGCGTCGAGAAAGGCAGGGTCAGACCAGCGGACGGTTGCGCGCCGCGCCGCCGCCCTTGCGTCCGGCCTCGGAGGCGCGCTGCGGGTCGTGCTTGAAGTTGCCGCCCGAGCGCTGTCCGCCCTTGCGCCCCGCCTCGGCCGCCCGCTGGGGGTTCATCTTGAAGTTGCCCCCCGACAGCGAGCCGCCCTTGCGCCCCGCCTCGACGGCGCGCTCGGGATCGTCGCGGAAGCTTCCGCTGCGACGCACGGTTTCGGTTTCGCCTTCCTTCGCCATCGTTGTCCTCCAGGATCTGACATCGCTGCGTAAACCCCCGCGACGCGCGAGGGTTCCCTGCGCGCAGCGCAGCGGCGGGAATCCGGCCGCGGGCCCTATGGCGTCCAAAGAACAGGCGCCTTATATGCGGGGCTCCAAAACGACCGGAGGGGAGGCCTCGCCATGGGCGCGGAATGGAGCAAGCGGGACTGGCGCGCGAAGCCGCGGGTGCAGATGCCCGACTATCCCGACGCGGACGCGCTTCAGTCCGTGGAGGCGCGGCTCGCCTCGTATCCCCCCCTGGTCTTCGCCGGCGAGGCGCGGGCGCTGAAGCGGGCGCTGGCCGAGGCGGCCGAGGGGCGGGCGTTCCTGCTCCAGGGCGGCGACTGCGCCGAGAGCTTCGCGGAATTCTCCGCCGACAACATCCGCGACACCTTCAAGGTGATCCTGCAGATGGCCGTCGTGCTGACCTTCGGCGCCAAATGCCCGGTGGTGAAGGTGGGCCGCGTGGCCGGCCAGTTCGCCAAGCCGCGTTCGGCGGCGATGGAAACGGTGGACGGGGTCGAGCTGCCCTCCTACCGCGGCGACATCATCAACGACTTCGCCTTCACGGCGGAGGCGCGCATCCCCGATCCGCGGCGGATGCTGGAGGCCTACACCCAGGCGGCGGCCTCGCTGAACCTGCTGCGCGCGTTCAGCCAGGGCGGTTACGCCGACATCACCCGGGTCCACAGCTGGACCCTGGATTCGACCTCCGGCCAGCCGGGCTACGAGCAGTACCACAAGCTCGCCAACCGCATTTCCGACGCGCTGGACTTCATGCGGGCCGCGGGCGTCGACGGCGACAGCGCCGACGCCCTGCACCGGGTGGATTTCTACACCTCGCACGAGGCGCTGCTGCTGGAATACGAGGAGGCCCTGTGCCGGATCGATTCCACCACCGGAACCCCGGTGGCGGGCTCGGGCCACATGGTCTGGATCGGCGACCGCACGCGCCAGGTGGACGGCGCCCATGTGGAGTTCCTGCGTGGGGTGCAGAACCCGATCGGGCTGAAGTGCGGGCCCTCGCTGACCGAATCCGATCTGCTGAAGCTGATCGACAGGCTCAACCCGAAGAACGAGGCCGGGCGGCTGACGCTGATCTCGCGTTTCGGGGCGGGGGCGGTCGGCGAGCACCTGCCGCGGCTGATCCGGGCGGTGGAGCGCGAGGGCCGCAAGGTCCTGTGGTGCTGCGATCCGATGCACGGCAACACCATCAAGTCGGAGTCGGGCTACAAGACCCGCCCCTTCGAGCGGGTGCTGCGCGAGGTGCGGGAGTTCTTCGCGGTCCATGCGGCCGAGGGCACCATCCCCGGCGGCGTGCATTTCGAGATGACCGGCAAGGACGTGACCGAATGCACCGGCGGCGTGCGGGCGGTGCGCGACGAGGATCTGTCCGACCGCTATCACACCGCCTGCGACCCGCGGCTCAACGCCAGCCAGTCGCTGGAGCTCGCCTTCCTGGTGGCCCAGGAGCTCGACCAGCGCCGTCAGGCGCAGCGCGCCGCGGGCTGATCGGGGTGCGGGTTCTGGTCCTGACCTCCGCCGCGGGCGTCGCGGCGGAGGAGGCGGCGCGTGCGGCCAGCCTCTTGGCGGCGGCGGGCCTTGCGCCCGACGCGCCGCGGCGGCTGGCGGGGTCGGCGGTCGAGATCGCCTTTTCCGGCGCGGGCGCGGTTCCCGGCGGGCTGGCGGAGGGGATCGACGTCAACGTCGTCCCCGCGGAGGGCCGTCGCAAGCGGCTGCTGATCGCTGACATGGATTCGACCATCATCGGCGTCGAGTGCATCGACGAACTGGCGGATTTCGCCGGGGTGAAGCCGCAGGTGGCGGCGATCACCGAGGCGGCGATGCGCGGCGAGCTGGATTTTGACGGGGCGCTGCGCGCGCGCGTGGCGCTGCTCGAAGGGCTGTCCGAGACCGTGCTCGACGCGTGCTTCGCCGAGCGGGTGCGGCTGAACCCCGGGGCGCGCGTGCTGGTGCAGACCATGGCGGGGCTCGGGGCCGACACGGCGCTGGTCTCGGGCGGGTTCGAGTTCTTCACGGGCCGGGTGGCGGCGGCGGCGGGCTTCGCCCGGAACCAGGCCAACCGGCTGCTCGCGGAGGGCGGGCGGCTGACCGGAAAGGTCGGCGACCCGATTCTCGGCCGCGCGGCCAAGCTTGCGGCGCTGGAGGCGATCGCCGCCGCCGGGGGCTACGATCCCGCGGACGTGCTGGCGGTCGGGGACGGCGCGAACGACCTCGACATGGTCATCGCGGCGGGCCTCGGCGTGGCCTATCACGCCAAGCCCGCGCTGAAGGCGGCGGCGGACGCGACCCTGGACCATTCCGACCTGACGGCGCTGCTCGCGCTTCAAGGCATTCCCGAAGCGGAGTGGCGGGACTGATCGACCGGTCCGGCGTCGCGGAAAGGACGGCGGACGGTCTTTTGTCCGGTTCGGGCCTTCCGGCCGGGGTTGGGCAGGCTCTTCTCTCCGCCCTTAAAAGTTGGTCCTCTGCTTGCCTTTTGAGAGGTCTCTGCACAGGTCCATCCCGCAGGCCGCAGCGTGGAAGGGCTGGATTTTCACGCGTGAAAATCGGGTCAAAATATTGATTTGGCTTGATTTATCCTGGCGCGTCAACCCGGTGTTCATGAGTGTGAACAGGTCGAAAACGCGCCCGCCGAAGGCTTTGCGGGGGTCTTTCCGAGGATCGTCCCGCTTGCCCCGCCGCGCGGTCTGCGCCGCGCTGTCCTGGTCGAAGCGCCTGGAGGGGCGCGGCGCGGAGGCTCGGGCCCCGCGTCCAGCCGCCCCGTTCAGTCGCCCTCGACCACGCGAAAGCGGCGCGCCGGGTCGCGGGGGCGGGTGGGGGCGTTGGGGTTGCCCTCGATGCTGCGGAGCTGGGGGCCCGCCGGCGCATGGGAAAAGGCGGCGGTCTCCTCGGCGAAGCCGGGCATGACCTGAGCCGGCTCGGCCGCGGCGGAGGCCTCGATCGGCGAGACCGTCACCTCCTCGATGCGGAAGGCGAGCGTCCCGCCGGGGATTTCGCCCGAGACGCAAGCGCAGCCCAGCACGCGGTTGATCTCGCCGAAGTCGCTGCGCAGCGGCATGAGCAGCATGGCGCCCCGCCAGCCGCCGCTGCGCCCCTCGGCGTGAAGGGCGAGCTTGACCACCGCCGGCTCGGACATCACCACGCCGAGCAACCGGTCGAGACGCTGTCGGTCGGCGTCGGCGACCAGCATCCCGGGCTGCATGCCGCGGACCTCCATCCCCATCATCTCGCAGACCTTCATGCCGGCGAGGCGGATGCGCATGTTGTCCGTCGACAGACGCTCGACGATGAACATGTTCTCCAGCGCGCCCTCGAACTGTCGGGGGTCGATTTCCGCGCGATAGGGCGCGATCCGGCCGGCGCGCAGGCGCTCCCAGTAGTTTCTGAGCGAAGAGAGCACCAGATCGTTCATCCCAACCTTGACCAGAAGCCTGACGTCGCATTACCCCGGCGCGCAAGATGGGACGGCCTGCTGGTAAACGCTTCGTTCATAGGTTACGCCACCAGCCCGGCAAAGTCGCCTGTCTTGCGACTGCGTCATTAATTTGGCGCAAATCGGGCGAAATGGCGAGGGCAAACTCGCCCATGAGGCGAGAATCCTGCACATGCCCCTGACTTCCATGACCGGCTTCGCGGATTTGACGGGGGGCGCCGAAGGCCTGACCTGGGTCTGGGAGGCGCGGTCGGTCAACGGCCGCGGCCTCGACCTGCGGTTGCGCCTGCCGGAGGGCTGCGAGGCGCTGGACGCCGCGCTGCGCGCCGCTCTCGCCGCCGCGCTGTCCCGCGGCTCGATCAGCGTCACGCTGCGGTTCGGGCGGGGCGAGCGGGGCCCGGCGTCGCGGCTGAATCCCGAGGGGCTGGAGGCGGCGATCGCGGCGGCGCTGGCGGTGGAGGCAGCCGCCTCGGCCCGGGGCCTCGCGCTGGCGCCCGCCACCGCCGCCGACCTGCTCGCCGTCCGGGGAGTGATGGAGGGCGAAGGGCGCAGTCCCCAGGACAACCCGGCCGTGCTCGCCGCCCTGACGGCGGAGGCCCCCCGGCTGGCCGCGGCGCTGCGCGCGGCGCGGGCGGCGGAGGGCGCGGCGCTGGCCTCCGCGCTCGCCGCCCAGGCGGATCGCATCGCGGAACTCGCCGCCGCGGCCCGGGAGGCGGCCGAGGCGCGCCGGCCCCGCCAGGCCGACGCCCTGCGCCAGCGGGTGGAGGCCCTGCTCGCCGCCGGCGCGCCCATGGACGAGGGGCGCCTCGCCCAGGAGCTGGCGTTGCTCGCGGTCAAGTCCGACGTGACGGAGGAGCTCGACCGGCTGGGCGTCCACGTGGAGGCGGCGCGCCGGCTTCTGGCGACGGAGGGGCCGGTCGGGCGCAAGCTCGACTTCCTGACTCAGGAGTTCAACCGCGAGGTGAACACGCTCTGCTCCAAGGCCCAGTCCGCCGAGCTGACCGCGATCGGCCTGGAGATGAAGGTGGTCGTCGACCAGCTGCGCGAGCAGGTGCAGAATGTCGAATGACCGCCACGCCCGCCGCGGCCTGCTGATCATCCTGTCCTCGCCCTCGGGCGCCGGGAAGTCCACCCTGTCGCGACGCCTGCTGGAGGCGGAGCGGGAGGTGCGGTTCTCGATCTCCGCCACCACCCGCACCCCCCGGCCCGGAGAGACGGACGGGCGGGAATATCATTTCCGCAGCCGCGACGCCTTCGAGGCGATGATCCGCGCCGGCGAGATGCTGGAATACGCCGAGGTTTTCGGCAACCTCTACGGCACCCCCCGCGGCCCGGTGGAGGCGGCGATCGTCGGCGGCCACGACGTGCTCTTCGACGTGGACTGGCAGGGGGGGCAGCAGATCCGCAACTCTCCCCTGCGCGACGCGGTCGTCTCGATCTTCATCCTGCCCCCCACCATCGCCGACCTGGAATCGCGGCTGAACGCCCGCGGCCAGGATTCCGCCGAGGTGGTCGCCGGGCGGATGCGCAAGGCGCGGGACGAAATCAGCCACTGGGCGGAATACGATCACGTCCTGATCAACGACGACCTGGACCGCTGCGAGGCGGACCTGCGGGCGATCATCCGGGCCGAGCGCCTGCGACGGGATCGCCAGACCGGGCTGGTGGACTTCGTCAACGGCCTCAACCGGGAATTCGAGGAGCGCAGGACATGAGCCTCTACGAGATCGACGGGATCGCCCCCGTGCTGCCCCAGGGCGGCGAGTTCTGGATCGCCCCGGGCGCGCAGGTGCTCGGCCGGGTGATCCTGCACGCCGGCGCCTCCGTCTGGTTCAACGCGGTGCTGCGCGGCGACAACGAGCCGATCGAGCTCGGCGAAGGCTCCAACATCCAGGACGGCTGCGTCTGCCACACTGACCCGGGGCTGCCGCTGACCATCGGCGCCTGGGTGACGGTGGGCCACATGGCGATCCTGCACGGCTGCACCGTCGGCGACGGCAGCCTGATCGGCATGGGCGCGACGGTGCTGAACGGCGCGCGGATCGGCAGCAACGTGCTGCTCGGCGCCGGGGCGCTGGTGACCGAGGGCAAGGAGATCCCCGACGGCGTGCTGGCCGTCGGGCGGCCGGCCAAGGTCGTGCGCGAGCTGACGGAGGAGGATATCGCCGGGCTGCGCCGGTCGGCGGAACGCTACCGGGCGAACGCGGCGCGGTATCGCGCGGGCTTCAGGCCGGCGACGACGGCCCTATCCTGACCTCGGCGCCCGGCTCCTCGAACCGGGTCTCGATCTCCAGCCCCTGGGCGGCCAGCGCGCCGCCCAGCAGGGCGAACTGCACGGCGTCCGAGCGCAGGGTCTCGGTCGCGGCCCCGGCGGCCAGCGCCCAGAGCTCCGACGGGGGGGCGAGCCGGCGGCCCTCGGCGGCGATGGCGATCGTGTCGTCCCCCTCGGCGAGGGCGATCGTGGCCGCGCCGCCCATGGGCAGGCTCTTTTCCAGGCAGAGCAGCGCGAGAAAGATGAGCTTGCCGGTGGCGCGGCTGACGTCGCGGGGCGGGCCGGCCCAGAACACGGTGAAGCGGCCGGGGAACATGGCGTCGGTGACGCTCCGGATCTCCTCGCCCGCGATCATGGCCTGGGCGTCGGCGGGGCCGAAGGCGATGCGGAAGAACCGCAGCTTGGCGATGGCCGAGCCGAGGCTGTCGGCGATCAGGTCGAGCTCGGCCGAGGCGGAGGGCTGGGAGAGCTGCATCAGCTCCAGCCCGTTGCCGATGGCGCCCATCGGGCTTATCAGGTCATGGCAGAGCCGGGCGGAGACGAGGGCGCTCAGGTCCACGGTCATCGGCGCGTTCACCGGCGCGCCCCGCGGGAGGCGGCGTTGAACGAATTTCTCGAACCCGGCATGTTCGTGCGGCACCCCGACCAGGAGGATTGGGGCCTGGGACAGGTGCAATCCGTGATCGGCGACCGGATCACGGTGAACTTCGAGCA
>CBDEVG010000009.1:0-12961 GCA_965243535.1 Amaricoccus sp.
CTCGCGGTTTCGGGCGACGTGGTCCTCGCCGGCGGCGGCAACCAGTCGACCCGGCTCCTGCTCGCCGAGCAGCGGCGGAAACCCGATCTCTTCGGCGGCCCCGACGGCCCGCTCGGCCGGTTCTACATGGGGCATGTGAACGGCTCGATCGCCGATATCGTCTTCACCGACGAGGCGCTGCACGATGGGCTCGCCTATCACGTCGACGCCAACGGCTCCTACGTCCGGCGCCGGCTGACGCCGAGCCCGGCGACGCAGGAAGCGGCCGGGCTCGCCAACGTGGCCTTCTGGCCGGTGGTGCCGGCGATCGCCAATCCCGAGCACCGTTCGGGGCCGCTCTCCGCGGTCTTCCTCGCGCTCACGGTGGGGCCCGTCGCGCGAAAACTCCTCGCCGAGCCGATCCGGCTGAAGCACACCGGCCCGCCGCCCCATGCGCGCGGACCGCATGTGATGAACGTGCTCCGCGACCTGCCGGCGACGATCGGCTTCGCGCCGCTGTTTCTCTGGCGCAACCGGGTGGCGAAGATGCGCCTGCCCGGGTTCTTCCTGACCAATCCCGGGAAACGCTACGGGCTCGAATACCATTCCGAGCACCTGCCGGAGGCCTCGAGCCGGCTCACGCTCGGGGAGAGCACCGACCGGCTCGGGATGCCGCGGCTGATCCACGACCTGCGCTTCTCGGACAAGGACGCGGCCTCGGTGCTCGCGGCGCATGGCGCGCTCGGGGACTGGCTGACGCGCAACCGGCTCGGGACGCTCGAATACTACGCCGAGACCCCGGAGGCGCGGGCGGCGAATGTCTTCGCCGAGGCCCAGCATGGCACGCACCAGGTCGGAACGATCCGGATGGGGACCGACCGCGCGACGGCGGTCGTGGACGCCGACTGCCGCGCCTTCGACGTTCCGAACCTCTACGTGGTCTCGACGGCGGTGCTGCCGACCTCGGGCCAGGCCAATCCGACGCTGACCGCCGTCCAGCTCGGGCTCCGGCTCGCGGAGCGGATCGGGTAGGGCGGACCTCGGTCCGCCATTCTCCCGTCGCCGCGGCGGACCGAGGTCCGCCCTACGCGCGCGCCGGGTCCCGACCCAACCCTATTGCCGGTTCCACTGCGTGCTCGCGGTCTTGGTGCCGTGGTGGCGCATCGCGGCGAGCATCTTGCGCGCGCGGTAGAAGCGCAGGTCGGCGAGGCCGCGCAGCGCCAGCCAGCGGTCGCCGAGACCGCCGAGCCGGTCCGAGGTGGCGATCTTCGGGATATTGGCGAGCGGCGAGACGACGAGCGCGCCGGCCTTCGCCACCCATTTCACCTTGCCCATCGGCCCCTTGGCGAAGGCCTCGTAGTGGTGGCTGATGTTGCGGTCCCATTTGCGGTAGAGATCGCCCATCTCGCGCCGCGCGGGATGGAAGACCAGCACCTCGGGCGCGTAGAGCGTGCGGTAGCCCATCCGCGTCGCGCGCTGGCCCCAGTCGGTATCCTCGGCGATCTCGATCCCGGCGAAGGGGCCGACCGCGTCGAAGACCGCGCGGCGGGTGGCGAGATTGGCGCTGACCGAGAAGCCCTGGTTCGGGATGTAGTCCTTCTGCGGGAAGGCGTAGACGCATTCATAGGCCTCGGCCATCGTCGGGCGCGCGGGATCGGCCGGGAAGACCCGGATCTCGCCGCCGATGATCATCGTCCCGGGATCCTCGAACCGGGCGAGGAGCTTCGGCATCCAGTCGGGGGCCAGCAGCACGTCGGAATCGGTGAAGGCGATCAGGGGCGCCGAGGATAGCGCCACGCCCCGGTTGCGCGCCGGGCCGGGGCCGGGCGTCGCCTCCCGGTCGAGCCGCGCGAAAGCATAGGGGGCGACCTCGGCCTCGGGCATCCGGCGCGAGCCGTTGTCGACCACGATCACCTCGACGCGGGACATGTCGAACTGGTCGGCGAGCGATTTCAGGAAGAGCGCGAGCAGCTCGGGCTGGTTCAGATGCGGGACAACGATACTCAACAGGGGCGGCATGGAACCTCGGACAACCTCGGGCGGGGAGCGCTCCGCCGGGTGGAAGCCGTCCCGGCGCGGGTTCCTTATGCCCGTTTCGGCGCGGTCGCGAAACGGGCAATGCCGCGCGGATCGCGGCGCCGGCGGCTCTTCGCACGCGCGGCAACGGTCGCTGGCAAGCCGGCGCGGGGGCGGCTATGCCGGAGGGGGTGCGCGCGGAACGAGGGAGTAGCGATGCGACGGGTCACGCTGGGAGATACGGGACTGGAGGCTTCGGCGATCGGCTTCGGCTGCGCCTCGCTGGGCTCCCGGGTGACGGCGGCGGAGGGGCTCCGCGCGCTCGGGGCGGCCTTCGAGCAGGGGGTCGACTGGCTCGACCTCGCGCCCGCCTATGGCCGGGGCCAGGCGGAGGTCATCGCCGCCGATTTCATCAGGGGCCGGCGCGACCGGCTCCGGATCTGCACCCAAGGTCGGGCTCGCGCCGCCGAAAAACGCCGGCGGGCTCAAGGGCAAGGTGATGGGCGCGGTGATGCCGGTGGCGCGCGGGCTGATCGGCGCGGTCCCCGCCCTGCGCGGCCTCGCGCGGGCGAGCGGGGCGACCGGCAACCAGAAGCTGCCGCTGACGCCGGAATTGCTGACCGCCTCGCTGGAGGAGAGCCTCCGCCGGCTCGGCACCGACCATGTCGATCTTTACGCGCTGCACAACGCCGAGCCGGCGGAGATCGCGCGCGAGGAGAACCTGCGCGCGCTGGAGGCGCTGGTGAGCGCGGGCAAGACCCGCGCCGTCGCGGTGGCGGGCGAGGTCCCGGTCGCGGAGGCCGCGGTCGCGCGCGGCGCGCCCTTCGGCGCGATCCAGCTCGCGCTGCCTGGCCCCGGGGCCGGGCCGGGGGTGATCGCCCAGGCGTCGGCGGCGGGGATGGGCGCGCTCACCCATTCGGTCTTCGGCGTCGAGGGCGCGCTCGCGACGCTCGAGGCGGCGCTGGCCGATCCGGCGGCGAAGGCCGAGGTGATCGCGGCGGCCGGGATCAAGGATCCGAAGGCGGCGCTGGCCCGGCTCCTGCTCGCGCGCGCCTTCGCGCTCAATCCTTCGGGCGTCGTGCTGGTCTCGATGTTCTCGGAGCGGAGCCGCGCGGCCAATCTCGCGCTGGCCGACGAAGCCCCCGACCCGGCGGCGGCGGCGCTGATCGACCGGCTGGCGGGGTAGGGCGCCCGGGCGCGGCGGAAAGGCGGACCGAGGTCCGCCCTACGATCCCGTCGCGAGGGGGACAGGGCGGATCGGGGGCGGCCCCCCTGATCGCGCGCCCGTAGGGCGGACCTCGGTCCGCCATGCCGACGCTCGGGTGTGGCGGGCCCCTAGCGCGGCGGGTTCGGCGTCGGATGCGGCAGGAACGGGAAGCCGTCGCGCCAGTTCGCGCGGTTGTCCCAGACCGCGCCCCAGCGCGCCTGGGCGGCGCGGAAGCGGTCCTTGCCGGTGAGCCGCGCGGCGATCCCGCCGGTCAGCTTGCGCGTCAAGGGCCAGATCCGGATCATCGCCACGCCGAGCGGTCGCTGCCAGGGGGCGAGATAGCGGTTGGCGAGGGTGATCCGCGCCTTGAGCTTCAGCGTGTCGCTCGAGACCTTGGGCGAGGAGGCGCCGCCGAAATGGATGATCTCGGCCTCGGGCGTCATCCGCGGCCGCGCCAGCCCCTGGTCGCGCGCGCGCCGGCAGAGATCGGCCTCCTCGCCATACATGACGAAGGAGAGGTCGAAGCCGCCGAGCGCGTCCCAGATCTCGCGCCGGATCAAAAGGAAGCAGCCCATGATCGCGCCGACCTCGCGCTCGGTGTCGCGCGGCCAGGCGCCGTAGAATTCCGGGTTGAACAGCGCGCTGCCCTTGAAGACGACCGAGAGGCCGGTCAGCCGGCAGAAGATGCTCCAGAAGGTCTGGTCGTCGAAGGCGCAGATCGGGTCGAGCACGCCGTCGCGCGTCAGCGTCCGCCCGCCCCAGATCCCGGCCTCGGGCCGGCGCTCGGCGAAGGCCATCAGCTTGTCGATGGCGCCGTCGAGCACCAGTGTGTCGGGATTGAGCAGCAGCAGGTATTCGCCCCGCGCGTCGCGGGCGGCGATGTTGTTGCCCTTGGCGAAGCCGTGGTTCTCCTTGCTCGCGAAGAGCCGGACCTCGGGATGGGTCTCGGGCGGGAAGGCCTGGGCGATCGCCTCGGCCGAGCCGTCGGGCGAGACATTGTCGAGCACGATCACCTCGTGCGGGGTCCTGGTCTCGGCCGCGATCGAGTTCAGGCAGTCGAGCGTCATCTGCCTGGTGTTGTAGCTGATGACGAGGATCGAGAGCTTCGGCGCCGGCGCGGCCCCGGGAAATGCCGCGGATGCGAAGTCGGGCGCGCGATCGGGCCCGGTGTCGGAGGGGGAGGTGGTCTCGGTCATGTGGAGGGGCGGATCCTTTCTCGTTCGGGCGCGGCGGGCCGGCCTGGCCCGGCGGGGCGCCGGAGGACCCGGCCTCCGGAAAGGGTCCCGCCCGTGACCGACATCGCCGATCCGATCCTTCCGCCCGAAAACCGTTTACCTCGCGGCACGCCGGTCCCTTGCGAGGCCCGGCGGCGGGCCCCGGGCCCGCGCCGGCCGATCCTAGAAGAAAACCCCGGGGAAAGGAACGGGGGAAGGGGGGCCGGGGAAGCACCGGGGAAGCGCCGGGAAGGCGCCGGGGGTGGCCGATTCCCGCCGCGTCGCCGCCCGATCGGGCGAGGACGCGGCGGCGAATGAGCCTTTAACGAGCATCGCGGGGGGCCCGGAGAGCCCCGCGCCGGGCACTGGAAAGGGCCTATCTAAAATTATCGTTTAGTTTCAGTAGCTATAGGCGGTTTTCCTCCTATGGATTTTTCGGCCCTCCACAGAAGGCCGCGCTCGCGTGAAGATAAGTTCGGGGAAAGGTTGGAGTGACGCTGACCGGGTGTTGGGAGTACGGAAAGGATGAACATGACCTCTGCGGTAATCGGAACGGACTTCGCGGCGGCCTTCAATCCCGGCCTCGCAATCCCGCTGCCGGAAGTGCGCCAGTGGCGCATCCACATCGGCGCGCACAAGACAGCCACGACCCATCTGCAGGAAACGTTAACGAACATTCGCTCGCGGCTCGTTGCCCGCGGCGTCGACCCGATCCCGCTCGGCGCGGTGCGCGCCGCCGGCCTCGCCCAGGCGCTCAACGAGCGCCGCATCGCGACCCGGCTGCCGATCCTGCGCGGCGTGATCGCCAAGCGCCTGCTCTCGGAAATCCTCGACCCGCTGCGCGAGGGGCCGGAGACCGTGGTGCTGTCCGAGGAGAAGCTGATGGGCGCGCCCCGGAAGGTCTTCTCCGATCCGTTCTATCCGATGGTCGAGCATATCGTGCCGACGCTCGCGACGCTCGGCGGCAAGGCCGACGTGACGCTGTTCCTGTCGATCCGGGGTTTCGCGGCGCAGCTCGCCTCGACCTACGCCCAGGAGCTGCGCGTGCTGCCGCCGCCCGAGGGCGGGTTCGACGCGATCCGCGCCCGGCTGGTCAAGAAGCCGCCGAGCTGGTTCGAGCTCGCGCAGCGCATCCGCAAGGCGGCGCCGACCACGCCGCTCCGGGTCTGGCGCCAGGAGGACTACCGCGATCACAAGCGCGAGATCATGTCCGAGCTCGTCGGCTGCGACACCGGCGCGCTGCCGGAGATCAAGGATCCGCTCCGCACCAAGTCGCCCTCGCTCGAGGCGATCCGCGAGGCCGAGGGGCTGCCGCGCAATCTCTCCGCCGAGGAGCGCCGCCGCACCGTCGATGCGATCTTCGCGAGCGCGGGGCCGGGCACCCGGTTCCAGCCGTTCTCGAAGGAGGAGATCGCGCTGTTCCAGGAAAACTACGACGCCGACATGAAGCGGATGGACGAGCTCGATCCCGAGATGCGGATGCGCTTCAACTGAGGGCGCGGCCCTCTGCGGGCCGCTCCGCGGACGGGAGACCGATGGCAGCCGGACGCGAGTCCGGCTGTATGTCGTTTCAGGACCCCGGGTCGGGTTCCGGGCGCGCGGGCAGGGCGGAAAAGAGAAGGGCCGGATCCCGCGCGGGATCCGGCCCTTCTCTTTCGCGTCCCTAGCGGGCCTCTCGAGGGGGAGGGCCCGAAGGCCGCGCCTCAGCGCAGCACTTCGAAGGTCTTGCCGATCTGGAAGAAGACCGCGTTGCTCCGCGCGTCCTCCGGATCTTCCTTGCGCGCGTTGTAGCTGTAGCCGATCTCGGCCGCCACGGTCTCGGTCAGGTCGTGGCTGTAGGTCGCGGTCAGCTCCATCCGGTCGATGTCGGGATCGAGCGCGTCGCCCGGGCCGTCCTCGACGTCGATCTGCGTCGCATAGCTCACGTCGAGGCCGAAGCTCGAGACCGAGTTGATCTCGCGCACGAGCGAGAGCCCGGCGCCGGCCACCCGCGCCTCGTCGCCGCCGCCGCTGGTCCCGGTGTAGTTCTGGAACACGCGGCCGCTGATCCGGCCCCGGGGCAGCAGGTAGGTGGCGCGCAGCGTGCCGAAGAAGCGATCGGTGGGCGCCGCCGTGGTCCATTCGCCGTCGCCGCTGACGATGACGTCGGGCGTCACGTAGCGGAAGGTGCCGTTGATCCCGGGACCGTTGCTGTCGTCGGTGGTCTCGCGGTCGCCGTCGCCGTTGAGATCGGTCCGCTTGCGCTTGGCATAGTCGATCCCGCCGCCGAAGGTCAGGGTCTCGGAGGCGGTATAGATGAGCCCGGCGCCGATCTGGGTCCGGTCGAGCTCGGTCTTCTGGGTGTTGTCGGCGCTGTAGGCCAGGTAGTTCGCGGTCACCGTGCTGGTGAGCACCGGCGAGAGCTCGAGGTTCCAGGCGGCCTGGCCCTGCAGCGTGGTGCGCGAGACCTGGTCGGGGTTGTCCTCGGTATAGTCGACCTGGGTGCCGAGGAAGCGCAGCTCGTAGCTCGAGCGGGTCGCGGTGCCCCAGACCACGCCGACATTGGCGTCGTAGCGCAGCTCGCGCGAATTGCCGGTCAGCTGGTCGAGGTCCTCGGGCGGCACCGAAGGGTCGTCGACCTCGGTGTCGATCGTGTAGTCGACCTGGCGCTGGCGATAGGCGAAGGCCGCGTCGAAGGCGCCGTTCGCCCATTCGCCGACATAGCCGACGTCGGCCGAGGTCGGCGAGGCGAGCACGAAGTCGAAATCCTCCTCCGCCTCCCAGAGCGCGCGCAGGCCGGTGTTGAAGCCGAGCGTGAAGGCCTGGGTGTCGGTGACCCGCAGGTAATCGACCGCGAGCCGCGTGTCGGCGAAGTAGCTCGTGCCCGGCGATGGATCGTCGAGGCCGTAGTTGTCATTGACCTCGAACCGCTCGGACACGGTCGCCGCGAGGCTCGAGCCGTTCGGCGCGTCGGGCCGGGTCGCCTGGGCCTGGGCGAGCGCGCCGCCGGCGGAGCCGGCGATGAGCAGGGCCGTGAGCGAGGGTCCCGCGAGAAAGGCGCGTCGCATCCCGGACCCCTTACTCGAACAGGCGGCGTTCGGGGACGATGATCACATCGCCTTCGCGGAGCGTGATCATCGACTGGACCGCGCCCCCATCCTCGACGGCGTTGTAGTTGAAGATGAACAGCCGCTCCTGGCCGGTCGCGGGATCGGTGCGGCGCAGCTGGATGCGCTTGGTCGCGGCGAAGCGCTCGAGCCCGCCCGAGAGCGCGATCGCCTGCAGGAGCGTGGTGCCGGGTTTGACCTCGATCTCGCCGGGGTTGGCGACCTGGCCGAGCACGAAGACCGGGATGTCGCCCGCCGTCTCGTCGACCGCGACCACCGAGACGAAGACGCTCGGGCGCACGGCGAAGTTGGAGGCGAGCCGGTCGGCGATCACCTTCTCGACGCTGTCGACGGTCTGGCCGCCGGCGGTGATCGTGCCGGCGAGCGGCACCGAGATGCGGCCGTCGGGCAGCACCAGCACCTGCCGGTTCAGCGTGTCATCCTCGAGCACGGTCACGGTGAGCGAGTCGCCGGGCTGGATCCGGTAGCCCGCGCTCTGCGCGAAAGCGGGGCTCACGAGGCTCGCGAGCATAAGGGCGAATGCAATCGGTCTCATAGATACCGCCTCATCTTGTTGGTTGGCGATGGTTTAATCACGCTTCGGGGACCGGCCGAAAGGCAAAATCCCCGCCGTGCCGGTCCGGGCGCGGATTTGGGGCGCGAGGCGTAGTCATTCTGCAACAGATCGCGCTGAAATCCGGCGGATTCCGCGCATCCGCGCCGGGATCCGCCGACGGACCCCGGATCCGCCCCGCGCGGCGGAAAAACCGGGTTTTCCCGTCCCGGGCTTCGTTCTAGAAGCGGATATGGAGCCGGTCCCGCCGCGAAGGTCGCGGGGTGGGCGGCTCCGCTCCGGACCCGCGGCGCGCGCCCTCTGTACCCCGCGCCGGACCGGAGCCCCGTGGCCTGGAGGAACGAGTTTTGAAAGTCATGGTTGCCTGCTCCGGCGGGGGGCACTGGGTCCAGATGCGCCGCATCCTGCCGGCCTTCGCGGGAATGGAGGTCTGTTTCATCGGCGTCGAGGCGGCGCCGGACGCCGATCTCGGCGACGTGCGCTATTACCCGGTCGCCAATGTGACGCGGCGCAACCCCGGCGCGATCCCGGGCATCCTGCGCGCGATCGCCAAGGCGATCCGGACCGAGAAGCCCGACCTCGTCATCACCACGGGCGCCGCGCCCGGGCTGCTCGCGATCACCATGGCCAAGCTCCTGCGCCAGGGGCGCACGATGTGGATCGACTCGGTCGCCAATACCGAGAAGCTGTCGCTCTCGGGCCGGATGGCGCGCCCGGTCGCCGACGCCTGGCTGGTGCAGTGGGAGCATCTCAGCCGGCCGAAGGGCCCCCATTACTGGGGGGCGGTGCTGTGATCCTCGTCACGATCGGCTCGATGTTCCCGTTCGACCGGCTGGTGCGGGCGATGGACGACTGGGCCTCCTGGCACGGCGGCCGCGAGGAGATCCTCGCGCAGATCGGCGACGGCGCCTACGAGCCCCGGCACATGCGCTTCGTGCGCAGGCTCGAGCGGAACGATTTCATGAAGGTGATGGCCGACGCCGATCTCGTGGTCGGCCATGCCGGGATGGGCACCGTGATCACCGCCGGCGAATACGGCAAGGCGATCGTGATCATGCCGCGCCGCGCCGCGCGGGGCGAGCATACCAACGACCACCAGGTCGACACCGCCGCCTGGCTCGGCGGGCGCAAGGGGATCTTCGTCGCCGAGGAGGAGGCCGATCTCGGCACCCGGATCGCCGCCGCGCGCTCGGGCGGCGAGATCGCGACGATCGGCGCCGCCGCCCCGGCGGATTTCCTCGCCCGGATCCGCGGCTTCGCCGAGGGCCGCTAAACGCGACGCGCGCCGCTCCCGAGGGGAGCGGCGGTGACCGGACGGGTGTGGGGTGTAGGGCGGACCTCGGTCCGCCGCGTTAATACCCGGTGCCGCGGAGCACGACGAGGACGGTGCCGAACAGGACCTTGACGTCGGTCGGCAGCGACAGCCGGCGGGCGTACTGGGTGTCATAGGCGGCGCGGCCGGCGAAGGAGGTCTCGTTGCGGTCGGAGATCTGCCAGAAACCGGTCAGGCCGGGGCGCAGCCGGTAATAGGCGCGTCCGGGATAGAGCCGCGCCTGGTCGGGCATCATCGGCCGGGGACCGACGAGGCTCATGTCGCCCCGGAGCACGTTCCAGAGCTGCGGCAGCTCGTCGAGCGAGGTCTTGCGGATCAGCCGCCCGACGGCGGTGATGCGCGGATCCCGCTTGAGCTTCTGGTGCTCGTTCCATTCGGCGCGGGCCGCCGGGTCGGTCTCGAGATAGGCCTCGAGCTTCTGGTCGGCGTCGACCACCATCGAGCGCAGCTTCCAGAGGCGGAACACCTTGCCGCCGCGGCCGACGCGGTCCTGGAAATAGAAGGCCGGTCCGCCGTCGCGCTTCACGAGCAGCCCCATGACCAGCACGACCGGGAGCACGAAGGGCGCCGCGAGCAGCACGGCGAGGATGTCGAAGGCGCGTTTGAAGTAGCTTCGGTAGAGCCCGGCGCGCCTGGGCGCCTGGCGCGTCCGCTCGACATAGGGGGCGTCGGCGAGGCCGCCGTCGACTTCCGAATAATGTGCCATCAATCCACCCAGACCACGAACGAACACAACGACGGGCGAAGCGCGCGGTGACGCGGATGACGGCGTCTGGACGGTGAATGACCTAAAAAAGGCCATTCGAGGCCCAAGCCTCTCTCCCTTGTCCCCGGTGCTTCCTCAAAGACTTCAGATCGTTGGGTGAGTTACCCCTCTCACCGGGGGCATTAAGACATTTTTGGGGATAAAGCTCAATGAAAATTTCATGGATCTTTAATGGCTAAACGGCTTTCCGCCCGCGGCGGGCGGGGACGCGCGCTCCCCCGCCCGGGCCCCGGCCGGAAGCCGCCGGTCCCGGGCCGTCCGCGTCAAATCCGTGTGAGGCCGGTGTGGCATTCCGGCCGCGATCGGTGATAAATCGAGCAATCGCCGCGCATTCGGGGCTGGTTCGCGGCCGATCCGCGGGTTTCATGCCTATTAAAGCATCCCGCGGCGCGGTAAGTTGAAACCACGCCGGCGAAAGGGGATGCCATGCGCCGGCGAAATTCGGTATGACGCTTTTCGTTTGGCGAGGACTTGCGCCGGCTGGCGCCGGAGCCCTTCTCCCGGGACCCGGAACGGGCACGAGGGCCTGATTCCGGGAGCGCGCCCCGGGGAGGACGACGGCGCGGGCGCGGGGTGGTGTGGGATGGGTATGGCGAGTACATTGTCGATCTACAACGAGCATTTCGGCCTCCGAGAGCGGCCCTTCACGCTGCTGCCCGATCCGGATTTCCTCTACTGGTCCGACAATCACACCCGCGCCTATGCGATGCTCGAATACGGGATGCTGACGCACGCGCCGATCACCGTGATCACCGGCGAGATCGGCGCCGGCAAGACCACGCTGCTGCGCCACCTCCTGCGCACGCTGCCCGAGGAATTCACCGTCGGCCTCATCTCGAACGCCCAGGGCAACCGGGGCGAGCTCCTGCACTGGGTGCTGATGGCGCTCGGCGTGCCGACCGACAACGACGCGACCTATGTCCGGCTCTTCGCGCAGTTCCAGGAATTCCTGATCGAGGAATACGCCTCGGGCCGGCGCACCATCCTGATCTTCGACGAGGCGCAGAACCTCTCGATCGAGACGCTGGAAGAGCTCCGGATGTTCTCGAACATCAACGCCGACAAGGACGAGCTGATCCAGCTCGTGCTCGTCGGCCAGCCCGAGCTGCGCGACCTCATCTCCCAGCCGAGGCTGGTGCAGTTCGCGCAGCGCGTGGCGGCGGAATACCACCTGCCGGCGATGACCGCCGAGCAGGTGCAGGCCTATATCAACCACCGGCTGGCGATCGCCGGCGCCGATCGCGAGATCTTCACCCCGGCGGCCTGCGAATGCGTGCACCATGCCGCGCGCGGGGTGCCGCGGCTCGTGAACCAGATCTGCGACTATGCGATGGTCTACGCCTATACCGACGGGGTCGACCGCGTCGACGCGGGCATCGTCGAGCAGGTGGTGGCCGACCGGCGGATGCACGGCAACCTGAAGATGGTCGTCTGATCGGGAATTGGAGGGCGCCCCGGAAGCGGCGCCGGGGCATGTTCGAGGGCCGCGCGCGCGGCCGGGGCGGGATAGGTAATGGTTAATCTCGATCTGAAATTCTACTGGGCGGTCTTCCTGCGGCGTTTGCCGTATTTCCTGGTGATCGTCGCCTTCCTGAGCGCGCTCGGGCTCACGGTCGCGATGCTGCTGCCGCCGTCCTACACCAGCACCGCGAACCTCCTCGTCGAGCCGCAGCAGTTCTCCGAGCAGGTCACGCAGTCGACCGCGCCGGTCAATCCCTACGAGCAGGCGCAGATCATCGAGCAGCGGCTGATGACGCGGGCCAATCTCGCGCTGCTGGCGAAAAGGATCGGGCTCTACGAGGGGATGGACCCGCCGATGAGCGAGGGGGCGCAGGTCTCCGACATCGTCGACCGCATCACCTTCATCGGCTTCACGCCCGACGTGACGCGGCAGCCGGGCACGCCCGGCGCCACGATCCTCGGCGTCTCCTTCGCCGGGCCGACGCCGGAATTCGCCAACAAGGGCGCGAACGAGCTCGTCAAGCTCGTGCTCGAGGAGAACCAGGCGCTCCGCACCGGCCGGGTCAACGAGACGCTCACCTTCTTCCAGGCCGAGGTCGACCGGCTCGCCGCCGCGCTCGAGACCCAGAGCGAGAAGATCGCCGCCTTCAAGACGCAGAACTTCGAGTCGCTGCCCGACAGCCTCGAGGAGCGGCGCCAGCGCCAGATCCTCGAGCAGGAACGGCTGATCGCGCTCGAGCGCGAGGAGAGCGACCTCAAGAACCAGCGCGCCACGGTGATCTGGGTGTTCCAGCGCACCGGCCGCTCGGCCGCCGCCGCCGCGCTCAGTCCCGAGGAGGAGCAGCTCGCGGCGCTGCAGAACCAGCTCGTGCAGCAGCGCACGATCTACGCCGCCTCGAGCCCGCGGATCCGGATGCTCGAGGGCCAGATCGCCGCCTTGAAGACCCTCGTCGACCAGCAGCAGGCCGCCCGCGTGGTGCCGGGCGCCGACGGCCAGCCGGCGCAGCCCACCTCCGAGCTCGACCTCGAACTCGCGCCGATCGACGCGCGGCTCAAGTTCATCCAGGAGGACAAGGCGACGATCCAGAGGACGCTCGACACGCTCAACGCCTCGCTGCAGGCGACGCCGGCGAACGAGCAGGCCCTCGCCGGGCTCGAGCGCGAGCTCACCAACATCCAGAACCAGTACAACACCGCCGTCGCCAACGCCGGCCAGGCCACGGTCGGCGAGCGGATCGAGACGATGGAGAAGGGCGAGCGCTTCAGCCTGATCCAGCCGCCGGGCAAGCCGGGCGCGCCCTCGAGCCCGAACCGGCTCCTGATCG
>CBDEVG010000010.1:0-6734 GCA_965243535.1 Amaricoccus sp.
CCGCTCGCGGCGGACGGGTTCACCGTGCTGGTCAACCGGGGCTTCGTGCCCGGCGACCGCCGCGATCCCGCCACCCGGACGCCGCTCGAGGGCCCGGTGGCGGTCACCGGGCTCCTGCGGGTCACCGAGCCCGGCGGCGGCTTCCTGCGGTCGAACGATCCGGCGGCGGGGCGCTGGTACTCGCGCGACGTCGCGGCGATCGCGGCGGCCGAGGGGCTCGAAGGGCCGGTCGCGCCCTATTTCATCGACGCCGACGCCACGCCCAACCCCGGCGGCCTGCCGCTCGGCGGGCTCACGGTGATCCAGTTCCGCGACAGCCACCTGAGCTACGCGCTGACCTGGTTCGGCATGGCGGCGGGTCTCGCCGCGCTGGCGCTCTACGCGCGGAGGCGGGGCGGGAAGGGTTGAGCCCGCCAGATTCCCATGGCGGTCGCGCGTCCGGGACGCTAGCGAGGGCGGATGGACGCCGCCCCGTTTGAAATCTTCCTCGTCGTCGCTCCCGGCCTCGAGCCCCAGCTCCGCGACGAAGCCGTCGCCAGGGGCTTCGGCCCGGCCGCGATCGTGCCCGGCGGGGTGACGCTCACCGGCGGCTGGCCCGAAGTCTGGCGCGCCAATCTCGAGCTGCGCGGTGCGACGCGGGTTCTGGCGCGGATCGGCGCCTTCCGCGCGATGCATCTCGCCCAGCTCGACAAGCGCGCGCGCAAGTTTCCCTGGGACGCGGTGCTCCGGCCCGCGACGGCGGTCCGGGTCGAGGTCACCTGCCGGGCGTCGCGGATCTACCACGCCGGGGCGGCGACCGAGCGGATCGAGGGCGCGCTCCGCGCCGCGCTCGGCGCGCCGATCGACCCCGAAGCGCCGGTGGCGGTCAAGGTCCGGATCGAGGACGACCTCTGCCAGATCAGCCTCGACACCTCGGGCGAGTCGCTGCACCGGCGCGGCTTCAAGGTCGCCGTCGCCAAGGCGCCGATGCGCGAGACCATGGCGGCGCTCTTCCTCGCGGGCTGCGGCTATGCCGGGACCGAGCCGGTGCTCGATCCGATGTGCGGCTCGGGCACCTTCGTGATCGAGGCGGCCGAGATCGCGCTCGGGCTGATGCCGGGGCGCGGCCGGAGCTTCGCCTTCGAGCAATTCGCGACCTTCGACCCGGCCGCCTGGGCGGCGCTCCGCGCGCGCGACACCGCCCGCCCGGCGCCGGCGTTCCGCTTCCGGGGCTCGGACCGCGATCAGGGCGCGGTCCGGATGAGCGCGGAAAACGCCGAGCGCGCCGGCCTGGCCGCCGTCACCGCCTTCGAGCGATGCCCGGTCGCGGAGCTCGCGCGCCCGGAGGGGCCGCCGGGGCTCGTGATCGTGAACCCGCCCTATGGCACGCGGATCGGCGAGACCGGGCCGCTGCGCGGGCTGCACGCGAGCCTCGGCGCCCGGCTGCGCGAGGATTTCGTCGGCTGGCGCGTCGGGCTGGTGACGACCGATCCGACGCTCGCCCGCGCGACGGGCCTGCCCTTCGGCCCGCCGGGGCCCCCGGTCGCGCATGGCGGTCTGAAGGTCCGGCTCTACCAGACCGGCCCGCTGTCCGCCTCGTCGGGATAGGCGCCTCCCTTGACCGGACCCCCGCCCGAGGCTAGCAGGGCTGAGGCGGGCCTGTAGCTCAACGGTTAGAGCAGAGCGCTCATAACGCTTTGGTTGGGGGTTCAAATCCCTCCGGGCCTACCATTCACCCGCGAAAATCAAGGAAATCGCCGGCGCCGGGTGGTTCGTCGTGGGGGCTGAGAGGGCGGCCCCGGTGGCGCGGCCATGGGCGCGCGCCGCCGGGCGCCTGGATCACGATTGCGTCCGGCGCATCGTGACGGGAATGCGCAGCCGCAGCGCGACGACGGCGGCCTGGGTGCGGTTGGCGACGCCGAGCCGCTTCATCACCTGACGGACGTGGACCTTGACGGTTGCCTCCGACATGCCGAGCTCCCGCGCGATCTCCTTGTTGGAATGCCCGAGCGGCAGCCGCTCCAGCACCTGGTGCTGGCGGAGCGTCAGGTCGCCGATCTCCCGCGACGGCTCGGGCTCCTCGGGCACGGCTTCCGGCCGTTCCTCCTCGGGCGCCGGCCTCGGCGGGACGGAGGCGGTGACCCGGATCACCTCCCCGGCGATCCGATGGGTCGGCCGGGGCGGAGGCGGGGCGCCGGGCGGGAACTCCGGCAGCGCCTTCAGCACGTCGAGCGGGAAATACGAGCCGCCGTCGAGCACGAAGCTCAGCGCGGCGAGCGCAACGTCGGCCTCGAGCGTCGAGGGAATGTAGCTCGCCGCGCCGATCCTGAAGGCGAAGCGAACGGATTCGATATGCGCCGCGCTGTCGAGCACGACGATCGGCGCGTTCGGATAGACCGCGCGCAGCATCCGATAGGCGGCGGAGAGCTCGGCGTCGCCGATATCCTCCGCGCAGAGGCTCAGGAGCTGGATCCGGCAGCCGCGCGGCTGTCCGGAGCTCGTGACCTCGGCGATGCTGCTCGAGGCGATCCTCAGGCCGTGCTCCTGCGCCCAGCATTCGAGAAAACGCACCACCTGGGCGCGACGCAGCGGCATCTGGTCGATGACCAGGACCTGGTCCTTGCCGGAAACGACCTCTTGCATCTGTCCCCCAAACCAACGTGCGGAGTGTCGAGCACTCCGCATCCAACCCCCCTTGGCCCGCCGCGCGCGGGGCTGGCGCGCAATCCGCCAATCCCTCCCGGCGGGTCCGCACCGATCACTTTGCCCGGATCGGTTGCTTCTCACGCGACTCGTATCAATGACTTATAGTAACACGATTGATTTAACTTGAAAAGAAAGCGCTACACCTCCTTGGATATTCTACATATACTCACGATTACATGAAGTAAAATTGTTTACTTTCGCGATCATGCCTCCCGACCCGCCCGAACCATCGCATCGAAAAACGGCTTCATTAGGTATTCGAGAGCCGTTCGCTCCTGCGAAACGATGATCACTTCCGCTGGCATTCCAATCGAAAGCGGCATTGCCTTGAATTCGCGCGCTTCATTGGGCGACACCTCGACGCGGGCGTCGTAATAGGTCGATCTGGTCGTCTCGTCGAAGACCAGATCGGCGGAAACGACTGTCACGCGACCGTATAGGCGGGGCGTGCTTCGGCCCGAAAGCGCCGTCAGATGGACCAGCGCCGGCAGTCCGACCTTCACGATATCGATATCGAAGGGCGAGATACGGACGTCGATCACCAGATTTTCCTCGGTCGGCACCAGGTCGAGCAGGTCTTCGCCCGGGACGATCACGCCGCCGATCGTGCTGACGCGCAGGTTGTTGACCACGCCGGCGATCGGCGCGGTGATCAGCGTGCGGTCGAGCACGTCCCGCAGCGCCGCGAGCTGCTGGTCGATCTCCGCCAGCTCGCCCCGCACCTCGCCCGCGCGCTGCGACAGGGACTGGAGCCAGTCGGCGTCGAGCGCCACGAGCTCGATCTCGGTCCTCGCCGATCCGCTGGCGCGCCTCCGCGATCGCGGCGAGGTGCTGGCCGCGGAAGCCCTCGATCTCGGCGGCGGCGCGGCGCAGCCGCGAGACCTCGGCCTTGGGCGCCAGGCGCTGCTCGAGCAGGATCGCCTTGTCCGCGATCTCCTGCCGCACCAGGTCGAGCTGCGACGCGGCGCTCGCGACCTGGGCCTCGAACCCGCGGATCTGCTCCGAGAGCTGGTCGATCCGCCGCCGGAGCACCCGCTCGCGCGCCGATCGCATGTCCTTCCGGGCCTTGAAGATCCGGGTCTCGGCCGCCATCACATCCGCCGCCTCGGGCCCGAGCGCGGCGGGGAAGGCGAGGGTGTCGCGGCCGCCGAGCTCGGCCTCGAGGCGGGCGGTCTCGGCGACCCGGGCGCGCCTGCGGTCGAGGAGGGTGGCAACGTCGGCCTGCGACGCGACCTTGCGCAGCGCGATCAGGGGCGCGCCGCGCCGCACGAATTCGCCGTCGCGCACCATTATCTCGTCGACGATGCCGCCTTCGAGATGCTGGACGGTCCGCACGCTGCCGTCGGGCGCGATCCGGCCGGGCGCCACCGCGCCGCCCGAGAGCGGCGCGAGCGCGCCCCAGGCGCCGAAGCCGGCCACGAAGCAGGCGATGACGGTGAGCCCGGCCCGGCGCGGCTCCCGGATCGCCTCCCGGGGCGAGATCGCGAGGCGCGGGATCGGCCCGCGCAGCACGGGTTCACGGCTTGTCGACATGGCTAGCCCCTCCTTCGCGCCGGGCTTCCGGACCGGCGCCGGCGTCGCTATCCGCGGGTTCCCCCGGCCCGGCCGGGGCGGGCGCCGGCGCCAGGGCCGCCTCGAGACTGTCCCGCGCGGCATCCTGGCGGATCGCCTCGGTCGCGGCCTGCGCCTGCGCCGCCTCGCGCATCTTGCCGAGGACGGCGTTGCGCGGACCGAAGGCCTGCACCGCGCCGTCGCGCAGCAGCAGGATCTTGTCCGCCTGGGCGAGCGTCGAGGGACGGTGCCCGACGATCAGCAGCGTCGCGCCGCGGCCCTTGAGCTCGGCGATCGCCTCGGCGAGCGCGGCCTCGCCCGCCTGGTCGAGATTGGCGTTCGGCTCGTCGAGCACGATCAGCGACGGGCGTCCGAAGACCGCGCGGGCGAGCCCGATCCGCTGCCGCTGGCCGCCCGAGAGCCCCGCGCCGCCGTCTCCGACCAGCGTCTCGTAGCCGTTCGCCATCTTGCCGATCATGTCATGCGCGTGGGCGAGCTCGGCCGCCTCGATCACGCGGGCGTCCTTGGCCTCGCCCATCCGGGCGATGTTCTCCCGCACCGTGCCCGGGAAGAGCCCGACCTCCTGCGGCAGGTAGCCGAGATGCGGGCCGAGCTCGTCCGGGTTCCAGAGATGGATGTCGATGCCGTCGAGCAGGATGGTCCCCGAGCGCGGCTCGACGAGGCCGACGATCGCGCGGCAGAGCGTGCTCTTGCCCGCGGTCGAGGGGCCGATCACCGCGACCGCCTCGCCAGCGGCGGCGTCGAAGGACACCCGCCGCAGCACCGGCTCGGGGCCGACGAAGACGGTGAGATCGGCGACCACGAGCCCGCCGCGCGGCGCGGGCAGCGAGAGCCGGCGCCGTTCCGGCGGATAGATCTCCGCCTGGGCGCGCAGCCGGCCATAGGCGAGCCGCGCGGTCGAGAAGCTCTTCCAGGCCGAGGTCGCGGTATCGACCGGCGCCAGCGCCCGGCCGAGCAGGATCGAGCCCGCGATCATCACGCCGGGGCTCGCCTGCCCCCGGATCACCAGCAGCGCGCCGAGGGCGAGGATGCCGCTCTGCAGGAACATGCGCAGGAACTTCGCGACGCCCGAGGCGACGCCGCCGCGGCGGCTCGAGACGAAGAGCTCGGCCTGGCTCTCGGGCGTTGCGCCGGATCCAGCGGTCGGTGAGCGCGGGGCCGAGGCCCATCGCCCAGACCGGCTCGGCGTTGCGGATCGTCATCTCGGCGATCTGCGTCGCCGCGAGCTGGCCCTCCGTCGCGCGGCGCAGCGACCTCCCGCGTCAGGATCTCGTTCGCGAAGGTCACGGCCAGCAGGAGCAGGGCCGAGGCGAGCGCGAAGGCGCCGAGCCAGGGGTGGAACATCCAGATCACGGCGATGAAGAGCGGCGTCCACGGGATGTCGAAGAACGCCGTCATGCCGTTGGTCGCCATGAAAGACTGGATCTGGCTCAGGTCGCGGAACGCCTGGCCCCCGGCGGCGCGGCCGTCGAGCCGGGCGCGCACGCCGCTGTCGATGTAGCAGGGGCCGAGCACCTGGTTGAACCACGCGCCGAGGCGGACCGTGACCGCCGTGCGCAGGCTCTCGAGCGCGGCCCAGGTCATCAGGGCCGCGGCGAGCAGGATGGTGAGCATGATCAGCGTCTCGACGCGGCCGCTCGACAGCACCCGGTCGTAGACCTGGAGCATGTAGAGCGGGCCCGCGAGGATGAGCAGGTTCATGCAGCAGCTGAACAGGGCCAGCGTGCCGAAGGTGCCGCGGCACCTGCGTACGGCCTCGGTCAGCACATTCGGCTGGGCGCTGTGCGACATGGCTGTCACCGGGTGGGGTCTGGGACCGCGACCGTCAGCCGAGCAGATAGTCGTCGTAATTCGCCGGGTTCGCGACCAGCGTTCGCGCGAGGACGAGGTTCGCCAGCGAGCTGGCGGTCGCGTTGTCCGTCGTGACCGTGGTGTCGTTGAGGACCCCGAGCCTGACCCAGTTCTCCGCCTGGCTGTTCAGCCCGCGCAGGTACCATTCCGAGGTCCCGGTGAAGGAGGAAGAGGTGGCCAGGCTGAAGGCGGTACCGGCGCGGACGTAGAGCGCGTCGACCCAGATCGGGCTGCCGCCCGAGGTGGCGAACTGGGCGTTGGAGATGTAGCTGAGCCCGCCGAGGCAGACGTAGCTGTCGGTCGCGAGCGGGTTGCCGGTCGAGTCCCCCGACATCGTGTTGGTTCCGCCCATGCCGATCAGCGTGTCGCCGCCGGCCTGGCCCACCAGCGAATTGGTCCCGGCGGTGCCGATCAGCGTGTCCGCGTCGTTGCCGCCCTGGAGCTGGTCGTTCCCCGCGCCGGTGACGAAGGTCTGCGATCCGTCGAAGCCGACCAGGAAGTCGTTGCCCGCGCCGCCGACCACGCCCTCGATCGTCGAGGCGAACCGGTCCCCGGCCGCCGCGTTCGGCGTGCCGTTGAGCGCGTTGGTCGCCGGCGCCGTCGTGGTGCCGGCGCTGGTCAGCTGG
>CBDEVG010000011.1:0-10540 GCA_965243535.1 Amaricoccus sp.
TCGTCCTGGTGCGGTGGAAGGGCGAACGCTGGTACGAGGAAACCTACCTGCCGCGGATCTCGCCGCTGACGCTCGGCGCGCTGCTCTTCACGATCGTGATGATGTTCACCTTCAAGGGCGAATCCATCGTCCGGCTCCCGCTCGACGTGCTGCGCATCGCGCTGCCGCTGGCGATCTACTTCGCGGTGATGTTCTTCGCGAGCTACTTCATGGCGAAGAAACTCGGGGCCGATTACCCGCGCGCCACGACGCTGGCGTTCACGTCGGCGGGCAACAACTTCGAGCTGGCCATCGCCGTGGCCATCGGGGTCTTCGGGCTCCACTCGGACGTCGCCTTCGCCGCCGTGGTCGGACCGCTGATCGAGGTGCCGGCGCTGATTTTGCTCGTCCAGGTCGCCCTGCGGTTCCGGCGCCGCGCGACGGGCGCGGCCACGCCGCCGCTTGCGGGCTGAGCGCCGCGCGGCCAGCCTCCGGTCATGCCCGGTCCCATCGTCTATCGTCCGTTGGAGTCCGCCGACCTGCCCGCGGCCCGCGCCTTGTGGGCGCAGGCGGACGGAGTCGAACTGGCGGAGGGCGACAGCCCGGCGGACCTCGCGCGCTTTCTCGCGCGCAATCCCGGCCTGAGCCAGGTGGCCTGCGACGACACGGGCTTGGTGGGCGCCGTCCTGGCCGGGCACGATGGTCGGCGCGGCCTGCTTTACCACCTGGCCGTGGCCGGGAGCGCCCGCGGACACGGCATCGGCCGGGAGCTGGCCGCCCGGGCCGTCGCCGGCCTGCGCGCGGCGGGTATCGCGCGGGTCCTGATCCTGGTGGCGCGCGACAACGCCGCGGGCCGGGCCTTCTGGGTGAAGCAGGGCTGGGAGCCGCTGGACTTTGCCGAACCGCTCGGGCTCGACCTCTGAACGGTCCGGCCTAATGCGTCCGCGGGCCGCCGCTTCATTCCGGCTTGGCTGCCGGCGGATCCCTTGCGGCGGAGCGCGATCCGGGCGAGTTTCGGGGCCTTCGCCGCCCACGCATGCCCGAAGCGCTCGCCCTTCTCGCCGTTGCCTTCATCGCCCTGCTGATCGTCGTGATCACGTGGCTGACCCTGCGCCCGGCCCCGGCCGCCGAGGAACGCGAGCGCCTGCACGCGCGCATCGCCTGGCTCGAGGATCGCGCGAGCCACGCGGCGGCGAAATCCTGGGACGACACGATGCGCGGGCACATTGCGGCCGAACTCGCCGCCTCCCGCGCGCAGTTGGACGCCCTCGACCGCGCCGCCGCCGCCGCGCAGTCCAACTGACCGAATCGCCCACCCTTGCCGCGCTGCGGCCGGCACGGCGACTTTTTCGGTCCTCCCCATGCCCCGCCTGCTCCCCGCCCTCGTGCTCGGCTTCGCCGCGGTCTGCGCCCGCGCCGAAACGCCGATGAACGTCCTCTTCATCTCGATCGACGATCTCCGCACCGAGGTCGGCGCCTACGGCTCGGCCCGGGCGCTGACCCCGAACATCGACCGCCTCGCCGCCCAAGGCGTGCGGTTCGACCGCGCCTACTGCCAGTATCCGCTCTGCAATCCGTCGCGCGCGTCGATTCTCACCGGCCGCTCGCCGGTGACGACCGAGCTGTACGGCAACCGCGACAATTTCACCGTCTGGTACCCGGACTGGGTCAGCCTGCCGAAGTACTTCCGCCAACACGGCTACACGACCGTTCGCGCCGGCAAGATCTTCCACGGCGACGTCGTCGATGACGCCGCCGCCTGGTCCGTCGGCGGCGTCGAGAGCCAATTCCGCGATCCGAAGCCGGCGAATCTCTTCGCCACCACGCCGATCTCCGCCGCCGAGGAAAAGGAGCGCCTCGCCCGCATGCTGGCCGCCGACATCGCCCGCGCCGCAAGCTCCGACTATGTGAAGGCCGTCGCCGACCCGGCCGAGTCCGCGCAACTCGGCGACTCCCGCGCGACCGAGCGCGCCATCGCCTTCCTGCGCGCGCACCAGCCCGGCGACGGTCCGTTCTTCCTCGGCTTCGGCCCGGAGAAGCCGCACACGCCGCTCGTGGCGCCGAAGCGCTTCTTCGATCTCTACGATCCGGCCAAAATCGAGCTGCCGCCGGACTTTGCCGCCCGCCCGGTCGTGCCCGCCGGTTTCCCCGCGGCGTCGATCCGCGCGATCAACGCCGACCTCTTCATCAACCGCGACGCGACGCCGGCCGAGGCGCGCGAGATGATCCGCGCCTACCTGGCCTGCACGTCGTACACCGACGACAATGTCGGCCGCGTTCTGGCGGCGCTCGACGAGGCCGGCCTGCGGGACCGCACCCTCATCGTGCTCTGGAGCGACCACGGCTACCAGCTCGGCGAAAAGGGCAAATGGTCCAAGGCCGGCTCGCTCTGGGAGCAGGGCACGCGCGTGCCTTTCATCATCGTCGACCCGCGCGCCGCCGGCAACGGCCGGCCCTCGTCGCGCGTGGTCGAGCTGCTGGACATTTACCCGACGCTGGTCGAGCTCAGCGGCCTGCCCGCGGCGCCGGGCCTCGAGGGCCGGAGCCTCGCGCCGTTGCTGGCCCGGCCCGACGCGCCGTGGGATCACCCCGCCTACACCGTTTGGAACGAGCGCAACCGCGGTCTCACCGGCGTCGTCGTGCGCACCGAGCGCTGGCGCTACGCCGAATTCTTCGGCCCGGGCGCGGGCGCCTTCCTGACCGACCCGGTCAACGACCCGCACGAACTGAAGAACCTCGTGGCCGACCCGCGTTACGCCGACGTCGTGGCCGATCTCTCCGCCAAGGCCCGCGCCTACGTGAAGGGCAAGACCGAGCCGACGCCCTGACCGCTCCTGGAGCCGGGGCGCCCCCGCCCCGGCCAATTCAGCGGTCCGCCGTCACCTCGGTCGCGGCGCTCACCGCCGTGCCGGCGCGATTGCGCACGAGCACGGCGTAGCGGCCGGGAGTCGTCACCGTCAGCGTGTCCGCCGTCGCTCCCGGGATGACTGAGCCGTTCCGGAGCCACTGGTAGTCGAGCGGCCCGGTGCCGGTCGCGGCCGCGCTCAGGGCAACCGGTCCACGCCCGTCCAACCCGGCCTTCCCCGGGGGATGGCGGGTGAATGCGGGCGTGGTGCTGCCGGCGATGCCGAAGGGAAAGGCGGCCGGCCCAACGCGAATTCCCCCGGCCTGCGCCGTCGCCGTGTGGCCGCGCAGGTCGGAAACCGTGGCGACAAAGGCGAGTTCCTCGCCGGGCGCGAGATCGGCCGGCGGACTCCAGAACACCCGGTAGGGCGGCGCGTCGTCCGTGCCGAGGTAGTCGAGCTGGTCCGGCCGCGACGAGCGCCGCAGCGCGAAGGTCACCTCGGCCACGCCGTCGCCGCCGGCGACCTCCGCGCGGATCTCCCGGCGGGCGACGATCCGATGGCCGTCCTGCTCGTGGGCGGCAAAGGCCAGGGTGGCGCCCGGAGCGGGCGTGACGACGGTGATGGCCGGGGCCGGCCCGGCGGCGAGCGGCGCCTCGGCGCGCCAGACGGAGAACTGCAGCGGCGCCAGTTCGACGGCCACGCGGCCGGCGGCGTCGGCCACGAGACGGGCCTCGCCGGCGGCGCCGGTGCGCGAATCGAACAGCAGCCGGAACGTCGCGCCGGCCGGCTGCGCCGTGGCAAGGTCGGCGCGGAGGGTCTTGGCGCGGGCATTGTTCAGCGCGACGAGATACTCGACCCGCTCGCCGCGTTCGACCCGCGCGAAGGCGAAGACCTCGGGGTGACCGCTTTCGCGGAGCAGCATGGCGCCGGTGCGCAGCGCGGCGTGGTCCGCCCGCAGCCGGGCGAGTGCCGCGAAG
Source organism: Amaricoccus sp. (assembly GCA_965243535.1). Taxonomy (GTDB): domain Bacteria; phylum Pseudomonadota; class Alphaproteobacteria; order Rhodobacterales; family Rhodobacteraceae; genus Amaricoccus. The sequence continues at coordinate 3,803 of CBDEVG010000011.1, forward strand.
AAACGGTAGAACGGGTGCGCGGGATCGATCTTGTCGTCGGCGCCCGTGCGCGCGGTGCCGAGCAGCGGGGCCGCGCGGAAATCCGGCGCCTGGGCGGGAAACAGGTCCTCGCGCGCCTGCATGTCGTTGCCGCCGCGGCCGACCAGGCCGAATTCGTCGCCGTAGTAGAGAACGGGCTGGCCGCGGACGAGGAACAGCAGGCCGTGGCCGAGTTTCACGAGGTCGGCGAGCTGCGCCGGGGCGGCGCCGGGATTGTCCTGCTGGAGGAAATACGCGAAGCGTCCGGCGTCGTGGTTCCCGAGGAAGGTCGGCCCGGCCTGGGCGTTGCCGTCGTGGTCGAGGTACAGGTCGTCGCGCTCGAACAGCGCGCGCAGCGCGGCGGAGGGACCGCCCTGCGAGACCCAGCGGCGGGCCCCGATGAAAAAGCCGAAGTCGAGCGTGGTGTCGACGGTCAGCGCGGTGGAGAACTCGCTGAGCAGCTCGACGTCCTGCGTCTCGTTGGCCACCTCGCCGAACTGCAAAAACGCCGGCCGGCCGGCCGCGCGGGCCGCCGCGCGGATCGCGGGCGAGAAGGCCTGCCAGAACTCGCCGTTCACGTGGCGCATCGTGTCGATGCGGTAGCCGTCGATCCCGTAGTCGCGGATCCAGGCGGCGTAAACGTCGATGAAGCCCTGCACGACCCGCGGGTGCTCGGTCATGAGATCGTCGAGCCCGCCGAAATCGCCGAGCAGCGAACTCTCGTCGCGGAACGTCGAGTTGCCGCGGTTGTGGTAGAGGGTGACGTCGTTGAGCCACGCGGGGTGCTTTATCCCGCGTTCCGCCGGGGGCAGGAGCGGCGGGTACGCGAAGCTGGTTGCCGCGGACAGCTCCGGCCGCGCGGGCTCGCCGAGCCCGTTCCAGGCCAGGGCGCGTTCGGCCAGCGGCCGGCCGGCCGCGTCGCGCAGCGGAAACGTCGCCGCGTCCCGGTAAGCGTGACGATAAGCGGGGAAATGAATGACGTCGGCCGTGTGATTGACGATGATGTCGATGAAGACCTTCAGCCCGCGCGCGTGGGCGGCGTCGACGAAGGCCCGGAACTCCGCGTCGGTGCCGAGGTGCGGGTCGACGTGGAGGAAGTCCGTGACCCAGTACCCGTGGTACGCGGCGGAGCCGCTCTGGACCGGCTTGTTGCGGAACGGCGGGGTCACCCAGACCGCCGTGACGCCGAGGTCGCGGAGCAGGTCGAGCCGGGCGGTCAGGCCGGCGAAGTCGCCGCCGTGGAAGTAGCCGACGCGCGCCGGATCGAAGCCGTGCTCCTCGGGCCCGCCGGCCAGGCCGCCGGTGTCGTTGGCCGGATTGCCGTTGGCGAAGCGGTCGGTGAGGACGAAATAGAAGGTCTGGCCCGCGCCCGGATGCGTGGGTGGCGGGAGGGCGAGGGGCTCGGCCGCGGCGGCGACCAGGGCCAGCAGGCCGGCCGGCAGGAGAGGGCGGAACGGGGTCATCGGGGTGCCGCCAGCGTGCGGCCGCGGCGGCGGGCCGGTCAAACCGGCCGACCGGGACAAGACTTGCATGGCCCGGAGAAATCTTAGGTGGGCGGGCGCAAAACCTGGATCGGCGCCGGCTGCGGTTGCGGCCGGGCGGGCGTCGTCGTTTTGCTCCTTTTGGCGTAATTCTCACTCGGGGCACGGAGATCTCGCCCGGCCGGAAAGCCGCCGGCGGGCGGCGGGGGCCGGTGGATTTGACCTAAGACTTTTCCGGCCCATCGCGGTTTTTTGCGCCCTTTGCCGGTGGTGCGGCGCGGCGGTTTCCCGGATAGTGGGTCATCACCCCGCCGGCGCTCCCCCGCGTCGGCGGGCCCGGCCTCCCCCGGGACCCCTTACCTCACACCCCCACCCTGCCATGCACACAACGGCACTCCCTGCCCAACCCGGCCGCCGCCTCACCCGCGGTCTGGCCCTCGGCCTGCTCCTGGCGCAGGCCGCCCTCCCGGCCCACGCCCAGTCCCCCGATTCCGCCGCCGACCCGGCGAAGAGCGGCCAGGAGAAGATCTACAAGCTCGAGACCTTCGAGATCACCGCCGGCTTCGCCGGCAGCCTCGCCGCCGCGGCGGAAAAGAAGCAGGCCTCGCCGGTCATCACCGAGGTCATCGCGGCCGAGGACATCGGCAAGCTGCCCGACATTTCCATCGCCGACTCCCTCACCCGCCTCTCCGGCCTCACGACGCAGCGCCTCAACGGCCGCGCCCAGGCCATCGTGATCCGCGGCATGAACGGCGATTTCAGCACCGGCCTCCTCAACGGCCGCCAGCAGGTCAGCACCGGCTCGGGCCGCGCGGTCGAGTTCGACCAGTACCCGGCCGAGCTGCTCAGCAGCGTCGTCGTCTACAAGACCACCGAGGCCTCGCTCATCGGCCAGGGCCTGGCCGGCACGGTGGACCTCCAGACCATCCGCCCGCTCAACGTCGGCGGCCGCAAGGTGGCGGCCAACGCTTTCTACGAATGGACCGCGATGGACCCGCGCAACGCCGGGGCCAAGCGCGGCGGCAGCCGCGGCACGTTCTCGTACATCGACCAGTTCGATGACGGCAAGGTCGGCGTCGCGATCGGCGTCTCCCTCTCCAACCGGCCCGGCCAGGGCGAGCAGTTCAACGCCTGGGGCTACGACGGCAGCTTCGGCGGCGCCTCGCTCCTCGGCGGCGCCAAGCCCTTCGTCCGCACCAGCGAGATCAAGCGCAACGGCACGATGGCGACCCTCGAGTTCCGGCCCAACGACCGCATCCACTCGACCGTCGATCTCTTCTACTCGAAGTTCAAGGAGACCCAGCTGCTCCGCGGCATCGAGATGCCGCTCAGCCCGAACTGGGGCACCTACACGTCCCTCGCCCCCGGCTACACCGTCGTCAACGGCCTCATCACCCAGGCCACGCTGAACAATTTCTTCGGCGTCGTGCGCAACGACTTCGTGCAGCGCGACGACAACCTGTTCTCCGGCGGCTGGAACCTCAAGGTCGGCGACGAGCGCGGCTGGCAGGCCGAGCTCGATCTCAGCTACTCGCACGTCAAGCGCACCGACTTCGTCCTCGAGACCTACTCCGGCTACGGCGTCAACGGCGTCGGCACGCCCGACACCATCACCTACCGCCTCTCGCCCGACGGCAGCGCCGGCGCGGTCTTCGGCCACGCGCTCGACTACTCCAACGGCAGCCTCATGCGCCTCGGCATGCCGCAGGGCTGGGGCATGTCCGCGGACCGCCCCTACGGCCAGAACGGCTTCGTCAAGGGCCCGCGCGCCGAGGACGAGATCGGCCAGGCCCGCTTCGGCGTCGAGCGTCCGTACGACGGCTTTCTCCGCCGGCTCAGCGGCGGCGTCGTTTACAACGCCCGCACCAAGAGCGAGACCGAGTCCGGCCCGAACGGCATGGAAGGCTACTTCCTCCAGCTGAAGAACGGCGCGGCCAGCGCCCCGATGCCGGCCTCCGTCGGCCTGACCGACCTGAGCTTCATCGGCATGGGCAAGATGTACAGCTACGACCCGCTCGCGCTCTACAACAGCGGCTTCTACGACAAGATCGCCAACAACGACCCGGCGCGCCGCGCGGACAATTTCGACGTCACCGAGGACGTCTGGACCGGTTACGCCAAGGTCGACTTCGAGCACAAGCTCGGGACCATCCCCGTCCGCGGCACCCTCGGCGCCCAGGCCGTCCACACGACGCAGAAGAGCTCCGGCACCTCGATCTCCAATGCCAACGGCAACCTGACGGTGCCGGTCAACGCGAAGCACAGCTACACGGACTTCGTCCCGACGCTGACGCTGAACTTCCAGCTCAACGAGCAGCAGGTCATCCGCCTGGCCGTCGCCCGCCAGCTCGCCCGCCAGCCGATGAACGACATGCGCGCGGGCAACAACTTCGGCTTCGATTCCAGCAAGCTCGGCTCGACCGACCCGCTCAACAGCCCCTGGTCCGCCCGCGGCGGCAACCCGAAGCTCGAGCCCTGGCGCGCCAACTCCGTCGACCTGTCCTTCGAGCACTACTTCAAGGACGGCAAGGGCTACTGGTCCGTCGCCGCCTTCGACAAGCAGCTGGTCTCGTACACCTACACGCAGAAGACCCTCGTGAGCTTCACCGGCTACCCGTCGGGCGTCACCGGCACGCCCGCGATTTTCCAGGGCTACAACGAGGTGCCGGCCAACGGCCAGGGCGGCTACGTCCGCGGTCTCGAACTCACGCTCTCCCTCGCCGGCGAGAAGTTCAGCCCGATGCTCAAGGGCTTCGGCCTCATCACGAGCGCGTCGTTCTTCAAGAGCTCGATCCAGCCCGACCTCGGCAACCCGGCCGTGCCGCTCGTCGGCCTGTCCGACCAGGTGCGCAGCGGCACGGTCTACTACGAGCGCGGCGGCTTCTCCATCCGCTTCAGCGGCCGCTACCGCTCCGAATACCGCGGCGACATCGCGACCTTCGGCCCGCGCGGCGCGGTCTACCGCAACCTCCAGCCGGAAACCGTCTACGACGCGCAGATCAGCTACGCCTTCCCGAAGCGCAGTTTCCTGAAGGGGCTCACCCTCATCGGCCAGGCCTACAACCTGACCGACGAGCCGCTCGTCGCCACCTCCGGTGCCGACACGCGCTACATCCAGGACTACCAGAAGTACGGCGCCTCCTACTCCGTCGGCGCCTCGTACAAGTTCTGAGCCGTCCCGCCCCGTTCCTCCCGCGGCCGCCGGTCCCTCCGGCCGGCGGCCGCCTCTTTTCGGTCTCCCGCCCATGGAAGCGTCCGCCGCCACCTGGCTCACCTCCCGCACCGCCGGCGTCCTGGCCCACGTGACGTCCCTGCCGGGCGCCTACGGCGTCGGCAATCTCGGCCCGGGCGCGCGCGCCTTCGTCGATTTCCTCGCCGAGGCCCGCGTCCGCCACTGGCAGATCTGCCCGATCGGGCCGACCGGCTACGGCGATTCGCCCTACCAGCTCTTCTCCGGGCGCGCGGGCAACCCGTACTTCATCGACCTCGGCGAACTCCAGGCCGCGGGCCTGCTGGAGGGCGCCGACCTCGCCCCGCTGCGCGAGTTGCCCGCCGACCGCGCCGACTACGGCCGGCTCTACGAACGCTTCTGGCCCGTCCTCGCCCGCGCCGCCGACCGCTTCGCCGCCGCCGGCGCCGAGCGCCTGGGGGCCGGCGGTGCGCTGCGCGATTTTCGCGCCACCCATGCCGGCTGGCTCGAGCCCTTCGCGGCCTTCATGGCGCTGAAGGCCCATTGCGGCGGCCGCGCCTGGACCACCTGGCCGGAGGAATTCCGGCAATGGACCGGCGCCCTGCCGTCCGCCGCGCCCGCTTCCGTCCGCCGCGAAGCCGAGCGCCAGATCTTCTACCAGTACGTGTTCTTCGGCCAATGGGAGCGCCTGCGCGGCTACGCGGCCGAGCGCGGGGTCGGCATCATCGGCGACGTGCCGATCTTCGTCGCCCTCGACAGCGCCGACACCTGGCAGAACCGCGCGGTCTTCCGCCTCGACGCCCACGGCCAACCGCTGGCCGTGGCGGGCGTGCCGCCCGATTATTTCTCCGCCTTCGGCCAGCTTTGGGGCAACCCGCTCTACGACTGGGACCACCTCGCGCGCACCGGCTATGCCTGGTGGATCGACCGCCTGCGCGCGGCCTTCGCGCTCTACGACATCATCCGCCTCGACCACTTCCGCGGCTTCGACACCTACTGGGAAATCCCCGCCGGCGCCCCGGACGCGCGCTCCGGCCGCTGGTGCCGGGGCCCGGGCCTGCCCTTCTTCCAAGCCGTCCGCGCCGCCCTGCCCGCGGCGCGCATCATCGCCGAGGACCTCGGCTATATCGGGCCCGACGTCGTCGAGCTCCGCCGCCGCGCCGGCCTGCCGGGCATGAAGGTCCTGCAGTTCGCCTACGGCCACGATGCCAACAACGTCAACCTGCCGCACTTCTACCCGCGCGACAGCGTCGCCTACACCGGCACGCACGACAACATCACGACCCGCGGCTGGCTCGAGTCGCTGGCCCCTGACCTGGTCGCGCTGGTCGACGACTATTACCTGCTCGGCGGCTCCCGTTCGGCCTGGCCCGTGATCCGCGCCCTGCTCGCCACGCCGTCGCGCCTGGCCGTCGTGCCCATGCAGGACTTGCTCGACCTCCCCGCCTCGGCCACTCTGAACCGGCCCGGTACCGGCGAGGGCAACTGGCAGTGGCGCTTCACCACGGCCGAGCTCGCGTCGCTCTCGGGCGAAGCCACCGCCCGCCTGCGCCACTGGATCAAACTCTACGACCGCACCGGCGACCGTCCCCTGCGCGATTACAGCGAACCCCCGGCGTCCCACTGAGGCCCGCGCCCGCCCCGCATGAAACCCCTGCGTCCCCTGTCCCTGCCCGCGATCTGGAACATGAGCTTCGGCTTCTTCGGCATCCAGTTCGGCTGGGGCCTGCAGATGGCGAACATGAGCGCCATTTACGAGTTCCTGGGCGCCGCCGAGAGCGACATCCCGATTCTCTGGCTGGCCGCGCCGCTCACGGGCCTGATCGTGCAGCCGATCATCGGCTACTACAGCGACCGCACCTGGCTGCCGCGGCTGGGCCGGCGCCGGCCGTATTTCCTCGCGGGCGCCGTGCTGGCGAGCGCGGCGCTTGTGGCCATGCCGAATTCCTCCGCGCTCTGGATGGCGGCGGGCCTGCTCTGGGTGCTCGACGCGTCGGTCAACGTGAGCATGGAGCCCTTCCGCGCCTTCGTGGCGGACCTCATGCCGCC
>CBDEVG010000012.1:0-6079 GCA_965243535.1 Amaricoccus sp.
TGGCGCGTCCGGCCCGCTCGGCGGCTCCGGACGGCCGAAATCTGGGAAGACCGTCCCCGCGGTTCAAGGGGCCCGGACTCAAGGAATCGCGGCTCAAGGGGCCGGAGTCGGATTCGCCCCTTCCCGGTCGAGCTCGGCGCGCAGGGTCCCGATCCAGGGGCCCGCCATCACCCCGAGCGCGAACTCGCCCCCGTCCGGCAGCCGTCCCATGGCCGACACCACCGCCGCCACATGGGCCGCGCCCCCCTCCCCCGACAGGACCGGCGCCCCCGACACCCCGCTCGCCGCGGCGCAGCCCAGGGTGAGCACCTCGTCGATGCGGGCGAGCGCCGGGCAGGTCTCCTCGATCGAGGGCGCCTGCGACTTCAGGAAGTTGTAGGAGACGATCCGCGGCGGCGCCGACGCCAGGGGCCCGATCGGGATCGGCGCGACGGAAGGCGTCGCGTCGAGCCGCAGCAAGGCGATGTCCCGCCGCAGATCCTCCTGCCCCGGCGGACCCGCCGCCAGGGTGAAGCCCGGCGGCAGGACGGCCGCGATCACGCCGAAGACCCCTTGGTTCTCGTCCCGCCGCAGGCCGGGCACGAAGCGCAGCTCGCTCAGCGCCGTGCGCCGGCCGGTCCGCGGGTTGAACAGGCAATGGCCCGCGGTCAGGACCTCGCGCGGGCCGACCAGCGTCGCGGTGCAGAACCGCGTCCCGGCGGCGTTGAGCCGGCCGACCGCGTGATAGCCCGCCGCCTCGGAGGCCGCGAGCAGCCGGCGCTCCGCCCCCGCCGGTCCCGCCAGGGCGGCGAGCGCGGCGAGCGCCAGCGCCGCGGCCCGCCTCACCCCAGCGCCGCCGGCTTCGGGCCCCCGGTCGCCCAGTCGAGCAGCTGGGCGATGTGCACCGCCGGCGCGCCCGCGCGCGATCCGATCTGCATCAGGCAGCCGATGTTGCCCGCCGTCACCACCTGCGGCTCCAGCGCCGCCAGGGTCGCGACCTTGCGCCGGCGCAGCTCGGCCGACAGCTCCGGCTGGAGCAGGTTGTAGGTGCCCGCCGAGCCGCAGCACAGATGCGCGTCGCGCGGCTCCACCACCTCGAACCCCGCGGCCTTGAGCAGCGCCTTGGGCTCGGCGCGGATCCGCTGCCCGTGCTGGAGGGAGCAGGCCGCGTGATAGGCGACCCGGAGCGGCGGCGCCTCCGCCGGACGAAGGCCGAGCTGCGCCATCACCTCCGTCAGGTCGCGGGCGAGCCCGGCCACGGTCGCCGCGTCCCCGGCCAGGGGATCGCCCTCGAACATGTGGCCGTAGTCCTTCACGGTGGTGCCGCAGCCCGAGGCGTTCACCACCACCGCGTCGAGCCCCGCCCCCCGCGCCTCGCGCATCCAGGCCCGGATGTTCGCCGCCGCCGCCGCATGGCTCTCCGCCGTGCGGCCCATGTGATGGGTCAGCGCCCCGCAGCAGCCCATGCCCTCGGCGATCACCACCTCGCAGCCGTGCCGGCGCAAGAGCCGCACGGTCGCGGCGTTGATCTCCCCGTCGAGCGCCTTCTGCGCGCAGCCGGTCAGCAGCGCCACCCGCATCCGCCGCGGCCCCTCCGCGGGCAGGACCTGGGGCCGGTCGAGCGGCCCCGCCGGCTCCACCCGGTCGGGCGCCATCTCCAGCATGGCCCGCAGCCGCGCGTCCGGCATCCAGGCCGCCAGCGGCCGGACCAGCCGCGCCCCCCGCAGCGCCAGCCGGAACCGGCCCGGATAGGGCAGCATCTTCGCCAGCAGCCAGCGCAGCGCCCGCTCGGCCGGGGGCCGGCGGAAGGTCCGCTCCACATGGGCGCGGGCGTGGTCGATGAGGTGCATGTAATGCACGCCCGAGGGGCAGGTCGTCATGCAGGCGAGGCAGGAGAGGCAGCGATCCACATGCTTCGCGGTCTCCGCGTCGGCGGGGCGGTCCGCCTCCAGCATGTCCTTGATGAGGTAGATGCGCCCGCGCGGACTGTCGAGCTCGTCGCCCAGCACCTGGTAGGTGGGACAGGTGGCGGTGCAGAAGCCGCAATGGACGCAGGTCCGCAGGATCTGGTTCGACCGGGCGATCTCCGGGTCGCGCAGCCGCTCGGGCGAGAAATTCGTCTGCATCTCAGGCCGCCGTCCGGCGCAGGGACCGACCGTCCCCCTGGAACGCAGGACGCCCGACGGCCGCCCATCGGACCCGGATCGCGGTCCGCAAGGCGACGCCCTCGTCCTGCCGTGCTCCGACAGGCCCGGCCTCGCCCGCCGGCCGCTCCCCGCGCCCAGGAGCCACGCCCCCGCGCGGACCGGTGGGCGCGCGCGGCGCCTGCGTCGACAAGGCCTCGATCATTCCGGAAACCGCCATCTCGCCCTCACCCGTTCCCGCCGAAGACGCCCGCCGGGTCGAACTTCGCCTGCAGCCCCGCCGAGAGCATCGCGACCGCCGGCGGCTCGGGGGGCGCGACGCCCCAGGCCGCCCGCGCTGAAGGCGAGCCGCGCACCAGCGTCGCATGGCCCGGCACCGCGGCGAGCCGGCCGCGCAAATCGATCGCCTCGGGCGCCAGGGCCCAGACCAGGCCGCCCGCCCAGTCGATCGCCAGATCCGCCTCCGGCAGGGCGGCGGCGACCCGGGGCGCGTCGGTCGGGCGCACCGAGATCCGCCAGACCGCGCCCTCGCGGCCGGCCAGCGGCGCGGCGTCGCGGATCGCGGCCCAGGGCCCGGGCCCCTCCTCCGTCGCCGGCGGGCCGAACCGGGCGAGCGCCGCCGCCAGGGCCCGGGCGCGATGGGCGACCGATCCGACGAAGCCCTCCAGTCGCAGGAGGGTCCGCGCCGGATCCGCCCCCGCCGGCAGATGCGCCGCGCCGCTCACCTCATAGGGGGTGCCGGTCGCGGCGGTCATCAGCTCGACGGCCGTCCCGAGGCCGAGCCCTTCCCAGACCAGGGTCGCCCGCGCCTCGGGCGCAGGCACGACCTTGAACGCCACCTCCGTCAGCGCCCCGAGCTGGCCGCGGCTCCCCGCCAGCAGCTTGACGAGGTCGAGGCCGGTGACGTTCTTCATCACCCGCCCGCCATTCTTGACCACCGCCCCGGTCCCGTCGACGAAGCGCAGGCCGATCATGCCGTCGCGGCAGGCCCCCGCCTGGAGCCGGCGCGGGCCGGAGGCGTTGGTCGCCGCCATGCCGCCCACGGTCGGCGTTCCGTTCGAGCCGAGGAGCGGACGCGCGTCCCAGGGCTCGAAGGCCAGCATCTGGCCTTCCCCCTCCAGCGCCGCCTCCACCTCGGCCAGGGGCGTGCCGGCGCGCGCCACCAGGGTGAGCGCCCCGGGCTCATAGAGGGTGATCCCGCGCAGGCCCCGGGTCGACAGCCGCACGGCCCCTTCGGCCGCCTCCGCTCCGCGCGTTCCTCCGCCCCGCAGGGCGAGGCGCCCGCCGCCGGCGGCGGCGTCGCGGACCAGCTCGGCGAGCTCCTCCTCGGAGCCTGGCTGCAGCTCGTTCATCGGCGGCGTCCTCCCCTTGGGCCGGAGCATGGGCGCGAACGGGGGCCTTGGCAAGGCGGGCCAGGGCGCGGAGCGCCGAGCCCCCGCCGGGCGTCCGTCAGGCGCAGGACGCGTCGCACAGTGCGGTTGTCTTCCTGGCCGGGCCTGCTATCCTGCGGCGATCCCGAGGGCGAGGCGCGCCAAGCGTCCGTTAAGATTTCGGGGTTGGAGCAGCGGCACATACTAGCTATGGTGTGTCAAAACAGGCAAGACGACCATGACCCAGCTTTACGGCGGCGAGTACGACTTTGCCGCGTCCGATGACGGCCGCCTGATTCCGGGACGCGCGCGCAGGCTTGCGGGCGCCGCGGTCTTCCTCGCCATGGTGGGGGCGATGGGGCTCTGGGCCTATCGCCTGGGCACCCGCGACGCCGCCGAGGTGCCGATCATCCGCGCCATGGAAGGCCCGGCCCGGGTCCAGCCCGCCGAGCCGGGCGGTTTGCAGGCCGCTCACCAGGGGCTCGAGGTCAACCAGGTGCTCGCCGGCCGCCCTGATCCCGCCGCGCCCCAGCCCCACGCCCGCGTCGCCGCCGCCGAACCGGCCTCCCTCGCCGAGGAGGACGCGCCCCAGGGCGAGCTCGTCATCGCCGCGCCCCCCGTGCTGGCCGCCGACGCCCTCGCCGCGGGCGAGGACCTGCCCATGCCGCCCGCCGACGACGTCGAGGGGACGGAGGTCGCGCTGATCGAGGCGCCCGCCGCGGTGACGGCCGTCGATCCCGCCTCCTCCGCCGCCGTTCTGGACGAGGCGCTGGCCCCCGATCCCGCCGCCCAGGCCGCGGCGGCCGCCGTCGCCGCCGGCCCCGCGCCGATGCGCCGCCCGGCGAACCTGGTGCTCGCCCGCGCCGCCGCGCCCGAGACGACCCCCGCCCCCGCGGTCGCCCCGGCCGTCGCCAAGACCCCCGAGGCCGCGCCGAAGCCCGCCGCCAAGCCCGCCCCCGAGGCGGCGAAGCCCGCGTCGAAGCCCCCCGCGCGCGAGGTCGCCACCGCCAAGTCCGGCAGCCGGATGATCCAGCTCGGCGCCTTCGACAGCGAGGCCCTCGCCCGTCAGGCCTGGAACATCCTCGCCCAGACCAACCGCGACCTGCTCGCCTCCAAGAGCCTCTACGTCGAGCGCACCACCGCCAACGCCCGGGTGTTCTACCGGCTGCGGGTGGCGGGCTTCGCCGACCAGGCCCAGACGCAGAAGATGTGCGAGGCGCTGCGGTCGCGCAACGTCGACTGCATCCCCGTCACCGCCAACTGATGCCCCGCGCGATCATTCTGGGGTGCCGCGGGCCGGAGCTGGGGTCGGCGGAACGCGCCTTCCTGCGCGAGGCGAACCCCTGGGGCTTCATTCTCTTCGGCCGCAACGTCGAGACCCCGGCGCAGCTCTCCCGCCTGACCGCGGACCTGCGCGACGCGGTGGGCCGCGACGCGCCCATCCTGATCGACCAGGAGGGCGGCCGCGTCGCCCGGCTGCGCGCGCCCGCCTGGCGCGAATGGCGCCCCGCCCTCGACGACTGCGCCCGCCTGCCCGAGGGCCTGCGCGAGCGGGCCATGCGCCTGCGTTACGAGCTGATCGCGGGCGAGCTCGCCGCGGTGGGCGTCGACGTGGACTGCGCGCCGGTGCTCGACCTGGTGCAGCCCGACACCCACGGCGTCATCCGCGACCGCGCCTACAGCGCCGATCCGGCCGAGACCGCGCGCATCGGCCGGGCGGTGGCCGAGGGACTGATGGCGGGCGGCGTCCTGCCGGTGATGAAGCACATCCCTGGCCATGGCCGCGCCCGGGTCGACAGCCACCACGAGCTGCCCCGGGTGTCGGCTTCCCGGGCGGATCTCGCCCGCGACTTCGCCCCCTTCGCGGCGCTCGCCGACCTGCCGATGGCGATGACCGCCCATGTGGTCTTCGAAGCCCTGGACCCGGACGCCCCCGCCACCCTCTCCCCCACGATGGTCCGCGCGATCCGCGAGGAGATCGGCTTCGACGGGCTGCTGATGACCGACGACCTGTCGATGAAGGCCCTGACCGGGCCCTTCGGCGCCCGGGTGGAACGGGCGCTCGCGGCCGGGGTCGACGTGATGCTCCACTGCAACGGCGAGGCGGCCGAGGCGGCGGAGGCGGCGGAGGCCGCCCCGCGGCTCGCCGGCCGCGCCGCCGCCCGGGCGGACCGGGCGCTCGCCCTGCGCCGGGGGCCAGGCTCGGGCTCGGGCGACCCGGCCGCGCTGGAGGCCGAATTCGCAAGCCTCGGCGCGGCCAATGCCTGAAGACTTCTTCGACCCCGCCGCCACCGCCGACCGCCTCGCCGCCGAGGCGCTGGTGGTGGAGCTCGGCGGGTTCGAGGGGCCGCTCGACCTGCTGCTGACGCTGGGCCGGGCGCAGAAGGTCGACCTGCGCCGGATCTCCATCCTGCGGCTGGCCGAACAGTACCTCGCCTTCGTCGAGGAAGCGAAGCGGCTCCGGATCGAACTCGCCGCCGATTACCTGGTGATGGCCGCCTGGCTCGCCTACCTGAAGTCCCGGCTGCTGCTTCCCCCCGATCCGACCGAGGAAGGCCCCTCCGGCGAGGAGCTCGCCGCCCATCT
>CBDEVG010000013.1:0-31867 GCA_965243535.1 Amaricoccus sp.
AGGAACAGCAGCTACTCGCTGCGGGTCGGGTTGATCGAGAAGCCACCCTGGGCCATCGCCGCATCCTGTCTTGTTGGCGCGCAATTTATGTCAGGAGCGTTGACATTCCAAGCCCCGAGTGCTACCCCGCCCGGGCAATTCGGGACGGAAAATGTCCCAAGCGGCACGTCGCCGCGCAACGAACGAAAAGGAAGCGGCCATGGCGGGCGCCTATGACGATCGCGACGGGTGGATCTGGTTCGACGGCGAGTTCAAGCCGTGGCGCGAGGCCAAGGTCCATGTGCTGACCCATGCTCTGCACTACGCCTCTTCGGTGTTCGAGGGCGAGCGGTGCTATGGCGGGACCATCTTCAAGAGCCGCGAGCACACCGACCGGCTGCTGAAGTCCTGCGACCTGCTCGACATCCCGCATCCCTATTCCGCCGAGGAGATCGAGGCGGCCAAGGTCGCGACCCTCGCCAAGAACGGCTTCACCGACGCCTATGTCCGGCCGGTGATCTTCCGCGGCTCGGGCCAGGACATGGGGGTCGCCGCGGCGCGCAACCCGGTCCATCTGGCCATCGCGGTCTGGGAATGGGGCGCCTATTACGGCGACGCCAAGATGAAGGGCGCCAAGCTCGACATCTCCAAGTGGAAGCGGCCTTCGCCGGAGACCATCCCCTCGGCCGCCAAGGCCGCCGGGCTCTACATGATCTGCACCATGTCCAAGCACGCGGCCGAGGCTAAGGGCTGCTCGGACGCGCTGATGATGGACTATCGCGGCTATGTGGCCGAGGCCACGGGCGCGAACGTCTTCTTCGTCAAGGGCGGCGAGGTCCACACCCCCGAGCCCGACTGCTTCCTCAACGGCATCACGCGCCAGACCGTGATCCAGATGCTGAAGGAGCGGGGGGTCCGGGTCATCGAGCGCCACATCGAGCCGCGCGAGATGGCGGATTTCGAGCAGTGCTGGCTGACCGGCACCGCGGCCGAGGTCACGCCCGTCGGCCAGATCGGCGACTACACCTTCGAGGTGGGGGCGCTGACCCAGGCGATCGCCGGGGACTACGAGAAGCTGGTCCGGGGCAAGCTGGTCGCCGCCTGACCCGGCCGCTTCGGTCTTCTTCCGGCAGGGTCCAAGGGCGCGTTGGAAGAAAACCCGCAGAACGCGCGGGCGGCCCGCGACAGCCGTCCGTGTCTTTTCAGCCTCGGCGCCCATGAAAATGATCGCCGGCGCATGAAACATTTGTAAACGCCCCCGCGTTCATCCTGCGAGAGCTTGAGGGAAGGCCTCGTGCGGCCTACCTTAGGGACAAGCCCCGCGCCGGGCCCCAAGGCGCGCTCGCATGGAGGAGACCTCACCTGACCCAGCATCACCCGGCGGCGTTTGCCGCTGACGCCCCGAACGCCGCTCTCGCCGGCATCGAGGGGCGGAGCGACGGTTCCGCCGCGCTCCTCGCGACGATCCTCGCCTCGCTCGACGACGACAAGGCGGAGGACGTCATCTCGATCCCCCTCGCCGGCAAGTCCGAGATGGCCGATCATATCGTGATCGCCTCGGGCCGGTCCTCGCGACAGGTGGCCTCGATCTCCGAAAAGCTGGCGGACCGGCTGAAGGAAGAGGGGGTCTCGGCCCGCATGGAAGGCAAGGAGCTCGGCGACTGGGTGCTGATCGACGCGGGCGACGTGATCGTGCATGTCTTCCGGCCGGAGGTGCGCGACTTCTACCAACTCGAGAAGATGTGGTCGCCCGAGACGCCGCGCCCCCCGCGGCCCGTCGACACAGTCTGATCTCGCCCTCGCGCCCTGGCTGCGTCGCCGCATGTCGGCGATCGGCCGGGGCGCTTGCGAGCGCGGGGTTTTTCGCCGCCTTCGCTCTCGGCTTTCCCGTGGCTGCGAATATCCTCGTCAGGCCGCAGGCCCGCGGGGTCTCGCAGAAATACGACGTCGCGACAGTCGCCCTCGACCTGCCTCCAGGGATCGCGCTTCTGCCGGGGACGGCCGCATTCCGGATGCTGGTCACCGATGCCGGCCGGACCCGCGTCCGGAAGAACTTTCCCCTCCTTCCGCTCGGCCCTCCCGTCGAGCTGCCCGGCGGCGGCAGCCGCGTCACGCTGTCGCCGGGCGCGGCCCAGGACGACGAGATGAGGCGCTTTCTGCAGGAAGGCGCGCGCCTGGCGCGCCTGCGGCTGAACCCGAGCCGGCCCATCATCGTTCCCGTCTTCAAGCTGTGCCGAACCCGGTCGATCGAGGGGTCGGGACCCCTCATCGTTTCGGGACAACCGGCGTTCGACCTCTTGCCCGACATGCCGCCCACCCGCATCGACCTGCGCGCCCTGGCGGGGAAGAAGGGCGAGACCCTCGACCAAGGTATCGCGCCCTGCTAGGCGGGACGAGAGCGATCCCGCAGGGCGGGCGGGGCGGAACCGGGGCGGCGCGATGCGCATCCACATCATCGCGGTCGGCCGCGCGCGGGGCGGCCCGGAGGCGGCGCTGGTCGCCGACTACCTGACGCGCTTCGACCGGACCGGACGGGCGCTGGGGCTCGGCCCCGCGCGGCTGGTCGAGGTGGAGGACCGCAAGGGCGGCGGCATGGCGGCCGAGGCGGCGCTGATCGAGGCCGCCATCCCCCGCGGCGCCCGGGTCGTCGCCCTCGACGAACGTGGCGCCCTCCAGACCTCTCCCGACTTCGCCGCAAGGCTGCGGACCGACGCCGACACGGGCCTGCGCGACCTCGCCTTTCTCATCGGCGGGGCGGACGGGCTCGACCCGCGGCTGAGAGGACCCGAGGCGCTCTCCTTCGGGCGCATGGTCTGGCCCCATATGCTGGTCCGCGCGATGCTCGCCGAACAGCTCTATCGGGCGGCGACCATCCTTGCGGGTTCTCCGTACCACAGGTCCTGACCCGCCTCGCGCGCGAGGCCTCCCGCGCGCGAGAGTCCGCTGGATCCCGCGGAATGAAATGTCTAAACCAAGCGCATCGGGGGATCACGGAAACCGCGAGGCCGAGGCTTTTGCGGCATTACGGATGAGGAGAAGAGGCTTGGCTCACGTCGAAGAGCATTCCGCCAGCCGACGCGACTTTCTTTATGTCGCGACCGGGGCGGCGGGCGCGGTGGCAGCGGGGGCGGCGATCTGGCCGCTCGTCAATCAGATGAACCCGAGCGCCGACGTGCAGGCCCTCGCCTCGATCCGGGTCGACGTGAGCGCGGTGCCCGAAGGCACCCAGATCACGGTGAAATTCCTGGGCAAGCCGGTCTTCATCCGCAACCGCACGCCCGAGAACATCGACATGGCGAAGGAGGTCCCGCTCGATCAGTTGGTCGACCCCATCGCCCGCAACGCCAACATCGCGGCTGACTCGCCCGCGACCGACGCCAACCGCGCCCTGTCCGAGGACGGCAAGTGGCTGGTGATGATGGGCGTCTGCACCCATCTCGGCTGCGTGCCGCTCGGCGACGCCGGCGATTTCGGCGGCTGGTTCTGCCCCTGCCACGGCTCGCACTACGACAGCGCCGGCCGCATCCGCAAAGGCCCGGCGCCGCAGAACCTGCCGGTTCCCGTGGCCGCCTTCGTCGACGACAACATCCTGCAGCTGGGCTGAGAAGGGAGAGGGAGACCATGAGCGGCATCCCGCACGACCACTACGAGCCCAAGACGGCGCCGGAGAAATGGCTGAACGACCGGCTGCCGGTCGTGGGCCTGCTCTACGACACCCTGATGATCCCCACGCCCAAGAACCTGAACTGGATGTGGATCTGGGGCATCGTCCTCGTCTTCTGCCTCGTCCTGCAGATCGTCACCGGCATCGTCCTGGTGATGCACTACACCCCCCACGTCAGCCTGGCCTTCGCCTCGGTCGAGCACATCATGCGCGACGTGAACGGCGGATGGGCGCTGCGCTACATCCACGCCAACGGCGCCTCGCTGTTCTTCGTCGCCGTCTACATGCACATCTTCCGCGGCCTCTACTACGGCTCGTACAAGGCCCCGCGCGAGATCACCTGGATCATCGGGATGCTCATCTACCTGATGATGATGGGCACGGCCTTCATGGGCTACGTGCTGCCCTGGGGCCAGATGTCCTTCTGGGGCGCGACCGTGATCACCGGCCTCTTCGGCGCCATCCCGGTCATCGGCGATCCGATCCACACCCTGCTGCTGGGCGGGCCGGCGGTCGACAACCCGACCCTCAACCGGTTCTTCTCGCTGCACTACCTGCTGCCCTTCGTCATCGCGGGCCTCGTCATCGTCCATGTCTGGGCGTTCCACTCGACGGGCAACAACAACCCGACGGGCGTCGAGGTGCGGCGCGGGTCCCGGGCGGAGGCGGAGGCCGACACCCTGCCGTTCTGGCCCTATTTCGTCATCAAGGACCTCTACGCGCTGGTCTTCGTCCTGGTGATCTTCGCCGCGATCGTCGGCTTCATGCCGAACTTCCTCGGCCATCCGGACAACTACATCGAGGCGAACCCGCTCTCGACGCCGGCGCATATCGTGCCCGAATGGTACTTCCTGCCGTTCTACGCGATCCTGCGCGCCATCACCTTCGACATCCTGTTCA
The DNA here is from genome assembly GCA_965243535.1 of Amaricoccus sp. Classification (GTDB taxonomy): domain Bacteria; phylum Pseudomonadota; class Alphaproteobacteria; order Rhodobacterales; family Rhodobacteraceae; genus Amaricoccus. Next base: position 4,544 of record CBDEVG010000013.1, read on the forward strand.
TCGACTCAAAGCTCGGCGGCGTGCTCGCCATGTTCGGCGCGATCGCGGTGATGGTCTTCGTGCCCTGGCTCGACACCAGCCGGGTGCGCTCGGGCCGCTACCGGCCGCTGTTCAAGTTCTGGTTCTGGGGCCTCGTCGCCGACTTCATGCTGCTGATGTGGTGCGGCGGCATGCCGGCGGAACAGCCCTACGTCATCATCAGCCAGCTCGCGACGCTCTACTGGTTCGGGTACTTCCTGGTCATCCTGCCGCTGCTCGGCCTCATCGAGAAGCCGCTGCCGATCCCGGCGACGATCCAGGAGGACTTCGAGTCCCATTACGAGCCCGGAACCGGCGCCGCCGCCGCCCGTCCGGCCGAGTGAGCCCGCGAGAGGACAGGAACCCATGATCAGGAAACTCATCCTCGCCACGGCCGCCGCCGTCGGGCTCGGGGCCGGGCTCGGAACCGTCGCCGCCCAGGCGGCGGAGGGCGGCGCCCATATCATCGACTATTCCTTCAGCTTCGAGGGACCCTTCGGCAGCTTCGACCAGGCCCAGCTGCAGCGCGGCCTGCAGGTCTACACCGAGGTCTGCTCCGCCTGCCACGGCCTGCGCTACGTCGCCTTCCGCAACCTCGCGGACGCCGGCGGCCCGGCGCTCAGCGAGGAGCAGATGCGGCTCTACGCCGAGTCGCGCACCGTCACCGACCCGGCCACGGGCGAGGACCGGCCGGGCACGCCGCCCGACCACTTCCCGCGCTCGACCCTGGAGAACGCCCCGGACCTGAGCCTGATGGCCAAGGCGCGGGCCGGGTTCCACGGTCCGGCGGGCCTCGGGATCAACCAGATCCTGTTCGGCATGGGCGGGCCCGAGTACATCGCCACCTTCGTCCACGCCTTCACCGGCGAGACCCAGGAAGTGGCGGGCGTCACGCTCTACGAGAACAGCGCCAAGGGCAGCTACGTGGCCATGCCCCCGGTGCTGCAGGACGATCTCGTCACCTACCAGGACGGCACCCCCGCGACCGTGGACCAGATGTCCCAGGACGTGGCGGCCTTCCTGATGTGGACGGCCGAGCCCAAGATGATGGCCCGCAAGCAGGCCGGCCTGACCGCCGTCCTGTTCCTGGTGGCGCTGACCGTGCTGCTCTACTTCACCAACAAGAAGATCTGGTCGGTCCAGAAGGGCGCCAAGAAGAAGCACGCCTGACGCCTTCGACCATTCGACTCCTCGCGCCGCCGGAAGCCCTCCGGCGGCGCCGTGCTGTCCGGCGTCTGCTTCCGGTTGTCCCGCGCGCGGGATTCGCTAGGGTGGCGCGCAAACGGCGAAAAGCGACGGGCAGGGCGACGGGATGCAGGCGACGCGACGGCAGATGGTCTTGGGGCTGGGGGCGGCGCTCGCGGGCTGCGCCGGGGGCGGGGGGGCGCCGGCGCGCTATGCGCCGCCGCCGGCTCAGCCGGTCATGCAGCCTGTGCCGAACGCAGGCTTCGACGCCTGGGTCGCGGCCTTCCGGCCCCGGGCGATGGCGGCGGGAATCACGCCCGCGACCTTCGATAGGGCCTTCGCCCATGCGGGCTTCCTGCCCGACGTGATCGAGCGGGACCGCAACCAGACCGAGTTCACCCGCACGCTGGAGGATTACCTCGCCATCGCCGCCTCGCCCGAGCGGGTGGCCAAGGGCCAGGCGGCGCTGGCGCGCTATTCCGGCACGCTCTCGGCCATCGAATCGCGCTACGGGGTGGAGCGCGAGGTGGTGGTGGCGGTCTGGGGGCTGGAGAGCTTCTACGGGGAACGGGCGGGCACGGTGCCGGTGATCTCGGCGCTGGCGACGCTCGCCTATGAAGGCCGGCGCGGGTCGTTCTTTGAGAGCCAGCTGATCGCCGCGCTGAAGATCCTGCAGAACGGCGACGTCTCGCCCGACGGCATGACCGGCAGCTGGGCGGGCGCCATGGGGCACACCCAGTTCATCCCGACCTCGTATCAGCTCTTCGCCGTGGATTTCGACGGCGACGGCCGGCGGGACATCTGGTCCGCCGATCCGACCGATGCGCTCGCCTCGACCGCGGCCTATCTGGCGAAATCCGGCTGGCGGCGCGGCCAGCCCTGGGGGGTGGAGGTGCGCCTGCCCAGCGGCTTCGTCGCGCCGGGACGCGGGACCAACCGCAGCCCCTCGGCCTGGGCGGCGGCGGGGGTGCGGGACATGGACGGGCGGCCCGTGCCCGACTACGGCCCCGCCGCGATCCTCCAGCCCCAGCCGGGCGGTCCCGCCTTCATGATCTTCCAGAACTTCACCGCCATCAGCCGGTACAACAATTCGGTCAATTACGTGATCGGAGTCGGGTATCTCTCGGACCGGCTGAAGGGGCGGCCGCCGCTGCGCGCCAGTTTTCCGCCGGACAAGAATGGCCTGACCATCGCCGACCGGCAGGAACTCCAGCGCCGACTGACCGCGGCGGGCTTCGACACCCAGGGCGCCGACGGGGTGATCGGCAAGAACACCACCGCCGCCATCGAGGCCTATCAGGCGAGCCGCGGCCTGGCGGTGACGGGCGAGCCCTCCCAGGCCTTGCTGGCGACCTTGCTCTGACCCCGGCGGCGCGCCTTTCGGCGGGGGGCGGCCCTCGGGGGAGATCGACCCCCCGCTCGGGCCGGTCGACGTTCCGCCTCCGGGCCCGGCCCTGGGGGGCCCGCGCGGGCGGAACCGGGGAAATGCGGCCGGGAGACTGCTGAAGACGCCGCTTGGGTCTCCAGCGATCCCAAGGCGAATCGTCTCCGTCGGAGGGCAAGGCGCGTCGCGGTCATCTCGCGTGCCTTGCCTTCCGTCGGATGCTCAAGGCTGGGCCGCCGCTTGTCTCCCTGGGGGCGAGGCCGTACATCTCGGGGCAGCCAAGGGGGATCCCAGTCATGTCCGCGCCGCGCGTCGCGTTCTTCGTCACCTGCCTTGTGGACATGTTCCGGCCTTCGGTGGGATTCGCGGCCATCAAGCTCCTGCGGGACGCGGGCTGCGCCGTCGAGGTCCCTCCGGGACAGACCTGCTGCGGCCAGCCCGCCTGGAATTCCGGGGACCGGGCCCATGCCCAGGCGCTCGCCCGGCAGACCATCGCGGCGCTGGAAGGATACGACCATGTGGTCGCGCCCTCGGGCTCCTGCGCGGCCACTCTGGTCAAGGACTATCCGCGGATGTTCGAGGCGGGCGACCCCTGGGCCGAGCGGGCGGAGCGGCTGGCGGCGCGCACCCATGAGATCGTTTCCTTTCTGACCGACGTTCTGGGGGTGGAGGCGGTGGCGGCGACCGCGGATCTGACCGCCACCTATCACGATTCCTGTTCCGGCCTGCGGTCGCTGGGGGTCAAGGACCAGCCCCGCCGGCTCCTCGCCACGGTCGCGAGGCTGGAGCTGCGCGAGATGGCGGAGGCGGAGGTCTGCTGCGGCTTCGGCGGGCTGTTCTGCGTGAAATACCCCGATATCTCCAACGTGATGGTCACGGACAAGATCCGCAACGCCGCCGACACCGGGGCGGCGCTGGTCCTGGCGGGAGACCTCGGCTGCCTCATGAACATGGCGGGCAAGGCGAAGCGCGAGGGCCGGGCGATCGAGGCGCGGCATGTGGTGGAGGTGCTGGCGGGGGATCTGGCGACGCCGGCGATCGGAGCGGGGCGATGAGCCTTCACGAGGCGACCACCCCGCGATTCGGCGACAACGCCCGCACGGCGCTGGCCGACGCCAACCTCCAGTCGGCGCTGCGGGGCAGCCGCTCGAACTTCGTGGTCAAGCGCGCCAAGGCCCGGGCGGCGATGCCCGAATTCGACGACCTGCGCGACCGGGGCCGGGCGATCAAGGACGAGACGCTGGCCAATCTCGACCTCTACCTGGAGGCCTACGAGGCCCAGGTGCTCGCCTCGGGCGGGCATGTCCACTGGGCGGAGACGGCCGAGGACGCGCGCCGGATCGTGCTCGACATCTGCCGCGCCGCCGGCGCGCGGCAGGTGAACAAGGGCAAGACGATGATTTCGGAGGAATGCGGGATCAACGACTGGCTGACCCAGAACGGGATCCGCCCGGTCGAGACCGACCTCGGGGAATACATCATCCAGCTCCGGGGCGAGACGCCCTCCCACATCATCGCGCCGGCGGTCCATGTGACCGTGCCGGAGGTGGAGGCGGCCTTTCGCGCCGCCCATACCGCGCTGCCGCCGGAGCGGGACCTGTCGGATCTCGCCGCGCTCCTGCGCGAGGCGCGGGGCGAGCTGCGGCGCAAGTATTTCGAGGCGGAGGTGGGGATCACCGGCGCCAACATGCTGATCGCCGAGACCGGCCAGTCGGTGATCGTGACCAACGAGGGCAACGGCGACCTGAGCCAGTCGCTGCCCCGGGTCCATATCGTCATGGCCTCGATCGAGAAGATCGTGCCGAGCCTCGAGGACGCCGCCGTCATCCTGCGCCTGCTGGCGCGCTCGGCCACCGGGCAGGAGATGTCGGTCTACACCACCTTCTCGCGCGGGCCGCGCCGGGAGGCGGATCCGGACGGGCCGGAAGAATATCACGTGGTGCTGCTCGACAACGGCCGGACCGAGATGATCGGGTCGGAGTTCGAGGAGATGCTGCGCTGCATCCGCTGCGGCGCCTGCATGAACCATTGCCCGGTCTATCAGGCGGTCGGCGGCCATGCCTATGGCTGGGTCTATCCCGGGCCGGTGGGGGCGGTGCTGACCCCGAGCCTGATCGGGGTGGAGAAGGGCGGCCAGCTGCCGAACGCCTCGACCTTCTGCGGGCGTTGCGAGGCGGTCTGTCCCATGCGCATCCCCCTGCCGCGGATGATGCGGGCCTGGCGCGAGCGCGAGTTCGAGAAGCGCCTGACCCCGCGCGCGGTCCGGCGCGGCCTCGGGCTTTGGGCCTGGATCGCCGAGCGGCCCCGGCTCTATCGGCTGCTGACCCGGATCGCCGCAAGGGCGCTGGGCCGCTCGGGCCGGCGAAAGGGCGCGTTCGCGTCGTTGCCGCTGGCGGGCGGCTGGACGAAATACCGTGACTTTCCCGCGCCTCAGGGCCGGACCTTCATGGATCAGTGGAAGGCGGGCCGGTGAGCGCGCGCGAACGCATCCTGGCCCGCATCGCCGCCCAGGCCGCCGGCCGGGTCGATCCCGACCGGGCCGAGCATGTGGCCCGCCGGATCGCCGCGCCCCCCGAGCCGCTGATCCCTCGTCAGGCCGCGAGCCAGGGCCGGCAGCGGGCGACCCAGTTCATGGCCAAGGCCGAGGCCGCCGCGGCGACGGTAGGCCGGGTCTCGTCGCTCGCCGAACTGCCGCGCGCGATCGGCCGGGAGCTGCGCAAGCGCAACCTGCCGGCCGAGCTCCGCCTGGGATCCGACCCGCTGTTCCGCGGCCTCGACTGGGGGACGATCTCGGTCACCCAGGGCCCTGGCCGGCTGGAGGAGCCGGCGACGCTGAGCCGGGCCGAGTTCGGGCTGGCCGAGACCGGGACGCTGGCGCTCGCCTCGGGCCCCGACAACCCGGTGACGCTGACCTTTCTCGGCGAAACGCATTTCGTCGTGCTGCGGACGGCGGATATCTGCGCGGGGTTCGAGGATTTCTGGGCCGCCTGGCGCGCTCGGGGGGTCGACCCCCGGACGATCAACCTCGTCACCGGCCCGTCGCGCTCGGCCGACATCGGGCAGGTGCTGCAGCTCGGCGCCCATGGACCGATCGCGCTGCATCTCTTCCTCCTGGACTGACCGCGGCCGCGCCCCGCGCAAGCCGCCCGCCTCAGTCGGCCGCGGCGGCGGCCTTGACCGGCTTCGGCGCCAGCGCGGCGGTGGCGTCGACCCTCTCGGGATAGGGCAGGTCGGCCACCCGGACCGCCGTCGGCTCGGTCTGGGCGAAGATCTCGCGCAGGTCGAGCGTCAGGAAGGTGGTCCGGTGCGCGTAGTCCGTGATCATCATCCGGTCGTGGGTCAGGTCCTTGAGCGTCGCCCACTGGGTGTATTCGGTCACGACCTCGGAGCCTTCCTCGCTCTGGACCGCGCCGAGCGGGATGTCGACGGTGTTGAGGATATGGGCCACGGCCTGCGCGGCTTCGGCCGCGTCGGCGGGCTGCTCCAGCGCGGCGCGCAGGGTGGCCGCCCGCACGAAGCGCGAGGGCGAGGTGTAGTCCCCCGGCAGGCCCAGCATCCCGCCCCCCTGGCCAAGGGCGGTCAGGCTGGTCTTGCCCAGCTCCCGCTCCATCACCCCCATGGAGGTGAGGTTGAGATAGTTGCGCGTGTTGAGCAGGTGCCACTCGTAGGTCGGGGCATTGGTCAGCACATGGGCGCTGTCGTGGAGCCGGAGCTCCCCCCCGACATATTCCGCGACCAGCCCGTCGCCGCTGCGGTCGGTGAAGACCAGGTGGATGTTTGGCGGGGTCGGGCCGCTCGGCAGCGCGGCGTCGGCCCAGACCCGGGTTCCCTCCAGCGCCTTGCGGATCTCGGCCACGCTGCCGTGGGCCCCGAGCGCCCAGGCGCCGAACTCCAGGATCGAGACGTAGGATTTGTCCTGGGGCGTCACCGTCTGGTATTCGGTGAAGCCGGGCAGGAAGTTGCCGCTCATCCCGAGGCCGGCGTCGTTCTGGCCCTCGATGATCGCGCCCCCGGGGATGACTTCGGCGCTGACGCCGACGAAGGCGTGGGTCGCCGCGACCTTCCTGGCCGGCAGGCCGAGGCCCGCGGGGGCGGTCATGGCGAGTTCCGCGCCTTTCGGAACGCTCTTCAGCGTCCAGTCCATGTCGAAGGCCCATTCCATGGTGCGCCCGGCGATCACCGACTTGTCGACGGCCATGACGTCGATCGCGGTGCAGGCGATGGCCTGGGGCGCGGCGCCGAGGAGAAGGAGCGCGACAAGGCTGCGGATCATGGGACACCTCCGTTCCTGGCGCGGGCGGCGCGCCGTCAGGCCTCAAGCTCTGGCTCCGGAACCTTAACGAAGCCTTTCCCGCGCGCGGGACGTCGCCCGGCTCAGACCGCGACGGAGTGCCGGGCGGCGGTCCGGGGCAGATAGGCGTCGAAGGCCGCGGCGACGACGCGGGCGAGGGGGCGCCCCTCGGCCGTCAGCGCAAGCCGCCCGCCCTCCAGCGCCAGGACGCCGTCCTCGGCCAGCGCCTCCAGCGCGTCGCGGGCGTCGCGCCACCAGTCGGCGCTCGCCCCGTGCCGGGCGGCGAGGCCGGTCAGGTCGGCGCGGCCCTCGCACATCACCCGCTCGATCGCCTCGGCGCGCAGCCGGTCTTCGGCGGTCAGCGCCCGCCCTCGCGCGACGGGCAGGCGGCCGGCGCGCACCTCCCGGGTCCAGGCCCCGGTCTCGCCGATGTTCTGGACGTAGCCGGCCCCGGTGCGGCCGATCGCGCTCGCCCCCAGGCCGATCAGGGTCTCCGAGGCGTCGGTGGTGTAGCCCTGGAAATTGCGCCGCAGCCGCCCTTCGCGGGCGGCGACCGCCAGCGGGTCGCGGGGCAGGGCGAAATGGTCGATGCCGATCGCCACGTAGTCCGCGGCTCTGAGCGCCTTGGCCGCCGCCTCCGACTGGCGCGCGCGCGCCGCGCCGTCAGGCAGCTCGTCCTCGCCGATCATCCGCTGGTTCCTGGCCATCCAGGGCACATGCGCATAGCCGAAGAGCGCGATCCGGTCGGGGGCCAGCGCGCGGCAGACGTCGATGGTGGCGAGCAGGGTGGCGGAGGTCTGGCGGGGCAGGCCGTAGAGCAGGTCGAAGTTGATCCCCCGCACGCCCGCGCCGCGCAGCCGGTCCACCGCCTCGGCCACCATGGCGACCGGCTGGATCCGGTTGATCGCCGCCTGGACGCCCGGGTCGAATTCCTGCACGCCGAAGCTCGCCCGGGTGAAGCCGAGCCGGCCGATGGCGTGGGCCATGGCCTCGGTCAGGGTGCGCGGATCGGATTCGATGGCGAGCTCCGCGTCCGGCGCGATGTCGAACCGCTCGGCCAGCCGGTCCATGACCCGGGACAGGTCGTGGGGCGTAAGGGTGGTGGGCGTGCCGCCGCCCCAGTGCAGATGCCCGATCTGGATACGCCCGGGCAGGCGCGCGGCGACCAGGTCGATCTCGGCCAGCAGCGTCTCGACATATTCCGCCACCGGGTCGTAGCGGGCGACGAGCTTCATGGCGCAGCCGCAGTACCAGCACATCTTGGCGCAGAAGGGCACGTGCAGGTAGAGGCTCGCCGGCGCGGCGGGGTCGACCGCGGCGAGCCAAGCCTCGTAGGTCATGGCGGGAAAGTTCGCCTCGAAATGCGGCGCGGTCGGATAGCTGGTGTAGCGGGGAACGGCGCGGGCGGCGTGCCGGGCGAGACGGGGATTCATGGGCGGCCTCCCTTGCGCGACGGGCCAAGGGGCGGCGAGTCGCCGCCGCCTGCGGTTCGCGCGACCATGATCCTCGGGGCGGCGGGGCGCGTTGACCTGGGTCAAGCCGGACCCGGGGTCCAATGGCGTCGGAGCGGACCGCCCATGCGCGAGGCCTCGGTTTTCCCGGGTTCGCGCCGGGGAACCTTTGGATAGGATCGTTCCGCGCCCCGCCCGCCTCGACGCGGGCGACGGGCGCCTTGCCGCGGGGGCGTGGTGTCCCGCGGAAAACCGGGGAGGGAGCGCATGAAGCGATCCGAGGTCAACGACATCATCCGGGCGGGGGACGATTTCATCCGCTCCTTCGGCTTCCTTCTGCCGCCCTTCGCTTATTGGACGCCGGAGGAGATGCGGGCGCGCCGCGCCGAGATCGGCGGGGTCGTCGACGCGCGGCTGGGCTGGGACATCACCGACTACGGGCAAGGCAAGTTCCGGGACCTGGGGCTGTTCCTCTTCACCGTCCGCAACGGGTCCGAGGCGGATCTGCGGCGCGGCGGGGGGATGTGCTACGCCGAGAAGATCATGATCTCGCGCCACGACCAGATCTCGCCGATGCACCGGCACATCGTGAAGGCGGAGGACATCATCAACCGGGGCGGCGCGACCCTGGCACTGAAGCTCTACGAGAGCGACGCCGAAGGCCACATCGACCGCAAGGCTGAGGTGACGGTGGCCTGCGACGGAGCGATCCGGCGGCAGGGGCCGGGAGAGGTGCTGCGCCTCGCGCCCGGAGAAAGCGTGACGCTGATGCCGGGGAACTGGCACGCCTTCTGGGGCGAGGGGGGCGACGTGCTGATCGGCGAGGTCTCGACGGTCAACAACGACCTGACGGACAACATCTTCGCCGATCCGGTGGGGCGGTTCTCGGACATTGAGGAGGACGAGCCGCCGCTGCATCTGCTGGTGTCGGACTACGGGCGTCTGCTGGCGGCCTGACGGGGGGAGCGCCGGGCTCGGGCCCCCGGAACGGGGGCCGCTCGCCCGGCGCTGTCGGACAGGCCCGCCGTTGCGGGCCCGTCCTGAGGAGCCGCGCCGTGGCGCGGCGAGCCGTCTTTCCCCGCCTGTTGGCGGGGCCCCGGTCCTGCCCGATAGGTTTTTGCCGTATGAAAACCTTGGGGCCGGCGCGGGCGGCGGGCCCTACTGGGGGACGGTGAAGGTCGCCTGGATCGAGGCGTACCAGGCGGCGGCGGCGGCGATGGCGTCGTCGTCGAGTCCTTCGGCGATGATCGTCATCTGTTCGTCGCTGCGGCGGCCGGCGCGGAAGTCCTCGAGCTGCTTCACCAGGTATTGTTCCTGCTGGCCGCCGAGGTTGGGGATCATCGGGTTGGCGCCCCGGCCGTCAAGGCCGTGGCAGACCCGGCAGGCGCCGACGGCCGAAGCGTCGGCCGCCGCCGCGGGCGAGGCGAGCGCCGCGGCGAGGGCGACGGCGAGGGGAAGAAAGGGCATGGGGCTGGTCCTCCGGCAGGGAGCGCCGCCCGGGCGGCGACCCCCGGTCCTTTTCTGCTGAGGCCTTTCCTCACGGGGCCTTGTAGGCGATGCGCCAGATCGCCCCGGCGAAATCGTCGGAGACCAGCATCGACCCGTCCGCCAGGAAGGCGATGTCCATCGGCCGGCCGCGGTATTCGCCCGTCGCCTCGTCGAGCCAGCCCTCGGCGAAGACCTCCGTCCCCGCCGCGTTGCCCTCGGCGTCGAGGGCGGTGAACATCACCCGCGCGCCCACCGGCTTGGTGCGGTTCCAGGACCCGTGCTGGGCCGAGAAGACGCCGCCGCGGTATTTCTCGGGGAAGGAGGACCCGGTGTAGAACCGCATCCCGAGGTCGGCGGCGTGCGGCGTCATCTCGACCTGGGGGAAGATCATCTCGACGCCCTCGGGCAGGGGGACGTCCTCGTATTCCTTGGTGCGGACGTCGCCCCCGCCGTACCAGGGAAAGCCGAAATGCTGGCCGGCCGCGGTCTGGCGGTTCAGTTCGCCCGGGGGCTGGTCGTCGCCCATGCCGTCCACCTGGTTGTCGGTGAACCACAGGTCGCCGTTGGCCGGGTTGAAGTCATGGCCGACCGAGTTGCGGATGCCGTGGGTGAAGACCTCGCGCCCCGAGCCGTCCGTATTCACCCGGATGATCCCGCCGATCCCCTGCGCCTCGAAGAGCTCGCGCTTCTCCAGCGGGGGCACGTTGTAGGGCTGGCCGAGGGAGATGTAGAGCTTGCCGTCCGGCCCCACCCGGCAGACCCGGGCGGTGTGGTTGTAGCTTTCCTCGGAGGCAGGGATCAGCTCGCCCTGCTTGATCACCTCGCCCACGGCGACGTCGGGGCCCTCGAAGAAGAACTCGGCCGCCGGGAAGGCCAGCACGCGGTTGCGCTCGGCGATGTAGAGGAAGCCGTCCGGCGAGAAGCAGGGGCCGTTCGGGATGTCGAACTTGATCGAGGGGGCGAAGTCCATCACCTGGTCCGCGACCCGGTTGCGGTCGCGATCAACCACCGACCAGACCTTGTCCTTGCGGGTGCCGACGAAGGTGACGGTGCCCTGGGGCGCCACCGCCATGGAGCGGGCGTCGGGGACCACGGCGTAGAGGCTGACCTCGAAGCCCTCGGGGACCTTGAGGTTGGGCAGGATCGCCTTGAGCGCCTCGGCCGCCGCGCCGGTCTGGTCCACCGTGGTGAAGGCGCTGTCGGCGGTGCGCTGCATGCCCTGGAGCTTCTGGAGGTTGTCCTGGGCGAGGGCGGGCAGGGCGGCGGCGGTCAGCAGCAGTCCGGCGAGGATCGGCTTCATCTTCTCTCTCCCTGAAGGCGGTCGCGCCGCGATTGGCGACCGGAGTCGCGCGCAAATCGTTACGCCTGGGACCGAGTCCCGGCAACGCCTTTCGCGGGGGAGGAGTCGAGGATCGGGCGGAGGAAGGAAGCGGCCGCGTCGAGCGCCTGGTCGGCCTCGGGCAGCAGTCCGGCGTAGATTTGCCAGACGTGCGGCGTGAGGCGCCATTCGTCATGGGTGACGGGGGCGGCGTCGGCGCGCAGGCGGGCGGCCAGGGCGCGGGCGTCGTCGCGCAGGATCTCGGCCCGGCTCGACTGGATCAGGATCGGGGGCGCGCCCGGAAACCGGCCGAAGCGCGGGGAGGCGCGGGGGTCGCGGGGATCGGCGCCGGCGAGATAGAGGGCGCGGATCTCGGCGAAGCGGGCGGCCGGCAGCAGGGCATCGCGGCGGGCGAGGGTGGTGAGGCTCGCCGCCGTCCCCGAAAGGTCGACCCAGGGGCTGAAGGCGAGCACGGCGGCGGGCCGGGGCCGGCCCGCGGCGATCAGCTTCTGGAGCAGGGCGAAGGCGAGGCCCCCCCCGGCGCTGTCCCCGCCGAGCGCGATGCGGCCCGGGTCGATCTCGGCGGCAAGCGCCTCCCAGGCGGCGCAGGCGTCGTCATGGGCGGCGGGAAAGGGATGCTCCGGCGCGAGGCGGTAGTCGGGCAGGACCACCCCCGCCTGGAGGCGATCCGCCAGCGCGCAGGCCATGCGGGCGTGGGTGCGGGGGGAGCCGAGGCAATAGGCCCCGCCGTGCAGCCACATCACCACCGGCCCGCCCGGGGACGGATCGCGGCGCAGGGCGGGGCGGTCGGCGAGGGTCGTCTCGCGCAAGGCCGCGGGCCAGGGGCCGAGCCGGGCGGCCTCGCGCTCCATCCGGGCGCGGGCGCGGGGAAAGTCCGTCGCCCGCGCCAGATAACGCTTCTCGCGGAAGCGCAGGATCAGGTCGAGGGCGGCGAGCTCGAGGCTCATCCCAGGCGGCGCTCGATCGCCTCCCAGATCTTCGCGGTCGCGTTGATTCCGTCGAAGCGCTCCAGCTCCTGCAGGCCGGTGGGGGAGGTGACGTTGATCTCGGTCAGCCAGCCGCCGATCACGTCGATGCCGACGAAGATCTGGCCCTTTTCCCGCAGCAGGGGGCCGATGGCGGCGCAGATCTCGCGCTCGCGGTCGGTGAGGGCGGTGGGGACGGGGGTGCCGCCCGCGTGCATGTTCGAGCGGGTCTCGCCGTCCGCGGGCATCCGGTTGATGGCGCCCACCGGCTCGCCGTCGACCAGGATGATGCGCTTGTCCCCCTGGCTGACGTCGGGCAGGAACTTCTGCGCGATCAGCGGCTCGCGGTTGATGCCGGTGAAGAGCTCCCACAGGGCGGTAAAGTTGCGGTCGTTGGGGTCGAGGCGGAAGACCCCGGCGCCGCCGTTGCCGTAGAGGGGCTTGAGGATGATGTCGCCGTGGCGGGCCTTGAAGGCCTTGAGCGTGGCGAGGTCGCGGGCGACGGCGGTGGGGGGCGTCAGCTCGGGGAAGCGCAGGACCAGGAGCTTTTCCGGGTAGTTGCGCACCCAGAAGGGATCATTCGCCACCAGGGTCTTGCCCTTGAGCATGTCGAGGACATGGGTGGTGGTGATGTAGCCCATGTCGAAGGGCGGGTCCTGGCGCAGCCAGACCACGTCCATCTCGGCGAGGTCGACCTCGGCCTCCGCGCCGAGGGTGTAGTGGTCGCCCTGGACCCGGCGGACCTCCACCGGCCAGCCGCGGGCGGTGACGCGGCCCTCGTCGAAGGCGAGGCGGTCGGGGGTGTAGTAGAACAGCGTGTGCCCGCGCGCCTGGGCTTCCTCCATGATGCGGAAGGTGGAATCGGCGGCGATGTTGATGCTGGCGATCGGGTCCATCTGGACGGCGACGCGGAGGCTCATGGTCGTCTCCCGGTCAGGGTGTCGGCGCGCAGTCTTGGCCGAGCGCGCGGGCGGGCGCAAGCCGGCCCGGGCGGGGGAAGGGGGCGGAAGCGTCGGAGCGCGCCGAAGGGGCCCGCGTAACACGCGTGTTATGTGGATCAATACATTGAAACATATGAACTATCCCAAAACCGTCAACTGAATCTTCAGCAGTCTCGATGGGCGCGGAGGACGCGAAGATCGGGCGGGCGGCTGACCTTTCCCTGGCGGATGCTCCGGGAGAACCCCCGCCCCGGGCTTCGGACGGGTGGGCCTTCGCGGCCGGTCGGGGCGGCGGGCGGCGAGCCGCCCGCGCGCCCTTGGGGCGCTCAGGACCCTTGGGGCGCTCAGGACCCTTGGGGCGCTCAGGACCCTTGGGGCGCTCAGGACCCTTGGGGCGCTCAGGACCCTTGGGGCGCTCAGGACCCTTGGGGCGCTCAGGACCCTTGGGGCGCTCAGGACCCGGGGGCGGGGCTGGAGCTGCGGCGCATGGCGGATCGCAGGTCCGACAGGCGCAGGGCGCCGAAGGCGAAGGTGGCGACCCCGTAGGTCAGGGCCCCCACGCCGACGAGGAGGGCGAGCGCGGGATAGCGCCAGGCCTCGGCGTCCAGCAGGGGCGCGAGGAAATGGTGCGCCCCGAGCAGCGCGAGGCCCATGGCGGCGCAGGCGAGCGCGATGCGGGGGAGCGCGCGCAGGAGGCGCGGGTCGGGCCGGGCGGCCTCGCCCATGCCCGCGGCGCCGCGCCAGAGCTGCGCCAGCATCACCCAGCCCGCCACGGTGGTGCCGAGCGCCGCGGCGGAAAATCCGAGCAGCGGCGCGAGCCCGAGGGCGACGGCGAGGTTCACCACCATGGAATGCACCGCGAAGCGGAAGGGCGAGCGGGTGTCGTGGCGGGCGTAGTAGAGGGGCGAGACCACCTTCTGGAGCACGAAGGCCGGCAGGCCCGCCCCGTAGATCGCCACGGCGAGGGCGGTGGCGGCGGCGTCCTCGCGGGTGAAGGCCCCGCGCTCGAAGAGCACCGAGACGATGGGCAGCGGGATCAGCACCAGCGCCACCGCGGCCGGCAGGGTCAGGGCGAGCGTGAATTCCGTGGCCCGGTTGACGGCGTCGCGCCCGCCCGCCTCGTCCCGGGCGGCGAGGCGGCGGGAGAGGTCGGGGAGCAGCACCACGCCGATCGCCGAGCCCACCACCCCGAGCGGCAACTGGTAGAGCCGGTCGGCGTAGGAGAGCCAGGCCACGGCCCCGTCGAAGAACGAGCCGACCTGGCGTCCGACCAGCAGGTTCACCTGCACCACCCCGCCTGCGAGCACCGCCGGGCCCATGATCCGGGCCAGCCGCTTCAGCTCGGGGGTGAAGCGGGGGCGGCGGAAGCGGATCTTCATCCCCGCCTTGTCCGCGCCCCACCAGGTGAGCCAGAGCTGGGCGATCCCCGCCACGGGCACCGACCAGATCTGCCACATGCCGATGTCGCCCCCCGTCGCCCAGCCGACGGCGAGGAAGGCGATCATCACCACGTTCATCAGGATGGGCGCGGCGGCGGCGAGCGCGAAGCGGCCGGTGGCGTTGAGCACCCCGCAGAGCAGCGCCGTCAGGGAGATGAACACGAGATAGGGAAAGGCGATGCGCCCGTAGAGCACCGAGAGGGTGAACCGCTCGTCCCCGGCGAAGCCCGAGGCCATGGCGAGCACCAGCCAGGGCATCAGCGCCATGCCTGCGAGGGTGATGACGATGAGCACCGCCGCGAGCCCCGACATGGCGTCGTTGGCGAAGTCCCGGGCGACCTGGTGGGGATCGGCCCCGTCCCCCCCCGCCTCGAGCTTCTTGGCGAACATCGGCACGAAGGCGAGGTTGAAGGCGCCCTCGCCGAAGAAGCGGCGGAACATGTTGGGCAGGCTGAAGGCGATGAGGAAGGCCTGGGCCATGGGCCCCGCGCCGAGCAGCGCGGCCATCATCACGTCGCGCACGAGGCCGAGGACCCGGCTGATCATGGTCCACGAGCCCACCGCCAGCAGGGCGGGCAGAAGCCGGATGGGGCGGTTCACGTCGGGTCGGCGTCCTTGGACTCGAGGGCGGGCTTCGGGTCGGACTCTGGGTCGGACTTGGAGTCGGGCTTCGGGGCGGGCGCGGCCACGGGCTCGATGGCGGCGCGCAGGCGGGTCTCGAGCGACCGCCGCTTGGACTCCGCATGCAGCTTCAGGCCGAACAGGTCCTTGACGTAGAACACGTCCACCGCCTGTTCGCCATAGGTCGCGATGATCGCCGAGGCGATCGAGACGCTGTTGGCGGTCAGCGTCCGGGCGAGGTCGTAGAGCAGGCCGGGGCGGTCGCGGGTCTCGACCTCGATGATCGTGTAGATCTCGGAGCCGGTGTTGTCGAAGGTGATCCGGGTCGGCACGGTGAAGTTGCGCTCGCGCTTCTTGACCTTGTCCTTGTCGCGCAGGGCGTCGCGGGCGACGATCTCCCCTTGCAGGGTCTTGAGCACCGCGCCGCGCAGGCGGCTCAGCCGGGCCTTCTCGTAGGGCTTGCCCTCGCGGTCCTGGATCCAGAAGGCCGCGGTGGCGATGCCGTCGGAGGAGGTGTAGGTGCGCGCGTCGACCACGTTCGCCCCGGCGAGGGCCAGCGCCCCGGCGAGGCGGGCGAAGATGCCGGGGTGGTCCGACATGGCGAAGCAGGCCTGGGTGGCGTCCCGGGCGGGCTCCAGCGTGGCGCTCATCGCCGGCTCCTCGCCCTCGGCGAGCTTGAGGATCAGCTTGGCGAAGATCGCGTGGGTCGCCGTGTCGAAGCCGAGCCAGTAGGGGGCGTAGTGCCGGGCGGTCTCGGCGGCGACCGCCCGCGCGCTCCAGCCCTGGAGCGCCGCGGCGAGGGCGGCCTTGGCGGCCTCCTCGCGGTCGGCGCGGGTGCCCGACTGGCCGCCGCCGGTCAGGTGCTCCAGCGTCTCGCCGTAGAGCGCCTTGAGCAGCATCGCCTTCCAGTTGTTCCAGATCCCCGGCCCCACCGCGCGGATGTCGCAGACGGTGAGCACGGTCAGCAGCTTCAGCCGCGAGGGGCTCTTCACCACCCGGGCGAAGTCGCGCACGGTGCGGGGGTCCGCGAGGTCGCGCTTCTGGGCGACGTCGGACATCAGCAGGTGGTTCGCCACCAGCCAGGCGACGAGCTCGGTCTCCTCCGGGTCGAGGCCGAGCCGGGGGCAGAGGTCGCGGGCGATCTCCGCCCCCACCTCGGAATGGTCGCGCCCCGAGCCCTTGCCGAGGTCGTGGATCAGCAGCGCCACGTAGAGCACCCGGCGGTTGAAGCCCGATTCCACCAGGGCGGTGCTGATGGGCAGCTCCGCGCGCAGCTCGCCGCGCTCGATCCGGCTGAGGGTGGAGATCGCCCGGATGGTGTGCTCGTCCACCGTGTAGTGGTGGTACATGTTGAACTGCATCATGGCGACGACCCGGCCGAAGGCGGGGATGAAGGCGCCGAGCACCCCCACCTCGTTCATCAGCCGCAGCGCCCGCTCGGGGTTGTTGTGGCTGGTGAGCAGCGCGAGGAAGATACGGTTGGCCCCGGGGTCGGCGCGGACCCGGTCGTCGATCAGGTGCAGGTTCGCCGCCGCCATGCGCAGGGCGTCGGGGTGGATCTGCGCCTCGCGGGTCAGGCCGCGCTCGAAGAGGCGCAGGATGTTGACCGGATCGGCGAGGAAGGCCTCCCGGTCCTCCACGTCGAGGCGGCCGGCGCGCAGCACGTAGCCCTTGCCCGGGGAGGGCTGGCTGCGGCCGCCGAGGGCGTTGCGCAGGCGGCCGCCGAGCGAGGGGCGGGGGCGGACGTGGCGCGCCTCCAGCGCGGCGAGGAAGATGCGGGTGAGGTCGCCGACGTTCTTGGCGTGGGTGAAGTATTCCTGCATGAACCGCTCGACCGGGCGCTGGCCGCGGGTGGGCTCGTAGCCGAGGATCTGGGCGATCTCGACCTGGGTGTCGAAGGTGAGCTGTTCCGTGGCCCGGCCCGTCAGCAGGTGCAGGTGGACGCGGGTCATCCAGAGGAAGGCCTCGGCCTCGGCGAAGATCGCGTATTCCTCGGCGGTGAAGACCCCCTGGGCGACCAGGTCGGCGGTGGAATCGGCGCGGTAGAGGTACTTGGCGATCCAGAACAGGGTCTGCAGGTCGCGCAGGCCGCCCTTGCCCTCTTTGACGTTGGGCTCCAGCACGTAGCGGGCGTGGCCCTGGCGGGCGTGGCGCTCGGCCCGCTCGGCGAGCTTGAGCTCGAGGAACTCCGGGCCGGTGGCGGAGAAGAGCTCGCCCCAGAGCCGGTCGTTGAGGGTCCGCGCGAGGGCGGCGTCGCCCCAGAGCCAGCGGTTCTCCAGCAGGCTGGTGCGGATGGTCACGTCGGCCTTGGCCTGGCGGATGCATTCGTCCACCGTGCGGGCGGAATGGCCGACCTTCAGCCGCAGGTCCCAGAGGCAGTAGAGGACGCTCTCGATCAGGCTCTCGCCCCAGGCGGTCTGCTTGTAGGGGGTGAGGAAGAGCAAGTCGACGTCGGAGAAGGGCGCCATCTCGGCCCGGCCGTAGCCGCCGACGGCGATGACCGAGACCCGCTCGGTCGAGGTCGGGTTCGGCAGCGGGTGCAGCCACTTCGAGGCGAAGTCGAGAGTGAGGGTGACGATCCGGTCGGTCAGCCAGGCGTAGTCGTGGATCGCCCGGTGGGCCTCGCGCGGGCGTTCGGCCACCAGGGCGGCGATGCGGGCGCGGCCCTCGGCGTAATGGGCGCGCAGCACGCCGACCGCGGCGGCGCGGCGGGCGGCGCGTTCTCCCGCGCCGCGCACCGCCGCATCCACCTCGGCCGCTGCGGCGGCCGGGTCCAGGATCGCCCCGGGCGCGGCGGCGAGGCCGGCCCAGGGCGCGCGGGTGGGGGCGTCGCGCGCCTCGGGCAGGTCAGTTGCCAAGCTGCTCAAAGCCGCGCGGCGCCCGGGCGATGACCACGGCCGAGCCGTTCTGCACCTCGATCACGGCGAGGTTGCGCTGGCTGAGGCCGTTGGCGAAGAAGCGGAAGGCGCCGTTCGCGCCGGCGAAGCCCTGGGGCTGGGTGATCCGCTGGGTGGAGAAGGGCGAGCCGCCCTTGGACCGGGCCTCGGCGATCATCGCGCCGACGGCGCCCACCCCGTCGTAGGCGAGCACGGCGAGCTCGTCCGGCCGTTCCCCGTAGGCGGTCATGTAGCGCCCCTGGAAGGAGGCGAGCAAGCCCGGGTCGGGGGCGGCGTAGACCGCGCCCTGAAGGCTCGACCGGTTGAGGGTGTCCGCGTCCTGGCCCCAGGGCTGGAGCCCCATCATCAGCGCCTGGGCGGAGCCGAGCCCGTTCGCCCGCAGGCCGTCCGCCACCAGCCCGGCGGTGGAGCGGTCGGTCAGGATGACCGCGTTCGCCCCGGCGTTGGCGAGGGTCGCGGCCATGATCGCGGCGGCGTCGGTCACGCCCTGCTGGGAGAAGGGATAGGCCTGGGTCGAGACCACCCGGCCGCCGCCCTGGTTCACCGAAGCGACGACGGAATCGCGGATGACCTCGGCCGCCTCGCCCTGGACGTAGAGCACGCCGTAGTCGCTCAGCCCCCGCGACCGGCCGTAGGAGACGAGGGTCGAGGCCGCCGCGCCCGGGGTCACGCCGAGGAGATAGGTCCCCGGACCCGCCACGCTGGGGTTGTTGGAGAAGCTGAGGATGTTCACATCGGCCGCCCGCGCCGCCGGCTCCGCCCCGGCGGTGGCGGTGGAGAGCAGGGGGCCGACGATGATCTTGGCGCCCTCGGCCAGCGCCTGCTGGACCGCCGCCTGGCCGCCCTCGAAGCTGCCGCGGTCGTCGTAGACCTGGAGGTCGATCTGGGCGTTGCGCACGTCCTGCGCGGCGAGCCGGCCGGCGTTGACCAGGTCGCGGCCGATGCGCTGGAGGTTCGGATCCGGCGAGCCGGTGGGGGCGAGCAGCGCCACCCGGACCGGCTGGTTCACGTCCACCGCCACGCCGTCCGAGGCGCCGCCGGGCTTGGTCAGCGACATGTCCGTGCAGGCGGAGGCGAGGGCGAGGGCGGCCACGGCCGCGAGGCCGCGCAGGGCGCGGACCATGGAGAAACGGGTTGACAGCTTCACGGCGCGCACGGAACCCTCTGACTTTGCCTGCCCCACGGCGGGGAAGCTACGGTCTGGGTCCCGAAAAGTAAACTTTCAATGGACGAACTGGAAATCGAGGGCCGCGGCCCCGCCGCCCTGGCCCCCGGGCTCTATCTCGTCGCCACCCCGATCGGCTCGGCGCGGGACGTCACGTTGCGGGCGCTCGACATCCTGGGGAGCGCCGACCTGCTGGCGGCGGAGGACACGCGCCAGGCGCGCAAGCTCCTGGATATTCACGGGGTTCGGCGCGAGTCGCGCACGATCCTGCCCTATCACGACCACAACGGCGCCCAGATGCGGCCCCGCCTGCTGGCGGCGATCGCCGAGGGCCGGTCGGTCGCCCTGGTCTCGGACGCGGGCACGCCGCTCGTCGCCGACCCGGGCTGGCGGCTCGCCGCCGAGGCCATCGCCGCCGGCCTGCCGGTGACGGCGGCGCCCGGGGCCTCGGCGCTCCTCGCGGCGCTCTCGGTCGCGGGCCTGCCCACCGACCGCTTCCTGTTTGCGGGATTCCTGCCGCCGAAGCAGGCCGCGCGCCGCCGGGCGCTGGGCGAGCTCGCCGCCGTGCCCGCCACGCTCGTCTTCTACGAGAGCCCCCGCCGGCTCGCCGAGGCGCTCGCCGACATGGCGGCCGTCCTGGGCGACCGGCCTGCGGCGGTTTGCCGCGAGCTCACCAAGCGCTTCGAGGAGGTCCGCCGCGACGGGCTCGCCGCCCTCGCCGCCGCCTATGGCGCGGGGCCCGAGCCGCGGGGCGAGATCGTGGTGGTCGTGGGCCCGCCGCTGGCCGCCGAGCTCGACCCCGAGGCGCTGGACGCGGCCCTCGTCGCGGCGCTGGAGGGGGGCTCGGTGCGGGACGCGGCGGCGGAGGTGGCCGACCGGCTGGGCCTGCCGCGGCGTCAGGTCTACGCCCGGGCGCTCGACTTGGTCCGGGACCGGTGAGGGGCGCGCGGGCCCATCACGCCGGCCTCGCGGCGGAGGAGATCGCGCTCCGGCTCTATCCCGGGGCGCAGGTCCTCGCCGCGCGCTGGCGCCGTCCCGAGGGGGAGATCGACCTGATCCTCGACGAGGCGGGCACGACCGTCTTCGTCGAGGTCAAGGCCCGGCGCAGCCTCGCCGCCGCCGCCGAGGCGGTGACGCCCCGCCAGCGCGCCCGCATCCTCGCCGCGGCGTCGCGCTGGCTGGCGGAGGCCGGAGGAACGGGCGACTGCCGCTTCGACGTGGCCGTGGTGGACGCGGGCGGACGGGCCGAGCGCATCGAGAACGCCTTCGGCGCCGAGGCGTGACCGCCCGGCGGATTGACAGCCGCGCCTCCCTCGACCCAATGTCCGCCGCGCGCCGGGGGGGCGCCTTCGCGGGACCGCGGCGGCGCGGGCGCGGAGCAGCGGGGGGAGGCCGCCCATGGAGCACGTGCCGCTGGCGCCCCAGCTGGAGAGCGCCGTCCAGAACCCCTTGCGCGAGGTGGCGCTCGGGATCGCCCTGCTGGTCGTGGTCATCATGTTCCACGGCCTCTGCATGCGGCTGATCAACCGGCGGTTCAACCGCAGCTGGTCGCAGGTGAGCGTCTCCACCCCCTTGTGGAAGATCAACCTGATCCTGTCCTCGGTGGTGGCGGCCCTGGCCGCGACCCACCTGATCGAGAGCATGGCCTTCCTCGTGCCCTTCTTGCTGCTCGACATCCTGCCCTCGGCGCGGGACGCGTATTTCTTCGCGCTGGAGAGCTACACGACGCTCGGCGCGTCGAGCATCCGGCTGCCGGAGGAATGGCGGCTCCTCGGGCCGGTGATCGCGATGACCGGCCTCTTCGCCTTCGGCTGGACCGGGTCGGTGCTGGTCGCGGTGATGACCCAGGTGAACACGATCGACCGGGCCCAAGCCAAGGTCCAGCTCAAGGAGCAGGAGGAGACGGACGCGGCCGACGCCTCCAGGCCCTCAGGGGCCGGCTGAAGGCCCGGACGGATCGATCCGGGGGCTTTTCGCGCGGCCCCGGGATCCTTCGCGCGTCCCGGAGCCGGCGCTCCCGCGCCGGCGGTCCGCCGCCGCGGGCTCAAGGGGTCTCCGGGGTCAGCGCCAGAGCAGCCCGTCGCGCGGCCGCCGCCCCCAGGGCCCCAGGGTGACGTTGCCGGCCTCGAGCTCGGCCCGCGCCGTGGCGCTGCCCGCCCGGGCGCGGTCGACAAGGGTCGCGCCGTCCTCGGGCGCCCGCGCCGCCGCCGCCCCCATGACGTCGCGCATGTGGATGAAGCCGTAGGCCTGTTCCGTCAGCCGGGCGGCGTCGTAGGCGCTCTGGCCGAGGCCGACGTAGTGGCGGATCGTCCCCTGCCGGCGCAGGCGCCCCTCGAAGAGCGCGCAGGCGATGAGGCATTCGTCCGCCAGCGCCCGCAGCACGTCGCGGGGCGCGGTCTCCTCCATGGCGCGGGCGATGCGCACCGTCAGCATGTCCGCCCGGATCGCCCGGCCGATGAAGCGGGCGAAGGTGATGGAGAGATAGTGCTCCAGCGTCTGGGTGAGGGGGATGCCCGTCTTCTCCATCCCGGAGCGGACGAAGTCGGAGGCGATGCCGAGGGTCGCGTCGCTCATGGCTGGCGTGTCCGGAACCGGGCGGTCGAGCGGCGCTCGGCGCTGGGGGGCGGGGTCTTCCGGGACACGCGTGTCGCCATGGTCACCTCATGCGAAAGGATCTGGATCGGGTCCGGTCCTTGCGCAGCCTGCACGCCGGGGGTTAACTTCCCCTCGACGAAACGGGCGGGCGAAGGGGCCGGACGGCGCGAAGCGGGACGAAGCGCGGGAAAGGCGGGCGCGGCGGGCGGACAAAGGGCCTGCGGGCGCGTCGCCTGCGCCGAGCGGCCTCGAGATCCGGTTTTCAGACGACCGCATGGCCCGGTCCTTGTCCCCTCCGACGCCCCGTTTTCGCGGCGCCTCCAAGAAGGACATAAAGTGATCGAGACGGAGCTCAAGATCTCTCTCAACGCCAAGGAGGCGGCGCGGCTGCGCCGTCATCCGCTGCTCGACGAACTCGGCGTGGAGCCCGCGCGGACGGAGCGGCTGCTGTCGGTCTACTACGACACCCCCGACCATGCGCTGGCGGCGGCGGGCATCGCCCTGCGCCTGCGCAAGATCGGCCGGCGCTGGGTCCAGACGGTGAAGGCGGGCCGGCGCGCGGGCGGCGCGGGGCTCTTCTCCCACCAGGAGGTCGAGACCCCGGCGCCGGGGGCGCGGCTGGTCCTGGAGGGGCCGGATCCCGGCGGCGTGCTCGCGGCCATCGCCGAGGCTGCGGGCGCGGCGCCCCTCTCCCCGGTCTTCGAGACCCGGGTGCGGCGGATGAGCCGGCGGCTGCGCCTGCCCGCGGGGGTGGTGGAGATCGCCCTCGACCAGGGCGAGGTGGCGGCGGGCGAGGCGACCGCGCCGATCCTCGAGGTCGAGATGGAGCTGGCGGAGGGCGAGGTGGACGCGGTCTTCGACCTCGCCCGGCGGCTCTTCCCGACGGGGCCGGTGACGCTCGCCACCGCCAACAAGTCGGCGCTGGGCTATCGCCTGGCCCGGGGGGAGGCGGTCGTCCCGGAACTCAAGGCGCGCAAGGCGGGGACGCCGGACTTCGCCCCCGAGGCGACGGTGGAGACGGTGGCGCGCGACGTCTTCCGCGACTGCTTCGCCCAGGTGGCGACGAACCTCGTGGTGGTGGCGCAAAGCGACGCGATCGAGGGGCCGCACCAGCTCCGCATCGGGCTGCGGCGGCTGCGCACCGCCTTCGGGGTCTTCGGGCCGACGCTGGGGCCGGCGGGGCTCGCGGCGGCGAACGACGCGGCGCGGACGCTCGGCCAGGTGGTGGGGCGGCTGCGCGACATCGACGTGCTGATCGACGAGGTGGTGGCCGGGGCCGCGGCGCTCGGCCTCGATGCGCCGGCGCGGGCGGCGCTCGACCAAGTCCTCGGGGCGCGGCGCGCGGCGGTGCGGGCCGAGGTGCGCGCGGCCCTCGCCGGGTCCGAGACCACGGCCTTCGTCTTCGACCTGCTGGAGCTGATCGAGGCGCGGGGCTGGCTCGCCCCCGCCGACTACAGCCAGACCGAGCGGCTGGCGACGCCGATCGGGGCGCTCGCCTCCGACCTGCTCGCGAAGCGCCACCGCAAGGTGCTGCGCCGGGGCAAGCACATCGAGACGCTGGAGGCCGAGCCGCTGCACGAGCTGCGCAAGGAGCTGAAGAAGCTGCGCTACACGGCCGACGTGCTGGCCCCGATCTTCCCCGGCAAGAAGGTAGCGGCCTATCTCAAGGCCCTCAAGGACATGCAGGACACCTTCGGCAGCCTCAACGACGCGGCCATGGCGGCGGAGTACCTCGCGGGGCCCGACGCGCCCGGGCGGGAGAACGCGCCGGCGCAGCGGGCCGTGGGCTGGACGCTCGGCGCGCTGACGGTGAAGGTCCGCGACGACCGCCCGGCCCTGTTCCGCCGCTGGGAGGACTTCGTCGCCGCCGAGCCGTTCTGGGAGTGACCGGGGGCGGGGGCCATCGGCGCGGTCGGCAAGGTCCGCGCCTTGAGGCGGAGGCGTGGCTGGCCGCGCGCCGGATCCACCTGATCGGGCGCCGGGCCGGCCTGTCCCGAACGGGCGGGCCGGTCCTGAAATCTCCAGGCCGGCGCGGGCTCGGCGAGGCCGGCCTCTGACCGCCAGAGACGGCGTCTGCCCGGCCGGGCTGGTCAGCGGGCGCCAGCGCCCTCGCGCCAGCGCCGGCCGGCGCCACGATTTTAGGGAGACCTCTGCAGAAGCCCCTATTTCAAGCGCGCCGCTTTGGGAAGGATCCGGATTTCACGCGTAAAAGTCGGATCATAATATTTAAATATTTCAATTTATTATGCGACATTGCCCTGGCCTTCATGAACGGGAACGGGTCGAGAGCAACCGCGCCGGGGGTTTCGCAGAAGTCTCTCAGAGCTTGACCCGAAAGTCGGGGTCGCCGGTTAGAGCGACATCCAGCCAGACGATCCCGTCTGGTTTGGATATCGCGACAAAACAATAATCTGGAGCGGACGGCCCGGCTCTGCCGGGACGGAGTCCGCTTGTCTGTGAGAAACGCTCCTCCCGATGGATACTGAAGCCGCCGGGAAGGGGTTGCAGCCCCTTCCCGGCGGCGAGGGAGGGATCGCGATTCCGCGGGAGGTCTATGACGCTTCGAGCTAGAGTTTGATCGCCCTCGTCTTTTCCTTTGGCCTGGACGGATACCCGGGGGAGAGCCCCGGATGACAAGCAGAGGCACGGAAAAGATGGCGGATTGTACGATCGGCGTGGATATCTCGAAAGCGACTCTCGACGCTCATCGCCTCGAGGATGGCGCGTGGGCACGGTTCGACAATGACAGGCGCGGCTTCCGGGCGCTGCTCGCCTGGATCGGCACAGCCCCCTCGCGGGTGATCTTCGAGCCGACCGGAGCCTACCACCGGGCTTTCGAGCGCGCCCTGGCGGCCGCGGGCGTCCCGCTGGTGAAGGTCAACCCGCGCCAGGCTCGACGGTTCGCCGAGGCCGCCAGGGCGACTGGCCAAGACCGATCGGCTCGACGCGGCGCTGCTCGCCCGCATGGGTGCCCTTCTCGATCTTCCCGCCCGTCCGCCCCGCAGCGAGATGCTCGGCGAGCTGAAGGACTTACACGTCGCCCGGGCTGCGCTGGTCAAGGACCAGACCGCGGCGATGAATCGGGCCAAGTCGCGAAGCTTGCCCCTGCTCCGGCGCCAGGGCGCGGACCGGCTGAGGCAGATCCGGCGGCAGATCGCAGAGCTCGACGCCGAGATCCTGCGACGGGTCCGGGCAGACCCCCAGTTGTCGCGGCGCTTCGACATCCTCGCCAGCATCCCTGGGGTCGCGAAACTCACGGCCTTTGTCCTGCTCATCGACATGCCCGAGCTCGGGGAGCTCGACGCCAGGGAAGCCGGCGCTCTCGCAGGCCTTGCCCCCTGTCGCGCGTCAATCCGGACGCTGGACCGGCCGCGCCTTCATTCGCGGCGGACGGGCCAGCGTCCGGAGCGCCCTCTTCATGCCGGCGCTCGTCGCGGTCCGCTTCAATCCGGACCTCAAGGCCTGCCACGACCGGCTGAGGGACGCCGGCAAACTCGCGAAGGTCGCCCTCACCGCCGTCATGCGGAAGCTCATCGTCCTCGCTAACGCTCTTCTCAAGGACGATCGAACGTGGAGCCCTGCCAAGCCCTGATCATCACGGATACTCTAGCGGCGGAGCTTCGCCGGGACTCATCCCCGCGATTGGCCTTGGAAGCGGGTTTTCTCTGGAATCCGAACTCCCAAGAAATCGCCAAGCCGCCCAGGGCAGCCGGGCCTGGGACTTTTGGATCAAGCTCTCGGAGACGGATCGAAAACGCCGACGGGTCGACCCAACGGGCTTCTCCGCGCCCCCCGGAGCGTCGGTCCCGTCCGACGATATCCTGTGATCGCGCCTGAGGGACTCTCCTGCCGGCAGCCAAAATCCCGCGCCGGCGCTTTGCCGCCGCTGGGCCTGACGGTCTCTCAGGCCTGCCTGCGGCCCCAAGGCGCATCGCGTCGAGGGCGAGCCAGCGGCCCGGAGGCTCGGCGTGGCCCTCAGGTCAACCGTCAGGCGGAATGGGCGGCGTCGGCGAGCTTCTTGACGAAGTCGAGCACCTGGTCGGGGCTGTCGCCGGCGCCGATGCGCTCGACGATGGCCGAGCCCACGACCGCGCCGTCGGCGACCGTGGCGACGCTCTTGGCCGTCTCGGGGGAGCGGATGCCGAAGCCGACGCAGACCGGCAGGTCGGTCTCGCCCTTGATGCGGCGGACGTCGGGGGCGATCGCCGCGGGATTGACCTGGGCCGAGCCCGTCACTCCGGTGATCGAGACGTAATAGACGAAGCCCGAGGTGTTGGAGAGCACCTTGGGCAGGCGCCGCTCGTCGGTGGTGGGGGTGGCGAGGCGGATGAAGTTCAGCCCGGCCGCCTGGGCGGGCAGGCAGAGCTCGTCGTCCTCCTCGGGCGGCAGGTCGACGATGATCAGCCCGTCCACCCCCGCGGCGGCGGCGGCCTCGAGGAACTTCGGCACGCCCATGGCGTAGATCGGGTTGTAGTAGCCCATCAGCACCACGGGGGTCTTGTCGTCCTCCTCGCGCAGCGCGCGGACCATGGCGAGGGTGCGCTTCATGGTCTGGCCCTGCTCCAGCGCCCGCTGGCCGGCGAGCTGGATCGCCGGGCCGTCGGCCATCGGGTCGGTGAAGGGCATGCCGAGCTCGATCACGTCGGCGCCCGCCTCGGGCAGGCCGCGGATGATCTGGAGCGAGGTGACGGGATCGGGATCCCCCGCCATGACGAAGGCGACGAAGGCCTTGCGCTTCTCCTGCTTCAGTCGCGCGAAAGTCGCCTCGATCCGTGTCATCCGCCGCCTCTCCGGTTTCGCGCCGCCCTCTGTGAGGCAGCGGGCGCAGGAATGCAACGGGCGAGGGGCCACGGCCGGCGATCGGCGGATGATCGACGGGCGATCGGCGGCGCGGGACGGGGCGCGCGGGGGCCTTGGGAGAGACCCCGCGAAATCCTCGGGCGCGGTCGCGCGTGATCCGTTCATACGGATGGAGATCAGGTTAACGTCTCAAAATATATTGAACTATTTCAATATATTGCCCCCATTTTCACGCGTGAAATTCCAACTCCTTCCGATGCGCCGCGGCCCGGGAGAGAGGCTTTCGCAGACGCTTCCCGGAGACTGCCCGAGCCCCCGGGGGCGGGGATCGGGCGGGGGATTTCGCGGTCTCCCCAGGACCAACGCGGGGGCGCGGACAGACCCCGCCGAACCGGTCCCTCGGCGTTTCCTTCGGGCGGCCGCTCAGTCCCGCGGCTTGTGCGGCCGGCCATGGTCGTCCCCGTCGCGCTCGTGGCGGGGGCCAGGGCCGGGGCGGGGGTCGAGCAGGCGGGCGGCGTAGGCGGCGCGGGCCTCCGCGTCCATGCGGTCGATCTGGGCGAGGAGCAGCCCCGTGCCCCGTTCCGCGAGGCTTCCCAGCATGTCGCGTTCCGAGGCGAGGATCGCGGCCACCCGGTCCGGATCGTAGGGCGTGGCGGTCAGCGCCGCGGCGAGGGCGGCGCGCTGGCCTCCCAGCCGGGTGCGGTCCGCCTGCCAGGCCTGGCGGCCGTCGCGCAGGGCGCGCATC
>CBDEVG010000014.1:0-2678 GCA_965243535.1 Amaricoccus sp.
AAGGCGATCGCGAAGCGCTGCGAGGCGTTCGGCCTCGCCATCGCCTATCACGGCCGCAATCCGCAGAAGGACGTCCCCTATCGCTACTATGCGAGCCTGGCGGAGATGGCGAAGGACGTCGACATCCTGATCAGCGTGGCTCCGGGCGGCCCCGACACGCACCATATCATCGATGCCACCGTGCTGAAGGCACTCGGCCCGCAGGGCGTGCTGATCAACATCGGGCGCGGCAGCGTCGTCGATGAGCCGGCCTTGGTCAAAGCCCTGCAGGACAAGACGATCGCCACCGCCGGGCTCGACGTGTTCGAGCACGAGCCGAAGGTGCCGGCCGAACTGATGGCGATGGATCACATCGTGCTGCTGCCGCACGTCGGCTCGGCGTCGCACCACACGCGCCGGTTGATGGGTCAGCTCGTGGTCGACAACATCGTGTCATGGTTCGCCGGCAAGGGTCCGGTAACCCCGGTCGCCGAGACTCCCTGGACGGGCCGGAAGGGCTGATCTTGCAAGGTGATTCGATGCGGCTCGGGACGGCGCTGATCCTCGTTGCGACTTTGGCGGCGACGCCGGTTCTGGCCCAGCGCAAGGATGCCGGCGACCGGCCGGTCGCGCCGCCCATCGTGCGGACCCTGTCGGGCGTCTGGGAACTGGCCGGGCAGGGCGGCGCGCGCTCCTGCCGCATCACCCTGACCTCGCAGATCGTCGCGCACGGCTACGGCCTCGGCCTGCCGCCCGCCTGCCGCCAGGCCCTTCCCGTCATGGCCTCGGCGAGCGTGTGGTCCTACAACTCCGACGGCACGATCAGCCTGCGCGACGGCGCCGGCATCAGCGTGCTCGACCTGCGCCGGACGCCCGACGGGCCGACCTTCAACGCGCGGTCCGGCACCGACGAACTGGTTCTGACGCCGATCAGCGGCCAGCCGCCTGCCCCGCCGCCGGGTCGCCGGGCCGCCAAGCCCGTGGCGCAGACGCCGGAGGAGCGGGCCCAGGCCGTCGCCGCCGCGCTGTCCCACCAGCCGATCGCCGAGGACCGCCAGCCGCTGCAGCCGGCCGCCCTCGTCGGACTCTACGGCATTGCGCGCGACAAGTTCCGCCCGATTTGCTCGATCGACCTGACGGAACGTCCAGCCGCGCGACGCGGCCAGTTCGTGGCGCTTCTTTCCGGCGGATGCCTCGACAGCGGGATGAAGATCTTCGATCCCATCGGCTGGCGGACAGAGCGAGGCCGGCTCCTCCTCGTCGCCCGCAAGGGCCACGAGCAGAGCTTCGCCCCCGGCAAGGACGGCATCTTCGAGAAGAACCCGCCGAGCGGCCAGCAGCTTTACCTGAAGAAGCAGTAGGCCCTCATCCGCCTCCGCTCGCGCGGAGGCACCTTCTCCCGGGGGGAGAAGGGCGCCACGTGTCGACACGCATGAAGGTTCGCCCCCCGATCCCGCGCGTCCCCTCTCCCGCCGGGAGAGGGACAGGGTGAGGGCCTGCCGCCGCGCCGGGCGCCGCCCCCACCCTCATCCGCCTCCGCTGGCGCGGAGGCACCTTCTCCCGGGGGGAGAAGGGCGCCACGTGTCGACACGCATGAAGGTTCGCCCCCCGATCCCGCGCGTCCCCTCTCCCGCCGGGAGAGAGACAGGGTGAGGGCCTGCCGCCGCGCCGGGCGCCGCCCCCACCCTCATCCGCCTCCGCTGGCGCGGAGGCACCTTCTCCCGGGGGGAGAAGGGCGCCACGTGTCGACACGCATGAAGGTTCGCCCCCCGATCCCGCGCGTCCCCTCTCCCGCCGGGAGAGAGACAGGGTGAGGGCCTTCCGCCGCACCGGGCGCCGCCCCCACCCTCATCCGCCTCCGCTGGCGCGGAGGCACCTTCCTCCCGGGGGGAGAAGGGCGCCACGTGTCGACATGCATGAAGGTTCGCACCCCGATCCAGCGCGTCCCCTCTCCCACCGGGAGAGGGACAGGGTGAGGGCCTTCCGCCCTGGCTCCGCCGCCCCGCTGCCGCCGCCCCGCGTCGTCAGGCGATGCGGCCGCCGAGTTCGTCCTCGAGGTGCACGCGGATGATCTCGTCGAAGGTCGCCTCGGCCCGGAAGCCCAGCGCCAGCGCCCGCTGCGGGTCGAAGTTGCGCGGCCAGCCGGCGACGATCCGGACGATGGTCTCGTCCGGCTCGCGGCGGATGCGGGCAACCACCTTGTCGCCCGCCACGCGGCGCAGCGCGGCGATCTGCTCGCCGACCGTGCAGGACAGCCCCGGCATGGTCAGCGTCCGCCGCGGGCCGATGGTCGCGGTGTCCATGGTCGCCGCATGCAGCAGGAACCCCACCGCCGAACGGGGCGAGGCGTGCCAGTGGCGCACGTCCTCGGAGACGGGCAGGACAGCCTCGTGGCCGGCGAGCGGTTCGCGGATGATGTTGGAGAAGAAGCCCGACGCCGCCTTGTTAGGCCGCCCCGGACGCACGCAGATCGTGGGCAGGCGAATGCCGACGCCGTCGAACACACCCTTGCGCGAATAGTCCGACAGCAGGAGTTCGCCGATCGCCTTCTGCGTGCCGTAGGACGTCAGTGGGGTCCGTAAAGAACTCATCGCCGATGGCCTCCGGGAACGGCGCCCCGAACACGGCGATGGACGAGGTGAACACGACGCGCGGACGATAGCCGTCGCCCACCGCCCGGATCGCCTCGAACAGCCGCC
>CBDEVG010000015.1:0-1728 GCA_965243535.1 Amaricoccus sp.
GAGGAGCTCGCCGACCCCAAGTGGAAGGGCAAGATCTGCATCCGCTCCGGGCAGCACCCCTACAACGTCTCGCTGTTCGCGGCGGCGGTGTCGCGCCTCGGCCCGGAGAAGGCGGCCGAGTGGCTGAAGGGCGTCAAGGCCAACCTCGCCAAGAAGCCGTCGGGCGGCGACCGGGACGTTGCCAAGGACATCCTCGCCGGCGTCTGCGACATCGGCGTCGGCAACACGTACTATGTCGGCCTGATGCTGAACGGGACCAACGCCAACGAGAAGCAGTGGGGCGAGGCGATCAAGGTGCTCGATTCGCGCTTCGCCGGCGGCGGGACGCATGTGAACGTGTCGGGCGCCGCCGTCGCCCGCAACGCGCCGAACAAGGACGCCGCGGTCAAGCTCATCGCCTTCATGACCTCGGATGCCGGCCAGCACATCCTCGCCGATCTCAACTACGAGTATCCGATCCCGCAAGGGCGTGGGCGGCGCAGCGACCGAGAAGGTGGCCGGGCCGATCAATGCCGACAGCCTGCCCCTCGCCTCTGTCGCCAAGTCGCGCAAGACGGCGAGCGAACTGGTCGACCAGGTCGGCTTCGACAACTGACGCGGTCGTGACGATGGGTCCTTCGCCGACGTGACCTCCGCCACCCACGAGACCTCAGCATCCGCGCCCGGGACGGCTCGTCCCGGGCGTCGTGCGTCCGATCGTGCCGGCCGCTGGCTGACCGCGGGGGCCTGGATGGCCGCGGGGCTCGTGGCGGCGCCCGTGCTGGCGCTGTTGGTCATCGCCACCGGCGGAGATGCGTCGACGCTGCGCCACGTCGGGTTCAACGTCCTGCCGACGGCGCTCGTCCAGACGGGCCTTCTGCTCGCCGGCGTGGCCGTGGTCACCTCCTTCGTCGGGGTCGGCGCGGCCTGGCTCGTCACGGCCTACCGGTTCCCCCTGCGCGACACCCTCGCCGCGGCGCTGGTGCTGCCGCTGGCCGTGCCCACCTATATCGTCGCCTATGTCTACGTGGAGGTGCTGGACCCGCTCGGCCCGGTGCAGGCCGCCTTCCGGGCGGCGACCGGATACCGCTCCAGGGCCGAATACTGGTTCCCCGACATCCGCACCCTGCCGGGCGCGATCCTGATCCTCGGCGCGGTTCTCTATCCCTACGTCTACCTGACCGCGCGTTCGCTCTTCGCCGTGCAGAGTGCCAACCTGCTGGAGGCGGCGCGGACGCTGGGGGCCGGCCCGTGGGAGACGTTCCGGGCCGTGGCCCCTGCCGCTCGCCCGCCCGGCGCTGGCGCTCGGCCTGTCGCTCGCCCTTCTCGAGACGCTGAACGACATCGGCGCGAGCGAGTATCTCGGCGTGCGCACGCTGACCGTGTCGATCTACGCGACATGGCTTAACCGCGGGAGCCTGCCGGGCGCCGCGCAGATCGCCTGCGTCATGCTGGCGTTCGTCGTGCTGATCCTCTGGTTCGAGGCCCGGGCGCGCGGCGGCCGCCGCTTCACGGGCTCGATGAAGCGTCCCCGGCCCGTGGCACCTCTGCCGCTCGCCGGGGCGGCCGGCTGGATCGCGACGGGGCTGTGCGCGGCTCCTGTGATCCTCGGCTTCGGCGTTCCCGCCGGTTTCCTGGCGCGCGAGGCGCTGGCGCGGACGCTGCAGGGCGGCGTGCCGCCGGAGCTGTCGGCGGCGCTGACGGCGAGCCTCGTCCTGGCCAGCGCCGCGACCGGTCTCGTCGTGCTGC
>CBDEVG010000016.1:0-37739 GCA_965243535.1 Amaricoccus sp.
TCGGCGAGAGCGGGGTCGAGGTCGAAGCGCGCCTCCAGGTCGTCGTAGTAGTTGCCCGCGATCGGCAGGAGCCGCGCCCCGGCCGCCTGCATCCGCTCCGCCACCGCGAAGATGTCCGTGCAGGCGAAGGCCACGTGCTGGACCCCCGCGCCGAAGATCTCGCCCA
Source organism: Amaricoccus sp. (assembly GCA_965243535.1). Taxonomy (GTDB): domain Bacteria; phylum Pseudomonadota; class Alphaproteobacteria; order Rhodobacterales; family Rhodobacteraceae; genus Amaricoccus. The sequence continues at coordinate 167 of CBDEVG010000016.1, forward strand.
GGAACCGGCCCGACTGGGTTAGCCGGGACTGGCTGGCGTTGAGGGTGAAGCGCACCGAGCGGTCGGGGGATTGCAGCGCCTGGCTCTCCACCAGCCCGCCCGGATCGACCACGTCGACTTGGGCCGCGGGCTCGAGGTCGAAGATGGTGCGGTAGTAGAGCCGCCAGGTCGGGAGCTCCTCGAAGGGGATCGACTGGGCGATGTGGTCGACCCGCTCGATCCCGGCGGGGGGGGTGTCGTCCGCGACCGGCTCGAACTCCACCTCCCAGACCCGGCCGAGGGCGTCGCCGTGGTCGAGGAAGTAGAAGAGCGAGCCGCCGACCCCGCGGATCGAGGGGATCTCGAGCTCGCCCGGGCCCACGGGGGCGTGGTGGACGGGGGCGAGCAGCGCCTCGGCCCGGTCGGTCTGCAGGCTTGCGTCCGAGACCCAGAGGCCGATGGCGCAGACCGCGGGCCCGTGGGTCAGGTAGTGGGAATGGGCGAAGCCTTCCTTTTCCGTGTTGAGGATGAGGTTCACGCCCCCCTGGACGAACCGCTCCACGTCCTTGGAGCGGTGCCGGCCCGCCTTCGCGAAGCCCATGGCGCGGAAGAGCGCGCCCAAGTCCTCGGCCGCCTCCTCGTCGAGGGCGAATTCGAGGAAGGCGGTCCCCTCCAGCCGGGCCTTTTCCGGCAGGGGCGCGCCGTCCCGGCGCTTGCCGGTCATGGCGATGAGGGAGCGTTCCCCGTCCGCGGCGATGCGCCGGGGCAGGGCCATGCGGAAGCGGTCGTTGAAGATCTCGTGGCTGATCCAGCCGTCGAAACCGGTGGCCTCGATCGCCGCCATGAAGTCGCCGATCGGCAGTTCCCCCTGGCCGGGGAAGAGCCGCAGGTGGCGCGAGAGCTGCAGCACGTCCATGTCGATGCGCGGCGCGTCGGCGAGCTGGACGAAGCTGATCCGGTCGGCGGGGATGGCGCGCATCGGCTCGGTCGGATAGCCCGGGCGCGAGCGCGTGGTAGCTGTCGAGCACCAACTTGACGTTGCGGTGGTCGGCCCGGCGCACCGCCTCCCAGGCGTCGCGCCAGTCGCGGATGTAGCGGCCCCAGGCGAGCGCCTCGAAGCCGATCTCGACCCCGTAGCCCTCGGCGATCCCGCCGAGTTCGCGCAGGTCGGCCGCGGCCCGGTCGATGCCCCCCAGCGCATGGGGCGAGACGTTGGAGCAGACGAGGAGCCGCGGCGCGCCGAGCTCGGCCATCATCTCGAACTTGCGCCGGGCCCGCTCGAAGGCGCGGGCGCGGCGGGGCTCGGGCAGGCCCTCGAAGTCGCGGAAGGGCTGGAAGGCGATGATCTCGAGCCCGAGGTCGCGGGCCATGCGGCCCACCTCGGCGGGGGGGCCGTCATGGGCGACGATGTCGGTCTCGAAGATCTCGATGCCCTCGAAGCCCGCGTCGGCGATCGCCGCCAGCTTCTCGCGCAGCGTGCCGCCCAGGGAAACGGTGGCGATGCCGTTGCGCATGTCAGTCCTCCTTCAGCGCCGCGCGCAGGATGTCCTCGGCGACGTCCTGCCCCTGGAAGAGGGTGATCGCATGGAGGCCCTGGTAGAAGTAGAGCTCGTAGCCCGAGAGGATCTTCACACCCTCGGCGGCGGCGTCCTGGAGGAACTGGGTGTCGACGGGGGTGTAGACCGCGTCGAAGGCCCAGGTCGCGCCCGCCATGTTCTCCCGCGGCAGCGGCGTGCCGCCATAGCCCACCATGCCGACGGGGGTGCAGTTGACGAGGCCGGAGGCCCCCTTCGCGCCTTCGGCGGCGTCGGTCGTGCAGGAGACGGCGAGGCCGGGGACGGCGGCGCGCAGCGCCTCGGCCAGGGCCTCGGCCTTGGGCAGGTCACGCTCCACCAGGCGCAGCTCGGTCATGCCGAGGTCGACGAGGCCGAAGGCCACCGCCTTGCCCACGCCGCCCGCGCCGATCATGCAGACCGCGCCCGGGGCCGCGTCGCCGAAGGCGCGCTGGTAGGCGGCCTTGAAGCCCGACCAGTCGGTGTTGTAGCCGCGGGGGCCGTCGGCCTCGAAGACCACGGTGTTGCAGGCGCCCAGGCGCGCGACCTGGGGCTGGTCGATCCGGAGCTTCGGCACCACCCGCTCCTTGTAGGGATAGGTGATGTTGAGCCCGCGAAAGCCCTCGGCCCTGGCCTTCTCGAAGACCGCGTCGAAGTCGAGGCCGAGGGCCTTGGGAACCAGCCGGTCGTAGGTGGTGGGGCGGCCGATCAGCCGGCCGGCGAGTTCATGCAGGCGGGGGGATTTCGAGTCCGCGATGTTGTCGCCGATCAGTCCCAGCCGGACGGTGTCGGTAAGGGTGGTGGTCATGGGTTGCCGTCTCCTGCGCGGGGGAACGGTCGGGCCGCCCCGGGCGCGCGTCGATCCTGATGGAAGGGTCCTGGAAAGGAAAGGGCCGGCGCGATGGCCGGCCCCCCCTCGGGTCGAGTCTCAGGCGGAGGCCAGGGACTCGGCGCGGAGCCGTTCGTAGGTGGCCTTGTCGACCGGGACGGCGTTGCGCTTGCCGAGGTCGTTCATGTGGACCCGGTAGGTCTCCCGCGCGGACCAGGCGGCGGTGGCGGCGATCACCGTGACGGCGAAGGCGATGGAGCCGACCACCAGCGGGATGTTGGTGGCGCCCGGAGGGGCGACGGTGGCGAAGAGGGCCGGCAGCAGCGCGGTGATGGTGGTGCCGACGTTCTGGGAGATCGCCATCGAGGTGACGCGGGTCCGGGTCGGGAAGAGTTCCGGGAAGAAGCTCGGGAAGACCGAGTTGTAGCCCTGGTAGACGATGCCCCACATCAGGACCGACATCAGGATGGCGAGCGGCACCGAGTGGATGGAGATGGCGTAGAGGTAGCCGAAGGAGAGGATGCCCGCGCCGAGGGCGCCGAAGATGACGGGGGGACGCCGGCCGATCTTGTCCGAGAGGTTGCCGACGAAGGGGATCACGATGCAGGCGACGATGTTGCCGAGCACGGGGATCCAGAGGTAGACGTCCTTGTGGAAGCCGATCCCGTAGGCGGCCTGCACGGCGTAGGCGGCGCCGAAGACGGTGGTGACGACCGGGATGGTGTTCATCAGCGCCATGCAGGCGACGCGGATCATGTCGGGCCAGGTGTTCTGGAAGGCGTCGACGATCGGCGAGACCGGCTTGGCCGCTTCGCCTTCTTCTTCCTTGAAGGCGGGGGTTTCCTCGACCTCGCGGCGGATGATGAAGCCCGCGATGATCACGAAGATCGACAGCAGGAAGGGAATGCGCCAGCCCCAGGTGTTGAAGAGCGAGTCGGGCATGAAGTGCGCGAGCGGCAGGAAGACGGCGGCGGCGAGGATCTGGCCGGCCTGGACGCCCTGGAGCGTGAAGCTCGCGAAGAAGCCCCGTCGTCCGAAGGGCGCGTGCTCGACCACCATCGAGCTTGCGCCCGAGATTTCGCCGGCGACCGCGAAGCCCTGGATCAGCCGCAGCACGACGAGGAGCGCCGGAGCCCACATGCCGATCTGGGCGTAGGTGGGCAGCAGGCCGACCGCGAGGGTGGAGAAGCCCATGAGGAACATGCAGAGCAGGAGCACGTTCTTGCGGCCGTGGGTGTCGCCCCAGTGGCCGAGGACGAAGGCGCCGATGGGCCGGGCGATGTAGCCGACGCCGTAGGTGGCGAGCGAGGCGATGATGGCGGTGCGGGGATTTTCCGAGGGGAAGAACACCTGCGGGAAGATCAGCGAGGCCGCGGTCGCATAGATGAAGAAGTCATAGTATTCCAGCGCCGAACCAATCCAGGCGCTTGCCGCGGCTTTCTTGGATTGGTGCTTGCCTGCTGGCTCGTGATAGGTTGCTTCTGTCACGTTTAGCTCTCCCAGATGTGTTTTTATTTGAATGGGCGGTAAGCGCCTGGGGAGAAGTTACCAAGGCGACCGAAGATAGGCGATTATCGAATCGGCCCTCTCCGTAACATGATGTTAATCTGCGCCGGAGGCTAGCGCGGTCGGACGAGCCAGGGGCGGTTGCGCACGGCGGCGCGCAGCTCCTCGCGGAACCGCGCCTTGGCGAAGGCCGCATAGGCCGACAGGTCGCGGCCGCGCTTGGCGATGGCGAAGATGCGGATCTCGGGCGGATCCTCGAGCGGGATGCGGGCGATGCCCGGCATGTCCCGGCCGGCCACCGAGAATTCGTCGATCACCGCCACCCCCAGCCCCTCGCGCACCAGGCTCACCACCGTCTGGGCGAAGCGCGCGCGGATCGACAGGCGATAGTCGAGCCGCGCCGCGCGGAAGGCGCCGGCGATGATCGCCCCATAGGGATCGTCCGGGCTGACGCCGATCAGCGGCTCGCGCACGAGCTCGCGCACCGAGACCCGGCTGCGGGCGGCCAGCGGATGGTCGGCGGGGGTCACCGCCACCAGCTCGCCCAGGCCGATCTCCTCGAACTCCAGCGAGGGATGGGCGAAGGCGGAACTCATGGCCACCAGCTCGCCCTTCTCGAGCAGCAGGTAGTCGATCGTCTCCTCGATCTTGAGGACGTTGAGGTCGATGTGCAGCTCGGGAAAGCGACGCCGCACCGCGGCGCAGACCGGCGCGAGGATGAACTGCGCCACCGAGGGGGCCGAGCCGAAGGCGAGCTCCGCCCGCGCCCCCGAGGTGAGGTTGGCGATCGCCGTCTCCAGCCCCTCGACCTTGGAATAGACCTCGTGGATCTGGTCGAAGACCGCGCGGGCCTCGGGGGCGGGCAGGAAGACCCCGCCCCGCCGCTCGAACAGGCGGATGCGCAGGGATTCCTCCGCATGCTTGACCAGCCGGCTGATCCCGGGGGCCGAGACGTTGAGATGGCTGGCCGCGCCGGCGATCGTGCCGGTCAGCATGACGGCGCGGATCACTTCGACCTGGCGCAGGGTGAGACCGGACATGGCCGAGTTTTCGCCGGCGCCCGCGGGCTTGTCCAGCGCCGCGCCGGCGATCCGCCGCAGAATTCGATCGGGGTCGGCCGAGAGGCGGGCGGGAGGCCGGGCGGGGGATCGGGCGGAGAAGTCGGGCGGGGAGGGGTCAGCCGGCGAGGCGGGCGACCTCCACGCTGCGCCCGGTCTCGACCGCCTCGCGCACCGCCTCCATGACCGCAAGGTTTCGCGCCCCCTCGGCGGCGGAGACGAAGCTCGGGGCCCCGTCCCGGACCACGGCGATCAGGTGGCGGATCTGGCGCTGGTAGGGGTCCTCGCGCAGGGTTGCGTCGCGCGCCATGACCATGGGCGTCGTCCATTCCGCCGGCCCGTCGTGGCGCCAGATCTCCAGCCGGGGCAGGGTGAGCGCGCCCCGGTCGCCGGCGATGAGATGCGAGTTGACGTCATGGGCCGGGAACCGCGGCACGTCCCCCGCCGCCATGTCCCAGCTCCAGGGGCCGGCGGCGGTGTCGGAGATGACGAGCGAGACCAGCGCGCCCCCCTCCAGCCGGAAGGCGAGCGCGCCGGTGTCCTCGACCGGAAAGCCGCGGAGCGCGGAGGAGGCCATGGCCGAGACCGCGACGATCTCGCCGCAGACGAAGCGGATGAGGTCGATCTCGTGGATGAGGTTGATGAGGAAGGTCCCGCCCACCCCCGGGGTCCGGCGCCAGTCGGGCTCGAAATAGCCCTCGGGCTTCATCAGGAAGGCGGTGGCGCTGACTGCGGCGAGGCGGCCGAGCGCGCCCGAGGCCACGATCTCGCGGGCGCGGGCGATCCAGGGGTGATGGCGGCGGTGATGGCCGACGAGGACGGGAAGGCCCGCGTCGCGGGCGGCGGCGAGCAGGGTCCCAACCTCCTCGAGGCTGTTCACGAGGGGCTTTTCCACCAGCACGGGAACGCCCGCGGCGAGGCAGTCGAGGGCGATCGGCAGGTGGGTCTCGTTCGGGGTGGCGACGATCGCCGCGTCGGGCCGTTCCGCCGCGATCAGGGCGTGGTGGTCGGAATAGGCGGTCGTCCCGAATTCGGCGGCGAGCTTCGCGCCTCCGGGGAAGGGATCGGCGACGCCGGCGATCTCCGCCCCTTCGATGGCGGTGATGGCCTGGCAATGGGTGAGGCCGATGGCCCCCGCGCCGATGACGGCGATGCGCATGTGTCTTTCTCCCTCGGGCCGTCTCTGCGGCGGCGTTGGTCTTGCGGCGGCTCCCTCCGGCCCGGCCGGGGGAGCGCCGGGCTCGGGCCCCGCGCGGGGCCGCTCGCCCGGCGCCGTCGCTCCGGCCCGCCGTTGCGGGCCTGCGCTGCGGAGCCGCGCTGTGGCGCGGCGAGTCGTTTTCCCCCGCCCTTTGGCGGGGCCCCGGTCCTGCCCGATAGGGTTTTTGCCGTATGAAATCCCGAAGGCGGGCGGGCGCGGGGCCTTTGGCGGCGTCAGGCGCGGGTGGGGCTGGGGACGGGGGCGAGCGCGGCTTCGACGAGCGCCCGGGTCTTGTCCAGGGCGAGCTTCGCCCGGGCGGCGCCGTCCATCCGCCGGGCGAGGGCGTGGTTCGGGATCTCGACGCTGATCACCGTGTCCCGGGGGATGGCCCGGGCGAGGCTCGCGAGGTCGATGCCGCCTTCGCCCGGCATCAGCCGCGCCTCGCGGGCGATGGCGATCAGTCCCGCGTCGGAGGGGTCGTAATCCGCCGGCCCGTCGCAGAACTGCACGTAGTTGACGAAGCTGCGGGGCAGGGCGCGCACCTCGTCGAGGGTCGAATGCGCCCGGTCCCAGTGCAGCGCGTCGACCAAGGTTCCGCCGTTCGGCTCGCCCCCCGCGGCGACGATCCGGCGGGCGGCGGCGAGGCTGGGCACGGCGGTCCAGGGCATCGCCTCCAGGTCGACCGTCAGGCCGAACCCGGCCGCGAGGCGGGCGAGCGCCGCGAAGCGCTCGGTCAGCCGCGCCTCTTCGGGGTCGTCGCCCGCCACCAGCACGTTTCGCGCCCCGAGCCGTTCGGCCCGGGCGAAGAAGGGCTTGAAATCCGCCACATCCGTCTCGGCCTTCAACCGGACGATCTCCACGTCGGCGACGCCGACGCCGGTGTCCTTCAGCGCCGCGGCGGTCTCGGCCAGCACGGCGTCGTCGGTCATCAGGGCGTAGGCGCCTTCGGTCGGCGCCGCGGGCAGCAGGCGCAGGCCGATCAGGTCGTAGCCGGCCGCCGCCGCGGCCCGGACCGCCGCCACGGGGCCGAGGTCGAAGACGGTCAGGAAGGCGAGGGAATAGCGATGCGACATCGAAGCCTCACTGGAGCGGCGAGAAGGGCAGCGGCAGGGCCACCGCCGAGGTCATGTCCGGGTCGAGCCAGTCCGGCCCGCCCTTGGGGGGCCAGGCGCCTTCGGCCACCGACTTCGCCCGCGCCTCGGAGCGGGCGGCGAGGCTCGGATAGGGCCAGATCTGGGTCAGCCGCGGCGGGCCGTCGAAGCCGGTCATGGCGATGGCGAGCGGCGAATAGGGCAGGCGGCCCGGCACCGCCGCGCGCCACTTCTCGGTGGTCGGGGAGACGCCGTTCAGCTTGGTGCGATAGGTGCGGAACTCGTAGACCGGCCCGTAGGCCCCGGGCTCCACGGGCGGCAGGAAGTCGAGCGGGCGGTAGCTGTCGAAGCGCAGGTCCACCAGGTGCTCGACGCAGTTGAACGGGTTTTCGGAGCCCAGGGCCCGCGCACGCTCCTCGGCGAGGTCCGCGAGGCTGTCGAAGCCGCGCAGCACCAGCACCTCGTTGAGCGGCCCGATGTCGGCGGCGAAGGCGCCGAGCAGGCGGCCCTTGGCCTCGGGGGCGGCCGTCCAGGCCTCGATCCCGGGCGCAGCCTTTCCGGCGCCGAAGATCACGGTCTTCAGCGTGGCGATCTCGTAGAAGGTCATCCTTGGTCCTTTCAGGTCGTCTGCGCGACGGTCTCCGCCGCCGGCGCGTCCGTTCCCGCGCCTGAGTCCGGGCCCGTCTCCAAACCGGTGACGGGCAGCCCGGCCAGCACGCGGCCGGCGATGTAGCCGAAGGTCATGGCGGGCCCGAGGGTGATCCCCCCGGCGGGGTAGTGGCCGCCGAAGATGCTTGCCATGTCGTTGCCCACGGCGAAGAGCCCGGGGATCGGCGCGCCGTCCGTCCCCAGCGCCCGGGCGCAGGCGTCGGTGCGCAGGCCCGCAAAGGTGCCGAGGCTGCCGGCGACGATCCGCACCGCGTAGAAGGGCCCCGTCTCCAGCGGCCCCAGCGCCGGGTTCGGGCCCCGAGCCGCCCCGTCGCCCTGGACGCGGTTGTAGGCGGAGGCGCCGCGGCGGAAGTCGGGATCCTCGCCCCGCCGGGCGCCGTCGTTGAAGCGGGCGACCGTCGCCTCCAGCGCCGCCGGGTCGAGGCCGCAGGCGCGCGCCAGCTCGGCCAGGGTCGCCCCCCGCTTCAGGTATCCCGAGCGCAGGGCCGGGCCGAGCGGGAAGGGGAAGGGCTTGGCCCAGCCCAGCCCCCAGCGGCGCTGCGCGCGGTGGTCGCAGATCAGCCAGGCCTCCGGCTCCGCCCCGGGGGGCGTGGCGCGAAACAGCGCGGCCATGAAGTCGTGGTAGCTGTCCGCCTCGTTGACGAAGCGCCGGCCGTCCGGCCCCACGGCGAGGAAGCCGGGCTTAGACCGCTCCACCAGATGGGGAAAGCGCCCGACGCTCCCGTCCTTGCGCCGGACCAGCGAGACCGGGGCCCAGGCGCCTGCATGGACCCCCGCCTCGATCGCCGCCCCGGCCGCCTCGGCCATCCTCAGCCCGTCGCCGACGTTCTCCGGCGGGGCGGCGGAATGATGGGCGCCCGCATGGCCGAAGAGCGCCGCGGTCCGGGCCGGGTCGTGGGGAAAGCCGCCGGTGGCGAGGACGACCCCGCGCCGGGCCCGCGCCACGCCCGGGGCCGCGCCGCCGAGCCGGGCGCCGACGACGCGGCCCCCCTCGCGCAGCAGGGCTTCGGCCGGCGCATCCACTCGGAGCTCCACCCCGAGGTCGAGGGCGCTGCGCACCAGCCGGGCGGCGAGCGCATTGCCGTTGACGAGCTGCATCCCCCGGCCATGCAGCGCGAGGTCGCGGAAATGCCGCAGGAAGCGGCCCGCCACATGAAGCGCCGACGGCAAGGATCGGGTCGCATTGACGAAATGGTTGAGGTCCGCCCCCGAGGCCACCCCCATCCCCCCCACCGAAATGAGGTCGAGGGGCGGGCGCAGCCGGTCGATCCAGGGCCCCAGCCTGCGGCCGTCATAGGGTTTCGCCGCCACCGACCGCCCGCCCGCGCCTGCGCCGGGGGTGACGTGGAAATCCGGGATGCGGTTGCCGTCGACGAAGGCGACTTCGGTGTTTTCCTCAAAGAACGAAACCATTTCCGGCCCGTTATTCAGAAAAGCCTCCACCCGCGGATCCGCGGCTCCCGGCCCGATTTCGCCGGCGAGATAGCGCCGGGGCTCGGCCGGGTCCTCCTTGACGCCGCCGCGCAGCGCCAGGGGGTTGCGCGGGATCCAGAGCCAGCCGCCCGACCAGGCGGTGGAGCCCCCGAGCATCGGGGTCTTTTCCGCCACGATCACCCGCAGCCCCGCATGTGCCGCCGTCACCGCCGTCGCGAGCGCGCCGGCCCCGGAGCCGATCACCAGCACGTCACAGTCGGCGGCCGCCTCGGGCTCGAAACTTCCGGTCATGTTCATGCGGCGGCGCCTTCGACCCCCGCCCGGGCGGACCGGGCGGCGGAAAAGAACTGCGAGGCGGAGCTCGCCGCGCCGATCTCGGCGGCGGCCTCGAGGAGAGGCCCGGCGAGTTCGGCCATGCGCTCCGCGCCGAAGCGCACGGAGGGGGCGGCGATGGAGAGGCAGCCGAGCGCCTCCTCCGTGCCCCGCCAGCGCACCGGGACCGCCATGGCGGCCATGCCGACCAGGTAGCTGTCGGTGGCGATTGCATAGCCGCGGGCCCGGGTCTCGGCCAGCCGGGCGAGCAGTTCGGTCGGGGCCTGGGGCGCGTTCGTTCCTGCGCCCGCATGGGGCGGCGTCAGCCCCTGGCGGGCCACGGCGAGCAGCGCCGCCTCGTCCGAGAGGGTGGAGAGCCAGGCGAGCCCGCCGGCGGAGGAGGCGAGATGCACCACCACGCCCTGTTCCCGGCCGGGATCGTAGCGCAGGCCCCCGGTCGCGCCCTGGGCGACGCCGACCCAGACCAGGCTGTCGCCGTCGGCGACGCTGAGCCGGACGAGCTCGCGGCTTTCCAGGGCGAGCCGGTCGAGGATCGGCTGGGCGATGTCGGTGACGCCGCTCTGGCCGAGGAAGCTGAGGCCCATGGCGGCGAGCTTGATGGTGAGCGCATAGTCGCCCTGGGCCCGGTCCTGGCGCACGTAGCCGAGCCGGGCGAGGTCGTTGAGGAGGCGATGGGTCGCCGAGGGCGGCAAATCGAGCGCCTTGGCGATCGCGCCCACCGACAGGCCGGCGGGCCGGCCGCTCAGCAGCTCCAGGATCCCGAGCGTTCTCTCCAGCACGCCGCTCATGCGCCGTCTCCTCGCCAGCCGGGGCGCGCGAATCCGCCCCGAGAAGGTTCTAGCACGTCGATGTAGGGAATGGAATGATGTTCCATATTAGAATGAAGATTGCGATTCACCCGGGAGAGGGGTTCATCCTTCTCCAGGGCCGGTCCTGCTGCGTCAGCCAGCCGATGATCCGGGAACTTCCCCGGGCGTGCGGGGAACAGTTCCGCACGCTCCAGGCTCAGGACCTGTAAGATGGCTTCCTTTTTGGCGGGTTGAGTGATTCAATCTCCCGAGGGAAATGTTCCAGAACTGACACGTCATTCTGGCTGGGCGAGGCGCAGTTCGCGCGGCTGGCGCCGTTGCTTCCGCGCGATGCCCGCGGCGTCCCGCACGTCGATGACCGACGGGTGATCAGCGGGATCATCCACGTGCTGCGGAGCGGCTGCCGGTGGAAGGACGCGCCCGCCTGCTACGGGCCGCGTAAGACGCTCTGCAACCGCTTCGTCCGCTGGGCGGCGAAGGGGGTCTGGGAGAAACTGTTTCTGGCCCTGTCCGAGGCGGGCGGTCCGCCCTCCGCGCTGAGGATCGACGCGACGCACGTGAAGGCGCACCGCTCGGCGGGAGGCAAGGGGGGCGAGGCGCAGGCGATCGGGCGTTCCCGAGGCGGGCGAACCCCCAAGATCCATGCCGCCGTCGACAAAAGCGGCCGGCCCAGGCGCCTGATCCTGCGCCCGGGTCATCGCGGCGACGTGCTGGTCGCCGCCGAGCTGATCGAGGGCTTCACCCCGCAGGTCTGCCTGGCTGACGCCGCCTACGACAGCACGACGCTTTGGACCATTCTGATCGAGAAGGGCGCGACGCCCGTCATCCCGAACAATCCCGCCCGCAAACGCCCGCATCCCTTCGATCGCGAAGCCTATCGCCGACGCAACGCCACCGAGCCCACATTCCGTCGTCTCAAGGATTGGCGGCGGATCGCTACAAGATACGACAGGCTCGCGACAAACCTCCTCGCAGCCGTCACAATCGCCGCCATCGTCAGCTAATGGTTATGAGCCACAACCCTCGGTTCAGGTCTTCATGGACGGAATTCCTCTATGCTCCGAGGTGTGCTTCAAGCTTCCAAATGCGGGAGTTTGCGCTGTCGGAGCGCTGCTTCCGGCTTTCCGAAGCCCGGTTCGCCCGCCTGGAGCCGCTGCCGCCGCACACGCCGCGCGGCGTGCCTCGGGCGGATGACCGGCGGGCGATCTCCGGGATCATTCCTGTCATCCGGGGCGCGCGGGCTGATGGGGCGCGCCGCGCCTGCCGTCTACGGGCCGTCGAAGGCGCCCTGCAACCGTTTTATCCGCTGGAGCCGGATCGGCGTCTTCGACCGGGTCTTCGCGACGCTGGCCGGCGAGAGCGCGGCGACAGAGACGGTGATGATCGATGCGACGCGCCTGCAGGCTCATCGCACCGCCGCCCGGCTGCTCAAAAAGGGGTTTCCGGCTGGAAACCGACCCACTGGGTCGGTTTCTGGTCCGCCTGCAATCCCCGCCGCATCGGGCCCGCCAGAGGCGGCCTGAACTCCAGACGGCACGCGGTCTGCGACGGCGAGGGCAAGCCCTTGATCCTGCTGCGCACCGAAGGCCAGGTTAGAGCGATATCCAACCGGACGGAATCGTCCGGTGATTAAGAGATTGCGTCAAATCAAACAGCTGGAGCAGCCCACCCGGTGCAGCCGGGTGGGACTTCGCTCTAGAGCGGAATCCGTCCCGGCAGAGCCGGGCCGTCCGCTCTACATTATTGTTTTGTCGCGATATCCTGACCACCAGACGATCCCGTCTGGTTGGATATCGCTCTAGCGACCATCGTGGCGCGGCGACCGTGTCGCCCGACCTGCCGGACGCCGACAGGCTGATCGCCGACAGGGGACGACAGGCTGATCGCCGACAGGGGATACGACAGCGATCGGTTCCCCAAGACGTTGACCGGCCTCGAGATCATCCCCCGCATCCCCGGCCGGGCGAGCCAGGCGCCGACCCTCCGCGACACCCAACTCCATAAGCAACGCAACCGCATCGAGCGCATGTTCGGCAGGCTCAAGGACCGGCGGCGCATCGCCACCCGTTACGATCGCTGCGCCCACGCCTTCATGAGCGCCATCTCCATCGCCGCAACCCTCATCTTCTGGTTATGAAGCCTGAGACTAGGGTGAGATCCTTACCACTTCCTGTCATGGACGCCAATTGTAGCCCTTTTGTAATCTTTTGGCGCGGCTTAATAATTTGATTTAATTATATTAATATCCAGGATCGGGTGCCGAAACGCCCTTTTTCAATTGCCGCCTTCTGCCTCATGATGTGCGCTAAAGAAAAAGCCGCCCGGAAGAGCGGTTTCGGCAGGGGCAGATTGATGGTCAGCGCCACAGATCGGCTCGACGATAGATGAGCCGGTTCAGCTTCGGTTGCGGGGGGAGCAGGTTATCGTCCGAATTTGTGGTGGAGTTTTGCGCTGCGTTTTCGGTGTGGGCGGGGTGGCCCTTGAGGGCGTGGGCTCTGGGGGAGTTTGCGGACTTCCGCCACGGGCCGATGGAGGCCCCGGTGACCGCGACCACCTTGCCGCTGATCGAGCTTGTGCAAGAGCAGGGTGGCGGAGATTTCCTGGGCTCTGTCGCCGAGGCGGCGCTGCGGCTCCTGAGGGCGCCGGCCGCTCCGAGGGCGGGGTGGGCGCCGGCCGCTCCGAGCGCGGCGACGGGCGGCGGAGCTGGCGCAACGGCTATCGGGACGGCGAGCTGAGACGCGGCTCGGAGCGCTGAACCCGCGGGCGCCGAAGCTGCGGCAGGGCTCGTCCTTCCCGGGCTTCCTGGAGCCGCGCCGATCGTCCGGATCGCTTCCGCAACAGGTCGACCCTGCGACAGCAGCACGTCGACCCGTCTCAGCTTCGCGACGATCTCTGCCGGCGGGGGCTTCTTTCGCGGCATTCCTGGCATCCTCCAAAAGCTCGAAACCCTACCTCAGGGAAAACCACTGACCAGGGAGCTGAGCGGCATTTCCAAAAGCCAGGTGTCGAAGCTGCGCCAAGAATGAGCCATTGGTCCGCCACTGGTCCGAGGACAATGGCGCATGACGACCGTGTCCGGGAGTTCCTCGACCGGCCGCCCCCATACACACAGCTTCTGACGCTCCCCCGGCGAACGGCCCTCTCCCGGGCTCGACGCGACCTGCCTCGAGGGGCGCGAGGACGGGCGGCAGCGTCTCCGTCGCCGCCCTAGAGCGATATCCAACCAGACAGGATCGTCTGGTGGTCAGGATATCGCGACAAAACAATAATGCAGAGCGGACGGCCCGGCTCCGCCGGGACGGAGTCCGCCCTGATCGCCCTGGCGGTCGCCGCCGGCGGACGGCGCGAGATCGTCGGCCCGTCGGAGGCCTGCGCGTCGGCCTGCGCGTCGGCCCGTCGGAGGCGGAGATCTTCCGGACCGACTTTCCGCGCAGCCTGAAGAGCCGCGGGCTGCAGGGCCGTGAAGCTGGCGATCTCGGACGCGCACGCGGGCCTCGCCCCCTTCGCGGGAGCGTGGAGCGAAACGCGTGCTGCCGCGACAGCGAGATGCGCGGGTGCGTCGCCCCCTTCGCGGGGGCGTGGATTGAAACATGACGATCCGGGTCGCGAAGCTGTTGGGGCTGTCGTCGCCCCCTTCGCGGGGGCGTGGATTGAAACGGCGTCCGAACCGGCACGTTGGCGCGCGACGCCGAGGGACGAGAGCGCGGCCGACGCGCGCGCCGACATGGGCTTTCCGGCCCAGGGCCGCGCCAAGCGGCGCAGCGCAAACCCGCTCGCGCCCCTCGCCAAGGAAGTGACGTGACCCCCGTCGCTCATCCACCTGCGACTGGAATCGTGGGTTGAGAATTGCGCCTTGGCGCAACGGTAGCAACGGGCGGCGGTGCGGAGCTTTTGAGGTGGCGCAGCGCCGGCGCCCGTTGCGGTTTCAGGGTCGCGGCGTAGGCGGCTGGCGTCATGTAGCCGATCGCCGAGTGGGGCCGCGCTGTATTGAAGTCATCGACCCAGCCGGCGACGATGGCGCGGACGTGGTTAATCGAGAAGAACAGATGCTCGTTGAGGCATTCGTCACGCATCCGCCCCAGGAAGCTCTCGGCGAAGGCGTTCTGGGTGGGCTTGCCCGGCGCGGTGTAGCGCCAGTCGAGCCCCGCCGCCTGGGTGAAGGCCAGGATCGCCGAGGAGGTGAACTCGGTGCCGTTGTCGCTGACGATCGCGCCGGACCGGCCGCGCCGGGCGATCAGCGCGGTCATCTCGCGCACCACCCTCCTGCCCGAGAGGGAGGTGTCGGGGACCGCGGCCAGGCACTCCTTGGTGACGTCGTCGATGATCGTCAGCACCCGGAAACGCCGGCCGTTCGCGAGCTGGTCGTGCACGAAGTCGGTCGACCAGCGGCTGTTGGGTCCATCCGGCTTCGGGATTGGCGTGCGTGCGACCGCGATCCGACGCCGCGACCTGCGCCGTCGCACCGTCAGGCCTTCTTCGCCGTAGAGCCGCTGGGTTTTCTTGCGGTTCACGGTCCAGCCCTCGCCGCGCAGCAGGACATGCAGGCGGCGGTAGCCGAACCGCCGCCGCTGATCCGCCAGCTCCCGCAGCCGTGCCCGCAGGGCGGCGTCGTCAGGGCGTCGGGCTCGATAGCGCGCCGAACTCCTGTCCGCGGCGATGATGCTGCACGCCCGCCGCTCGCTCACCTCGAGGCTCTCCCTCAGATGCGCGACCGCCTCCCGCTTCGCGGCGGGCGTCACCATTTTTTTGCCACGAGTTCCTTCAACCCGGCGTTGTCGAGCATCGCGTCCGCATAGAGCCGCTTCAGCTTCGCGTTCTCCTCCTCGAGCGCCCTGAGCCGCTTCGCCTCGGACACATCCATCCCGCCGAACTTCGCCTTCCAGGCATAGAACGTCGCGGCCGACATGCCATACTTGCGGCAGAACTCGGCGACCGTCGCGCCGGCCTCGCCCTCCCGCAGAACCCCGATGATCTGCTCTTCCGTGAACCTGCTTCGCTTCATCTCCGGTTCCTCTCCTGTGGTCCGGATTCCAGCTGTCCGTGGAGGAGAAACAAGGGGTCACGTCAGGGGCCAGGCGCCGCGCCGACGTCCTCGGCGTCTTCCCCCACCGAGGACGGCAGCGTCCGGCTGATCCGCGCCGTCCTCCTCGAGCAGAACGACGAAGGGCGGAGCCGGCGCCGCTCCATGCGGCTCGAAGCCTTCGCCCAGATCGACGCCGCTGAAAGCGATCCGCTTCCCCGCATCACACCGCAGGCAGCCCCCCCGATGCTCTCCAATGGCTACACCGAAATCTCCACCGCCTTGACCGACGGGACCTGATTTCCACACTCCTGTTTCCGGAACGGAGCGTGGATAGGAATGGCATTAGCAGCGTGGCGTGTCGCATTCGATGGAGGATCATTGTTCGTCAGACCGGTAGCGTGAGCTGCTTCCGCAGGCTCTTGTCGAATGCGGAGGAGGGGACGAACCGAGGCAAGGCGGTCCTTCCGGGCTTCGGAAGGACTGCCGCCAATCCATCCCAAATTCCCGATAATCGTCGCCGCCAGATTTCGGAGACATCCGGAAATCCAGGCGAGGCGGCACCCCTGTTGCGACATTGAGGTAATCGCGCCCGAATGCTATGATGCGGGCGCAGATATTTTCTGGAACGGCGTGTCGCGGCGGCCTTCGCGATTTCCGAGAGAATTTCGTTTCCGGGAGTCGCCCTCTGCGTCCGGCGCGCAGTATTCGTTTTGTTTTGCGGCGGCGCGGCGGGCGCCGACCTTGCCGCGACGCCGCCAGCTTCCGCCACAGGGAGGACGCCATGCCGTGTCGTTGCCTCAACTGCATCCTTCCCCCCCATATCTTGGAGAAGCTCTGCGAGAGCAGCCAGGCCAAGGTCCGCGAGGCGGCGATGCGCACCCTGCTCGCCACCACCCGCCTGCGCGGCGAGCGGGCGGTGCGTGCCACTCTGTTCGGGTTGGGCGCGCCCACCGAGGGCCGGCGGTCGATCTTCGACTGCCGGCGCCGGCCGGACACCCGGGGCGCCGTCCTCGTGCGCCCTGAACAGGGTCCGGCCTCCGCCGACGGCTCGGTCAACGCCGCCTTCGAGGGGCTCGGCGTCACCCGGGACTTCTACCGCGAGGTGCTCGGCCGCAATTCGCTTGACGACCTCGGGATGCGGCTCGACGGCTACGTTCATTACGACGAGGCATTCAACAACGCCTTCTGGGATGGCCAGCAGATGGTCTTCGGCGACGGGGACCGGATCCTCTTCACCGATTTCACCGGCTCGCTCGACGTCATCGCCCATGAGCTGACCCATGGGGTGATCGAGCATGCCGCTGGCCTCATCTACGCCAACCAGTCGGGCGCGCTGAACGAGTCGCTGGCGGACGTCTTCGGCTCGCTGGTCAAGCAGTGGCGCCTGAAGCAGGACGCGGCCGAGGCGGACTGGCTGATTGGCGCGGACATCTTCACCCCGGACATCAAGGCGGACGCCCTGCGCTCCATGAAGGATCCGGGCTCGGCCTTCGACAACCCCACCCTGGGCAAAGATCCCCAGCCGGGCCATATGGACCAGTTCAAGCAGATGCCGGAATGGGACGACAACGGCGGGGTGCATGTCAATTCCGGCATCCCCAACCGGGCGTTCTACCTCGCCGCGACCAACATCGGCGGGAACGCCTGGGAGGCGCCGGGTCATATCTGGTACGAGGCCCTGAAGGCCTCGAGCCCCGACACCGACTTCCAGGCCTTCGCCGAGACCACGACGCTGAAGGCCGGCCAGATCTACGGGCTTGCGGAGCAGAAGGCGGTGCGGGCGGCCTGGGCCGAGGTGGGCATTGACGCGGCCGGCGTAGCGATGCCCGAGGGCTTCGTCGTCCGGAGCGCCCGCCCGGGGAGCGAGGCCGAGACTCTGGCTGAGATGCAGCGCCAGCTGGCGGAGCTGACGCGGATGGTGGCGGCGTTGACGAAGCCCCCGGCCCGGCGCAAGGAAAAGGCCTGAGGCGCGGCCTGCGCCAGAGCGGGGGAAGACCGGGGGAAGGATGCGCGTCAGCTTGAGGGTCACCGGCGGATATGCGGCGACGCTGCGCCGACCTGAGACGGTGATCGACGCCGAAGCCCTGCCGCCGGCGGAACGCGACCGACTCGACGCGCTCCTCGCCCGCGCCCGGATCGAGCCGCCCCCGCCCCCCCGGCGTCGGCCGGACGCCATGACCTATGTGGTGGAGGTGCAGGACGAGGCCGGCTCCTCCGTCCTGCAGGGGGCCGACGGCGACCTGACGCCCGCCTTCGCGGAGCTGCTCGCGTGGTTGCGGAGGCAGGGGGGCCAACCCTCGCCCGCCAAGTGAGGGACGTGGGGTCGGAGAGACCTTGAGCGTCCCTTCTGGAGGTTCCGGTCATGGGCCTTGAGCGACGCGCCAGACCTCGGACAGGCCGGGAACAGGGTTGGAGTTCGGCGCTGAACGCCCGAGCGATCATCGCCTTGGGACAAAGGACGGCTGGGCCTCTTAGCCGACCTGGCGGAAGAGGGGAAAGGGCCGGCCCTTCCGCCCCGACGGGCGGCCCGTCGGGCGGGAGGTCCGAGCTTGCGATCAGCGTCGGCTTCGGAGCGCGCTGATCCAGTCGGCGCCGCCATAGGAAATGACGTGAACCAGGACGCTGCGGGTCGCCTCGTCCACGGTGAAGGCGACGACCGCCCGCCGTCCTGCGGGAATGGCGCGCAGGCCCGGAGCGATCTCGTGGCGAAGCGAGCCCTTGTGGGGCGTCTCGGCGAGGGCGAGAATAGCCGCCTCGATCTCTGCGAGGCGCCCTTCGGCGATGGCGCGACCGCTGTATTCGGAGATGAGACGGACGATTCCGAGGAGGTCGTCCCGCACCTTGGGATGAAAGGCGAGGCGGTAGGGCAGGGGTCACCCGTCGCGCAGCATCGTTCGGGCGGGGTCGAAGGTCTCGCTGACGGCGACGTATTCCGTCGGCGGCGTTTCGATCCGGGAGCGGAGCTCCTGGGTCATCGCTTCGAGCGCGGCCGCGCGGGCGGCCTCGTCCTCCATCATTTGCTCGATCGCCGAAGCAACCGCCGAGCTGGCGGAGGCGAAGACGCCCTCCTCCACCTTGGCGATCAGGTAGCTGTGGTGACGGTCCGTGAAGCTGAGGGTGGTCTTGACGGTCATCGCAGGCTCTCCGGTATGACTTGGTCATATAAAATGGCAGGACGTCTTGGGCAATCGTACAAGGAGTCCTGGCCCGGATCCCGGGGGAAAAGTCAGACGCATAGCGCGGTCGATGGAGAGACCGGTAAAAAGAGTGAAAGCGCTGCCGTCCACCAACCGACTTCGAGGCGCGTCGCCAGATTGGAACCGACGACAAAGCGGTAAATATCTCGTAGACAAGTGTGAGTTCGCGAAAGCCCAGCGAGGTCGAGGGCGCCACAGGGGAACAGGTCACCCGCATCTATACCACACCTCAACCTGGCAAGGGCTTCTGAGCGGGCCATATCAGCGGATACGCGAGATAAGGACTTACGCCTGAGACGGCGCCCGGGGGGCCAGCAAGGAGACGGAAAATGAGGATCAGGAAAGGCCTCTTAGGCATCGTCGCCGCCTTGACCTTTGGCGCCGGCGCAGTCGCGGCACAGGTGGTGGTTTCATCGAAAATCGACACCGAAGGCGGTGTGCTCGGCAACATCATCCTCGCCGTGCTGAACGCGAACGATGTCCCCACGACCGATCGAATCCAGCTCGGCGGCACGCCCGTGGTGCGGCAGGCGATCGCGGCCGGCCAGATCGACATCTATCCCGAGTATACTGGGAACGCGGCGTTTTTCTTCGAACGCGCTGACGACCCGGTCTGGAAGGACACCGTCAAAAGCTACGCGACGGCGAAGCAGCTCGACTATGACGCTAACAAGATCGTCTGGCTGGCGCCGTCGCCCGCGAACAACACCTGGGCGATCGCGGTCCGTAAGGACGTCGCCGACGCCAACAAGCTTGTCACCCTCTCGGATTTCGGGCGCTACGTCAGCGGCGGCGGCAAGGTGATTCTCGCCGCCTCTGCCGAGTTCGTGAACTCGGCGGCCGCCCTGCCGGCCTTCCAGCAGACTTACGGGTTCACCCTCAGGCCCGACCAGCTGATCACCTTGTCGGGCGGCGACACTGCCGCCACCATCGCCGCCGCGGCGAACCAGACCAGTGGCGCCAATGCGGCGATGGTCTACGGCACCGACGGCGGCATCACCCCCTCGGGCCTGACGGTTCTCGAAGACGACAAGGCCGTCCAGCCGGTTTATCAGCCGGCGCCGATCATCCGCGAAGCGGTGCTCAAGCAGTATCCGCAGATCGAGACCCTGCTGCAGCCAGTCTTCGCGAAACTCGACCTCGAGACGTTGCAGGAGCTGAACGCTCGGGTGCAGGTGGGGGGCGAGCCCGCCAAGGCGGTCGCCCAGGACTTCCTGAAGCAGAACGGATTGGTAAACTGACCGATCGGCTCGCGGCGGAAGGCGTGGGCGGCATGAAGGTCGACAAGCTCGGCATCCCTATCGCCGCGCTCGCTCTCTTCGCCGCTTTCGCAGCGCCGTTCGTGACCTTCCGCGCGAACCGCATCGCCGCCGGCGAGGGGCGGCGCCTGCTCGAAGCGCTGCCGCCGGCCACCGCCACCCTGCTGCTGGCCGTGGTCGTCGTGGCGTCGCTACTGGCGCTCCCGAAGCTCCGCCCCGGCGTTCGCCTCGCCGCGAGCGCGGCGGCCCTTTTGACGCTGGCTTGGACGATCGGCGCCGCCGCGACGCACCTCACCCCCGAGGGCGACACCTTCGCCCGGGTCGCCCCGGCTTCGGGGTTCTGGCTGATGACCTTCGCCTTTGCGCTCCTCTCGACCGATGCGCTGACGCGGCTGCGTTTCGGGCCGGCCGCCCGGGTCGCGGCGCTGCTCCTCGTAACGCTCGTGATCGGCCTGCTCCTCGCCTCGGGTCGTCTCGACGGTCTGTCGATCATGAAGGAATATGCCAACCGCGCCGACGTGTTCTGGAGCGAGGCGCAGCGCCACGTCGTCCTCGCCGTCGGCTCGCTCGTCGTCGCAGTGCTCGCCGGCCTGCCGCTCGGAATCCTCTGCCATCGCGTGGCAGCGGTCCGCGCGCCGGTGCTCGGTGTCCTCAACATCATCCAGACCATTCCCTCGATCGCGCTCTTTGGCATCCTGATCCCACCGCTCGCGTGGCTCGCCGCCAACGTGCCGGCGGCCGCGGCGGTAGGCATCCGTGGCATCGGCGCCGCGCCGGCCTTTCTGGCGCTCTTTCTCTATTCGCTGCTCCCAGTCGTCGTGAACACCGTAGTCGGCCTCGCCGGCGTGCCGCGCGACGCGAACGACGCCGCCAAGGGCCTCGGGATGACCGACCGCCAGCGGCTCTTGGGGGTAGAGTTTCCCCTGGCGCTGCCGGTCATCCTTACTGGGGTGCGCATCGTCCTGGTGCAGAACATTGGGCTCACGACCATCGCCGCGCTGATCGGCGGCGGCGGCTTCGGCGTCTTCGTCTTCCAGGGCATCGGCCAGACCGCGATGGATCTGGTCCTGCTCGGCGCCGTGCCGACGGTCGCCCTTGCCTTTGCCGCAGCCGTGCTGCTCGACGCGGCAGTCGAGGTCAGCAATGCCTCTCCCGGAAGGGTTCGACCTGCATGATCGAGATCGAGAACCTCAGCAAGACCTACGGCGACGCGAGGGTGGTAATCGACGTCACCATGACGGTGCCGGCCAACAGCATTACGGTGATCGTCGGCACCTCCGGGTCCGGCAAGACTACAGTGGTGCGCATGGTCAACCGGCTGGTCGAGCCGACGAGCGGGACCGTTCGGATCGATGGCCAGGACGTTAGCGCCGTCCCGGGACCAGCGCTTCGGCGCCAGATCGGCTACGTTATCCAGGGGCATGGGCTCTTCCCGCACCGGACCGTGGCGCAGAACGTCGCCACCGTCCCGAACCTTCTGGGCTGGGAGTCGGCGCGAATCGATGCGCGGGTCGCTGAGCTGCTGACGCTCTTCCATCTCGACCCCGCGCTCTACGGGCCGCGCTATCCGCACGAACTCTCCGGCGGCCAGCAGCAGCGCGTCGGCGTTGCGCGGGCACTGGCGGCCAAGCCGCGGGTGCTGCTGATGGACGAGCCCTTCGGCGCGCTCGACCCGCTGATCCGCGCCAAAGCCCAGAACGACCTCCTTGCGATCCAGCGTCGTTTCGGAACCACGGTGATCCTCGTCACCCACGACATGGAGGAAGCGATCCATCTCGGTGACCGGATCGCGGTGATGGACGCCGGACGCCTTGTCCAGTACGCGACCCCGGCGGAGATTCTCACCCGCCCGGCCTCGGGCTTCGTCGAGACGCTGGTTGGGCGGACCGAGCGCCCGTTCCGGCTGCTCTCGCTCGGGACCGCCGGCGAGGCGGTCGAGCCCGGCTCGGCCGAGGGTAAGCCGATTCCGGCGACCCTCAACCAGCGCGATGCCTTGGCCGAGATGCTGTGGGCCGGGCGCGCGTCGCTGCCGGTGGTCGATGCCGAGGGCGCCCCCGTCGGCCGGGTCTCGGTCGACGGACTGGTGCGCCGCGCCGCACGGCCCGACGCGTGAGGATCGGCCTCGTCCTGCGTCTGCTGGCGCTGGCGCTTCTGGTGGCTTTCCTCGCGTCGCCGCAGACCTTCGCACCGGTTTTCCGGCCACTTACCCAGAACAACGCACCGGCGATCTACACCCAGAACAACCTTTTGACGCTGACGCTGGCGCACCTGCGGATCGTGCTTCTCGCGACGATCGCCGCGACCGGGGTGGCGCTGGCGCTGGCGGTGCTCGTCACCCGCCCTTTCGGCGCCGACTTCCTGCCGCTGTCGCGGAGCGTCGTGAACATCGGCCAGACCTTTCCGCCCGTGGCGGTCCTCGCCATTGCGGTGCCGCTGATCGGCTTCGGGGCGAAGCCGACCCTGATCGCGCTCTTCCTCTACGGCCTCCTGCCGATCTTCGAGAATGGCATCACCGGCCTGACGACCCTGCCGGGCCAGGTTATGGAGGCGGCGCGGGGCGCCGGAATGACGCCGGGCCAGCAGCTCGCCCGGGTGGAACTGCCCCTCGCGTTTCCGGTAATCCTTACAGGCATCCGCCTGTCGGTGGTGGTCAGCCTCGCAACCGCGACGATCGGATCAACCGTGGGCGCAAGCACCCTCGGCGAGGTCATCATCGCGGGCTTGCTGTCGAACAACCTCGCTTTCGTGCTTCAGGGGGGCCTCATCGTCGGCATTCTGGCCGTGCTGATAAACGATAGCCTCGTCGCTCTGGAGCGTATTGTGGCGCAGCGCATGGGCAGATAGCGTGTCGCCGCAAGGGCGCATCCTCACCGCAATGGAAGCTATGGCCGAACCTCGACAAAGTCGGCGTGTCTGTCGTTCGGGCGAAGACCATCCGTTTCGTAGCGCCGCCGTGGTCGAGCAAGGCCTGCGTGAAAGCGGTCTTTCCCCTCAGCAGACTTCGATGCGGCAACTGCCCCTCGTTCGAAGCTGATCACCCCGGTCGCTACGATCGGAAAGCGCATCCGCGACCCTCAGGCCGCGGATACCGACCTCGCTGCCTCCTCAGGCCTGCCCGGCGAGCAGGTCGGCGATGCGCACCGGGAAGCGGCGCGGGCGGACGCCGGTCGCGTGGCGGATCGCGTTGGCGATCGCGCCGACGGAGCCGGTGACGCCGATCTCTCCCACGCCCTTGACCCCGAGCGCGTTGACGTGCGGATCCTCCTCGTGGACGAGCAACGCCTCGACCGAAGGGATATCGGCGTTGACCGGGACGTGGTAGCCGGCGAGATCGGCGTTCGTCGAGCGGCCGGTGCGCCGGTCATGCACGCCCTCCTCGTGCAGCGCGAAGGAGACGCCCCAGATCATCCCGCCGAGGAGCTGGCTCCGCGCGAGGTGCGGGTTGACGATGTGGCCGGCGGCGAAGGCGCCGACCAACCGGCGCACGCGCACCTGGAAGAGCTCCGGGTCGACGACCACCTCGGCGAAGACGGCGCCGTGGGAGAACATCGCCCGCGCCTCGGCGACGGCCGGGTCGCGCCTGCCGGCGCCGGAGCCCTCGACCACATCAAGGCCGGCGCGGGCGAGGACGTCGGCGTAGCTCTCGCTGCGCTCCGGGTCGTCGCGGTGGTGCAGGCGGCCGTCGCGGGCCTCGACCCCGGCGTTGCCAGCCCCGAAGAGCGGCGAGTCTGGGTGGGCGACCGCGAGATCGGCGAGCCGCGCCACCGCGTCGCTGCCGGCGGCGAAGAGCGCGCTGCCGGCGGACGCGGTGTGCCCCGAACCGCCGGCGACGCCGCCGTCGGGGTGGTCGGAGTGGCCGGCGCGGAGCTCGACCCGCTCGACCGGCAGCCCGAGCCCGTCGGCGGCGATCTGGACGAGCGCGGTCAGCGCCCCCTGTCCCATGTCGATCGCCGAGGTCTCGACCAGCCCGGTGCCGTCGACGCGGAGCGTCGCCCGGGCCTCGGCCGGGAACATCGGGCAGGGAAAGAGCGCGCTTCCCATCCCCCAACCGACGAGCCGGCCGGCGTCGTCACGCATCAGGCCGGCCCCGAGCGGACGCCCGGCCCAGCCGAAGCGGGCGGCGCCCTCGGCATAGCACTCGCGCAGGGCCTTCGACGAGAACGGCCGGCCGGTCGCCGGATCGGTCTCCGCGTAGTTGCGCAGGCGGAACTCCAGCGGGTCGACGCCCGCTGCGATCGCCGCGTCGTCCATCGCCACTTCGAGCGCCGCCGAGCCCGACGCCTCGCCCGGCGCGCGCATCGGGCCCGGGGTGCCGGTGTCGACGCGGACGCCGGTCTGGCGGGTGACGAGCGCCGGCGTCGCGTAGAGATTGTGCGCGGCGTTGGCGGCCGGTTCGAGGAACTCGTCGAAGGCGCTGGTGGTCGCCGCCGCCTCGTGCTTGATCGCGGTCAGCCGCCCGGAGCCGTCGACGCCGAGGCGCACGGTCTGGCGGGTGGCGCCGCGGTGGCCGACCGGCCCGACCATCTGGGCGCGGGTGAGGACGAGCTTGACCGGGCGGCCGAGCTCACGCGCCGCGAGGCAGGCGAGCACCTGCGGCCCGGCGAGGATCGCCTTCGAGCCGAAGCCGCCGCCGATGAAGGGGCTCCTCAGGGTGACGCTCTCCGGCGGGATGCCGAAGAAGCCGGCGAAGGACGCCTGCGCCATCGCGATCGCCTGGTTGGGCGTGTCGATCGTCAGCCGGTCGCCGTCCCAGGCGGCGACGATCGCATGCGGCTCCATGGCGTTGTGGTACTGGATCGGCGTTTCGACCATCGTCTCGGTGCGATGCGCCGCCGTGGCCATGCCGGCGGCGAGGTCGCCCTTCGCGAAGGCGGGCGGGCTGCCGATGCCGACGGCCGCGGGCTCGAACGGCGTGCCGGCCTCGAAGCCGATGCGGGCGGGCTCGGCCTCGTAGACCGGCGTCAGCAGCCGCGCCCCCTCGGTCGCGGCCTCAAGCGTCTCGGCGACGACGAGCGCGATCGGCTGGCCGGCATAGCGCACGCGGTCGTCCTGCAGCGCCTCGATGCGCCAGGCGAAGAGCGACGGCTTGTCGTCGGGGTCGCGCGCCAGCGGCGGACGGTTCTCCGGGGTCATCACCGCGACGACGCCCGGATGCGCCAGGGCCGCGGCGGTGTCGAGCGCGGCGACGCGGCCGCGGGCGATGGCGCTCGCGGCGTAGACGGCGTGGAGCAGGCCGTCCGGGCGATTGTCGGCGGCATAGCGGGCGGCGCCGGTCACCTTCAGGAAGCCGTCGCGGCGGGTCATCGGCTGTCCGCTGTTCGAGCCGAGGCGGACGTGTCCGCTGGGGGTCAGGGCGGCGTCACTCATGGGAGGCTCCGGTGTCTGCGAGGACGGAGGCGGGCAGGGCGGGCGTCCGCGCCGGCGTGCCGGCGGCGGCGGCCTCGAGCGCGCGGACGACCAGGCGGCGCGCGAGCTCGATCTTCTCGGCGTTGTCGCCCGACGGGCGCGCGCCGGCGAGCGCGGCCTCGGCGGCGCGGGCGAAGGCGGCCCGGTCCGGGGCGGCGCCGGCGAGCGCCGCCTCGGCTGCGCGAGCGCGCCACGGCTTCGCGGCGACGCCGCCGAGGGCGATGCGCGCCTGCCGGATGCGGCCGCCGTCTAGTTCAAGCGCGGCGGCGGCGGCGACGAGCGCGAAGGCGAAGGAGGTGCGCTCGCGGAGCTTCAGGTAGCGCGAATGCGCCTGGAACGTCGCCGCGGGCGGCAGGACCAGCGCGACGACGATCTCACCGGGTGCGAGGATGGTGTCGGGCGCGACGGCGTTGGGGTCGTCGCCCGGCAGGCGGTGCAGCGCTTCGAGCGGCAGCGTGCGGCTGCCGTCCGGCCCGGCGACCTCCACCTCCGCGTCGAGCGCGACGAGGGGCACGCAGAAGTCGGACGGATGGGTGGCGATGCAGGCCTGGGTCCAGCCGAGGATCGCCGCGCCGTGGTTCTCGCCCTCCAGCGCGTCGCAGCCGGCGCCCGGCTCGCGGCGGTTGCAGGCGCTCGCCGGGTCGAAGAAATAGGGACAGCGCGTGCGCTGCATCAGGTTGCCGCCGACGGTGGCGGCGTTGCGGAGCTGCGCCGAAGCGCCGGACAGCAGCGCCTCGGCCACCGCCGGGAAGGCGCGGGCGAAGGCGCGGTCGCGGGCGAGGTCGGCGTTGCGGACCATGGCCCCGATCCGGGCGCCGCCGTTGGCGCGCATCTCGATCCGGTCAAAGCCGGGCAGGCGGCCGACATCGACGAGCCGCGTCGGCCGGGCGGCGCCGGTCTTCATCAGGTCCAGAAGGTTGGTGCCGCCGGCGAGGACCGCGGCGCCGGGCTGCGCGGCGGCGGCGACCGCCTCGGCGAGCGAGGCCGGGCGGAGATATTCGAACGGGGTCACGCGCTCCTCCTTTCGTCCTCGGCGATCCGGGCGGCGGCGTCGCGCACCGCCGCGGTGATGCCGGCATAGGCGCCGCAGCGGCAGAGGTTGCCGCTCATGCCCTCGCGGATGCGCTCGGGGTCCTCGCCCGCCTCGCCCTCGCGCAGGAGACCGATGGCGCTCATGATCTGGCCGGGGGTGCAGAAGCCGCACTGGAAGCCGTCGTGAGCGATGAAAGCTTCCTGCACCAGGTGCAGGGCGTCGCCGTCGGCGAGGCCCTCGATCGTCTCGACGCTGGCGCCGTCGAGGCTCGCGGCGAGCGCGAGGCACGAATTGATGCGACGCCCGTCGACGAGAACAGTGCAGGCGCCGCACTGGCCGCGGTCGCAGCCCTTCTTGGTTCCGGTGAGCCCGAGGCGCTCGCGGAGGAGGTCGAGGAGGGTCACCCGCGGGTCGTCGAGCGCGATGGCGTGGACGGACCCATTGATGATCAGGTCGAGATGCATGGCTGACTCCGATCGGTGGACCAGAATTGGCGTCGTGGTCAGGGGAGCGCGGTGTTACCGTCTGCCGTGCCGGCGGGGCCGGACAGGGCGAAGGGCGGCGGAACCGGCGTCAAGGCGGTGCGCTCGACCCTTATACGGAGGATACCTCCGTTTTGCAAGTCCTGCCGTATGGAGTAGACTGTCGAGATGGATCAGGGCGTCCCCAAGGCAAGCCGCAAGCCCCGGTCGGACGCGCTGCGCAACCGCGAGCGGCTGATCGTCGCCGCCCGCGACGTCTTCGCCGAGGGCGGCCCCGGCGCCAGCCTGGAGGCGGTGGCGCGGCGGGCGGGGTTCGGGATCGGCACGCTTTATCGGCAGTTTCCGACCCGGGACGCGCTCTTTCAGGCGGTCTATCGCCACGAGGTGGATGATCTCGTCGCGCTCGCCGAGGCGCTGTCGGACGACGCGGATCCAGGCGGTGCGCTGCGGCGCTGGGTGCATGCGAATATCGGCATGGTGGCGACGAAGCGCGGCATGCTCCAGGCGCTCGCGCCGACCCCGGACGGCGCCCGAGCCCTTTTCACCGATTCGCGGGCGCGGCTGGTCGCCGCGGTCGACGCGCTGATGCGTCGGGCGCAGGCCGCCGGCGCGCTCCGGACCGACCTTGCCGCCGACGAGGTGCTGATGGCGCTCTACGGCATCTGCTACAGCCACGACGGTCCGGACTGGCAGCCCCGGGTCACCCGCCTCGTCGACGTCTTTATCGACGGCCTCGCCGCGCGATCTTGAGCCGCTGGCGCGTCCCGCAGCTGCCCCTTGTTCCGAGTATGGGCACAAGTGACCGCTTCGGCATTCGGGCACGCCATGGGGCATTTTCTTTGGATGACAACTCAGGACCGTAAGCGCTCAGCGCACAATGCGGACATTGCCTCGGCGTTCTCTCTCAGGAGGCGCCGAGGCGGAGGGCGGATGGCCAGAGACCGACGGAGGGCGGGATGCGCGCGGTGGTGATCGGGGCGAGCGGGGGGATCGGGGCCGCGCTGGCGAGCGCGCTGCAGGCGCGGGGCGCGGAGGTCATCGGCCTCTCGCGGTCCCGGGACGGGCTCGAGCTCACCGACCCGGAGAGCGTCGCGCGGGCCGCGGCGCAGACGCGCGAGCGTCTCGGGCCCGGCGGGTCGGCGGACATGTTCCTCGTCGCGACCGGCGCGCTGGAGATCTCGGGCCGGGGACCGGAGAAGACCCTCGCGGCCTTGGAGGCGGAGGCGATGGCGGCGCAGTTCGCGGTGAACGCCATCGGCCCGGCGCTGCTGCTCCGGCACTTCTCCCCCCTGCTCCCGCCGCGCGGGCGGAGCGTCTTCGCGCTCCTCTCCGCGCGGGTGGGCTCGATCGGGGACAACCGGCTGGGCGGATGGATCTCCTACCGCGCGGCGAAGGCGGCGCTGAACCAGATCGTGCGCACCGCCGCCATCGAGATCGCCCGCAAGCGCCCGGAGGCCCTGGTCGTGGCCCTGCATCCTGGCACTGTCGAAAGCGCGCTCACGGCGAAATACCTCGGGACGCGCCCCGCGGTGACGCCGGCGGCCGCGGCGGAGACCCTGCTCGGCGTGATCGACGGCCTGGGCGCGGCGGACAGCGGCGGCTTCTTCGACTGGCGGGGCGACCGGGTGGCCTGGTAGATTTCATGTCCGTCAAGGCGAGGGCGCGTGTGTTCATCATGTCGGAAGCCTGGCCTGCGAGCCGCCCCACGGCGAAAACAGGACATCTCGCACCCCTCAGCGTCTCCATCGGTTCACCTGCGCGCCATTGCGCGCCATAGAACAATCCATCCGATCTGAACCGCGCCGGGTTTGCCGGAGGCTCCCACTCCTGAGTAGGATGGAGCATCATGAGCAAGACGACGAACAAGTTTTCCCCTGAGGTTCGCGAGCGGGCGGTTCGGCTGGTCCTCGAGAGCGAAGGCCAGCACGGGTCTCGCTGGCAGGCGATCCTGTCAATTTCGGCGAAGATCGGCTGTTCGGGACAGACGCTGAACGAATGGGTGAAGAGGGCCGAGGTCGACAGCGGCAGGCGTGCGGGCATTCCGGCCGAGATGGCCGAGAGGATGAAGGCGCTCGAGCGGGAGAACCGCGAGCTGCGCCAGGCCAACGAGATCCTGCGCAAGGCAAGCGCGTATTTTGCGATGGCGGAGCTCGACCGCCGGTCGAAGTGATGGTGTCGTTCATCGACGCGCATCGGGATGCACACGGGGTCGAGCCGATCTGCAGGGTCCTGCCGATTGCCCCTTCCACCTATCATGATCGTCTTGTGAAGCGGGCCGATCCAGCTCGGCTGTCGGATCGTGCCCGACGGGATGAGGCGCTGCGGCCCGAGGTCCTGCGCGTGTTCGAGGAGAACTGGCGGGTCTATGGCGTGCGCAAGGTCTGGAGGCAGCTCGGCCGCGAGGGTTTCGACATTGCCCGTTGCACCGTCGCGCGGCTGATGAAGAGCATGGGTATTCAAGGCATTATTCGGGGCAAGCCGCACAGGACGACGATCCCTGACAAGAAGTCGCCGTGCCCACAGGACCAGGTGAGCCGCCAGTTTCGCGTGCCGGCGCCGAACATGCTGTGGGTGAGCGACTTCACCTATGTCGCCACCTGGAAGGGCTTCGCCTACGTCGCCTTCGTCATCGACGCCTACGCCCGCAAGATCGTCGGCTGGCGCGTCAGCACCTCGGCCCATGCGGGGTTCGTGCTCGATGCCCTGGAACAGGCGGTCCACGATCGGCGCCCGGCCAAGGGCGCGGGGTTGGTCCATCATAGCGACCGCGGATCGCAATACCTGAGCATTCGCTACAGCGAGCGGCTGGCGGAAGCCGGCATCGAGCCCTCCGTCGGCAGTGTCGGGGACAGCTACGACAATGCCCTGGCAGAGACCATCAATGGCCTCTTCAAGGCCGAAGTCATTCATCGGCGTGGCCAATGGCGCAGCTTCGAGGCGGTGGAATACGCGACCCTCGAATGGGTCGACTGGTTCAACAACCGCCGCCTGCTGGAGCCGATTGGAAACGTCCCGCCCGCAGAGGCTGAGAGGAACTTCTACGCAGCTCTGGAAACCAAAGCCATGGCCGCGTAGCTAACGAAAGTCAGCCTCCGGCAAACCCGGCGCGGTTCAATCCCGACGCCCGAAGCCGAAGATGCCAAGCGCATCAGTCGGGAGCGGGCGCGGCTCGTCAGCGAGAGGACGCGCCACGTGAACCGAATACGCGCGCTCCTCGCCCTGCACGGCATCCGCGGGATCAAGGGGCTCTTCGGCGGCGCCTTTTCCACAGCACAAGAAGGTCACGGTCCTCAAGACGCTTTCCGGTGTCGGCGAACTGAGCGCGACACTGCTCGTGTCGGAGGTGTTTCACCGACCCTTCGCCAACCGCCGGCATCTGGTTTCCTACCTCGGGTTGGCTCCGACGCCCTATGCAAGCGGGGAGGGCATGCGCGACCAGGGGATCAGCAAGGCAGGGAACAAGCATGCGCGCACACTTCTCGTGGAGATCGCATGGTCGTGGCTGCGCCACCAGCCCAAGAGCGAACTCGCAGAATGGTATCTGCCGCCGGTTCGCGGAGGGCGGGGCAAGGGGCAGGAAGGTCGGGATCGTGGCGCTTGCACGCAAGCTCGCGATTGCCCTGTGGCGGTATGTCGAGAATGGCCTCGTGCCGATCGGCGCGCGGCTGAAAGCGTAAACGATCGGCTCCGCGGCGACGATGCCGCTGAGGGTGCGCGGGATGACCGGGTTAGATGACGGTCCGATTCGAAGGACCGAGTTGTAGTTAGGTCTCCTACGCGACTGAGCCGAGGGCCGTGAATCCACATCTTGGTCAGAGGCAAGGACCTCAGCCGGATACAAGTCGATGCGCACTCGTGCGTATGCCTGCCCTTCGGCGAACATCAGGGCAAAGCCGCCGCTCCCGCGAAGGAGGTCAGAAATGAAAAAAGCTGCTTGACTTACTCGGACACATACAAGTCGTCGAACCATCGACGCCGCTGAAAGCAATCCGCTTCCCAGCATCACACCGCAGGCCCCCCCGATGCTCTCGGATGGCTACACCGAAATCTCCACCGCCTTGACCGACGGGACCTGCCGTGGCGGCGTAGGCGTGGTCCAGCCCGCGGGCCGCCATGCTGCTGAGGGGCAGGTCGACCGTCTTTCCGCCCTGCAGGCGGACCGTCACGGAGCGATCGTCTATGCGCTCCACCGCGCCTCAGGCGCCGTTGGGAACGCCCGCATCCTTGTCGGTGATCGCGAATTCACTCTATCACCGGTTGAAAAATCCCGCTTCACTAGCTCATAAGAGACGAGCGCAACGGCGGTCTTCGATCCGGGACCGAGCGTGACTTCCCGCTCAGAACCGTCTTTGTCGGGGCGCAGGGTGAGCTTCTGGGTGTAGTGTCGTTCTTGTCGACGACCCTGTAGACCTCGTTTCCGACCAGGCCCTCCTTGCGCAGATCCTTGAGCGGCACGACCACATCGCCGCGCTTGTAGCTGGCGGCGTCGGCCGTCTCGGCCCGGGTGAAGGACAAAGGATGGAGGCTGTCGACGTGGGTGTCCTGCTGGCCGATCCGGCGCTCGCCCTTCAAGGCGTCGCGGATCTCGGCGTTGACGGCTTCGCGAACCTTGTTGGTCAGCACCACGACGCCGGCGCGCTCGCGATCGACGCTGCGCAGGGCGAGCCAGGAGCCTGCGATCGTCTGCGGGAAGGTCTTGTGCTGCGGGACCTCGCGCACGTCGCGGATGTTCTCGAACGCCGCCTTGATCTCGCCCTTGATGGCGTGGAGCACGGCATTGCGCTCGTCGTCGCCGCGCTGGCGCTGGATGTCCGCCATCAGCGCCGTCTTCATCCCGGCCTGCTGCAATTGCCGGAAAGGCGTGCCGGCGCTCACCGCATCGAGCTGCTTCACGTCGCCGACCAGGACCACGCGCGCATAGCCCGCCCGGTTCGCGTGGGCCATGATGTGCCGCATGTCGGTCGTGCTGACCATGGAGGCTTCGTAGATCACGAGGATCGTGCGGCTCTTGTCGCCCTTGTCGAGGCCCTGGGCCGCGTCGATCCGCAACCGAGCGGTCGTTCGCACGGAGGAGATGACCGAAGAGAGCTCGCTGACCGCCTTGTTGGTCGGCGCCGCGCCTTCCACCTCATAACCCGCGCGCTCGGCGTATCGACTAAGGGTCTCCAGCATGTAGGTCTTACCGGTGCCGGCATAGCCCTGCACGCCGACGAAACGGTCAGGCGCCGTCAAGGAATTGACGATCGCATCCTTCTGACCGTTGGTAAGGGTGCTCTTGTCGAGATCGTTCCGGAGCCGGGTCGCGCCGTTCTTGATAACCTTCCCGGAGGTGTTCCGGTATTCAGGGAGATCGACGCCTTTGGTCCTGACGCCCGCTTGGAACTCGGCGAGGACCTGCCTCTCCACCGCCACTGTTTCCTTATCGGTCAGGTGGGGCTGACCCTTCACCTCCACAGGGATGAGGGTCTTCGCCTCGACGCGCTCCTGGATCGCGCGTTCCAGATCGCGCACATCGGCGGTCTTCACCCGCGGCAGCGCCACCTTCAGGAGCTGGTTCTGACTATAGACGCTGTGGCGCTCCCGGACATGCGCCACGGCGAACTCCATCGCCGCCCGGGCCTCGGCCATGGCGGTGCTTTCGCCGCCCTCGCGGGTCACGCCGGGCAGGCGGGTGGCTCCGCGGTGGACGGCCTGGTCGCGAAGCTGGGCAAGGTCTTCCTTGGACGTGCCGAGCTGCGCGGCCTCCTTCTCCCATGCGTCGCGCAGCTCAGTCCGGTCTATGCCGTTCTGCTTGCCCTTGCGTGTCGCAAGGGCGGCAAGGGCGCTATTGACCGCGGATTGGTCGGCTCCGCGCTCATCCAGCGCCGCTTCGATCTCTGCGCGGCGCTTTGAAAAGCCCTCCATCAGCTCGGCCGACACGCCCCGGATCTCGGCGACGCCATGCGCCCCGCGGGACTCGACCTGATAGCCGATCTCTTCGAGGTTTCGCGCAAGCTCGTTCCGATAGACCGCGCCGATCAGCATTTTGTTGCGGTAGATGTCTTCGTTGCTGAGGGCGGTCCATTTGCCGTCCGAGCCGAGGACCATGTTCTGGATCACCGCATGGGTGTGGAGCTGCGGATCCAGAGCCCGGGAGGTGTCATGTCGGAAGAGCCCTGGGAGCATCTTTCCGTCATGCACGGTTTCGATCTCGCCGTTGACCTCGCGCCGGGTCGCGACGAAACGCTCCTCGACATAGGCCATGGCCGCTTTCACGGCGTTGTCGTGGGCTTCGATCACTCGTTCGTCGCCGGCGACGAGGCCCATGATCGACACGGACTTTGCGGCCGAGAAGGTCAGGTCCAGGCCTGCCGATGCTGGCGCTCGCCGTCGACATACCGGCCAAGCTCGGCCGGCTCCTTCCAGCCGCCGTCTTCGGTTTTCTCGAGCGAGGGCGCGAGGCCGTTCAGCAACTCGGAGAAGGTGGCGTCATCCACCCTTTCGCTGAACTCGGCGCGGCCGGCGGAGACCAGTTCCTCCGCCGCCTTGCCGAACCAGCTCGCCGCAGCTTCGGCTTCGGGGCTGCCTTCGACATAGTAGCCTTCGGCGCGGTAGTAGCCGCTCGCCGCGGCCCCCGCCGATACATTGGAAAGGGACATCATAGGAACGAACCGCTGCTCTGCTGAAGCCTCTCCAGATCGCTTCGAGGGGCCTGCGATGCGGGCGCTTCATCGGCCGTCTCGACGTTCACTCCCGTATCCGCCTCGACCCCGGCCTGGTCCGCATCAACGGCTGGGTTGGCCACGGCCTGGGCCGCCGCCTGTCGGACGCTCGCCAGGGACGGGACGGTCCAGGCTTGATCCGCCGCGCTGGCGCGGCTGGCGGGAATGTTGCCCATCAATCCCTCGGCGACGCCGGCGCTGCGCTCACGGTGGTAGTGGCGCCAAAGCGTCTCGTCGTCGGTCGCGTCGAGGGCGGCTTCCATCCGGCCGCTGTCCGGATTGTAGTTTGGCTCCCGCACGCGCGAGAGCCAGTCCTCGAAGTCGGCGAGCTGCTCGGCAGGGGGCCAGGAAGCGAAGTTCCTGCGCCGAAACTGTATGACCTGGCCGGATCGCTCCTCAGTCGCCGCGGGCTCCGGTTCTTGCGGCTCGCTCTGCGGGTCCATGCTGTCGCGATCGAAGCCGCCGCCCTTGTAGGGGATGAACTTCTCGGCGCGCGGCTTGACGTCGATCGGCGGGAAGACGACCTCGGCGGTCGGGGCGTCGTAGGCGAAGCGGATATAGGCGGTGAACTGAGGCAGGGCCTGGACCTGCGATTGGGTGACGATCGGCCGCTCGACGCGCTGGGAGATGAAGGCCACGCCGTCGCGGCTCTCGTGCGCGCCGAAGCTGAGGTTTTCGCGCTGCTCGTTCACGTCCTCGTAGCCCAGGGACTTGGAGAACATTTTGGCGGTGCGGGCGTCTGGGGTGTTGAAGACCACTCGTCGAGACCGCAGGTTTCGATCCCGTCGCCGTCCAGTCTCGAAGCCAGGGCGACGACATTGCCGAGATCATCAGGGTCAACAGGCCTCTCGCGGCGAAGCTGGGCATCAACGGCACGCCGGCATTCGTCTTCGAGGAAAGTATTGTCCCGGGCATGATGTCGTATAATCAAATTGTAATTAAATTTAATAGTATTTTATTAAAAAAATTTCTCAATAATTTTATTATTTTAATAAAATTAAAAAAATCATGATGAATATTTCAGTCCTCCGTGGCCTTGGATTTTCCGGCGTCCAGTTCGCCCTTGCTGGCTGCCTCGGTAGCGGCACCGCCGCCGACATGATGGCAGTGAGCACGGGCATGAAGATCATGAGGCAGGCGACCCAGTCGCCGAGCGCGGCCGACAGGACGTTGTCCTGCCCGGAGGTCACGACGCGGCTGGGCAACCTCTATGCCCGCTACGAGGAGATCGACCGCCAGCAGCGCGCCCGCGCCAATCAGGCCGCCCTGATGGAGGGCGTGCTCGGCGTCGGGAGGCATTTCGTCGGCGGCCAGCTCCTCGGCGCCGCCGGGAATTCCGTCCAGGGCATGCAGGCCGCCGCGGCGGCGACCGGCTACGGCTCCGCCGCCCTCGGCCAGGTCCTCACCGGCGAGAGCAGCGCCTCAAGGTTGCGCGACGTGAACGACGCCTCGCTCCTCGCGTAGCCGATCGGCCAGCTCGAGAAGGTGAAGCTCGAGAAAGGGCGTCGAGACGGCCCGCCGATCCAAAGTCAGCTGCAAAGAGCGTTTCGGAAGTGCTCGTCGAGGACATACGAACCGTCCTCGGCAAGGCGGAGCGCGCGGCGGACGTCGGCGATCTCGCGCGCCATGCGATCGTCATTGTCGATGCGTTGGCTGACGACGTGGCTCGGGCGGCCGCGGGCGTCGATGACGAGCGTGGCGCCGCCCCGGTGGCTGACGAAGCCGTCGCCGAGGCGCGAGATGCGCTTCTGGATGATCTCGGCGATAATCGAGATGTCGAGGTAGCCGTCAGGCCCGATGCGGATGTCTATGGGACGTCGGTGTCGCGAGCACCCTAGTCCCCTCCTTCGGAGCCCGCCTCAGGGCAGGCCGTCACGGGAGGTGAGGGCGCCGACGGCGAAGGCGAGGTCGACGGCGCTGACCAGCGCCGCGGCATGGGCGTCGGCCTGGGCCTGGCGGGCGTCGAGCAGAGCGGTGTCCGCGGTCGTCGCCGCGTCGATCGTGCCGAGGCCGTTGCGATAGGCGGCGAAGGCGGCGTCATGGGTCGTGGCGGCGGCCTGGGCCAGCGCCGAGGCCGCCCGGTGGGATTCGAGCGCCGTCGTCAGCGCGTTTCGGGCGAAGATGACCTCGGTGACTGTGGCGGTCCGCACCCGGCGGAAATCCTCGGCCGCCTCTTCGGATCGGGACCGGGCTTGGCGGACCTGGGCTTGGCGCAGGCCGGATTCGTAGAGGGGCACGGTCACCCCCACGAGCAGGCCGGTTCCCGATCCTTGCTGGCCGATGGAGGGCAGGCCGCCGACGTCGAAATCCCCCTGGCCCCAGGCCATGTTGCCGCCGGCATAGACCTTGGGCAGATATTCCGCCTCGGCTGCCTTCACCCCCGCCCGGCTCGCCTGCAGCGCGGCGTAGCTCGCCGCCACGTCGGGCCGCCGGGCGAGGGCGAGCCGGATGGTCGCATCGATCGGCGCCTTCGCCGGGGCGGGCAGGGGGCGGCGGGCGGCGGCGGCCGCATCGATCCTGAGCGGCGCGTTCACCCCCACGGCGGCGAGCAGCGCCTGATAGGCGTCGCGCTCCCGTCCCGCGGCCGTCACCCGGCGCAGCTCGGCCTGGGCGACGGCCTGGACGGCCTGGGCGGTTTCGACGCTGGTGGCGAGACCCTGGGCTTGGCGCGCATCGGCTGCGGCGCGCACGGCGCGGGCGTTCGCGACCGCGGTCTCGGCGAAGCCGCTGTTCTGCACAGCCGCGCCGTAGAGGTAATAGGCCTCGGCCACCTCGAAGATCAGCCGCTGATGGGCGCCGTTGAAGAGGACATTGGCCGCCTGGGCCCCTTGCTTCGCCGCGGCGGCCAGGGCCTGGCGCTGGCCGAAGTCGAAGATCAGCCATTGCAGGGCGATGATCTGCGAGGTCCCCTCCTCGGTCGTGGTCACGTTGACGGTCTTGCCGAGGGGATCCTGGACCGGGGTGGAGACCTGCTGGCGGCCGCCGACTGCGCTCGCGGTGATGACGGGCAGGTAGGTCGCCTCGACCATGCCGACGGCCAGCGCCGCCTGTCGCGCCCGCTGCCAGGCGGCGCGGGTGGCGGGGTTGGTCTGCTGGGCGATGTCGATCAGCTGGGCGAGCCCGTAAGTCCGGCCGAGGTCGATCCCCCTGGTCTGGGGCAGGACGGCGAGGGCGGGATCGGCGGGAATGGCGAAATCCGGGGTCGCGCCCGCCGGCGGCGCCTTGGCCGGGCCGGCGAGGCTCCACAGCCCCTTTTCGTCGGGCCGGGGCGTCCAGGGCTGGTCCGGGGCGGGCGAGGCCATGTTCTCGGCATTCGGGGCGCAGGCGGCGAGGGCGAGGGCGAGGAACAGCGAGCGGCGGAGGCCCCGGGCGCGCCCCGTATCACGCGTGATATCGCAATTATCATATTGATATAAAAATAAAATATTTTTTCTGTTCACCAGATATTCAGTTTGGTGAACGGGTCGGGACAGGTCCTGGGAGGACGGGAGGCAGGTCATGCGAAGGCCCTTTCCAGGCGGGCGAGGCTCGCGGCGATAGGGTCCGGGACGGGAGCGCCGGACGGGACGGAGCCGGGCGCCGGAGCAGGCGCCGCAGGGGCGCGCAGCCGCGCGGCCAGACGGTCGAGCCGGTCCGCGGCCGCCCCCAGATCCGCGTCGCTCAGCCAGATCGACCGGGTGAGCGCTTCGACCTCGGCCGTCGCCGCGCGGAGCGCCGCCTCGGCCTCGGGGCCTGGGCGCAGCGCCCGGGGCTCGAAGGGCAGGAGGTCGAGGCGCGTCTCGGCCTCCTCCGCCAGGGTCTCCACCGCCGCCGCGCCGCCGATCGCCCCCGCCCGCCGGTCCGGGGCGAGCCGGGCCATCCAGGCGAGGCCCGCGGCCGCGTCGCCGAGCCGCCGCCGGGCGTCCGCGGCCGCCGGCGCGGGCCAGACCTGGGTGAAGATGACGTAGACCACGAGATTGCCGAGCAGGATGCCGAAGATCCGCCCCCGTCCGGTGTCAAAATCGAGGCTGGGG
>CBDEVG010000017.1:0-45550 GCA_965243535.1 Amaricoccus sp.
AGGGCGCGGGGGGAATGCGCTTCCATGCCGACGGCATCGATGCACTTCTCCGGGCCCTTGCCGCTCGTCAGATCGTTCAACCGTTCGACCGCGCTTTCCTGGCTATTGTCGATGGTGATCGCACCGCCGGCGCGCGCGCCATCTCGAGGCGCTCGGGTACACTGTCGATACAGACTACCTGTCTGGCCCCGAGCAGGAGGGCGGAGCGCAGCGCCCATCTGACCGACGGGGCCAGCACCCCAGATTGCAACCGTGTCGGTCGGCTGGATATCGGCCTGCACCGCCGCCTGCCAGCCGGTGGGAAGATATCACCGAGAAACAGCACCTGCTCGTCGCTGAGATTCTCGGGCACCTTGATGTGCGTCTTATCGGCGAACGGCACGCGGACGTATTCGGCTTGGCCACCCTGGTAACCACCGGTGAGATGGGTGTACCCGAACAAGCCCGCGGTGGTGTGCCCGAAAACCTTGTCGGCGATGTCCTTGTTGCGATTCGTGCGCTCGCAGACGGAGAAGTAACCGCGCTTGCACTGGTCGCACTCGCCGCAGATGATCGTGAAGGGCACGACGATGCGCTCACCTTTTCTGAGCGCACTGTTGACGCCTTTGCCTGTCTCGACGACCTCGCCCATGAACTCGTGGCCCATGACGTCGCCCTTCTCCATGCCGGGCATGAAATGGTCGTAGAGGTGCAGGTCCGAACCGCAGATCGCGCAAGCGGTTACCTTGATGATCGCATCTCGATCATCTTCGATCTTGGGATCCGGAACCGTATCGCCAGCGGATATCCTGAGTCCCGTGCCAAACCAGTGCTTTCATGGAACGTCTCCCTAAAGCGCAGGAAGGATTTCAAGCCCGTGGAACGATGTGCCTAACTAATAGATATCCGATCCAAAAATCGATTTGTGGCGCAACACATATGATGCATCCAGAATGACATTCCATTTCGTATATTATGTTGGTTTTCACCGATGTTAATCACGCAGGCTTGACAAGGAATAGCCTCTCGATGACTGGATTGGCCTTGGAATGCGGCGGGTTACGTCAGCGAAGATGAAATGATCCGGATTGTCTCGGAGGACACGGACGGCCACATCGACTGTCCGGCGACCCTTATTGGGTTTCGTTCCTCGCATGTGCTCCCGGTGGATAGCACGATACGATCCACGGCGGCGCGGGCGACGATCAGGTTGCGGCAGGCTCGGGGGCCGACACGATGTCGGACACGTCCGGCGTGAACTTCTTCCTCGGTGAAGACGGAACCGATCTGATCATCTTCGCCGATACGGCAAGCGGCGAGGCGGATGGAGGAGCGGGCAACGACGCGTTGTTGGACACGTCACCCGCACGGTTGCCGACGTCTCGATCGCGATCATGGGCCTTCAGGGGCTTCACCCCCGCAGGGCCGCGAGGCTCCGCCTCTGGCGCCCCGCATCGTCCGAAATTCTCCGGGGCGAGCCAGGCGGCGAAGGCCTCCCGCAGGCGGGGCCAGTCCTCCTCGGTCACCGCGAACCAGGCCGTGTCGCGGGAGCGGCCCTGGTGACGATGGCGTTGCGGAAGATGCCCTCGAAGGTGAAGCCGTAGCGCAGGGCCGCCGCGCGGGAGGGAGCGTTGAGGCTGTCGCATTTCCACTCGTAGCGGCGGTATCCGAGGTCGAAGGCGCGGGCCATCATCAGGGCCATCGCCTCGGTGGCGGCCGGGTTCCGGGCGAGGCCGGGGCCGAACTGGAGATGGCCGACCTCGATACAGCCATGGGCCGGCTCGATCCTGAGATAGGCCGCCAGACCGAGGGCGCGGCCGGTGGCGGCGTCCAGGATGGCGTGAATGCATCGGGTCGCGGCTCCGGGCGATCTCCGCCAGGCGTGCGTGATACTCCGCCTCGTCCGCCGGGGGCTCTCCGGGCAGGTAGGTCCAGCGCGCCGGGTCGTACGCCAGGGCGGAGAAGAGGTCGCCCGCATGGCGCTCGGCGTCGAGGAGCTCGATCCGGCAGAACCGGCCCTGCAACGCCTCGCGCGGCGGGGCGGCGGCGGCTCCATTCCGGCAGGGCGGGGGCCGATCGGCTGGCCGTACGGTTCACGCGCTCGCTCATGGCCCGCTGTCCCATTCTGTCGACGAGATCCGCCATGGCGTCGTCGCCGCCCGCATCCCGGCGCAAGCCCGCCGCGACGCCGGCGCGGTCCGCCTCCGAGCGGTTCTGGCTGACCTTCCATTTGCCGGTGAGCCGCGCAATCGGAATCTCGATGCCGACGATCCCCTAATCTGCGCCGCCGTGAAGGCCGGCGGCGCGTCCGCCACCGACCACGGCGCGGCCCGCCCGGCCTCGCGCATCCGCGTCAGGTCGTCGATCTGCCGGCGCAGCCAGGCCTCGTCCTCGATGACGCGCGGGCGGCCCCCGTGCCTGCACGGTGGCGTAGTTCCAAGTCGGCACGACCTTACCGGTCTCGCGCTTCGTCGCGTACCAGGAGGGCGTGACGTAGCGGTCGGGGCCCTGGAACACGACGAGGCATTCGTCGAGCCCGTCGAGGTCGCGCCAGTGCGGGTTGGCGCGGGCGAGATGGGCCCGGAGCGTGCCCGCCTCCCCCGCCTCGCGGTCGAGGAGGAACGGGACCGGGTTGGCGATCAACCCGCCCGGCTCCCGCGCTCACCAGCAGGCCGAACGGACAGGCGCGGATGAGGGCGGCCTGGGCTTCGAGATCGTCGCTCCGGAAATGGGGCGGCTCGTACATGATGATCCTCGGCGGGGCGTGATGTTCGCCGCCTCTGTTGACGCGAAGCGGATCATGCGGAAGATCCAGTTTCCGCATCCCGACTGGACCAGTTCGACCGACGATCCGGCGCCGCCCTCCCTTCCTCTCCAGCTCGCCCTCGACCCGCCGCCGGCCGGCGGGCCCCGTCGAGTGGAGACGAGCCTGCACGGGCGCGTGCGGGAAGCCGTGCGCGACGCGATCCTGTCGGGCCGCCTGCCGCCGGGAGAGCGCCTGCCCTCCTCCCGCAGCCTCGCGGAGGATCTCGGCTGCGCACGCGGCACGATCCTCCTTGCCATCGAGCAGCTCGTGGCCGAAGGGCTACCTCACCACGCGTGCGGGCTCCGGCACCCGCGTCGCCGAGACCCTGCCCGACGACCTCCTGGCCCCACGCAATCCGGGCTCCCCCGCCCGCCCCTCGCCCGCGACGGCGGTGCTCTCGCGCCGCGGGGCCGCCATGGCCTCGGCACGGGGCGACGCCCCTCCGATCCCCGACGCCTTCGCCCTCGGCCGTCCCGCCCTCGATGCGTTTCCACGTGAAACCTGGGCGCGCCTGCTCCAGGCCGAATGGCGGGCCGGCCCTCCCAGCCTGCTCCATCCCCTGGGCGAGCCGCGCCTGCGCCGGGCCCTGGCCGCCTACCTGTCGGCCGGGCGCGGGGTCGCCTGTCAAGAGGAGGCGGTGATCGTCACGAGCAGCATCCGCCAGAGCCTCCGCCTCCTGGCCGAGCTTCTGCTCGAGCCCGGCGAGGCGGCGTATCTGGAAGAGCCGGGCTTTCCCGGCCTCGCCCACGCCCTGCACGCCGCCGGCCTGCGCACGGTCCCGGTGCCCTGCGACGCGGCGGGATTCTCGATCGCGCGGGGCGCGGTCCATCGATCCCGGAGCGCGGCTGGCGGTGGTGACGCCGGCCCAGGGGCCACCCCCTCGGCGCCACGATGAGCCTGGAGAACCGCCTCGCCCTCCTCGCCTGGGCGGAGGCGCATGGTGGCTGGATCGTCGAGGACGATTACGACGGCGAGTACCGCTATGCCGGGCGGCCGCTGGCGCCGCTCCACGCCCTCGACCGGGCCGGACGCGTTCTCTATGTCGGCAGCGTCTCCAAGGTGCTCATGCCGGCCCTGCAGATGGGCTACCTCGTCCTGCCGGAAACCCTGGTGGAGCCCGTCCGCCGCGCCCTCACGGGCAGCGGAGGCTTCGCCTCGATCCTCGGACAGGGCGCGCTGGCCCGCTTCATCGACGAGGGCCATTTCGGCGCGCATCTGCGCCGGACGCGGCGTCTCCTACGGGCAGCGACAGGCCGCCCTCGTCGCGGCAGGCCGCGATCTCCTCGGCGGGCTGCTGGAGGTGCCGCCCGGGACGGCGGCATGCATCTGGTGGCCCGGCCCCCGGCCGGGGCGGCCTTCGACGATCTCACGGCGGTGGAAGCCTGCGCGCGTGCCGGCATCGCCACGACGGCGCTCTCGCCGCATTTCGCCGATCCGGCGCGCGCCGAGCAGGGGCTGCTTCTCGGCTATGCCTGCGTGCCGGAGCGTACCGTCCCCCTGGCCGTGAAACGGATGGCCGAGGCGCTGAAGCCGAGAGGAGGCAAGGCCTGACGGCGGTGTGCCGGCCTTGTCCCGAGACGGTCGACAGCCGGCGCGGATGCCGTCCGCCAAACATTCCGTTCAAGCAAGCAACTAGCAGAATGGACAGCGGACAATTCATGCAACTCAAGGCATACACGCGCTGCTCTCGAAATCA
Source organism: Amaricoccus sp. (assembly GCA_965243535.1). Taxonomy (GTDB): domain Bacteria; phylum Pseudomonadota; class Alphaproteobacteria; order Rhodobacterales; family Rhodobacteraceae; genus Amaricoccus. The sequence continues at coordinate 4,482 of CBDEVG010000017.1, forward strand.
TCGACAGAACTCATTCATCGCATTCATAACATTTTTAAGCATTCATTATGCGTTTTCGCCGAAAAGATCGAAGCATCTTGGCCGATCAGGGTGCCGGCATGTCTTCCAAGTGGTTCAATACGCTCCGCGCCCGCATCGTTGCGGTCTCCCTGGCACCGTGTCTGGCCTTCGGAGCCGTGACGGCGATCGCGGTCTCTGATCGGGCGACGCAGCGCAACGAGATGATCCGCGTCGAGGCGCTGGCCGGCCTCGCCACGCGGATCAGCGCCTTCCTGCACGAGGTCCAGCGCGAGCGCGGCGCGTCGAGCCTGTTCATCGGCTCGAAGGGGAGCCAGTTCGCGCCCGAACTCGCGGCCCAGCGCGGCCGGACCGATACCGGCATCCGCGACGTGAAAGCGGCCCTGGACGATCCGGCCTTCGGACGCCACCGGCAGGCGCTCGAACAGGATCTGGCCCGCCTGGCGGACCAGCGCCGTCGCATCGACGCGCTGGAACTGGCCGGGCCGCAAGCCGCCGCCTTCTATACCGGACTGGTCTCGGAAGGCCTCGCCATCGTCCGCGAGATGGCGGGTCTCGTCGGCAATGCCGCCATCGCGGGGCGGGCCTCGGCCTATTCGGCCTTCCTCACCCTGAAGGAGCAGGCGGGCCAGGAGCGCGCGGCGGGGGCCGCCGCCTTCTCGGCGGGTCGCCTCGACCAGCAGGCCCTCGTCCGGCTCGCCGGCCTGGGCGGCGGACAGAGCTCCGCCGAGGCACGGTTCCGCGCCGGAGCGGAGGCTGACCAGGCGGCTCTGCTCGACGCGGTGGAGGCCTCCGAGGCCTCCCGTGAGACGGCGCGCCTGCGCAATCTCGCGCTGGATACGGCTTTGGGCGAAACGCTGCCCTTCCGCGACGCGCCACTCTGGTTCCAGCTCGCGTCGAAGCGGATCGACGGCCTGAAGGGGGTCGAGGACCGCCTGAGCGCCGATCTGGTCGCCGCCGCCGCCGCGAACCGGACGGGGGCGGAGAGCGCGCTGCTGGCCTGGCTGGTCGCCGGCCTCGCCACCTTTCTGCTCTCCGTAAGCCTCGCCTTCGGGCTGGGCGGAGCCATCGCCCGGCCGCTGACCCGGATGGCCTCGGTGCTCGATGCGATCGGCCGGGGGGACGAGGATGTCGCCGTGCCCCAGGGCGGCCCGCGCGAGGTCAGGGCCCTGTCGAAGGCGGCGGAAGCCTTCCGCGACAGCGTCGTCGAGCGCCGGCTGCATCGCGCCGAGCAGGAGCGCCTGGCGGCCTCGGTGGCGGCTCGGCAGCGGCAGGCCGTACTCAGCCTCGCCGACGAACTCGAAGCGGCGGTGGGCGGTATCGTCGCCACGGTGTCGTCCTCGGCCACCGAGCTCCAGGCCACCGCCCGCAGCATGAGCGCCACGGCGACGCAGACGGCGGCCCAATCCACCAGCGTCGCCGCGGCGGCCGAGGAGGCGGCGGCCAATGTCGGCACCGTGGCGGCGGCGGCCGAGGAACTCGGCGCCTCGGTGAGCGAAATCAGCCGGCAGGTCGGCGGCTCGGCCGAGCTCGCCCGCCGGGCGGTCGGCGAAGCGAACCGGACGGCCGACCTCGTCCAGGCGCTCGACGGCTCGGTCTCCCGTATCGGCGACGTGGTCGTGCTGATCTCGGAGATCGCCGGCCAGACCAACCTTCTGGCGCTCAACGCCACGATCGAGGCGGCGCGGGCCGGCGAGGCCGGTCGCGGCTTCGCGGTGGTCGCCTCGGAAGTCAAGGAACTCGCCAACCAGACCGCGCGGGCCACCGACGAGATCGGCCGGCAGATCGGCCTGATCCAGGGGGCGACCGGCGAGGCGGTCAGCGCCATCGGCGACATCACCGCCCGCATCCGCGAAATCGACGTCGTGGCGACCAGCATCGCCGCGGCGGTGGAGCAGCAGGGCGCGGCGACCCAGGAGATCGTCCGCAACGTCGCGGAAGCCTCGAGCGGAACGAGCGAAGTGACCGCTAATATCGGCGGCGTCGCCCAGGCCTCCGAGGAGACCGGCGCGGCGGCGAGCCAGGTGCTTTCGGCCGCCGCCGAACTGTCCCGCCAGGCGGACCGCCTCGGCACCGACGTCGCCCGCTTCCTCGCGACCGTGCGGGCCGCCTGAGGGGGCGGGCCGGTCTTCCTGGGGCGCATCGCGGCATCGTCGTTGGGGCGGGCGCGAAAAGCGGGTATCCTGCGCCGGCAATCAGATGGACAGCCCCAGGACGCGCGATGGACAAGGACCCGACACATTCCAGCACGGCCGCCCATGCGGTGTTCGACGTCGCCGCTGCCGTGGCGACCCTGCCGGAGGCCTGTTCCACCATGGTGGCCGACCATCGCTTCGTCGACGTTCCGGCGGCGAGCGCGCGGGTGTTCCGGGTCTATTCGCCGACGCCGCCACACAGCCACGCCTCCTGCGACGAGTATCTCTACGTTCTTTCCGGCCGCTGCATGATGAAGTTCGCCGACGAACCCGCCGTCGAGGTGGGGCCGGGCAAGCTGGTGATGTTCCAGCGCGGCGTGGTGCATTCGGTGCCGGAGATCCTGGAGGAGCCGATGGTGTTCCTCTCCGTCGACACGCCCCGCCGCGAACCGCGCGACATCCGCTTCGTCTCGGACGGCACCGGCACACCCGACAGCTTCATGCGCCAATCGCAGCAGGCCCAGCAGCAATAGGGAACGCGCCCCCCCTCTCCCCGCCAGCCGGGGAGAGGACGTCGTCCTCCCCTTGCCGGGAGGCGACGTGAGCCCGTCAGGGCGAGGGTGAGGGGGTATCTCCGGATGTGGCTCCTTCGGACGCGCCCCCTCACCCTCGGCTACCGCCTCGCCGCGCTCCCCAACGAGGGGGAGACGCGGCCCTCTCCCCGCGCGCGGGGAGAGGGGAATGCGCGCCGGCCTTCGAGCCCAACAGTCTGAGGGCACGTCCCTATTCGGAAATGGCTGGTCCCCCTCTCCCCGCCAGGCGGGGAGAGGACGTCGTCCTTCCCTTGCCGGGAGGCGACGTGAGCCCGGCAGGGCGAGGGTGAGGGGGTGTTTTCGGATGCGGCTCCTTCGGACGCGCCCCCTCACCCTCGGCTGCCGCCTCGCCGCGCTCCACAACGAGGGGGAGACGCGGCCCTCTCCCCGCATGCGGGGAGAGGGGAATGCGCGCCGGCCTTCGAGCCCAACAGTCTGAGGGCACGTCCCTATTCGGAAATGGCTGGTCCCCCTCTCCCCGCCAGGCGGGGAGAGGACGTCGTCCTTCCCTTGCCGGGAGGCGACGTGAGCCCGGCAGGGCGAGGGTGAGGGGGTGTTTTCGGATGCGGCTCCTTCGGACGCGCCCCCTCACCCTCGGCTGCCGCCTCGCCGCGCTCCACAACGAGGGGGAGACGCGGCCCTCTCCCCGCATGCGGGGAGAGGGGAATGCGCGCCGGCCTTCGAGTCCAACAGTCTGAGGGCACTTCCCTATTCAAAAGAGGCGGGGTTCCCCCTCTCCCCGCGGGCGGGGAGAGGACGTCGTCCTCCCCTTGCCGGGAGGCGACGTGAGCCCGTCAGGGCGAGGGTGAGGGGGTATCTCCGGATGCGGCTCCTTCGGACGCGCCCCCTCACCCTCGGCTGCCGCCTCGCCGCGCTCCCCAACGAGGGGGAGACGCGGCCCTCTCCCCGCGCGCGGGGAGAGGGGAATGCGCGCCGGCCTTCGAGCCCAACAGTCTGAGGGCACTTCCCTATTCAAAAGAGGCAGGGTTCCCCCTCTCCCCGCGGGCGGGGAGAGGACGTCGTCCTCCCCTTGCCGGGAGGCGACGTGAGCCCGTCAGGGCGAGGGTGAGGGGGTATCTCCGGATGCGGCTCCACCGGACGCGCCCCCTCACCCTCGGCTGCCGCCTCGCCGCGCTCCCCAACGAGGGGGAGACGCGGCCCTCTCCCCGCGCGCGGGGAGAGGGGAAGGCGCGCTGGCCTTCGGGCCGATCCGCCGCCAGCCGATGACGAGCCCTGTGATCACCAAGGCTCCGGCGAGCAGGTTCAGCAGCCATTGTGCCGCGTCCCTCGCCGGCGGGTGGCCGACGAGGACCGGCAGGTCGAGGCGGTGGAGCGCTGTGAACAGCCAGCGGTTGACGCGGCCGGAGCGGTCGAGCCGGTTGAGGATCTCGCCGCTCCGCGGGTCGACATGCAGCCAGGTGGCGGACGGGTCGGCAAAGCGCAGGCGCAGGATGGGGAGCGTCCCGCTCGTGAGGGGCGACCAGTAGAGGTCGTGGGATTCCAGGCGCTCGACGCCCTCCAGTTGCGCACCCGCCATGGCGAGACGGGCCGCCGCCGCGATCCGGGCGGTTGAGGGTGCGTCTCCGATCGCCCGTTTGCCGGTGCGGTCGAGCCCCATCGTGACCCAATGACCGCCGATCCGCGCGAGATGCAGGCCGAGGGGCGCATCGGCGGCCAACGCGCGTAGGCTCCCGGTCGTGAGGCCGACAGGGTTGTCCGCCCCGGCATAGGCCTCGCGCAGGTCGGCGGTCGGCGCGAGGGAGGTGAACCAGCGGTTCGGGTTCATCGAGAGCCAGCCGCTGAGGATGAAGGTGGTGAGGCCGATCCCGCCGATAAGCCCGGCGAAATGGTGCCAGCGCGCCATCCCGCGATAGGGCGTGACGCGCCCTCGCGCGTAGCGCCGCCTCAGGCGCAGGCGCCAGATCCCCAGGACGAGGCCGGTGAGCGCCGTGAAGGCGGCGATGCTGGAGATCCAGAGCACAACATCGCGCCAGAGATCGGCGCGGGCGCGCAGCGGCGTGAGATAGACCCAGTGGGTGACGGCGCCGACCCAGTTCCAGCCGCGCTCGAACCGCGTCGTGTCGAGGACGATCTCCCCCGTCCGTTGCGAGACGTAGAGTTCGGTGCCGGCCGCGTCGTTCAACGCGACCTTGTGGAAGGACCGCAGGGGATCGTAGCGCGCCGTCACCGTCCATTGGTCACGCGCGACCTCCTCCACGGACGCGCCGGGACCGGCCCCGGTGAGGCGCCGGGCCGCCTCGGCATCGACCGGCCCGGCCGGCGCGCCGGTCCGCGCCGAGAGGGTGATGCGGCGGCCATCGCAGGACGACATCCGGTAGAGCGGCTCGTCGCCACGCATCTCCAGATCGAGGCTGCGGGGCATCCGGGTCTCGCCCAACTGGGCCAGCGCCTCGTCCGGCGAGACAGCGACCGCCTCCCACGCCATCGGGCGAAGACGCGCGAGGCGCTCCGTCTCCGTCGAGCTCGGGAACGGCACATAGAGCATCACCAGCCCGGAGCCGATCCACAGGGCGAAGAGCAGCCCGGTGGCGATGCCGAGCCAGCGATGGCCAAGGACCAGCCACCGCTTGCCCTGCTTGAACAGGCTCACCACGCGACGCTGTAGGCGACCTCGAACGAGCGCGGTCGCCCGAGGATCCAGTTGGTGCCGATCCCGTCCACGGCGTTGCCGCTGATCGCGTAGGTTGTGTCGAACAGGTTGTAGACGCGAAGGCTCAGGCGCGAGGCCGGGGTGACCTGATGGTCGAGGCCGAGATGGGCCAGGGTGTAGTCGGGCCGTGGCGCGGTGTTGGAGAAGTCGCTGAAGACCCGGCCGACATTCTGCAGCCCGATGCGGGCCTCCCAGTCACGGGCGAAGGCCCAATTGAGCCAGACATTGGCGACGCGCTCGGGCACGTCGATGGGCTGGTTGCCCGCATAGGACACCGCCCCCTCCCGGAACTCGTCATATTGCGCGTGGAGCAAGGCGAGGTTGGCGTCGATGCGCCAGCCATCGGGCAGGCGCAGGGCGAGCGCCCCCTCCACCCCGTGCGAGGATTGCCGGCCGACCTGGGTCGAGACATTGGGCTGGCCCGGCACCGCCGAGATCAGGTTGTCCTTGACGATGCGGTAGCCAGCCACCGTCCATTCGAGGGCGCCGTTCAGCGCGAGGCCCTTGGCCCCGACCTCGATCTGTTCGCCGGTGGAGAGGTCGAAATTGGCGTTCGTTTGCGACAGGCTGATGAGGCTCCCCACCGGATCGGTGGCGGTGGCGTATTGCACGTAGAGGGCCGAATCCGGCGTCGGGTTGTAGACGAGGCCGAACCGGTAGCTCAGGGCCTCGAACGAGCGCGCGAAGGTGTCGCCGGTCTGCAGGTTACGCCGGTGGAGGGTCGGCGCGTCGAAACGCACGCCGGTAAGGAAGGAGAGTTGGTCGCTGAGGATCAGCCGGTTCTCGGCGAAGACCGAGGCCTGGTTGGTGCTGGTGGCATAGGCCGGGCTGGCGCGGCCATTGGCCGGGAACAGGCCCGGATCGTAGGTGAACGGATCGACGCTGGTGACGAGGCCGCCGCCTGCGCTGGAGAAGTTGTTGGTGTGGCGGAAATCCACGTGGTTGACGTCGAACCCGATGGCGAACTCGTTGCGGAAGCCGAACAGGTTGCCCTTGAACGCCGCGTCGAAGCGGTTCCCGACCTGCTCTTGGTTGTGGTAGATTTCAAGGTAGTCGGACCTGTCGATCCGTCCCGTACCGCTATTGAACCGGTACTGCTCCACATCGAGCCAGTGGCGACGGCTCTGCAGCCGGTAGGCGGTGTTCCGGATGGTGATGTCGGCGCTCGGCGTCCACTCGGTCTTGAGCTGAGTCCAGTTATCGGCCCAGACGATCTTCGCGCCGTCGACATTGTAGTTGTTGTTGCGCAGGGACTGGACGATCCGGCCATTGACCAGCGGCGTGCCCCAGTAGCGCGCGGGCTCCTGGTAGCCGAGATCGTGGCTGAGGGTGACGGCGAGATCGGGGTTGAGCTGGAACAGCAGCGCGCCCGAGACCGCGAGGTTGCGGAAATCCCCATTCGGGCTGGTCCAGCCGCCGTCGCGGTTGCCGCTGACATTGAGGCGGTAGGCCACCGCATCGCCGATGGGACCGCCGAGATCGACGGCGAGGCGCGCGAGCCCGTCCGACCCGGTGGCGGCGCGGGCGGCATGGATCGGCGTGAAGCTCGGTTTCTTCGAGACCACGTTGACCACGCCGCCGATGGCGCCGTCGCCATAGAGGACGGAGGCCGGGCCGCGCAGCACCTCGATCCGCTCCACGTTCCAGGTGTCGAACGGGAAGGTCACCGTGCCGGCGCCCACGAACAGCCGCGTGCCGTCATAGAGCTGCTGGATCGAGTTCGGGCCGGCGAAGCCCCGGCTGGAGAAGGCGCCGTTGCCGTTGCCCGGCGACGCGATGGTGGTGATGCCGGTGGCGTTCAGCGTCACCGCCTCGACCACCGTGTTCTGGCCCCGGATTCGGGCGGTCTCGCCGCTGATGACATCGATACTGGCGGGGGTCTCCAGCGGCGTCAGGCCGAGGCGACTGGCGCTGCGAGAGGGGGTCGAGAGGTTGAGCCCGACCGGGTTGGCGCGAGTCAGGCCGACCCCGCTCCCCTCCACGGTGAGCTGGTCGAGGGTGACGGCATTCTGGCCGATGGAATCCTGGGCGCGGACCTCGCCCGCGAGCAGGGTCGAGCCGAGGAGCGATGCGAGCAGGGCGGTGGCGCGGGCCGGGGAGATCCGCCCGGGGGCGCGGTGGGTGACCTGTGTGGGCATGTTCGTTTTGGCAAACCGGAGTGATCGCTGGCCGAATGCCGCGCCCCCTCTGCTAGATCGTATGTTATAACGTTACAATACGTCGAACCGGGCAAAATGCCTGCGCGGAGGACCAAACGGTCTCGCCGAGGGCAAGATGTGGAGCGAGTCTGCAATGGAAGGAACAGGGACGATCGGGCATCGCGGGCGAACGGCAGGCGCGGCTCAGCGCAGTGGCACGTCACCGCGAACGAAGCCGATCCCCACGCGAGCGCGGGCCCCGACACCCCACCAGGACACCCCGCCCGATGCGTTTCGCGTGTGACCACGACTGACGGCAGGTCTCCTGGCTCGCGGGTCGCCGCCCTCTCATCGTCTTCCCAGGCCCGAAGACCCAGTGACGTGTTGATGATGGGCTCGCCGCTTACAGTTGCGGGGGCAGCCGCGGCATCGGACAAAACGTCCTCACCGCGTTCCCTTTTGATCCCCCGAAGGGGAACCGTCATCGTCAGGCTAGTCGAGGGCGAGAGACCGCGTCAACGACGTGACGGCAACAGCCCAAAAGAAAAGCCCCGGACCGTTCGATCCGGGGCCGATCTCATCGGATGCGTATCGCCTACCAGCGGTAGGTGACGGAGCCCGTCACGCGGCGGCCTTCGCCATAATTGCAGCCGACGAAATTGACCTGTTGCGAGCAGGTGCCGACATAGACGCGGTCCGTGATGTTGTTGGCCGCCACCTGGAAGCGCCAGTTCTCGTATGTGTAACGGAGCGATGCGTCGAAGAGGACGTAGTCCGGCACGCGGATGTTGTTCTGGGGATCGCCGAACGATTCCCCGATGTAGCGGACACCGCCGCCGATCCCGAGTCCGCGGAACATGCCGGTCTGGATCGTGTAATCCAGCCAGGTCGCGGCAGTGAAGTTCGGCACCTGGATCGGCCGCTTCCCAACCGCGCTGGGATTGCCGTCCGGCGCATTGTCCTTCGTCACTTCGGCCTGCAGGACCGTGAATGACGAGATGAGCTTCAGGCCGTCGAGGAGGTCCACGGTGGCCTCGCTCTCGAAGCCTTTCACCTCGACTTCGCCGTTCTGATAGAAGGCCTGCTGCAACGGATCGCTGGGGTTAAAGAACAAGGCGTTGGTCTTCTTCGTATTGAACACGGAGAAAAGAACCGAGGTGGCTTGGCCCGGCGGCTGGAACTTCACGCCGGCCTCGATGGTCTCGCCGATCTCGGGCTTGGCCGGGGTTATGTTGTAGGTGAGCGGCACCGCACCGATGCCGGGCACGACCGCGATCGTGCTGTTCTGGAGGAAGACCGGCAACACATTGAACGAGCGCGCGGCCGAGACATAAGGCGTCAGGCCGTTGTCGAAAAGATACGAGAGCCCGACCCGGCCGCTATAGGATTGCGCGTCCTGGTTCGCGCCGAAGCTCGTGGGAATGCCGTTCGGGAACGGGACGGCGTTGAGCATTTGGCGCACGGTATCGATGACCGGGTTCTGGGCATCGGTCTTCGTCGTCACCCAATCGTAGCGGGCGTTCATGCTGAGCAGCCAGCGATCGTAGAACTTGACCTGATCCTGCGCGTAGACGCCGACTTGCTCCTGCTGCAACCGTGACAGGAGGGAGCGCGGAAGTTGCGCGACGGGCTGGCCGTAGACCGGATTGAGGATGTTGAGCGGGCCGACGAACGGGCCGATCCCGAGCAGGCCGAAGCTCGTACCGCCGTACTGGTCGCTCTTGTTGTTGATCTTGCTGTAATCGACCCCGAGCAGCGCGGTGTTCTTGATGTTGCCGAACTGCGCATCGTGCTGGAGTTGGGTATCGACGGTGAAGACGCCGTAATCCTCAAGCCAGGTCTGAGCCTCGCGGGTGACGGTGTTGGGCATCGCCGGATTGGTGACGCCCGTGGAGTAGATCGCGTTGTAGTCGGTCGAGGCATGGGCGTAGCGCAGGTTCTGGCGCACGGTCCAATGGTCGTCGAACCGGTGTGAGAACTGGTAGCCGCCCTCGAAATGCTCGGCGAGGAAGCGCGAGAAGCCCGGCTCCCCGAGGAAGCGGCTGCGCATTTCCGACTTATTGGGATTACTGCCCCGGGTGTATTCGCGCGGGATGGCACGGAACGTGTCGCCGGTGCGGTCTCTCTGATAATTGCCGAGCACCGTCAGGCTGGTATCCGCCGAAGGCGCGAAGGTCACCGCGGGCGCGATGTAGATTCGGTCCAGCGGCGTGTAATCCACTTGCGTGCCGCCTTCGCGCAGCAGGCCGGTGATCCGGTAGAGGATCGTCTTCTCAGGGTTGAGCGGGCCGCTCAGGTCGAAGCCGAACTGCTTGCGGTTGAAGCTGCCATAGGAACTAAAGATTTCCCGCAGCGGCTCGACCGTCGGCTTCTTGGTGATGAAGTTGACGAGGCCCCCCGGATCGTTGAGCCCGAAAAGGCCCGAGGTCGGGCCGCGCAGCACGTCGATGCGCTCCACGCCGTAGGGCTCGATCGGGAAGCCGGAAAAGCTCGTCTGTGGCAGACGCATCCCGTCCTTGTAGATGCCGCGCTGTGTCTGGTCGAAGCCACGGATGATCAGCTGGTCGAAGCGGCCATCCTGCCCCTGGGGCGACGCGAGGATGCCGGCGCTGTAGGCGAGCGCATCGGCCAGGTTCTCTGCGCCGCGATCCTCGAGCTGCTTCTGCGTGACCACGGACACCGACTGGGGAATCTCCCGCAGGGTCGCGTTGGTCTTCGTTCCCGACATGCTCCTGGGCACGACGTAGGAATTGGCGGCCGTCACGCCACCTCCATTGCCGCCTCCCGAACCATTTCCGGAGCCCTGCACCGACAAGGTATCGAGCTGCACCGCCGCCGTGCCGCCCGGAGCGGCCTGGGCGGAGGCTTCCCCGCTCCACAGGGCGGGAGCCATGGCGAGCAGCGCCACGGTCGAGACGCCGGCGAGGCAGCGCATGCCACTCACGGCTTTGTGAGAGAACGTGCCAGAAGAGAGCAACATGCCATCAGACATAGGGAAGACCTTGATCGTCGGAAATACGGTGCAGACCTGATTGGTAAAGAACGAGATTTCCCTGTCGATGCATCGCGTAGAACGATTCAAAAACAAGATCGGGTCTCGACAAGACGAATCCACACGGCGTCTTTGTCAGCAAGTCAAAGTTGAGATTTAATGACAAAAGTTGCGGCGGCGTTGCCTAAGAAACACAACCCTTCTTTGGAACAATTCAATTCAAGCGCCGCAAAAAACTTGTCGAAAGACGATCAACGGCGGGCCAGCAGCCACATCAGGAACGGCCCGCCGACGAGGGTCGCCACCAATCCGGCGGGAAGCTGGTAGGGGAAGAACGCCATCCGTCCGACGAAATCCGCCGCGACCATGATCAGCGCCCCTGCGATGGCCGCACCTGCGAGTTGCGGCGCGGCCCGGGTCAGGCCCGCCAAGCGCGCCACCTGCGGCCCGACGAGGCCGACGAAGCTCAACGGCCCCGCCACCAGGGTCGCCGCGGTGGTGAGGATCGCCGCCAAGGCCAGGATGACGAGACGGCTGCGGCGCAGGCCGAGCCCCAGCGAGCGGCCCGTCGGAGCGCCGAGGGGAAGCAGCTCGAGCCAGCGGGTCAGGGCGGGAAGGCAGGCGACTCCGAGGACGAGGATGGCGATGGCAGCGACGGCATCCTCCGGCGCCACCCGCGCCGTGGACCCCGCCGTCCACCCGAGCAGCATCACCACGGAGGGATCGCCGCTGATCATCAGGATGGTGAGCAGCGCGCCGAACCCGGTGGTGAGGCCGATGCCGGCCAGCAGCATCTGCTCGGGCACGGTGTCGGCACGGCGACCGAGGCTCGCGATCGCCAGGAGGGTCGCGAGGGCCCCGAGGCTGCCGGCGCCGAGCAGCGCCATCCGGTCCGGCGTACCGAGGACGATCGTGACGGCCACGAGGCCGAGGGCGGCCCCGGAACTGATCCCGAGCACTTCGGGGCTCGCCAGGGGATTGCCGGTGAGCCGCTGCAGCAGGGTGCCGGCGATGGCCAGCATTGCGCCGGCCGCGAGCGAGGCGGCGATACGGGGCAGGCGCCAGGGAAGCAGTTCTTCGAGGCCGGCCCCGAGGCTCCAGTGCCAGCCGGCCGTGTCGCGGCCGAGGGTCAGCGCGACGAAGACGAGGAGGGCCAGCGACACCGCACCGGCCAGGATCAGGCGCCAGGGCCGCGTGAGCCGGGCCGAGGCGCCGCCCTCCGGGCGATGCAGCGCGCCGACGCCGCGCAGGCGCGGCAGCAGCCAGAGCAGCATCGGCACGCCGACGAGGGAGGCCAGCGCCCCCGTCGGCACCTGTGCGATGGGGGCGAGCGCCAGGACCACGGAATCGGTGAGCCAGATCAGGGCGGCCCCGAGCAGGGGCGCGGCGATGAGACGGGCGCGCAGCGTGCGCGTGCCGGTGAGGCGGACCAGGATCGGCGCGGCGAACCCCACGAAACCGATGACGCCCACCCCCGCCACCACGAAGCCGCCGAGCGCCACCGCGACGGCCACGGCGAGGAACCGGACCCGGCCGAGGGAGAGCCCGAGGCTCTTCGCGTTCGCCTCGTCGAGGTCGAGCAATGCGAGCGGCCTCGCCATCAGCGCCACCAGAAGGGCGGCGACGGCGAGGCGGGGCGCGAGATAGGCCGGCGCGCTCCAATCGTTCATGGCGAGCGAGCCCGCACCCCAGACGAACAGGCCGAACAGCCGCTCCTGGTGCAGGATCACGAGGAGGGTCTGGATCGCCCCGCAATAGAGCTCGACCACCAGCCCGGCCAGCAGCAGCCCCAGGGGCGCGAAGCCCTTGGCACGCCCCAACGCGAAGACCGCGAGCACCGCCAGGGCGGAGCCGGTGAGCGCCACGGCCTCCCGGCCCTGCGAGAAGAGGCCGGGCGCGAACAGGGAGGCCAGGGCCAAAGCGAGCTGTGCCCCGGCCGAGATGCCCAGCGTCGAGGGCGAGGCGAGGGGATTGCGCAGCACCTGCTGCAGCACCAGCCCCGACAAAGCGAGGGCGGCGCCGGCGAGCCATGCGGTGACGATCCGCGGCAGCACGCTCTCATGCAGGATGACCTGCGCGATGTCGGTCCAGTCGGGACTCCACAAGGCTTTCAGCGCGAGGCCGAGCGGCATGTCGGCCATGAGCGTGCGCAGGGTGAGGAGCCCGGCCACGAGGGCCACCGCGCCGATGAGGAGCCATGTTCCGCCGATCCGCGAGCGGCGCGGCGCGGGGGCGGCCAAGCCTGATTCAGGCGAGCCCGATTCACCCAAGTCCGATTCACCCAAGCCCGATCCGGCCAGTTTCGCTTCAGCCACGGGGGCAGTCCCGCTTGGAGAGATCGGTCATCAGTTCGGCGAAGCGCGCGATGGCCGGCAGGCCGCCGTAGAACCAGACCGGCGGCACGACATCGACATGGCGCTCACGCACCGCCGGCAGCGTCTGCCAGAGCCGGCTTCCGGCCAGCGCCTTGGCCGCGTCCGACCGGATCGGCCCGACATGGACCATGCGGGCATCGGCCGGACCGGTGGCGAGCTGCTCGATCCCCACCGCCGTGAAGCCGGATGCGTTGCTGGCGCCGGTCCACGCATTCTCGATGCGGAGGCGGTCGAGCACGGTCTGGAACAGGCTGGTGCGGCCGTAGACCACGATGTTGCGGTGATCGACGATCCAGACGAGGAAGGTCGGGTGCCTCTCGGCTGGGCAGGCGCTCGCCCCCGCCGCGGCGAGAATCGCCTCGGTGCGTGCTTCCAGGGCCTTGGCTTCATCGACGCGGCCGAGACGCAGGGCGATGCGCATGGTCTCCGCCTTCGCCCGCTCGTAGGGATCGCCCCCGGCATTGGCGATGGAGACCGCCTCCGTCGGGGCGATGCGCGACAGGAAGCTCCCTTGCGTCGCCACCTGGATCGGGTTGGCGAGGATGAGGTCCGGTTTCAGGCCCGCCAGTAGTTCGAGGTTGGGCTCCACCACGAGGCCGAGATCGACCACGCCTTCGGGGAGCGCCGGCTCCACCACGGTGCGGTTGTAGTTCTCGGGCTGAGTCACCGCGATCGGCACGATGCCGAGGCCGAGGAGGAGTTCCACGGCGCTCCAGTCCAGGGCCGCGACGCGCGGCTGCGCGGGCATCTTTTTCTCCGCGCGCGCGGGCAGACAGGCCAGCACGAAGAAGCAGGCCGCCAAGCCGACAACGGCCCTTCTAGCGCGCATCGACGGCAGCCAGGGCGAGATCGCCGGCCTTCCTTTTCGCCTCCGGAGCGAGGCTCGCATCCCGCAGGGCGGGCGTGAGTGCCGCAATGGCGGCGGTGGCGGCGAGGCAGAGGCCGCCACCCGCCGCCATGGCGATCCGCGCCGAGGCGAGATGGGCTGTGGTGCCCGCCTGCATCCCCCCCAGGGCCGGGCCGATCGTCTCCTCCAGCACCCACAGGCTCGACACCCGGCCCAGCATCGCGTCCGGCGTCGCGCGCTGGATCAGGGCCGCGCGCAGGATGCCGGCGAGGCTCGCGGCGGCGCCGAGGGCGGCAAGGCAGAACAGGGCGGGAGCCATGCCCTCACTGAAGCCCAGCGCGATGCAGGCGCAGGCCCAGATCGCCACGCAGGCCACGAGCCAACGCCCGGCGAACGGGCTCGCGCCGGCCCGTCCCGAGGCCAGGGCGCCGAAGAGCGCGCCGGCCGAGGGGGCGGCATAGAGCAGGCCGATGCTGTCGGGCCCTCCGCCGAGCCCATGCGTCGCGAGTTCGGGCAGCAGCACGTAGGGCACGGCGAAGACCAGGGCGACGAGATCGACGAGGAGCAGGCTCAGCACCAGGGGCGAGCGGGCGATGTAGCGCAGGCCCCCCATGAAGCCGGCTTCGTCGGCGGCGAGCACGGGAAGGGGCGCTCCAGCGGACGAGCCGGCCAGCGGCGGCAGCGGAGGCAGGAACCCGAGCACGATCGGCGTGATGCCGGAGATGAGCGCGACGACGCCGTAGCACGCGACGAGCCCCGCGCCGGCGGTGATCGCCCCGGCCAGGAACGGCCCGGCGATGGCGCCCGCCTGCGCCGCGACGGCGGTGAGCGCGGCGGCCCCCGACAGGTGCTCGCGCCCGACGAGCGCCGGGGTCGCGGCCATGATCGCCGGCATGCCGAAGCCGAAGGTCGAGCCGCCGACCACGGCCGCCGCGTAGATCGGCCAGACCATCGGGGCCGCGAGGGCGGCGTTGGCCATGAGGATCAGGATGGTGAGGAGATGCGCCGTGCGCGACCAGACCATGACCGCGCGGCGGTCGTAGCTGTCGGCGAGCCAGCCGCCGACGATGAGCGCCAGCGCCATCGATCCCGCGACGGCCGCGTTGAGGAACGCCACCTGCAGCGACGAAGCGGTCAGCGCGTACATCTGCAGGCTCACGGCGACGCCCAGCACCCCGAAGGCGAGGAACGAGGCAGCCCGCGCCGCATAGAGCAGCTGGAACCCGCGGCTCGCCCGCAGGGGAGACAGGTCGAGCATCATGGAATCATGCCGCCTCGGATGACGCTCTTTGACATCACGCTTCAATCCTCGTCCTTGGCGTCTTCGTCGGCGCCGCGCCGCCAATAGGCCACGGCGAGATGCTGGTCACGGGTGAGGCCACAGGTCTTGCGCCAATGCGCCCGCAGGGCCTTGAACGCATCGAATTCCGAGCCGGCCCAGGCGAAGACCGTGCGATCCTGCGGGAACGGGATCGCCCGGACCGCATCCGCCAGGAGCGTGGTCGTGCCGGGCGGTGCGCCGTTGCGGTGGAGCCAGCGCAGCTCCACCCCCTCGGGCCGGTCGAGCGCCTGCTCGTCGGCCGGCCCATCGACCTCGATCACCGCGACCCCGCCGACATGGCCCGGCAACCGCCCGAGGATGCGACCGATGGCCGGCAGGCCGGTCTCGTCGGCGGCGAGACAATACCACTCCGCCGCGCCGACGCTGCGGCCGCCGGGGCCGAGCAGCCCGACCACGTCCCCGACCTTGGCGCGTTTCGCGAAGGACGCGCCGGGACCGGCGTCGTGATGCATGACGAAGTCGATGTCGATCTCGCCCGCAGCCGCGTCGATGCGACGGATCGTATAGGTCCGCATGGAGGGCGCGCCGTCGCCCTGCGGCCAGACCGGGATGCCGTCGATTCCCGGCACGGGCCATTGCGGCGCATGGCCGGCGGGCGGGATGATGACATGCACATGCATGTCGAACGCGTCGTAGCGGGCCAGGTCCGCGCCGATGAAGGTGACCCTGCGCATATGCGGCGTGAGATCGACGATGCGCCGGACCGTCACCTCGCGCAGGCTCGGAATGGTCTCGTCGGCGCAGCCGTCGCCGGTCCAGACGATGGAGGCGTCCGTCGCGCCGGGAAGCTCCTGCAGATGCGAGGCGAGCATGAACTTGACGACGGCGAGGGAGGTCTCGTCGGCGGCCTCCGCCTTGAGGGCGAGCAGGCCTTCGGCGGCGACGAGGGTTCCGGTCCCGACATCGAAATCGACCCGGCCGCGTCCCGGCTCGTGAAGCACGGGGATGTCGTGTTCGAGGAAATGCTCGCACAGATCCGCGATGTAGCGCCCGGCATCGGCGAGGCGGACCTGGGCTTCGGAAGCCATGGCTATCACGAGATGTTCTCCACAAGAGCGGGGCGAGATGAGGCCGAGCCTCGATTTGATCGATGACCGTAAATGGCTGAGCAACGCAAGGCAGCCCTTGAATATTCCGACACCTTCATTGGTTCAAACCACCATGTATAGTATGGATATCGACCCGGATCATGAGCATGATACTCGGTCCTGTATTGGATTCACGCCATGCCCACAACCCAGGGGTGAGCTTGGGGCGATCGGGCTCTCCGCGTCCCGGTGTCGGTGTGGCTTCAAGGCAGG
This sequence comes from Amaricoccus sp., assembly GCA_965243535.1. Lineage (GTDB taxonomy): Bacteria > Pseudomonadota > Alphaproteobacteria > Rhodobacterales > Rhodobacteraceae > Amaricoccus. The sequence goes on from CBDEVG010000017.1 coordinate 20,894, forward strand.
GGATGGTGCGAGCCTGACGGAGCGCCGTTCGAACCGGGCAGGTAGAGATCCGGTCGACCTGCCATGTCGAGGTAAATCTTTCCAGTCGCATCTATATCCGGTACGGATTTTCATCATTCCATTTGCAAGATAAATTCGTTCTCTACTAAGATATGGACAAACCGAAATGAAACCCCATATTCTTGGGCGTTCGCAGCCTGAACCGATCGATACTCTTGCTGCATAAAGCCTTATTTTTATGAGACTCTTCTTGGAGAATGCATGACGGGAATCGCCTTTCGCGAGATGCTCGACGCCCATTGCCTGATGCAGTCGGGCTGTTACGTCTCGGATGTCGAAACCGCGCCCGATGGCGGACGCTACCTCTGGTCCGCCGCCATTCCGGAACCGGGCTTCAATGTCGGCGTGGAGACAACCGATCTGTCCTGGGTCCGGGCGGCTTCCGCGAAACGCGAACGCCTGCCGGCCCTTCTCGTCACCGAGGACCGGGACCGCGAGACGCTCGGAGCCCATCCCGACCTGCAGGCCGCCTTCCCGACGCGCTGGATGGTCCGCGACTGCAGGCAGGCGCAGACGCCGGTCATGCCGGGCGGGCTGACCCTCACGGCAGAGGCGACGGCCGCGCCCGGCGAGGCGTATCTGTCGGTCTGTCGCGGCCTCTACGACGACGAGGGCGTGAACGCGATCGCCGAGGCGGTGTTCCTGCCGGTGCTGCGGGAGGCCCGGCCGGTCGAGGGGGTGGAGGCGCATCATCTCACGGTGAGCGAGGACGGCGTCCCGGTCGCCTGCGCCTCGCTCTACCGCTCGGGAGGCCTCGCGGGCCTCTACAATGTCGGCAGTCTCGCGAGCCGCCGCGGGCGCGGTCTCGGCGCCCTGGTCACGCGGGCGGCGATCGAGACGGCGAGACGAGAGGGCGCCGAGACGGTGATGCTGCAATGCGTGGCCGGCGGCCATGTGGAGCGGCTCTATGCCAGCCTCGGCTTCACCGCGGCGGCGAGCCCGACGCTGATGGTGTTCTCGCATGGCGACGCGTCCGCGGAATGACGCGATAGCGGTCTCGCCGCTCACAGCGAGGCCGCGAAACTGTCGTGGAACATCGTGGAATCCACGATCTCCCGGTGGGTGACGTCGGGGATCACGGTCACCTGTTCCACCCGGTTGGAGTAGCGCCCCCAATCTACATGGTTGAGGCCACGCTCCACCGAGCGGCCGGCAAGCCAGACCCGGATCGGGCAATCGAATTTGTCCGCCCGGTAGCGGCGGTACAGCAGCGTGTTGTCGACGAAGGTCCAGAGTTCGTATTCCTTGCTGCCGACGCCCGGCCCGTCGAGGGGTAGCGGATCGGGGGCGGCCGCCACATAGGCGAGGAACTGCTCGTGGAGTTCCGGGTCCATGCGCCGGAACAGGTCCTCCCAATCGGCCCTCATCGGCGAGCGCTCCAGCCAGGACGCGACGGTCTCCTGAAGGTGGCGGCGATGCTCCGGCGTCAGCACCGGCAGGGCGCCGACGGCAAAGCTCACATCGATGTCGCAGACGTCGAGCATGCCGACGAAGGAGAGATCGATGCGCGAGCCCAGCATCCGCGCCGCCTCGTAGGCGAGGACGCCGCCCCAGGACCAGCCGAGCATGGTGCAGGGGCGTCCGGCGCTCTCCTTCTCGATGATTTCCGCGTAGCGCGCGGCGATGTCCTCCACCGAGACCACGCTCTTGCGCGCGTCGGTGAGGGAGTAGCAGACGAAGCCGGTGACCGGCTGGTCCGGCCCGAGGCGGCGGACCAGGGGCGCGTATTCGCGGGTGTTCACCATCAGGCCGGGGAAGCAGTAGAGCATCGGCCGGTCACCCGTCGCCCGCAGGCGCACCACCTGCGCGGTGCCGACCGCATCGGCGGTGAGCGCGGCGGCCAGGGTCTCGACGCTCTGGTTGTTGAAGATGTCGGCGATGGTGGGGCTGCGCTCCGGGAAGGCCGCGCCGAGGGCGGTGAGCACGCGCAGGGCGGTGAGCGAATTCGCCCCCGCCTCGAAGAAGTTCCGGTCGGGGGGGATGGCGGGGAGGCTGAGCGCCTTGGCCCAGATCTCGGCCACCACGGTCTCGGTGGGGGTGAGCGGGCGCGAGGGGCCGCTTAGCCCCTCCGCCAGCGGAGCGGGCTCCGGCAGGGCCGCGCGGTCGAGCTTGCCGTTGGGCGTCAGCGGTAACCGATCCAGCGCCACGATCCGGCTCGGGACCATGTAGTCCGGCAAGCGTCGGGCGAGCTCCGCCCGAAGTGCCGTAGGGTCGAACTCCGCCCCGGCCGCAGTGACAACGTAGGCCACCAGCATCGGACCCGCCGGGCCCTGGCGCAGGCCCGCCGCCGCGCCGGCCACGATCTCCTGCGCCAGCAGAGCCGCCTCGACCTCGCCGAGTTCGATCCGGAACCCGCGCAGCTTCACCTGCGCATCGGCCCGGCCGAGATACTCCACCGTCCCGTCCGCCCGCCAGCGCGCCAGATCCCCGGTGCGGTAGAGTCGGCCGCCTTCCCGGCCCGACAGCTCCGGGAACGGGTCGGGGATGAACCGGTCCGCCGTCTGCCCGGCCTGGCCGAGATAGCCCCGCGCCAGAGCGTCACCGCCGAGATGCAGTTCCCCGGTGACGCCCACCGGCACCGGCTGCAACGCCGCGTCGAGGATGTAGGCCCGGCGATCCCCCACCGCCCGGCCGATCGGCGCGTAGGCCCCCTCCACCGCGTCGCCGGCCCGGGCCCGCCAGACCAGCGGCGAGATCACCGTCTCGGTCGGGCCATAGCCGTTGATCAGCAAGGTCGGGTCGAGCGCCCGGCCGATCAGTCCGAAGCTCTCCCGCGACAGCGCCTCGCCGCCGAAGCTGTACGAGCGCCGGCTCGGGCGCGGGCCGCTGGCGGCCTCCAGCGCGAGCTGGTGCATGTAGGCGGTGGGGAAGCCTGCATGGGTCACGCCGTGACGCTCCATGGCGTCCAGCGCCTCGCGCGGGGTCCATAATCCGTCCGGCTTGAGCACGACGCAGCCACCGAAGGCCAGCGGCACCATCCAGCGCTCCTGCGCCCCGTCGAAGCTCATCGACAGGACGTGGAGCTCGCGGGTCTGCCGGTTCGTGCCGTAGACCGCACCGGTGGCGCGCACGTGCCGGGCCAGGGGACCGTGCGCCACGGCGACGCCCTTGGGCCGGCCCGTCGAGCCCGACGTGTAGATGACGTAGGCGAGCTGGTCCGGATGAGCGATTCGCGGTGGCGCGGTCTCCGGCTCGGAGGCGAGGTCGAGGCTGGACGGGTCGAGCCGCGCGAGGCCGCCCGGACCGGCTCGGCTCAGCCCGTCGAGGGTGCTGCCTCGGGCCAGCAGCAGGCGGGCGCCGGCATCCTCGACGAGGGCGGCGAGGCGCGCCGTCGGCTGGACCGGATCGAGGGGCAGGAAGGCGCCACCCGCCCGGAGGATGGCGAGGAAGGCGGCGATCTGGTCGGGCCCGCGCGGCAGGGCGACGGCGACCACGGTCTCGGGGCCGATTCCCTCACGGATCAACCGGTGGGCGAGACGGTTGGCCGCCCGGTCGAGCTCGCCGAACGTGGTGGTGCGCGGCCCGCAGACCACCGCTGGCGCGTCGGGATCGGCGAGGGCCGCCTCGCCGATGAGTTCCGGCACCAGCCCCTCCGACAGCGGCATCCCATCCGCGTAGGGCGCCGACAGATCCGACAGGACTGCGAACGGAACTAGAGGCAATGCGTCAACACGGCGGCCGGGCTCCTCCACCGCTCCGCGCAGAAGGGTGAGGAACCCGTCTCGCATCCGCTCCATCGTGTCCCGCTGGAACAGGTCGCGGGCGTAACCGAACGATCCGCGCAGCGCCCCGCGGGCTTCCGTCACCGTTTCCAGCACGAGATCGAACTGGACGTTGCCGGTCCCGCGTCCGAAGGGCGAGACCGTCAGGTCGCCGATCTCGAACCGTCCCGGCCCCTCGACGCGGTGGCTGTGCATCACCTGGACGACGGGGGTATGGCTCACAGTCCGACGGGTCTGAAGCGCTTCGACCAGACGCTCGAAGGGTAGGTCCTGGTGCCCTTGAGCATCCACCATGGCGTCGCGCACGGCCCTCACATGGTCGAGGACGCTCGCGCCCGGATCGACGGTGACCCGGATCGCCAGGGTGTTGACGAAGAGGCCGACGAGCCCCTCCGTCTCGGGACGGTTCCGGTTGGCGACAGGGATGCCGATGCGCAGGTCCGCCTCGCCGGTATAGCGCCGGAGGACCAGGGACAGGATGGCGAGGAGGACCATGGCACTGGTTGCGCCGGCCTGCCGCGCCAGGGCTTCGAGCCCGGTCGCCACATCGGCATCGAGGGTGAAATCCACCGCCGCGCCCCGGAAACTCTGAACCGCCGGGCGGGGCCGGTCGGTGGGTAGCGGGATCACGGTCTCGGTGGCCCCGAGGCGCTCGCGCCACCAGGAGAGCTGGCGGTCGAGCTCGCCCGCCTCCAGCCAATCGCGCTGCCAGCGCGCGTAATCGGCATAGGCGATGGGCAGCGCGGGCGGGCCGGCGGCCTCGCCCGCCGCGTAGACGCGCATCAGCTCAGCGAGCAGGATTTCCACCGAGCGACCGTCCGAGACGAGGTGGTGCATCGTCAGGAGGAGGACGTGGCGCTCGGGCTCCATGCGAACCAGCACGGCTCTGAACAGGGGCGGTGCCGCCAGATCGAACGGGCGCCTGGCCTCCTCGCGGGACAGGGCGGCGAGGCGCTCCTCTGCGATATCGCGATCCGACGTCTCGAGCGAGACTCGCCGGAGGCTCGCCGCGACCACCGCCAGGGTGACGGCCTCGACCCCGTCGCTCTCGCCGGCACGGAACCCCGTCCTCAGGGCCGGATGCCGCGCGACCAGGGCTTCGAAGGCTCGCGCCAGGGCATCGCCGTCGAGCGGCCCGACGAGGTCGAGACCGCCCGCGATATGGAGCAGGGCGGCGTCGCCTCCCATCCGACCGATGAGCCACAGCCGCTCCTGCGCGTAGGACAGGGGCGCGACCCTCTCGGGGCCGGTATCCTCCTCCCGCGCGACGATCGGCAACCGGGCGAAATCGATGCCCCGGGAGGCCAGGGCGTCGAGGAAGATTCGGCGCTTATCGGCGGAGAGCCGGCCGAAGCGGCGGCTGAGATCGGTCGCCTGGGGTGTGGCTTGGTCGGCGGGGCGGGCGGTCATTCAGGCCTCCAGATCGGCGAGGAGGGCGTCCATGTCGGACAGGTCGTCCGCCTCGTCCCGTCCGTCGCCCGCCGTCTCGTTCGACGTCACCGCGAGGGCATAGCCGCGCAAGGTCGGCGCTTCGAACAGGGCGCGGATCGGCACGGTGACGCCGAGGCGCTGCTTCACCCGCATGGCGAGCTGTGCGGCGGTGAGAGAATGGCCGCCGAGGCCGAAGAAATCGTCGTCGCGGCCGATTGCGTCCACTTCCAGCACCTCGCGCCAGATCTCCGCGAGGGCGACCTCCATCGCCCCCTCCGGCTCGGCCGAGGCTCGCGAGAGCGCCAGCGGCGCGGGCAGCGCGTGAAGGTCGAGCTTGCCGTTCGGCGTGAGGGGCAAGGCCGGGACAGACACGATATGGGCCGGGACCATATGGATCGGTAGCCGGCGAAGTAGGGCCTCACGCAGCCTCGCCTCGTCCACCGGCGTGCCGGTGACATAGGCGACCAGCTGCTTGTCCCCCGCCGTCTCGCGAAGCACGATCGCGGCATCGGCGATACCGTCCTGCGCCCGCAGAGCGGCGGCGATCTCGCCCGTCTCGATCCGGAAACCGCGCAGCTTCACCTGTCCGTCGGCCCGCCCGAGATAGGCGAGCGTGCCGTCCGGCCGGCGAAGGGCGAGATCGCCGCTGCGATAGAGTCGTCCGCCCGGAGGGCCGAACGGATCCGGCACGAAGCGTTCGGTCGTCAGCGCGGCGCGCCCGAGATAGCCCTGGGCCAAGCCGGCACCGCCCACATGGATCTCGCCCGTCACCCCGTCGGGAACGGGATCGAGGGAATCGTCGAGGAGGTGCAGGGTGAGGTCGGGCAACGCCTCGCCGATGGGGCTGTCCGCCCTCTGCGCGTCGCCGGCGGCGAGAGGTCGGTAGGTCACGTGAACCGTCGTCTCGGTGATGCCGTACATGTTCACGAGACGCGGCACCGCATCGCCGAACCGGTCGAACCAGGGCTTCAGCCCGGCAACGTCGAGGGCCTCTCCGCCGAACACGACGTGGCGCAGGGCCAATCCTTTCGGGCGGGCGACGGCCGCCTGCATCAGCGGCCGGAAGGCGGAGGGGGTCTGGTTCAGCACCGTGACGCCCTCGCGGACGAGGAGATCGAGGAACGCATCCGCCGCTCGCGTCACCTCACGCGGCACCACGACGAGGCGCCCCCCATGGCAGAGCGCCCCGAAGATTTCCCAGACCGAGAAGTCGAACCCGTAGGCATGGAACAGGGTCCAGACATCGTCCTGGCCAAAGCCGAAATCAGCCTGCGTGGTGGTCAGCAGGCGCGCAGCGTTGGCATGGGTGACGACGACGCCCTTCGGCTGTCCGGTGGAGCCCGAGGTGTAGATCACATAGGCCGGCTGATCGGGATGAGGCGCCGGCGGCAGGGGGGTGTCTCCGTCCTCGGTCGCCGCCGCTTCGTCGAGGAGGATCGGCTGGGGACCACCCTCGGGCAGGCTCGCGGCGAGGCTCGTGGTGGTGAGCACGCGCCGGGCACCGGAATCGGCGAGCATGAACTCGATACGCTCGGCCGGATAGCTCGGATCGAGGGGAACATAGCCGGCTCCGCTCTTCAGGATCGCCAGGATCCCGACGATGAGCGAGAGCGAGCGCTCTGCGCAGAGTCCCACGAGATCACCGGGGCGCACGCCTTCACGGACGAGACGCCGGGCAAGACGCGTCGCTCTGGTCTCGATCTCCGCATAGGTCGCCCGCTCGCCCTCGAAGGTGACGGCCACCGCGTCCGGCCGCACCCTGGCGTGTTCCGCGATCCGCAGATGGATGGCGGGTTCGACCGGGGCCGTGCGGCTGTCGGCGGCCCGGCGTCGGGCCTGCTCGATCTCCTCCGGCAGGACGAGGGAGAGCGTATCCACGGGCGCGCCAGCCGCATCCATGACGGTGTCGAGGATGTGCAGCAGCTGCGCATCGAGACGGTGGATATCGGCCGGGGAAATCCGGGCCTGATCCACGCTCCAGTTGAGGCGCGGCGCGCCGTCGAGAAGAAGCGACAGGGTCAACGGGACGTCGGTGGCCTCCAGCGTCGTCACCGGACCGAATTCCAGCCCGCCGAGGCTGCGCTCGCGGACGACGGCGTCGAGAGGATAATTCTCGACGACGAGCAGGCTGTCGAAGAGCGGCTGTCCGCTCCGCCCGGCCCAGGCCTGGATATCGGCGAGGGAAGCGAGATCGTGGTCGCGCAGGGCCGCCGCCTCGCCCTGGAGCCGGCGCAGCCAGTCCGAGACCGGACGCCGTCCGCCAAGTTCGACGCAGCGCGGCACCGTGTTGATGAACAGGCCGAGCACCTCGTGCATCCCGCCATCGTCCGGGGGACGGCCCGACCCGGTGATTCCGAACGCCACGCTCTTGCGTCCGGTGAACCGGCCCAGGGTGAGCGCCCATGCGGCTTCGAACACCGTGTTCAGGGTCACCTGCTCACGCCGGGCGAAAGCCTGGAGACGGTCGGCGCGGGCTTCGCCCAGGACCGTATCGATGGCGATGTGGCCGCTCGCCCCTGCCACGCCGGACAGAGCCGGGGCGATGAGGCTGGGCGCGTCCAGCGGGGCCAGGGCGTCACGCCAGAACCGCTCGTCGCCGCTGCGGTCGCGTGTCGAGAGCCGGGCGAGATGATCGCGGAACAGCCGGGACGGCGGCGCGATCGCCTCGCCCGCATAGTTGCGGAGCACCTCGGAGATCAGGCGGGCATTGCTCCATCCGTCGAGGAGGAGGTGGTGGCAGGTCCAGATCAGCCGATGCCGCCCCTGGCCGAGATCGACGATGAGGAGGCGCATCAGTGGCGGCCGGGACAGGTCGAAGCCTTGGGCTCGCTCGGCCTCGGCGATCGCAGCGAGATCCGCGTCGGTCGCGTCCGGCCGGTCGAGGCGCGTGACCGGCAGGTCCGCAGAGGCATGGACGACCTGCAAGGGAGCGTCGAATTCGTCCGTCCAGTGGAAGCTGGTGCGCAGGACGGGATGGCGCGCCACGCTCGCCCGCCACGCCGTCGCGAAGCGCTCGGGATCGAGGCCGCCCAGGGTGACGCTGAGTTGATTGACGTAGAGACCGGCCCCCGGAGCGGCGAGCGCGTGGAACAGGATCCCGCCCTGTGTCGGGGTCAGCGGGTAGAGGTCCTCGATCGTCCGCCAATCGAGGCCGAGGCCGTCGAGTTCGTCCTGGGTCAGGCCCGCGAGGGCGAAATCCGATGGGGTCGCGCCGCCGGCGGCCTCGTCATGGCCATGCACAGCGAGGGCATCGAATGCGAGCCTGAGGAGGTCGATCAGTCGTTCGATGGTCGGGCCGTCGAAACGGTCCCCGCCATAGCCGAGGCGCAGGGTGATCGCTCCCTTGCCCTGGTAGCTGTCGACTACGAGTTCCGAACCCAACGGAGCGGCGGGATCCGCCGACAACCGCATCGCCTCGGTGTCGAGAGAGAACAGGGGGCCCGCATCGATATCGGCGACGGTGCCGAGGTGATTGAAGGTCACCTCCGGCCATGGCAGCGCGGACAGGCGCTCACGTTCGGTCCGTGACCCGAGATAGCGCAGGAGCGAGAAGTCCGTGCCGTTGCCGGGAAGCCGACGCAAGCTCTCTTTCGCCGCTTTCAGATCGCGCGCGATGTCGCCCGAAACCGTCAGGCCGACCGGCACCAGGGTGGTGAACCAGCCGACGGTCCGGTCGAGGGGAATATCCGCCGCGTCGCAGTCCCGCCCGTGGCGTTCGAGGGTCACGCCGAACGTGGGATGCTTCGTCCAAGTGGACAGGGCGCGCGACAGGCCCGACAGAAGCACCTCGTCGAGGCGCATCCGATAGGCTTTGCGCAGACGATCGAGGCCGGCCACGACAGAAGAATCGAGGGCCAGATGGGTCGCTCGTGCGTGACGCTGATCGCGCGGGGCATCGGGATGGTCGACGGGAAGCCGGACGGCCGAGCCTGAGAGCGCGCTGATCCACGCCTCGCTCTCCGCGCCGATCTCCGCCGCATGGTCGCGCAGGCGGTGGGCCCAGGACCGGAACGGCGTCGCGGGCACGAGGGCCGCATCGCCTCGGTAGAGCAGGTCGAGGTCCGAGACGAGGATGCGCCAGGAGACGGCATCCACGACGAGGTGATGAGCAGTGAGCAGCAGGCGCTGGCGTCCGCCGGGAAGGTTTGCCAGCACAGCGGCGAAGACGCGCCCATCCGCGAGGTTGAGGCTGCGCTCGGCGGCGAGGAAGCAGGTCCGCGCCTCGTCATCGCTCTCCACTTCGACCACCGAAAGCGGATCGGCGAGGCGAGCCGGCGAGACCGGCTCCTGAAACCACGCGCCTTCCGCGTCACGACCGAAGGCGTAGCGCAACGCCTCGTGATGGGCGACGAGGGCCGTCAGCGTCTCTCCGAGACGGTCGGCATCGAGAGTCACGCGCGCATCCAGCTCGACGGACTGGTTCCAGTGGTCGCGCTTCGGCATCGGTTGCTCGAAGAACCAATGCTGGATCGGCGTGAGGGGGGCAGGGCCTTCCGGCACGCGGATCGTGGCCGCTGACCCCTCGACCGGCGCGATGACGCGGGCGAGCGCCGCCACCGTCTGATGCTCGAAGATTTGGCGCGGCGTCGCGGCAAAACCCGCTTCGCGCAGGCGGGCGACGATCTGCAGGCTGAGGATGGAATCGCCGCCCGCCTCGAAGAAGTTCCGGTCGGGGGGGATGGCGGGGAGGCCCAGCGCCTTGGCCCAGATCTCGGCCACCACGGTCTCGGTGGGGGTGAGCGGGCGCGAGGGGCCGCTTAGCCCCTCCGCCAGCGGAGCGGGCTCCGGCAGGGCCGCGCGGTCGAGCTTGCCGTTGGGCGTCAGCGGTAACCGATCCAGCGCCACGATCCGGCTCGGGACCATGTAGTCCGGCAAGCGTCGGGCGAGCTCCGCCCGAAGTGCCGTAGGGTCGAACTCCGCCCCGGCCGCAGTGACAACGTAGGCCACCAGCATCGGACCCGCCGGGCCCTGGCGCAGGCCCGCCGCCGCGCCGGCCACGATCTCCTGCGCCAGCAGAGCCGCCTCGACCTCGCCGAGTTCGATCCGGAACCCGCGCAGCTTCACCTGCGCATCGGCCCGGCCGAGATACTCCACCGTCCCGTCCGCCCGCCAGCGCGCCAGATCCCCGGTGCGGTAGAGTCGGCCGCCTTCCCGGCCCGACAGCTCCGGGAACGGGTCGGGGATGAACCGGTCCGCCGTCTGCCCGGCCTGGCCGAGATAGCCCCGCGCCAGAGCGTCACCGCCGAGATGCAGTTCCCCGGTGACGCCCACCGGCACCGGCTGCAACGCCGCGTCGAGGATGTAGGCCCGGCGATCCCCCACCGCCCGGCCGATCGGCGCGTAGGCCCCCTCCACCGCGTCGCCGGCCCGGGCCCGCCAGACCAGCGGCGAGATCACCGTCTCGGTCGGGCCATAGCCGTTGATCAGCAAGGTCGGGTCGAGCGCCCGGCCGATCAGTCCGAAGCTCTCCCGCGACAGCGCCTCGCCGCCGAAGCTGTACGAGCGCCGGCTCGGGCGCGGGCCGCTGGCGGCCTCCAGCGCGAGCTGGTGCATGTAGGCGGTGGGGAAGCCTGCATGGGTCACGCCGTGACGCTCCATGGCGTCCAGCGCCTCGCGCGGGGTCCATAATCCGTCCGGCTTGAGCACGACGCAGCCACCGAAGGCCAGCGGCACCATCCAGCGCTCCTGCGCCCCGTCGAAGCTCATCGACAGGACGTGGAGCTCGCGGGTCTGCCGGTTCGTGCCGTAGACCGCACCGGTGGCGCGCACGTGCCGGGCCAGGGGACCGTGCGCCACGGCGACGCCCTTGGGCCGGCCCGTCGAGCCCGACGTGTAGATGACGTAGGCGAGCTGGTCCGGATGAGCGATTCGCGGTGGCGCGGTCTCCGGCTCGGAGGCGAGGTCGAGGCTGGACGGGTCGAGCCGCGCGAGGCCGCCCGGACCGGCTCGGCTCAGCCCGTCGAGGGTGCTGCCTCGGGCCAGCAGCAGGCGGGCGCCGGCATCCTCGACGAGGGCGGCGAGGCGCGCCGTCGGCTGGACCGGATCGAGGGGCAGGAAGGCGCCACCCGCCCGGAGGATGGCGAGGAAGGCGGCGATCTGGTCGGGCCCGCGCGGCAGGGCGACGGCGACCACGGTCTCGGGGCCGATTCCCTCACGGATCAACCGGTGGGCGAGACGGTTGGCCGCCCGGTCGAGCTCGCCGAACGTGGTGGTGCGCGGCCCGCAGACCACCGCTGGCGCGTCGGGATCGGCGAGGGCCGCCTCGCCGATGAGTTCCGGCACCAGCCCCTCCGACAGCGGCATCCCATCCGCGTAGGGCGCCGACAGATCCGACAGGACTGCGAACGGAACTAGAGGCAACGCGTCAACACGCTCGGTCGGGCTACCGGTGAGGCCGTCGAGGAGGGCGAGATAGCCGTGCTCGAACCCGGCGATGGTATCACCATCGAACAGGGCCTCGGAATAGGCGAAGGTCGCGGACAGGCTGCCGGCTTTCTCCGCCACTTCCAAGACGAGATCGTAGGCAGGCGTGCCGGTATCCTGGCCGAACGCTTCCAGCGTGAGGCCGCCGGCCGTACCGAACGCCCCCAAAGCCGCCGGCTGCTGACTGATCATGACGCGGGCGAGCGGTGCGCGACCTGGAACACGCTCCGGCTGAAGGGCTTCCACCAGACGCTCGAAGGGCAGGTCCTGATGGGCCAGGGCATCGGTGAGCGAGGCCCAGGTCCGGCTCACGACCTCGCGACCCGGCAGGACCGGATCGATGGTCACCGGCAGCACCAGCGTATTTACGAAGACGCCCACGAGATTCTCGACGCCGGGCAGGTGGCGACCCGCCACCGGCATCGCGATGCGCAGGTGCCGTGCTTCGCCGTAGCGCTGAAGGAACAGCGCGAAAGCGCTGAGCAGGATCGCGAAGGGCGACGTGCCAGTTTCCGCCGCGAGGGCCGTGACTTGGCGGGTCAGGCCGTCAGCGATCGCGAAGCCGTGCCGGCAGACGCGATCTGGCTGCCCGGCGGGCCTGCGACGGTCGGTAAGGGACAGGGCGGGTTCCGCGTCGCCGAGGCGGTCGCGCCACCAGGACAGATCGGCCTCCATCGCTTCGGCCTGAGCCTCTCCCCTCTGCCAGAATGCGATATCGGCCGGTTGGATCGCAAGGGCGACCAGATCGGCCGATCGTCCTTCGACCTCCGCCGCGTACAGGGCCGGCCATTCACGCAGGATCACCGTCATGGACCAACCATCGGCCACGATGTGATGCAGGGTGATGAGGAGGACGTGATGCGTCTCGTCGAGCTGGACCAGGGTGAAGCGCGCCAGGGGGCCGCCGCATCGCGCGAAGGGCCGTTCGGCCTCCTCGCGACAGAGTTCGGCGAAGCGCTTTTCGCGGGATTGTAGAGGGATCGTCGAGAGATCGAAGTCGGCTAAATCTATCTTGTAGCCGGCTTCTATCCTTTGTTCTCCGCGACCATCGGGTCTGCGAGAGAGCCGCGTCCGGAAGGCGTCGTGGCGCGCCGTGAGGGCATCGAGGCTGCGCGTCAGGGCATCGCGGTCGAGGGAGCCGCGCAGATGAATACCGCCTGCGATATGATGAGTTTCGTCGTCGCCGAACTCGGCCTCGAACCACAGCCGCTCCTGCGCCAGGGACAAGGGAAGCGCTACCTCCCGCGAGGCGGGCTTGATCAGGAGGGCTTTCCGGCCCGCCGCGATTTCGGCTTCCACCGCGCCGGCGAACGCCCCGAGCCGGGGATGAGCGAACAGAACCTGTGGGGGAACTGCGACGCCGAGCGCGGTGCGAAGCTCGGCGAGCATCCGTATGGCCGCGATCGAGTTGCCGCCGAGGGCGAAGAAGTGGCTGTCGCGGGTCACGTCGCTGCGGTCGAGAAGCGCGGACCAGATCGCGGCGAGGCGCAACTCCAACCCGGTCATGAGTGTATCGGGGCGCGGGTTCGGTGCCTCCTCTCCATCGACTCGGCGGCCATCCTCCACCACCGCATAGGCGTCGAGGGAGCGCGCCTGCCACCCGCGCCGCGCGGCGCCCCGTTGGATCTTCCCGCTGGATGTGCGCGGCAGGCCGCCTGGATTGAGGAGAACGACGACACGCGCGGTCTCGAGGAAGGCATCGGCGACCGCCTCGGACACCAGAGCGGCCAGCGCCTCGGGCGCGGTGAGCTTCTGGACGTTGCGCGAGACCTCCACCGCGACGCCGATGCCTTCACGCCCATCCCGCTCAATGGCGAAGGCGGCTATGCGTCCCTGGCGCAGGATGTCGACATTCCGCTCAACGACCCGCTCCACATCCTGCGGGTAGACGTTCTGACCGCGCAGGATGATGAGATCCTTCTCACGCCCGACGAGGAAGATCCGGCCCCCATGCAGGAAGCCGAGGTCTCCCGTCCTGAGGCTCCGGATGCCGTCCCGCTCGACGAAGGCGGCATCGGTGGCGTCCCGGTTGCGCCAATAGCCCTGGGCGAGGCTTGGGCCGGATGCCACGACCTCGCCGATCGCCCCATCCGGCAGGCAGGACCCGTCAGGTCCGGCGATATGAATCGGATGGTCGGGCTGCGCGAAACCGCAATCGACCAGCCGAGTGCCCTCCTCTGCCGCCACGGCGCGGCCTTCCGCGAGAATGGCCGGGTCGAGGTCAAGACTGCGCATACCCTCGCCCCGCTGGCCCGCGGTGAGGAAGAGCGTCGCTTCCGCCAGACCGTAGGACGGCCTCAGCGCACGGGGATCGAAGCCGGCGGGCGCGAAGCGTTCTGCGAACTCGGCCATGGTGGAGGCGCGGACCATCTCCGACCCGGAGAAGGCGATCTGCCAGCTCGACAGGTCGAGACGCGCCGCCGTCTCGTCGTCGACCCTGTCCTGGCATAGGCGGAACGCGAAATCGGGTCCGCCGCTCACCGTCCCCCGAAAGCGGTGGATGGCCTCCAGCCAGCGTGCCGGTCGTCCGAGGAAATGCTTGGGCGACATGAGGACGCCCAGGATACCCGCGTAGATCGGCTGCAGCATGCCGCCGATCAGCCCCATGTCATGGTAGAGTGGCAGCCAGCTCACCATGACGTCGTCGGGGCGGAGATCGAACCCGACCCGGATCAGGTGTTCGTTGGCGATGAGATTGCCGTGGCTCACGACCACGCCCTTCGGCACCGCCGTCGAGCCCGACGTGTATTGCAGGAAGGCCACCGCCTCCGGTGCCGGCGCGGTGGTGAGCCAGTCGGCGCCCTCGGCCGTGGCGAGATCGTTCAGGGTGATGTCCTCCACCGGAAGGACCGCCCCTGGCTGGCCCGATTCGGCGAGCAGGTCGCGAACGGAATCCGCGTCGCCGCGATGGACGAGGACGATTGCGGGCTCGGAATCACCGATGATGGCGGCGATCCGGGCCTGATGTTGCGCCCGGCGCGGCTCCGGCGGGAAGACCGGGACGGCGATGAGGCCGGCATAGAGGCAGCCGAAGAAGCCGGCGACATAGTCGAGGCCGGTATCGAGTAGCAGGCAGACCCGATCGCCGGGGCTCGCCGATCGCCGCAGCCGGGCGGCGATTGCCCGCGCGCGCCCGGCGAGCTCCGCATAGGTGACGGTGATCTCCCCCGACCGGGGATCGTCGAGGAAATGCAGGGCCGGTACGGTGCCGTGGTTCCCCGCGAGCCAGCGCAGGTGGCTGACGAGGTCTGATGCGGGCGGGACCGCCAGCGGCGCGCGCGGAAGACCGTCGATCATCGGATGTCCTGGAAGTGTCATCGGAACGGGGGGCGGAACGCTCAGGCTCTGGCGTCGCCGTCGAGGGCGCGGCGCAGGCTGAGCGGCCGCATGTCGGTCCAGACCGTCTCGATATGGGCGAGGCACGAGGCTCGTGGCCCGGAGAAGCCGGTGGCACGCCACCCGGCCGGGACGGCGCGGTGGGCGGGCCAGACCGAGTATTGCTCCTCCCCGTTGATCACGACGAGGAACGTCGCTTCGCTGTCGTCGATAGCCATGGCGTCGTGCTCCGCGAATGGGCCGGTGTCGAAGCCCAAGACGGTGGCGGACGGCCGAAATTTAAGCGGCGGCGCAACTATTTTCGCGGCGGCTCCTAAATCCCTCCCCCGCCCGAACGTCCCTTAGCCTGACAGTTGCCGGCGGATCGTGAGGTCCGCTCGGCGCGGACATCTCGGCGCAGGAATGGAGGTTCGGTGATGACGGAATCCTACGACCCCTCGGACACCTCATATTCCCTGCGCGACACCTTCCGGGGTTCGCAGGGCGGGCGCTGGGACGACGACGAAGCACCGGCCTACGACGCGGTCGGCGTCGGCTTCGGCCCGTCGAACCTGGCGCTCGCCATCGCCCTCGACGAGGCGGGACGGCAGCAGGGCCGCCAACCGCGCGTGCGCTTTCTGGAGCGCCAGGACGAGTTTGTCTGGCATGGCGGGATGCTTCTGCCCGATAGCGGGATGCAGATCTCCTTCCTGAAGGACCTCGTCACCCTGCGCGATCCGACGAGTCCCTACACCTTCATCAACTACCTGCATGTCCACGGCCGGCTGATCGACTACATCAACCGCAAGTCGTTCTTCCCGAGCCGGATCGAGTTCAACGACTATCTGCGCTGGGTCGCGGGGCATTTCGCCGATCGCTGCGATTACGGCGATACGGTGCTGGCCATCGAGCCGGAGGGACGCGGCGATACCATCCACCACCTGCTGGTCCATTCGCGCAAGGCCGATGGCCGCGAGCAGAGGCGGCGTACCCGCGCCGTCATCCTCGCCACCGGGGGCGAGCCGCGCATCCTGCCGGTCTTCGAGGAGTTGCAGAGCAGCGCCCGGGTGTTCCACTCCTCGCGCTACCTGTCGCGGATCGACGGTGTTCCCCTGCCGGAGGCTTCCACGCGCCGGCCGCGCATCGCCGTCATCGGCGCGGGCCAGACGGCGGCGGAGCTGTTCCTCGACCTGCAGAGCCGTATCCCCGACGCGGACATCGCCATGATCTTCCGCGGCCAGGCGCTGAAGCCCGCCGATGACAGCCCTTTCGTCAACGAGATCTTCAACCCGGACTTCACCGACTTCGTCTATGGCCAGCCCGAGGCCCATCGCCGGGCCATCATCGACGAGTTCCGCGGCACCAATTACTCGGTGATCGACACCGACCTGCTGACGCGGATCTTCGATCTCCTCTACCAGCAGAAGGTCAGCGGCGAGCATCGCCATGCCCTGCGGCCGAGGACCACCGTGGTCGGGGCCTCGGAGCAGGCCGGCGAGATCGTCCTCGAAACCCTGGACGCCGCCACCGGCCTCACGACGCGGGAATCCTACGACACCGTGATTCTCGCCACGGGGTACCGCCGCGACCGTCTGGAGACCATGATGCCGGCCCTCGCGCCGCATCTCACCGACGGCGCCATCGGACGCGACTACCGCCTCGCCACCCGGCCCGGCTTCGAGCCCGCCATCCACGTCCAGGGTTTCAGCGAGCCGACCCACGGTCTGAGCGATACCCTCTTGTCCATCCTGGTCATGCGGGGGCATGAGATCGCCCAATCGCTCCTCGCCGACCGGCAGAGGGCCGGTGCGCGGGCCTGACGCGGCCCTCGATCCCACCATCATGGCGGCGTTGCAGCGTCGAACGGGCGAACGATGTCCTTGAGCCGAGCCGATGCGGGAGCGAGACGCGAGCCGAGTCCGGACGATGCGGACTACAGCCTCGACGGGGTCACGTTTTCCGTTCCGGGACGCGTGCTGCTGCACCCACTGAGCCTCACCATCCCCACCGGGCGGGTCATCGGCCTCATCGGCCATAACGGCTCGGGCAAGTCGACCCTGATCAAGCTTCTGGCCCGCCAGCAGGCCCCGAGCGGTGGCCGTCTCCTGTTCAAGGGCGCATCGATCGAGAGTCTGGGAGACCGCGCCTTCGCCCGCGAGGTCGCCTACCTGCCGCAGGCGACGCCGCAGGCGCCCGGCATGCTGGTCAAGGAGCTCGTCGCCATGGGCCGCTATCCCTGGCACGGGGCGTTGGGCCGACTGGGCTCGACCGACCGGGACGCCATCGCCGAGGCGATGCGGCTCACCAAGGTGACACCCTTCGCCGAGCGCATGGTGGACAGCCTCTCCGGCGGCGAGCGTCAGCGCGTCTGGCTCGCCATGCTGGTGGCGCAGAATGCCCGCTGCCTGCTTCTCGACGAGCCCATCGCCGCCCTCGACATCGCCCACCAGATCGAGGTGCTCTCCCTCGTGCGTCACCTGTCCCAGGAGCGGGGCCTCACCGTCATCGTGGTCCTGCACGACGTGAACATGGCGGCCCGCACCTGCGACGACCTCATCGCGCTCCATGGCGGACGCCTCATCGCGCGCGGCACCCCGGTCGAGATCGTGACGCCTGAGGGGCTGGAGGCGATCTATGGGGTGCGTATGGGAGTGTTCCCCCACCCCCGGACGGGGATGGCCCTGAGCTACCTCGATTGAGGCCGGCCCGAACCC
Organism: Amaricoccus sp.; assembly: GCA_965243535.1. Classification (GTDB taxonomy): domain Bacteria; phylum Pseudomonadota; class Alphaproteobacteria; order Rhodobacterales; family Rhodobacteraceae; genus Amaricoccus. The sequence continues at coordinate 38,559 of CBDEVG010000017.1, forward strand.
GTACCGCGCTTCAGGCGTTGCCCCGTCAGATCAGGGAGCGACGCATGTCCGAGACGACGAAACCGCCCGAACCGACCGAGACGCTGACCGAATCCACCTCCGACCGGTCGCGCGGCGGCGGTTCCAGCAAGCCGGAACAGAACAGCGCCGCGACCGGCCCGAAGGATACCGTGAGCGGGATCGTTCAGGAAACGCCGGACGATCCGAGCGACCGGCCCGGCACCGAAGCTGAGGAAGCCGCCCGATGAGCATGGATGGATCCACGCCCGAGGCGCCCACCACGGTGTCGCTGAAGGAGCCCCGGGACAAGGCCTATTGGGCCCGTTACTTCCAGACCCCGAGCGAGGAGGTGGAGGCGGCCGTGGCAGAGGTCGGCCACGATCCGGCGAAGGTCGCCGAACGGCTCGGCAAGCCCTGGCCGTTCGAAGCCAGCGGCATCGTGTGAGGGAATCCCCTTGAGCGGGAGCGGCGGGAGGCTGACGTGTCGCCCCCACTTAAACTTGCAGACGAGGCGTGGCTCCGGTCCCGCCTCGCTTTGGCGGCACCCGCATCTTCCGGCGGGGGCCGATTTCTCTATATGCTTGACCGTAAGCCCGCGTCTCTCCGTTCGAAAGGAACGCCGCTTTGGTCTCGAGACTGACTGCCCTCGCGTTGATGACCCTGCTGCCCGTCGCGGCACTTGCCGCGGACCGGACGGTGACGATCGTCGGAGGGCAGGTCAGCGCGCCGGTGGGCCTGACCGTACAGGTGAAATCCGTCACTTTGGGTGAGGACGCCACGACGGTCCGCCTGCTGGCGAGCTTCGACAATCACAAGACGACCTTCGTCAACATGAACGACCGGCAGAATGCCTATCTCGCCTGGGGCGACGGGGCGGAACAGCGCCTCCACCTTCGCCAGATCGCCGACAACAAGTGGATGCGCGTTCTCAACGGCCGGACCATGGAGGGCGATCTCGTTTTCCCCGGCGCCCTGCCGTCCGACGCGATCCGGCTGACGCTGGTCTTCAACCCCGGCCGGTCCGGCGACGACATCAACGCGCCCGGCATCGCCATTCCGCTGGCTCTGACCCCGTGAGAGGGGCAGTGCTTTTGGCGGCGATCCTGGCACTGCCCGGGCTCGCTCCGGAGGGACATGCGTCGAGCTACACCGTGACGGCGGGCGGGGCCGCGATCGGCGACGCTCCCTCCCGGTTCGCCGAGATCGGCCTCCCCGCCTCGCATTGGGAGGAGAAGCCCCAACCGAGCGCTGCGGCCAGTTCGGGCGGCGCTTCCTCCTTCGGGGCGAAGGGCATGACGTCCGAGGCGCGTCTGAAGACGGAGGCCAACCTCTCCGCCCTCGGCGCCCGGCGGGAGGGCGCGGGCATCCTGGTGGAGCTGCCGAGCGATGTCCTGTTCGACTTCGACAAGTCCGCGATCCGCGCCGAAGCCCGCCCGGCCCTGGTCCGGCTCTCAGAGGTTCTCGCGGCCATGCCGAAGGCCCGTATGGCCATCACCGGCCACACCGACGCCATGGGCGCAGACGCCTACAACCAAGCCCTGTCGGAGCGCCCGGCGGCGGGCAAGGGCGAGACCATGCCGGTCGCGCCCAACGCCAATCCCGATGGTCGCGACGACCCCGCCGGTCGGCAGCGGAACCGCCGCGTCGCGTTCCTCATCGCGCTCGAAGGATAGGCGGACGACCGGCCCGTAGGCGCATCGGCATTGCACACGGACGGGTCCGGGACGGACGACGCTCTTCAACCCGGCGGAGCGACGGTGGCCGAGCCCGGCCGGGTGTCCCCCTCCTGTCCGATCAACGCTTGGGTCCTGCCCCTCAGGGCCTGGAGGCTCCGATAGCCGACCGAGGCGGCGACGTGGCGTGCCGCCCGGCCATCGGCCGCGAGGGCCAGGGCCCGCACGATCCTGGCCCTCGCGCGCCACTGCCCGAAGCTGAGGCCCGTTTCCCGGCGAAACCCGCGCGTCAGTGTCCGGCGGCTCACGCCGGCCCGGTCGGCCCAGGCGTCGAGACCGAGCGCCAAGGCGGGATCGTCGATCAACCCGAGGCATATCCGCCGGAGGCGGGCATCCTGCGGCAAGGGCAGGGTCAACCGGGTTTCGGGGGCGCGTCTCGTCTCGTCGAGCACCAGGGCGGCCAGATGCCCGCCCCGACCCGTCTCGTCATACAGAACGGGCTCGCCTGTCAGGGCCACCAGGGCGGCGGCGAGAAGCGGCGAGACCTCGATGACGCGCGCCCGTTCGGTGAAGCCGGCAATCGCCTCGACGGCCAGATAGGCCGAGCACATGGCGACGTCGCCATGCATGACGACCGCATGGGGGAGGCGCGGTGGGATCCACAGGGCATGGCCCTCCGGCACCACCCAGGTCCCGTCCTCGGCGGTCGCCATCATCAATCCGGCGGTGGCGTAGAGCAGCTGCGCCCGCTTGTGGGAGTGCCGCTCCGTGAGGCTGCCGGCCACGAAGGTCTTGGGCATCACCGCGACGGCGCGCGGCACGTCCTGATAATCCTCGGCCCTGATGGAGCGCATGGTTTCCCCGTCGGCGCGGTTTGCCTTGGCGTCGTTTGCCTTGGCCCGATCGCGTACACCTTCGGCCCGACAGCGTTCAACGGGTCAGCTAGAGCGGGGCCTGCCTGCGGAGATCCTGTGCCGATGGACGCCGAAACCCTGTCCCGCCGCACCCTGCGCTTCGTCAACGTGGCGCATGCCCTCGATCACTTCGTGCTGCTGATCTACCCGACGGCCGTAATCGCCATCGCGGCGCAGACCGGGCTCTCCTATGGGGAGCTGATCGCGCTCGCCACCGGGGCCTTCGTGGCCTTCGGTCTCTGCGCGCTGCCGATGGGCTGGCTCGCCGACCGGTTCGGACGGCGAAACCTCCTGGCGGTGTTCTTCTTCGGCTACGGCCTGTCGTGCCTCGGGGTCGCGAGCGCTGCCAGCCCGACGGCTTTCGCCCTGTGGCTCTGCGTGCTCGGGCTGGCCTCGGCGATCTATCACCCGGTCGGCTCGACCATGCTCGTTTCCCACTCGCGCCGCCTCGGGCGGGACCTCGGCGTGAACGGCGTCTGGGGCAATGTCGGCGCCGCAACGGCCTCGGGTGTCACGGCGCTGCTGGCGACGGGGTTCGGCTGGCAGGCGGCCTTCGTGGTGCCGGGCCTGGTCTGCCTCGCCTGCGGAGGGGCCTTCCTGGCCATGGTCCCCGGCGACGGCGAGGGCGCGCAGGGCAAGGACGGGGGGAAGGCGGTGCTCGCGGTGTCCCGCCCTATCCCCCTCCTCGTGGTTTTCGCCTGCGCCATCGTGGCGGGGGGCATGACCTTCAACATCACCACCATCGCCCTGCCGAAGGTGGTGGACGAGCGCGTCGGCGAGGGGCTGCCCCTCGCGCTGATCGGCTCCGTGGCCACGCTGGTCTTCATGGTGGGGGCCCTGACCCAGCTCCTCATGGGGCGACTGATCGACCGTTACAGCCTGCCGGCGTTGTTTCTCGGCTTGTCGGTGCTGCAGCCGCTGGGCCTCGGAATCGCCGCCCTGAGCAGCGGCGTCCCGCTCCTCGCCGGGCTCGTCCTGACCATGGCCGCGCTCTACGGGCAGGTGGTGATCAACGACGCGATGGTGGCCCGCTACGTGCCGCCGCTCTACCGCGCGCGGGCCTACAGCGTGCGCTATTTCCTCGGTTTCACCGTGAGCGGGTTCGCGGTGCCGCTGATCGCCCTGCTGCACGAGAGGGGCGGGTTCGGGCTCGTGCTCGGGATCGCGGCGGCGTGCGGCGGCGTCATCGTCGCCTCGGCGGTCGGCTTCTTCGGCCTCACGGGGAAAGACCGCTCCCGTCCCCTCGCCCCGGCGGAATGACGAGAGCCAACCGCCACGCGACCGGCCTTCGCACCGCCATCGGACGGGGTCATCGCGAAAACCGACCGGACGTCCTATTCCGGTCGCCCCAGCGGGAGCGATGCCATGCAGAAGCGCTACGAGATTTTCGCCGACTATCACCAGTTCTATCTCTGGGATCACGGCGAGATGCCCGACGCGGCGCTGGATTACAGCGAGGACGACCTCCGGCGGAGGGTCAAGACGGCGCCGTTCCTCGTGGTCATCCAGCCCGAGCGCAACATGTCCGTGCCGGTGGAGCTCGACCTCCTCGACGGGCCGCCCGACGAGGCCCTCGACCTCTGGGACCACGTGGTGGAGGCGAGCCTCGACCTGCCCTCGGGCCGGCTCGAAATCCACGAATGCACGGGCGGGTCCATCGACATCCTGTCCGTGGCCCCCGGCACCTACCGCGTCCGCGCCTGTTTCGGCGGCCTTACCACCCTCACCGACGACCGCCTGGACGGCGAGGACCATTACCGCCTCGTCCTGTGGCCGGCCCCCGCCGCCCCGCTCGCGGTGATCAAACAATTTGCCGGCGCCCGCTGAGAGCCCGGCCCCACCGTTCGCAGATAGCGCGAGATGCGCGGCTCTGCCCTCCTCCCCCTTGTGGCAGGGCGACCGCATATGCCGATTTGCCTGTCAGAAACCCGCTGGCACCACCCCGTCATCCCGGGTCCGCGCAGCGGAGCCCGGGACCCAGAAACACAAGTGGTGCCGGACTTTACACTGTCGGCGGCTCTGGATTGCACGCCTCTGGCGCGGCCCTCCGGGTCCGGGCTCGCCTGTGGCGACCCGGAATGACGGCGTGGTGTCATATGCGATCGCCCTGTCCTGGTGTGGAGGAGTTGGAGGTGGGGGTGGTCGGGCGACCCTCCTGCTGCTTCGGAGGCTAGAGCTGCGCCCGACCACGTTGGGTCGGGAGACATCTCCAGGCCTTTGTTTTGCCGCGCTCTTTTTCGCCGAACCGGGATCCACTTCGGCGGAGAGCGCTCTAGCGGAGCCACCCCCACTCCTAGCCTCTCCCCACAAGGGGGAGAGGGACGCGGTCTGCCTGCACGAGCAGATGTGAGAACCCGGCAGCCCCTCGCGGCGGGAGGCAGGTCCGAAGCCCGACCCCTCACACCGCGAAAAAAATCGACACCGCCCCGGAACCACATCCCACCATCGGCGTTATGCGCGTGCGAGGCCCGGATGGGCTCGCATTCTGGCGCCGGACACGGTGTCCGGCGCGCTTTGTCATCACGTTGCTCTTCAGGAGGATGTGGTCATGAGGACTTTGGATTTCGCACCGCTCTATCGCTCGACCGTCGGTTTCGACCGCATGATCTCGCTGCTCGACCAGGCGACCCGGATCGAGCCGTCGACCACCTGGCCGCCCTACAATATCGAGAAGGTGGCCGACGATGCCTATCGCATCACCATGGCGGTGGCGGGCTTCACCCCGGATGAGATCGACCTGACGCAGCACGACACCGTGCTTCAGGTGACGGGCCAGAAGGGGGGCCAGGACGGAGAGCGCGCCTATCTCCATCGCGGGATCGCGACGCGCCCCTTCCGGCAGACCTTCAACCTCGCCGACCACGTGAAGGTCACCGGGGCCAGCCTCGACAACGGGCTGTTGACCGTGGACCTCGTGCGCGAGGTGCCGGAGGCCTACAAGCCCCGCCGCATCGCCATCGGCGGCGCGGCTCAGGCGGTGGGCCAGGACAACGCGCCCGCCCAGGTCGAGGACCACGCCGAGGCCGCCTGATCGCCGACGCCAAGCATGAGAGAGACCCTCGGGGGCCTTCAGGCCCGCGAGGGCCGCATCCCGTTCTCAGTGCTGCCTCACAGCCATAGGGAGGATCGATCATGTCGTTGAGGGAAACGCACTTGTCCCGTTCCGGCGCCGGGCGTTCCGGCCTCATGAACCCCGCCGCCACGCAGCCCGCCTCGTTCGAGGCCTGGCAGGCCGTGGTCGCCCCCGGGGACGTGTTTCGTCATCCGCGCGAGGTGCTGGCGCACCCGCTCCTCTCCCGCGAGGAGAAGCGGACGATCCTGGCCTCCTGGGTCTCGGATGCCTGCGCCCTCGAGAGCGCGCCGGGCCTGCGCTGCCTCACCGGGGCCAGGGCCGAGCCGGTCACCGTCGATGCCCTGCTCACGGCGCTCGCCGAACTCGACGGCCCCGCCGCCCCGGAGAATGCCGCCGCCGACGCGCCCCGGCCCGCGCCGCGCCGCCGGCCGCGCCTCGCGAACCTGCACCGCTATCTCCGCCCGCGCCGTCGAAACAACGACGACGACGACCCACCGCCCTGCCCGGCGACGATCATGCCCCGCCCCCGGACGCCGCCCAGCGCGGACGCGATCCCGGCTTGAGCGGGTAAGGCTGACGCGCCGCCGCCGCCGCCGAAGGGCGGCGGTCGCGGCCCTTCCAATCTGCCTCGCCACCGTGGTTGCCGTGACGGAGATCGTTAGGGCTAACGTCGCCAAGAAGTCTAAGCTGTTCACGGACGAAAGCCGCCTCTACGGCGAGGCTAAGGGCTACTTCGCGGATCATCAGACCACCAAGCACTCCGCTGGCGAGTACGTCCGTGGTGAGGTTCACAGCAACACGGTCGAGGGCTTCTTTTCAATCTTCAAGCGCGGCATGAAGGGCATCTACCGGCACTGCGACGTGAAGCACCTTCACCGCTACCTCGCGGAATTCGACTTCCGCTACAACCACCGCACCAAGCTCGGCTACAGCGACTACGAGCGCTCGTGCCAGTTGGCGAAGGGCCTTGCCGGTAAGCGCCTCACCTATCGGCGGCCTGACGATGCCGGTCGACTTTCATAGGGCCGCGAGGCGCCTAAGGGGCCTGAGGAAGCGTGACGGGCAATGGTGGATTGCCAAGCTACGGCTTGGAAGCTGGTTTAGACGACCGCTCCGAACTTTTTATCAGAAAGTCTGATATCTCATTGGCTTGTAGACGCATCGCCGCGACCAAGGCATCGACGAGTTTTGGGTCGCTATTTGGCAGCCCGATCTTTTTGCTAATGCGCTCGGCTTCACGGCTGTAGGATTGGACAGGCTTCTTAAAAGCAGTGTCGGCCACGGCGATCCCTCCATCCACGCACTGTCATATAGCACGCCTTACTCCGAAGG
>CBDEVG010000018.1:0-38786 GCA_965243535.1 Amaricoccus sp.
GATCGTATTGCCGACAACGCCTCGACCACAAGCGAGAGGGAGCTCGGCCTTCCGGGCACTGGCGGCCGACCGGGCGGTCGGACCGAGAGGAGAGGTTCCATGAAGTTCAGAAATGCTTCCTATGCACTGCTCGGCGCGGCGGGCTCGCTGCTGACGCTGACAGCCATGGCCTATGGCCAGGACGCGACGGCGCCCGCCGACGCGGCGGCCGCGGCGCCGGCGGCGGCGGCTGCAGCTGCCCCGACGCTGAGCTCGGGCGACACGGCGTGGATGATCGTCTCGTCGGTCCTCGTCCTCATGATGATCGTCCCCGGCCTCGCGCTGTTCTATGGCGGTCTGGTGCGCGCCAAGAACATGCTGTCGGTGCTGATGCAGTGCCTGCTGATCGCCGCCGTCGTGATGGTGATCTGGGTGTTCTACGGCTACAGCCTCGCCTTCACCGACGGCAGCGGGCTGATCGGCGGTCTCTCCAAGGCGTTCCTCGCCGGCATCGACAAGGACACGCTGTCGGGCACCATCCCCGAATATGTGTTCATCGTCTTCCAGATGACCTTCGCGGCCATCACTCCCGCGCTCATCGTCGGTGCCTTCGCCGAGCGGATGAAGTTCTCGGCTGTGCTGCTGTTCATGATCCTCTGGGTCACCTTCATCTATTTCCCCATCGCCCACTCGGTCTGGCAGACGACGGGCTGGCTGTTCAAGGACGGCGCGCTCGACTTCGCCGGCGGTACGGTGGTGCATATCAATGCCGGTATCGCGGGTCTCGTCGGCTGTATCCTGGTCGGCAAGCGTCTCGGCCTCGGCAAGGACCTGATGCCGCCCCATTCGCTGACCAACTCGATGATCGGCGCCTCGCTCCTGTGGGTCGGCTGGTTCGGCTTCAACGCCGGTTCGGCCCTGGCCGCCAATGGAGCGGCGGGTCTCGCCACGATCAACACCTTCGTCGCCACCGCCGCGGCGGCCATCGGCTGGGTGTTCATCGAATGGATCGTCCGCGGGAAGCCGTCGATGCTCGGCGCGATCTCGGGCGTCGTCGCCGGTCTCGTCGCCGTCACGCCGGCGGCCGGCTTCGCCGGGCCGGTCGGCGCGATCGTGCTTGGCTTCGTCGCTTCGATCGTCTGCTTCTTCTTCGTCACCACGGTGAAGAACGCGTTCGGATATGACGACAGCCTCGACGTGTTCGGCGTCCATGGCATCGGCGGCATCGTCGGCGCACTCGCCACCGGTATCCTGGTCTCGAAGTCCTTGGGCGGCACGGGCTATGCCGACGGCGTGACGATGGGCAGCCAGATGTGGGTGCAGGTCAAGGCCGTGCTCTTCACCATCGTGTGGTCGGGCGTCGGCTCGGCGATCCTCTACAAGATCGTCGATGTCATCGTCGGCCTGCGCGTTCGCCCCGAGGTCGAGACCGAAGGCCTCGACATCAACGAACATGGCGAGCGCGCCTATCACAGCTGATCGCGAAACGGGGCGTTCGCGCCCCGTCCCTCCCAGGCGCGAAGACTGGCCCCGGCTCATCGCCGGGGCTTTTTCTTTGACGGGTCGAGCGGACCGGTTTTCGATGGTTAAAGGCGGCTTAACCAAGGCCGGCTAGAGTCCGCGTTCGTAATTGATCGACGAGGATCGGCATGGTCGGCCCCACGAGCGCCGCAAGGCTCGTCTCTCCTTTCGCCCGCCTGAACGACCGTCTCGCGGCAATCCCGCCGGGACGGCCGGCGATCCAGCTCGGTCTCGGCGAGCCGCAGCATCCGATCCCCGATTTCGTCGGCCCGGTGATCGCCGAGCATCTCGCCGAATTCGGCCGCTATCCGCCGATCCGCGGCACGGATGCGTTTCGGCGCACGATCGCCGACTGGCTCGGGCATCGCTACAGCCTCGTCCATGCCATCGATCCGGAACGGATGGTGCTGCCGCTGAACGGCTCGCGCGAGGGCCTCTTCTTCGCCGCGCTGGGCGCGCGCGAGCGCTCCCGCGCCATTGAGCGGCCCGTCGTGCTGCTGCCCAATCCCTTCTACCAGGCCTATGCGGCGGGCGCCGAGACGGCGGGCGCGGAGATCGTGCTCGTCGAGGCGACCGCCGGCCGCGCGCTGCCGGATCTTTCCGGGCTCTCGGAGGATGTGCTCGCCCGTACCATCGCGATCTATGTCGCCTCGCCGGCCAATCCGCAGGGCAGCGTTGCGACGCTCGGGGAATGGAAAAGGCTGATCGAGACGGCGCGACAGTTCGATTTCATGATATTCGCCGACGAGTGCTATTCGGAGATCTACCGCACGGTGCCGCCGCCGGGCGTGCTGGAAGCGGCCGATTCGCTCGGCGACGGCTTCGGCAATCTCATCGCCTTTCACTCGCTCTCGAAGCGTTCGAACCTGCCGGGACTGCGCTGCGGCTTCGCGGCCGGCGATCCGGGCTTCATCGCCGGCTGGACGAGGCTGCGCAACATGGCGGCGCCGCAGGTTCCAGGCCCGCTGCAGGCGGTCGCGGTCGCTGCCTATGGCGACGAAAGCCATGTCGAGGCCAATCGCGCGCTCTACAACGCGAAATTCGCGCTCGCGGCGGAAATCCTCGGCGACAGGCTGGGCGGCGTGCCGGAAGGCGGGTTCTTTCTCTGGCTGCCGGTCCCGGACGGCGAGGCGGCGGCGGTCCGGCTCTGGCAGGCCGGCGGCGTGCGAACCATTCCGGGCGGCTATCTCTGCCTGCCGGACGCGGATGGACGCAATCCGGGCGACCGCTTCCTGCGCGTCGCCATGGTGCAGGACATCGATACGACCCGAGAGGCACTGACCCGCATGGCCGAACTGCTCGACCGACCCTGAAGGACAGGATGTGACGATGCGCTCGATCCGTTCCGAAACCCTGGCCGCGGGCTCCGCCGACGATGGGCTGCGTCGCTTCGTCCAGCGTCATCTCGGTCTTCTCGTCGGAGTGGCTCTTCTCGGCGCCACGGCCGCCGTCGCGGTGGCGCTCGCCACCTGGACCGTCGACGATCCGTCGCTGTCCTATGCCGCGTCCAAGCCGGCGGTGAATGCGCTCGGACTGCCGGGATCCATCATCGCCGATCTCTTGATGCAGTTCTTCGGCCTTGGTGCGGTGCTGCTGCTGCTGCCCGCTGTGATCTGGGGCTGGCGAGGATTGTTCGGCGGGACGCGCCGATTTCGCTGGACGATGGCGGCGAGCTGGGTCGGCGCGGGTCTGTTCGGTGCCGCTGCGCTGGCTTTCCTCCCGGTCACGGCGCATTGGCCTTTGCCGACCGGCATGGGTGGTGTCTTCGGCGATCTCGTCGCCCGCCTGCCAAGCCTGATCTTCATCGGCGCCGATGGCGCGAGCGCGCGGATCGTGACGCAGGCGATCTTTGTGGCGCTGGCCGCTGGGCTGCTCATCCACGCGTTTGGCTTCCTTCCCGGGCGAGCGGTACCGCAAGGCTCGCGGCGAGCCGCGGCCCGCGAAGCGGCGAAGCCGGCGCCAAAGCGCGCGGCGACGCTTGACGACGAGGATGGCGAGGAGGAGGGCGGCGGCTTCTTCGCCGTGCCGCTCGGCGCGATCGCCCATTGGGGCTATTCGCTGCGGGCCGGGACCCGGCGTCTCTTCCGCCGCCATCCGGCGGCCGTCCCGAGCGCGGCGCCGGCGCCTCGCAGCCGTTCGGAGCGCGTCGAGCCGCAGTTCGGCGCGGGCAAGGCGCCGCGGCCGGTCGTCGCGGAAGAGGATGATTTCGACGAGGATGAGGAGGACGTGGCGGAGCTTCCCGCGATCCGGCTCGCCGGCGGCCCGCCGCGGGTGACGCCGCCATCGGCGCGGCCGAAGCCCGGCAAGCGGCTCGCGCAGGAGGCGCAGCCCTCGCTGCTCAAGGCCGAGCAGTTCGAACTGCCGGCGCTGCAGTTTCTCACGGAGCCGAAAGCGGTTGATCCGCGCGTCAAGGTCAATCTCGACGCGCTCGAACAGAATGCGCGGGTACTCGAAGGCGTCCTCGATGATTTCGGCATTCGCGGCGAGATCATCAATGTCCGGCCCGGGCCCGTCGTCACGCTCTACGAGCTCGAGCCCGCGCCCGGCATCAAGTCCTCGCGCGTCATCGGCCTTGCCGATGACATCGCGCGCTCGATGAGTGCGATCGCCGCGCGAGTCGCCGTCATCCCCGGCAAGAACGCGATCGGCATCGAACTGCCGAACGCACGGCGTGAAATGGTGTTCCTGCGCGAAATGCTGGCGGCCGAGGATTTCGAGAAGTCGAAGGCCCGTCTGCCGATCAGCCTCGGCAAGACGATCGGCGGCGAGCCCGTGATCGTCGACCTCGCCCGCATGCCGCATCTGCTCGTCGCCGGCACCACCGGCTCGGGCAAGTCCGTCGCGATCAACACGATGATCCTGTCGCTGCTCTACCGTCTGACGCCGACCGATTGCCGGCTCATCATGATCGACCCGAAGATGCTGGAACTTTCCACCTATGACGGCATCCCGCATCTGCTGACCCCCGTCGTCACCGACCCGAAGAAGGCCGTCGTCGCGCTCAAGTGGACCGTGCGCGAGATGGAGGACCGCTACCGCAAGATGTCCAAGGTCGGCGTGCGGAACATCGATGGCTACAATGCCCGTGTCGGCCAGGCGAGGGCCAAGGGCGAGGTGCTGACCCGCACGATCCAGACAGGCTTCGACAAGGAGACCGGCGAGGCGATCTACGAGCAGGAGGATCTGCCGCTCGAGCCGATCCCCTATATCGTCGTCATCATCGACGAGATGGCCGATCTGATGATGGTCGCGGGCAAGGACATCGAGGGCGCGATCCAGCGCCTCGCGCAGATGGCCCGTGCCGCCGGCATCCATGTCATCATGGCGACGCAGCGTCCGTCGGTCGACGTCATCACCGGCACGATCAAGGCCAATTTCCCGACGCGCATCTCCTTCCAGGTAACCTCCAAGATCGACAGCCGCACCATTCTCGGCGAACAGGGCGCCGAGCAACTGCTCGGCCAGGGCGACATGCTCTACATGGCCGGCGGCGGACGCATCCAGCGCGTGCACGGCCCCTTCGTCAGCGACGAGGAGGTCGAGAAGGTCGTGCGCCATCTGAAGACGCAGGGCCATCCGGAATACCTCGAATCGATCACCGAGGACGACGGGGAAGGCAGCGACGAGGGCGGCGGCGAGGCATCGATCCTCGGCGGCGAGGAATCGAACGACCTCTATGACAAGGCCGTCGCCGTGGTGCTGCGCGACCGCAAGGCCTCGACGAGCTATATCCAGCGCCGGCTCGCCATCGGCTACAACCGTGCGGCTTCGCTGATCGAGCGCATGGAGAAGGAGGGTCTGGTCGGGCCGGCCAATCATGCCGGCAAGCGCGAGATCCTCGTCGGCGGGGAGGAGGAGGGGCGGTTCTGAACGGCCGCCCGCCGCGAAATCGCCATCAAGCCCGACTAGTCGATCCGATCCGTTGACCCGCGGCCGTTCATCGGCCTTCGGCCGCCCGAGGCGGCCTTCGCGATACGAAGGAATGCCATGAAGGCGCCCAGACGCGACGAAATCCCGGGTGGAGATCGAGGCTCGCGTCGCCGTGCGCGGCCAGACCGGGGTGGAGATGGAGGCGCTGACGGCCGTCTCCATCGCCGCGCTCACGGTCTACGACATGCTCAAGGCCGTGGACCGAGGCATGGTGGTCGAGGAGGTCCGGGTGGTCCTCAAGGACGGCGGCAAGTCCGGACGGTTCGAGGCCGAGTGATGCTCAGCGTCGCCGAAGCCCTCGCGCGGGTTCTGGCGCTGGTCGAGCCGCTCGGGACCGAAGAAATCCCCCTCGCCGAGGCCGGCGGCCGGGTGCTCGCCGCCGACGTGATCGCCGCCCGCGACCAGCCCCCCTTCGCCGCCTCCGCCATGGACGGCTACGCCCTGCGCAACGCCGAGGCCGAGCCGGGGGCGCGGTTCCGCGTCATCGGCGTCTCCCAGGCCGGCGCCCGCTTCCAGGGCCGGATCGGCCCGGGCGAAGCGGTGCGCATCTTCACCGGCGCCCCCGTCCCCGAAGGCGCCGACGCGGTGCTGATCCAGGAGGACGCGGAACTCGACCCTGCCCCTGGCGCCGACGCGATCCGGGTCGCCCCGACCCGCGACCGGGGCCTCAACATCCGCCCCGCCGGCGCGGATTTCGTCGCGGGCGACCGGGTCTGCGCCCCGCGCCGGCTGCGCCCGGCCGAGGTGGCGCTGATCGCCGCCATGAACGTCGGCCGGGTGCGGGTCCATCGCCGGCCGGTGGTCGCCGTGATCCCCACCGGGGACGAGCTCGCCCCGCCGGGGGGCGCGCTCGGGCCGGACATGGTCGCCTCGTCGAACGGCTACGGGCTCAAGGCGATGATCGAGGCCGCGGGCGCCGAGGCGCGGCTCCTGCCGATCGCCCGGGACAGCGCCGCCCATCTCGACGCCGCCTTCGACCTCGCCGCCGGGGCGGATCTGGTGGTGACGCTCGGGGGCGCCTCGGTCGGCGACTACGACCTCGTGCGCCCGGTGGCCGAGGCGCGCGGCATGGCGCTCGATTTCTACAAGGTGGCGATCCGGCCGGGCAAGCCGCTGATGGCGGGCCGCCTGGGCGCCCAGGCCATGCTGGGCCTGCCGGGCAACCCGGTCTCGGCCTTGGTCTGCGCCCAGGTCTTCCTCCTGCCCGCCCTCGACCGGATGCTCGGCCTGCCCGCCGGCCCGGACGCGCCCCTGCCCGCCCGGCTCGCGGGCGACATCGGCCCGAACGGCCCGCGCACCCAGTACCTGCGCGCCCGGGTCGAGCGGTCGGGCGACGGCTGGCGCTGCGCTCCCTGCCCGCGCCAGGACAGCTCGCTTCTCTCCGTCCTCGCCGCCAGCAACGCCCTGATGATCCGTCCGCCCCATGACCCGGCGCTTCGCGAGTGCGACCCAGTGGAATTCATCTGGATCCGATAAACCAAAAGTTGTATTTGTTGTCGACAGCTTGACACAAATAGCGAACGTATATAGAACGTAAGCTGCGCAACTCGGCGAGGGACGGAACGATGCTGACGCGAAAGCAGTATGATCTGCTCCACTTCATCCACCGCAGGTTGCAAAAGGACGGGGTCCCGCCGTCCTTCGAGGAAATGAAGGAGGCGCTGGATCTCCGCTCCAAGTCCGGGATTCACCGCCTGATCACCGCGTTGGAGGAACGGGGCTTCATCCGCCGGCTCGCCCATCGCGCCCGGGCGATCGAAATCGTCAAGCTGCCCGATTCCCTTGCCGACGCGCCCGAATCCGGCGGCTTCCAGCCCTCCGTGGTCGAGGGCGGCCGGCCCGAGCGTCCCGCCGCCGCCCTCCCGGTCGAGGCCGCCTCCTACGAACTGCCGGTCATGGGCCGCATCGCCGCCGGCACGCCGATCGAGGCGATCCAGCAGGTCTCCCACAACATCGCCGTGCCCGCCGCGATGATCGCCGCGCGCGGCCGGCACTATGCGCTGGAGGTCAAGGGCGACTCGATGATCCAGGCCGGGATCAACAACGGCGACATCGTGGTCATCCAGGAACAGTCCACCGCCGAGAACGGCGAGATCGTCGTGGCCCTGGTCGAGGGGCAGGAGGCGACGCTCAAGACCTTCCGTCGCCGCGGCTCCACCATCGCGCTGGAGGCGGCGAACCCCGCCTACGAGACCCGGCTCTACCAGGACCACCAGGTCCGGGTGCAGGGCAAGCTGGTCGGCCTGATCCGCACCTACTGACCGCCGCGTCTCCCCGCGCCTCGCCCCGATGGCTCAGGTTGCCATCGGGTTAACGCCGTTGGGATTTCATTTCAAAATCAAAGACTTGACCCCATTTTCACGCGTGAAAAGCCCGCCCCGGCTCCACGCCCGGGCGGACCCCCGAGGCCTCATTTCGTCCCGAACATCCGGTCCCCGGCGTCGCCGAGGCCGGGCACGATATAGCCCTTCTCGTTGAGCTTCCTGTCGAGCGCCGCGGTGATGATGGGCACCTCCGGGTGGGCCTCCTGCATCCGCGCCACCCCTTCGGGCGCCGCGAGCAGGCACAGGAACCGGATATCCGTCGCTCCCGCCTCCTTCAGCAGCCGCACCGCCGCCGCCGAAGAATTCCCGGTGGCGAGCATCGGGTCGAGCACGATCGTCACCCGGGCGTCGAGATCGGCCGGAACCTTGGAATAATACTGCACCGGCTGCAACGTCGCCTCGTCCCGGTAGAGCCCGATATAGCCCACCCGCGCCGAGGGGATCAGCTCCAGCACCCCGTCGAGCAGCCCGTTCCCCGCCCGCAGGATCGAGACCAGCGCCAGCTTCTTGCCGCGCAGGACTGGCGCCTCCATCTCGGTCAGGGGCGTCTCGATCGTCCTCATGGTCATCGGCAGGTCCCGCGTCACCTCATAGGCGAGCAACAGCGAGATCTCCCGAAGCAGCTGGCGAAACCCGGCGGTGGAGGTCTCCCGGTCGCGCATCAGCGTCAGCTTGTGCTGGACCAGGGGATGATCGACGATCGTCAGGGTCATGCGGGCTCCAGTCGTTCCAGAAGACGGGCGCGGGTTTCCCCGTCGCAGAAGGCGGCCGCCAGGGCCGCGCGGTTCATCTCCGCGAAATCGCGCGGCCCCCAGCCGAAAGCTTCGGCCAGCGCGGCGTATTCTCCCGGCAGATCCGTATGAAAATAGGGCGGGTCGTCGGTCGAGACCGTCACCGCCACCCCCGCCCGGCGCAGGGCGTCCACAGGATGCGCCCGCCAGCCGGGATAGAGGCCGAGGGCGAGGTTCGAGCCGGGACAGACCTCCAGTGTCACCCCCTCCGCCGCCAACCGGGCGACCAGCGCCGGATCCTCCGCCGCCCGCACCCCATGGCCGATCCGGCTCACCGGCAGGGCGTCGAGCGCGGCGCGGACGCTTTGGGGCCCCGCCACCTCCCCCGCATGGACGGTGAGCCCGAGGCCCGCCTCCGCCGCCACCGCATAGGCCCGGACATAGTCGGCGGGGGCGCCGAAGCGCTCCTCCCCGCCCATGCCCCAGCCGGTCACCCGGGGATGGGGCGCCGCCGCCACCGCCCGCGCCGCCGCCTCGGCCCGGTCGGGGCCGAAATGGCGGATCGCGGTGGGAATGAACCGACACTCCACCTCCGCCACGGTCGCCGCGCCCGCGTCCATGGCGGCGAGATAATCCGGCCAGGCGCCGAGGTCGGGGCCGCAGAGGTCCGGGGCCAGGAACAGCTCCGCATAGATCACGCCCTGGGCGGCCGAGCGGGCCAGCACCGCCGCGACCAGCCGGCGGAAATCGTCGGGCGTGGCCAGCACCGAGCAGGCCGCCTCGTAGACCCGCAGGAAATCGGCGAAATCGGTCCAGGCATAGCCGCCCCGGTCGTCGAAGAGACGCGACAGGTCGACGCCCTTTTCCCCCGCCAGCCGCCGGATGAACTCCGGCGGCGCCGCGCCTTCCAGATGCAGGTGCAGCTCCACCTTGGGAAGCGCCGCCCAGTCCGTCACAGCCGGCTCACCCCGTGGCGCCCAGGGGCGAGGCCAAGATGGGCGGCCACCGTCTCGCCCACGTCCGCATAGGCGATGAGGCCGAGCGGCCCTGTCTTGGGCCCCAGGCCCAGCACCGGAACCCGCTCCCGCGTGTGGTTCGAGCCGCGAAAGGTCGGGTCGTTGCCATGGTCGGCGGTCAGGATCAGCAGGTCCTCCGGCCGCAACGCGGCGAAGACCTCCGGCAGCCGCGCGTCGAAGGCCTCCAGCGCCCGGGCATAGCCCGAGACGTCGCGGCCATGGCCATAGAGCGTGTCGAAGTCCACATAGTTGGCGAAGACCAGGTCGCCGTCTTCCGCCGCCGCGAGCGCGGCGACGGTGGCGTCCATCAGGGCCATGTCGTCCTTGCCCTTGGCGAGGGTCGCGATGCCGCGGTGGGAGAAGATGTCGCCGATCTTGCCGATGGCGTGGACCCGGCCCCCCGCTGCCGCCACCCGATCGAGCAGCGTCGGCTCGGGCGGGGCGATGGCGAAATCCCGGCGGTTGGGAGTGCGCCAGAAGGTCTTGGGAGTCTCACCCAGAAAGGGCCGGGCGATCACCCGGCCGACGCGCAGGGGATGGACGATCTCGGCCGCGATCTGGCAGACCTCCAGCAACCGGTCGAGGCCGAAGCGCTCTTCATGGGCGGCGATCTGCAACACGCTGTCGACGGAGGTGTAGACAATGGGCTTGCCGGTCGCGAGATGCGCCGCGCCGTATTCGCGGATCACCGGCATTCCGGCCGCGTGAAGGTTGCAGAGCGTCCCCGGCAGACCCGCCTGCGCGGCGATCGCCTCGGTGATCTCGGGCGGGATAGCGGGATCCGTGTCGGGAAAATAGCGCCAGTCCCAGGGCACCGGCACGCCCGCGAGCTCCCAGTGGCCCGAGGGCGTGTCCTTGCCGCGCGAGACCTCGGTCGCCGCGCCCCAGAAGCCGCGGGCCGTGTCGGGCAGGCCGGTCTCAAGTCCCGAGGCCAGCCGGATCGCGGGGCCGAGGCCGAGGGCGGCGAGGTTCGGGACCTGGAGCGGGCCCGAGCGTCCCTCCTCCGCCCGGCCCTCGGCGCAGGCGCGGGCGATATGGCCGAGGGTGTTCGCGCCCGCGTCGCCGAAATCGGCCGCGTCAGGAGCCCCGCCGCAGCCCACCGAATCCATCACCAGAAGCGCGGCGCGGGGCATCAGTCCACCCGGTCGAGGATCAGGGGCGTCGGGTCGGGCGGAAAATCCGCCAGCCGGTAGGCCGCGCGCAACCGGGCGGAGGCGCGCTCGAACGCAGCCGCGTCGGCCGCATGGATGCGGGCAAGCGGGGTGTCCGCATCCACCGCGGCGCCGAGGCCGACCAGCCCCTCGAACCCCACCGAAGGGTCGATGGGATCGCTCGCCCGCCGCCGGCCGCCGCCGAGCTCGACCACCGCGTAGCCGAGGGCGCGTCCGTCGATGGCGGCGACGAAGCCGGAGCGGCCCGCCGTCACCTCGGCCATGACCGGCGCCCGCGCCAGATGCCGCTCCGGCCGCTCCATCAGATCGGAGGGCCCGCCGAGCGCCGCGACCATCCGGCCGAACCGCTCCGCCGCCGCGCCGGTCTCGAAGGCGCGCGTCATCCGCGCCGCGCCGTCGGCGACGTCATGGGCAAGGCCGGCGAGCGCCAGCAGCTCCGCCCCGAGGGCGACGGTGACGTCCCAGAGCCGGCCGTCGATCTCCTCGCCGGTCAGGAAGCGGATGGCGTTCGCCGTCTCCAGCGCATTGCCGGCGGCCGAGGCGAGCGGCTCGTGCATGTCGGTGACGAGGGCGACCGTGGGACAGCCCGCGCCCTTGGCCACCCCGACCAGGCTCTCGGCCAGGGCCCGCGCCTCGGCGTGGGTCGCCATGAAGGCCCCCGTCCCCGCCTTGATGTCGAGGACGAGCGCCTGCAAGCCGGCAGCGAGCTTCTTCGACAGGATCGAGGCGGTGATCAGGTCGATGGATTCCACCGTGCCGGTCACGTCGCGGATGGCGTAGAGCCGCCGGTCCGCGGGCGCCAGATCCGCGGTCTGGCCGACGATGGCGCAACCGGTCTCCGCCACCACCTTGCGCAGGACGTCAAGGTCGGGCTGGGAGACATAGCCGGGGATCGCGTCGAGCTTGTCGAGGGTGCCGCCGGTATGGCCCAGCCCCCGCCCCGAGATCATCGGCACATAGGCCCCGCAGGCGGCGAGCGCGGGGGCGAGCATCAGCGAGACGTTGTCGCCGATCCCGCCGGAGGAATGCTTGTCCACCACCGGCCCGGGCAGGTCCCAGGCGAGGACCTCGCCGGAATCGCGCATGGCCTCGGTCAGGGCCACGCGTTCGCCCGCATCCATGCCGCGGAAGAACACCGCCATGGCGAAGGCCGCGGCCTGGCCTTCGGTGATCGCGCCGTCGGCGACGCCGGCGATCATCTGGCGGATCGCCTCGGGGGGGAGGCGATGGCCGTCGCGCTTGGCGACGATGATTTCCTGAGGCAGCATTCAGGCGTCCTCGTCATCCCCCACGGGATCGGCGGCGAGGGATCCGAGGAGGACATCCAGCAGGCCGGAGGCGCCGATGCGGAAATGCCGCGGCCCCGCCCAGCTCGCCCCCATGATCTCGTCGGCGAGGGCGAGGTATTCCGCCGCCTGGGCGAGGGTGCGCACCCCGCCCGAGGCCTTGAAGCCCACGTCGCCCCCCTTGCGGGCGATGGTCTCGAGCATCATCCGCGCGGCCTCGGGGGTGGCGCCCACCCGTGTCTTGCCGGTGGAGGTCTTGAGAAAGTCCGCCCCCCCGTCGATGGCCGCCTCGGAGGCGAGGCCGATCAGGGCGAGATCCTTGAGTTCGCCAGTCTCGAGGATGGCCTTCAGGGTGACGTCGCCGGCGATGTCCTTGACCTCGCGCATCAGCCCCGCGACCATCGAGGCCTGGCCGGCGGCGATCACCTCGCGCCAGGGGGTGACCAGGTCGATCTCGTCGGCGCCGTTGAGGATCGCGCCCCTCGCCTCGCCCTTGACGTCGTCGAGGCTGTCCGCGCCGCCGGGGAAGTTGATGACCGTCGCCACCTTGATCCCAGTGCCGTGCAGCGCGGCCTTCGCCTCCGCGACGAAGCGCGGCCAGACGCAGACCGCGGCGACGAAGCCCTCGGGAGTCTGGGCCCGGCGGCAGAGCTCGGCGACGGCGGCCGAGTCGCAGCTGTCGTCGAGGTTGGTCAGGTCGAGACAGACCAGGGCGCGGCGGGCGGCGTTCTGCAGGTCGGTGGTCATGTCCGGACCTTCTCCATGTGAGAGAGCGTGAAGGCGCCGGGCAGAAGCTCGGCGATGGTGGTGCGCAGGCGCGCCCCGTTCAGGTCGGCGAGGATCACCGGCGTCTCAGGGCGGGCGAATTCGGCGATCTTCTGGCGACAGCCGCCGCAGGGGGGCGTGGGATCAGGGCTGTCGGCCAGCACGAGGATCTCAGCGATCTCGCGCCCGCCGGCCCGCACCATGGCGGCGATGGCTCCGGCCTCGGCGCAGGTGCCCTCGGGGTACGCGACATTCTCGACGTTGCAGCCGGAATGGATCGTCCCGTCCGGGGTCAGGATCGCCGCTCCGACCTTGAAGCCGGAATAGGGGGCGTAGGCGCTGGCCCAGGCGGCGCGGGCGGCATCGTACAATGTCATGGCGCGCTCCCTCGGACCTTGGTGGGTCCCGACTATGGAGCCGGCCGGTGGCGATTGGCAAGGCGCCAACCTCAGGCCCGGCGCGCCGCCCCGGACCAGGTTTCGAGCTTGCGGTAGAGGGTGGAGGGGGAGACCTCCAGCATGCGGGCCGCGCGCGGCACCGAGCCGTCGCAATGCTCCAGCGTCGCCTCGATGTATTCGCGCTCGATCTCGGCGAGGGGCGCGCCGACCAGCCGCGCGAGCGCGCCGCGCACGCCGCCGGCCGCGTTCCAGTCTACCTCGACGCCGACGCCGGGAAGGATCGGCGCGAAGGGCGCGGGCGCGGGCGAACCGACGATGTCGGCAGGCAGCATTTCGGGCCGCACGACCAGCCCATCATGCAGAACGACGATGTTGCGGATCACGTTCAGGAGCTGGCGCACGTTCCCCGGCCAGGGACGCGACAGCAGAATCTGCGCCGTCGCGGCGTCGAAGCCGGTGAAGCTCTTGCCTTCCTCCTCGGCGAAGGCGGCGAGGCTCGCCTCGGCGATCTCGATGATGTCGCCGCCGCGGGCGCGCAGGGGCGGCATGTGGATCGGCACCACATGCAGGCGGTAGTAGAGATCCTCGCGAAAGCGGCCCTGGCGCACCTCTTCCGCCGGATCGCGGTTGGTGGCGCAGACGATACGCACGTCGACCGGGATCGGCCGGGCGGCGCCCACGGGCTGGATGGTCGAGGTCTGGAGGAACCGCAGCAGCTTGGTCTGCAGCGACAGGTCCATCTCGCAGATCTCGTCAAGGAAGAGCGTGCCCCCGTCCGCCACCGCCGCCGCGCCGGGCTTGTCGCTGAGCGCGCCGGTGAAGGCGCCCTTCAGGTGGCCGAAGACCTCCGATTCCAGCAGGTCGCGCGGAATGGCGGCGCAGTTCAGCGGCACGAAGGGCTTGCGGGCGCGGTTCGAGACGGAATGGATGGCGCGGGCGCAGACTTCCTTGCCCGTGCCGCTCTCGCCGGTGATGAAGACGGTGGCGGTCGACTTACCGATCGCCCGGACCATCCGGTAGATCTCCTGCATCGCCGGAGACCCGCCGAGGAAGCCCGCGAAGGCCCCGGGCTCGACAGGGCCGCCCGCGACCTCGCCGCCGGAGAAGGCCGGCGCGGTGGCGAGGGCGTTCTCCACCGCCGACAGCAGGCGGTTCTCGTCGAAGGGCTTGACCAGGAAATCGAAGGCGCCCGCCCGCATGGCCTGGACCGCCCGGTTGATCGAGCCGTTGGCGGTGACCACGATCACCCGGGTCTCGGAGGGCAGCTGCGCGAGCAGGTCGAGGCCGTCGCCGTCCGGCAGTTGCAGGTCGAGCAGGACCAGACGCGGCGGGCCGGCGGCGCAGCGCTGCCGCGCCTCGGCCAGGGACCCGGCGGACACGACCTGGTGCCCCGCCCGCGACAGGATCGTCTCGTAGAGCAGCCGGAGCGAGGCCGTGTCTTCGACCAGAAGCATGCGATCGGGCATGGCGCCTCCTTCAGGCGGCCCGGCGCTGGCCGTCGGCGAAAGCCACGGCTGCGTCGATCTCGTCCATGCAGCGCCGGACCTCCGCCGGCAGCGTCGCTTCCTTCTCCTCATGGGCGGAGGTGTTGAGCATCCGCGCGCAATGCTGCAGCCGCGTCGCCCCGATCGCGCCCGCCACCGAGATCAGGATATGGGAAGCGGCCCGGATCGGCTTGCGGTCGAGAGGCGACAGGGCTGCGGCCAGATCCGCCCGCGCCTGGCGCAGGTCGGCGACCACCTTCTCCAGCAGCTCGTCCATCATGTCCTGGCCGATCGCGCGGCAGAGCGCGTCGAAGACCGCCTGATCGGCGACCGGCTCCTCCGCCTCGGCAGGCGCCTCCGCCTGGGGCTGGGCCTCTGGGACGAGGTGGGCGACGAGCGCCTCCCCCAGCGCCTCGATCGACGTGAGGGGCTTCGAGATCAGCCCGTTCGCCCCGGCCGCGGCGATGCGGTCGCGATGCTCGCGCATCGCATAGGCGGTCAGCGCCACGATGGGCACCTCCGCGCGCGCGTCGCCCCGGGCGCGGATCTCCCGGATCACGTCCAGACCGGACAGACGCGGCATCTCGATGTCGACGATCACCAGATCGAAGGACGCTTCCTTGAACCGCTCCAGCGCCTCGACCCCGTCCGAGGCAAGGGTCACCTCGGCGTCGAGGGCGCGCAGCATCTGGGTCGCCACCAGCTGGTTGGTCTGGTTGTCCTCGGCGAGCAGGATCCGCCGCCCCGAGAGGCCGGCGCGCGTCGGCCGCTCGGGCTTGCGGGTTTCCGCAGCGGACCCTTGGCCGCAGACGCCGGGCGGCAGGGCGATCATCGCCTCGAGCCCGCCTTCGGGATGATTGTCGAGGCGCAACACGCCGCCGATCTCGGCGCAGAGATCGCGGGCGATCTTCAGGCCGAGCCCATGCCCGTCAGGCCCCGGCCCCGCGAACCCGCTTGGTTCGCGCATCTGGGCGAGACGCGCGTCTGACAGGCCGCAGCCCCGGTCCCGGATGGCGATCTCGACCCCGCCCCCGGCGGTGCGGACCGCCGTCAGCGACACATCGTCCGAGCCGCCATGCTTGAGGGCGTTACAGATGAGGTTTCCGATCACCCGCAGCAACGGCCAGGGCTCGACGCTCAGCGTCGCCGCCAGATCGGGCGCGAGGTCGATGTGAAACCGCACCCCCCGGGCCGCGGCCTCGGCCGCCCAGAGCGTTTCGACCCGGCTCATCAGCAAGCGCAGATCCGTCCCCTCCGCGGCGGCGGAAGCGGCGTCCTCGACGCTCTGCCCCACCAGGGCGGTGACCAGTTCGGTAAGCTGGCGCGAGGCCTCGCCGATCCGCCCGAGCTGCTGGCGGAGCTGGGGCGTCACCGACTCGTCCGCCTCGATCAAGGCGGCGGCGCCCGCTACCCCCTGAACCGCGCAGCGGATGTCATGGACCAGCATGGCCCGATCCAGGGAGGCCGGCGCCGGCGCATCCCGACGCACGTGCATGGAGGCGTCGAAGTTGGTCATTTCTGGCCCCTGCTGGCGCAGCCCGCCCGGGGCGGCCGTTCCTCAAAAAAACCCCAGGTTGAGCGGAGGTCGTTTAGTTCACCGGACGATACACCATGCGATGCAAAATGCAAAATGCAATTTAGAGGCGATCAGCTCAGCTGTCCAAGGATCCGGCTGCGCAGCGCGCCGGCGTCGGCGGGGGTTTCGAGCACGTCGTCGAAGGAGTCGGGACGCTCCGTGGCGCCGAGCGCGACGATCAGCGCGCCGGGATTGCGCAGACGCAGCCGGGCCAGCTGCAAGTCGTCCCCCGCCGTCGCCGCATCGACCAGGATGAGGTTGACGGGCCCACCGTCGTCCGGGCCGACGAACAGCAGGCGGTCGGAGCGCAGCGCCGCCTGGTAGAGCGCTGACAAGGCCGCCGAGGGCGAGACCAGCCGCACCCGCACCCGCTCCACCCTCTGGGCCTGCGCCGGCACGTTCACCTGGATGACACGGCCGCCGTTCTCCCCATCCCGGAGCGTGAGCACCCCATGGGCCACGGCGATCAGCCCGCGGGCGATCAGCGGCCGCAAGGCCTCGCGGCTCACTTGGTCCGGCGCGATCTCGTTCAGGCCCATCATCAGGTCGAGCTTCCAGTCGAGCGCGGCCTCGTTGCCGGAAAAGGCGATCTCGCCGGTCAGGTTCGCGCCGTCATGGGACAGGGCCAGCGTGATCGTCTCGGGCTCCGATCCGTCGAGCACGTATTCGCACAGGTGCACGAAGATGTGTCGCAGCCGCTCCATGTCGGCGAAGACTATGTCGGGGGCGGCCGGATCGAGCGTCACCTGCGCGCGATTGGCCCCGCCTCCCGCCAGATCCTCGGCGATGGCGGCCACGAGCTTGGCGAAGCGGAAAGGCTCGATTCGCATATGGAAGCGGCCGTCCTGCATCTCGCCGTAGTCGAGCAGGCCCGCCAGCATCTGCACGATGGCGCGTCCCGATATCTGCGCCTGCTCCACCAGCCGCAGTTGCCGTCCCGGCAGATCGCTCTGCCGCAAAAGCGCCAGGGGGCCCAGCACGCCGTTCAGCGGATTGCGCAGTTCGTGGCTCATCATGGTGAGGAAACGGGACTTGGCCCGGCTCGCAAGCTCCGCCTCGTCGGCGATCTGCTTGTTGAGCGCGGCGAGTTGGCGCTGGCGACGGTTGTCGCTCAGGAGCAGCGCCAGCGCGAGGGCGGTCAGCAGCATCGCCCCGAGGCTCACCCCCATGGTAAGCTGGGAAGTGAGCTGGATGCGGTCGCGCACGTCCGCCGCCGCGGCGGTGTCGCCGCGCACCACCCGCAAGGTGTAGAGCCTGAGCTCGTCCTGGAAGGTGTCGAGCTCGCGCATGACCGTGCGCAACGCCGCGCCGTCATCGGCCTGAAGGGTCGCGAGCACCGGATCGAGCTCGCGCAGATACTGCTGGAAGGCGGCGACGGACCCATGGCCCTGGTCGTAGCGGGCGATGAGGTCCCCCACCCGGCCCGAGCCCATCAGGAAGACCCGGCTCCACAGGATGTCGAAGCGCCGGAGCGCCTCGTCGAGGGAGTCCTGGGTCCCGTCGATCGCCACCTGGCCGAGGCTGAGCTTGAAGCGCAGCAGCTCGACCTCCATCTGGGTGGCGGTCCACAGGATGTTGTCCTGGCTGATAATGCGCAGGTTCTGCACCCCGCGCCTCACCGAGACGTAGCCCATCACCGCGATGGCGGCCATGAGTCCGATCAGTCCGATCGCAATGAGCCGCTGGGCCCGGAATCGGCGCATCACGATGGCTCGATCCTGACGACCTGCCAGATCAGACGATGGATGTAGATGGGATCGCCCAGCTCCTCGTGGTCCGAGATCGGATACATCAGCCAGATCGGGCCCTTGTCGCGCCGGGCAAGCGGGGAGCCGTCGGCCTCCATCGCCAGGATGACGTCATAGCGGCGGAAATCCTCGGTCGGAATCTCCACGAAATAGTCGTTCGCGGCGATGAAGCGGACCGATTCGAATTCCATGAGCGAAAGCTGGTTGAGCACGTCCCGGGCCAGCGGACCGCGATAGGCTACAAGGCCGTTGCTGAACTCGTTCTCGGTGACGACGGTGGTCTGGGGCAACTTGGCCAGATCGTCGAGCGTGAGCTCAAGGGTTTGCGCGCCCACCCCCCGGGACAGCGTCAACGCTGTCGGCGGATGCTCGTCGGCGACCGCTGACCGCGACATCAGCGCCGCAGAAAGGAGGAGCGCAAGGCCGGCAAACCTCATGGCTCGCAACACCCACGACATTGCGCCGGACTCGCCCGACAGACCCATATCAGCGTATCCTCGACCGCCTGATCGTTTGGCGACAAACCATTTGACGTCGAGAATTACCACCAAAGCGTGAAAATCAAGGTCTATTGCGACTTATATGGAAAAGAACGGCGCGAAGCGGCGAACTGATGGATCGCCGCCCGCTGCTTTCAGACTCAGACCCGGGCAGGAAATCCGTTCTGCGACAGGCTTTCCCCGATCTCGGTCAGGGTCGCCGGATCGTCGATCGTCGCCGGGGTCTTCCATTCCTGCCCGTCGGCGATCTTGACCATGACGCCGCGCAGAATCTTGCCCGAGCGGGTCTTGGGCAGGCGCTCGACCACGATCGCGGACTTGAAGGCCGCCACCGGGCCGATCTTGTCGCGGACAAGCTTGACGCATTCCTTGATGACGTCCTCGGGGCTCCGCTCGCAACCCCGGTTGAGGCAGAGGAAGCCCAGCGGCATCTGACCCTTGAGTTCGTCCGCCACTCCGATCACCGCGCATTCGGCGACGTCCGGGTGGTTCGCGAGCACCTCCTCCATCGCCCCGGTGGACAGGCGGTGGCCGGCGACGTTGATGACATCGTCGGTGCGGGCCATGATGTAGAGGTAGCCGTCCTCGTCGATGACGCCCGCGTCGCCGGTCTCGTAGTAACCCGGGAAGGTGGTCAGGTAGCTCTTCACGAAGCGCTTCTCGGCGTTCCAGAGCGTGGGCAGCGTCCCTGGCGGCAGCGGCAGCTTGATCGCCACGGCGCCGAGCTGGCCTGCAGGCATGGGCGTCCCGTCCTCGGCGAGGATCTGCACATCGTAGCCCGGCAGCGGCAGCGTCGGCGAACCGAGCTTGACCGGAAGCAATTCGATGCCCGCGGGGTTCGCGACGATCGGCCAGCCGGTTTCCGTCTGCCACCAGTGGTCGATCACCGGCGTCTTGAGCTGGTCCTGCGCCCAGAGGATGGTGTCCGGGTCGGCCCGTTCGCCGGCCAGGAACACCAGCTTCAGCCCGCTCAAGTCGTACTTCTTGACGAACGCGCCGCTCGGATCCTCGCGCTTGACCGCGCGGAAGGCGGTCGGCGCGGTGAAGAAGGACCGCACCCCATGCTCCGAGATCACCCGCCAGAAGGCTCCGGCGTCCGGCGTGCCCACCGGCTTGCCCTCGAAGACGATGGTGGTCGCCCCGATCAGCAGCGGCGCATAGCAGATATAGCTGTGCCCGACGACCCAGCCCACGTCCGAGGCCGCCCAGAACACGTCTCCCGGCTTCACGTCGTAGACTGCGCCCATGGTCCAGGCGAGCGCCACCATGTAGCCGGCGGAGGGCCGGACCACGCCCTTGGGCTGGCCGGTCGTGCCGGAGGTGTAGAGGATGTAGAGCGGGTCCATGCCGCCCACCGGCGCGCAGTCCGCCGGCTCGGCCGCCGCGACGGCCTCGGACCAGTCGAGGTCCCGGCCCGCTTTCAGTTCGGCCTGAATCTGCTCGCGCTGAAAGACGATCACGGTGTCGGGCTTGTGGTCCGACATCTCGATCGCGGCGTCGACCAGCGGCTTGTAGGCGATGGTCCGTCCGGGCTCCAGCCCGCAGGAGGCGGCGATGATTGCCTTGGGCTGGGCGTCGTCGATGCGCACGGCGAGCTCCGGCGCCGCGAAGCCGCCGAAGACCACCGAATGCACCGCGCCGATCCGGGCGCAGGCGAGCATCGCGACCAGCGCCTCGGGGATCATGGGCATGTAGACGACCACCCGGTCGCCCTTGCCCACGCCCCGGGCGGCCAGCGCGCCGCCGAGCGCCGCGACCTGGGCCTGGAGCTCGGCGTAGCTGGTCCGGCCCTGAACGCCGGTGATGGGGGAGTCATAGATGATCGCCGTCTGCTCGCCCCGGCCAGCCGCCACATGGCGGTCGACCGCGTTCCAGCAGACGTTGCAGACTGCGTCGTCGAACCAGCCGTAAAGCGGCGCGTTCGCGGCGTCGAGCGCATGGCTTGGCGCCTTGACCCAGTCGATCGCTTCGGCCGCCTTCAGCCAGAACCCTTCCGGGTCGGTCTTCCAACCCTCGTAGACCTCGCGATATCCCATTCTGACCCCCCTCTTCTTCCGTCAGCCGTATGTGTGCACGGGCGATCCTGCGAGCGCGGAGATGTTGAGCAGCCCCCGCGCGGTGATCGAAGGCGTCACGATGTGCGCCTTGTTGCCCATGCCCATCAGGATGGGCCCGACCTCGAGCCCTCCCGCCACGATCTTGATGATGTTGCGCACCGCGCTCGCCGCATCGGTGTTGGCGAAGAGCAGCACGTTCGCTGGACCGACCATACGGGAATTCGGAAAGATGCGCGCCCGCAGCTCGGGGTCGAGCGCCATGTCGGAATGCATCTCGCCCTCGTAGACGAAATCCACCTCGCAGGCGTCGAGCATCTCCAGCGCCGCGCGCATCCGCCGGCCGGAATCGATGTCGAGGTTGCCGAACTGCGAATGCGAGCAGAGCGCGATCTGCGGCTCCACTCCGAAGCGGCGAGCGTGGCGTGCCGCCGCGATGGAGATCTCGGCGATCTGCTCGGGCGTGGGCTCGGGGTTCACATGGGTGTCCGCGACGAAGAGCGCGCCCTTTTCGTGGATCATCAGCGACAGAGCGCCGATCGGATGCAGCCCGTCCCGCGCCAGGACCTGCCGGATGTAGTTCAGATGCCACAGGTACTGGCCGAAGGTGCCGCAGATCAGGCTGTCCGCCTCGCCGCGATGCACCATGGTCGCGGCGATCGCCGTGGTGTTGGTGCGCATGATCGCGCGAGCGAGGTCGGGCGTGACGCCCCGACGCTCCAGGATCTGGTGGTAGGTCTGCCAGTAGTCGCGGAAGCGCGGGTCGTCGGACGGGTTCACCAAGTCATAGTGGACGCCCTGCTGGATCGGAATGGCGTTGCGCTCGCAGCGCATCTCGATCACGTCCGGACGGCCGATCAGGATGGGACGCGCGAGACCCTCCTCGTTCATGGCGCGGGCGGTGTGCAGCACCCGCTCGTCCTCGCCTTCCGCGAAGACGATCCGACGGCCCGCCCCCTTGGCGGCGTCGAAGACCCGGCGCATGACGAAGGCCGAGCGGTAGACCGAGTTGTTGAGCCCGGCCTTGTAGGCCTCGATGTCGGCCACCGGGCGGGCGGCGACTCCGGAGCGCATCGCGGCTTCGGCCACCGCGCCGGCGACGATCGCAAGCAGACGCGGGTCGAAGGGCTTCGGGATCAGGTAGTCGCGTCCGAAGCTCAGCCGCTCGCCCTCGTAGGCCGCGGCCGCTTCCGCCGAGGACGAGCCCCGGGCGAGCGCGGCGATCCCCTCGACGCAGGCGATCTGCATCTCGTCGTTGATCTCGGTCGCGCCGACGTCGAGCGCGCCGCGGAAGATGAAGGGGAAGCAAAGGACGTTGTTGACCTGGTTCGGATAGTCCGAGCGGCCGGTGGCGATGATCGCCCGCGGATTGGCGGCCTTGGCCTCCGCCGGGTCGATCTCGGGATTCGGGTTGGCGAGCGCCAGCACGATCGGGTCCTCGGCCATGGCCTTGACCATCTCGCCGGTCAGCACCCCGGGCCCGGACAGGCCGAGGAACAGATCCGCGCCGGGAATGACCTCGGCGAGGCTGCGCAGGTCGCTCTTCTGCGCATAGGCGGCCTTCTCGGGGTTCATGTCCTCGGCGCGGCCCTCGTAGACCAGCCCGTGAATGTCGCAGAGCCAAACGTTTTCGCGCTTCGCGCCGAGCTTCAGCAGCATGTTGAGGCAGGCGATGCCCGCCGCGCCGCCGCCGGTCGAGACGATCTTGACGTCCTCGAACTTCTTGCCCGCCACCGTCAGGGCATTGGTGGCGGCTGCGCCGACGACGATCGCGGTGCCGTGCTGGTCGTCATGGAAGACGGGAATGTTCATCTTCTCGCGGCACAGCCGCTCGACGATGAAGCAGTCGGGAGCCTTGATGTCCTCGAGGTTGATCGCGCCGAAGGTCGGTTCCAGCGAGGCGACGATCTCCGCAAGCTTCACCGGGTCCTTCTCGTTCACCTCGATGTCGAAGCAGTCGATGTTGGCGAACTTCTTGAATAGGACGGCCTTGCCTTCCATCACCGGCTTGGAGGCCAGCGCGCCGATGTTGCCGAGGCCGAGCACCGCAGTGCCGTTCGAGACCACGGCGACGAGGTTGCCGCGGGTGGTGTAGCGCGCCGCAGCCGCCGGATCCGCCTTGATCTCCAGGCAGGCCTCCGCCACGCCGGGGCTATAGGCCCGGCTGAGGTCGCGCTGGTTCGCCATCGGCTTGGTCGCGCGGATTTCGAGTTTCCCGGGTTTCGGGTACTCGTGGTAGAAAAGGGCGGCGTCGCGAAGGTCGCTGCTGCTGTCGGCCATGGGTCGTTCCTCCAATATTGTTTTTGGTTTTATGAGGCGCTGCGGCTGGCGCCAAGCCGTCCGCAGCAGCCGTCAGCTCTGGCCCTCTTCCGGCGGCCGACCGCCATGGCGCAGCCAGTAGTCCCGCGCCCAGGGCACCGGCTGGTCGCCGGCGTGGCGCTTGCCTCCCCAGGCCTGGCCCGGCGGCCCCATCACGTCGATGGGCCGCGGCTTGCCGTGGAAGACGATGATCTTGGCCCCCGCCGGAATCCGCGCCCCCGGACGCGCCAGATTCAGCGGCCAGGGCGCCATGCAGTGATTCTTGAAGCTCAGGCACCAATCATAGGGCAGATAACGCGGATTCTTCGCCACCTTGGGCAGGTAGAACCGGTCGGACCAGTAGTTGGCCCGCACCTCCTCCACCCGACTGGTGAAGTCGGCGAAGATGTGGCGCTGCTCGCCCGCGCGCCAGACGTAGACCGAACCCTGG
Source organism: Amaricoccus sp. (assembly GCA_965243535.1). Lineage (GTDB taxonomy): Bacteria > Pseudomonadota > Alphaproteobacteria > Rhodobacterales > Rhodobacteraceae > Amaricoccus. Next base: position 23,234 of record CBDEVG010000018.1, read on the forward strand.
CTGCCCCGGTCCGGCCGGAAGCGCAGCGGCAGCATCCGCACCAGCGCCGGATTCCATTCCCGCAGGGTGTAGAAGGCCGCGTGGTCGCGCACCAGGTCGATGAAGGGCTTCAGCCCCCCGACGATGATCAGGTCGAGGTCGAGGTAGAGCACCAGCTCATCGTCCTCGAAGACGCCCTCCTTGAACAGCGCCACCTTCGGCCAGCAGCCGCGCTTGAGCCATTCCTCCTCCGGCACGCCGAATTCGGGAACGGGCATCACCTGCACGCCCGGATCGATGCCCTCGGGCTGGTTGGTGAGGCAGACGAAACGGTGCGGTATCGTCAGGTGTTCCTGAACCGCCCGGTACAGCACGTTGACATAGTCGGGGCCGAAGCGGGTGCCCCATTTCACGCAACCGACCGCTACCTTCATTCCGTCCGCTCCGCATAATCGATCTGGATGGGCCGCGCGCCCTGGAACAGCACCGCCGCAGCCTGGGCGGGCAGCAGGTTCACCTCATACCACCCTCGCCGCAGCTGGGCCGACAGCGGCCGCGGCTCCGCCTTGCGGGTCGCCGCGATGTCGGAGGAGAATTGCCCCCAGGCCTGACGCGCGAGCGCCGGGACCACCATGGCCACCCCTACCTCCCGCGACAGCGGCGAGATGTTGGGATTGAACAGCAGGTGGTCGATCGGATGGCGCAGGACGCCCTTGCCCGCCAGGATGCGCTGCGCCGCGCCGCGGGTGATCACATAGGCGCCCGACCCGCCGATCCGGGAATAGAGCCGGCGCAGGCTGCGGCCGGGAACCGGACTGCGCCCGATCGCCGGCCCCAGCAGCTTCTTCGTGACCCGGCGAGACCATTTCTCCAGCCGGATGATCCCCACCCCCTCCGGCAGCCAGTCGCCGTTCGCGGCGAAGCCGGCGAGGTCGGGACTGAGCTCGATGTCGTCTTCCAGCACCACCGCCGCTGGCGCGTCGGAGGCGACCAGCCGGCGCATGATCTCGAAATGGTTCAGGGCGTTGCACTGGCTGCCCCGGCCCATGCGGATCAGGTGGCCCGTGAGCGCCACCTCCTGCGCGATCTCCGCATCAGGGACGACCTCGGCATCCTTGGCCGGGATGCGGGTGGCGGCCAGCCCCATGGCGGCGAGCTGGCCCTCCATATAGGCCCGGCGGTCCGGACGGCGGTCGAGGTTGATCAGGAAGACCGGAAGTCCCCCTCCTCCGCCCGCGCTCGGTTCCGCCTCGGCCACGCCCTTACTCCGCCGCCTGGGCGCGGGTGTCGCGGATCAGGTCGAGGATGTTCTTCGCCGCCTCGGGGATGTTGGTCCCCGGGCCGAAGATCGCCTTGACGCCCGCGTTGTAGAGGAAGTCGTAGTCCTGCTGCGGGATCACTCCGCCGCAGATCACCAGGATGTCGCCGGCGCCTTGGGCCTTCAACGCCTCGATCAGCTTAGGCGCCAGGGTCTTGTGGCCCGCCGCCTGGGAGGACACGCCGATCACGTGGACATCATTGTCGATGGCGTCCTGGGCGGCCTCCTCGGGCGTCTGGAACAGCGGGCCCACGTCGACGTCGAAGCCGATGTCGGCGAAGGCGGTGGCGATCACCTTGGCGCCCCGGTCGTGGCCGTCCTGACCCATCTTCACCACCAGCATCCTGGGCCGGCGGCCCTCCTCGGCCGCGAAACGCTCCACGTCCGCCTGGATGGCGGCGAAGCCCGCGTCGCCCTCGTAAGCCGCTCCATAGACGCCCGCCAGCGTCCTGACCTCGGCCCGATGCCGCCCGAACACCTTTTCCATCGCGTCCGAAATCTCCCCGACGCTGGCCCGGGCCCGGGCCGCCTCCACCGCCGCCTCCAGAAGGTTGCCGCCTTCCGTCGCCCGGCGCTCCACCTCGGCCAGCGCCGCCCGGCAGGCGGCCTCGTCCCGGGTCTCGCGGATCTTCTTGAGGCGCGCGATCTGAGCGTCGCGCACCGCGGCGTTGTCGATGTCGAGGATGTCGATCGGATCCTGCTGCGCCAGCCGGTACTTGTTGACGCCGACGATCACCTCCTCGCCCCGGTCGATGGCCGCCTGCTTGCGCGCGGCGCTCTCCTCGATGCGCAGCTTCGGCATGCCCGACTCGACCGCCTTGGTCATGCCGCCGAGCGCGTCGACCTCCTCGATCAGCTTCCAGGCCGCATCCGCCAGCTCCGCCGTCAGCTTCTCGACATAGTAGCTGCCGGCGAGCGGGTCGGCGACATGGGTGATCCCCGTCTCCTCCTGCAGGATCAGCTGGGTGTTCCGGGCGATCCGGGCGGAGAATTCGGTCGGCAGGGCGATGGCCTCGTCCAGCGCATTGGTGTGCAGCGACTGGGTGCCCCCCAGCGCCGCCGCCATGGCCTCGTAGGCGGTGCGGACCACGTTGTTGTAGGGGTCCTGCTCCTGGAGGCTGACTCCGCTGGTCTGGCAATGGGTTCGCAGCATCAGGCTCGAGTCCTTCTTCGGCCCGAACTCCGTCATGATGCGGTGCCAGAGCATCCGCGCCGCCCGCAGCTTCGCCACCTCCATGAAGAAGTTCATGCCGATGGCGAAGAAGAAGCTCAGCCGCCCGGCGAAATCGTCGACGTTCATCCCAGCGGCGATCGCCGCCTTCACGTATTCCTTGCCGTCCGCGAGCGTGAAGCCCAGCTCCTGCACCAGGTTCGCGCCCGCCTCCTGCATGTGATAGCCGGAGATGGAGATGGAGTTGAACTTCGGCATTTCGGCCGAAGTATAGCCGATGATGTCGGAAATGATCCGCATAGAGGGCTCGGGCGGGTAGATATAGGTGTTGCGGACCATGAACTCCTTGAGGATGTCGTTCTGGATGGTCCCGGACAGGAGCTTGCGCTCCACCCCCTGCTCCTCGCCGGCCACGATGAAGTTGGCGAGGATCGGAATGACCGCCCCGTTCATGGTCATCGACACGCTGACCTTTTCCAGCGGGATGCCGTCGAAGAGGATCTTCATGTCCTCGACCGAGTCGATGGCCACGCCCGCCTTGCCGACGTCGCCCACGACCCGGGGATGGTCGCTGTCGTAGCCGCGGTGGGTGGCGAGGTCGAAGGCCACCGACACCCCCTGCTGCCCCGCCGCCAGCGCCTTGCGATAGAAGGCGTTCGAGGCCTCGGCGGTGGAGAAGCCCGCGTACTGGCGGATGGTCCAGGGCCGGCCGGCGTACATGGTCGCGCGCGGGCCGCGGGTGAAGGGGGCGATGCCCGGCAGGCCGCCCAGATGGCCGACACCCTCCAGATCCGCCTCGGTGTAGAGCGGCTTGACCACGATCCCCTCGGGCGTGGTCCAGTTCAGCGCCTCGGGCTCCTTGCCCTTCTGCTCCTTGGCGGCAAGGGCGCGCCAACGCTCCAGATCCGCCTTTTCCGTGGTCATCGCGTCCCCCTTTCCGCGCCTGCCCGCTTTGCAGGCGCCCTTGGCGCGGATTTGCTCTCGCATCCGGCGCCGATGTGATTATGTCTGACCCCGGAGGGAGAAGACATGCCGAAATCAAGCCTTTCCGTCGCGCTGGCCCTGGCCGTCGCCGTCATGGGCGCCGTCGCCGCCCGGGCTCCGGTCGCCGCCGCCCAGGCCGGATCGGAAGCCGAGCCTCCCGTCCAGCCGAGCCTCGCGGACCTGCTCTGGATCGCCCGGCCGCTGGTGGTCTTCGCCGACACGGCCCAGGATCCGCGATACGTCCAGCAGATGGAGCTGCTGGCGACGGGGGCGGGCGAGCTCGAGACCCTGCGGGTGCAGGTCCTGACCGACACCGACCCGGCCGCAAACGGCCCCCTGCGCCACGCGCTGCGGCCCCGGGGCTTCGGCATCGTGCTGATCGACACCGACGGCTCTGTCGTGCAGCGCCGGCCCACGGTCACCACCGTGCGCGAGATCGCCGGCACGATCGACCGGCTGCCCTCGCGCCGGCAGGAGACCGGGTCGCGGCGGCAGTGACCCCGCGACCCCGCCACCTCACTCGAACTCCATGATGATCTCGTCCACCGCCAGGCTGTCGCCGGGCTTGGCCTTGATCTTGGCCACCCTGCCCTTGCGCTCGGCCCGCAGCACGTTCTCCATCTTCATGGCTTCGACCATGCAGAGCGCCTGGCCGTCCTGGACCTCGTCGCCCTCGGCCACGTCGATGCGCACCACCAGGCCCGGCATCGGGCAGAGCAGGAACTTCGAGGTGTCGGGCGGCAGCTTCTCCGGCATCAGCGCGGCGAGCTCCGCCTGGCGCGGGGTCAGGACCGAGACCTTGAGGTCGGCGCCGCGGTAGCGCATCCGGAAGCCGGTGGAGATCGGCGTCACCTTGACGATCCGCTCGCGCCCGTCGACCACCGCGCGGACCAGGGGCGCAAAGCCCTCGTTCGCCGCCAGAGTCACCTCGGACCGCCCGCCGGCGGCCCAGTCGATCCCGTAGCGCCCGTCGGCGACGCTGAGCTTTCCTGTCCGGCTCGTCCCGTCGATCCCCGCCACCCAGTCGGCGCCCACCTTGCGCTGGTGGTTGGAGAGCGTGCCGGAGATGCCGGCCGCCCGCTGTTCGTGCAGCGTCCGGAGCACGATGGCGAGGGCCGAGAGATCGGCCAGCGTCTCCTCGGACTGGGGCGCGCCGCTGAATCCTTCGGGGTACTCCTCGGCGATGAAGGCGGTGGTGATGTCGCCCTTCTGGAACCGCGGATGGTCCATGACCGCCGACAGGAACGGCAGGTTGTGACCGATCCCCTCGAGCTCGAAGCCGTCGAGCGCCTGGTGCATGGTCTCGATCGCCTCGGCCCGGGTCGGCGCCCAGGCGCAGAGCTTGGCGATCATCGGGTCGTAGTACATCGAGATCTCGCCGCCCTCGTAGACGCCGGTGTCGTTGCGCACCGCGCCCTTGGCGTCGTGATAGGCCGCCGGCGGACGATAGCGGGTGAGCCGGCCGATCGAGGGCAGGAAGTTGCGGTAGGGATCCTCGGCGTAGAGGCGGCTTTCCAGCGCCCAGCCGTCGATCTTCACGTCGTCCTGGGTCATCCCCAGCTTCTCGCCCGCCGCGACCCGGATCATCTGCTCCACCAGGTCGATGCCGGTGATGAGCTCGGTCACCGGATGCTCGACCTGGAGACGCGTGTTCATTTCCAGGAAGTAGAAGTTGCGGGCGCCGTCGACGATGAACTCGACCGTGCCGGCCGAGCAATAGTCGACGGCCTTGGCCAGCGCCACCGCCTGCTCGCCCATGGCCTTGCGCGTCGCCGGGTCGAGGAAGGGCGAGGGCGCCTCCTCGACGACCTTCTGGTTGCGGCGCTGGATCGAGCATTCCCGCTCGTTGAGGTAGAGGCAGTTGCCATGCTTGTCGCCCAGCACCTGGATCTCGATGTGGCGCGGCTGGGTGACGAACTTCTCGATGAAGATGCGGTCGTCGCCGAAGCTCGACGCCGCCTCGGACTTCGACCGCGCGAAGCCCTCGCGCGCCTCGTCGTCGGTCCAAGCGATGCGCATACCCTTGCCGCCGCCGCCGGCGGAGGCCTTGATCATCACCGGATAGCCGATTTCCTTCGCGATTTTCACCGCATGTTCCGCGTCGTCGATCAGACCCATGTAGCCCGGCACCGTCGAGACCCCCGCCTCGGCGGCGAGCTTCTTCGAGGTGATCTTGTCGCCCATGGCCTCGATGGCGCCGACGGGCGGGCCGATGAAGGCGACGCCGATCGCGTCGAGCGCCTGGGCGAATTCCGCCCGCTCGGAGAGGAAGCCATATCCGGGATGCACAGCCTGAGCCCCGGTCTTCTTCACCGCGTCGATGATCTTGTCGATCACGATGTAGGACTGGCTGGCCGGGGGCGGCCCGATGTAGACTGCCTCGTCGGCGCCAGCCACGTGCAGGGCGTTGGCGTCCGCGTCGGAATAGACGGCGACCGTCTTGATGCCCATGGCCCTGGCCGTGCGCTCGACCCGGCAGGCGATCTCTCCGCGGTTGGCGATCAGGATCTTGTCGAACATGCCTTGTCCCGTTCTGCGGCGCCGGACGCGGGGGCCCGGTCGAGGTTGAGGCCGCGGCGCGGCCGATCGGTGTTCGCGCAGGCCGCGCAGGGCGCGCCCCGGCCCGTCGTCAGGCCCGTCAGCGGACCCGTCATCCGGTCAATCATCGAGAAAGATCTCGGGAAAGCTCGCCCGCGCCCGGGCGACGTCGACGCGCAGCAAGGCCTCGTAGCTCTGGGGGTCGAAGGGCTCTTCGGCCGCCACGACCTCCCGCCCGAGCAGCCAGCTTAGCCGCCCGGCGTCGAGATTGCCGCGGGGAAAGGGCGTCTCGCCGAACTGGTCGATGAGCGCCGCGAGGAATCCCGCGTCCGCCTCCCGGTCCGCGGCCTTGCGGTCGCGGAATCGTTCCCGCGCCTTCAACAACGTTGGCCCCCCGGGCGCGGCGCGCCGGATGGTGAACTGGAAATCGGTGCCGGGCAGGCGTCCGGGAAAGCCGCGATGCTTCAGCATGGGGCCGTGGCCCCCCGCCCTAGTCCTCGCCGAGGTTCATCACCGCGACGCCCATGGCCACCGCGCCGAAGGTCAGCGAGGTCTGGAAGAACAGCACCGCGGTGGCGAGGCCGGTCTCGTCCTTCTGGAGCAGCGTGCCCACGCCCAGAAAGTCGAACCAGATCATCGCCAGCAGGAACGCCGACCCCAGCGCCATGCCGTTCGCGATATGCGTCAGCATGAAGCGCACCAGCTTCGGCAAGGCCATCCAGCGTCGCCGGATCATGGGCGAGTCCTCCTGCGAAGGAGTTTAGCGCGCCGTCACGATCCTGTCCAACGCCGAGGCGGGTCAGGACGGATTGGGTCATAGCGGGATATTGTCGTGCTTCTTCCAGGGATTGCTCAGCTGCTTGGTCCGCAGCGAGGCGAAGGCCCGCGCGACCCGCCGTCGGGTCGAATGGGGCATGATCACCTCGTCGATGAAGCCCCGCTCGGCCGCCACGAAGGGGTTGGCGAAGCGTTCCTCGTAGTCTTTGGTGCGCGCCCCGATGCGCTCGGCGTCGCCCAGCTCGGACCGGTACAGGATCTCCACCGCCCCCTTCGCGCCCATGACCGCGATCTCGGCCGTGGGCCAGGCGTAGTTGAAGTCGCCGCGCAGGTGCTTGGACGCCATCACGTCATAGGCGCCGCCATAGGCCTTGCGGGTGATGACGGTCACCTTGGGCACCGTCGCCTCCCCGTAGGCGAAGAGCAGCTTCGCGCCGTGCTTGATGATGCCCCCGAGCTCCTGCGAGGAGCCCGGCAGGAAGCCAGGCACGTCGACAAAGGTCAGGATCGGGATCGAGAAGGCGTCGCAGAACCGCACGAAACGCGCCGCCTTGCGGGCGCTGTCGATATCGAGGCAGCCCGCCAGCACCATCGGCTGGTTCGCCACCACGCCCACGGTCGAGCCTTCGAGCCGGACGAAGCCGGTGATGATGTTCTTGGCGAAATCCGCCTGAATCTCGAAGAAATCGCCCTCGTCCGCGACCTTCAGGATCAGCTCCTTCATGTCGTAGGGCGTGTTCGGGTTCGGCGGGCAGAGCGTGTCGAGGCTCATGTCCACCCGGGCCGGATCGTCGTGGAAGGGGCGCAGGGGCGCCTTTTCCCGGTTCGACAGCGGCAGGAAGTCGACCAGCCGGCGCACCTCCAGCAGGGCGGTCACGTCATCCTGGTAGGCGCCGTCCGCCACGGAGGACTTGGAGGTATGGGTGCGCGCGCCGCCCAGCTCCTCCGCCGTGATGATCTCGTTCGTCACGGTCTTGACCACGTCCGGGCCGGTCACGAACATGTAGGAAGTGTCGCGCACCATGAAGATGAAGTCGGTCATCGCCGGGCTGTAAACCGCGCCGCCGGCGCAGGGCCCCATGATCACGCTGATCTGCGGCACCACGCCGGACGCCATGATGTTGCGCTGGAACACGTCCGCATAGCCGGCGAGCGAGGCGACGCCCTCCTGGATGCGCGCGCCGCCCGAGTCGTTGAGCCCGATCACCGGCGCGCCGTTCTGCACCGCCATGTCCATGATCTTGCAGATTTTCTCGGCGTGGGTCTCGGAGAGCGAGCCGCCGAAGACGGTGAAGTCCTGGCTGAAGACATAGACCATGCGGCCGTTGACCGTGCCCCAGCCCGTCACCACGCCGTCGCCGGGGAAAGTGGTCGCGGCCATGCCGAAATCGGTGCAGCGATGGGTCTTGAACATGTCGAATTCTTCGAAGCTGCCCTCGTCGAGCAGGACCTCGATGCGTTCGCGCGCGGTCAGCTTGCCCTTCGCGTGCTGCGACTTGATCCGGGGCGCGCCGCCGCCGAGGCGGGCCTCCACCCGGCGATCCTCGAGCTGCTGAAGGATCTTCTGCATTCCCCGCGCCTCCCTCTCTTGCTGGGCGAACGCATAGGGCGAAAGATCCTTGCTCACAAGTCTTGTTCGGCGGATTTGCAAAGTGTATCGCAAGGCAAGGCGGCAAATTGCGAATTTGTGTGAATGGCGGGCGCGAGAAAGCTCTATGCGGGAGTGAAGCTGCGCGAGGTGCGCGGGCGGGTCGGGCTGACACAGGCGGAATATGCAGCCAAGCTCGGGGTTTCACTGTCCTACCTCAACCAGATGGAGAACAACCACCGGCCCCTGTCGGCGCGGGTGGTCCTGGCGCTGGCCGAGGAATTCGGCCTCGACGTCACCGAACTCGCCGCCAGCGCGACGGAACGCACGGTGGCGGACATGCGCGAGGCCCTGGCCGATCCGGTCTTCGGGGCGACGCCGCCGCCCCTCGCCGACCTGCAGCTCGTCGCCACCAACGCCCCGAATCTCGCCCGAGCCTTCCTCGCGCTGCACCGGGCGCATCGCGAGACCCAGGAACGGCTCGACCAGCTCAACGAGGCGCTCGGCCGCGAGGAACGGCCGCTCCAGCCCCTTCCCTGGGAGGAGGTGCGCGACTTCTTCCATTATTGCGACAACTACATCGATGCGATCGACCGCGCGGCGGAGCATTTCGGCGGGCCGATCGCCCCGGCCGTCCGCCGCGGCCGGCTGGCGGACTGGCTCGCGGACCGGCACCGGGTGACCGTGGAGTTCGGCGAGGGGCCGATCCGCCGCTACGATCCCGTCTCCCGGCGCCTGCGCCTCGCCGCGCGGGCGGGCCCCGAGACCCAGAGCTTCCAGCTCCTCCACCAGATCGCGCTCCTGGAGCACGACGACCTGCTGGAGGCGACCCTGGACCTCGCGCGGTTCCATGGGCCCGAGGCGCGGGCGATCTGCAAGGTGGGGCTCGCCAACTATTTCGCGGGCGCGGCGCTGTTGCCCTACGGCCGGTTCCTCGCCCGGGCGGAGGAGATGCGCCACGACCTGGAGGCGCTCGGCGGCGCCTTCGAGGCCTCGATCGAGCAGGTGGCCCAGCGACTCTCGACCCTGCAGCGGGTGGGGGCCAAGGGCATCCCCTTCTTCTTCGTGCGGGTGGACCGGGCGGGGACGATCACCAAGCGCCACTCGGCGACCCGGCTGCAATTCGCCCGCTTCGGCGGGGCCTGCCCCTTGTGGAACGTCCACGCGGCCTTCGAGACCCCGGGCCGCATCCTGCGCCAGCTTGCCCGGACGCCGGACGGGGCGCGCTACCTGTGCCTGGCGCGAGACATCTCGAAACCGGGGGGCAACTTCCGCGCGCCGGTGCGCCGCTACGCCATCGGCCTCGGCTGCGAGGTCGCCCATGCAGAGCGGCTGGTCTACGCCGACGACCTAGACCTGCGCAGTGAGGCGGCCTACGAGCCGATCGGGGTGTCCTGCCGGATATGCGAACGGCGCGACTGTCACCAGCGCGCCGTTCCGCCGCTCGAGCGGCCCTTGTCGGTGGACTTCAACGAGCGGGACCTGCTGCCCTACCGGATCGACTGACCCCGCCCGTCCGGCCAGGGACGGGGCGCGATGCGCGTCCCGCCCGAGCCCGTCGATCAGAACTGGTACTTCGCGCCGATCAGCAGGTCGAAGGTGCCGTAGGAGAGGTCGGTGGCGAGGCCGTCGCCGAGCCAGACCTTGGTGTCGGTGGTGCCGAACCAGCGGCCTTCGCCGTAGATCGTCCACTGGGGCGCAACCTCGTAGCCGACGCCGGCGATCGCCTGGTAGGCGAAGTTCCAGGTCGAGGTGTCGCCCTCATAGTCGAGCTGCGCCGCGCCGATGCCGGCGCCGACATAGGGCACGACCTGCGGGTTGGCGAGGCCGGTGAAGTTGTAGAGCGCGTTGACCATCAGCGCATTCACCTTGGCGGTGCCGTTGCCCTTGCCCCGCTCGTCGCCCAGCCGGTAGCTGCCGTCGTAGTCGGCGTTGCGGTAGGCGTATTCGAACTCGAGGCCGATGTTGGGCATCGGCGAGAAGCCGGCGGCGAGGCCGAGGGTGTAGCCGGTGTCGTAGTTCAGGTCGACACGGCCGACGTTGGTGCCGCGGAAGCGGACGCTCTCGTCGTCGCCCGACGGCCAGGTCGCGCCGCCGAAGGCCTTGAGGTAGACGGTCGAGGCGTCGAAGCTCTGGGCCGAGGCGGCGCCGGCGGTCCCCAGGGCGGCGACGGCAGCGGCGGCGAGAAGAGCGGTTTTGGAGAAAGCAGGCATCAAGGCCTCCGTATTTTGAAAGATGCTCGATTTGCGGAGAATGTTATCGCGGCAGGTGCGCCGCGTCATGCCGAAAACGACAGGCCTTCCTGTATTCGGGCCGGTGTTGCTCTGGCGCCGCAAACACGATGGCGTGATCCGCCAAGTTCAATCGAAGAACGGCGTGACCTCGGCGACCACCACCGCGCCCTGGTCTTCGGCCATGGCAATCAGCTCGCGCTCCTCCTCCGCCACCTCGCCCTCGGCCAGCCGCTCCTCCAGCGCGCCGTAGCCGGTGACGTCGAGCGGGGCCATGTCCGCCTGCTTGAGCAGGGCGACGGCGTCGCGCACCGCCTCCTCCTCGTCGGCGGCGGGGGCGTAGCACAGGATGCCGGCGCCGGTCGCCCCGTCGGGCAGGCCGTCGCCCGGCTTGCGGCCCACCTGGACCAGGAGCGTGAAGACCGGCATCAGTCGCGCAGCAGCTCGTTGATCGAGGTCTTGGATCGTGTCCGCTCGTCCACGCGCTTGACGATCACCGCGCAGTAGAGGCTGGGCCCCGGGGTCCCGTCCGGGAAGGGCTTGCCGGGCATGCTGCCGGCCACCACCACGGAATAGGGCGGCACCTCGCCATAGGTGATCGCGCCGGTCGCGCGGTCGACGATCTTGGTGGACTTGCCGATAAAGACGCCCATGCCGAGGACCGAGCCCTCGCGCACGATGCAGCCCTCGACCACCTCCGAGCGGGCGCCGATGAAGCAGTCGTCCTCGATGATGGTCGGGCCCGCCTGCATCGGCTCCAGCACGCCGCCGATGCCGACCCCGCCCGAGAGATGCACCCGCTTGCCGATCTGGGCGCAGGAGCCGACGGTCACCCAGGTGTCGACCATCGTGCCCTCGTCCACATAGGCCCCGAGATTGACGAAGGAGGGCATCAGCACCGCGCCCGGCGCCACATAGGCCGAACGGCGGACGATGCAGTTCGGCACGGCGCGAAAGCCCGCGGCGCGCCAGTCGTGGTCGGTCCAGCCCTTGAACTTGCTGTCGACCTTGTCCCACCAGCCGCCGCCCTGCGGACCGCCGGACTGGGGGCCCATCTCCTGCAGGCGGAAACCGAGGAGGACGGCCTTCTTCGCCCACTGGTTGACGCGCCAGACCCCGTCGGGCTGGCGCTCCGCCACGCGGATCCGGCCGCCGTCGAGGGCTTCGAGCACGGTCTCGATCGCGGCGCGGGTCTCGCCGCCTGTCTCGGGCGTGATGGCGTCGCGGCCCTCCCAGGCGGCTTCGATGGCGCGCTCCAGCGCGGCGGCGTCGGTCGCGGTTTCGGTCGCGGTGTCGGTCATCGGGCGCTCTTTCTGTCTGGCGGCAGGGCGCGGGGAGCTATAATTGCGTAAGGCCGCGGTGGCAATCTGCCCCGACGATTGCAGTGCGAGGGGCGCAGATGGCCAAGCTCAGCGAGCATCAGAAGCGGTTTCCCGACGCGCGCGAGGATCTGCGGTCCTGGACGCGCACGCCGGACACGCCCCAGACCCAGTCGCCGAGCTACCGGCTCGCCTTCTCCGACCCGGACTTTCTGACGCGGGACGAGCTGCGTCCCGTGCGCCTGCAGCTCGAGCTGCTGAAGCCCGAGATGACCCTCGCCGAAAAGGGCATCCGCTCGACCGTGGCGATCTTCGGGGGGGCGCGCATCCCCGATCCCGAGCATCTCGACCGCGCCCGCGCGCCGGGACTGAAGGCGCTCGCCCCCTTCTACGACGAGGCGCGGGAATTCGCCCGGCTCTGCGCCGAGCGGGCGGTGGCGAGCGGCAACCGCGACGGCGTGATCTGTTCCGGCGGCGGCCCCGGGGTGATGGAGGCGGCGAACCGCGGCGCGCTCGACGCCGGGGGCGTCTCGATCAGCCTCAACATCGTGCTGCCGCACGAGCAGGTGCCGAACCTCTACGGCACGCCGGAGCTCAGCTTCAACTTCCACTACTTCGCCATCCGCAAGATGCATTTCCTGCTCAAGGCCAGGGCGATCGCGGTCTTTCCGGGCGGCTTTGGCACGCTCGACGAGATGTTCGAGGCGCTGACCCTGGTGCAGACCAAGCGGATGAAGCCGCTGCCGATCCTGCTCTTCGGGCGGGAGTTCTGGAGCCAGGTGATCGACTGGGACCTGCTCGCGCGGATGGGGACGATCTCGCCCCAGGACCTCGACCTCGTCATCCAGGTCGACGCCGCCGCCGAGGCCATGGCGGCGATGGACGCCTGGACGCCCCGGGACTGACCGCCATCCGACCGCGCGCCGGCGGCCCCGGGATCAGGCCCGGGGCGCTTCGCGCAGGACCCGACGCTGGATCTTGCCGGTGTCGGTCATGGGCAGGCTCTGGACGAAGGCCACCTCCCGCGGCGCCACATGGGGCGAGACCAGCCGGCGCACCCGCGCGGTCAGCGCATCGGCGAGCCCCGTCTCCGCCGCCCCCTCGCGCAGCACGACGAAGGCCTTGACGGACTCGGTGCGGATCGGGTCCGGCACGCCCACCACCGCGGCCAGGGCGACGTCCGGGTGGCCGGTCAGGCAGTCCTCGATCTCCGAGGGCCCGATCCGGTAGCCGGCGGAGGTGATCACGTCGTCGGCGCGGGCGGAGAAATGCACGTAGCCCGCCTCGTCCATCCGGCCCTCGTCCCCGGTCAGGAGCCAGCCGTCCCGGAACTTCTCCGCCGTCTTGTCCGGGCGGTTCCAGTAGCCAAGGAACATCACCGGATCGGGGGCGCGCACTGCGATCTCGCCCATCTCGCCCGGGGCGCAGACCCGCCCCTCGCCGTCGAGGATGGCGATCCGGTGTCCCGGCACGGCGCGGCCGGCGCTGCCCGGGCGCACCGGCTGGATGGCGGCGCAATTGCCGATCATGGCGTTGCATTCGGTCTGGCCGTAGAACTCGTTGATGTCGCGGCCGAAGACCCCCCGGCCCCAGTCGAGCAGCTCCGCCCCCAGCGGCTCGCCCGCCGAGGTGACGCTGCGCAGGCCCGGCGCGCGCGCCACCCCGGCCTGGCGCATCAGCTTGAGCGCAGTCGGCGGCAGGAAGGCGTTGCGCACCCCTAGATCCGCCATCAGCGCCGCCGCCCGCTCCGGATCGAACTTGGCCATGCGATGCGCCACCACCGGGACCCCCGCCTCCAGCGCGGGCAGCAGGACGTTGGTCAGCCCCCCCATCCACGCCCAATCCGCGGGCGTCCAGATCAGATCGCCGGGCAGGCCCAGCCCCTCGTGGGCGAGCTGCACCCCCGGCAGGTGCCCCATCAGCACCCGATGGCCGTGCAGCGCCCCCTTGGGCGGCCCGGTGGTGCCGGAGGTATAGGAGAGGAAGGCCGGATCGTCCGGCCCCGTCGCCGCGATGGGATGGGCGTCCGAGGCCCGGCCAAGCTCCTCCCAGAAGCCGAGCGCGCCCGCCTCGCGGGTGTCGATGGCGAAGATCGCCGCGAGATCGGGCAGATCCGCCGTCATCCCGGCGAGCTTGGGCAGGTTGGCGGCGTCGGTGACCACCGCCTTGACCCCGGCGTCGGCCAGCCGGAACCGCAGGCCGTCGGGGCCGAAGAGGGTGAAGAGCGGCACGGCGATCGCCCCCAGGCGATAGGCGGCCAGATGTGTCAGCAGCGTCTCGGGGGACTGGGGCAGCAGCACCGCCACCCGGTCGCCGCGCCCGATCCCGTGGGCGGCGAAGGCGTTGGCCAGCCGCCGGGAGGTTCGCGCCAGCTCCCCGTGGCGCCAGTCCCGCCGCCGTCCGTCGCGCAGCTCGACCAGCGCCAGCCGGTCGGGATCGGACCGGGCCCAGCGGTCGCTCACCGCCTCGGCGATGTTGTAGCGGTCGAGTCGGGGCCAGCGGAATCCGGCGCGGATCGCGTCCCAGTCGCCCTGCGCCGTCATCGCGATGCGCCCCATTGCGGCCCCCACTGTTGCGATCGCGAGACAATCTAGCAAACGCAATATAGAGGCGGAAGGTTGAACTTGCGTCCCGGCGCCCATACTTTAGGCGAAAAGGGGTGCTTTTTCGTGATCGACGCCGAGCCTGCCACGCCGCGGCTGATCGACCCGTTCCAGCGGGCGATTTCCTATCTGCGGGTGTCGGTCACCGACCGCTGCGATTTTCGCTGCGTCTACTGCATGTCCGAGCACATGGAGTTTCTGCCCCGCGCCGATCTCCTGACGCTGGAGGAACTCGACCGGCTCTGCACCGCCTTCGTCGACCTCGGGGTGAGCAAGCTCCGGATCACCGGGGGCGAGCCCTTGGTGCGCAAGAACGTCATGAGCTTCTTCCGCGCCATGTCGCGCCACCTGAAAAGCGGCGCGCTGCAGGAGCTGACCCTGACCACCAACGGCAGCCAGCTCACCCGCTTCGCCGCCGAGCTTGCCGACTGCGGGGTGCGGCGGGTGAACGTCTCGCTCGACACCCTCGATCCCGACCGGTTCCGCGCCATCACCCGCTGGGGCCGCCTGCCCCAGGTGCTGGAGGGGATCGAGGCCGCCGAGGCGGCGGGGCTCAAGGTCAAGATCAACACCGTGGCGCTCAAGGGCGTGAACGACGACGAGGTCCACGACCTCGTCGCCTGGTGCGGCGACCGCGGCCACGACCTCACCTTCATCGAGGTCATGCCCATGGGCGACATGGGCGAGGAGGACCGGCTTGACCAGTACTGGTCCCTGCGCGACCTGCGTCGGGAACTGGAGACGCGCTGGAGCCTGACCGACACCGCCGAGCGCACCGGCGGCCCCGCCCGCTACGTGCGGGTGGGGGAGACCGGGGGCCGGATCGGCTTCATCACCCCCCTCACCCACAATTTCTGCGAAAGCTGCAACCGGGTGCGGGTCACCTGCACCGGCCAGCTCTACATGTGCCTCGGCCAGACCGACGACGCCGACCTGCGCGCGGCGCTGCGCGCCCATCCTGGCGACGACGCGCCGCTGCGCGAGGCGATCCGCGCGGCCATCTCGCGCAAGCCCAAGGGCCACGACTTCGACTATTCCCGCCGGA
>CBDEVG010000019.1:0-43917 GCA_965243535.1 Amaricoccus sp.
GAGCGTCTCGTCCTCGATCTCGGCGATGGGCTCGTCGAGGAAGGCGAGCATCAGCAGGCCCTCCGCCTCGCCCCGCGGGATGCCGCGGGAGGTGAGGTAGAAGAGCGAGGTCGGATCGACCGCGCCGCAGGTGGAGCCGTGGCTGCACTTGACGTCGTCGGCGTAGATCTCGAGCTCGGGCTTGGCGAGGAAGGTGCTTTCCTCGTCGAGCAGCAGCGCCTGACTGATCTGGTAGCCGTCGGTCTTCTGCGCGCCGGGCTTCACCAGGATCTTGCCCTGGAAGACGCCGGTCGCCCCGTCCTTCAGCACCTTCTTGAAGACCTGGCGGCTTTCGCAGCGCTCGGCCCCGTGGGTGACGAAGACGGTGTCGTCGTGGTGGAAGTCCGCCTGGCCGACGCAGGCGCCCGCCACATGGGCGCTGGCGTCGTCGCCGGTCAGCTCCACCACCGCCTCGTTGCGGGTGAGCCGGCCGTTCACGGTGAGGGTGAAGGACTTGAACCGGCTTTCCCGCCCCAGCCGCGCGAAGAGCGCGGTCGCCGTGCGGCGTTCCTCGTCGGCGCCCTGGAAGCGGACGTGGTGGAAGGCGGCGCCGTCGGCCACCTCGACCTCGGTCACGGCGTTGAAGCGCGCGGCCGCGGGGCCGGTCTCCAGCAGGGTGAAGTCCGCGCCCGGCTCGAGCTTGACGAGATGGCGGACCATCGCGTCCGAGGCCTCGGAGCGGTGCAGGTAGACGAGGTGCAGCGCCCGCGCCGCCCGGCCGGTCACGCGGAGGACGAAGCCCTGGGTGGCCCGGGCGGTGTTGAGCGTCGCGAGCGGCCGGTCCACCGGCTCCTGCCCCCGCCCCTCCAGCACGCCGAAGAGGTCGCGGGACCAGTGGATGTCGCGCGACAGCGCCTCGGACAGGGGCTGGATCTCCACGCCGGCGATCTCGGGCGGGTCGGACTGGGCGGGGTCGAAGACCCCGTCGACGAAGACGAGCCGCACCCGGTCCGCCTCGGCGAAGAGGGTCTCCTCCGCCGGCCGGGGGGCGGCGGCGGGGGCGGGCACGGCGATGAGCGCCGCAGGATCGGTGAAGCGCCAGTATTCGTCGCGCCGGCCGGGCGCGCCGCGCTCGGACAGGCGGGCAGCGGCGCGGGCGCGGGCGGCCTCGGCCCAAGGAGCCTCGCCCCGCGGCGCGGGCCAGGCGGCGAGCATCGTCTCCGCCGCGTCGCGCTTGAAAGCGGGAACCGCCATCACGCCACCGACGCCAGGATGTCGGCGTAGCCGTTGGTCTCCACCTCCAGCGCGAGCTCGGGCCCGCCGGACTGGACGATGCGCCCGTCGGCCATGATGTGCACTACGTCCGGGCGGATGTGGTCGAGCAGCCGCTGGTAGTGGGTGATGACGAGGAAGCCGCGGTCGGGCGTGCGCAGCGCGTTCACGCCCGCCGCCACCAGTTTCATCGCGTCGACGTCGAGGCCCGAGTCGGTCTCGTCGAGGATGCACATCCGCGGCTCCAGGATCGCCATCTGGAGGATCTCGTTGCGCTTCTTCTCGCCGCCGGAAAAGCCGACGTTGACAGGGCGCTTGAGCATCTCGGCATCGATGTCGAGGGTCCGCGCCTTCTCGCGCACCAGACGCAGGAAGTCGGCGGCGTTGATCTCGGCCTCGCCCCGCGCCTTGCGCTGGGCGTTGAGGGCGGTGCGCAGGAAGGTCATGTTGCCCACGCCCGGGATCTCGACCGGGTACTGGAAGGCGAGGAAGAGGCCCAGGGCCGCCCGCTCGTCCGGCTCCAGCCCCAGGAGGTCGGCGCCGTCGAGGGTCGCGGTCCCGCCCGTCACCTCGTAGCCGTCCCGGCCGGAGAGGACGTAGGAGAGGGTCGACTTGCCCGACCCGTTCGGCCCCATGATCGCATGGACCTCGCCCGCGGGCACCTCGAGGGTCACGCCCTTGAGGATCGGCTTGTCCTCTTCCTCGAGCTTCACATGGAGGTCTTCGATCTTCAGCATGTCAGCATCCCTTTCGCGCCGCGCGCGTCATCCGTCGGGGCGCGCGCGCCGCGCGCCGTTCCCAAGGCGTCGTCGGAGTTCACTCGTCCCGGGCGCGCCAGCCGGCGTTCCAGACGGTCGCGACGATCTGCGCCACGATGAAGACGAGGACGGCCATGTAGTTCGGGGCCCAGAACCAGCTCACGAACACGCCCAGGGCGAGCGTGAAGGGCGCCACCACCAGGGCGGCGATCGCCAGATCCTCGTTGCCCTGCCGGGCGCCCAGCAGCATGTCGCCTTCCGCCCGCTTGATCGCCTCGATCATCCCACGCTCCCTTCCAGGCTGATGGCCACCAGCTTCTGCGCCTCCATGGCGAATTCCATGGGCAGGGCCTGCAGCACCTCGCGGCAGAAGCCGTTGACGACCAGCGCCACCGCCTCCTCCTCGCCGATGCCGCGCTGGCGGCAGTAGAAAAGCTGATCCTCGTCCACCTTGGAGGTGGTCGCCTCATGCTCGACCCGGCTCGTGGTGTTCTTCACCTCGATGTAGGGCACGGTATGGGCGCCGCACTGGTCGCCGATGAGCAGGCTGTCGCACTGGGTGTAGTTGCGCCCGTTGGCGGCCCTGGGGTGCATCGAGACCAGGCCGCGATAGGTGTTCTGCGCCCGGCCCGCCGAGATGCCCTTGGAGACGATGCGCGAGCGGGTGTTCTTGCCCAGGTGCACCATTTTGGTGCCGGTGTCGGCCTGCTGGAAGTTGTTGGCGATGGCGATCGAGTAGAACTCGCCCGAGGATCCGTCGCCCTTGAGCAGGCAGGAGGGGTATTTCCAGGTGATGGCCGATCCGGTCTCGACCTGGGTCCACATCACCTTGGCGCGGTCCTCGCGGCAGTCGGCGCGCTTGGTGACGAAGTTGTAGATGCCGCCGCGGCCTTCCTCGTCGCCGGGGAACCAGTTCTGGACGGTGGAGTACTTCACCTCGGCGTCCTCAAGGATGACGATCTCCACCACCGCCGCATGCAGCTGGTGGGTGTCGCGCTTGGGCGCGGTGCAGCCTTCGAGGTAGCTGACGTAGGAGCCCTTGTCGGCGATGATCAGGGTGCGCTCGAACTGGCCGGTGTTTTCCGCATTGATGCGGAAATAGGTCGAGAGCTCCATCGGGCAGCGCACGCCGGGCGGCACGTAGACGAAGGAGCCGTCGGAGAAGACGGCCGAGTTCAGCGTGGCGTAGAAGTTGTCGCTGTAGGGCACGACGCTGCCCAGGTACTTCTTCACCAGCTCGGGGTGGTCGCGGATCGCCTCGGAGATCGGGCAGAAGATCACGCCGGCCTTGGCGAGCTCGTCCTTGAAGGTGGTGCCGAGGGAGACGGAGTCGAAGACCGCGTCCACCGCGACCTTGCGCCCCTCGACCGGGCTCTCGCCCGCGCCCTCGACGCCGGCGAGGATCGCCTGTTCCTTCAGCGGGATGCCGAGCTTGGCGTAGGTGGCGAGGAGCTCCGGGTCGACCTCGTCGAGGGACTTCGGCCGGGTGGCGAAGCTCTTCGGCCGGGCGTAGTAGTACTGGTCCTGGAAGTCGATCTCCGGGTAATGGAGCATCGCCCACTTGGGCTCCTCCATCTTCGTCCAGCGTTCATAGGCCTTGAGGCGCCAGTCGGTCATCCACTCCGGCTCGCCGTTCTTTTCGGAAATCAGGCGCACGATGTCGGCGTTGAGGCCCTTGGGGGCGTATTCCGTGTCGATGTCGGAGGAGAAGCCGTACTTGTACTTGCCGCCCATGGAGCGGACGGTGTCCACCGTCTCCTGGTCGACGCCCTCGCGAATGTCCTCAGTGGCCGCCATGGTGCATCCTCCTCACGCCGCCCCCGCGGCCCTCGCCCGAAGCTTCGCCCGCGCGGCCGTCCAGGCCTGCGCGAAGCCGAGCGCATCGTCTTCCGTCGTTGCGGGTCCGAGCGAGATGCGGATCGCGTCCCGCGCCGCCTCGCCCAACCCCATCGCCGCCAGCGTCCGGCTGGGCCGGACCTTGCCGCTGGAGCAGGCGGACCCTGAGGAGATGGCGTAGCCCGCCAGATCCATCAGCATCACCTGGGTCTCCCCCCGCCAGCCCGGCGTCGCCAGGCAGATGGTGTTGGGCAACCTCGGAGCCCCTTTCCCGACCAAAATAGTCGATTCTCCCGCGGACGCCAGAGCATTTTCTAGAATTCTTCTAATTTCCGCCACGCGCTCCCAGATCCCGTCGGCGAGATCCCGGGCGGCGGCCTCGGCCGCGGCGCCCATCCCCGCGATGGCGATCAGGTTTTCGGTGCCGGCCCGCCGGCCGCTTTCCTGGCCGCCGCCGCGCAGGACCGGGGCGACCTCCTCGCCGCGGCGCAGCAGGAGCGCGCCGACGCCCTTGGGCCCGCCGAACTTGTGGGCCGAGACCAGCGCCGCCCGGGCGCCGGTCCAGCCGAAGGCGAAGGGGATGCGCCCGGCGACCTGGGCCGCGTCGACGAGGGCGAGGCCGGAGGGCAGGTCCTGGATCACCCCGGTCTCGGAATTCGCCGCCTGGAGGGCGGCCCGGCCGGGATCGGCCGGCGCGACCCGGCCGAGGGCGTCGACCGGCAGGCTCGCCTCGCACCAGGCGGCGACGCAGTCATGCTCGACCGGGGCGCAGGCGAGGCCCCGGCCGGCCGCGGCGAGGGCCGCCGCCTCGGTGGCGCCGGAGGTGAAGACCACCTCGTCGGGCTCGGCCCCGAAGGCGGCGGCCACCTGGGCGCGCGCCCGCTCCGTCAGGGCCCGGGCCGCCCGGCCCTCCCCATGGACGGAGGAGGGATTGCCGCAGAGGTCCATCGCCGCGATCATCGCCGCCCGCGCCTCGGGCCGGAGCGGCGCGGAAGCGTTCCAGTCGAGGTAGACCCGGGTCCGCGTCACTCGTCGACCAGCTCGACGAAGGCGGGCACCGCGGGACAGGGGGCGAGCTGGTTGCGCACCACGTCCGCCAGCCGGGTCTGGTGCAGGAAGACGTAGACGTTGGCCGAGAGCTGTTCCCACAGCCGGTCCGCCAGCCTTTGTTCCGGCGTGCCGACGGCGCCGCCGCTCGCCCCGCCGCCGCGGGCGAGCGCGTCCATGGTCTCGTCCACCGCGGCGAGAATCTCGGACACCCGGATCTGGTCCGCCGGCCGGGCGAGCCGGTAGCCGCCGCCGGGGCCGCGCACGGAGTCGACCACCTCGGCCCGGCGCAGCTTGACGAAGAGCTGTTCGAGATAGGCAAGGCTGATGTCCTGGCGTTCCGCCACCCCCGACAGCGCCACCAGTTCGTCGGGGCCATGGAGCGCCAGGTCGGTCAGCGCGATCATGGCGTACCGCCCCTTGGTGCTCAGTTTCATCTCGCCTCCGGGATGCGCCGCGCGCGCGGCTGTTGACGCTGGCCGTCCAAGTGCCTAACTCCGGGCCAACCCGGGGTCGAGCGCGTACAATTTAGAACCCTTCTAGATTCGAGCCGCGATTCCGTCAAGTTTCCGTCCGCGACGCCGCGGCGCAGGTGGAGTTGGGGCCCGAATGCCCGAAGTGATCTTTCCCGGACCCGACGGCAGGCTCGAAGGCCGCTATCATCCGCAGAAGAACAAGGACGCGCCGATCGCGATCATCCTCCATCCCCATCCGCTGTATGGGGGGACGATGAACAACAAGGTCGTGTACAATCTGCATTACACCTTTCACAAGATCGGCTTCACCTGCCTGCGGTTCAACTTCCGCGGGGTGGGCCGCAGCCAAGGCGAGTACGACCAAGGTCTGGGCGAGCTCTCCGACGCGGCGGCCGCGCTCGATTACCTGCAGGCGCTGAACCCCAACGCCAAGCACTGCTGGGTGGCGGGATTTTCGTTCGGGGCCTGGATCGGGATGCAGCTCCTGATGCGGCGGCCCGAGATCGCGGGCTTCGTCGCGGTGGCGCCGCCGGCGAACCAATACGACTTCAGCTTCCTCGCGCCCTGCCCTTCCTCCGGCCTGATCATCTCGGGCGGCGCGGACCGGGTGGCGCCGGTGGCGGACGTCACCTCGCTCGCCGACAAGCTCAAGCAGCAGAAGGGCATCACCATCACCCAGTCGGTGGTGGAGGGGGCGACGCATTTCTTCGACCCCGGCATGGACCAGCTCGTGGGGACGGTAGACGACTACGTCCGCCGCCGCCTGACCGAAACCAGCCGCTGAGGCGCGCGAGCCTCGACCCGGCCGGGGGCGTGGCTGCCTGCCGGTGATCTCGCGCCCCGCCAGGGGCGCGCCTCACCCCGCAATCAGCTTCGCCCCCGAGATCGCCAGCACCGCGGCGAGCAGGCGCCGCACCGCCGGCTCGCTCAGCCGGCGGAGCCCGATCGCCCCGCCCGCGAGCCCGCCGACGGCCGCCGCCGCCATCCAGAGCGGCAGGGCGGGCGGCAGGCCCGGCAGGGTCGCAGCCGCGCCCGCAAGCGCGGCGGCCGAGTTGAGCAGGTTGAACCCCGCCGTGACCGCCGTCGCCTGGCGCAGCGGAATCCAGTTCATGCCGATGATGATGGGCGCGAGGAACACCCCGCCCCCGGTCCCGGTCGCCCCGGAGACGAAGCCGACCAGCCCGCCCGCCGCCATCGCCGGCAGGATCGGCGGAACCTCGGGCGGAGGCGCGGCGCCCGCCCGCCGCGGCCGCAGCATCAGCAGGGCCGAGAGGAGCAGCACCGCCCCCACCGCCGGCCGGAAGATCGCCGCCGGCAGATGGACGAGCCCCCCGAGGAAGGAAAAGGGCGCCCCCAGCACGCCGAAGGGAAAGAACACCCGTCCTGTCAGCTTGCCGTCGCGCCGGAACAGCGCCACCAGCAGGCCGGCGACGACGAGGTTGAGCACCAGCGCCGTGGGCCGCATGACCTCCGGGGGGAGGTCGGCGAAGGCCATCAGTCCGAGATAGCCCGAGGCCCCCGCCTGCCCCACCGCGGCGTAGAGCACGGCGATGGCGAGGAAGCCCAGCGCCAGGCCGGCGTCGGTCACGGCCGGCTGATCCGCCCGCCCGAGACCGGCAGCCGCGCCCCGGTCGTGCCGGGGGCGGAGGTCGGCAGCCCGCGCAGCACCCGCACGGCGAGATAGGCGAAGGCCTGGGCCTCCAGCAGGTCGCCGTCGAGGCCCACCGCCTCGACCGGATCGACGGAGGCGTTGGTGCGCGCGGCGATCATGCGAAGCAGGGTCCGGTTCAGCCGCCCGCCGCCGCAGACCAGCCAGCGCTCCGGCGGCTCGGGGAACCAGCGGGCCGCGGCCGCCACGCAGGCCGCGGTGACGGCGGCGAGCGTCGCCGCGCCGTCCTCCGCCGACAGGGGCGCGACGGCCCGGAGGAGGTGGTGAAAATCCTGCCGGTCGAGGGATTTCGGCGGCCGGCGCGCCAGGAACGGATGATCCGCCAGCGCCGCCAGAACCCCTGGGTCGGGCCGCCCCCGCGCCGCCAGCGCCCCGCCCGCGTCATAGGCCTCGCCGCGCCGGGCCTGGAGGAAATCGTCGAGGAGCGCGTTCCCCGGCCCGGTGTCGAAGGCGAGGAGCGCCCCCGGCGCCTCGGGCGCCGCCGCCCGCGGATCGACCCAGGTGACGTTTCCCACGCCCCCGAGGTTGAGGAAGGCCACCGGCCCCGGAGCCCCGATCCGCCGGGCGCAGGCGAAATGGAAGAAGGGGACGAGCGGCGCGCCCTCGCCCCCGCTCGCCACGTCGGCGGTGCGGAAATCCCAGACGACCGTGCGCCCCGTTTCCCGCGCGAGCAGGTCGCCGCGGCCCGCCTGGTGGGTGCCGCGGCCGGCGGGGTCGTGGGCGAGGGTCTGGCCGTGGAAGCCAACTACCTCGGCCTCGGGGAAGCCGGCCGTCGCCTCGGCATGGGCGGCGCGGGTGAGCGCCTCCACCGCCGGCACGCCCGGATCCTCGGGCCAGAGGCCGAGGCCGGCGCGCAGGGCGGCTCGGTCCTCGGCTCCGTAGGGGCGCACCGCGCCGCGCAGGAAGGCGGCGATGGTCTCGCCGTCGGTCTCGATCAGCGCCGCGTCCACCCCGTCCATCGAGGTGCCCGACATCAGCCCCAGCGCCAGCATTCGCCGCCCTTCCCTTCGAAGCCGTTCCGTTCTAGAGCAACGCCCATCCGGACGGCAACGTCCGGCGGTCGAGACCTCGCGCAAAGTCAAGATGCTGGAGCCGGGAGGCTTGGCCGCGCCAGGACCGCCGCCCGCGACCCGGCCGCCCAAGCCTTGAAAGGACCCGCCATGACCTATCAGCCCAAGAGCGACATTCTCGTCACCCTGGCGGAGCGGGGCTACATCCAGGACGCCACCGACCTCGAGGCGCTGGACAAGGCTTTCCGCGCGGGGGTCGTCCCCGCCTACATCGGCTATGACGCCACCGCGAAGTCGCTGCACGTGGGGCACCTGCTCAACATCATGGTCTTGCGCCGGCTGCAGGAGGCGGGGCACAAGCCCATCACCCTGATGGGCGGCGGCACCACCAAGGTGGGCGACCCCTCCTTCCGCGCCGAGGAGCGGCCGCTGCTTTCGGCCGAGCAGATCAACGCCAACATCGCCGGGATGCAGTCGGTCTTCGCCCGCTACCTCGCCTATGGCGATGGCCCGTCGGACGCGATCATGCGCGACAACGCCGCCTGGCTCGACGGGCTGAACTACCTCGAGTTCCTGCGCGACATCGGCCGGCATTTCTCGGTGAACCGGATGCTGTCGTTCGAGAGCGTCAAGAGCCGGCTCGACCGGGAACAGTCGCTGAGCTTCCTGGAATTCAACTACATGATCCTCCAGGCCTACGACTTCCTGGAGCTCTTCCGCCGCGAGGGCTGCCGGCTCCAGATGGGGGGCTCGGACCAGTGGGGCAATATCGTCAACGGCGTGGACCTGACCCGGCGGGTGCTGGGGGGCGAGGTCTGGGGGCTGGTGACGCCGCTCCTCACCACCTCCGACGGCCGCAAGATGGGCAAGACCGCCGGGGGGGCGGTCTGGCTCAACGCGGACATGCTGAGCCCTTACGACTTCTGGCAGTTCTGGCGGAACACCACCGACGCCGACGTGGGCCGGTTCCTGAAGCTCTACACCGACCTGCCGCTGGCCGAATGCGACCGGCTGGCGGCGCTCGGGGGGGGCGAGATCAACCATGCCAAGATCGTGCTGGCGAACGAGGCGACGACCCTGCTGCACGGGGCAGAGGCCGCCGCCGCGGCGGAGGCGACCGCCCGGGCGGTCTTCGAGCAGGGGGGCGTGGGGGAGGATCTGCCGAAGCTCACCCTCACGGCGGCGGATCTGGCCGAGGGCCGCATCTCCATCGTCCAGCTCCTGGTCCGCGCCGGCCTCGCCGCCTCGGGCAAGGAGGCCAAGCGGCTGATCGCCGAGGGGGGCGCCCGGCTCGACGACCGTCCCCTGACCGATGCGGGCCTGCATCTCGAGGCCGGGGACCTGGCGGCCGACCTCAAGCTCTCGGCCGGCAAGAAGCGCCACGCCCTGGTCCGGCTCGCGGACCAGTAACGCAGGGGCGGCGGGCGCGCCCCGGAGGCGCAGGGCGCACGGTCGAGGCTCGGCGCGCCCGCGGCCCTGACGACGTCCGAGGCTCACCCTCGGCGCGGCGCCTGAAGGCGCGGTCTGCGGCTTCAGGGTCTCAGGGCAGGCTCCCGGCCCGTTCTCCCGCCCAGACGCCGGGGCCTCCGGGCCCGGAGGCGGCACGCCGACCGGCCCGAGCGGGGCCTCGACGCCCCCTGAGGGCCGCCCCCGGTCAGGGGCGCGCCGGCTCAGGCAGGCTCCGCCGTCCGGGCGCGCGCGAGGAACATTGGCCCCCCGCGGCGGCGGGGAAACCCGTAGCCGTGGATTTCCACCAGGTCGATGTCCTCGGGACGGGCCGCGATCCCCTCCGCGAGGATCGCCTCGCCCTCTGCCGCCATCGCCGCGACCAGGCGCTCGGCGATGTCGGCCGGCGGCTCCCCCGCCGCCACATGGGGCGCGAGCAGCCGTTCCGCCTCGGCCGAGGGCCGGGGCCGCGGGTCGCCGGGAGCGTAGTCGTACCAGCCGCCGCCGGTCTTGCGCCCCTTGCGGCCCGCGCGCACCAGCAGATCGCCCAGGGTCTCCGCCACGTCCTCGCCCCGCGCCCGGGCCCCCTCGCGCTGGAGGAAGGCGATGTCGAGACCGCCCATGTCCTGCGCCTCGAAGGGCCCCATGGCGAAGCCGAAGGTCCGCATCGCCGCATCCACCCCCGCAGGCGTCGCCCCGGCGCGGACCAGCGTCTCGGCCTCCGCCCGGTAGCGCTTCAGGATGCGGTTGCCGATGAAGCCGTCGCAGATCCCCGCCCGCACCGGGATCTTGCCGAGCCGGGCCGCCAGCGCGAAGCCCGCCGCCAGGACCTCGGGCGCCGTCTCCGGCGTCGGCACGATCTCCAGGAGCTTCATCACGTTCGCCGGGCTGAAGAAATGCAGGCCGATGAACCGCTCCGGGTTCGGCAGGCCCTCGGCGATCGCCCGCGGGTCCAGGTAGGAGGTGTTGGTGGCGAGGATCGCGTCGGGCCGGCGGGCGGCGCCCAGCCGCTCGAAGACCGCGCGCTTCACCCCGATCTCTTCGAAGACCGCCTCGATCACGAGGTCGACCCCGGCCAGCGCGGCGTAGTCTGTCGCGGGCGTCACCCCCCCGAGCCGCGCCTCGGCCTCCGCCGCCGTTAGCCGGCCGCGGGAGACTGCGCCGTCGTAGAGGGCCCTGAGCCCCGCCATGCCGCGGGCGAGCGCCTCGTCGTCGCGCTCGACCAGCACCACCGGCAGGCCCGCGTCGCGCAGGGCGGCGACGATGCCGACCCCCATGGTGCCGCCGCCGATCACTGCCGCGGAAGCGACGGGCCGCGGCTCCACCCCGCGCAGCTCGGCCGGGCGCGGCGCGGCGCGTTCGGCGAAGAAGACATGGCGCAGCGCCGCCGCCTCCTCCGAGCCGCGCAGCTCGAGGAAGGTCGCCCGCTCCAGCGCCATGGCCCCGGCGAAGTCGCCCTCCGCCGCCCGCCGCAGGCAGGCGAGCGCGCGCGCCGGCGCCGCCGCGCCTCGCGCCGCTTTGGCGACGCGGGCTTTGGCGTCTTCCCAGAAGCCGGGCTCGGCCGGCAGGGGCGCGCGGTCGGCGAGGGGCGGCGGCAGGTCGCGCGCCTCGGCCGCGAAGGCGACCGCCGCGGCGCGCAGGTCCCCCTCGACCAGCCGGTCGACCAGCCCGAGCTCCAGCGCCCGAGGCCCCTTGACCGGCTTGCCGCCGGTGACGATCTCCACCGCCGCCTCGGGCGCGACCAGCCGCGGCAGGCGCACGGTCCCCCCCGCCCCCGGCACGAGGCCGAGCGTCACCTCCGGCAAGCCCACCGAAGCACCCGCCGCCGCCACGCGGAAGCGGCAGCCGAGCGCGACCTCGAAGCCGCCCCCGAGCGCCGCGCCGTGGATGGCGGCGGTCCAGGGCTTGGCCGCCCGCTCGATGCGCGCCACGACATCGGGCAGGTGCGGCGGCTGAGGCGGCTTGCCGAACTCGCTCACATCCGCCCCGGCGATGAAGGTCCGGCCCGCGCAGATCAGCACGACCGCCTCCACGGCCGGATCGGCGTCGAGCGCCTCGGCCGCGTCCCAGAGGCTCTGGCGCAGCGCCTGGCCCAGCGCGTTCACCGGCGGGTTGTCGACGGTGACGACGGCCACCCCGCCGTCGCGTTCGATGGTGACGGTCATCTCAGATCCCCAGGTAGGCTTCGCGGATGCGCGGATCGGCGATCAGCTCGGCCGCCGACCCCGACATGGTGATGTGGCCCGTCTCCATGACATAGCCCCGATCGGCGATCTTGAGCGCGCCATAGGCGTTCTGCTCGACCAGGAGCACGGTCACGTCCATCTCGCGCAGGCCCTTCACCACCTCGAAGATCTGCGCGACGATGATCGGGGCGAGGCCCATGGACGGCTCGTCGAGCAGCAGGCAGGAGGGTCGGCCCATCAGCGCCCGGGCGATCGCCAGCATCTGCTGCTGGCCGCCCGACAGCCCCCCCGCCACCAGGTTGCGCTTTTCCTTCAGGATCGGGAACATGGCGAAGGCGGTCTCCATGTCCCGGTCCACCCGCGCGTCGGCGAAAAGGAAGGCGCCGAGGCGCAGGTTCTCCTCCACGCTGAGGTTGGTGAAGATCTGGCGCCCCTCCGGCGACTGGGCGAGGCCGTGGCCGAGCCGCTTCCAGGCGGGCACGGTCGTGAAGCTCTCGCCCCGGAAGGTGATCGCGCCGCCCGAGACCGGCTGCACCCCGGAAAGGCAGCGCAGCAAAGTGGTCTTGCCGGCGCCGTTCGCGCCGACCACCGTCACGATCTCGCCCGACCTCACCTCGAGGTCGACGCCATGCAGCACCTCGATGCGCCCATAGCGCGAGCGCAGGCCCTCAACCGTCAGCATGGGCGGCCTCCTTGCCGTCGGGGTTCGCGTCCGGCGCCCCGAGATAGGCCTCGATCACCTTGGGATCGCGGCTGACCTTGGCGGGCTCGCCCTCGGCGATCTTCTCGCCGTGGTCGAGCACCACGATGTGGTTGGAGATGCGCATGACCATCTTCATGTCATGCTCCACCAGCAGGATGGCGACGCCCTCGCGGGCGACCTCGGCGATCAGGTGGTCGATCTCCTCGGTCTCGACGGCGTTGCAGCCCGCCGCCGGCTCGTCGAGCAGCAGGACGCGGGGCTCCAGCGCCAGGGCCCGGGCGATCTCCAGCCGCTTGAGCGCGCCGTAGGAGAGCGCCGAGGCCTCGCGCTCGGCCGCCGCGCCGAGGCCCACCCGGTCGAGCAGGCGCCGCGCCGTTTCCTCGGCCGCGCGGGCGCGCCGGCGGGAGGACGGCAGGCCGAGCAGGTCGGCGAGGAGCGGCCCGCGCTCCTGGAGGTGGCAGCCGGCGATGGCGTTCTCGAGCACGGTCATCGCCTGGAAGATCTGCAGGTTCTGGAAGGTCCGGCTGAGGCCCCGGCGCGCGAGCAGGAAGGGGTCCATCCCCGTCACGTCCTCGCCCGAAAGCCGCACCCGCCCCGCGCCCGGGCAATAGACGCCCGAGATCATGTTGAAGAGCGTGGTCTTGCCGGCGCCGTTCGGCCCGATCACCGAGACGATCTCGCCCGGCCGGACGGAAAAGCTGACGTCCTGGACGGCGCGCAGGCCGCCGAAGCTGATGCCCAGCCCCTTGACTTCGAGCAGCGCGGTCATTTCCCCCTCCCCCGGATGGCGCGAAGCGCGCTCGGCAGCAATCCGTCGCGCATGAAGATCATGACGAGCATCATCACCAGGCCGAGCAGGATCTGTTCGTACTCCGCGAAGACGGTCAGCACCTGGGGCAGCGTCGTCAGGATCGCCGCCCCGAAGAAGGCCCCGAGCACCGAGCCCGCGCCGCCGAGCACGGCCATGGTGACCATCTCAATCGAGTGCATGTAGCCCGCGACGTCGGGGGTGATGAACTTGTTCTGGAGCGCGAGCAGCGACCCGGCGAAGGAGGCGTAGACCGCCGAGATGACGAAGGCCTGGAGCTTCAGCCGCGCCACGTCGACGCCCACCACCCGCGCCGCCACCTCCGACCCGTGCAGGGCGCGGAGCGCCCGGCCGGTGGGGCTGTCGTGGAGGTTGAGGGCGATCCAGGCGCCGAGGATCATCACGAGACCGCTGAAGGCGTACCAGAACTGCGAATTGGAGAGGTCGACGCCGATCGCCTCCAGCGCGTCGTTCAGGCCGAGGTCGGGGACCTCCATGCCGTCGGGCCCCTTGGTCAGCCAGGCCTCGTTCGCGAGCATCATCGAGACGAGGATCCCGAGCCCGAGGCTCGCCACCGCGAGGTAGTAGCCCTTGAGGCGCAGGATCGGCCGGCCCACGAGCCAAGCCAGCGCGCCCGAGACGGCGGCGCCGAGCAGCGCGGCGAGGCCCGGATGCAGGCCGAGATGGAGGGGCGCGAGCGCGCAGGCGTAGGCCCCGATTCCGGCGAAGCCCGCATGGCCGAGGCTGATCTGCCCGGCGTAGCCCGTCAGGATCACCATCCCCGTCACCGCGAGGGCGTTGACGAAGATCAGCGAGCCGACCCGGTAGTAGTAGTTTGACGGAAAGAAGAACGGCGAGACGATCACCAGCAGGACGAGGGCGATCAGCGTGGCGGTCTTGGGCGTCAAGCGCATGGTCACACCCGATCCGTGGAGGTCCGGCCGAAGAGGCCCTGGGGCAGGACGAAGAGCACGATCAGGATCACCACGAAGGCGGCGGCGTCCTTGTAGACCGAGCTCAGGTATCCCGCGGTCAGCGCCTCGATCAGGCCGAGGAGGATGCCGCCGACGAAGGCGCCCTTGGGATTGCCCATGCCGCCGAGCATGGCGGCCGCGAAGCCCTTGAGCGCCAGGGCGATGCCGACGTCGTAGCTCGTGTTGACGATGGGCGTCACCAGCACCCCCGCGAGCGCCCCGATGGCGGCCGAGAGCCCGAAGGAGAGCGTCATCACCCAGTTGGTGTTGATGCCGACGAGCTGCGCCGCCAGCCGGTTGTTGGCGGTGGCGAGCACGGCCCGGCCCGTCAACGTATGGGTGAAGAAAGCCCAGAGGCCGGCGAAGACCGCGAGCGCCCCGGCGATGACCCAGAGGCTCTGAGGCAGGATGGTGGCGCCCAGCACCTGGATCGGATCGTCGCCGGTGAAGGCCGGGAAGCGGTGGAGCTGCTTGTCGAAGACGAGCTGCGCCACGCCCCGGATGAAGATCGAGGCCCCGATGGTGATGATGATGAGCGAGACCACGGGCGCGCCGCGGGCGGGCTCGATGGCGAGCTTGTTGAGCGCGACCCCCACCAGGGCCGCCCCCGCCACCGCGATCAGCGCGGCGAGCGGCAGCGGCAGGCCGGCCATGTGCGCGAAGACGGTGATCATGCCGCCCAGCATGACGAATTCGCCCTGGGCGAAGTTCACCACGTCGGAGGCGTTGTAGATGATGGTGAAGCCGAGGGCGACCAGCGCGTAAACGGCGCCGACCGTCACCCCGGACAGCAGGAATTGCATGAGTTCGGGCATGGATTGCGGACTCCGGGCGAGGGAGGGGCGCGGCGCGGCGCGCGGGAACGGGACGGATGGGCGCGAGGGCGGCGCCCCCGCCCGGGGCCCACGGTCGGGCCGTCGCGGGACGGGCGGCGGGCTCCCCCGCGGGGGCCGAGGTCCGGGCGGCGGAAGCGGCCGTCCGGGACGGTGGCGTCGGCGCGAGGCGCGCGCTGGGGCGCGCCTCGCGGTCGGCCCCTTACTCGACCAGCGTCCAGGCCCCGCCCTTGATCTCCAGCATCTTGAAGGCGCTGAGATCGAGGCCGAGGTGGTCGTCCGCGGTCATGGTCACGACGCCGGTCGTGCCGGCGAGGCCGGCGGTCGCCTCGATCGCGTCCCGGATCGCCTCGGGCTCGGTCGAGCCGGCGCGCTTGATCGCGTCGACCAGGATCGCGAAGGCGTCCGCCGCATAGCCGCCGAAGGTCGAGACCGGCACGTTGTAGGCCGTCTCGAACTCGGTCTTGTAGGCCTCGACCACCGCCTTCTGCGGGTCGCTCTCCGGCAGCAGCTCGCCCACCAGCAGGGCGGTGCCGGGCAGACGCACGCCCTCGGCGGCTTCGGCCCCCGCGAGGTCGATGAAGCCCTTCGAGGCCACGCCGTGGCTCTGGTAGAGCGGCAGGCCGACGGCGAGCTGGCGGAAGTTGCGGGTGACGATGGAGGGGCCCTGGCCGAAGCCCGGGTTCAGCACCGCCTGCACGCCCGCGTTCTTGATGTTGGTGAGCTGCGGGGTCATGTCGGCGTCGGTGGGCCCGTAGCTTTCGTCCGCAACCACCTCGATGCCGTAGTCCGACACCACCTCCAGGCACTGCTTGCGCATCGAGGCGCCGAAGCCGTCGGTGCCCGAGATCATGCCGATCTTCGTGATCCCGCGCCCCTTCATGTCCTCGAAGATTTTCTGGCAGGCCATGCGGTCGGTGTGGGGTGTCTTGAACACCCAGTCCTTGACCGGGTCGATGATCTCGATGGCGCCGGCGAGCGAGATGAAGGGAATCTCGGCGTCCTCGACCACCTGGATGATCGACATGGTCGTGCCGGTGGTGGTGCCGCCGATGATCGCGGCCACCTCGTCGTCCTCGACCAGGCGGGTGGCGAAGGTGCGCGCCTTGTTGGGGTCGCCGCCGTCGTCGTAGAGGGTGAGGGCGATCTCCTCGCCGTTGACGCCGCCGGCGGCGTTGACCTTGTCCACCAGCATCTTCAGCGTCTTGGCCTCCGGGTCGCCGAGGAAGGCGGCGGGGCCGGTCTCGGAGAGGGTGGCGCCGATGCGGATCTCGGCCGAGGCCGCGCCCCCCAGTCCAAGGGCCGCAAGCGTGGCGAGCGCGGTCAGGGTCTTGGTCATCTTCTTGTTCCTCCCGTTGGGTTTTCTTGATTCAGGCAGGCTCAGGCGGCGCGGGGCCTGCGCCACATGGCGCGGCGGAATCGGCCGGCGACGAAGGCTGTGTCGGTCAGGCTCGCGTTGCCGGCGGGATTGGCGCCGGTGACGTGGTAGTCGCTGAAGGCGGCGCTCTGGTTGACGTAGATGTCCCCCGTCAGGTTGACGGAGAGGTTCGCCCCCGCCTGGGCGAAGGCCTCGGCCGCGGCGCTGATGCGCGCCTCGTCCACGTCGTAGAGCGCGGCGGTGATCGCGCCCTTGGTCCGCGCCAGCGCCGCCGCGCGGGCGACGCCCTCCTCGGCGTCGTCGACCGCGACGACGAAGGCGATGGGGCCGAACCGCTCCTCGCCGTAGGCCTCGACGTCCGTCGCCTCGACCGCGAGGATCAGCGGCGTGGCGCTGCGCCCCTCGGCGAGGGAGGCGCTGTCGCGCACCACCCGGCCGAGCCCGCGGGCCGCGGCCACCCGGTCGAGCGTCGCAGGGTTGGCGATGGCGCCCGCCACCGCGGCGGCCCGGGCGGGATCGGCCAGCAGCCGGTCCACCGCCGCGGCGATCCCTTCGGCCACCGCATCGAAGCTCTTGCGGCCCTCGTCGGTGGGAACGCCCCCGCGGGGGACGAAGAGGGTCTGCGGCGCGGTGCACATCTGGCCGGAGTAGAGCGAAAGCGAGAAGGCGATGTTGTCGCACATGGCCCCGAAATCCCCGGCGCCGGCGATGACGATGGAGTTCACGCCCGCTTCCTCCGTGTAGACCTGCGCGCCGTGGGCGTTCGCCCGCACCCAGTCTCCGAAGGCGTTGGAGCCGGTGTAGTCGATGATCGCGATTTCCGGGCGGCGCACCAGGTCCTGCGTGACGGGGGCCTCGGCCGAATCGGCGGCGAGCAGCACGGCGTCGCGCGGCAGCCCGGCCTCGGCCAGCACGTCGCGCAGCACGGCCACGGTCAGCGCCAGCGGCAGGATGGCGGCGGGATGAGGCTTCACGATGACCGTGTTGCCGGTGGCGAGGCTGGCGAAGAGGCCGGGATAGCTGTTCCAGGTCGGGAATGTCTGGCAGCCGATGACCAGCGCCACGCCCCGCGGCACCACCCGCCAGTGCTTCTCGATCACCAGCGGCGCGGCCTTGCCCCGGGGCTTCTCCCAGATCGCTGCGGCGGGGCTGCGGGTCATCTCGGCCCAGGCCATGGCGACAGCCTCCAGCCCGCGGTCCTGCGCATGGGGTCCGCCCGCCTGGAAGGCCATGGGAAAGGCCTGCCCGGTGGTGTGCGTCACCGCATGGCCTATCTCGAAGCTCATCCGGTTCAGCCGGACCAGCGCCTCCAGGCAGACGCCCACGCGCGTCTCGGGGTCGGCCCCGGCCCAGGCGGGGGCGGCGGCCCGGGAGGCGGCGATCAGCGTCTCGACCTCGGCCGCGGGATAGTCGATGCCGAGCGCGGGGCCCCAGGGCGAGACCTCCGCCCCCACCCGCCCCGATTCGGGATGGCCGGGCAGGTCGAAGGGCCGGCCGAGGCGCGCGCCATGGGCCGCGAGCCCCGCCCCGCGCGCGGTCTCCCCATAAAACTTGCCGCTTGGAACCTCCGGGAAGGGCGACCAGAATCCGCGGGACGCCAGCGCGGCGAGCGCCGCCTCCAGCAGGTCCCGATGCCGTGCGAACAGCGCCTCCATTCGATTTCCTCCCCGTTGTTGCGTTTATAATTGACTGACCGGTCGGTTTATGCAATACCTTTTTTCAACGGGCCGCAGAGAGCCCCGCGGAGGTTCCATGACGACATCGCAAACCGTGCTGGTCACGCTGGAGGCGGGGGTGCTGACGCTCACCCTGAACCGGCCGGACAAGCTCAACGCCTTCAATCCCGAGATGCACCTCGCCCTGCGGGCAGGCCTTGAGCGGGCGGCGGAGGATGGGGAGGTGCGCGCGGTCCTTCTGACCGGCGCGGGCCGGGGCTTCTGCGCGGGCCAGGATCTCGGCGACCGCGACCCGCGCAAGGGCGGCCCCGCGCCCGACCTCGGCGCGACGCTCGACGCCTATTATAACCCCACCCTGCGGCTGATCCGCGCCATCGAGAAGCCGATCCTCTGCGCGGTGAACGGCGTGGCGGCGGGCGCGGGGGCGAACGTCGCGCTCGCCTGCGACATCGTGCTGGCGGCGCGCTCGGCGAAGTTCATCCAGGCCTTCGCCAAGATCGGCCTCATCCCCGACGCCGGCGGAAGCTGGTCGCTCGCCCGCATCCTCGGCGAGCCGCGGGCCAAGGCGCTGGCGCTCCTCGCCGAGCCCGTCACGGCCGAGCAGGCCGAGGCCTGGGGGATGATCTGGCGCGCCGTGGACGACGCGGCGCTCCTGGACGAGGCCCGCGCCCTCGCCGTCCGCCTCGCGGCCGGCCCCACCCGGGGGCTCGGCCTGACCAAGCGCGCGATCCAGGCCGCCGCCGGCAACAGCCTCGACGCCCAGCTCGACCTGGAGCGCGACCTCCAGCGCGAGGCGGGCCGCACGGCCGATTACGCCGAGGGCGTCGCCGCCTTCCTCGACAAGCGCAAGGCGGAGTTCAAGGGCGCATGACCCCCCTCGACCTTTCCCCCCAGGCCCTGGCGGAGGCCTGCGCCGAGGCGATGTGGTCGAACGATTCCACCTCGCAGCGCCTCGGCATGACGATCGAGCGCATCGCCCCGGGCGAGGCCACCCTTGCGCTGGAGGTCACCGAGTTCATGCTGAACGGCCACGGGCTCGCCCACGGCGGGTTCATCTTCACCCTGGCCGACAGCGCCTTCGCCTTCGCCTGCAACGGCTACAACCAGCGCACGGTCGGCCACCAGGCGGCGATCACCTACATGGCCCCCGCCCGGCTCGGGGACCGCCTGACCGCCGTCGCCCGCGAGATCCACCGCGCCGGCCGCAACGGCGTCTACGACGTCCGCGTCACCAACCAGGACGGCGCCCAGATCGCGGAGTTCCGCGGCCATTCGCGCACCGTCAAGGGAACCCATCTGCCGGAGTGAACCGGCGAGCGAAACGACCAGGGAGGACCAAGAATGACCGACGTGATCGACCGCCCCGGCGGACTGGACCCGATCGAGACCGCCTCGCGCGACGAGATCGCCGCGCTCCAGCTCGAGCGGATGAAATGGTCCGTCCGCCACGCCTATGAGAACTCGCCCTTCTACCGCAAGCGCTTCGACGACCACGGCGTGCATCCCGACGACCTCGTCACCCTCGCCGACCTCGCGAAGTTCCCCTTCACGGTGAAGCAGGACCTGCGCGACGCCTACCCCTTCGGCATGTTCGCCGTGCCTCGCGAACAGCTCGTGCGCATCCATGGCTCCTCCGGCACCACGGGCAAGCCCACGGTCGTCGGCTACACCCGCCGCGACATCGACACCTGGGCCGACCTGATCGCGCGCTCGATCTACGCCTCGGGCGGGCGGCCCGGGGACATCGTGCACAACGCCTACGGCTACGGGCTCTTCACCGGCGGCCTCGGCGCGCATTACGGCGCCGAGCGGCTGGGCTGCACCGTCGTCCCGATCTCCGGCGGCATGACCGAGCGGCAGGTGACGCTGATCCAAGACTTCAAGCCCCGGGTCATCCTCGTCACCCCCTCCTACATGCTCTCCATCCTCGACGAATTCCGCCGCCAGGGAATCGACCCGCGGGAAAGCTCGCTCAAGGTCGGCATCTTCGGGGCGGAGCCCTGGACCAACGCCATGCGCGCGGAGATCGAGGCGGCCTTCGACATGGACGCGGTCGACATCTACGGCCTCTCCGAGATCATGGGCCCCGGCGTCGCCAACGAATGCGTCGAGACCAAGGACGGGCTGCACATCTGGGAGGACCACTTCTACCCCGAGATCATCGACCCCGAGACCGGCGCGGTCCTGCCCGACGGCGAGATGGGCGAGCTCGTCTTCACCACCCTCACCAAGGAGGGGCTGCCGATGATCCGCTACCGCACCCGCGACCTGACCCGGCTCCTGCCCGGCACGGCGCGGTCCATGCGGCGGATGGAGAAGGTGACGGGGCGCAGCGACGACATGATCATCCTGCGCGGCGTCAACGTCTTCCCCACCCAGATCGAGGAGCAGATCCTGAAATGCGCCGGCCTCGCCCCGCATTTCCAGATCGAGCTGACCCGCTCGGGCCGGATGGACAGCATGTGCATCCACGTGGAGGCGACCCCCGCCGCCGCCGGCGTCGCCGCCCGCGCCGCCTCGGCGAAGGAGCTCTCCCATCACGTCAAGAGCGTGGTCGGCGTCTCCACCAAGATCGAGGTGCACGACCCGAACGGCGTCGCCCGGTCCGAAGGCAAGGCCAAGCGGGTGGTGGACAACCGCCCGAAAGAATGACTAAAGCGCAGGCATCTCCTTGCGCGCCGGGCGGGAGGGCCTTCGAGCCCTCCCTTTCGGCGTCCTGAAGGTTCCATGAGGGGGACGCTGCGATGGCCCGCACCCGGGCGAGCGACTTCGAGGAAAAGCAGCACGGCATCCTGACGGGCGCCGCCGCGGTCTTCGCCGAGCAAGGCATGGACAAGGCCTCGATGGCCCAGATCGCCAGCCACTGCCATGTGTCCAAGGCGCTGCTCTACCACTATTATCCCGGCAAGGATTCGCTGATCTTCGCCATCATCCACACCCATCTGGTGGAGCTGGAGGCGGCGCTCAACGCCGCGGCCGAGACCAGCGCCGATCTCCCCCCCGAGACCCTGCTGCGGCTGCTGGTGGGCACGGTGCTGGAGAAATACCGCGGCGCCGACGACGCCCACCGGGTCCAGCTCATCGGCGCCGCCGCCCTCTCCGAGGAGCAGCGCAACGAGATCCGCATGGTGGAGCGGCGGATCGTGCGGCATTTCTCCGTGGCGCTGCGCCGGATCAACCCCGAGCTCGACCGCCCCGAGCGGCCGCTGCTGATGCCCGTCACCATGTCGCTCTTCGGGATGATGAACTGGGTCTACATGTGGTTCCGCGACGGTGGCCTCATCACCCGCGAGGACTATGCCGAGGTGGCGACGACCCTGGTGCTCGAAGGGGTCAAGGCGGTCCGCTGACCGCCCGGTCGCCTACCGCCCCATCGTCGACCGTCTGGGCGCCGACCCTCTGGCCGCCGACCGTTCGTGCGCGGGCCGCGGGCGAGGCCACCCGCGCCGCCGGCGCTTCCTCCATCAGGTCCTCTAGGAACAGGC
Source organism: Amaricoccus sp. (assembly GCA_965243535.1). Taxonomy (GTDB): domain Bacteria; phylum Pseudomonadota; class Alphaproteobacteria; order Rhodobacterales; family Rhodobacteraceae; genus Amaricoccus. The sequence continues at coordinate 21,537 of CBDEVG010000019.1, forward strand.
TGAGGAGCTGGGTCCGCCCCCCCACCCCCGCCTTGCGGTAGATGGCGTTCGACTGGGCCTTGACCGTGCCCTCGCTGGTCTGGCGCAGTCGGGCGATCTCGGCGAGGCTCATGCCCTTGAGGGTGAACCAGGCCACGTCCCGCTCCGAGGGGGTGAGCCGCCATTCCCCGAACCGCTGCTCCAGAAGCTCGGCGAAGACCGCCGAGGTCCGGCGCAACTGCCCCTCGATCCGGCGGTTGCGGCGCGACGTGACGACCAGCAGCGCCGCGCCCAGGGCGACGCCGAGCACCAGGCCGAGAGCCGCGCCCATCTCGATCAGCTCGCGGGTCTCCCAGGCGATGGGGGCGGCGCGCAGGCCGAAGACCCCGGCGACGATGTCCCAGACGAAGAACAGGGTCGCGACGCTCTGCACCGCGACCACGAACACCAGGGCGGCCGAGGCCCCGATCCGCCGCCCGGGACCCGGGACCGGGTCAGTCGTCATCGCCGCCGCCGTCATCGTCCCCACTGCCATCGTCGTCGTCGCCGCCATGCCCGCCGCCATGCCCGCCGCCGGAGCCGCCGCGGCCGCCCCCGCCGTCATGACCGCCCCCCGACCCGCCGCCGGATCCGCTGTTCGAACCGCCGCCGGAATTTCCACCCGAACCGCTGTTCGAGCCCCCGCCATGGCCGCCGCCCGAGCCGCCCCCGGATCCTCCGTTCGAGCCGCCACCGGACCCGCCGTCCGAATCCCCGTCGTCGTCGCTTCCGCCGGAATGGTCCGATCCGCCGTGGGAGTCCCCGCCGTCGTCCGTGTCGTCGTCGTCCCTGTCGCCGCCGCCCGAGCCGCCCGAGCCGGACCCCCCGGAGCCGCCCTTGTCGTCGTCCGATCCACCTCGGCCCGAGCCGCCGCCCTTGTCGTCGTCCGACCCCGGCGACCCGGGGCCCGAGCCGTCCGCGGAAGCGCCCTTCGACCCGGACCGGCGGCCGCGGTCGTCCGCCGTCTCCGCCGCGCCGCCCTGGGAGACATAGTCGCGCAGGATTTCGCCCGTGACCCGGTCGAAGACCACCTCGCGCCGGCGGTCGCCGCGCACCGCCTCGACCCGGATGCGGCCGAGCCAGGTCCGGCCGACCTCGCGCACCTCGTAGCCCTGGGCCTCCAGCTGGTCGACCACCTGGTCGAGCGGCGCGGCCGCGCCGGGGCCGGCCAGGGCCAGCGCCGTCAGGACCCCCGCCATCATGCCGCTTCGCCGCATCGCCGATCCTCCCGCCCCCGGCCTAGCGGGGAAAGCCGGCCCGCGCAACGCCGGCGGCTCAGCCCTGTTCCGTCGTCTCAGAGAGACCTCTGCGAAAGCCCCCTCCCAAAGCCGCAGCGCCTTGGGAAGGGCTCGATTTTCACGCGTGAAAATGGGGGTAATATATTGATATTATTATACATATTTTGCAGCCTTAACCTGGCCTTCAGGATCATGAACGAGTCGGGAGCGTCCGCGCGGCGGGGTTCGCCGAAGCCGCTCCAGAGTGCGGCGGCCGGCCCGCGGGGATGGCGGGTGCGCGCCAGGCCGGCCGCCGCAGGATCCGCCGCCCGCAGGGGTCAGGGGCGGCGGATCATCTCGGGCAGGGGGTCGGTCGCGGCGCCCCTGGGCGCGCTTCCGCCCGGCGCTTCGGCCGTCCCGGGTGCGGGCGTCAGGGCGGGGCCGCGAGGGGACAGCCCGGGATCAGTCGTCGTCGCCGCCGTGATCGTCGCCGTCGTCCCGTCCGCCATGGTCGTCGCCCCCGCGGCCGCCCCGGCCGCCGCTATCGTCACGGCCGCCCCGGCCGCCGCTATCGTCACGGCCGCCCCGACCGCGGTCGTCCGAGCGGCCATGGTCATCCCGGCCGCGCGAACCGCCGTTGTCGTCGTCCGCGTCGTCCCCGTCGTCCTCGTCGCCGCCGCGGTCGTCGGCCGCGTCGGATCGGTGGTCCCGATCGTCGCCCGCCTCCGTCCGACGATCGCGAGAGACCCGCCCGCCATTGTCCTCGGCCCGGGCGACGCGCGCCGCCGGCCGCTGGCTGTCCTCGATCAGGGCGCCATCGGTCGCGTCGTAGACCAGCTCGCGCTGGACGCCGTTGCGGATCGCCTCGACCTTGACCGTGCCGTCCTCGCGCTCGATCTCGAACTGGCCGTAGCCCTGGGCCGCCAGCCGCTCGACCACCTCCGTGACGCCGGTCTGCGCGAAGGCCGGGGCCGCAAGCGCCAGCGCCGCGATCGTCCATCCGATCCGTTTCATCCGTCCTCTCCTGTCCCGTCCCACGCCTCAGCGACGCGGGATGGGAGGAGGCTTGCCGGGTCGCGGGCCGCCCCGCCAGTCAACGGGGGTTTAGTCCGGGAAACGTAAACCGAAGGGCATAGACGGCCTTAAACCAAGGTTTATGCCCTTCGACGGCAGGTTTAGGGCATCAGATCGCCGTGCCCAGCGCCTCGGCCACCGTGAAGATGTCCTTGTCGCCCCGGCCGCACATGTTCATCACCAGAAGCGTCTCGGGCGAGAGGGTCGGCGCAAGTTTCGTCACATGGGCGAGCGCATGGGCGGGCTCCAGCGCCGGGATGATTCCCTCGGTGAGGCAACAGAGCTGGAAGGCCTCCAGCGCCTCGGCGTCGGTGACGCTCACGTACTCGACCCGCTCCATGTCGTGGAGCCAGGCGTGCTCCGGCCCGATGCCGGGATAGTCGAGCCCGGCCGAGATCGAATGCCCCTCGATGATCTGGCCGTCCGCGTCCTGGAGCAGATAGGTGCGGTTGCCGTGCAACACCCCGGGCCGCCCGCCGGTGAGGCTGGCCGCGTGCTCCATCCGCTCGTCCACCCCGTGGCCGCCGGCCTCCACCCCGATGATCCGCACGCCGGCGTCGTCGAGGAAGGGGTGGAACAGCCCCATGGCGTTGGAGCCGCCGCCGATGCAGGCGACGAGCACGTCGGGCAGCCGGCCCTCGCGCTCCTGCATCTGTTCCTTCGTCTCCTTGCCGATGATCGACTGGAAGTCGCGCACCAGCGCCGGATAGGGATGCGGCCCCGCCACGGTGCCGATGCAGTAGAAGGTGTCGCGCACGTTGGTCACCCAGTCGCGCAGCGCCTCGTTCATCGCGTCCTTGAGCGTGCCGCGGCCGGCGGTGACGGGACGCACCTCCGCCCCGAGCAGCTTCATGCGGAAGACGTTGGGCTTCTGCCGCTCGACGTCGGTCGCGCCCATGAAGACGATGCACTTCAGCCCGAAGCGGGCGCAGACGGTGGCGGTCGCCACCCCGTGCTGGCCCGCGCCGGTCTCGGCGATGATCCGGGTCTTGCCCATGCGCCGGGCGAGCAGGATCTGGCCCAGCACGTTGTTGATCTTGTGGGCGCCGGTGTGGTTGAGCTCGTCGCGCTTGAAGTAGATCTTCGCGCCGCCCAGCCGCTCGGTCAGCCGCTCGGCGTGGTAGAGCGGCGAGGGACGGCCGACGTAGTGCTTCCAGAGGTCGTCCATCTCGGCCCAGAAGCTCGGGTCGGTCTTGGCCTTCTCGTATTCCGCCTCGAGGTCGAGGATCAGCGGCATCAGCGTCTCGGAGACGAAGCGGCCCCCGTAGATGCCGAACCGCCCGCGCTCGTCGGGGCCGGTGCGGAAGGAATTGGGCTGGGGGATGGTCAAGGGGAGTCCTCCTCTCGGCGATCCGCCTGTCTATCCCGGGCGCGCGCCCCCTTCAACCGCGCGGCCCCCTCAACCCCGCGGCTTCACCCGCCGGGTGGGCTCGGCCGCCGCCGGATCCTCGGGCCAGGGATGGCGGGGATAGCGGCCGCGCAGGTCGCGGCGCACGTCGGCATAGGTGTTCGCCCAGAACCCGGGCAGGTCCGAGGTGGTCTGCACCGGCCGCTGCGCCGGGGAGAGGAGCTCCACCACCAGGGGGATGGCCCGGGGCCCCAGGGTGGGATGGGCGGTCAGGCCGAACATCTCCTGCAGCCGGACCGAGACCATGGGCGCCGCCGCGCCGTAGTCGATGGGGAGCCGCGTTCCCGTGGGCGCCGTGATCTCGGCCGGGGCGAGCCGGTCCAGCCGGTCCCGCCCCGCGCCGATGCGCGCCTCCAGCGCCCCGCGCAGATCGACGGCCCCGAGCTGGTCCGCCCGGACGATCCCCGCGAGCCAGGGGGCAAGCCAGTCGTCGAGCGTGGCGAGAAGTCCTTCGTCGGAGAGATCGGCCAGATCCTCGCCCTGGGCGCGCAGCCATTCCGCCCGCGACTGGAGCCGGCGCAGCGCGGGCGTCCAGGGCAGGCTCGCGAGGCCGAGGTCGCGCACGCCCTCCGCCATCGCCTCCGTCAGCGCCTCGGGGGGCGCGTCGCGCCAGGGCCGGTCCTCGAAGGCGACGGCCCCGAGGACCAGCCGCTCCCGCGCCTTGACCGCCCGGTCGCGGCGGGACCATTCGCAGACCCCGCTCCCGCCGCAGCCGGTCGGCATGGAGCGCGCGGATTTCGCCTTCCGTCACCGGCAGGGCCAGGCGCACCGCCGCCTCGCGCGGGTCGCCGTCCAGCTCCGCCGCCACCAGCAGGGGGGCGCCCGCCAGCCGGTCGCCTTCGGGCAGGGCCGCGCCCTTGCCCCCGGAGAGCAGGTAGCGCGGCGCCTCCCCGGGCCCGGCGCTTGCCGATCCGGTCGGGCCAGGCGAGCGAGGCGACGGCGCCGGCGGAAAGCCCCGCCCCTTCCCCCCGCGCCATGCGCCGCAGCCCGGGCGGCCTCGGCCTTGATCGCCGCCAGCGCGCCGCGATCGACCGTCACCGGATGCTCCGCCTCGACCCGGACCGGGTCGCGCAGGGCGGCGAGGCGCAGGGCGAGGTCCGTCTGCGCCCGGCCGGAGACGCCGCGCAGCGGGTCCCGGGCCTGGGCGAGCGCGGCGATGCCGGCGGCGGTTTCGCCCGCGCCCTCGGCCGCGGCCGCGGTCAGCATATGGCCCAGCCGCGGATGCAGCGGCAGGCCCGCGAGCCGCCGGCCATGGGCGGTGATCCGCCCCGCCCCGTCGAGCGCGCCGAGATCCGCGAGAAGCGCCCGCGCCTCGGCCAGGGCGGGCGCGGGCGGCGGGGTCAGGAAGGCGAGATCCGTCGCGGCCGCCCCCCAGACCGCCAGTTCCAGCGCCAGCCCGGCCAGGTCGGCGCTGGCGATCTCCGGCGGGGCGAAGGCGGTCAGCGCCCCCTCCTCCCCCCGGGTCCAGAGCCGGAAGCACCAGCCGGGGGCGACGCGCCCCGCCCGGCCGCGGCGCTGTTCCGCCTCGGCGCGCGAGACCCGCTCGGTGACGAGGCGCGACATGCCGGAGCCGGGGTCGAACCGCGCCCGCCGGGCCCGGCCGGCGTCCACCACGACGCGCACGTCGGGAATGGTGAGCGAGGTCTCGGCGATGGAGGTGGCGAGCACCAGCTTGCGCCCCCGCGCGAGCGGCGCCAGCGCCGCCCGCTGCCGCTCGAAGGAGAGGCCCCCGTGCAGGGGCTGGATCGCCACGTCCGCCCCGAGGCGCTGCGCGAGCAGGCCCTCCACCCGGGCGATCTCGGCCTGGCCCGGCAGGAAGACCAGCACGCCGCCCTCCGTCGCCGCGACCGCCTCGGCGACGAGGGCCGCCGCCGCCGCCTCGAACCGCGGCCCGCCGGGGCGCGACCAGGGCTTCTCCAGCCAGACCGTCTCCACCGGGAAGGCGCGGCCCTCGGAGGTGACGAGCGGCGCCTCCCCCATCAGCGCCGCGACGGGGCCCGCGTCGAGCGTCGCCGACATGACCAGCAGCCGCAGGTCGGGCCGCAGCGCCCCGCGGATCTCCAAAGCCAATGCCAGCCCCAGATCCGCCGCCAGGGCGCGTTCGTGGAATTCGTCGAAGATCACGCAGCCGACGCCGGCGAGCTCGGGGTCCGCCTGGATCATCCGGGTGAGCACGCCCTCGGTCACCACCTCGATCCGGGCGCCCGGGACGCTTTCGCCGCGGATGCGCCAGCCGACCGAGGCGCCCGGCGCCTCGCCGAGCGACGCCGCCAGCCGCTCCGCCGCGGCCCGGGCGGCGACGCGCCGGGGCTCCAGCATCAGGATGCGCCCCGCCTGCCCCCGCTCCAGCAGGTAAAGGGGAACCCGTGTGGTCTTGCCGGCCCCGGGCGGGGCCTGAAGCACGGCGAGCCCCCGCGTCTCCAGCGCCGCCCACAGCTCGGGCAGGACCGGCTCGATCGGCAGCATCAGCCGCGCCGCGCGATCACCGCCGTGCCGAAGCGGGTCTGGGTCTCGATCCGGTCGAGCGTGACCTGGCCCCCGGCCGCGGGGACGAAGGTCAGGGTGAAGGGATAGGAGGCCTGGGTCTCGGAGATCGAATGGGCCTCGCCCTCGATGCGGGCGTAGGTGCCGCGGCAGACGAGACCGCCCTCCACCGCCGCGGGCTTGCCCACCGTCAGCTTCGAGCGGCGCGAGCCGTCGAAGACCTCGACCTCGGCGTTGCAGACCTCCCCCGGCGCCTTGTCGCGCAGCAGGGCGAAACCGGCGGAGACCGGGTCGAGGGCGCCGTAGACCCGTTCCGGATCCGGCTGGAACTTGCGCGGGGGCACGACCGAGACCTTGACCGGCCGCGGCCCGTTCCATTCCACCTCGGTCCGGCGCTTGGCCCGCGGCGAGGTGGAATCGGCGGTAAAGCGCCGGGGCTCGACCTTGCCGTCGACGATGCGGCCCGAGGCCCGCCCGTCGAAGGAATAGGAGGTGAAGGCCGCCACCAGCCCGTTCGGGGTGATGCGGCTCTGGGCGACGTAGCTGTCGCCGGTCTGCTCGGCGGCCAGGGTCACCGCGCCGAGCGGCAGGCCCGCGACGGTGATGTCGTAGACCCGGGTCTCCGCCCCCGTCGCGGCGCCGGCCGCCAGCAGGCCGAGCGCCAGAAGTCCGGTCCGGGCGGCGTTGATCGGCCGCATGGGCTCTCCTCCCCCGAGGGTTCGCCGGCCGCGCGGGTTGCGTCCGGGCTTCGGACAGCGAATATGGCGCCCGGGGCCGCAAGGCCAGCGGAACGGCGCGAAGGGTGACGGGAACGTGAGGGACTTCCAGGGGGACGGGCCGGCGCGCCTCGCCGAGGGATTGGCCGCGGGGGATCGCCGGGCGCTCGCGCGGGCGATCACGCTGGTCGAGAGCCAGCGCCCCGACCACCGGCTCGCGGCCCGCGACCTGCTCGGCCGCCTGCCGCGCCGGGAGCGGCCCGCCCTGCGGGTGGGGCTGACCGGCACGCCGGGGGTGGGCAAGTCCTCCTTCACCGAAGAGCTCGGGATGATGCTGACGTCGCGCGGGCTGAAGCTCGCGGTGCTGGCGGTGGACCCGTCCTCGACCCGCTCGGGCGGCTCGATCCTCGGGGACAAGACCCGGATGGAGCGGCTGTCGCGCGCGCCCCTGGCCTTCATCCGGCCTTCCCCCAGCCAGGCGGCGCTCGGGGGCGTCGGCCGGCGCACTCGCGAGACGGTGCTGGTGGCCGAGGCCTGGGGCGCGGACGTGGTGCTGATCGAGACCGTGGGCGTCGGCCAGTCCGAGACCCTGGTCGCCGAGATGACCGACGTCTTCGTCCTGCTGCTCGCCCCCGCGGGGGGCGACGAGCTCCAGGGGGTCAAGCGCGGGATCATGGAGCTCGCCGACATCATCCTGGTGAACAAGGCCGACGGGGCGCTGGAGCCGGTGGCGCGGATGACCTGCGCCGACTACGCCGGCGCCCTGCGGCTGATGCGCGGGCGGCCCGACGACCCGGAGGGCTATCCCCTGGCGCTCTGCGTCTCGGCCGTCACCGGCAAGGGCCTGGACGAGGCCTGGGCGGCGGTGGAGCGGCTGGCGGAGGGGCGGATCGCCGCCGGGACCTTCGCCGCCCGGCGCAAGGCCCAGGCGGAGCGCTGGTTCCGGGACGCGCTGGAGAGCGGGTTCCTCGCCCGGCTCCACGCCGATCCGGCGATCGCGGCGCGGGAGGCGGCGCTCGCCGTCGAGGTCGCCGCCGGCCGCCTCGCGCCCGACGCCGCCGCCGAGACCCTGCTCGACGCGGTGCTCCCCGACGCCCGGCGCTGACCGGCGCGCCGACCGGGCGGGCGCCGAGAGACGGCGAGGCTCTGGGCAGAAGGCCGGGCGCGGGGCCGGCTCACTCCGCTTCGGCGTCCGTCCCCGAGGCGAGGGCGTAGCGGCTGAACAGGGGCGCCTGCGCCAGGACGAAGCCGATGTTGGCGATCGGCAGGACGAAGGTGCGGAAATCCACCCAGGCGTCGGTGCCGAAGCCGCGCCAGACGATCTCGTTCAGCACCGCCAGCGCCAGGTAGAAGACCACGAAGCGCCGGGTGAACTTCATCCAGCCCTCGTCCCGCATGGGGATGATCTCGTCCATCAGGTATTTCAGGTAGCTCCGCCCGCGCAGCAGCCCGTAGCCGAGGATGCCGGCGAAGAGGCCGTAGAGGATCGTCGGCTTCATCTTGACGAAGGTGTCGTCGCGCAGGACCAGGGTCAGCCCGCCGAAGACCGTCACCACCACCGCGGTGATCACCGCCATCCGCGGCAGGTGCCGCGTCAGCGCCCAGCTGAGCGCGAGGCTCGCGAGGATCGTCGGCACGAAGACTGCGGTGGCGAAGAGGATCTGCTGGAGCTGCCGCTCGGCCGCCGGCAGCCCCTCCGCCCCGGGCGCGAGGCGGTAGGCGAGGAAGAACACCCCGATCGGGCCCACCTCGAGCGCGAGCTTCAGCAGCGGGTGGATGTGTCGCTTGGCCATGGACGCCTCCGAAATCCCGGGCGGTCCTGGGCGGAACGCCTGTGGTCGGGGACCGGCCGCAAGGCCCGCCCTGCCCCGGGGACGGCCGGCGGGGCGGCCGGCCGCGCCCGGGCGGCGGGATCCGTCGAGCCGATCCGCCCGACCTTCCGGACCGGCTCATACCCTCCGCCGCCGCCGAACGCCACCGGCCCCGGGTCCGACCGCGCGAAAATCGCTGGAGCGTGATCGCGCGCCGGTCCATGGTCGGGCCCATGCGCCAAAATCTCGCCCCCTCTCCGGCCCGCCCTCTCGCCCGCCTCGCCGCCCTGTTGCTCGCCGCTTTGCTCCTCCAGCCGGTCCCCCTCCGGCCGGCCTTCGCCCAGGACGACGATCTGCCGGAGGGGGTCGAGGCCTATGCCTCCACCCAGGCCGCCTGCTTCGCCCCGGGCGAGCTCGCCGGGCTCGACGCCGGGATCGACGCCGCGCGCCAGCCCCTGCGCGGCTGCGCCTCCGGGGTGATCCCGCCGGAGCCCAAGATCGTCGCCGCCCATGCCTACAAGCCCGGCGGCGGGGACAAGTTCGACTGCGCCTCCCTGCGCCGGCGCCAGGAATCGAGCCGCTTCCTCTACGCCTTCCTCGGGGACGTGGTGGCGGCGGCGGAGCGGGGCGACAACGCCTGCGCCGCCGGGATGCTGCGCACCTGGGCCGAGGCGGGCGCGATGACCTCGGCCGCCGCCAATTCCCCGGGGCCGAGCCGGGCGCTCGGCATGTTCGTCTTCGGCGGGCTCTCCTCGGCCTATCTCATCCATCCGGAGGTGCGCGCCGCCGCCGGCCCCGCGGGGGAAAAGGCGATCCTCGCCTGGTTCCAGCGCCTCTCGGGCCGGGTTGCCCAGGACATCGCCGCACGCCGGGCGATGCCGCGGCTCGACAACATCCTCTACTGGCAGGGCTTCTCGATCCTGCCCACGGCGCTGATGACCGCGGATCCCGAGCTGATGCGCCTCAGCCGCGGCGTGTTCCGCACCGCCCTCGACCAGGTGACGACCGGCGAGCCCGATCCGGCCGACGACGGCTACCTGCCGCTGGAGCTCCGGCGCGGGGACAAGGCGCTCGGCTACCAGGTCTTCGCGACCTTTCCGGTGGCGGGCATGGCGACCCTGTCGCGCGCCTATGGCTGCGACTTCGTGGACGGCGCCCCGCGGCGGGCGATCTTCGGCGACCTGGTGATGCGCAGCGTCCAGGGCGGCCTCGATCCGCAGTCGGTCGCCGAGGCCGCCGTGCGCCTCGGGGCGGCCAGGACCGAGATCCCCCAGCAGAAGCCCGCGACGGTGCGCCAGACCCCGGGCCTCATGTACCTGGTCAACCGGATGGACCCGAAGCTCTACGGCCGCATCGACGCGGAGCTCGCCGCGACCCTGGGCCTGCCCCAGCCGGTGGTGTCCCCGGGCGCGGGGGCGGGCCTGGTGAACGAGCGCCTGGGCGGCAGCTTCGGCCGGCTCGCGGACCAGGCGGCGGCGCTCGCGGCGGAGCCGACGCCCGCGCCCCTGCGCAAGGTCTGCGGACGGTGAGGCGGGGCGGCGCCCGCCGCCCTCAGCCGAACTCCACCAGCACCGCACCGAGGGCGATCAGCAGGATCAGCCCCGCCCGGACCGGGCCCACGGGATCGCGCAGGAAGAACCAGCCGATCAGGGCGGCGAAGACCACCGAGGTCTCGCGCAGCACCGCCGCCTCGCCCACCTTGTCGAGCCGGGTGGCGAGCATCACCGCCCCGAACGACACGAAGGCCACCAGCGCCCCGATCACCCCGCGCCAGGTCAACGGCCCCAGCGCTGGCGGCTCCTCCATCCGGCCGTAGCGCCAGAGGGCGATCAGCGGGAAATCCAGCGAGCTCACCACAAAGAACCAGGCGAGGAAGGTGAAGGGATCCGGCGTCGCCCGGATGCCGTAGGCGTCATAGGTGGTGTAGACCGCCACCGAGAGCCCCGCGGCGAGGGCGATCACGAGGCCCGCGCGCACCCGCCGCAGGTCCCCGGGCAGGTTGCGCAGGTTGTAGAGCGCGAGGCCGAGGATGCCCCCCGAGAGCCCCAGCGCCCCGAGCCATTGCAGCCAGCCGTAATGCTCCTGGAAGGCGATGGCGGCGAAGGCCACGGTGGCGAGCGGGCCCGATCCGCGCACCACCGGATAGACCACCGTATAGGCTGCGCGCTCATAGGCGAGCGCCATCAGGAGCTTGTAGACGAAGTGGATCGGGATCACCCCGGCGAGGATCGCCCAGGCGCGCCCCTCGGGCCAGGGAACGACGAAGAGCGCCACCGGCAGGGCGAAGAGCGCCATGAAGACGTCGATGGCCCCGCGCGACAGCCAGGGATCGTGCCGTCCCTTCTGCAGGGCGCCAAAGACCGCATGGGCGATCGCGGCCGAAAGCGCCAGCGCCATGGCCGCATGGGCGCCCTCGGGGGTGCCCTCGATCGAGACGATCCAGTCGGTCAGCACGGCCGTCCGCCCTTCGCCGGGCGACGGGGGCGGCGCGGGGAGCGGGCGGCCTCGGCCATGGGAACGGTCCTTTGCGGCGGCGTCCCGGCGCAGTTCCCTGCCCCGGTCAGAAGATCGGCGGGCTTGCGCCGCCGCGCGAGGGCCCGGCCGGGCCGGAAGGCGGCCGGGGTCGGCGGCCCGGCGAAGCCCTTCCCGCGAGGCCGGTCGAGCGAAGCTCGCCAGGCCAGGCCAGCCGGCCGAGGCCCGTCTCGATCAGAGCCCGTCTCGGTCAGAGCCCATCACGACCGATGCCCGTCTTTGTCAGGGCCCGTCTCGACCGAGGCCCGTCTCCGTCAAGGCCCCTCTCCGTCGAGGGGCGCCTCGCTCGGGCCCGGTCAGCCGTGGCCCGGTCAGTCGAGCCCGGTCAGCGCCCGGGCGAAGTCCTCGGGGTCGAAGGGGGCGAGGTCGTCGATCTGCTCCCCCAGCCCGATCGCATGGATCGGCAGGCCGAAGCGGTCGGCGAGCGTCACCAGCACGCCGCCCTTGGCGGTGCCGTCGAGCTTGGTCATGACGAGGCCGCTCACATCAGCGATCTTCTGGAAGATCTCGACCTGGTTCAGCGCGTTCTGCCCGGTGGTGGCGTCGAGCACCAGCAGGGTGTTGTGCGGCGCCTCCGGGTCGCGCTTGCGGATGACCCGGACGATCTTGGCGAGCTCCTGCATCAGGTCCTCGCGGTTCTGCAGCCGCCCGGCGGTGTCGATGAGCAGGAGGTCCGCGCCCTCGGCCTCGGCGCGGGCCATGGCGTCGAAGGCGAGGCTCGCCGGATCCGAGCCCTGCGCCGCCGTCATCACCGGCACGCCCGCGCGGTTTCCCCAGATCTGGAGCTGCTCGACGGCCGCGGCGCGGAAGGTGTCGCCGGCGGCGATCACCACGGTCTTGCCCGCCGCCTTGAACTGGCTCGCGAGCTTGCCGATCGTGGTGGTCTTGCCCGATCCGTTCACGCCCACCACCAGCACCACCTGAGGGCGCTTGGGATAGATCGGCATGGGGCGGGCGACCGGCTCCAGCACCGCGGCGATCTCGGCGGCGAGCAGCTCCTTGATTTCGGTCGCGCCGAGGCGGCGGCCGAAGCGGCCCTCGGCCATACGGGCGGCGAGCTTCAGCGAGGTGTCGACCCCCATGTCCGCGGCGATCAGCAGCTCTTCGAGGCTTTCGAGCATGGCGTCGTCGAGCACGCGGGTGCGCTCCTGCCCCAGCAGCCGGCCGACCAGACCAGGCCGGGATGCAGGCTCCTGCGGAACGGGCGCGGCGGCGGCCGGCTGGGAGGCGCGCGGGGGGGCGACGGGCGATGCAGCGACGGGCGGCGAAGAGACGGGCGGCGGAGGGACGGGAGCCTGCGACACGGGCGGCGGCGCGGACGGAGGAGCCGCCGGCGCGCGCTCGGAACTAGCCTCGGGCGCGGGCGCGGGCGCGGCGACAGGGGGAGCCGCCTCGGCCGGCGGCGGGGCGGCGGGCTCCGGCGCGGCCTCGATCAGCGCGTCGACGCCCTCGTCGATGCGGGTCGAGGACTTGAACAGCCGGTCCTTGAGCTTTTGAAAGAACGCCATGCCGACCTCGCGCGAAGGGATGCGGCCCCTCCCGTAGCGCGGGCCGGGACCGGATGCAAACCGGGCTCAGACCTCGGGGGGCGTCTCCCGATCCACCGCCCCGTCGCGGAACAGCGTCCAGCTCGCCATGAACAGGGCGGCGATCATCGGCCCGAGGACGAAGCCGTTGATCCCGAAGATCGAGATCCCCCCGAGCGTCGAGACCAGCACCACGTAGTCGGGCAGCCGGGTCTCCTTGCCGACGAGCGGCGCGCGCAGCAGGTTGTCCACCAGCCCGATGACGAAGATCCCCACCACGGTCAGCGCCAGCCCACGCTGGACGTCGCCGGTCAGGAACAGATAGGCCGCCACCGGCCCCCAGATCAGCGCGGCGCCCACGGCGGGCAGCATGGAGAGGAACATCATCAGCACCCCCCAGAGCAGCGCCCCGGGGATGCCGAGCGCCCAGAAGGCCACGCCGCCGATGGCGCCCTGGACGATCGCGATGATGATGTTGCCCCGCACCGTCGCCCGCACCACCGCGGCGAACTTCAGCAGCAGGGACTGGCTGATCTCGGGGCTGAGCGGCAGGGCGGCGCGGATATTGCGCCCGATCTGCAGCCCGTCGCGGAAGAGGAAGAACAGCATGTAGAGCATGATGCCGATCGAGGCGACGAAGCTCAGGGTGTTCTGGCCGACGCTCAGCGCCTGGGCGGCGAGGAACTGGCTCGCCTGGGCGAGCGCCCCGGCGAGGCGCGAGCGCAGGGCGTCGAAGTCGATCTGGCCGAGGCCCAGCCGGTCCACCAGCCGCTGGGCCCAGTCCGGCAGATGGGCGTAGAGGTCGCCGAGCGACTCGGGCGGCTGGAACTGGCCCTCCTGGATGAGCTGGACGAGCTTGGCCCCCTCGTTCACCAGCGCGCCCACCAGGAAGGTCATCGGCACGATGGCGATGACGATGCAGATGACGGTGCTGACCGCGGCCGCGAGATTGGCCCGCCCCCCGAAGGCGCGCAGCAAGGCCCGCTGCAGCGGCCGGAACACGATGGCGAGCACCACGGCCCAGAGCACCGCGCCGTAGAAGGGCAGCATGATCCAGAAGAAGGCGATCGTCACCAGTCCGAGCAGCAGCAGGAAAGCCTTGGTCTGCAGCTTCTGGTCCATGACGAAAGCCCCGGGGTCGCGGCAGCGGGGATCGCCGACCGATCGAAGCGCAAGCTAGCCGTCCCCCCCGCCCGCGGCAAGGCGCTCAGCCGTGGCGGTCGATCCAGGCGGTCACCGGGAAGGTGACGAGCCAGAAGGTCATCGCCCAGGGCGGCCCCACCGCCAGCGCCAGGGGGATGGAGGCGAGCATGATCGCCACGGGCGCCGAGGCGGAGCGCGCGACGCGGCGGAACTCGTCCCCGTCCGGTGTCCGGGCGAAATGGCCGCCGCGCCAGGCCATGACATAGAGCACGACCTCGAGCAGGCTCACGATCGCCATGGCGACGGCGAAGATGGCGAAGGCGGGAAAGGCATGGGGGTGGCGGCTGACGAGGCCCACCGGCCAGGGGATGAAGGCGACGAAGGCGAGATAGACGAGGTTCAGCGCCACCAGCCGCCCGTCGATCGAGGCGAGGCTCGCCCAGAAGGCGTGATGGGCCATCCAGTAGCGCCCGAGCAGGATGAACCCGAAGAAGAAGCCGACCACGACCCAGGACTCTTCGCCCAGGCCCGCGGCCAGATCGGCGTCGGAGCCGCCGGGGACGCGCAGCTCCACCACCAGCAGGGTCATGGCGATGGCGTAGACCGCGTCGGTGAAGAACGAGGCCCGGTCGAACTCGAGCCCCTCCCCGTGGCGGCGATAACGGGGGCGGTCGGTCATGGGGGCTCCGGCGGACGAGGGCGGCGGCGATGATCCTCCGGCGAGCCGGGGACCGCAAGAGCCGTCCGCCCCCGCCCGACTCGACCCAGCCTCGACCCAGCCTAAGCCCGACCTCGGCCCGGCGCGCTCAGCGGGTCATTCGACCGTCGAGACCAGCAGCGTCACGCCCCCCGTGGCGAAATTCGCGAGGTCGTCCACCACCGCCTTGCCCTCCGGCGCGCCGAAGGCGGCCTGCATCGCCGCCTCGCTCTCGAACCAGCCCTCGAACATGCGGTGGTAGGGCGGGCGCTCGCCCGAGGGGGTGCCTGCGACCAGCGCCTTCTCCTGGCGCAGGAAGCCGGTCATCTTCGCGACCAGCGGCATGTGGGTCTCGGCGTAATAGGCCTCGAAGGCGGCCGGGTCCTTGGGATGGCCGTAGAGCGCCGTCAGCTTGATCATGCTTCCTCCCCTGTCGTTATGGCGGGCGTCGTTGCGGGCGGGCGCGCCGCCCGGCGCCGATCCTAGGCCCGAAGACGGATCGCGGGCAGCCCTTCCTTTGGTCGCAGAAAGAGGCTTGGCGCGCGCGCCCCTCACCCGGTCCGGAACGCCCGCGCCACCCCGAGCAGCACGTCGCTCAGGTCCATCAGCCGGGCGACATAGAGGTCGTAGACCACGAACTCCTGCCCCTCGCGGCCGAGGAACCCCGCCTCCAGCGCGCCGATCAGAGCGTTCAGCCGCCGCTCGTGCAGGCCGAGCGCCCGCTGCACCGGGTCGGCGATCAGCCCGGCGAAGGCCGCGGCCAGCGCCGCCGCCCCCATCACCCCGGCCGTCGCCCCCGCGACCAGGGCGGGCGAGGCCGCGGCCGGGAACATCGCGTACCAGAGGCCCCCCGCGGTCGCGCCCAGGGGAAAGCTCGCCACCGCCGCCCCGTGGGCGAGCGAGGCGGCGATGGCGGGCCCGAGCGCGAGCGCCCCCGGCGTCAGCTTCTGGAAGGCCATCGCCCCGCCGCCGAGCGCGATCAGCCCGGTGGTGATCTCGGCCGCCGCCGCCCGGGCGCCGGTGTAGTCGGTCAGCGCCGATTCCATGCGCGCGCGAAAGGCCGGGTCGTCGCGATGGGCCGCGGCGGTCTCGCCGGCCGCGGCGATCAGCGTCTGCATCTCGGGATGGGCGAGGATCGCCTCCGCCAGCCCGTCCCGGCGCGACTCGCGGTCGCCGTCCTGAAAGGGTTGCCGCAGCAGGTCGGTCATCATCCGCCAGCGCAGCTCCCGCGCCACCGCCGTCTCCAGGAACAGATCCTGCCGGCCCAGCCGATCCGCCAGGCCCGTCGCCCCGAGGCCGCGCGCCGCCAGCGACCCGAGCTTCAGCCCGACGGTGGGCAACGACAGGGCCACGTTGGCGGGCGCCTTGAGCAGGTCCCAGCCCAGCGCGTGCCGGTGCAGCCGGGCCGAGCCGAGGGCGGAGAAATTCGCGTCCACGAAGGGCCGGACCCGCGCGCGGCAGCCGGCGAAATAGGCCTCCGCCCCCTCCCGGACGATGCGGGCGGCGAGCTCGGGGGCGAGGGCATGGGCGGCGGCGTCTCGGGCGGGATCCGGGGCGGCGGGATCTGGGGCGGCGTCGGTCATGCCCCGGCAGATGGGCCCGGCGCCGCGCGGAGGCAAGCCCGCGCGCCCGCGCCGCCGCCCGATCGCCAGTCGCCCAAGATCTGAGCGAGCCATGGTCAACTCATAGGCTGACGCCGCGGAAGGCGCATTTTTTGAGCGCAGCGGGGCGCCCTTTCGCCGCAGCCCCTGCTCTATTTTCCCGGAAACGCGAGACTCAGGAGCGGACGCATGCAGCGACTCACCATGATCGGCCTTGTCGGCCTCGGCCTCGGTTGCGCCCAGGCCGCCCTGGCCCAGACCGCCGTCGCGCCCGAGGACCTGACCGTGGAGGCCAGCATCCCCCCGGGCGAGAACGTCTTCTCGCTCGACCAGAGCTGGCGGGGGACCTCGCGCATCAACGTGCTCGCCGCCGAGGACCTGAAGAACAAGGGCAACATCACCCCCGGCCTCCAGGCGCAGATGGCGCTGACCGCCGACGGCAAGACGCTCTACACCCTGTCGAACTATCCCAAGCGCATCGTCTTCGGCCCGACCGAATCCGTCATCCAGGAATGGGACGTGGCGACCCTCAGCCTCAAGCGCGAGATCGCGGTCGAGCCCAAGGTGGCGATGGTCGAGCCCCAGCCGGCCATGCTCGCCTTCGCCGACGGCGAGAAATACCTGCTGGCGCAGAACGCCACCCCGGCCGCCTCGGTGACGGTGATCGACCTCGCCAAGGGCGCGCCCATCGCCGAGATCCCGACCCCCGGCTGCTGGGGCGCGATCCCGGCCGCCGCGGGGCCGAGCTTCCTCGCGCTCTGCGGCGACGGCTCGATGCAGACCTACGCCTTCGACGCCGACGGAACCTTCGCCGCACCGAAGAACGCCGACGGCATCTTCGACCCGGACGGGGACGCGCTCTTCACCAATCCGGCGCGGGCGGGCGAGGACCTGCTCTTCGTCTCGTTCAAGGGCGACATCCACCGGGTCTCGGTCAAGGACGGCGTACCCACGCTGGTCGACAAGTTCTCGATCGTCGAGGGCGTGCCCGGGGACTGGGGCCCCGGCGGCTCCGAGGTGATCGCCTATCACCCGGAGACCGACACGATCTTCGTGCTGATGCACCCGGACGCGGCCGAGGGCTCGCACAAGGACGGCGCCAAGGAGATCTGGGCGGTCGACCTCAGCGACAAGAAGCTGCTCTACCGCTCGGTCGCCGAGGACGAGAAGTCCATCGCCGTCTCGCGCAGCGCCCCGCCCGTGCTCTTCCTCGGCAGCGACGACACCGCCGCGGTGACCCGCTACGAAGTCGACCCCGAGGCCCGCTCCGCCGCCAAGCTCACCGCGACCGCCGAGAAGATGGGCGAGTTCGTGGGCCTCGTGCTGACGAGCCAGTGATGGCGGGCGCATCCCTTCTCGTTGGGACGCTGACGGCGTTCTTCGCGGCGCTGTTCCTGCGCGCGGCCTGGCACAAGTCCCAGGCCTTCCTCGAGACGACGGGCTTCGTCGCCGCCTACGGCCTGCTGCCGCCGGGGCGCGAGGCGCTGGCGACCCGGGCGCTGATCCTCGCCGAGGCGGCGACGGTCGCGGCGCTGGCGCTCCCCGCCACGCGGGCCTTCGGCGCGGCGGGGGCGGCGGCGCTGCTCCTGCTCTACGCCGGGGCGATGGCGGCGGCGCTCCGGTCCGGGCGGCGGCGGATCGACTGCGGCTGCGGCGGCGCGCCCCAGGTCGTCTCGGGGCTGACCATCGCGCGCAACCTCGCGCTCGCGGGCGCGGCGACGGTCCTCGCCCTCATGCCGGCCGCGGCCCCCGCGGGCGCGGCGGGGGCGGCGCTGTCGCTCGCGGCCGGGCTCACCTTCTGGTGCCTCTACGGCATCGTCGAACGCCTTCTCGCCAACGCGGGCCACATCGGCCTCGCGCGCGGCCGGAGCTGAGGAACATGGCCATGGACCTTCTGACCTTCGCCGTCGTCGTGCTCTGGGTGGTGACGCTCGGCCTCATCGCCGTGGTCTTCGCCCTCACGCGGCAGATCGGGGTGCTGCTGGAACGGGTGCAGCCGGTCGGCGCGATGATCTCCGACGCCGGGCCCGAGATCGGCGCCCGGGCGCCCGCCCTCATGCTCCCGAACCTCAACGGCCCGGATTTCGCCCTGGGCGGCGCCGGCAAGCGCAGCCAGCTCGTCTTCTTCCTTTCCACCACCTGCCCGATCTGCAAGGCGCTCGTCCCGGCGCTGCGCGACGTCGCCCTCGCCGAGGCGGACTGGCTCGACGTGGCGCTCGCCTCGGACGGCCGGCCGGAGGCCCACCGCGAGATGATCGCCCGCGAGCGGCTGGAGGACTTCCCCTACGCCCTCTCCTCCGAGCTCGGCATGGCCTTCAAGGTCGCGAAGCTGCCCTTCGCCGTGCTGATCGACGGCGCGGGGACGATCCGGGCCAAGGGCCTCGTGAACACCCGCGAGCAGCTCGAAAGCCTGTTCCACGCCGCGGAGCTGGGCCGGCCCTCGATCCAGAGCCTCGCCGCCGCCCCCCTGCCCGCCTGACCCATCCCGCAAGAGGACATGCCCATGATCGACACCCTTCTGAAGATCCTCGACAGGACCGTGGAGCGGGGCGCGCGCGGCTCGGCCCGGACCCATGGCCGGCGCAGCTTCCTCGCCCGGGCCGGGGCGACGCTGGTGGGGGCGGGCCTCGTGCCGATCCTGCCCTTCGACCGGCGCGCCCATGCGGCGGGGGCGGGCGGCGGCGACGCCTGCAGCTACTGGCGGCACTGCGCCCTCGACGGCAACCTCTGCTCGACCTCGGGCGGCTCGCTCACCTCCTGCCCGCCGGGATCCGAGGCCTCGGCCGTGAGCTGGGTCGGGACCTGCACCAACCCCGAGGACGGCAAGGACTACCTCGTCTCCTACAACGACTGCTGCGGCAAGGCCTCGGTCTCGGACGCGACCTTCTGCTTCACCTCCAAGGGCGAGCGGCCGGGCTATCGCATGGGGCTCTACAACGACATCAACTGGTGCATGGCCAACGAGAACACCGGCTATCACTGCACGGTCTCGGTGGTGGTCGGCCTTGCGGACCAGTAGCCGCCCGTCCGGCCGGATCCCGCCGGCGCGGCGCGCCCCATGACGCGCCGCGCCGCAAGGGGGCGACCCGGCAGGGGGCGACCCGGGAGAAGGCGGGGCGCGCTCCTCGCCCTCGGCCTCGCGGCCGCCTTGGCCTGCCCCGGCGCCGCGGCGGAGCGGGGGCCGCGGGCGAACTACGTCCTGCGCTGCGCCGGCTGCCACGGCATGGAGGGGGCGGGCACGGTCATCGGCGGCGTCCCGAGCTTTCACGGCTCGGTGGCGACGCTCGCCAACGACGACCTCGGCCGGACCTACATGCTGCATGTCCCTGGCGTCACCGGGGCGAGCCTCAGCGACCCCGAGATCGCCGCGGTGCTCACCTACGTGGTGGAGCGCTGGGGCGAGGCTCCCGCCCCCGCCTTCACCGCCGAGGAGGTGGCCCGCCGCCGGGCCGAGCCGGTGGCCGACGTGGTCGCCCTGCGCCGCGCCATCGCCCTGCGCCTCGCGGCCGAGGGCAAGCCGCTCGCGGACTACCCCTGGCCCTGAGGGCCGGGGCGCCGAAGGTCGGCGATCGGAACGCCGTCGCCCTGAAAGCCGGGGCCGCTCACGCGCCTCCCCCCGCTCGGCGCGCGCTCAGGGACACGTCTGCGAACCCTCCGGCGCGGTGGTTCTCGACGTCTTCATACGCATGAACGCCAGGTTGAGGCCGCAAGTCATATTGATTTATTTCAATATCTTGATCTGATCTTCCCGCGTGAAATCCGACCCCTCCGAAGCCCTGCGGCTTGGGAGAGAGGCCTTTGCGGAGGCCTCTCACAGCAGGCCCAGCGCCCGGAACGAGGCGTCGGTCTCCTTGCCGATGATGACATGGTCGTGGATCGCCACCCCGATTGCCGCGCAGGCGGCGTCGATGGCGGCCGTCATGTCCACGTCCGCCCGGCTCGGCGTCGGGTCGCCCGAGGGGTGGTTGTGGACCAGGATCAGCGCCGAGGCGTTGAGCTCCAGCGCCCGCTTGGCCACCTCGCGCGGGTAGACGGGCACGTGGTCGACCGTGCCCTTGGCCTGCTCCTCGTCCGCCACCAGCACGTTCTTGCGGTCGAGGAACAGGATGCGGAAGCTCTCGATGTCGCGATAGGCCATGACCGTCTTGCAATAGGTCATCAGCGCCTCCCAGGAGGAGATCACCTCCCGGTGCATCACCCGGGCCCGCGCCATCCGGTGGGCGACCGCCTCGATCAGCTTCAGCTGAAGGTGCACCCGCGGCGTCACCCCCGGCACCTGCATCAGCCGCGGCTCGGGGGCGGCGATCACCCCGTTGAGGTCCCCGAAGGCCGCAAGCAGCGCCTTGGCCAGCGGCTTCACGTCGATCCGCGGGATGGCGTTGAACAGCGCGAGCTCCAGCAGTTCGTATTCCGGCATGGCCGCATGGCCCCCGGCCAGGAACCGCTGGCGCAGGCGCTCCCGGTGGCCCCAGTAGTGCGGCCGGTCGCCTGGACCCGCCGTCCCGCCCGCTCCCGCCGCCCGCGACTCGCGCGCCTCGGACCGGCCGGCGCGCGCGAAGGCCTCCGGCGGCGGCAGGCGGCGCTCCAGATCGGCGAGGCCGCGGAGCGCCTCCTCGGAAAAGCCCTTGTTGGCGTGGCCGGCGTCCTCGCCCATGCCCGATTCCCCCGGAATGATCCGGAAGGCAGGCTGGCGCGACAGGGTTAACCGCCCGTTAGCCCGGGACCCCGGCCGACGCCCGCGCGGGATTAAGCCCGCCTTAACCCGCCCGCCCCGTCATGGCGCCATGCCCGACGACGCCCTGCCCCGCAGCCAGAAGATCCCGCCCCGCGCCCTGCCCCGCTCCGAGGCGGAGGCCATCGACTGGCTGCGCCTCGCCCGCTCCCGGCGGGTGGGCCCCGCCACCTTCATCCGGCTCCTGCGCGAGCACGGGTCCGCCGCCGCGGCCCTCGCCGCCCTGCCCGGGATCGCGGCCGCCGCCGGGGCGCGGGACTACGCCCCCGCCGCCCGCGACGCGGTCGCCGCCGAATGGGCCGCCGGCCACGCCACCGGGGCGCGGCCGCTCCTGCTCGGGACGGCGGAGTATCCCGCCCTGCTCGCCGCCGCCGACGACCCGCCGCCCTTCCTCTGGGCGCTCGGGGACGCGGCCCTTCCCGGCCGGCGCGCCGTGGCGCTGGTGGGCGCGCGCAACGCCTCGGCGCTGGGGAGCCGGATGGCGGCCCGCCTCGCCCGGGAGCTGGGCGCGGCCGGGCTCGCCGTCGTCTCGGGCCTCGCCCGCGGCATCGACGCCGCCGCCCACGAGGCGGCGCTGCCGACGGGCACGGTCGCGGTGGTCGCGGGCGGCGTCGACGTGGTGTACCCATCGGAAAACGCCGGCCTCGCCGCGCGCATCGCCGAACAGGGCTGCCTCCTCGCCGAGCAGCCCATGGGCTGGGAGCCCCGCGCCCAGGACTTTCCCCGGCGCAACCGGATCATCTCGGGTCTCGCCCTCGGGGTGGTGGTGGTCGAGGGGGCGGACCGCTCGGGCAGCCTCATCACCGCCCGCAACGCCCTCGACCAGGGGCGCGAGGTCATGGCCGTGCCCGGCAGCCCGCTCGACCCCCGGGCGGGGGGCTGCAACCAGCTGATCCGCGACGGGGCGACCCTGGTTCGCTCGGCCGCGGACGTGCTCGAGGCGCTCGCCGCGTTCCTGGAGGCCGCGCCGGCCCCCCGCCGCGCCGCGGCGGCCGACCCGAGCCCCCACCGCGCCCCGGCGGCCGATCCAAACTTGCGCCGCGCCCCGGCGGCCGCCTCAAGCCCGCCCCCGTCCGCCGAGGGGCTGGAAGTCCGGCTGCTCGAACTCCTCGGCCCCGCCCCCAGCCCCGAGGACCTGCTGATCCGGACCACCGGGGCTCCGCCCGCGGCGGTGGCGGCGGCGCTGCTCGAACTGGAGCTCGAGGGGCTGGTGAGCCGCCATCCCGGCGGGCTCGTCAGCCTCGCATGACGCGGCTTTCCCCCCGTGGGGGGCTCTGCTAGCCTCCCGGGCCAAAACCGTCGTCCACCCCAGCCAGTCGCCCCCTCCGAACCGTCGTTCCCAGAGAGACACGATGCCGCAGCCCCAGACCCGCATCCTGCTCGCCCTGGCGACGGCCGCGTTCGCCGCCGCCCCGGCCGTGG
>CBDEVG010000020.1:0-51215 GCA_965243535.1 Amaricoccus sp.
GGGGGAATGGAGCGACGGGGACCCCGTCGACGACACGCCATGGTGACCGAGGCGAGCCTCGCCCAGCGCCGGGCCGCGCGCCCCCGGACGCCTCGAGCTGGGTCCTCCGCCAATGCGGGCTCGGGCAAGACCCGGGTGCTGACCGACCGGGTGGCGCGGCTGCTGCTCGGGGGGGCGGATCCGGGGCGGATCCTCTGCCTCACCTACACCACCGCCGCGGCGGCCGAGATGCAGACCCGGCTGTTCAGGACGCTCGGCCCAGTGGGCGATGATGCCCGACGACGACCTGCGCGCCGCGATCGAGGCCCTGGGCGAGGCGGAGGGCCGCCCGCGACGCGCTGGCGCTGGAGCAGGCGCGCACGCTGTTCGCCCGGGCGCTGGAGACCCCGGGCGGGCTGAAGATCCAGACGATCCACGCCTTCTGCGACGGGCTGTTGCGGCATTTCCCGCTGGAGGCCGGGGTTCCGCCGCAGTTTCACCGTGCTCGACGACCGGCAGGCGCGGGCCCTGCGCGCGGAGACGCTCGACGCGGTCGCCCTGGCCGAGGGCGGGATCTTCGCCGGGATCGCCGCCATCGGGTCCGAGGATCTCGACCCGCTGCTCCAGGAGATCGCCCGGCATCGCGCGGCCTTCGAGGGGCCGGACGACCAAGAGGCGCTGGCGCGGGGCGCTGGGGGGCGGGAGGGCTTTCGTCCCCCTCGTGCTGGGGGAGGCGGATCGCCGGCTGCTGGCCGAGGCGGCGTCCCTGGGCGAGCGGAGCGGGCCGAAGGATGCGGGCACGGCCGCCAAGATCCGCGCGGCGCTGGCGGGTCCGGCGGGAGAGATGCAGGAGGCGCTGGAGGAGGCGCTGCTGTACGGCGCCACGGCCAAGTCCCCTTTCGGCCCCAAGACCGACTTTCCCGCCAAGGCCCTGCGCAAGGCCCATCCCGGCCTCTGCGACGGGCTCGACGCGCTCGCCGCCGCGGTGGCGGAGGCCCGGCCGGGGCGGATCGCCCGGGCGGCCTGGGAGAGGGCCTGCGCGCTCCAGGGCCTTCGGCCGGGTGTGGCTCGCGGCCTATGGGGCGCGCAAGGCCCGGGCCGGGATGCTCGACTTCGACGACCTGATCGACCGGGCGGGGGCCCTGCTCCAGGACCGCGGGGTCGGATCCTGGGTGCTGTGGCGGCTCGACGGGGGCGTCGACCACGTGCTGGTGGACGAGGCCCAGGACACGAGCCCGGCGCAATGGGCGGTGATCTCCGCCATCACCGACGAGTTCTTCGCCGGCGCCGGCGGGCGCGAGGGGGTCGAGCGCACGGTCTTCGTGGTCGGCGGACGAGAAGCAGTCGATCTACAGCTTCCAGGGCGCGGATCCGGCCGCCTTCGGCGACATGCGCGACCGCTTCGCCCGGATGCTGGAGGCGATGGACCGGGAGCTGGCGCGGTGCGACCTGCTCTGGTCGTTCCGCTCCGCCGCGCCAATCCTGGCGCTGGTCGACGCGGTCTTCGCCGGGCCGGCGGGGGCGGGGCTGGCGGGGGCGCGGCACCTGGCCTTCGACCCGGAGGCGCCGGGGCGGGTGGAGCTCTGGCCCTTCCTGGAGACCCCGAAGACGGAGGAGGAAGGCCCCTGGCACCTGCCGGAGGAGGCGGGCGTCGCCGCCGATCCGGCGGAGGCGCTGGCCGACCGGATCGCCCGGGAGATCCGCGGCTGGCTGGACGCGGGGCGGATCCTGCCCGGGGTCCAGCCGCCGCGGCCGGTGCGGGCGGGGGACGTGCTGATCCTGGTGCAGCGCCGGGGCGCGATCTTCGACGCGACCATCCGGGCCTTGAAGCGGCGGGGGGTGCCGGTGGCGGGCGCGGACCTGCTGCGCATCGGGGCGGAGCTGGCGGTGCGCGACCTGCTCGCCGCGCTGAAGGCGGTGGCGCTGACCGCGGACGACCTCAGCCTCGCGGCGGCGCTGCGCAGTCCGCTGGGCGGGCTGTCGGAGCGGGAGCTGTTCGAGCTCGCCCATGGAAGGCAGGGAACCCTGTGGCAGGCGCTGGCGGCGGCGGAGCCCGCCCCGGCGCTGCGCGAGGCGTTGCGCGACCTGCGGGCCCAGGCGGATTTCCTGCGGCCCTACGACCTGTTGCAGCGGCTGCTGATCCGCCACGACGGCCGGCGGCGGCTGGTCGCCCGGCTGGGAACGGAGGCGGAGGACGGCGTCGACGCCCTGCTGGAGCAGGCGCTGGCCTACGAGTCGGTCGAGCCGCCGACTCTGCTCAGCTTCCTCGACTGGATCGAGCGGGACGAGGTGAAGGTCAAGCGGCGGATGGAGGGCGGGCTCGACCAGGTGCGGGTGATGACCGTGCACGGGGCGAAGGGGCTGGAGGCGCCCATCGTCATCCTGCCCGACACGGCCCAGCGGCGGGAGGGCCGCCTGCCGCAGATCCTGCGGACCGGAGAGGCCGCGGTCTGGCGCATGGCGGCGGCGGAGGCCCCCGCGCCCCTGGCGGAGGCCGAGGCGGAGCGGGCGGCGCGGGCGGAGGCCGAGAACCGCCGGCTTCTCTACGTGGCGCTGACCCGGGCGCGGAGCTGGCTGATCGTGGCGGGCGCGGGCCGGCCGGGGCCGGAGAGCTGGCACAGCCTGACGGCGGCGGCGCTGGCGACGCTGGCGCCGGCGGAGGAGCCCGGCGCGGAGGGGCCGGTCCTGGCGCTGTCCCACAACTGGGCGGCGGGGAGCGAGGCCCCGGCGGGGGCGACGGAGGGAGCGGCGGTTTCGGAGGCGGAGGCGGACGCCCTGCCCGACTGGCTGCGCCAGCGGCCGGGGCCGGCGGAGGAGGAGGCGACGCTGTCGCCCTCAAGCCTCGGGGGGGCCCATGCCTTGCCCGGCGAGGGGATGGAGGCGGCCGAGGCCCAGGCCTGGGGCTCGGCGCTGCACCTGGCGCTGGAGCGGCTGCCGGACCTGCCCCGGGGCGACTGGGCCCGGGCGGCGGCGCGGCTGCTGCCCGAGGCGCTGGCGGCGGAGGTTTTGGCCGAGGCGGCGGCGGTGCTGGAGACGGAGGAGCTGGCCGCGGTCTTCGGCCCCGGGGCGCTGGTCGAGGTGGACGTGGCCGCGCCGCTGCCGGCCCTGGGGGGGCGGCGGATCGCGGGCCGGATCGACCGGCTGCTGGTGGGGCCCGAGACGGTGACGGCGGTGGACTTCAAGTCGAACCGGGCGACGCCCGGCCGCCCCGAGGACGCGCCCGAGGCGATCCTGCGACAGATGGGGGCCTACGCGGCGGCGCTGGCCCCGCTCTGGCCCGGGCGGCGCATCGAGACGGCGGTGCTCTGGACCCGGGCGCGGCGGCTGATGGTCCTGCCCCCGGCGCTGACCGCGGCGGCGCTGGAGCGGGCGGCGGCGGAGCTGGCGGCCGGGGCGCTCCTTGACCCCGCCGAGGTGCGATCTTAGCTTGATGTGCAACGCGACACGCAAGGAGGCCATCCGATGGCTGGCGAAGACGGCAAGACGGTGAAGGTGACGGACAAGACCTTTCAGGACGAGGTCCTGGGGTCGGACGTGCCGGTCCTGGTGGATTTCTGGGCGGAATGGTGCGGCCCCTGCCGCATGATCGGCCCGGCCCTGGAGGAGCTCGCCTCCGAATATGAGGGCAAGATCAAGATCGCCAAGGTGAACGTGGACGAGAACCCGGGCCTGCCGGCCCAGTTCGGCGTGCGCGGCATTCCGGCGCTGTTCATGTTCAAGGGCGGCGAAGTGGTGTCGAACCGCACCGGCGCCGCGCCGAAGGCGAGCCTCAAGGGCTGGATCGAAGAGACGGTCTGAGCGATCGGGCTGACCGATCGGGAGGGGGCGGGCGCGCCCGCCCTCCCTGCCGCATCCCGGCGCCGTCCGGGGCGGCCTGCCCGCCCTGTCCGGGCCGGGATGGGCGGTTCCGGCCGCCGGGCGGAAATAATCTCCCGGAAATATTTTCCTGAGTCGTGCGGCGCGCGTCCGATCGGACCTGCCAGACCCGCGTACGATCTCGTCAGGCCTGCGTGCGATGCGGCGCGGGCGGCGCCAGAGCCAGAGCCCTGGCCGCATCCGCCGGGCAGGAGCCTGGGGCTCCCTGCAGGGCGGCGGGCGGGGCGGGTCAGATCGCCACGTACCAGTCGCGGCGGTGGTTGATGGCGATGAAGGCGTTCATCACCGCGGCGCCGAAGAGCGACAGCAGCACCGCCTTGACCGGCAGCAGGAAGAGCGCGGCGAGGAAGACGCAGGCGTCCACCGCCATCTGGGTGTAGCCTGCGCGGATCCCGAAGCGGTCCTGGAGCAGGACGCTGAGCACGCCAATGCCGCCGAGGCTCGCCCGGTGGCGAAAGAGCGCGAGCAGGCCCGAGCCGCACATCATCCCCGCCAGCGCCGCGCCGGCGAGGGGATCGACGTGGCCGAACGCGACCAGATGCGGCTGGAAGGCGGTGAAGACCGCGACCAGACCGACGGCGATCAGGGTCTTGAGGGTGAAGCCCGGACCCATCCGGGTCCAGGCCAGCCAGAGGAAGGGCAGGTTCAGCCCCAGGTAGATCGCCCCGAAGGGCCAGCCGGTCGCCTTGGCGGCCAGCAGGGCCGCCCCGGCGACCTGCCCCGTCACGAGCCCCAGATGCGCGAGGAGGATGATCCCGAGCGCCCCCATGGCGGCGCCGAAGAACACCCCCTGGGCGTCGGCGAGGGGCCCGTGGCGGACCAACCCCTTAGCCGAGGGCCTTCTGGAGGTTCTGGTCGACCTTGTCGAGGAAGCCGGTGGTGGTGAGCCACTTCTGCTCCGGCCCGACCAGGAGCGCGAGGTCCTTGGTCATGTCGCCGGCCTCGACTGTGTCGACCGTCACCTTCTCCAGCGTTTCCGCGAACTTGGCGAGCTCGGCGTTGCCGTCGAGCTTGGCGCGGTGCTTCAGGCCGCCAGTCCAAGCGTAGATCGAAGCGATGGAGTTCGTCGAGGTCTCCTTGCCCTTCTGGTGCTCGCGGTAGTGGCGGGTGACGGTGCCGTGCGCGGCCTCGGCCTCGACGGTCTTGCCGTCGGGCGTCATCAGCACGGAGGTCATCAGCCCGAGCGAGCCGAAGCCCTGGGCCACGGTGTCGGACTGCACGTCGCCGTCGTAGTTCTTGCAGGCCCAGACGTAGCCGCCTTCCCACTTCAGCGCCGAGGCGACCATGTCGTCGATCAGACGGTGCTCGTAGATGATGCCCTTTTCCTTGAACTTGTCCTTGAACTCGGTCTCGTAGACGTTCTGGAACAGGTCCTTGAAGCGCCCGTCATAGGCCTTGAGGATGGTGTTCTTGGTGGAGAGGTACACCGGCCAGCCGAGGTTCAGGCCGTAGTTCATCGAGGCCCGGGCGAAGTCGATGATCGAATCGTCGAGGTTGTACATCGCCATGGTCACGCCGGACGAGGGCGCGTCGAAGACGTCGCGCTCGATGACGGTCCCGTCCTCGCCGACGAACTTCAGCGTCAGCTTGCCCTTGCCGGGAAACCGGAAGTCGGTGGCGCGGTACTGGTCGCCATAGGCGTGGCGGCCCACGACGATCGGCTTGGTCCAGCCGGGAACGAGGCGCGGCACGTTCGAGCAGATGATCGGCTGGCGGAAGATCACGCCGCCGAGGATGTTGCGGATGGTGCCGTTGGGCGACTTCCACATCTGCTTGAGGCCGAATTCCTCGACCCGCGCCTCGTCGGGGGTGATGGTCGCGCATTTCACGCCGACGCCGTACTTCAGGATGGCGTTGGCGGCGTCGACGGTGATCTTGTCGTCCGTCCGGTCGCGCTCCTCGATGCCGAGGTCGTAGTAGTGCAGGTCGATGTCCAGATAGGGCAGGATCAGCTTCTTCTTGATGAAGTCCCAGATGATCCGGGTCATCTCGTCGCCGTCGAGCTCGACGACCGGATTTGCGACTTTGATCTTGCCCATGGGTCCCCCTGTGCAGGCGCGGAATCTCGCTCCGCTTCCTAGACCATCTGCGCGCCGAGGGAAACCACGTATGCGAAAGCATACTGTATTATGGCGCGGCTTTGCGCGCCCGCCCGCCTCTCTGGCGGGCAGGCGGGCGGGCGCGCCCAAACTTGCCTCCGTCCCTGGTCGGGCCTATCAGCCCGGCGGACCAGGGAGAGGGGGCGCGATGGCGGGCACGGATCACGGGCGGCGACAAGCGGCGGGACCGGTCCCGGTCTTCGTCCTGGTGGCGCCGCAGATGGGCGAGAACATCGGCGCGGCGGCGCGGGCGATGTGGAACTTCGGCCTCGACCGGATGCGGCTGGTTGCCCCCCGGGACGGCTGGCCGAACCCCCGGGCCGAGGCGACGGCGAGCGGGGCGGCGCCGGTGCTCGACGCCGTCGAGGTGGCGCCCACCCTGGGGGAGGCCTGCGCCGACCTCGACCTGGTGCTCGCCACCACCGCCCGGCCCCGGGATCTGACCAAGCTGGTGCTGACCCCCGAGCAGGCCATGGCCGAGGCCCGCGCGGCGATCAAGGCGGGATCGCGGGTGGGCGTGCTCTTCGGGCCGGAGCGGGCGGGGCTGGAGACGGTGGACATCGCCCGGGCGAACGCCATCGTCTCGGTGCCCGTCAACCCGGCCTTCGGCTCGCTCAACCTCGGGCAGTGCGTGCTGCTGATGGCCTATGAGTGGATGCGCTCGGCCGACGCCACGCCGCCCGCCGACTACGTGCTGGCCGGAGCGCGGCGCGCCTCGGGGATCGAGCTCGACCGGCTGCGCGACCATCTGGTGGAGCGGCTGGACGCGGTCGGGTTCTTCTTTCCCGAGCACAAGCGGCCGGCGATGATCCAGAGCCTGCAGAACCTGCTCAGCCGCGCGCCCCTGACCGACGCCGACATCCGCACCCTGCACGGGATCATCCGGGCCCTGGCGGTGAAGATGAAGGGGCGGAAGTAGGCGCTCCGCGAAGGCGCGTCCATCGGGGCTGGCGGGCCCGAGGCGCCCGGGAGCGGCCGGGCGGGCTCAGCCGCCCAAGGCGAGCCGGGCGGCGATCCCCCACATGGCGGCGGCGATGGCCCCCTCCAGCACGCGCCAGGCGCCGGGCCGGGCGAGGAGCGGGCGCAGGGCGGCCGCGCCGTAGCCCAGGACGAAGAAGAACATCAGCGAGGCCGTCGCCGCGCCGAGGGCGAAGGCGGCCTCCGATCCGGGAAAGCGGGTGGAGACCGCGCCGAGCAGCGCCACCGTGTCGAGATAGACGTGCGGGTTCAGCCAGGTGAGCGCGAGACAGGTCGCGAGCGTGGCGCCGAGGCCCGCCGCGGCCCGGCCCTCGGCGGGCGCAAGGCCGCCCGTCCCGCTCAGGGCCGCGCGCAGGCTGCGGGCACCGCACCAGAGGAGGAAGGCCGCGCCGCCCCAGCGCATCCAGGGCGAGAGCCATTCCATGGCCGCGGCGACCTGGCGAAAGGCGACCACCCCGGCGACGATCAGCGCCGCGTCCGACAGGGCGCAGGCGAGGACGACGGCCAGCACGTGCTCGCCCCGCAGCCCCTGGCGCAGGACGAAGGCGTTCTGCGCGCCGATGGCGACGATGAGGCCGAGGCCCATGACGAGGCCGGTGAGGAAGACCGCAGGGGACATGGCGCGCTCCGCAAGAACCGCGGTCCGGGTAGCCTGGACAGGGGCGTAAGGCTAGTTAATCGCCCTTTTGCGGATTAAGTTCGACTTATGATCGACTATTCCTCCCTGCGGGCGGTGGCGTTGGTGGTCCAGACCGGCAGCTTCGAGAAGGCGGCGCGGGCGCTGCATGTGACGCCTTCGGCCGTGTCCCAGCGGGTGAAGCAGATCGAGGAGCGGCTGGGGGCGGCCCTGGTGGTGCGCGGCGCGCCCTGCGTCGCGACCGAGACCGGGCTGCGGCTGTGCCGGCACATGGAGCAGGTGGGGCTTCTGGAGCAGGAGCTGCTCGGCCAGTTGCCGGGGCTCGCCGCGGCGGGGCCGCCGCTGCGGGCGAGCGTGCCGGTGGCGGTCAACGCCGACAGCCTCGGGACCTGGTTCCTGGAGGCGGCGGCGGCGTTCCACGCAGCGACGGGGCACCTGCTGGCCCTTTCGGTGGACGACCAGGACCACACCGCCGACTGGCTGCGCGAAGGCCGGGTGCTGGCGGCGGTGACGGGCCTGGGCCGGCCCGCGCCGGGGTGCCGGACGATTCCGCTCGGGGCGCTGCGCTATCATGCGACGGCGAGCCCGGCCTTCATCGCCCGGCATTTCCCCGAGGGGGTGACGGCGGAGGCGCTCGCCGCGGCGCCGGCGCTGACCTATGACCGCAAGGACGGGTTGCAGGCGCTGTGGGCGGAACGGCTGCTGGGTCGCGCAGCGGTCGGGCCGACCCACTGGCTGCCCTCGACCGAGGGTTTCGTGGAGGCGGCCCTGCGCGGCATGGGGTGGGGGCTGAATCCCGCAGCGTTGGCCGGCCCGCATCTGGCGGCGGGCCGGCTGGCGGAGCTGGTCCCGGGGGCGGTCCTCGACGTGCCGCTGCACTGGCAGGCGAACCGGCTGGCGGGGGAGCGGCTCGCCCCGCTCACCCGGGCGGTGACGGCTGCGGCGCGGCGGGCGCTGGTCCAGGGCGAGGGCTGAGACGGTTCAGGCGGCGGCTTCGAGCGGAGCGACGCGAAGGGGGGTCGAGGCCTTGGAGATGAGCCGCGCGATCCGCGGCCGGATGAAGACCAGCGCCGCGACGACGCCAAAGGCGAGCGACAGCGCATAGAGCTGGGCGAAGGAGGTCAGCGTGAGCTTCGGGGCGATCAGCCGGGCGACGCCGACGAAGGCGGCATAGCTCCAGGATACGAGGCTGATCGCGCCGAGCGCCGCGCAGACGGCCGCCGCGAGATTCGGCCGGCGCTGCGGCTGGGTCAGCAGCGGAAAGGCGAGCCAGTGCAGCAGGAAGCCGTTCAGCGTCAGCACGCTCACCACGCCGATCTTGGTCATAAGCTTGGGCTTAGCGAGAATCGCGACGGGGTCGAGGCCGACGTCGAGCGCCACCAGGCAGAGGCCGGTCGCCCAGAGGAACGCCAGCAGGGCGAAGGCGATCCCCGCGGTCCGGCGCAGCGCCTCCGGATCGAGCCGGGCGGCCGTCGCAAGCGCCCAGTCCTCACGAATGATGGCGCTGAAAACGATCGAGAATCCGATCAGATGTGCGAACAGGATGCCTTGTCGTAAAACGAGTACAAGCGTCTCGCTGTCGATCTCGCCGGTCAATGTCATGCCGTTACTCTTTGTCGCGACCTCGACGCCGGAGTTGCGCGCCGCAGATACACCATGTCCCCCGCCCATTACGCAGGCGTTAACCAGATTGCGGAGCGGGTGGACCGGCGTCAATCGCATGCGGCGCTGCGGCGAAATCGCGCTCATCGAAGCGCGACGGCGGGGCCGGAGGCGGCCGGCTAACCCACGACGACCCGGCTGTGCGGGGTCCAGCGGGCGAGGATCCAGGCGAGGTCGGCGGGGGCGAAGGCGATGCAGCCGGCGGTGGGATGGCGCGGCTTGCGCCAGGCATGGAGGAAGATGGCGCTGCCCCGGCCCCGCGCCACGGGATCGCGGTTCCAGTCGAGAACCGCCACCAGGTCGTAGAGCCGGTCGGGGCGGAGCAGCCGCTCATGAGAGAAGGCGTGCGGCCGCCGGACGAGGCGGTTGTAGGCGGGATCGGCGGGGTCGTCCGACCAGCCGTCCCGGGGGCCGATCCGCCGCACGGGCCAGGGACCGGACGGGCGCGGGCCCCGGTGCAGGACCGCCTCGATCCGGTGGCGGCCGCGGGGCGTCACGCCGTCCCCCTCACGCGCCTTGTCGCCGATGCCGCCGCGGCCGATGGCGCAGGGAAAGCGCCGCCCGAGAAAGCGCGCGCCCCAGGGGCCGACCGCGAGATCGTGAGCACGGGTCACAGGCGCGGGTCCGCGAAGCCGGCCGCCGGGTCGCGGAGGCGGGTCACTGGCGCGTTTCCCCAGAAACGACCGCCGGGTCACAGCGGCAGATCCCCCGCGAATGACGGAGGAAGACCACCAGATCGGGGCGGAGGGCCGCAGGCGGCGCCTCAAGGGCCGGCCGTCCGCTACGGGGCGGATCACAGCAGGTGCCCGCTCTTGGCCGCCTTGGTGTCGAGGTAATGGGCGTTGTGGCTGGTGCGCCCGACCTGGAGCGGCACGCGCTCGGCCACCTCCAGCCCACAGCCCTCCATCATGGCGACCTTGCGGGGATTGTTGGTCATCAGCCGCACCGAGCGGAACCCCATGGCCTGGAGCATCCGCGCGCCGAGGCGGAAGTCGCGTTCGTCGTCCTCGAAGCCCAGGCGGTGGTTCGCCTCGACCGTGTCGAAGCCGAGGTCCTGGAGCGCATAGGCCCGCATCTTGTTGGCGAGGCCGATGCCCCTGCCCTCTTGGTTGAGGTAGAGCAGGACGCCCGCCCCCGCCTCGCCGATCTGGGCGAGCGCCGCGCGCAGCTGCGGGCCGCAGTCGCACTTGAGGCTGCCGATCAGGTCGCCGGTGAAGCAGGCGGAATGGAGCCGACAGAGCACCGGCCGGGCGCGGTCGGGGGCGCCGATCTCCACCGCGTAATGCTCCTCGCCGCCGTCGCGCGGGCGAAAGACGCGGACGCGGCCCGCCTCGGAGACGGTGAGCGGCACCCGCGCGGCGGCGGCCTCGACGAGGTCGGCCGAGGCGCATTCCGCGAGCACCGTCGCCGCGTCGATGCGCGCGAGCCCCGCGCCCGCCAGATCCGCGGCCCGGGCCGGATCGATGGGCGCGACCAGCGCGGCCGGCAGGAGGTGCGCCCGCTTGGCCAGCAGGATCGCGGCGCGGTGCAGATCGGCCGAGCCCTCGCGGCGGGACAGGTAGGGGCCCTTCATCGGCCAGGTGAGGTCCGAGGACGGATCGGCGGTGGCCCGCACCCAGGACACGTCCGCATCCGCCGGCAGGGCGACCCGGGCGAGGTCGCCGTCATAGGGCCGGGCGCGCAGCGTCTCGGCCCGCCAGGAGGTGAGCGCGAGGTCGACCGCCCCAAGGCCGCGCAGATCGGCGAGCCGATCGGAGCTCACGGTCTCGGCGGCGACGGCCACGGCGGCGGCGCCCGACGCCTCCAGGACCACGGGCGCGCCCATGCGCAGGTCGGATCTCGCGCGGGCGAGGCGTTCGAGGGTGGTGAGCCCCAGGGTCATGCGTTTTCCTCCGTCCCTTCCCCTAGACCCTCGCGCCGGCTGAAACAATCGGCGCGCCGGGAACACGCTCGCGTGAGCGCGGTTGCAGGGCGCCGGGAGCCTCCTGAAATGGGGCGGAAATCGAGGAGGTTCCATGAGCGCCCTGAAGAAAATCCTGATGGTGGACGATGACGCCGACCTGCGCGAGGCGCTGGCGGACCAGCTGGTCGCCACCGAGGAGTTCGACGTCTTCGAGGCGGGCGACGGCGAGGCCGGCCTCGCCCGCGCGCGGGACGAACATTACGACCTGGTCATCCTCGACGTCGGCCTGCCGGACATGGACGGCCGCGAGCTCTGCCGGCTGATGCGCAAGCAGGGGGTGAAGTGCCCGATCCTGATGCTGACCGGGCATGCGACCGACAGCGACACCATCCAGGGGCTGGACGCCGGGGCGAACGACTACATCGCCAAGCCCTTCAAGCTGCCGGTGCTGCTCGCCCGGGTCCGGGCGCAGCTCCGCCAGCACGAGCAGTCCGAGGACGCGGTCTTCGCGGTCGGGCCCTATACCTTCAAGCCGGCGGCCAAGCTGCTGGTCGACGAGCGGGACAAGAAGATCCGCCTGACGGAGAAGGAGACCAACATCCTGAAGTACCTCTACCGCGCCTCGGACGCGGTGGTGCCGCGGGACGAGCTCCTGCACGAGGTCTGGGGCTACAACGCGGGCGTGACCACCCATACGCTGGAGACCCACATCTACCGCCTGCGGCAGAAGATCGAGCCCGACCCCTCGAACGCCCGGATCCTCGTGACCGAGCCGGGCGGCTACCGGCTGGTGGGGTGAGAAGCCGGGAGCGCGCCATGCTCGCCCGCGACTGCGGGCGGGGCGAAAAGGCGGGCGGGCCGGTCCGCAGCGTGACGCTGACCCTGGTGACGCCCCGCCATCTGCCCAGCGAGGTCTGGGACGTGATCGCCCGGCCCGAGCGGCTGGCGCGCTGGTACGGGCCGGTTTCGGGCGAGCTTCGGGTCGGAGGCCGGTTCAGGGTAGAGGGGGAAGCGGCGGGGACGATCCTCGCCTGCGAGCCCGGGCGGCGGCTGGAGCTCGCATGGGAGGCCGCGGGCGAGAGCGGCTGGGTCGACATCGCGCTGTCCCATTACGGGGGCGGCGGCGCGCGGCTGATCCTCACCCATTCCGTGCGCGAGACCGACCGCTGGCGGACCTTCGGCCCCGCCGGCATCGGCGTGGGCTGGGACCTGGCGTCGCACGCGCTCGTCGGGCGTCTGGCCCGACCCGGCGTCGACATCGACCTGCGGACCGTGGCCGCCCTGCCCGAGAGCCGGCGGCTCCTGGCCAGCAGCGCCGAGAGCTGGGGAAGGCTCGCGATCGAGGCGGGCGAGGAGCCGGAAGCCGCCCGGGCCGCGGCGGCGGCGATGGCCGCCCTCTACGCCGACGGGGATCCCTCGGAGACTGCCTGAAAGTCCGGACGGGTCGACCCGGCGCGGGCGTTTCGCGCCCGTCTCGCGCCCCGGGACGTCGCGCCTGTCCGCCGAACCTCCCGCCGGGCTCCCGAAGACCCTGCGCCGGCTCTCGGCCGCCGCATGTCCGAACGGTCTCTGATCGAAAACTTCGACCGCCCGCCCCGCCGGCCTTTTTCGGCTTTGGAGCCTCGGGCGCGAAGGCCGGTTTCCCCCGGCATGGCCCCTCGATCTTCCTGGCTTCCTGGCCCGGGCCCTGAAAAACCCGCGGGAGCCTTCCGCCGCGCGGGTTCAAACAGCCTGTGAGAACCCGACCCGAAAGTCCGGGACGCCGGGGCGCGGCGGAGCTTCACGGGGAACCCTCGCCGCGATCGGCCCTGGAAATGGCTTTCGATGGCGTCGAAGCCGCTGAAAAATCGCGACTCAGCCCAAGGCAGGCGGGCCCGGGGGCTTTCGGGTCAGGCGCTGAGGGAGGGGGGGGCCGCGCGTTTTGCGGTTGTCCGCCCGGCGCGGGCCGGGCAGGAAGGCGGGCGCGCCAGCCGGAGCCCCCCCGATGACCCTCACCGTCGCCACCTGGAACATCAACTCCGTCCGCCTGCGGGAGGAGATCGTGCTGCGCTTCCTCCGGGAGGAAGGGCCGGACGTGCTCTGCCTCCAGGAGATCAAGTCGCCGGTCGAGAAGCTGCCGCTCTCGGGGTTCGCCGCCCTCGGCTACGGCCATGTGGTCGCCCGGGGGCAGAAGGGCTACAACGGGGTGATGATCCTCAGCCGCCTGCCGATCGAGGACGCGGGCGACCGGGGCTTCTGCGGCAAGGGCGACGCCCGGCACGTGGCGGCGCGGCTCGAGTCGGGGACGGTGATCCACAACTTCTACGTGCCGGCGGGGGGCGACATCCCCGACCCGGGCGCGAACGAGAAGTTCCGGCACAAGCTCGACTTCCTGGAGGAGATGCGCGCCTGGTTCGGGGCGGAGCAGCCGCGCCGGGCGATCCTGGTGGGGGACCTCAACATCGCCCCGCGCGAGGACGACGTCTGGAACCACAAGGCCCTGCTCAAGATCGTCAGCCATACCCCGGTGGAGGTGGAGGCGCTGGCCGCGGCCCAGGGCGCGGGGGCCTGGGTGGACGTGACGCGCGCTCATATCCCCGAGGGGCGGCTCTATTCCTGGTGGTCCTACCGCGCGCCGGACTGGGACGCGGCGGACAAGGGCCGGCGGCTGGACCATGTCTGGGCCACCCCTGACCTCGCCGAGCGGTCCGGAGCGAGCCGCATCCTGCGCCCGGCGCGGGGCTGGAACCAGCCCTCGGACCACGTGCCGGTGCTGGCGGAATTCGAGGCCTGAGGCGGGGCTCGGGCCCCGAGAGGGCCTCGGGAAGCGTCCCGCCCGGCTTGGAGCGGATCGGAGGCGGAGGCTCCCGAGAGAGGCCCCGGGAAAGACCGCGCTCGGCGTGGAGGGTGTCCGAAGGCGGGGGGGCCCGCGTCCGGTGAGAGGCCGCGAGAAAGGCCCTTCCCGGCGTGCCGAAGGTTCGGAGGTGGAGCCTTGGGGTCCCGCGAGAGGTCCAAGGCGAAGCGCCCTGCCCGGCGTGGAGGGAAATCCGAGAGGGGCCGTAACACGCGTGTTATGCGGGTTATTCTATTGGTATGAAAGTATTTTCAGGAAATCGCAACCAAGGTTGAGGATTTCCCAAGCCTTGCAGGAGGAGCCGGGACGGGCGGCTGGGCCTCCGGCGGCAACTCTCCCGAGAGGCCGGCAGCCCTCCTGGGAGATCGACGCCGGAGGCCGGAAGCGCGACATTCAGTCCTCGCCTGATGTCCCGAGACAAGCGGCAGGCGCCCGGGGAGGCCCGGACAGGGTCCAGCCGAGGACATCCTGGCGGCGGCTCTCCACGGGAGGCCGGCAGTCCCATGGGGAGATTGGCGCCGGGAGGCCCGTGGCCCTCATGGGAGATCGGCGCGGGAGGCGCGAGACGCTCCTGACGTCCCGAGGCGAGCGGCGGGCGTCGGGGGAGATTCCTGGCCAAGTTCGGGAGCCGGCAGTCCGCCGCGGCGAACGGCGTCCCGGCTGCGCGTATCCTCCCCGGGTTCGGAGACAAGGCCGCGACGCCCTTGGGGTTCGGCGCAGAGCCGGAGAAGGCAGGCGCGCCCCGGAGGCGGGCGGCGCCCGATCCGCCGCTTTCGCCTTCGTCCGAGGGCGCTTGACGCGCCCCGGGGGTTGGGGGCAAGCGGAGCGCGTCAAGCGCGGGAGGGGCGGGGCTGGACAACGGGGTCTTCGTCGCGGTCCTGGTCGCCGCCCTGCTCCATGCCGGATGGAACGCCCTGGTCAAGCTCGGGCTCGACCGGCGCTCGACCATGCTGCTGATCGCCCTGGCGCAGGGGATCATCGCGCTCGGGTTCTTGCCCTTCGCCCCCCTGCCCCAGGGCGTGATCTGGGCCTGGCTCGCCGGATCGGCGGTCCTGCACGTGGGCTACAACGCCTTTCTCGCCGAAGCCTACGCCCATGCGGACCTGAGCCAGGCCTATCCGCTGGCGCGGGGCTCGGCGCCCCTGATCGTGGCGGCGGTCTCGGCCGCGGCGGGGGTGCGGATCGCGCCGGGGGAATGGCTCGCCATGGGGGCGATCTCGACGGGCATCCTCGTCATGGCGCTGCGCGGATCCGGGCGGGGGCGGATGCGGGGGCCGGGGCTGTTCTGGGCGATGGGGACCGCGGCCTTCACCGCCGGCTACACCCTGGTCGACGGGCTGGGGGCGCGGGCGGCGGGCGGCGCGCTCGCCTACGTGCCCTGGATGGCGCTGGGCGAGGCGCTGGGCATGGCCGCCTTCGCCGCCGCCATCCGGGGGCCGCGGGCCTTCGCCGCCCTGGCGCCGGTCTGGCGCAGCGGGCTGCTGGCGGGAGGGATGTCCTTCGCCTCCTACGGGATCGCCATCTGGGGCTTCACCGTCGCGCCGATCGCCCTGGTGGCGGCGCTGCGCGAATCGAGCATCCTCTTCGCCCTGCTGATCGCCGTCGTCCTGCTGGGCGAGCCCGCGGACCGCTGGCGCTGGGCGGCGGCCGGGGCGATCGCCGGCGGGGTGGCGCTGATGCGGCTGGCCTGAGAGCCCGACCCAAAGGTCCGGGGCGCCGGTTCGCGGCGGAGCTTCACTGGCAATCCTCGCCGCGATTGGCGCCAGAAGTGGGCTTTCATCGGAGCCGCTGGAAAATCGTAAATCCGCCCGAGGGCAGGCGGGCCCGGGACTTTTGGGTCAGGCCTTGGGACGACTGGCCTGAGACGACTGGCCTGAGGGGGGGCCTCGGGGCGCGGCCAGAGGTGGAGCTGAGGCGGGCTTTTGGCGGGGGGGCGCCTGCCGGGCGCGGGGGCTGCACGACAACGTGGCTTGCGCCGCCTTCGCGGCCGCGGCAGGAATTGGCCCATGACGCACACGATCCCTGCGGCGCAGCGGCCGCGACCCTGGTTGCGGCGCGCGGGCTGGACGCTCGCGGGCCTGTTCGCCTTCGCGGCGGCGCTCGGCGCGCTGACGCTCGACCTGCGGCCCATGGTGGTGCGGCCGCCGGATTCGGTCGCGGCCCGCAACGCGCTGGCGGCGGGCGAGACGCTGCGCGACTTCATCGCCAGCGGGGGCGCCGCCGACGAGATCACCCTGAGCGACGGCGAGGCGGACGCGGTGCTGGCGGCGGCGAGCCGGCTGGTCCAGGGCCTCGACGGCGCGGCGCGGCCGGTGGGGTCGGGGCTGGCGCTCGACCTGTCCGTGGGGCCGCCGCACCTGCCCGCGGGGCTTTGGGCGAACCTCTCCTTCGAGGTCGACGCGACGCCGGAGGGCCTGCGGCTGGAGCGGGCCCGGCTCGGTCGGCTGCCGCTGCCCGCGGGGCTGATCGAGGAGGCCGCCGTCCGGGCGGTCGACCGCAAGCTTGGCGCGGCGCTGACCCGGCGGGTCCTGGCGGGGGTCGAGGCCATCGACATCTCGGGCGACCGGATCACCGCCCGGCTGGGCTACGACCCGGCGGAGCGGCGGGCGCTGCTCGACGAGGTGCGCGCCCGGCTCGGCGCCGACGAGCGGGACAAGGGGCCGATCTACGCCGCGCTCTGGTGGCTCAACCGCGGCGGCGAGACCGGCGACCTGCCCGGGTCGGGCTCGGCCCTGCCCTGGCTGCGCTGGGGGCTGGAGCGCGCCGGGAAGATCGCCGCGCGCTATCCCCAGGCGAGCGACCGGGACATCGCCACCGCGGCCTTCGTCTCCCTGGCCATGGTCTGCGGGGAGCCGGCGATCGGCGCGGCGGTCGGGCTCCAGCCCCGGGACAAGCCCGAGGCGGAGGCGCTGTGCGCGGGCACGAAGCTCGGCGACCGTCTGGACCTGCGCAAGCATTTCTCCGTCTCGGCGGCGCTCTATGCGCTCAGCACCGGGGACGCGGCCTTCGGGGTGGGCGAGCTGAAGGAGCTGGTGGACAGCGGGCCGGGAGGCTCAGGCTTCAGCTTCGACGACATGGCGGCGAACCTGGCCGGGGCGCGGTTCGCCGCCGCCTTCCTCGAGACGCCGCGGGCGGACTGGCCGGCGCTCCTGGAGCGGGCGGAGTCGGAGGAGGACGTGCTGCCGGACCTAGCCGGCCTGCCCACGGGCCTGACGCCGGAGGAATTCGCCAGCCGCTTCGGCGCGGTCGACAGCCCCGCCTATCGCGAGATGATCGCCGAGATCCGCGCCCGGGTCGCGGCGCTGCCCCTGGAGACGGCGCGGGCCGGGCGGTGAGAGGCTGTCTGAACGTTCGGACGGGTCGACCCGGCGGGTCTTTTCGCGCCCCGGGGGTTTGCGCCT
Organism: Amaricoccus sp.; assembly: GCA_965243535.1. Classification (GTDB taxonomy): domain Bacteria; phylum Pseudomonadota; class Alphaproteobacteria; order Rhodobacterales; family Rhodobacteraceae; genus Amaricoccus. The sequence continues at coordinate 17,369 of CBDEVG010000020.1, forward strand.
GTCCGTCTCTCTTTCGAGGGCGGCGGACGGGATCCCTGGCCGGGATCCCGAACTTCCCGCGCCGGCGCCCCGCCGCCGCAGGTCCAGACCGTCTCTGAGGCGGGCGCGGTCGGGCCGCCCCGACGGGTCAGGGCGTGTCGGTCAGGGGGCGCCTGTCAGGGGGGCGCGGCGACGGGGCCTATAGGGGCCAAGGTCAGGGCGCGTTGGCCGCGAGCCAGGCTTCGAGGAAGGCGATTTCCTCTTCCTGGGCGGCGATGATCCGCTCGGCGAGGGCGCGCAGCTCCGGGTCCTTGCCGTATTCGAGCTCGATCTTGGCCATGTCGATGGCGCCCTGGTGGTGCGGGATCATGCCGCGGGCGAAGTCCACGTCCGCGTCGCCGGTCAGCTCCGCGCCCATGTCCGCATGCATCCTGGCGGCGGCGGCGGCGTAGGCGGCGCTGGAGGGGCTGTCGGCGGCGGGGGCCGGGTGGCCCTCGTGGCTCATCTGCGCGAAGGCGGCCGGGGCGGCGGCGAGCGCGACGGCGACCCCGGCGGCGAGGAGGGCGGTGGAAAGGATGCGCGGCATCGGCGGCTCCTGCGATTGCGAACGGCGCGGAGCCTCGGGCTTCCACCAGGGGGAAGGTCAAGGGGATTTCGCCCGCATGGCGGCGGGGCGGCCGTCCCCGAAGGAGGACTCAGGTCCGGGGGGCGGTCGATTCCCGGACGATCAGTTCACCGGGATGCTTCTCGTGGGTCGCGGGCTCGTCCTGGCCGTCGATGCGGGCGCGCAGGCGCCGCCAGATCGCCGCGCCCATCTCGGCCACCGGCTGGCGGATGGCGGTGATGGAAGGGGCGGCGACGTTCATCCAGACGAGATCGTCGAAGCCCACCAGCGAGATGTCCCGGGGCACCCGGATCCCCGCCCGCGCCAGCCCGCCGAGGAGCTGGAGCGTGGTGAAGTTGGTGAGCGCGATGGCGGCGGTGGCGCCCGCGAGCTGGCCCGGGGAGAGGGTGAGCCGCGAATTCTCCTCGCGCACGTCCTGGGTCTCGAAGAGCCGCGGCGGCGGGCCGCCGGCCTCGGCGATGGCGGCGGAGACGCCCTCGAACCGCTCGCGGATGTTGCCCACCCCGAGGGAGGTGGCGAAGACCGCGATGTCGCGATGGCCGAGGCCGCAGAGATGCCGGGCGGCGAGGGCGCCGGCCTGGCGGTTGTCGAGCTCGACGAAGTCGCAGTCGCCGTCGGCGAGGCGGCGGTCGGCGACCACCAGGGGGACATGGGCGTCGGCGAGCCGGTCCCGCTCGGCCAGCGTGTCGCCGCAGGGCAGGACGAAGAAGGCGGCGGGGCGCCATTGCAGGAGGCCCTGGATGCGGGCGGCCTCGACCTCGGCCAGGCCGTCGGAGCTCGCCACGATGAGCTCGTAGCCGTCGCGCTGGCAGAGGCGCTCGACCGCGGCGATGACGGAGGTGAAGAACGGGTTCTCGAGGTTGGGCGTGACCGCGGCGACGACCCGGCTGCGGCCGGTGCGCAGCCAGGCGGCGGCGGGATCGGCGCGGTAGTTGAGCGCCGTCGCCGCCTCGGTGACGCGCTCGTAGGAGGTGCTGCGCACCTTCTTCTGGCCGTTGAGGACGTTCGAGACCGTGGCGACGGAAACCCCGGCGCGCCGGGCCACGTCGCGAATCGTGATGGCCTTGCTCGACAAGCGGCGCATACCAGACTTTCCCCCCTGGTAAGACAACAGAGCCCGGGGGTTTCCCCTCGGCGGCTTTTTGCCGCAAGGCTAGGCGCCTCCGCCCGCCTGCGTCAAGCCCGAGCCTTTTGTCGGTCGAATCGCCGACAGGCTCGCCGGTCAGAACGGGGCGGGCGCGACGAACTCGATCCAGGCGCCGCCGATCGGGTGGCGGAAGCCGATGCGCTCCGCGTGGAGCTGGAGCCGGGGGGCCGAGGCCGGGTCGCCGTAGAGGGTGTCGCCGAGGATCGGATGGCCGAGCGCGAGGCAATGGACGCGGAGCTGGTGGCTGCGGCCGGTCTGGGGGGAGAGGCGCAGCCGGGTCGCGCCGGGCTCGCGGCCCGCCACCTCCCAGTCGGTGACGGCGGGGCGGCCCTCGACGCGATCGATCATCTGGCGGGGCCGGTTCGGCCAGTCGACCCGCATGGGCAGGTCGATGCGCCCCCCCTCCCCCGCCACGACGCCCGCGACCCGGGCGAGGTAGGATTTCGCGGTCTGCCGCCGCTCGAACTGCCAGCCGAGGTGCCGCTGGGCGAGGGGCGTGCGGGCGAAGACGATCACCCCGGAGGTGTCGCGGTCGAGCCGGTGGACGAGCAGCGTCCCCGGATACGCTTCCTGGGCGCGCAGGAGGAGGGAATCCTGCGGCTTCGGCGGCTTCGGCGGGACGGAGTGCAGGCCCGCGGGCTTGTCGAAAACGAGGAGGGCCTCGTCCTGGTGCAGCAGGACGAGGCCGGGCGCCACACGCTCGGGCGCCGCGCTCACGCCTTGAGGGCGGTCAGCGCGGCGAGCAGGCCGGCGGTGGAGCCGTCCTTGGCCTCGAACCCCTTGCCGGTCTGGACAAGGGGCAGGAGGGCGGTGGCGAGCTCCTTGCCGAGCTCCACCCCCCACTGGTCGAAGCTGTTGAGGCCCCAGATCGCGCCTTCCACGAAGACCCGGTGCTCGTAGAGCGCGATGATCTTGCCGAAGGTCGCCGGGTCGAGCCGGTCGTAGATCAGGGTGGTGGAGGGGCGGTCGCCGGCGAAGACCTTGTGGGGCGCGAGCGCCGGATCCGTCACCGTCTTTTCCGCCGCGGCGAGGTCGCGGCCAAGCATCAGCGCCTCGGACTGGGCGAGGCAGTTCGCGAGCAAGAGCTCATGGTGGTTGCGCAGCTCGGGCTCGTGGCCGTTGGCAGCGACCAGGAATTCCGCCGGGATCACGTTCGTGCCCTGGTGGATGAGCTGGTAGAAGGCGTGCTGGCCGTTCGTCCCCGGTTCGCCCCAGACGATGGGGCCGGAGGCGCGGGGCAAGGGCTTGCCGTCGATTCCCACCGACTTGCCGTTCGATTCCATGTCGAGCTGCTGGAGATAGGCGGGCAGGCGCGACAGGCGCTGGTCGTAGGGCAGGATGGCGCGGCTCGGGTAGCCCATGACGTTGCGGTGCCAGATGCCCACCAGCCCGAGCAGGACGGGCATGTTCTGCGGCAGCGGCGCGGTGGCGAAGTGGCGGTCCATGGCGTGGGCGCCGTCGAGGAACTCACTGAATCGCTCCGGCCCGATGGCGATCATCAGCGGTAGGCCGACCGCGCCCCAGACGGAATAGCGCCCGCCGACCCAGTCCCAGAAGCCGAAGACCCGGGCCGGATCGACGCCGAAGGCCGCGGTCTTGTCGAGCGCGGTGGAGACGGCGGCGAAATGGCCGTCCGAGGACCCGAGCGCCTTTTCCAGCCAGGCCTTGGCGGTCCGGGCGTTGGTCATGGTCTCGATGGTGGTGAAGGTCTTGGAGGCGACGATCACCAGCGTCGTGGCCGGGTCGAGGGGCGCGAGCACGTCGTGGACATGGGCGCCGTCGACGTTCGAAACGTAGTGGAGCCGCGGCCCGTCCGCATAGGGCGCGAGCGCCAGCGTCGCCATCACGGGCCCGAGGTCGGAGCCGCCGATGCCGATGTTGACCACGTCGGTGAAGCGGCCGCCCTTGCCGCCGACGGCGCCGTCCCGGACGGCGGAGGCGAAGTCGGCCATGCGGGCGAGGACCGCCTCGACCTCCGGCATCACGTCGTGGCCTTCCACATAGACCGGCGCGCCGGAGCGGTTGCGGAGCGCGGTGTGGAGGACGGCGCGGCCCTCGGTGAGGTTGATCGGGTCGCCGCGGAACATGGCGTCGCGGCGCTCGGGCATGCCGGAAGAGGCGGCGAGCTCCAGCAGCAGGGTCAGGGAATGGGCGTCGATGTTCGTCTTGGAGAAGTCGAACAGCATGTCGTCGAGCGAGACCGAGAATTCCCGGAAGCGGTCGGGGTTCTTCTCGAACAGGCTCAGGATGCGGCGGCCCTCGGCGGCCTCGCCGGCCTTGGCGAGCTCGGTCCAGATGTCGGTCATGCTCAGCCCCTCGGCAGCGCGGCGGCGGCGCGGGCCAGCGCCTCGATCTCGTCCCAGCGGCCCTCGGCCATCAGCTTGGCGTCGGCGACCCAGGACCCGCCGACGCAGAGCACGTTCGGCAGCTTCAGGTAGTCGGGGGCGTTCTGGAGGGTGACGCCGCCCGTCGGGCAGAACTTCACCTGCGGCAGCGGACCGGCGAAGGACTTCAGCGCCTTCGCCCCGCCGTTCGCCTCGGCCGGGAAGAACTTGCAGACCTCGTAGCCGCGGTCGAGCATGCGCATCGCCTCCGTCACGGTGGCGATCCCGCCGAGCAGCGGCAGGTCGTGGTCCTCGCAGGATTCGGCCAGCCGCCGGGTCACGCCTGGGGAGACGCCGAAGCGCGCGCCGGCCTTGACGGCGGCCTTGACGTCCTTGGGCTTGAGCAGGGTGCCCGCGCCGACGACGCCGCCCTCGACCTTGGCCATCTCCTCGATGGCCTCGAGGGCGCAGGCGGTGCGCAGCGTCACCTCCAGCACCGGCAGGCCGCCCTTGACCAGGGCTTCGGCCAGGGGCCGGGCGTGGGCGATGTCCTCGATCACCAGCACCGGGATCACGGGGGCGAGCCCGCAGAGCTCGCGGGACTTGCGAGAGGCTTCCTCGGGGGTCATCGAAGGCTCCTGTCTACCAGAGGGTGCGGCGGGCGCGCTCGGGCGCGCCGGCGTCGTAGTCCGCCCCGCCCTCGGTCCCGTCGCTGAGCGCGGCGAGGATCGAGCCGAGGCTGGGAAGGTCCGGGGGGCTTTCCGCCTCCCAGAGCCCGGAGCGCATCACCGCCCGGGCGCATTGGAAATAGACCTCGCGGACCGTCACGATCAACAGGCTGCGGGGGCGCTGGCCCTCGGTCTCGAACCGGGCGAGCAGGTCGGGGTCGACGCTGACGCGCGCCGCGCCGTTCACCCGGATCGTCACCCCCTGGCCGGGGATGAGGAAGAGCAGCGCGCAGCGCGGATCGGCGATCAGGTTGCGCAGCGTGTCCAGCCGGTTGTTGCCGCGGCGGTCGGGGATGGCGATGGCGCGCTCGTCGAGCACCGTCGCCACGTGGCCCCGGTCGCCCCGGGGCGAGACGTCGAGCCCTTCGGGCCCCGCGGTCGCCAGGGCACAGAAGGGCGAGGCCTCGATCCAGGCGCGGTACTCCGGGGTGATCCGGTCCGCGACCTTGACCAAGGAGGCCCGGCCGGGGGCGCCGTAGAGCGCCTCCAGCTCGGCGAGGGTGGCGACATCGGTCACAGCGCGAAGAGCGGGGTCGCGCCGGCCTCGGCCGGGCCCACGTGGCGGCGGAAGGCGGCGAAGAGCTCGCGCCCCACCCCGTGTTCGTTGGCCGAGAGGTCGGGGCGCACGTTCTCGCGGTCGAGGACGGCGGGGTCGAGCACGTCGAGCGTGCCCGCCACCGCGTCGACCCGCACCACGTCCCCGTCGCGCAGCCGGGCGAGCGGGCCGCCGTCGAGCGCCTCGGGCGAGACGTGGATGGCGGAGGGCACCTTGCCGGAGGCGCCGGACATGCGGCCGTCGGTCACCAGCGCGACCTTCAGCCCCTTGTCCTGCATGACCGCGAGGATGGGCGTCAGGCTGTGCAGCTCCGGCATGCCGTTGGCCTTCGGGCCCTGGAAGCGGACGACCACCACCATGTCGCCGGTGAGCTCGCCCGCCTTGAAGGCGGCCTTGACCTCGTCCTGGTCGTGGAAGACCCGGGCCGGGGCCTCGATCACCTGGCGCTCGGGGGCGACGGCCGAGACCTTCATCACCCCGGTGCCGAGGTTGCCCTTGAGCCGCCGGGTGCCGCCGGTGGGGGCGAAGGGGTCGGAGGCGGGGCGGACGATCTTGTCGTTGAGGGAATGGGTCGTGCCCGCCTCCCAGACCAGTTCGCCGCCGATCACCTTCGGCTCCTGGGTGTAGCGGGCGAGGCCGTCGCCCGCCACGGTGCGGGTGTCGTCGTGGAGCAGGCCCGCGTCGAGCAGATCGCCGATCAGGAAGCCGAGGCCGCCGGCCGCGTGGAAATGGTTCACGTCCGCGAGGCCGTTCGGGTAGACCCGCGCCATCAGGGGCGTGACGTCCGAGAGTTCGGCGAAATCCTCCCAGTCGAGGAGGACGCCCGCGGCGCGGGCCATGGCGATCAGGTGGATGAGCAGGTTGGTCGAGCCGCCGGTGGCGTTGAGCCCGACGATGCCGTTCACGAAGGCCCGTTCGTCGAGGATGTCGGCGACGGGGGTGTATTCGTTGCCGAGCGCGGAAATGGCGAGCGCGCGCTTGGCCCCCTCCACCGTCAGCGCGTCGCGCAGCGGCGTGTTCGGGTTGACGAAGGAGGAGCCCGGCAGGTGCAGGCCCATGAACTCCATCAGCATCTGGTTGGTGTTCGCGGTGCCGTAGAAGGTGCAGGTCCCGGGCCCGTGGTAGGAGGCCATCTCGGCCTCCATCAGCTTGTCGCGGCCGACTTCGCCGGCGGCGAACTGCTGGCGGACCTTGGCCTTCTGGTCGTTGGGGATGCCCGAGGTCATCGGGCCCGCCGGCAGGAAGACCGCCGGCAGGTGGCCGAAGGTCGCCGCGGCGATGACAAGGCCCGGCACGATCTTGTCGCAGACGCCGAGGTAGACGGTGCTGTCGAAGGTGTTGTGGCTGAGGGCGATGCCGGCCGCCATGGCGATGACGTCGCGGGAGAAGAGGCTGAGCTCCATCCCCGCCTGGCCCTGGGTCACGCCGTCGCACATGGCGGGGACCCCGCCGGCCACCTGGGCGGTGCCGCCCACGGCGCGGGCCGCGGCGCGGATCAGGTCCGGGTAGCGCTCGTAGGGCTGGTGGGCCGAGAGCATGTCGTTGAAGGCGGTGACGATGCCGATGTTGCCGGCGGAGCCGACGGCCAGCGCCGCCTTGTCGGCGTCGGGCATGGCGGCGTAGGCATGGGCCTGGTTGCCGCAGGCGAGGTGCGCGCGGCGGGGGCCTTCGTCCCGGGCCCGGGCCATGCGCTCGAGATAGAGGCCGCGGGGCGTGCGCGACCGGTCTTTGATACGGTCGGTGACGCGGGCGACGGTGGCGTTCAGGCTCATGGGCTCCCTCCCCTTTCGTCGGTTGGGATCAGTCGGCGTAGTGCACGGTCACCGGGCAGGGCGCGGTCAGCGCCACGCGGATCGGGGCGGCGGCGACGGGACCCTCCTGCAGCGCGGTCTCGAGCGCGGCGAGCTTGTCGGCCCCGGTGATGAGCACGTGGATGACCGAAGCGCCGGCGATGACCGGCCCGGTCAGGGTGATGCGTTTTTCCGGCTGGCTGGGCGGCGCGATCTCCATCAGGGGCGGCGCGCCCTCGGCCAGCGCCGCGCCGAGCTGCGGCGCGCCGGGAAAGAGCGAGGCGGTGTGCATGTCCGCCCCCATCCCCAGCACCAGCACGTCGAGCGGCAGGATCGGTTCGATCTTGCGCGCGCCGTCCTGGAGCGGGATGAAATGCGCCGCCTCCGCGGGGCCGCGCAGCAGGGTCTCGCGGATCAGCCGGGCGTTGGAGCGGTGGCTGAGTTCGGAGACCTGGCGCTCGTCCGTGGGGAGGACGTCGATTTCGGACCAGACGAGATCCGCCTCGGAAAGCGCGGTGAGGAAGGGCCCCGGAGTGGTGCCGCCCGGGATCGCGAGGCTGGCGCGGCCTTTCGTGGCGTGGGCCGCGCGGAGCTGGTCGGCGACCAGCTCCGCGAGGCTGCGCATCAGCGTGTCCCGGTCGGGATAGTCCTGGCGGGCGACGTCGATCATGCGGCGATCTCCCGCCAGAGGTGCCCGGCCGCCGAGGTGAGCTTGTAGCTGTCGATGGGGCCGGCGCTGCCCGGGTCGTAGGGCTGGGGCTTGGAGCCGCTCTCGGACCAGGCGCTGATGATCGGGTCAGTCCAGGCCCAGGCGGCCTCGACCTCGTCCCCGCGCATGAAGAGCGTCTGGTCGCCGCGGATCACGTCCATGATGAGGCGCTCGTAGGCCTCGGGCATGGCGCCCTCCTCGCCGAGCGCGTCGGTGAAGGTCATGTCGAGCGGAACCTCGGTCAGGCGCATCCCCCCCGGCCCCGGCTCTTTGATGGTCACCCGCATGGTGATGCCCTCGTCGGGCTGGAGGCGGATGATGAGGGCGTTGCCGCGCAGGTCCTCGACCTTGGGGAAGATCGAATGAGGCGGGTCGCGGAAGACCACGGCGATTTCCGACAGCCGCGCCCCGAGCTTCTTGCCGGTGCGCAGGTAGAAGGGCGTCCCCGCCCAGCGCCAGTTGGAGATATGGGCGCGGATGGCGACGAAGCTTTCCGTGCGCGAGGCCGGGTTCTTCACGTCCTCGAGGTAGCTCTTGCCCTTGCCCATGGCGCGGTACTGGCCGCGCACGGTGTCCGAGAGCTTGAGCGGGTCGAGGCTGCGGATCACCTTGAGCTTCTCGTCGCGCACGGCGTTCGGCTCGAAATGCGCCGGCGGCTCCATGGCGGTGAGGCAGAGGAGCTGCATCAGGTGGTTCTGCACCATGTCCCGCATGGCGCCCGACTTGTCGTAGTATTCGCCCCGGCCGGCGACGCCGATCGATTCCGCCACGGTGATCTGGACGTGGTCGACGTAGCGGGCGTTCCAGAGCGGCTCGAAGAGGGCGTTGGCGAAGCGGATCGCCATCAGGTTCTGAACCGTCTCCTTGCCGAGATAGTGGTCGATCCGGTAGATCTGGCTTTCGTCGAAGTGCTTGGAAAGCTGGGCGTTCAGGGCCCTGGCCGAGGCGAGGTCCTTGCCGAGCGGCTTTTCCACCACGATCCGGCTGCCCGGCGTCGCGACCCCGGCCTCGGCGAGCTTCTCGGCGATGGGGCCGAAGAGCGCGGGGCCGACGGAGAGGTAGAAGGCGCGCACCACGTCCGGCCGCTCGTTGAGCTTGGCCGCGAGGTCGGACCAGCCGTCCGACCCGCCGGCGTCCACGTGGACATAGTCGATCATGTCCAGGAACTGGTCGAACAGCGCGGGGTTCCGCAAATGCGGCTCGACGAATTCGTCGAGCGCCTCGCGGGTGAGCTTGCGGAAGTCCTCGCCCGACATGTCGCTGCGGGCGGCGCCGATGATGCGGGAGCCGTCGGGGATCTGGTGGACCGCCAGGCGGCGGTAGAGGCTCGGCAGGATCTTGCGCTTGGCAAGGTCGCCGGTGCCCCCGAAGATCACGAGGTCGAACGGCTGGACGGGGATGACGGTCGAGACCATGGGATTCCTCAGGCGGGCGTCAGTTCGACGGCGAAAGGCAGGTCGGCGCCCCTGCGGGCGCAGGTGATCGCAGCCGCCCGGGCGGCATGGTCAAGTGTCGCGTGCAGGGCGCTCTGGTCAAGCGAGGCGATCGCCGCGGCGGGACCTTCCGCATGGGAGAGGAGCCGGGCGAGCAGCGCCGCCTGGAAGGTGTCGCCCGCGCCCACGGTGTCGATCACCGTGACCTTGGGCGGCGTCGCGGAGGCGGCGTGGCCGGAGGCGGTGAAGCCGTGGGCGGCCTCGCCCCCGTCGGTCACCACCACGAGCTGCGCCCCTTGGGCGAAGCGGTCGGCGGCGAAATTCTCCGGCGTCATGCCGGGATGGAGCTGCTCCAGATCCTCGGCGCTGATCTTGACCAGGTTCGCCAGCGGATAGAGCGCGTCGAGCCGGGCGCGCCAGACCGCCATGTCGGGGACGATGGTGGCCCGCACGTTCGGGTCGATCGAGATGAAGCGCCCCGCCTCCTTCTGCGCCAGGGCCGCGAAGGCGTCGGCGACCGGGGCGACGGCGAGGGAGTAGGAGCCGAAATGCAGGCCCGTCACCTCGGGCCCGAGCTCGGGCAGGTCGGCGGGCGCGACGCCGGTGTCGGCGGAGCCGTTGCCGTAGAACTGGTATTCCGGCACCCCCGCGGGATCGAGGCCGACCAGGCTGATGGTGGTCGGCCGGTCGGTGCGCACCGCATAGGCGTCGGAGACCCCCTCCGCCGCCAGGACCTCGGAGACGCGGCGGCCGAGCATGTCGCCGGAAAGGCCGGTCAGCAGGCCGGATTTCTGGCCGAGCCGCGCGAGGCCCATGGCCACGTTGAAGGGCGAGCCGCCGACCCGGGCGGCGAAGGTCGCCTGGGCGGGACCGGCCTCCCCCTCCAGGAAGAAGTCGAACAGGGCTTCGCCGCAGACCAGGAACATTCGCCGTCCTCCCCTTCGCGCCTCCGCTTGCGCCGCGGATTTGTCACGAAAGTTGATTTATTCGATTCCGCGCGAATGCGCAAGGGTTAAGTTCGATTTGCTGCGTCGCAACCAAAAACGAAAACGCCGCCCCTGCGCAAGGGGCGGCGTGAGGGCTCAGCGGTAGAGGAGCGATTTTCCCGCGGCGTCGAAGAGGTGGAGCTTTGCGCGGTCCGCCCCGAGGCGCACGGTCTGGCCGCGATCGAACTTCTGGATGCCGGGCAGCTTGGCGATGAAGGGGTCCTTGCCCGACTCGGTCTCGAAATAGAGGACGGTGTTCTCGCCCAGGGCCTCCACCAGGGCGATGTTGCCCGCGAAGATGGTCTCGCCGTCGGTCGGGACCATGTCCTCGGGCCGGACGCCGAGGCTCACCGTCTCGCCCATCGCCGCGCCGGGGAGCGGGATGTCGAGGTGGACGACGCTCCCCGACGGGAGCTGGACCCCCGCCCGCTCGCCGGTCTCGACGACCTTGGCGGGCAGGATGTTCATGGCGGGCGAGCCGATGAAGCGCGCGACGAAGATGTTCGCCGGCCGCTCGTAGAGCTCGAGCGGCGCGCCCACCTGCTCGATGTTGCCGGCCGAGAGCACGACGATGCGGCTGGCGAGCGTCATCGCCTCCACCTGGTCGTGGGTCACGTAGATCATGGTGGAGTTCGGCATCCGCTCCTTGAGCTGGGCGATCTCGATCCGGGTCGCCACGCGCAGCGCGGCGTCGAGGTTCGAGAGCGGCTCGTCGAAGAGGAAGACCTTGGGGTCGCGCACGATCGCCCGGCCGATCGCCACGCGCTGGCGCTGCCCGCCCGAGAGCGCCTTGGGCAGGCGGTCGAGATAGGGGGTGAGCTGGAGCATCTTGGCCGCCTTCTCGACCACGGCGTTCACCTCCGCCGCGGGTTTCTTGGCGATCTTCATGCCGAAGGCCATGTTGTCGCGCACCGTCATGTGCGGATAGAGCGCGTAGGACTGGAACACCATGGCGATGCCCCGCTGCGCCGGGGGCGTCTCGTTCATCCGCACGCCGTCGATCATGAAGTCGCCGCCGGTGATCCGCTCCAGCCCCGCGATCATCCGCAGGAGCGTGGACTTGCCGCAGCCGGAGGGCCGACGAATACGATCAGCTCGCCCGTCTTGATGTCGAGGTTGATGTTGCGCAGCACATCGACCGGCCCATAGGACTTGGCGACGTTTCGCATCAGCAGCGAGGCCATGGATTCCTCCCGATTATGAACGCCGGTCGGCGAAAAGGGCCTGGAAGGGGGCGAGCGCGACCTCGCTCCCCTCGATCTCGGCGGCGAAGGGCGAGTCCGGCGTGACCGTCCACTCCCCCTTCGGCAGGGTCAGGCGCAAAGGCCCGTCGCTGAGGTTGAAGGCCGCGAGCAGGGTCTCGCCCTTGTGGCTGCGGGTGAAGGCGAGGTGGCGGTCGGAGGCGTCGACCAGCCGGAAATCCCCCTTGGCGAAGGCCGGCCGGCTGCGGCGGAAGGCGAGCATCCGGCGATAGAAGGCCAGCAGCGAGGCCTCGTCATGGTCCTGGAGGGCCACCGCATGGGTGAGGTGGTCGACGGCCACCGGCAGCCAGGGCTTCACCTCGGAGAAGCCGCATAGGTGTTGTCCGAGGCCCAGGGCATGGGGGTGCGGCAGCCGTCGCGGCCGCGGAACTTGGGCCAGAAGCGGATGCCATAGGGATCGCGCAGGTCCTCGAAGGGCACGTAGGCCTCGGTCAGGCCGAGCTCCTCGCCCTGGTAGAGGCAGATCGAGCCCTTGAGCGCCGCGAGCACCCCGAGATAGAGCCGCCCCTGCTCCGGGCCCAGCCGCCAGCGGGAGAGGTGCCGCTCGACGTCGTGGTTGGAGAAGGCCCAGCAGGCCCAGCCCTCGGGCGCCGCCTCGTCGAACTTGCGCAGCACCTCGGCGAAGCGCAGGCCGGTCGGCGGCTCGGTCCCGGACAGGAACTCGAAGGCGTAGCACATCTGCACCTTGTCGCCGCCGGAGGTGTATTCCCCGACGATCTGCAGGCCCCGCTGGGCGTCGCCCACCTCGCCCACCGCGGCGATGGCGGGGTATTCGTCCATCAGCGCCCGCATCCGCCGCAGGAAGGCGAGGTTCTCCGGCCGGCTCTTGTCGTAGAGATGGTTCTGCCAGTTGTAGGGATTGACCGAAGGCGCGGTGGAATAGTCCCGCTCGGCCTCGGGCAGCACCGGATTGTCGCGCAGTTCGGTGTCGTGGAAGAAGAAGTTGATGGTGTCGAAGCGGAAGCCGTCGACGCCGCGGTCGAGCCAGTAGCGCGCCACGTCCAGCAGCGCGTCCTGCACCTCCGGGTTGTGGAAGTTCAGGTCGGGCTGCGAGGCGAGGAAGTTGTGCAGATAGTATTGCAGCCGCTCGCTGTCCCATTCCCAGGCCGAGCCGCCGAAGATCGACAGCCAGTTGTTCGGCGGCGTGCCGTCGGGCTTGGCTTCGGCCCAGACGTACCAGTCGGCCTTGGGATTGTCGCGGCTGGAGCGGCTCTCCTTGAACCAGGAGTTCTGGTCGGAGGTATGCGACAGCACCAGGTCGATGATGACCCGGATGCCGAGCTCATGCGCCCGGTGGATCAGCGCGTCGAAATCGCCGAGCGTGCCGAACATCGGATCGACGTCGCGGTAGCTGGAGACGTCATAGCCGAAATCGGCCATCGGCGATTTCATGAAGGGCGAGATCCAGATGGCGTCCACCCCCAGCGACGCCACGTAGGGTAGGCGCTGGATGATCCCGGCGAGGTCGCCGATGCCGTCGGCGTTCGAATCCTGGAAACTGCGCGGATAGATCTGGTAGATCACGCAGCCCCGCCACCAGTCGCGATCCGGCTGGGGCGCGATCTCCTCGCGCGGCTCGATGTCCGTCAGAACCATGGGGATTCCCTTACTTGACCGATCCGGCGAGCAGGCCGCGGACCAGGTAGCGCTGCAGGCTGAAGAAGACCGTGATCGGCACGATGATGGTGATGAAGGCCGAGGCCGTCAGGATTTCCCAGTTGCCGCCGCGGCTGCCGAGCAGGTTCACGAGGCGCGCGGTCAGCACCAGCTTCTCGTCCTGCGCCCCGAGGAACACCAGGGCGACGAGCAGGTCGTTCCAGACCCAGAGGAACTGGAAGATCGCGAAGGAGGCGAGCGCGGGAAAGCTGAGCGGCAGGATGATCTTGGTGAAGATCTCGAATTCCGAGGCGCCGTCGACCCGGGCGCTCTCGATCAGGTCCTTGGGCAGGCCGACCATGTAGTTGCGCAGCAGGTAGATGGCGAGCGGCAGGCCGAAGGCGGTATGGGCGAGCCAGATCCCGAGGTAGGTCTTGGCCGGCACTCCGAAGAAGGCCCCCACCCCCGAATAGAGCTTGAGCAGCGGGATCAGCGACATCTGCAGCGGCACGACCAGCAGGCCGACGACGACGGCGAGCAGCAGGCCGCGGAAGGGGAATTCCATCCAGGCGAGCGCATAGGCCGCGAAGGCCGCGATCAGCACCGGGATGGCGGTCGAGGGAATGGCGACCGTCAGCGAGTTCATGAAGCTGCGGGTCAGCCCCTCGGCCGAGAGCACCTCGCGGTAGTTGTCGAGGGTGAAGCGCGGCGGCTGGGAGGCGGTGTAGAAGACGCGCTGGCCGCGACCGTCGGCCTGTTCGGGCATGGTCCAGACATAGGCGCCGTCGGCCTGGACGCTCAGCGTCTCGCCGTCGTTCATCTGGGCGGTCTCGCCCGCGGCGAAGGCGGTGGGCTGGTTCGGCCGCCAGCCGAAGCGGGTGACGGTCCCCGAACCCTCGAAGAGCTGGCCCTCGACCGCCCAGACCCCGTCCCGCTGCACCGCCGTCGCGGGATCGCCGGTGCGGCCGGTGAGGTTCTGCTCGGACGAGCTCAGCGCCGTCCACCAGCCCGAGACGGCGAGCTGGTCCTTGTCCCGGATCGAGGAGATGAAGAGGCCGAAGGTCGGCAGGGTCCAGAGCGCCACCAGGAGCAGCACCGAGAGGTGCACGACCCAGGTCAGCGTCGCCTTCTGGCCGACGATGCCTTCAGAGGAGCTTTGCATCACCGACCCTCCCGCCGGACGTTGCGGATGTTCCAGACCATGATCGGCACGACCAGGACCATGATGACGATGGCGATCGCCGCGCCCCGGCCGAAGTCGCCGCCGCCGCGGAACATCCAGTCGAACATGAGGTTCGCGAGCACCTGGGTCCGCCACTGGCCGTTGGTCATGGCGAGCACGATGTCGAAGACCTTGAGCACGGTGATGGTGATGGTGGTCCAGACCACGGCGATGGTGCCCCAGATCTGCGGCACCTTGATCTTGAAGAAGATCTGGAGCGGTGAGGCGCCGTCGAGCACCGCCGCCTCCAGCGTCTCCTCCGGGATGCCGCGCAGGGCGGCGGAGAGGATCACCATGGCGAAGCCGGTCTGGATCCAGACCAGGATGATCATCAGGAAGAAGTTGTTCCAGAAGGGGACGGCGATCCAGGCCTGGGGCTCGCCGCCCAGCGCCACCCAGATGGCGTTGAGCAGGCCGATCTGCGGCTGGTCGCCGGAGCGGTAGTCGTAGATGAACTTCCAGATGACCGCGGCGCCGACGAAGGAGATCGCCATCGGCATGAAGATCAGGCTCTTGGCGATGTTGCCCCACCAGATCCGGTCGGTGAGCGCCGCCGCGACCAGGCCGAAGAAGGTCGCCATGGCCGGCACGAACAAAAGCCAGAGGAAGTTGTTGAAGATCGACTCGCGGAAGCCCTGGTCGCCGAACATCCAGCGGTAGTTCGCGAGCCCCACGAAAGCCTCGCCCGAGCGGTCGTGCAGGCTGAGCCGGATCGAGTCGAAGACCGGATAGACCAGGTATATGCCCAGCGCGAGCAGCGCGGGCGCGAGGAACAGCCAGGGCCGGATCAGCCCGGCCCGCAGGATGTTCCGCGAGGCCTGTTCGGGCGCCACGCCCCGCGCCGGCAGGGCGCGGTCGAGCAGCCAGTTCGAGAAATAGAAATAGGCGAAGGCTCCCGCCACGCCGATCACGATGGTGATCGCTGCGCCCGCCAGCTGTGCGTACATCCTCGTCTCCCCCTGCGGCCCGCCCGCGCGCCGCTCCGACTCCGGCGCGGCCGGCAGGGCGCCGGCCGCGTCCCGCCCCTTGGATGGGGTTTACTTGATGGCGTCCCAGGCCTGCTGGACGCTCGTCGCCACGTCCTCGGCCGGCTTGCCGCCGGCATAGTCGACCATGGCGGTCCAGAAGGCGCCCGCACCGATCTTGCCCGGCATCAGATCCGAGCCGTCGAAGCGGAAGGTGGTGGCGTTGGTCAGGATCTCGCCCTGCTTCTTCATCGGCTCGTTGGCGTAGGTCTCGGTGTTGGCCGACTTGAACGGGGTGAGGAAGGAGGACTGGGCCATCCAGACCTCATGGGCGATCGGCGTCTCGAGCCAGTCGATGAAGGCCCGGGCCGCGGGCGTGTCGCGCGTGATCATGGCGAGGGTGCCCGCGCCGAGGACCGGCGTGCCGAGATCCTTGGACGTGTCGGCGGGCAGGTAGAAGAAGTCCGCGTCCTCGCCCACGACCACGCCCTCGGGGAAGAAGGAGGGCACGAAGGAGGCCTGCCGGTGCATGTAGCACTTCGGGGGCGAGGTAAAGAGGCCCTTGGGGCTGTCGCGGAAGTCGGTGGTGGCCACCGCCCGCGCGCCGCCGTCGACGAAGGCGTCGTTGCGGGCGAACCAGCCGAACTCGTCGATCGCCTCCACGACCCGCGGGTCGTTGAACGGGATCTCGTTCGTCACCCACTGGTCGTAGACCTCGGGCGACTGGGTGCGCAGCATCATGTCCTCGACCCAGTCGGTGGCGGGCCAGCCGGTGGCGCCGCCCGAGCCGAGGCCGATGCACCAGGGCGTGCCGCCGTCGTCGACGATCTGCTGGGTGAGGGCCTTGAGCTCCTCCATGGACTGCGGGATCTCGTAGCCCGCGTCCTCGAAGTTCTCGGGCACGTACCAGACCAGCGACTTCACGTCGATCTTGTAGGGGAAGGCGTAGATCCCCTCCTGGCCGTCCTTGCCCTTGTAGGTGGCGAGCTTCACCCAGGAATCGCCGGCCGCGTAGTTCTCCTGGAGCCAGGTCCCGACCTCCGGCCCGAGCGGCGTCAGCGCGCCTTTGGCGGCGAGGTCGGCGATCAGGCCGGGCTGGGGCAGGACCGCGATGTCGGGCGGGCTGCCCGCCTGGGTGTCGATGACGATCTGCTGCTCGTAGTTCTCGGAGGACGAGTAGTTCACCGTCGCCCCGGTCGCGGCGCGGAAGAAGTCGAGCACGCTTTCGAACAGATCCTGGTCCTCGCCGCGCCAGGGCCCGAAGATCGTCAGCGTCTGGCCCTTGAGGTCATGGGAGGCGGAGAAATCCTCGTAGCTCTTCCAGTTGAAGCGCGAATCCTCGCCCGGCTTGAACTTCAGATCCTGCGCGCCGGCGGCGCCGGCGATCAGGGCGAGCGCCGCCGCGCCGCTCAGGATAGCTGCCTTCATCCTCATATCCTCCCCTCCGCGGCGAGGCGCGGAGGGACCCTCGTCCCACCGGATCGCCAAGCTGGAACCCATACGGCTTCAAACCGCTTTGAATGGCGGCAGACTGATTACCCGCCGTCAGTCTGTCAAGAAGTTTGCAGTGCATAGCAAAATATGGCGTTGCAGCATCGAGAGTCGGGGCGCTAGTCTCAAACCGGTTTGGGAGCACCTGGCATGAAACTCAAGGAACTTTCCCGCATCCTGAACCTGTCCGCCACGACCGTCAGCCGGGCGCTGAACGGCTATCCGGAGGTCAACGCCGAGACCCGCGCGCGGGTGCTGGCTGCGGCGCGTCGTCACGGCTACGTGGCGAACCGCCCGGCGCAGCGACTCGCCACCGGCCGGTCCATGGCGATCGGACACGTCATCTCCCTCGGCCGCCACCAGGTCATCAACCCGATCTTCTCCGATTTCCTCCTCGGCGCCGGCGAGGTCTATTCGCGCGAAGGCTACGACATGATCCTGTCGGTCGTGCCCGAGGCCAAGGAGGGCGAGGTCTACGAGACCTTCGCCCGCCGCCGCACCGTCGACGGGGCGGTCATCACCTCGACCCGGGTGCACGACCGGCGCATCGACCTCTGCCAGAGCCTCGGCCTGCCCTTCGTCGCCCATGGCCGCGACGACCGGCCCGAGGACAGCTACAGCTGGGTGGACATCAACAACCGCCGCGCCTTCCGGCGGGCGACGGAGCTGCTGCTCGACCTCGGCCACCGGCGAATCGGACTCATCAACGGCTTTGCGTTCCAGAGCTTCGCGCGGCGCCGCCAGACCGGCTACGAGGAGGCCCTGGCCGTCCGAGGGGTGCCCTTCGACCCCGCCCTGCTGCGCGGCGACGAGATGACCGAGCCCTTCGGCGCCGATTCGGCCCACGAGCTGCTCGCCCTGCCCGATCCGCCGACGGCGCTGCTCGCCTCCTCCTTCCCCATCGCCCTCGGCGTCGCCCGGGCGGTGCGGGAGCGCGGGCTGACGCCCGGGCGCGACGTGTCGATCGTCGCCCATGACGACGACCTCAGCTTCTTTCCCAACACGGGCGCGGTGCCGCTCTTCACCGCCACGCGCTCCTCGATCCGGGCGGCGGGCCATCGGGCCGCCGAGATGCTGATCGCCCGGATCAACGACCCCGACGCCCCCCATGTCCAGGACCTGTGGGAGGTGGAGCTGACCATCGGCCTCTCGACGGGGCCCAACCCCCGGGAACCACACCCATGACCGAGCCTCTCGCCTTCGCCTTCCGCCGCGGGGACTTCCCCGAGGGCTTCGTCTTCGGCACCGCCACCTCGGCCTATCAGATCGAGGGATCCCGCTTCGGCGGCGCCGGCCCCTGCCATTGGGACACCTTCGCCGCCACCCCGGGCAACGTGGTCCGGGCCGAGAACGGCTCCGTCGCCTGCGACCACTACCACCGCTGGGAGGGCGACCTCGACCTGGTCAAGGGCGCGGGGCTCGACGCCTATCGCTTCTCGCTCTCCTGGGCGCGGATCCTGCCCGAAGGCCGCGGCGCGCCCAACCCCCAGGGCATCGCCTTCTACGACCGGCTGATCGACGGGATGCTCGCCCGCGGCCTGCAACCCTGGGCGACGCTCTACCACTGGGAGCTGCCGGCCGCGCTGGCCGACCTGGGCGGCTGGCGCAACCGCGACGTCGCCAGCTGGTTCGCCGACTACGCCGCCGTCGTCGCCGACCGCTTCGGCGACCGGCTCCACGCCACCGCCACCATCAACGAGCCCTGGTGCGTCGCCTGGCTCAGCCATTTCATCGGGCACCACGCCCCCGGCCTGCGCGACATCCGCGCCGCCGCCCGGGCGATGCACCATGTCCTGCTCGCCCACGGCCGGGCCATCGGGGCGATGCGCGACCACGGCATGTCGAACCTGGGCTGCGTGCTCAACTTCGAATACGCCGCCCCCGCCGACGACAGCCCCGAGGCCGCCCGGGCCGCCGCGATCTACGACGCCGTCTACAACCGCTGGTTCGTCGGCGGGGTGGTCGAGGGCCGCTATCCGGAGGAGGCGCTGGAGGGACTGCGGCCGCACATGCCCGAGGGCTGGGAGGAGGATTTCCCCGTCATCCAGGCCCCCGTCGACTGGCTCGGCGTGAACTACTACACTCGCAAGCTGATCGCGCCCGACCCCGCTGCGCCCTGGCCGAGCTTGGTCGAAGTCCCGGGCCCCCTGCCCAAGACCGACATGGGATGGGAGATCTATCCCGAGGGCATCCACGCCTTCCTGACCAACCTCGCCCGGGTCACCGGGGGGAACCTGCCGATCTACGTCACCGAGAACGGCATGGCCTCGTCCGAGCCGCGGGAGGACGCCGGGCGCATCGCCTATCTCGACGCCCATCTCGCCCAGGTGCGCCGGGCGATCGCCGAAGGCGCGCCGGTGAAGGGCTATTTCATCTGGTCGCTGCTCGACAACTACGAGTGGAGCTTCGGCTACGAGAAGCGCTTCGGCCTCGTCCACGTGGACTTCGCCAACCGCGACCGCAGCCCCAAGGCCAGCTGGAAGGCCCTGTCACAAGCCCTGCGCGCCTCGGTCCCCGCCTGATCCGCGCCGCCTGACGAGCGACGGAGCGAAGGGCGGCCGGGACGAAGGGCGGCGCCCGCCGGGCTGCGGGCGCCCCGCCCGCCGCCCGGCTTGCGACTCGCGCGCGCCGGCCCGGCGCGCGCTCCGCCTGGCTCAAGACGCCGAGCGGTACCGCAACCACATGACCGCGACCGCCGCGGCGACGATCACCGCAAGGATCAGCGTGATCAGCAGCGCCGACTGGTCGAGCCAGGCGATCGCCGGCACCGCCAGCGCCATCAGCAGCCCGTTCGCGCACATCAGCGGCGAATTGGTGTGCACCCCGGAGGTGAAGGCGCCGAGCGCCAGCAGGAACAGCACCGTCAACCCGGTCGCGTCCTCGTTCAGGATCGCCTGGACGCTCGGCAGGAAGACCAGGTTCATCGCCCCCAGGAAGGCCGCCCAATGCAGGATCTGGGTCCAGACCAGCCGCCAGCGGCTCGCCTTGTCGTGGAACTTGAACCAGCCGGTCAGGACGCTGACCAGGCCGATCACCACCGCGAGCCCGTCCCAGTAGAGCGGGATCGGCTGGCGGGTCATGCTCACATAGCCCGCGCCCCCCGCCGCCAGGGCGAGGATGGCGAGATAAGGCGCCTCCTGCAACAAGATGGACCGCCGGTCCCGTCCCCTGGTCCCGCCGGCGACAGTTTCCGTCATGGCCGCTCCTCGCGTTCGCCCGCCCGTCCTGCGGGCCGCAGCGACCTTCCCCCAGCGCCCCCCGCCCCGTCAACCGCGGCGAGACGGCCGGCCCCGCCGCCGGACGCCTTGTGGCGCGCGGCGAAGCGGTGCTATCCGAAGGCGACGCCATTCATCGAGACATCTCCATGATCCTGAGCCGGATCGACGGCCCGATCGGGCGCATCACCCTCGATCGTCCCGAAGCGCACAACGCCCTCGACCAGAGCGCCATGCGCGACCTGCGCCGCCTGCTGGAGGACTGGAGCGGGCGAGATCTGCGCGCGCTGGTGCTCACGGGCCGCGGCCGCAGCTTCTGCGCCGGCGCGGCGCTGGGGGACGTCGCCGAACAGGACTGGTCGGAGAACCCGCTGACCGCCGCCTGCGACGCGCTCGAGGCCTTTCCCTGCCCCACCATCGCCGCGCTGAACGGCGGAGTCTACGGCGGCGGGGTGGAGCTGGCGCTGGCCTGCGATTTTCGCATCGGGGTGGTAGGAATGCGGGCCTTCGCGCCCCCTGCCCGGCTCGGCATCCACTACGACCCCGCCGGGATTCGCCGGGCGATCGACCGGCTGGGGTCGCAGGCGGCCCGGCGTATCTTCCTGTTGGCCGAGACCTTCGACGCCGAAGGGCTCAAGGCCCTGGGCTTCCTCGACCACCTGACCGCGCCGGAGGATCTCGCCGCCAAGGCGGAGGAGCTGGCGCAGGTCGCGGCGGGACTTGCGCCCCTGGCGGTGCGGGGCATGAAGCGGACGATCCTGGAGCTGAGCCGCGGGACGCTCGACGCGGACGCGGCGCGGGCGCGGATCGAGGCCTGCTTCGCCTCCGCCGACCATGCGGAAGGCCTTGCCGCCCAGAAGGAAAAGCGCAGTCCCCGCTTCGAGGGACGCTGAGGCCCGAAAACGGGATCGCCGGCCGCCCTGGGGGACGACCGGCGATCCGGAGGACTGGCCCCGGAGGTTTCCGGGGGTCGCGGGTCAGACCGCGAGGCTCGCCTGTAACGGTCTTGCGGTGCGGCGCAGCATCTCGTCGAGCACCCGCTGCACGGTGTCCTCGATGATCTGGACGCCCTCGGCGATCACGCCCCGGTCCGGCGCGAAATCCGGCAGCTTCTCGATGGCCGCCGCCAGATCCTGGGGCGTCAGCGAGGACAGCGGCACGCAATAGTCGGACAGGCCCAACTGGCGATAGAGCCGGGGGGTTTTGATGTGGTGGGGCGTGGAGATCACCCGCCCCCCCTTGGCGATGGTCACGATGCCCACGTGGAGCTTGTTCGTCACCACCAGCTCATAGCTTTCGAGCGCGGCCAGCATCGGCTCCAGCCCCGGATAGGGCTTGATCGGCAGGCTGCGGCCGAAGACCGACTGGGCGACCGACTGCAGCGCCGCCTCGAAGGCGCCCACGGACGGCCCGGTGGGCGCGTCGTAGATCACGTCGATCCGGTCGGCGCCCCGACAGGCGGGCGAGGCCGCGAGCACGCGGAACACCGTCTCGAGATCGCGCGGCGCCATGTCCGGCACGTGCAGCGCCACCCCGGACCGGCCTTCCTGGCCCACCGGATCGAGCGACAGCGCCATGTCGACGCATTGGCCGAGATTGTGATCGGCGAAGCCGTAGCTGCGGCAATAGGCGTGCGATTCCGCATCGCGCACCAGCACCGCGAGCGAGGATCCGAACAGATCCCGCACCGCCTGGCGATTGAAGCCGATCGGCCCGACCCCGACCGCGATCACCGCCTTGGCGGCGTTGCGATAGTCGCCGAGCCAGGCGAGGTGACGCGTGCTCCGCTTCCGCGCCGCTACGTAGCGGTCGTAGAGCGAATCCGCCGCGTCGCCGAAGTATCCCCCGCCGGAATACAACAGCAAGTCGATATCCTTGCGCGCCTCGGGCGGAACGATCGGATATCCGATCGACGCCTGTTCCCCTGCATGACCCGGCACGGCGAGGAAGACGTTTTCACGCCCCACCTGTTCTGCCGCCCTGTCGCAGAGCATCTTGACGAGCAAGGTGTCGCCAAAGTTATTTACGAAGTACGAGCCATGTACGGCGATACGCACCATTCAACGCCACTCCTTAGGCCCCATGCAAACTGTCCTGCTTTCCCGCCCCAACCCTTGAAACGACGATAACGTATTTTTGCGCCGCGGCAAGCGAAGCGAACACAAACGAAGCGATTCAGCGCGACCCGAGCGCCGCCGGCCACACGAGGCGAAATGTCGCACCCGTGGATCCGGTGGCTTCGAGCTCCAGCGACCCGCCGTGGCCCTTGGCCAATTCCGCGGCGATGACGAGGCCGAGGCCCGCGCCGCCGCGCCGGGCGCCGCCGCTGAACGGCTGGAACAGGTTCTCGCGCGCCTTGGCGGGCAGGCCCGGCCCGCTGTCCGCCACCCGGATCACCACCCGGTCCCCGGCGCGGTCCGCGAGCAGGCGGACCGTCCCCGGCTTGCCCGAGGTCTCGATCGCCTGCACCGCGTTGCGCGCCAGGTTGGTCAGCACCCGGAACAGCTGGTCGGCGTCCGCGCGCACCGCGAGGCCCGGGCGCGCCTCCACCGTGACGGCGACGCGGCCTTCGGTCGGCACGCTCTCGTTCTCGGCCACCTCCCGCAGGATCGGCAGCAGCGCGACGTCGGCGAGCACCGGCGGCGGCTCCTCGGCCTTGCCGTAGGTGAGCGTCCGCTCGCAGAGGCTGATCGCCCGGTCGAGCGAGGCGACGAGCTTCGGCGCCGTGCGCCGCACCGCCGGATCGGCGCTCGACTCGATCCGGTCGGCCAGCAGCTGGGCGGTGGTCAGCAGGTTCCGCAGGTCGTGGCTGATCTTGGCCACCGCGCCGCCCAGCGCCGCCAGCCGCTCCTTCTGGCGCAGGGCGCGGGTCAGTTGCAGCTGCAGGTCGCGCAGCGCGGTTTCCGCCTCGCGCAGCTCGCGGATGCGGTTCGCGGGCTCGATCACCCCGCTCGCATCCTCGGGCGCGTCGCGATAGGCGGCCATGTGGTCGACCACCCGGCGGATCGGCTTCACCACATAGTGGCGCACCGCCACGAACAGGAGCGCGGCGACGGCCAGCGACACCGCGAGGGAGATATAGAGGATGCGCAGGCCGAAGGCGATCATCGCCTGGCGCAGGGGGCGCTCGGTCAGCGTCACCTCGATCTCGCCCTGCGCCCCGAGCTCGGCCCGGCCGATCACCCGGATCACCTGGTCCTCGGGGGCGAAAAAGACCATGACCGCGTCGCGCATCAGCTCGACGTCGCTCGCCTGAAGCAGGTCGAAGGTCTCGGACGGCGGCTGGGGCATCGCGCCGGACAGCACCAGCTCGCGCACGTTCGGACGGCGCAGCACCACGTTGAACACGTCCGCGGTCTTGAGCAGCTCGCGCTCCAGCGCCGGGGCGACCGGCCCCTCCTCGGGGGTGGCGAGCTGGGCGAGCGCGGCGAGCTGGGCGAGCTCCAGCCGGCTCTGGAGGTAGTCCACGCGAAACCGCGCCACCGAGG
The DNA here is from genome assembly GCA_965243535.1 of Amaricoccus sp. GTDB lineage: Bacteria > Pseudomonadota > Alphaproteobacteria > Rhodobacterales > Rhodobacteraceae > Amaricoccus. The sequence goes on from CBDEVG010000020.1 coordinate 40,885, forward strand.
GCACGAAGATCAACACCTCGGCGACCGCCACGAAGACGAGCGTCAGGACGAGAATTCGGCCCGAGAGGCTGTTGAAAAACATGCTTGTTCCCGAAGGCTGGGCTGGCGCTCAACCTATGCCTTCGCCGCGCCGCGAACAAGCGCGGCCGCGGCGGCCGGCGGGCCGGCGCGCGAAGCGGGGCGTCGCGCGCGGACGGAATTGACTTCCGCGCGCCCGCGCCCTATGAGCGGGCCTCGAATTCGCGGGCGCCCCTGGGGCCCCGGGCCGGAAAGCCCGGCCGCAGCAGGAGACGCAAGATGTCCAAACGCACCTACCAGCCGAGCAATCTCGTGCGCAAGCGCCGTCACGGCTTTCGCGCCCGCATGGCCACCAAGGCCGGCCGGATCATCCTGAACCGGCGCCGCGCCCTCGGCCGCAAGAAGCTGTCGGCCTGAGGCTCGCGCCCAGACCGGCGCCCGGACCGTTGGGTCTCGGCTCCCTGACCGTCCTCGCCCGCCGCGCGGATTTCCTCGCGGCCGCGCGGGGACGCAGGCGTTCCGCGCAGGGCTTCACCCTCCAGGCCCGCCGTCGTACGACGGAAGAGGCCGCGGAGGGCGTGCGCGTCGGCTTCACCTGCTCCAAGAAGGTCGGCAACGCCGTCGCCCGCAACCGCGCCAAGCGCCGGCTGCGCGCCGCCGCGCGCGCGGTCCTCGTCGTGGCGGGGCGCCCCGGCTGGGACTACGTGCTGGTCGGCAAGCCCGTCGAGACCGCCGCCCTGCCCTTCGACCGGCTGGTCGCCGACCTAGCCGCCGCGACCGAGGCGATCCACGAGGAGCGCCGCCGGGACCCGGGGCCCAAGGGCGGCGCGCGTCGGGCGGAATCGCGGGACGCCAGGTCTGGGGACGTCAGGCCCGGGGGCGCCGGGGCATGACCCCCGCCGCCTGGCTCTTCGCCCTGCCGGTGCGGGCCTATCGCCTGACCTTCTCGCCGCTGGTCGGGCACAATTGCCGCTACCTGCCCAGCTGCTCGGCCTATGCGCTGGAGGCGCTGGAGCTCCACGGCGCCCTGCGCGGCGGGGCGCTCGCCTTCGGCCGGATCTGCCGGTGCCATCCCTGGGGCGGGTCGGGCCTCGATCCCGTGCCCCCCGCGCAGCAGGCGCCGCGGATCGACGCAGAGCCGCCCAAGCCTTAGGCGCCGAGAGCCGCCGCCCGGGACGCCGGCGCCGCGAAGTCCGGCAAGGATATTGCGCCCCCGTGCCCGAGGGGGCTAAGAGGCTCCATGGCCCAGAACTTTCGCCATTCCGAGATCCTGACGATCGCGCGTGAGGCGGGAAAGGTGACGGTCGAAGGGCTCGCCGCCCATTTCAACGTCACCGCCCAGACGATCCGCCGCGACCTGACCGAGCTCTGCGACGTCGGCCAGCTCACCCGCGTCCATGGCGGGGCGATGATTCCCTCCGGCGTCATCGCCCTCGGCTACGAGGACCGGCGCAGCCTGGCCTCGGCCGAGAAGGACGCCATCGCCCACATGGTGGCCGAGCAGATCCCCGACGGGGTCTCGGTCTTCATGAACATCGGCACCACCACCGAGGCGGTGGCGCGCGCGCTGCTCAAGCACCGCAACCTGATGGTCATCACCAACAACCTCAACGTGGCGAACATCCTCGCCCAGTCGCCGAACGTCGAGGTGATCGTCGCGGGCGGCATCCTGCGCCGGGCGGACGGGGCGCTGGTGGGGGACGTGACGGCGGAGTTCATCGGCCAGTTCAAGGTGGACTACGCCATCGTCTCCTCGGCGGCGGTCGACCCGGACGGCTCGCTCCTCGACTACGACTTCCGCGAGGTGCGGGTGGCGCAGGCGATCATCAAGAACGCCCGCAAGAGCTACCTCGTCGCCGACCACACCAAGTTCAAGATGGCGGCCCCGGTGCGCATCGCCTCGCTGGCCGACCTCGACGGGTTCTTCACCGACATTGCGCCGCCGAAGAGCATCCTGCAGCTCTGCGCCGACAACGACGTCTTCATCCGCACCGTCGAGCATTCCGGCCGCGGACGCTGAGCCACGGACGCTCAGCCGCCGGCCCGGGCTTGCCGAGCGGCCGGGCTTCGTCCCATATCCGGAGCGCGACCTTCCGCCGCGGGGTCGATGGCGCGGCCTTTCGGACCAGATCCTGCCATGACCGATCTCCTCGCGACCGATCCCTTCGCCCTGATCGCCGCCACCTGGCCCCCCGCCGAGACCCGGAGCCTCGGGCCCTGGACCCTGCGGCGCGGCGCGGGCGGCGGGTCGCGGGTCTCCGCCGCGACCCTGGAGGGCGACTTCGCGGGGCTCGAGGCGGCCGCGGCGGCAATGCGGGACTGGGGCCAGCGGCCGCAGGTGATGATCCGCCCCGGCGAGACGGCGCTCGACGACGAACTCGCCGCGCGGGGCTGGGCGTTCAGCCAGGCCTCGACGATCCTTGCGGGTCCCGCCGCCGAACTCGCCCCGGAGAATCGCGACGAACGGGCGATCGACTGCGACGGCCCCCTCGCCTGCATGGCTGCGCTCTGGGAGGCGGGCGGGATCGGCGCCGGCCGCCGGGCGGTGATGGCGCGGGTGCGGGGGCCGCGGACCTGGCTCCTCGGCCGCACCGACCACCGGCCGGTCGCCTGCGCCTTCGCGGCCCTCCAGGGCTCGGCGGCGATGATCCACGCCCTGGAGGTCTCGGCCGAGGCGCGCCGCGCGGGCCATGGCGCGCGACTGACCCGCGCCGCGGCCGCCTGGGCGCGGGACAGGGGAGCGGAGATCCTGGCGCTGGCGGTGACGGACGCCAATGCGGGCGCCCGGACCCTCTACGACCGGCTGGGGCTCCGGGAGACGGCGCGCTACCACTACCGTCTCGCGCCGCAGGACTGAGCCGGATCGGCGTGCCGTCCGGGGATGGCCGCGGTTTGGGGACGGCCCGCATCGGGCCGACCCCAGGCCGGCGTCACTTCGACAGCAGCTCGTTGATCTTGGCGACCTTGGCCGAATTGTCGTCTGAGCCGTTCAGGATGGCCTCCACCTGCAGCACCTGTTCCTCGGTCAGCACCAGCCCTTCGGTCTTCATGCCGAGCGCTTCCATGCCGTCCATCACCGCGTCCGCAGTCTGCTGCTGGGCGAAGGTGACGACGGGAGAGGCAGAGAAAAGCGCAAGGCCAAGCGCCGCGGCGGTGAGGATTCGTTTCATGACCGAATTGTCTCCGTCTTGTTCCGACCGGCGTGATGCCGGTCGAATCAAGAAATACGACCCCCGCGCATAGTCGCGAAGGGGAGAAAATGTTAACGGCGACGGATTCCGGCGCGCGCGGCAAAACGCGCCCACACGGAATCGCGATCATGGGACCTTCTGGCGCGTCGAGGAAAACACGGCCTCCGGGCCACGTGCTAAGTCGGCCGCGTCCCGGGACGCCCGCGCATTCCGCGCGTCCCGGGCGCTCCACAAGGGACCAAGACCATGAAGCTCACCCAGTTTCTCGCCGGCGGCGCCGTTGCGGCCGTTCTCGCCGTCGCCCCCGCCTTCGCCTTCGCCGCGAACGTCGTCGAGACGATCGCCAAGGATCCCGACCTGTCGACCTTGCTGAGCGCGATCGAAGCCGCCGGCCTCGCCGACCAGCTCGCCGAGGCGGAGCTCGTCACCGTCTTCGCGCCGACCAACGAGGCCTTCAAGGCCCTGCCGCCGGGCGTCTTCGAGGAGCTGCAGAAGAACCCCGCCAAGCTGAAGGACGTGGTGCTCTACCATGTGGTCGAGGGCGCGATCCCGGCGGACAAGCTCAAGGGCTCCGAGATGACCATGACGGCGCTGAACGGCCAGCCGCTCAAGGACGTCATCGGCGACGGCGCGGTGGTCAAGGCCGACATCCGCGCCTCGAACGGCATGGTCCACGTCATCAACCACGTGCTGCTCGCCCGCGACTGACGCCGCGGCCTTCCCGGACCCCGATCCTCCGGGCCCGGGTTACGACTGCGCGACCGCAGCGTAACGCCTCTTGGCAGACCGCTCCCCGGCGGCATACAAGCTGCTGGAATCGAGCAGCGTCGGCGTCGCCCGCATTCTGGGGCCGTCGGCCGTCGGGGAGCCGCCGATGACTGCCACCCTACCGTTGATCCGCGCCGCAAGCGTCTTGCCGATCGTGAACGCCCTTCGCCGCGAAGGGCGTGATCCTGGGCCGCTCCTGCGGGCGAACCGCCTGCCCGAGGCGCCCGAGCTCACGCCGAACCGGCTCATCCCCTTCGCCGCCGTCGCGCGCTTCGCCCGCGACCTGAGCCGGAGCGAGGGGGCCGATTTTCCCATGCGCGCCATCGGCGACCAGAGCGCCGGCGAACTGGCCGAGGTCAGCTCGGTGGTGCTGCGCTCCGCGACGCCGCGCGAGGGATTCCAACGGCTTGTCGTGGCGCTTTCCCACATGAACACCCATGTGGCCTGCGCCTTTCAGCGCATCCCCGGCGGCGGCGAATTCCGCCACCGCTACATCGTGCCCCTCGACGCCGAGACCCGCCACGTCCTCCACCAGATCATCGCGGCGCTGATCCGCGCGGCGCTCGGCTGGACCGCCGCCTCGGGGCCGCGCTTCACCCGGGTGGCGCTGATGCCCCATCCGGAGGCAAGGCTCGACCACCTGCGCAGCCGCCTGGATTGCGAGGTGAAGGCCGACGACACCGGGCTTTTGCGGATCGGCGTCTCGGACGCGATGCTCGACCGCCCCTTCGTGGGCCCCGCCCGCGACAAGTTGCCGCAGGTCAAGGATTGGCCGACGGCGCGCGGCGACGGCACGCTGAAGAACTCGGTCCTCACCGTGCTGCCGAGCCTGATGGATTTCGGCCAGCCCAGCCTGCGCGAGATGGCCGACCTCGCCTTCATGAGCCCCCGCACCTTCCAGCGCCGCCTGCGCGAGGAAGGGGCGACCCTGTCCGAGCTCATCGATTCGGTGCGCCGCGACCGGGCGCTGGCCCGGCTGACCGGCAGCCAGGACCGGATCGGCGACATCGCGCTGGAAGTGGGCTACGCCGACATCGCCGGCCTCTCGCGCGCGGTGCGGCGCTGGACCTCGGCCCCGCCCCGGCGCCTGCGTTCCTGACCCGCGGCCGGGGGGCCGGGGTCAGTCCCAGCGGTCCGGCCCCTTGCCGCGGAAATGCTCCACCAGGAAGTCGACGAAGGCCCGCAGCTTGGGCTGGGGGAACTGGCTCGGCGGATAGAGCGCATGCACCCCGAGCAGATCGGGCGGCCGGTCGGCCAGGACCTCCACCAGCCGCCCCGCCGCGATCGCGTCGCCGATGATGAAGGAGGGGAGCAGGGCGATCCCCAGATCCGCCTCGGCGGCCGCCATCAGGCTGTCGCCGTTGTTCACCGTCAGCCGCCCGCCGACGCGGATGTGCCGCTCCTCGCCCGAGGCGCTGCGCAGCCGCCAGAAGTTTCCGACGGCCAAGTGGGAATAGTGCAGCAGCCGGTGCGCGCCCAGGTCGTCGAGGCTCTGGGGCGTTCCCATCTGCGCCAGATAGGCGGGCGAGGCCGCCAGAAGCCGCCGCGCCTCCGCCAGCTTGCGCGCCTTGAGCGAACTGTCCTCCAGCCGCCCGATGCGGATGGCGAGGTCGAACCCCTCGGCCACCACCTCGACGAAGCGGTCGTCGAGCACCAGGTTCACGTCCACCTCGGGACAGGCGTTCAGGAACCTCGCCACCGCGCGGCTGAGATGGCCGATGCCGAAGCTGACCGGGGCCGAGACGCGCAGCGATCCCTTGGGCGCGGCCTGCATGGCCGTGACCATGGCGTCGGCCTCGGCGGTCTCGGCCAGCACGGACTTCGCCCGGTCGTAATAGGCGAGGCCGAGTTCGGTCGGGCTGACCCGCCGGGTGGTGCGGTTGAGCAGCCGCACGGCGAGGCGCATCTCCAGCGCCGCCACGTGCTTGGACACCGCGGATTTCGACAGGCCCATCTGGCGGGCGGCCTCGGTGAAGCCGCCGTGGTCCACCACGGTGACGAAGGCCTCCATTTCGGTCAGTCGGTCCATCGCGCCCCCCTCGCGCCGGCCCGGGGGGCGGCGCGGATCACCGGATCGGGCAGGTGGCCAGCTGCTGCTCGTAGCGCAGGGCCCAGACCTGGACGTCGCGCGCGACAGGCGGCAACCAGGGCTTGCTGCGGTACGAGCCTTTGGCGTAGCCGGCCTTGCCCTCGTGATAGGCCAGATACTGGTTATAGGCGTCCCGCGTCGAGACCCCGTTCACGCGCTGGTTGAGGTTCATGTACCAGCCGATGAAATCCGAGGCGTCGGCGAAGTCGTCCCGGTCGGCGCCGCGCTGGCCGGTGTCGCGCATGTACCATTCCCAGGTGCCGTCGATGGCCTGGGCGTAGCCGTAGGCCGAGGAGCGGGGCACCTCGCGGTCGAAGAAGAAGCCCTTCTCCACCTTCATCGGCCGGGCGTCGCCCTTGAAGCTCGATTCGCGGCTGATGGTGGCGAGCTGGACGGAGACCGGAACGCCCCATTTCGTTTCGGTGCGCTTCATCGCCTTGAACCAGTGCGGCCGCTCGGTCTTCATCCGGCAGGCGTCAAGGATGGTCGACGGCGGTTTTTCCACTCCGCCGCAGGCTGCGATAAGCAGAAGGGCCGCCAAGGCGGCGCAGCGACTCGGTCGCACGGGGGTACCTGCCTCGATCTGCTCGCGTGTCTTGTCGCACGACTGTCAGACAGGATGCCAAGGCGCGGCCGTCTTTTCAAGCCGCCCGCGCGGCTTGCGCGGTCGATTGCGCGGGAACCGTGGCGCGAGAGGCGCAGTCGCCGGGGTTTCGACGGCGGACGGCCTGCCCGGCGACCTTGGGCCTCCGGCGAGCCTCGCGCCTGTCCGCTGACGCGCCGCGAGCGCGCGCGTCGAACTCGGGAAAAACCTGCCCGTCCGGCAGGCGCCCGGACCGGACGTAGAAGGGCCGCCTGCGAAATGGTCCCGAAGCCGCTTCGCCCGCGCGAAACGGCCTGAGGCTCAGTCGCCCATCTCCGCCCGCACCTGCTGGCGCAGGACGTCGATGGGCACATAGACCCCGTCCTTCTTGAAATGCCAGTAGGTCCAGCCGTTGCAGGAGGGCGCCCCCTCCAGCGCCGCGCCGACCTGGTGGATGGAGCCGCGCACGTCGGCGGCGATCAGCGTGCCGTCGGCGCGGATCTTGGCCTGGCGGCGGCCGTTCATCGAATGCAGGAACTCGCCGGGCGCGAGCATCCCCCGCTCCACCAGCACCCCGAAGGCCACCCGCGGCTCGGCGCGCTTGGCCGAGGTCACGGCGGCCGCCTCCGCCTCCAGGGGCCGGACCCGGGCGAGGCGCTTTTCCGCCGCGTCGGCATAGGCGTCCTCGCGCTCGATGCCGATGAAGCGACGGCCGAGCCGCTTCGCCACCGCCCCGGTGGTTCCGGTGCCGAAGAACGGGTCGAGCACCACGTCGCCCGGCCGGGTCGAGGCCACCATCACCCGGTGCAGCAGCGCCTCGGGCTTCTGGGTGGGATGGGCCTTGGCCCCGTCCGCCCCCTTCAGCCGCTCGGATCCGGTGCAGAGCGGGATCAGCCAGTCGGAGCGCATCTGCACCCCTTCGTTCAGCGCCTTCATCGCCTCGTAGTTGAAGACGTGGCGGGACTGTTCCGACCGGGCCGCCCAGATCAGCGTCTCGTGGGCGTTGGTCAGCCGCTTGCCGCGGAAGTTCGGCATCGGGTTCGACTTGCGCCAGATGACGTCGTTGAGGATCCAGTAGCCCGCGTCCTGCAGCGCCGCCCCGAGCCGGAAGATGTTGTGATAGGATCCGATCGTCCAGATCGCCCCGTCGGGCTTGAGCAGGCGGCGCGCCTCGGCGAGCCAGGCGCGGGTGAAGCGGTCGTAGTCCTGGAACGAGGCGAAGCGGTCCCAGTCGTCGTCCACCGCATCCACCCGGCTGTTGTCCGGCCGGCGCAGGTCCCCCCGGAGTTGCAGGTTGTAGGGCGGATCGGCGAAGATCAGGTCCACCGACCCCTCCGGCAGGGCGGCCATGATCTCCAGGCAGTCGCCGCGATGCACGACGTCGAGCGCGAGCGGGGGGTCAACGATATCGCGCATGAGCGTCTCCGGGGCGGCAGGGTTCCCGGCAATGTGATTCAAAAGTGATTCGCGGTCAAACGATAAATGAATCAACAGCTTACTGGAGGAGCCTTGCCCAAGGTATAGGGGCGCCCCCGGCACGCGCGCGCAGAATCTGGCGCCTCAGGCCTTCCGGGCCGCCCCGTCGAGCGCCAGTCGGACGGGACGGAAGCTCCGCCGGTGGTGCGCGGTGATCCCCAGCCGGGCGATGCCTTCGGCATGGGCGCGCACGCCGTAGCCCATGTTGGTCTCCCAGCCATAGCCCGGATGGGCGGCGGCGAGGTCGCGCATGATCCGGTCCCGGGCGACCTTGGCGACGATCGAGGCGGCGGCGATGGACAGGCAGCGGGCGTCGCCCCCCACCACCGCCCGGGCCGGCCAGCCGAGGTCGGGCGCCTTGTTCCCGTCGACCAGGATCAGCCCGATCCGCTCCGCCGCCAGGGCGGCGAGCGCGCGCCGCATGGCCAGGAAGCTCGCCTCGAGGATGTTGATCCGGTCGATCTCCTCGACGCTCGCGATGCCGACGCCCACCCGGGCGCAGCCGGCGAGCGCGGCCTGCAGCGCCTCGCGCCGGGGGGCGGGCAGCTTCTTGCTGTCGTCGAGGCCGTCGGGGATGCAGGCGGGGTCGAGCATCACCGCCGCGGCGACCACCGGCCCCGCCCAGGGGCCGCGGCCGACCTCGTCCACGCCGCAGACCGGCTGGTCGGCGTCGGTCTCCATCAGATAGTCGGGCGGCATCGCAGGGCTCCGTCGATCGGGCGCGACCATGCGACGGCCCGCGGCCGAGCGCAACCGGGGGGACCCTTTCCGGGGCGGGCTTTTCCAGGGCTTTCCCTGACGCCGGGCCTCGGCTAGCCTTGGGCCATGATAGATCACATCGGCGTCACGGTCAGCGACATGGCGCGGTCGCTGTCCTTCTACGACCGGGCGCTCGCGCCCCTCGGCGTCGCGCGGGTCATGACCTTTCCCGAGGCGGGCCCGCCGGCCGACGTCGGCTATGGCCGCGACGGCAAGCCCTGGTTCTGGGTCAAGGCCGCGGGCGCGGCCTCATTTAAGGTCAAGGCCGCGGGCGCGGCCTCTGGCCCGATCCACGTCGCCTTCGCCGCGCCCGACCGGCCGGCGATCGACGCCTTCCATGCGGCGGCGCTCGCGGCCGGCGGGACTGACAACGGTGCGCCGGGGCTGCGGCCGGAATACCACCCGGACTACTACGCCGCCTTCGTCCTCGATCCCGACGGCAACAACGTCGAGGCGGTGCGCCACGCGCCCTGAGGCGCGAGGCCCTCTTGCCGAGGGGGCTGATGGGGCGTATATGCGGCGGCGAGAGGTTGGCGCGGGCAGGCGCCTCGCCAACCCGGTCAGGTCCGGAAGGAAGCAGCCGTAACGAGCCCCGCTTGGGTCGTTGTCCAGCCTCTCGCCCCTCCCCTCCTCCGGGTTTTCATAAAATCGCTTGCGATTGATCGAGATCATCGCTCGTCACCGGGTCCAAAGCCGATAAGCTCGGCGGACGCGGCGCAAGACCGCCGCCCAGGTAGAGGAGACCCCCGATGTATTCCAATATCCTGATCCCGACCGACGGATCGCCGCTGGCCGAGCAGGCCGTGGGCAAGGGGATCGAGCTCGCCAAGGGGCTCGGTGCCAAGGTGACGGTGGTGACCGTGGTCGAACCCTTCGAGGTGATGCGGCATTTCGTGACCGCCGACCACAGCCAGCTGAGCGAGACCTACACGGCCTACGCCCGCGAGGCCGACGTTCATGCCAAGAAGGTCCTGGAGGCCGCCACCCAACAGGGCGCGGCGGCGGGGGTGCAGATCGAGGGGGTGCAGATCGAATCCGGCTATCCCTACGAGGCCATCGTCAAGGCGGCCGAGGACCGGGGCTGCGACCTGATCGTCATGTCCTCCCACGGGCGCAAGGGCCTCTCGGCGGTGCTGGTGGGCAGCGAGACGATGAAGGTCCTCACCCACACCAAGCTGCCGGTGCTGGTCCTGCGCTGACCGGCGGGACGCCCCGGACGCGCGCGACGCCGCCTCCGGGGCGATCCTTCCTTGTCCCGGCCTTGTCCCCGGCCGCCCGGGCGGCTAGTCTCCCGCGACCCAGCGAGAGGCCCCATGGATCAGGCGACGGACCCGGAGGTCGCGGGCTACCGCGTGCTCGCCCGCAAATACCGCCCCCAGACCTTCGCCGATCTGATCGGCCAGGAGGCGATGGTCCGCACCCTGCGAAACGCCTTCGCCGCCGACCG
>CBDEVG010000021.1:0-52115 GCA_965243535.1 Amaricoccus sp.
CAGCTTGCTTTCGTCGTCGACGGTGACGAGGCCGATCTTGGCGATGGGGTCTCCGTCGGCGCTCAGCGTGCCGTCGGCGGCGAGGCCGATGTTGCGCGCCTCGAAGGGGATGACGATCGCCCCGCCCCCTCGTCGAGCAGGGGGTTGCCGGCCGGATCGACCACCTCGCCCTCGGCGCTGCGGGAAAAGGCGCCGGCGCGGGTCAGGCGCTCGCCCTGGGGGGTGAGGACGGTGAAGTAGCCCTCGCCCTCGATCGCGATGTCGAGCGCGCCCCCGGTCTCGACCAGCGCCCCCTGGTCCTGGGCGGTGTAGCGGGCGCGGGCGGAGGTCATGGCCACCGACCCGCCCTCGGCCGGCAGGGACGGACCCATTTCCCGCGAAGACCACGCCCTCGCGGCGAAAGCCGGTGGTGGAGACGTTGGCGATGTTGTTCGCCACGGCCTGCATGGTCTTCAGGAGCCCGGAGGCGCGGGTCAGCGCCACATATCCCGGGCAGATCCATGGGTCCGTCCTCGCATCCTGCGCGCCCGGCCGCGGCTGCGGCCTCGGGCGAGATGTCGCGCGACGAGGTAAAGAATTGGTCAAGGCCGCGGCGGCCCGCCGGCTTCGAGCCGCCTGCGCCAGGCGCCGGGGGGCGCGCCGTAGGCGGCGCGGAAGGCGCGGGAGAAATGGCTGGGGCTGGAGAAGCCGGCGGGCGTAGGCGACCTGGGCGAGGGAGAGCGGGCTCTGGCGCAGCAGCCGGGCGGCATGGGCGAGGCGGAGCCGCATGTAGGCGGCCGCCCAGCTCGTCCCGAACTCGGCCGCGAAGAGCCGGTCGAGGTGGCGCGGACTCACCCCGGCCGCCCGGGCCACGGCCGCGCGCGACAGCGGCGTCTCGAGCGCCGCCTCCATCGCCTCCAGGGCGGCGAGGAGGGCGGGGCGATGGGTGCCGAAGCGTTCCGCCGCCCCGGCGCGCTGGGGATCGCCCGGCTCGGAGACGGCGGTGTGCAGGAACCAGTCGCTGACCGCCCGGGCGAAAGCGGGGCCCATGCGCGCGGCGATCAGCGCGTGCATCATGTCGAGCGGCGCGACCCCGCCGCCGCAGGTGATCCGGTCGCCGTCGATCACGAAGCGGGCGGGGCGGGGGACGAGGTCGGGAAAGGCCTCGGCCAGGGTCGCCGCGTGCTCCCAATGGAGGGTGAAGTCCCGCCCGGCGAGGAGCCCGGCGGCGGCGAGCAGGTAGGGCCCGCCCGAGATGCCCCCGAGCCGGACGCCTTCGCGCGCCAGCCGGCGCAGCTGCGGCGCGAGCGCCGGGTCGGTCCAGTCCCCGGGCCCGCCCGCGGCGCAGACGAAGAGCGTGTGCAGGTCCCCGAGCCCGGCGAGGGGCGCGCAGGGCAGGGGCAGGCCGCCGGAGGTCGCCACCGGACGGCCGTCGGTCGAGCAGAGCGTGACCCGGTAGAGCGCGTCCCCCGCGATCAGGTTCGCCGCCCGCAACGGTTCGGTCGCCGCGGCGAGCGACATGAGCGCCACGTTCGGCAGGAGCAGGAAGCCGACATGCTGGCTGACGGCGGGGCTGGGACGCGACATGGCGGATCATGTCATGATCCGTCCCATTCGTGCAATGCAGCCGGGGCGGAAGGGGCTAGGCAGGGGGCGTCCCCGGAGGCCCCAAGATGCGCTATTCCGCCCTTTCCGTCCTGCTCCAAGGCCTGCGCGGCAACCGCGGCTGGACCCCCGCCTGGCGCGCGCCCGAGCCCAGGCCCCGCTATGACGTGGTGATCGTCGGCGGCGGCGGGCACGGGCTCGCCACCGCCTTCTACCTCGCCAAGGAATTCGGCGTGCGCGACGTCGCGGTGCTGGAGAAAGGCTGGATCGGCTCGGGCAACGTCGGGCGCAACACCACGATCATCCGGGCGAACTACCTGCTGCCGGGGAACAATCCGTTCTACCAGCTGTCCATGGACCTCTGGGGCGGGCTGGAGCAGGAGCTGAACTTCAACGCCATGGTGTCGCAGCGGGGCATCCTCAACCTGCTGCATTCCGACGCGCAGCGCGACGCCTACGTCCGGCGCGGCAACGCCATGCGGCTGCACGGGGTGGAGGCGGAGCTGCTCGACCGGGCGGCGGTGCGCGAGATGCTGCCCTTCCTCAACTTCGACGACGCGCGCTTCCCGATCCGGGGGGGGCTGTGGCACCGGCCCGGGGGCACGGTGCGCCACGACGCGGTGGCCTGGGGCTTCGCCCGGGCGGCGGACGCCCGCGGCGTCGACGTCATCCAGGACTGCGAGGTAACCGGCATCCGCCGCGGCGCCGACGGCGCGGTCGAAGGCGTGGAGACCAGCCGCGGCTTCATCGGCTGCGGCAAGCTCGCCCTGGCCGCGGCGGGGAACTCCAGCCGGGTGGCGGAGATGGCGGGCCTGCGCCTGCCGATCGAGAGCCACGTGCTCCAGGCCTTCGTGTCGGAGGGGCTGAAGCCCTTCGTCGACACGGTGGTGACCTTCGGCGCGGGGCATTTCTACTTCAGCCAGTCCGACAAGGGCGGGCTTGTCTTCGGCGGCGACATCGACGGCTACAATTCCTACGCCCAGCGGGGCAACCTCGCCCTGGTCGAGCATGTGGCCGAGGCGGGGGTGGCGCTGGTCCCCGGGCCTGTCCCGGGTGCGGGTGCTGCGGAGCTGGGGGGGCGTCATGGACATGTCCATGGACGGATCGCCCATCATCGACCGAGCGGGCGAGAACCTCTACCTCAACGCCGGCTGGTGCTACGGCGGGTTCAAGGCCACCCCGGCCTCGGGCTTCTGCTTCGCCCACCTGATCGCGAAGGGCGAGCCCCAGGAGACGGCGCGTGCCTTCCGGCTCGACCGCTTCGCCCGGGGCCATGTCCTCGACGAGAAGGGCGTGGGCGCCCAGCCGAACCTGCACTGACGATCCCCTGTCATCCCCCTGTCATCCCCCTGTCATCCCCCTGTCATCGAGGACCTCATGGCGAGCCTGATCGACTGCCCCCATTGCGGCCCCCGCCCCCGGGAGGAATTCGGGGTGAAGGGCGCCGTCCTGCCCCGGCCGGCCGCGGAGGCGGGGCCCGAGGCCTGGATGGACTACGTCTATCTGCGCGAAAACCCGCGGGGCGCCTACCGGGAATACTGGCATCACGCGGGCGGCTGCCGGCGCTGGCTGGTGGTGACGCGCGACACCGCCACCCATGGGGTGGCGGGCGTCGCCGATGCGGCGGAGGCGCGGCCGTGACCTCCTGGCGTCTGCCCACCGGCGGCGAGATCGAGCGTTCCGCCCCCCTCGCCTTCACTTTCGACGGCAAGCGCCCTCACCGGGCTGCAGGGCGACACGCTCGCCTCGGCGCTGCTCGCGAACGGGCGGATGCTGATGGGCCGCGGCTTCAAGCATCACCGCCCCCGCGGCGCCCTGACCGCCGGATCGGCCGAGCCGAATGCGCTCATGACCATCGGCCGCGGCGGCCGGACCGAGCCCAACACCCGCGCCACCGTGCAGGAACTCTATGACGGGCTGGAGGCGGCGAGCCAGAACCGCTGGCCCAGCCTGGAGCACGACGTCGGCGCGCTGAACGGCCTGCTGTCGCCGTTCCTGGGGGCCGGGTTCTACTACAAGACCTTCATGTGGCCGCGGTCCTTCTGGGAGAAGGTGTACGAGCCTCTGATCCGCCGCGCCGCCGGCCTCGGCCGGGCGAGCCATGAGGCGGACCCGGATCGCTACGGCAAGTCCTGGGCCCATTGCGACCTGCTGGTGATCGGCGCGGGGCCGGCCGGCCTCGCCGCCGCGCTCGCCGCCGGGCGGGCGGGGGCGCGGGTGGTTCTGGCCGACGAGGGCGCACGGCTCGGGGGTTCGCTCCTCGCCGAGACGGCGCGGATCGGGGGCGAGGCCGCGCCCGCCTTCGCCGCCCGGCTGGCGGCGGAGCTGGCCGCCCTGCCCAACGTTCGGATCCTCGCCCGGACCACGGTCTTCGGCTGGTACGATTCGGGCGTCTTCGGCGCGGTCGAGCGGGTGCAGAAGCATGTGGCCGTCCCCGACCCCCGCCGCCCGGCGGAGCGGCTGTGGCGGATCGCGGCGCGCGCGGCGATCCTCGCCTCCGGCGCCGAGGAACGGCCGTTGGTCTTCGGCGGCAACGACCGGCCGGGGGTGATGATGGCGGGCGCCATGCGCGCCTATCTCAACCGCTGGGCCGTGGCCCCGGGCAAGCGCGTGGCGATCTTCGCCAACACCGATGCGGCCTATGCGCTGGCCGCCGACCTGCAGGCGGCCGGCGTCGGCGTCGCCGCCATCCTCGACCCGCGGCCCGAGGGCGGCCCCTGGCGCGGCGCGGCCCCGGTGCTGGCCGGCGCGGTGGTGATCGGGACCCAAGGGAGCAAGGCGATCACCGGGATCACCGTCCGCCGCGGCGGGCGCGAGGAGCGGATCGCGGTCGACGCGCTCGCCATGTCGGGGGGCTTCAACCCGGCGATCGGCCTCGCCTGCCATCGCGGCGCCCGGCCGGTCTGGTCCGAGGCCCATGGCGCCTTCCTCGCCCCCGAGGTGGAGGGGCTGGCGCCCGCCGGCGCCGCGGCGGGGGTCGCGGGCCTCGCCGACTGCCTCGCCGACGGGGCGCGGGCGGCGGCGCGGCTGGGCTGGGGGGGCGTCGAGTTCGCGGCCGTCGAGGGCGCGCCGGGGACGGGGCAGGGGGCGCCGCTCTGGGCGGTTCCCGCGCCGCGCGGCAAGGCCTATGTCGATTTCCAGAACGACGTGAAGCTCGACGATTTGAGGCTCGCCGCCGCCGAGGGCTACGGCCATGTGGAGCTCGCCAAGCGCTACACCACCAACGGCATGGCGACCGACCAGGGCAAGACGTCGAACGTGAACGCCATCGGCATCCTGGCGCAGGCGCGCGGCCTGACCCCGGCCGAGGTGGGGACGACGACCTTCCGGCCGTTCTACACGCCCGTCTCCTTCGGGGCGCTGGCGGGGCCCCATGTGGGCCGGCGGTTCCAGCCGGTCCGCCGGTCGCCGCTGCACGGCTGGGCGGAGCGGCAGGGCGCGCGCTTCGTCGAGACCGGGCTCTGGCTGCGCTCGTCGCATTTCCCCCGGTCCGGCGAGACCCATTGGCGCGAGACCGTGGACCGCGAGGCCCGGACGGTGCGCGCGGCGGTCGGGATCTGCGACGTCTCGATGCTCGGCAAGATCGAGATCTTCGGCGCGGACGCGGCGGAGTTCCTGAACCGGGTCTATTGCAACGCCTTCCTGAAGCTGCCGGTCGGGCGCGCCCGCTACGGGCTGATGCTGCGCGAGGACGGCTGCGTCTACGACGACGGCACGACCAGCCGGCTGGGCGAAGGTCAATACGTCATGACCACCACCACCGCGCTCGCCGCCGGGGTGCTCGCCCATCTGGAGTTCTGCGCCCAGGCGCTCTGGCCCGGGCTCGACGTGCGGCTGGCCTCCGCCACCGACCAGTGGGCGCAGATGGCGGTGGCGGGGCCGAAGGCGCGCGAGACCCTGGCGCAGGTGGTCGAGGACGACCTGTCCGACGCGGCCTTTCCCTATCTCGCGGCGCGGGAGGTGCGGCTGCGGAGCGGCCTGCGGGGCCGGCTCTTCCGCATCTCGTTCTCGGGCGAGCTCGCCTACGAGCTGGCGGTCCCGGCGGGCCAGGGTCCTGCCGTCGCGGACGCGGTGCTGGCCGCCGGCGCGCCCTACGGGATCGCGCCCTACGGGTCGGAGGCGCTGGGCGTCCTGCGCATCGAGAAGGGCCACGTGACCCATGCGGAGATCAACGGCACGGTCACGCCCGCCGACCTCGGGATGGGCCGCATGGTCTCCGCCGCCAAGGCGGATTTCATCGGCCGGGCCATGCTGGCGCGGGAGGGGATGCAGGACCCGGATCGGCCGGCGCTGGTGGGGCTGCGGCCGCTCGACCCGGGCGCGACCCTGCGCGCGGGCGCCCATGTGCTGGAGAAGGGCGCCGCGGCGACCCTCGCGAACGACCAGGGCTATCTGACCTCGGCGGTCTTCTCGCCGCATCTCGGCTCGGTCATCGCCCTCGGGCTGGTCCGGCGCGGCCCGGAGCGCCACGGCGAGGAGGTGCTGGTCTGGGACGCGCTGCGCGACGCCATGACGCCGGCCGCCCTCTGCCCGCCCTGCTTCGTCGACCCCGCGAACGAGAGGCTCCATGTCTGAAGGCCCCCTGTCCGAAGGCCCCCTGTCTGGAGGCTCCATGTCCGACGCGATCCTGTCCGACGATTCCGCCGCCCGGGCGCCGGTGGCGGTGGCCCTGCGCCCCGCAGGGCCCATGGTCCTGCTGCTCGGCCCGCCGGGGGCGGCCGCGCCGGACCTGCCCGGCCTGCGCGCCGTCGCGCCGGGGCAGTGGCTGCTGCTGGACGCGGCGGCGGCCGACGCCGCGGAGCTCGCCGCCCGCCTGCCGGGCTTTGCGGTGAGCGAGCAGGGTCACGGCCGCCTGCGGCTCGCGGTGGAGGGGCCGGCGGCCATGGCCCTGCTCGCCATGGGAACGGGCGCCGACCTGGGGGCGATGGCGATCGGCGCCTCGGCCGCGACGCTCTTCGGCCCGATCGGCGCCCACCTGACCCGGACCGGGCCCGAGGCCTGGGACATCCTGGTCCTGCGCAGCTTCGCCGACAGCCTGAGGCAGGATCTGGAGGAGATGGCGCGGGAATTCGAGGCCTGAGATCTGTGATCTGAGGCCTGAGAGTCGAGGCCTGAAACGAGCCCTCCGTTGCGCGGCCAGTAGTTCCATCGAACGCTCTTGTTGCTGCGCAGCACAAGGCGGCGCACGCTCGGACATCATTAGGGTTTAGCGCCTTATTACTTGGTGCATGAAATCCTAAGGAGGCCAGGATGATCCGGTTCGTGTATGGGGATGAGCTTCACAAGTATCCCTACCTGAAGCAGACCATGTTCCAGGACCGGGCCGACCAGTTCAAGCGCCGGCTCGGCTGGGACGTCAGCGTCGACCTGGCCGGCGAGGAGCGCGACCAGTACGACGCGCTGAACCCGCTCTACATCATCTGGGAGGGCGCCGGCGGCCGGCATGGCGGCTCGCTCCGGGCGCTGCCGACCGTGGGCCGGACCATGGCGGCGGAGCATTTCCTGCACCTCACCGACGGGGTGCGCATCCAGAGCCCGCTGATCTGGGAGGTGACGCGCTTCTGTCTCTCCCCCGACGCCGGGCCCGGCGTGGCGGCGGCGCTGATGATGGCGGGCTGCGAGCTCGCCCTGCGCTTCGGGATCGAGCAGGGGCTCGGCGTCTTCGACGCGCGCATGACCAAGATCTACGGCCGCATCGGCTTCGGCCCCGACGTGCTCGGCCGCGACGGCGACGGGCGGACCGGCATCGCCGTGGGCCTGTGGAGCTTCACCGAGGCGGCGCGCCGCGCCATGTCCGAGCGCTCGGGCATCCCCGAGGCGCTGGTCGCCCGCTGGTTCGACGACGCCTTCGCCCCCGCCCGCGCCGAGGCGGTCGCCGCCTGAGCGCTCCGCCCAAGCGTCCCTCTGGCCCGCGCCCGACCGCCGCCTGACGCTGGCGCCCCCGCCACGCGGCGGGTAAGGTTTCCTCCGGCAACGGAGGCGGCGTGGACTTCTCGGCGGATCAGGCGGCGGCGCGGGCGCGCATCCTCGCGGCGTTGCAGGGCGCCGGGGTGGATGTGGAGGCGGGCGCCACCTTGCCCGAGGGGGAGCCGCAGGAGCCCCTGGCGGTGCTGGGGCGCGCGGGGTCGGGCAAGACCGTCCTCCTCGCCGATCTGGTCAAGGGGCTGGTGGCGGCGGGCGTCGAGCCCGTCAGCGGCGACTACGAGGCCCGGCGCGGACGGCGGCAGCGCACCGTGGCGGTGCTCGCCCCCACCAACAAGGCGGCGAACGTGCTGCGCCTGCGGGGGGTGCCCGCGACCACCATCCACCGGGTGCTCTACACCCCCCTCTATCATCCCGACTACGAGGCGATCGCCGAATGGCTGTCCGGCAAGGCCGAGCGGCCCAAGGTCGAGGGCATGACCGAGGAGGCGCTGGACCGGGCCAAGGCCGCCTTCGATGTCCATGGCTCGATCCCCGGGGCGCTGGCGACCGCGGGCCTGCGGGGGTCGGATTTCATCCAGGGCTGGAAGCGGCGGGACGAGCCCCTCGACATCGGCCTGATCGACGAGGCCTCGATGCTCGACCCGCGGCAGTTCGAGGATCTGTCGGCGCTCTGCCGGACCCTGGTGCTGTTCGGCGATCCCGCCCAGCTCGCCCCGGTGATGGGCGGCGGCGGCATGGTCTTCGACACTTTCCCCGAGGAGCGGCGGCTGGTGCTCGGCCGGGTCCATCGCCAGGCCGAGGGCAATCCGATCATCGACCTCGCCCATGCGCTGGTCGATCCCGCCATGACCTTCGAGGCCTTCGAGGAGGAGCTCCAGGCCGTCGCCCGGCGCGACGACCGGGTGGTGATGGCCCCGCGGGTCGATGCGGGGGCCATGGCGCGGGCGCCGGCGCTGGTCTGGCGCAACGACACGCGCATCCGCCTGATCGACGCCTTCCGCAAGGCCCACGGGGCGCCGGCGGACGGGCTCCTGCCCGGGGAGCCGCTGGTCTGCGACGGGATCGAGCTGCCGCTGAAGCATCGCAAGAAGCGGCTGGATCTGGAGGCGCGCGGCCTGACCAAGGGGGCGCAGGCGATCTATATCGGGCCCGGCCGGCGGCCCGGCTTCGCGCGGCTGCACGTGACGGGGGCGGAGGAGCCGCAGATCGCCGTCGCCTCCATCATCCAGATCGAGGCGCCGGGGGCGACCGAGCCGATGATCCCCACTGCCGCCTCCATGGGGGCGGTGTTCCTGCACGGGTCGGCGGTGACGATTCACAAGGCCCAGGGCTCCCAGTGGCGGGAGGTGCAGGTCTTCGCCCCCGACCTCTACGCCGCCGCCCGGTCGGGGCGGGAGGAAGGCGGCGCGCCGCTCTGGAAGCGCCTCGCCTACGTGGCGATCACCCGCGCGGAGGAACGGCTGCACTGGGTCACGCGCTATGCGCTCGCCCGGCCCCGCGCGCCGCTGGGGATCGACGACCTGCCCCGCCGCGCCACGGGCGAATTCAGGTTGACGGCGGAGGCGGAGTGACCGCCGGCCGTCTTTGCCGCCGCCTTGCCGGGATGCAGGCGGGCGCGGGACCCGCTGAACCCGAAGGCCCCTCAGGTCCGCCGCCCGCCCAGGCCTTCAGGTCTCGATGCGCAGCACCTGGCCGGGATAGATCTTGTCGGGATGGGTCAGCATCGGCCGGTTGGCCTCGAAGATCTCCTGGTAGCGCGCGCCGCTGCCCAGGGTCTTTTCCGAGATCGCCCAGAGGGTGTCGCCCTTCTTGACGGTGTAGAACACCGGCTCCTTGCCGCCCGCCTCCGCGGTGACCGATTCCTCGACCTTGGCGACGCCGGCGACGTTGCCGACCGCGACGATCAGCTTTTCCTTGTCCGCCTGGGTCGGGGTGGCGCCCGACAGCACCACCTTGTCGCCGTCGACCTTGATCTCCACCCCCTTGGCGTCGAGGCCGAGCGACTCGACCTCCTTCTTCAGCGCCGCCGGATCGGGCACCTCCGCCGCCTCCGCGCCGCCGATCCCGATCGCCTTGCCGGCGGATTTCACGAAATCCCAAAGGCCCATGTGTCTCCCTCCTGTCCTTGGCCCGTCCAACGCCCGAGATGGCGAAGCGTTCAGCGCCGCGCGTAGGCGAAGGCCCAGGCGGCCGCCCATCCGCAGAAGAGCGCGATGGCGACCGACATCAGACCGTAGAGCAAGGGCCGCTGCCTGGACAGGTTGTAGAGCCAGCGCTCGATCCCTTCCTTCTGCACGGTGATGGTCATCGCGCCGCTGCTGATGACCGTCTTGTCGCGCACCAGGAAGAAGTCGGTGGTATAGCTGCCCTCGACCAGGTTGGTGGGCAGGCGGAAGCGGGTCTGGAACAGCGTCTCCTGGGCGAGGTCCACCCCGTCGGGCTTGTCCACGAAGAGGCCGTCCTCGAGGCGCAGCCGCACCAGCGCCTGGGCGAAGGGCGCGGCGTCGGCCACGTCCGGATGCGCCCCCATCCGGCGCACGGTCTGCTCGAGGCCGATCTCGTAGCGCAGCCGCTCGGTCTCGGACAGGATTTCGGCGATGGGCCGGGTGCCCGCCATGGCGTAGTAGCTCGGCACCCGGCGCACCACGATCTCCTCCGCGTTGAGCCAGACGCCGAAGCGGCGGTCCTTGCGCCGGACCACCACGTTGCGGTCGGGCCCGGTCAGGGTGATGACCACGTCGACCGGCGACTGGCCGGGCGGAATCGGCGCGTCGCGGCGGATCGCCCCGAAGACCAGCACCTCGGAGCCGGTGAAGTTCGCGGTCAGGGCGATGTTCTCGGTCGAGATGCCGGTCACCAGCTCCTGCGCCGCGACGGGCGCGGTCCAGAGGATGGGCGCGGTCCAGAGGACGGGCGCGGCCCAGAGACCGAAGGCGATCAGCGCGGCCCGCAGCATCAGCGCACCGCAAGCGAATAGAGCTCGGAGGGCTCCATCACCAGGTCGAGCCCCAGCCTGAGGCCGACCCCGATGACGAGCAGCGCCAGCAGGATGCGCAGCTGCTCGGCCCGGAGCCGGTGGGCGAGCCGGGCCCCGAGCTGCGCCCCCACCACGCCGCCCACCAGCAGCAGCACCGACAGCACCACGTCGACGCTCTGATTCTTCCAGGCCTGGAGCACGGCGGTGAAGCCGGTGACGAACAGGAACTGGAAGACCGAGGTGCCGATGACGATCCGGGTCGGCATTCCGATCAGGTAGATCATCGCCGGCACCATGATGAAGCCGCCCCCCACCCCCATGATGGCGGCGAGCATCCCGACCAGGAGCCCGATGGCGAAGGGCGGGATGGCCGAGACGTAAAGCTGCGAGGTGCGGAAGCGCATCTTGAGCGGCAGGCCATGGGCCCAGGTGTGGCGGCGGCGCTGGATCAGCAGGGCGTTGGGGTCGTTCTTGCGCCGCAGGGTCCGCAGGCTCTCGGCCAGCATCAGCACGCCGATCGCGCCGAGCAGCACCACGTAGAGCAGGCTGACCACCAGCTCGAACTGGCCGCTGCGCCGCAGGGCGCCGAGGGTCTCGACCCCCGCCGCCGACCCGACCAGGCCGCCGGCGAGCAGCACCATCCCCATGCGGAAATCGACGTTCTTCTTCGACATGTGCGCAAGGAAGGCCGAAAAGGACGACCCCGCGATCTGGTTCGAGGCGGAGGCGACCGCCACCGCGGGCGGGATGCCGAGGAAGAACAGCAGGGGCGTCAGAATGAAGCCGCCGCCCACGCCGAAGAGGCCGGACAGCAGGCCGACCATCCCTCCGATCCCGAGCAAAAGCAGGGCGTTGACGGAGGTCTCGGCGATCGGCAGGTAGATCTGCATCGGGCTCGGGGACTTGGGGGACCTCGCGCGACGCTAGCGGGTCCCCGCAGGAAATCCAGCGCCGAATGGGCCGCGAAGGGTCGGGGACGAAAGGCGCGTCCTTTCGTCCCGTCCCGGCCGGACGCGGGGCGGCGGCCGGGCGTCCGGCTCGTGTCCGCCCGGACCGATTTCGTCCCGGCGGGGCGGGCGGGAGCCGGCCTTCGGGGGACGCGGGCGGCGGGCCGCCCGCGCCTCCGCGTCAGTTCAGGGCGCCGTCGGCGTTGCGGTCCGCGGCCTCGAAGTCCTTCATGACCTGGGTCATGAATTCCGACCGGCTGAGGGCGTTGTTGCCGTTCGCGTCGGCCGCCTTGAAGACGGCGACCGGGATGATCTCCTTGACCTCGGACCACTCGAGATTGCCGTCCTTGTTCACGTCGTAGGTGACGAAGGTCACCTCCATGAACTTCTGGTATTCGGCCTTGTCGATCTTGCCGTCCTTGTTGGTGTCGGCGGCGGTGACGTGATCGACGGTGACCGGCGGCGTCGCGGGCGCGGCGGTGGGGGTCGCCTCCGTCTGGGCGAGGGCGCCGGCGGCGAGCGCGGTCAGGCCCGCGGCGGCGAGGAAGGCGGTGAGCTTCTGCATGGCGTCTCTCCTCACTCGCAGGCGAGCTTGTGGCCGACGACGCCGCCGCCGAGCGTGCCGAGCGAGGCCATGACGGCGCGGCCGGTGCCGCCGCCGAAGGCCGAGCCGACGACGCCGCCCAGGACTGCGCCGCCGAGCGTGCCGGCGATGCAGCCGGCCTCGTGCTTTTGCGCCGGAGTCTCGTTGGCGCAGCCCGCGAGGGCGAAGGCCGCCGCTCCCAGGATCAGGATTGTCCGCTTCAAGGGTCAACCTCCTCAATGGCGCCCGTCGCTGCTTGATGCGGACGCAACGATCCTTATAGCCCCCCGATCACGCGCGCGCGAGCGCCCCTCGCGCGGTCACGGGACTTTTCGCAGGCCGCGGCCTGCCCGGGAGTTTCAAGGCCCCGGCAGGACATCCTCGCCGTCACGATCGGGAGGGCGGCGGAACGGCGCGGCGCCCCCGGGGGGCGCGACAAGACCCGCCGGGTCGTCCCGAAGATCCGGACGGCCGCTCAGGACAGGGTTTCGGGCAGGGTCAGGAACGGCTCGAAGACGCTGAGATAGCGACCGCTCTCCCAGATCTCGGTCAGCCAGTCGTCGATCGCCTGCATCTCCGCGAGGCAGGCGTCGCGGGTGTGCGCCTCCGCCTCGGTCAGCGCCTCGCCGTGGCGGGCGCGTTCCCGGAACGGCTCGCGCAGGAGATAGGCCCGCTGGTAGTCGAACCCCTTCTTCGCCAGCTCCGCGACGAAGAGCTGGACCTCCCCGGGGAACAGGAACCGGGCGTTGCGGGCGTGCCGGCGCAACTTCACCGCCGCCTCCACCGAGGGGCGCCCGCTCGTCACGAATTCCGCCACATAGGCCTGCACGCCCTCGAAGACCTCGGCGCGCAGGTGAAAGAGCGAGAGCTTGTAGGTCGCCGCCGCCACCTCCCGGTCGTGGCGGTTCTGGCTGTCCTGCAGGCGGTTCAGCCGCCAGGCGAGATAGACGGTGCCGAGCCCGGGGAGCAGAGCGATCAGCGCCGCGATGATCTCGATGGGCAGAAGATCGACCATGTCAGTACAGGAAATACCTCTGGGCCATGGGCAGTTCGTCCGCCGGCTCGCAGGTCAGGATCTCGCCGTCGGCGCGGACCTCGTAGGTCTCAGGGTCGACCTCGATCGCCGGGGTGACGTCGTTGAGCTTCATCGCCGCCTTGCCGATGCCGCCGCGCACGTTCTCCACCGCGAGGAGCTGCTTCTGCAGGCCGAGCCGCTCGCCCACCCCCGCCTCCAGCCCCGCCTTGGAGACGAAGGTGACGGGCCCTGCGGTCAGCGCCCGGCCGTAGGCGCCCCACATCGGCCGGCTGTAGACCGGCTGCGGCGTCGGGATCGAGGCGTTGGGGTCGCCCATCTGCGCCACGGCGATGGTTCCGCCCACCAGCACCATCTCGGGCTTCACCCCGAAGAAGGCCGGGGACCACAGGACCAGATCCGCCCGCTTGCCCACCTCGACCGAGCCGAGGTGCCCCGACACGCCATGGGCGATCGCCGGGTTGATGGTGTATTTCGCCACGTAGCGCCGGACGCGGAGGTTGTCGTTGTCCCCCGTCTCCTGCGGCAGGCGGCCGCGCTGCTGCTTCATCTTGTGGGCGGTCTGCCAGGTGCGGATGGCGACCTCGCCGATGCGGCCCATGGCCTGGCTGTCCGACGAGATGATCGAAAACGCCCCCATGTCGTGGAGGATGTCCTCGGCCGCGATGGTCTCGCGCCGGATGCGGCTCTCGGCGAAGGCCACGTCCTCGGGGATCCGGTTCGACAGGTGATGGCAGACCATCAGCATGTCGAGGTGTTCCTCGATGGTGTTGACCGTATAGGGCCGGGTCGGGTTGGTCGACGACGGGATGACGTTGGGTAGCCCCGCCACCTTGATGATGTCGGGGGCGTGCCCGCCGCCTGCGCCCTCGGTGTGGAAGGCGTGGATGGTCCGGCCGGCGATGGCGCGGATCGTGTCCTCGACGAAGCCCGATTCGTTCAGCGTGTCGGTGTGGATCATCACCTGCACGTCGAAGGCGTCGGCGACGGTCAGACAGCAGTCGATGGCGGCGGGCGTGGTGCCCCAGTCCTCGTGCAGCTTCAGCGCGCAGGCGCCGGCGCGCGCCATCTCCTCCAGCGCCGCCGGGCGCGAGGCGTTGCCCTTGCCGGCGATGCCGATGTTGACCGGCAGCCCGTCCACCGCCTGGAGCATCCGGCCGATGTGCCAGGGTCCCGGGGTGCAGGTGGTGGCGAGGGTGCCGTGCGCGGGCCCGGTGCCGCCGCCGAGGAGCGTGGTGACGCCCGAATGCAGCGCGTCCTCGACCTGCTGGGGACAGATGAAGTGGATGTGGCTGTCGAAGCCGCCCGCGGTCAGGATGCGGCCCTCGCCGGCGATCACCTCCGTCCCCGGGCCCACCACGATCGTCACCGCGGGCTGGGTGTCGGGGTTGCCCGCCTTGCCGATGGCGGCGATCCGGCCGTCCCTCAGGCCCACGTCCGCCTTGTAGATGCCGGTCCAGTCCACGATCAGCGCGTTGGTGATCACGGTGTCCACCGCCCCCTCGGCCCGGCTCGCCTGGGACTGGCCCATGCCGTCGCGGATCACCTTGCCGCCGCCGAACTTCACCTCCTCCCCGTAGACGGTCATGTCGCGCTCGACCTCCACGATCAGGTCGGTGTCGGCGAGGCGCAGCCGGTCCCCGGTGGTGGGGCCGTACATTCCGACATAGGCGGCGCGGGTGATCCGGTTGGGCATGGGCAATCCCTCTCAGGCGGGGCGAATTGACGCGAATCGAGACGAGGCGCACCCTGCCGCCAAGCCGGCGAGGACCGGCGCGCGGGAGCGACCATCATGCGGATGAAGCTGACGGCCGGGGCGATGGCCCTGGCCTGCGCCACGCAGGCGATCGCCGAAACGGCGGTCGAGCGGGGCGAATACCTGGTGCGCGGGCCCATGGGCTGCGGCAACTGCCACACGCCCCAGGACGCCCGCGGCCCCTTGCCGGGAATGGAGCTGGCGGGCGCGCTCGTCGGCGACGGGCCGGAGTTCACCGCCTACGCCCCGAACATCACCCCCGCCGGCCGGCTTGCCGGCTGGTCGGACGCGGAGCTGGCCCGGGCCATCCGCGAGGGGCTGCGGCCGGACGGCGCGCTGATCGGCCCGCCGATGCCCTTCGCCATGTACCGCGGCCTCTCGGATGCGGATCTGGCGGCGGTCGTCGCCTTCCTGCGCACGGTCCCGGCCGTGGCGCACGAGGTCCCGGCCTCGGTCTACCGCATCCCCCTGCCGCCCGCCTACGGCCCGCCGGTCGGCCATGTGACCGCGCCCGAACGGGGGGCGACGGCCGAATACGGCGCCTATCTCGCCACCGCGGTCGCCCATTGCATGGAATGCCACACCCCGATGGGCCCGCAGGGGCCGATGCTGGACACCGCGCTGGGGCAGGGCGGGTTCGAGTTCCACGGGCCCTGGGGCGTGTCCATCGCGCCGAACCTCACCAACGGGCCGGACGGGCTCGCCGGGTTCTCCGACGCCGAGATCGCGACGATGATCACCGAAGGCCGCCGGCCGGACGGGTCCGCCATGCTGCCGCCCATGCCCTATCCCTATCTGGCGCGGATGACGCCGGGCGACTTGGAGGCGGTCCTGCTCTACCTGCGGACCCTGCCGCCGCTGCCGGGCAAGGGCTGAAACGCCGGAGGCCCCGGTTCGCCGGGCCGCTGCGCCCGCCCGCTCCCGGGCCGCCCGGGGCTCCGGCGTGTCCGCGGTCCCGCCGGGATCGCGAAGACCCCGCGCCGGGCCGCCGGGGCGCGCCCCGGTCGCCGCGGCCCGTCGCCTCACGCCGCGGCCCCGTCGTGGAAGGTCGGGGCGAGCGACCGGGCGTCGACGCCCTCCAGGCAGTTGACGTTGACCGCGGCCATGGGCGCGCCGTCCGGCATGGCGCCATAGGCGAAGGCCTCGATCCCGCAGGTCCGGCAGAACAGGTGCTCGATCGCCATCCGGTTGAACCGATAGGCGGTCAGCTCCGCCCCGCCCGCCAGCAGCCGGAACCGGTCCCGCGGGCAGAAGGCGAGCACCGCCCCCAGCCGCCGGCAGCGGGAGCAGTTGCAGGCGATCGTGCGGTCGAGGTCGAGATCCGCCTCGAACTCCACCGCGCCGCACTGGCACGATCCGTGATAGGTGGCGTCCGGCATCTAGAGATCCCCCATGACCTCGCCGCGAAAGCCGAAGACGCGCCGGTCGCCCGCATAGGCGACGAGCTTCACCACCCGGCTCTGGCCGGGCTCGAAGCGCACGGCGGTGCCGGCGGGAATGTCGAGCCGCATCCCCCGCGCGGCCGTGCGGTCGAAGGCGAGCGCGGGATTGGTCTCGGCGAAATGATAGTGGGACCCCACCTGCACGGGCCGGTCGCCGGTGTTGGCGACCTCCATCTCGACATGGGGGCGATCGGCGTTGAGCTCGATCTCGCCGGGGGCGGGGAAGATTTCGCCAGGGATCATCATGGGCTCCGGTCTGGGCGACGTCTGGTCTGGGCGACGTCTGGGGGCCCGCGCCGGGGTCCCCTCCGGTCCCCCGCCGCGCGCCGAAGGGGAACGTCAGTTCTCGTAGAAAAGTTTCAGGTCGGCGGTGCGCGCGCGGGTCAGGCGCTCCAGGCAGGCGGCGCGGATCATCGGCGCGATGGAGCCGCCCTGGTACTGGTCGGCCTCGGCGGCGCAGGCGAGGTCGCGATAGGCGATCCAGGCCCGCTGGGCCGCGCGCAGCGGCTCCGCCGCGGACCCGCCCTTCACCGCCCCGAAGGCCTTGGCCCAGACGGCGTTGAGCTCGGCGTCCGCGGCCGCCGCTCCGGCCGCGGCGCAGCGGCTCGCCTCCATCTGCGTCGGGGCCTGGCTGCAATCGGTCGTCTGGGCCGCCGCGGACCCCGCCAGCGCCGCGAGGGCGAGGGCGGCGATCATGCGACGGCCAGCAGGACGCCCGCCGCCGCCGTCAGCCCGCCCATCGCCCGCGCCAGCGCCGGCAGGCGCGCGCCCGCCAGGACGCCGGCGGCGAGGCCGGCCAGATGCAGCCCCGTGGTGGCGAGGACGAAGCCCGCGCCGTAGGGCAGCCCCCCCAGCGCCGGCCCCTCCAGCCCGTGGGCGTAGCCATGGGCGACCCCGAAGAGCGCGATGGCGGCGCAGGCGAGCGCCAGCGGCGGGCGCAGGGCGAAGGCCGCGGCCGCGCCCAGCACCACCACCGAGGCGAGGATGGCGGGCTCGACGATCGGCAGCGCGACGCCTTCATAACCGAGGGCGCCGCCCAGGATCATCGCGCCGACGAAGCTCGCCGGATAGGCCCGGAGCGCCCGGCCCCCGGTCATTCCCGCCAGCAGGCCGACCGCGATCATCGCGAGCAGGTGGTCGGGGCCGAGGATCGGGTGCAGCAGGCCCGAGACGAAGGGCGCGCCATGGGCGCCGACGCCGGTATGGGCCAGGGCGGCCCCGGGCGCGGCCAGGACCGCGATCAGCAGGGGCAGGGCGGCGGGCAGGCGCATGGCGGTTCCTCTCGATGGAGACGCGGGGCGGACGTTAGGCCAGGCCGGGCGGGCTGGAAAGCGGCGAGTCGCGCGCGATCCGGTCGGCCTGGCGCGCGACGCTTCAGCGGATCGGCTCATGGACGGTGACGAGCTTGGTGCCGTCGGGGAAGGTGGCCTCGACCTGCACGTCGTGGATCATCTCGGCGATCCCGGCCATGCACTGGTCGCGGCTGACCACCGTCGCGCCCTCCGCCATCAGCTCGGCCACCGACCGGCCGGCGCGGGCACCCTCCACCACGAAGTCGGTGATGAGCGCGATCGCCTCCGGGTGGTTGAGCTTCACGCCGCGCTCCAGCCGCCCCCGGGCGACCATGGCGGCGAGCGAGACGAGCAGCTTGTCCTTTTCGCGGGGGGTGAGGTTCATCGGGCTCTCCTAGAGGCTCCAGACCCGCGGCGGCGCGCCGCGGAAGGCGATCAGAAAGGCGGCCAGCGCCGCGCGCAGCGGCGCGAGGTCGGGGGCGATCCAGCGCACCACCAGCACGCCCCCGGGCTTGAGGCTCGCCGCCGCCTCCACCCCCGCCGACCCTGCCGCCGTCGTTTCCGCCAGCGCCGCCCGGGCGGGGGCGAGCCGGAGCTCGGCGTCGGGCGCCGCATGGACCAGCGTCGCCATCGCCCGCGCGCCGGCGAGGGCCGCAGGACCGGCGGCGGCGCGGGCCAGGTCTTCGCCCCCCACGCCCTCCCCCAGCCGGAACGCCTCCGCATGGACGAGCCGGCCCTCCCGGCGGATGCGCCAGAGGTCGCGGTAGTCCCCCGCGCGCACCGTCTCGCCCATGGCGGTCCGGCCGAGCGCCAGGGTCTCCAGCACGGTCAGCCGGGCGTCGGCGGCGAGGTCCGCCTCCAGCCGCCGGTGCAGCCGGCCGCCGTCGAACAGGATCGTCTCCCGCGGCAGCCAGTCGATCCGGCCGCCGGGGCCGACCGCGATCTCCACCCCGATCCGGGCGGGCAGGGCGTCGAGCGCGCGATAGACCCGCTCGGCCGACTGGGTGGTCGCGGTCATCGCCGCGCCGTCCCCGACCGCGAGGCGATAGTCGAAGACGTCGCCCCCGGTGACGCCGCCCGCGGTGTTGACCAGCGCCACCTCCGGCGCCGGCGCCTCCACCCGCGGCAGGAAGGCCTTGGCGCTCCCCTGCTGGAACAGGCGCGCAAGCCGCGTGGCTCCGTCGCGCCGGCGCAGCGCCACCTCC
This sequence comes from Amaricoccus sp., assembly GCA_965243535.1. Taxonomy (GTDB): domain Bacteria; phylum Pseudomonadota; class Alphaproteobacteria; order Rhodobacterales; family Rhodobacteraceae; genus Amaricoccus. The sequence continues at coordinate 18,745 of CBDEVG010000021.1, forward strand.
ACCCGGCCGCGGGCGCGTTGCAGGGATCGGACGGGCGGGTCGTGCAGCATGTATCCTCCGAGCGGGAGCAAAGCCCCAGCCCGTCGCGCGGCGCAACGGGCGGCGGGGCTTCGGCCCCCCTGCCGCGGGGCGTCTGCCTGAAAATTGGGCGCCCCGCCCATTCAGGACGCAGACCGCGTTTTTACCGTTTGATAAAAGAATCACGCTGTGACAGCCTTGCGGGCAGAAGGCTCGCCTGGAGAGGTCCATGAAACCCAGCCTTGCGGATGCGCATCCCCCTGTCTCGGCCCCTGTCCCGGACGTCGCCGCGGGGCGCCTCAGCCCCGGCCGCATCGCCGCGAACTTCGCCGACATCGCCCCGCCGCTCGATCCGCACGAGGCGCTGGTGGCGGCCGACCGCTGCTACTTCTGCCACGACGCGCCCTGCGTCGCCGCCTGTCCGACCGGCATCGACATCCCCCTCTTCGTGCGCGAGATCGCGACCGGCGCGCCGGAGGCGGCGGCCCGCACCATCCTCTCCGCCAACATCCTCGGCGGGATGTGCGCGCGCGTTTGCCCGACCGAGACCCTCTGCGAGGAGGCCTGCGTCCGCGAGGCCGCCGAGGGCCGCCCGGTCGAGATCGGCCGGCTGCAGCGCTACGCCACCGACAAGGCGATGGGCTCCCATCCCTTCGTCCGGGCCGCGCCCACCGGCCGGCGGATCGCGGTGGTGGGGGCGGGGCCTGCGGGGCTCGCCTGCGCCCACCGGCTCGCCCTGCTCGGCCACGACGTCGTCCTGCTCGACGCCCGGCCCAAGGGCGGCGGGCTCAACGAATACGGCATCGCCGCCTACAAGGCGCCCGACGGCTTCGCCCAGGCCGAGCTCGACTGGCTGCTGGGAATCGGCGGCATCACCCTGCGCCACGGGGTCGCCCTCGGCCGGGACGAGACGCTCGAGGAGCTGCGCGCCGACTACGACGCGGTCTTCCTCGGCATCGGCCTCGGCGGCGTCCGCGCCCTGGAGGCCAAGGGCGTGAAGAAGAACGGCGTCCAGCCCGCCGTCGATTTCATCGCCGCCCTCCGCCAGGCGGAGGATCTGTCCAGGCTGCCCGTCGGCCGGCGGGTGGTGGTGGTCGGCGGCGGCATGACCGCCATCGACGCCGCCGTCCAGTCCCGCCTGCTCGGGGCGGAGGAGGTGACGATCCTCTACCGCCGCGCCCGCGACCGCATGGGCGCGAGCGGCTACGAACAGGACCTCGCCCTCTCCCACGGGGTGCGGCTGATCTGCGAGGCGGCGCCCCTGCGCATCCGCGGCAAGGGCCATGTGCGCGAGGTCGAGTGCGTGCGCCTGGCCGAGGGGCCGGGCGGCCTCGTCCCCACCGGCGAGACCTTCACGCTTCCCGCCGACCAGGTGCTGACCGCCATCGGCCAGACGCTCGAGGGCGCGCCCGAGGGGCTGGTGATCGAGGACGGCAAGATCCGGGTCGAGGGCCCGGGCCGCACCGACCTGAGCCGGGTCTGGGCCGGCGGCGACTGCGCGCTGGGCGGCCAGGACCTGACCGTGGCCGCGGTGGCGGCGGGCCGGGACGCCGCCATGGACATCCACGCCGCCCTCGCCTCTTCATGATGTGCGCGCCCTCTGCTTGCGCCGCGCCGCGCGTCCCGCTACGCAAACGGCGGAGTGACGAGTGTCGGAGGGCGTATGGAAGCGGTTCTGGACCGGCTGATAGACCTTGTGCGGGAGAATGCGGCCTGGGCGCCCTATCTCGCCTTCATCTTCGCCTTCGCCGAGACAGTGGCTTTCGTCTCGATCCTGATCCCCTCCACCGCCATCCTGGTGGGCGTCGGCGGCCTGGTGGCCACCGGGGCGCTGCAGATGTTCCCGCTCTGGCTCGGGGCGGCGCTCGGCTCGGTCTTCGGCTCGACCTTCTCCTGGTGGCTGGGGCGGCGCTACGGGCCGAACATCCTCAGCCTCGGCCCGCTCAAGGACCAGCAGGAGACGATCCAGCGCGGCAAGGACGCCTTCGCCCGCTTCGGACCCGCCGCGGTGCTGATCGGGCATTTCTTCGGGCCGCTGCGGGCGGTGGCCTTCGTGCTCGCCGGGGCCTCGGCCATGTCCTTCCTGCGCTTCCAGCTGGCGAACCTGCCGGGGGCGCTGGCCTGGGCCTATCTCATCCCCAAGTCGGGGGAGGTGGGCGGCGACGTCATCGGCCATGTCTGGCGCGGCCTGACCGGCGGCTGACCCCCCGCCGCGGATCCGCGGCTCTCTCTGCTCGCCGCCCCTCTGGGCGCCGCCCAGGCGCGACCCTCTCCGCGCGCCGCGGACGCCCGGCCCCGCCTGCGCCCACATCCTCCCGGCCGCCCCGGACGGGGGGCCGGCATGGATAGCGTCGAGAGGATCGTCGCCGGACACTACGGCTCCGGCCAGGTCATGGCCCGGATCCGCGCGGCGCTGGCGGGCGCGGACCTGCGCGAAAAGCATCCGGGCGAGACGGGCCTGAGCGAGACGGGCCTGAGCAAGACGGGGCTGACCGCCATCGATCTCGCTCCCCTCGACCAGCTCCACCCCGGCGGCGCCGAGGCGACCGAGGCCCTGCTGGCGCAGCTCGGCCTCGGCCCGGACACCCGGGCGCTCGACCTCGGCTGCGGCATCGGGGGGCCGGCGCGGATGATCGCCGACCGCTACGGCGCCTCCGTCACCGGGGTGGACCTGATCGCCGAATACGTCGAGGCCGCCCGAGAGCTGAGCGCGATGGTCGGCCTCGGCGACCGGCTGCGCTTCCTTCAGGGCAGCGTCACCGACCTGCCCGTGGCGGACGGCTCCGCCGATCTCGCCCTGCTCCAGCACGTCGGCATGAACGTCGCCGACAAGCCCGCCCTCTTCCGCGAGGCGGCGCGGGCGCTCGCCCCTGGCGGGACCTTCGCCCTCTTCGAGGCGATGCGCGGACCGGACCCTTCGCCGCTCTGCTTCCCGCTGCCCTGGGCGGCCTCGCCCGAGTCGAGCTTCGTCGCCGCGCCCGCGGACTACCGCGCCGCCGCGGCCGCCGCCGGCTTCGTCCTGCGCGCGGAACGCGACCGAAGCGCCTACGCCGCCGCCTTCTTCCGCCGGCTCCTCGACCGTCTGGACCGGGCGGGCCCGCCCTCCCTCGGCCTGCACGCGCTCCTGGGGCCCGAGGGCCGCGACAAGGTCTCGAACTACCTCGCCAACCTCGACGCCGGGCGCCTCGCCCCGGTCGAGATGATCTTCGCCCGCCCCTAGGGGCCAGCCGGAAAGGGAGCGCCATGGCCGACCTCAGCTGCGATTTCGTCGGGATCAGGTCCCCGAACCCGTTCTGGCTCGCCTCCGCGCCGCCGACGGACAAGGACTACAACGTCCGCCGCGCCTATGCCGCGGGCTGGGGCGGGGTGGTGTGGAAGACGCTGGGCCTCGACCCGCACATCGTCAACGTCAACGGCCCGCGCTACGGCGCGGTCTGGGGCGCCGACCGCCGCCTACTCGGCCTCAACAACATCGAGCTCATCACCGATCGCCCGCTCCAGGTGAACCTCGACGAGATCAAGGCGGTCAAGCGCGACTGGCCCGACCGGGCGCTGGTCGTCTCCCTCATGGTGCCCTGCGACGAGGAAAGCTGGAAGGCGATCCTGCCCCAGGTGGAGGAGACCGGCTGCGACGGGGTGGAGCTCAACTTCGGCTGCCCCCACGGCATGTCCGAGCGCGGCATGGGCTCCGCCGTCGGCCAGGTGCCCGAATACATCGAGATGGTCACCCGCTGGGTGAAGGCGAACACCCGGATGCCGGTGATCGTCAAGCTCACCCCCAACATCACCGACATCCGCAAGCCCGCCCAGGCGGCCAAGGACGGCGGCGCGGATGCGGTGTCGCTGATCAACACCATCAGCTCCATCACCTCGGTCAACCTCGACACCTTCTCGCCGGAGCCCTCGATCGACGGCAAGGGCGCCCATGGCGGCTACTGCGGCCCGGCGGTGAAGCCGATCGCCCTCAACATGGTGGCCGAGATCGCCCGCGACCCCGGGACCCGCGGCCTGCCGATCAGCGGCATCGGCGGGATCACCACCTGGCGCGACGCGGCCGAGTTCATGGCGCTCGGCGCGGGATCGGTCCAGGTCTGCACCGCCGCCATGACCTACGGCTTCCGCGTGGTGCAGGAGATGCTCTCGGGCCTCGAGCTCTGGATGGACCGGAAGGGCCACGCCCGCCTCTCCGACGTCGTCGGCCGGGCGGTGCCCAACGTCACCGACTGGCGCAGCCTCAACCTCAACTACGTCGCCAAGGCGCGAATCGACCAGTCCGCCTGCATCAAGTGCGGCCGCTGCTACGCCGCCTGCGAGGACACCTCCCACCAGGCGATCGCCATGCGCCCGGGCCGGGTCTTCGAAGTCAAGGATGACGAATGCGTCGCCTGCAACCTCTGCGTGAACGTCTGCCCGGTGGAGGGCTGCATCACCATGGAGCGGCTGGAGCCCGGCACGCTCGATCCGCGCACCGGCCGGGTGGTGCCGGCGGAATTCGGCGACTGGACGACGCACCCCAACAATCCCATGGCCCGGGCGGCGGAGTGAGCCGCCGGGGTTAACCCTTTGTTCACGGAACGGATGCGGGCCGCCGGCTTTGCTGGCATATTGCGAACAATTCGAGACAAGTTCGCGGAGTGGCCCGATGATCCCCCAGACCTGCGCCGGCATGGCCGCCGATCTCGCCCGGCGCGGGTTCGCCGGGGCGGGCCTCGCCCGGATTCTCGTCACGGTGGTCGAGACGGCGCCCCGCGCCGCCCGGCCCGCGCCACGTCCCCGGCCTCGTCCCCTGGCGGGGGGGCTGACGGCCCTGCTCGCCCCGGGCGGGCCCGTCCGGGATCCCGGCGCGGCCCGGGCCGCGGCGGCGGCCTTCTCGGCGGGCGACGGTTTCCTGCCGGGCCAGCTCATCGACCGGACGATCTGATCCGCGGCGCGCGCGCCGCGGGTCCCGGTCCGACAGGGCCGCCCTCCGCCGCGCCGCGCCGCCCCAGCGCCCGGGCCCCCCGAGGCCCGGGCCGCGCCCGGCCCGCCCCCCGCGCCTCCACCCACCCCACTCGGCGCCGGGGCGCCTGCCCGCGTCGCGGGCCGGGCGCAGCCATTCCCGATCCGCCTCATCCCGCCCAAGGCGGGGAGGGGCCTCCCCACGGCGCCAGGGCTTCCACGGGCCCGCCGGGGCGCCGACAGGCGCGCGCCTTGGGCGGCTGCAAGACCCGTCTCAACTTGTCCGCCGCCCCGCCGCGTCCGCATATCGCCCGACGCGCCCGCCCATCGTCCCGACTCGCCCGCCGCCCCAATGCGCCCGCCGCCCCGACTTGCTCCCCGCCTCGATTCGCGCCCGCCCGGCCTCAAACCGCGCCGAGGCCCCAACGGCGCTTCGGCGCCGCTCCAAAGTCCCGAGCCTCCGCGGCCTTGCGTCGACCTGATCGCCCCCGCTCTGCCCAAGGTCCTCCGGGAGATCTCTGCGAACCCCCCGGGCGCAGTCGCTTGCGCCTCGTTCACACGCATGAACGCCAGGTTAAAGCATCAGACAATACCGAATGGTTTCAATGGACTAAGCCCAATTTCACGCGTGAAATCCCGCCCTTCCGACTCGCTGCGGCTCGGGGGGAGGGGGGTGCGGAGGTTTCACAGGTCGATCCCCGACCGCCGGGCCCGCTCCGCCAGACCCGGCCGAGGCCCTGCGCTCCGTCAGCCCGACCTGTCGCGCCGATCCCGGACGGCCTCCCGCCCCGGACCCGCCGCGCTTGCCTCCGCGGGTCCGGGCGGATAGGTGCTCCCCGCCATGAGCGACAGCGCCGACGACCTGCGTGACCCCGACCTCGCCCCCTCCCTCGCGGAGATGGAGCGGCTGGCCGAACAGGCCTTCGCCGCCCTGCCGGAGGAGGTCCGCGCCGTCTGCGCCGGCCTGGTCCTGCGGGTCGAGGATTTCCCGGACGAGGAGATGCTGGCGGACCTCGGCGTCGAGGATCCCTTCGAGCTCACCGGCCTCTACGACGGCCGCGCCCTGACGGAGCGCTCGGTGCTCGACCAGCCCACCCGGCCCGACATCGTCTGGCTCTTCCGCCGGCCGATCCTCGAGGAATGGATCGAGCGCGGCGACGTGGGCCTCGGCCGCCTGGTCGCCCATGTCCTGGTCCACGAGATCGCCCACCACCTCGGCTGGTCCGACGACGACATCCGCGCGGTGGACGACTGGACCCAGTGACGGGATCGGCGGCGGGGCCGGAGAACCTTTGATTTCGGAAATCTGGCTCGCCCCGGCGTTCGCCGCAAAGCTTCTGCGCCGGCGGCCATGCGGAGGGCGGATTCCCCAAACACGCCCGCAACATCTCAAAGACGCCGGAGATCAGCGGCCGAAACGGCGGTGAAGGAGGGTTCAGCCGAACCCGGGCGCGCTTCGCAAATTCAGGCCGAGGGCTGGGGAGGGATGGTGGGCGATGAGGGATTCGAACCCCCGACATCTTCGATGTGAACGAAGCGCTCTACCACTGAGCTAATCGCCCCCAAGGCGCGGGTCCTTTAGACCCTATCGGCCCGGCCCGCAAGGGGCCGAACCGCGGGCCGGGGCGGAAAACGCGCCCCGGCGAAAGGCGTCAGGCGAGCGCCGCCTTGGCCTGGGCGACGATCGCGCCGAAGGCGTCGGGCTCGTGCACGGCGAGATCGGCGAGGACCTTGCGGTCCACCTCGATCCCGGCCAGGTCGAGGCCGTTGATGAAGCGCGAATAGGTCAGGTCGGCGTCAAAGCCGCGCACGGCGGCGTTGATGCGCTGGATCCAGAGCGCGCGGAACTGCCGCTTGCGGACCTTGCGGTCGCGGGTCGCGTACTGCAGCGCCTTGTCGACGGCCTGCTTGGCGGTGCGGTAGTTGGTCGAGCGGGCGCCGTAGTAGCCGGCGGCCTGCTTGACGATCTTGCGGTGACGGGCGTGAGAGGTCACGCCACCCTTGACTCGGGACATCGGCCTGGCTCCTCAGCGATGATACGGCATGTAGGTCTTGACGATCTTCTCGTCCGCGGCCGAGAGGATCGTGGTCCCCCGGGCCTGGCGGATGAACTTCGTCGACCGCTTGATCATGCCGTGGCGCTTGCCCGCCTGGGCGGCCACGATCCGGCCGGTGGCCGTGATCTTGAAGCGCTTCTTCGCGCCCGACTTGGTCTTCATCTTGGGCATTTCGATGCTCTCCTCTCGGGGATCGTTCGGGACGCGCGCGCGGCAGCCCAGCATTCGCCGGGCGCGTCGGATTGGAGCCGCGGCCTATAAGGCGCCCCGGGCCCGGAGGCAAGGCCCTGCTACGCCTCGCCCCCCCCCGCCGGCCGGTCCGGGACCGGGATCCCGGGCCGGCCGCGTGTCAGGGTGCGAAGAGCCCCCAGCATCGCCCAACCCGGCCGCAACGGGATTGCCCCTGACGCCAAAAGATGCAATCACCCCGCGAACCTGAGGCAACCCCGCGAGGCCCCCGCCGGTGAGCGTCCTTTCCGCCGTGGTGAAGCCGGTCCATCCCGAGGGCCGCAAGTTCATCGCCGCCTTCGCCGTCGCGACCGTGCTGCTGTTCCTGCTGTGGGAGCCCCTGGGCCTGATCGGCCTCGTGCTGACGATCTGGTGCGTCTACTTCTTCCGCGACCCCGTGCGCGTCACCCCGATGCGCGAGGGGCTGGTGGTGAGCCCGGCCGACGGGGTGGTCTCGATGATCGTCCCCGCCGTTCCCCCGGCCGAGATGGGCCTGGGCGAGACGCCGCTGACCCGGGTCAGCGTCTTCATGAACGTCTTCGACTGCCACGTGAACCGCACGCCGATCGCCGGGCGGGTGGAAAAGATCGCCTACCGCCCGGGCAAGTTCCTCAACGCCTCCCTCGACAAGGCGAGCGAGGACAACGAGCGCAGCGGCATGACCCTGGTCCTCGCCGACGGCCGGCGGCTCGGGGTGGTGCAGATCGCGGGCCTGGTGGCGCGGCGCATCGTCAGCTTCACCACCGAGGGCGCGAGCCTCGCCACCGGCGAGCGGTTCGGCATGATCCGCTTCGGCTCGCGGCTCGACGTCTACCTGCCGGAGGGGGTCGCGCCGCTCGTCTGTCTTGGCCAGGGCATGATCGCCGGCGAGACGGTCCTCGCCGACCTCGCCTCGGCCGAGCCGGCGCGCCGGGGGGAGGCGCGCTGACATGGCCGCCCCCGCCCGCGACAGCCTGCCGTTTCTCCAGCTCCTGCCGAACGCCGTCACCATCCTCGGGCTCTGCGCGGGGCTGACCGGCCTGCGCTTCGCCTTCGCCGGCCAGTTCCAGCTCGCCACCGCCCTGGTGGTCTTCGCCGCGCTGATCGACGGGCTCGACGGGCTGATCGCCCGGCGTTTCAACGCCCAGAGCCGCTTCGGCGCCGAACTCGATTCGCTCTCCGACTTCTTCAACTTCGGGGTGGCGCCGGCGCTGATCGTCTACCAGCTCGCCCTCGCCGAGACCGCGGACGTGAGCTGGTCGGCGGCGCTGATCTTCGCGGTCTGCGCCTGCCTGCGGCTGGCGCGCTTCAACGTGAATCGCGACGCGCCGGTGATCGGCAAGGCGCATTTCGTCGGCGTCCCCGCGCCCGCCGGGGCGATGCTCGGCATGTTGCCCGCCTTCGTCACCTTCGCGGGCGTCGCCGACGCCGCCGACTATCCTTGGCTGGTCGCCCCCTGGCTCACCTTCGTGGGCCTCCTGATGATCTGCCGCCTGCGCACCTTCACGCCCAAGTCGATGCGGTTCAGCCGCGCCGGGGCGCGGGCCGCCCTGGTCGGGGTGGCGCTGCTGGTCGGCCTCACCTTCTCGCGATTCTGGCTGCTGCTGATCGCGATCGACCTCGCCTATCTGGCGAGCCTCGTCTACGCGCTGGCGCATCGGCGAAGCCAGGGCTGAGCGCCGCGCACAGGTTCGCGGGCGCCCGAAGGATCGAAGCAAGGAGTCCCCATGGAGATCGAAGCCGTCGCCTCGTCCTACCGACGCTGGGCCCCGGTCTATGACGAGACCTTCGGCGCCTTCACCCGGCTCGGCCGGCGCAAGCTGGTGCGCCACGTGAACCGCCGGGCGGGGAGCGTGCTGGAGGTGGGGGTGGGCACCGGCCTGTCGCTGCCCCACTACGCCCCGCATCTCCAGGTGACGGGCATCGACTTTTCCGGCGACATGCTGGAGCGCGCCCGGGCCCGGGTCACGGAAAAGCGCCTCGCCCACGTGGAGGCGCTGCTGCGGATGGACGCGCGGGCGCTGGAGTTTCCGGACGACCATTTCGACACGGTCGTCGCCATGCACCTCATCTCGGTGGTGCCCGAGCCGGAGCGGGTGATGGCCGAGATGGCCCGGGTCTGCAAGCCCGGGGGCGAGGTGCTGATCCTCAACCACTTCCTGCACGAGAAGGGCGCGCTCGCCACCCTCAGCCGCAAGCTGGCGCCCCTCGCCAACACGCTCGGCTGGCACCCCGACTTCCCCATCGAGCGGGCGCTCTCCGCCGAGGAGCTGGAGCTGGTGGACGAGCGCCGCAGCCCGCCGCTCGGCATGTTCACCCGCCTGCACCTGCGCAAGCGCGACCTCGCCCCGGCCGAAGCCGCCTGACCCCGCCGCCCGGGGCCGGAGGCGGAACCGCCGACCAGCCTCGGGCGGGGGACCGACGTCCTCCTCGACGCTCCCGAGAGCCGCGCCCCCCGAACGGGGGGCCGAAGCTCAGGCCGCGTCGGGTCAGGCCGCGTTGGGGTAGAACGCCTCGTAGATCGGGGCGAGGGTGGCGGAATCGAACAGCGAGGACACGCTCGTCCCGTTCGAGATGTTCAGGATCGCCTGGCCGAACAGCGGCGCCACCGGCACGATGCGGATGTTGTGGGCGTTCCTCACCGCCAGGGTCTGGTCGATGGAATCGGTCACCACCAGGCTCTTCAGCACCGATCCGGTGATCCGCTCCACCGCCGGGCCCGACAGCACCCCGTGGGTGATGTAGGCGTGCACCTCCCGCGCCCCGTGGTCGGCCAGGAGCTCCGCCGCCTTCACCAGGGTTCCGGCCGTGTCGCAGATGTCGTCGACGATGATGCAGACCCGGTCGCGCACGTCGCCGATCACCGTCATCGAGGCGATCTCGCCCGGGGCCGAGCGACGCTTGTCGACGATGGCGAGCTCGGCGTCGATGCGCTCGGCGAGCTCGCGCGCCCGCGCCACCCCGCCCACGTCCGGCGAAACGATGGTGATGTCGCGCAAGCTGTCGAACTGGTGGCGGATGTCGAGCGCATAGACCGGCGCCGCATAGAGGTTGTCCACGGGGATGTCGAAGAATCCCTGGATCTGCGCCGCATGCAGGTCGAGCGTCAGCACCCGCTCGATCCCCGCCTCGGTCAGCAGGTTCGCCACCAGCTTGGCGCTGATGGGCGTGCGCGCCTTGGCCCGGCGGTCCTGCCGGGCATAGCCGAAATAGGGCATCACCGCGGTGATCCGCGCCGCCGAGGACCGGCGCAGCGCGTCGCACATGATGAGCAGCTCCATCAGGTTGTCGTTCGCCGGGTTCGACGTCGACTGGATGATGAACATGTCCTCGCCGCGGACGTTCTCGAAGACCTCGACGAAGATCTCCTGGTCGTTGAACCGCTCGACCCGGGTCTTGACCAGCTCGACGTTCTCGCCGCGATGGATCGACATGCGCCGGGCGATGCCCTGGGCCAGGGGCTTGTTGGAATTTCCCGCGATCAGCTTCGGCCGGGGGAGGGGGTTCATGGCTCGCCTTTCGCGCTTGCGGGAGAGGGCTTCGCCGTTACCACCGCCGATCCGCCTTGCAAAGACCCGGAATCTCGGGAAGCTCGCACCCGAGACGAAGGAGCCGCCGATGGCCGTGATCGACTACTTCCTGTTCCCGCTTTCCCCCTACGGCTACATGGCCGGGCAGAAGCTCGAGGCGATCGCCGCCGCCCATGGGGCGCAGGTGGTCTACAAGCCCTTCCAGCTCTTCCGCATCTTCGAGGCGGTCGGCACCCCCCAGGTCAAGGACCGCCACCCGGCGCGGCAGAAGTACCGCCTCCAGGACATCGCCCGCACCGCCCGGTTCGAGGGGCTGCCGATCAATCTCCGCCCGGCCTTCTGGCCCGCCAATCCCGCGCCCGCGGCGATCGCCATCATCAACGCCCAGGCTGCGGGCGGCGGCGACCTCGGGGCCCTCGTCCACGCCTTCCAGAAGGCGGTCTGGGCCGAGGACCGCGACATCGCCGACGCCGCGGTGGTGCGCGACCTGCTCAACGCCTACGGCTTCGACCCCGCCCTCGCCGACAAGGGGATGCTGGAGGCGATGGAGACCCTGGAGCGCAACACCGAGGAGGCGCTGCGCATCGGCCTCTTCGGCGCCCCGAGCTACGTGGTGGGCGAGGAGATCTTCTGGGGCCAGGATCGCCTGCCCCAGCTCGACCGCCATCTCGCCGAGCTCTGATGCCCGAGCGTCTGGCGGGCGGGCGCCGGCTCGCCTGGCGTGAAGCGGGCGCCGGCGCGCCCGCCCTGCTGCTGCACTGCGCGCTCGCCCATTCCGGGGCCTGGGCCGGGGTGATGGCCCGGCTCGGCGATCGGCTGGCGATGCGCGCGCCCGACCTGCCCGGCCACGGGCGCACCGATCCCGCCCCCGAAGGAGGCAGCGTCCAGGACCAGGCGCTGGCGGATGCGCTGGCCCTCCTTCCGCCCGCCGATCCCGACGGGCCCGCGCCCCGGCGCGTCCACCTGATCGGCCATTCCTTCGGCGGCACGGTCGCCCTGCGCCTGGCGATCGAGGCGCCCGACCGGATCGCCTCGCTCAGCCTCTACGAGCCGGTGCTCTTCGCCCTCCTCGCCGTCGCCGACCCGGCCGCCTTCGCGGCGGAGACGGCGGCGGCGGAGCGGGAGCGCGCCTGCATGGCCGCGGGCGACTGGGCGGGCGCGGCCGAGGCCTTTCTCGGCCGCTGGGGCGCGCCGGGCGGACTCGCCGCCCTGCCGGAGGCTTCCCGGGCGGCCATGGTCGCGGGGATGCCCTTCGTCCGCCGCTCCGAGGCGGACATCGCCGAACCCGCCACCGCCCGGCCGCGGCCCGAGGATCTGGGGCGCATCATCGCGCCCACCCTCGTGATGGCGGGCGCCGATTCGCCCCCCGCCGTCGCGGCGATCGGCGCGGCGCTCGCCGCCCGCATCCCCGGCGCCCGGCGGGTGGTCCTGCCCGGCCTCGGCCACATGGGCCCGATCACCCGCCCGGACGCCGTCGCCGACGCCCTCCGCGCCGTCCTGCCGAGGCCGTGAGCGGCGCGCCCGCCGCCCCGCCGGTTCCCCGCGGCCTCGCCGTCCCGCCGGCCCCCATACCCCTGCCGGCTCCCTGCGGCCTCGCCGTTTCGCCTGTCTCCTGGGGGCGCGCCGCCTCGCCGGCCCCCCGGGGCCCCACACTCCCGCCGGCCTCCCGCGGCTCCATCGCTCCGCCAATCCCCCGGAGGTCCGCCGGTCCGGCGGATCGGAGGCGCCGATGACCGATCCCGCCCCGGGAAAATCCCTGATCCGCTTCATCGCCGCCAGCGGCCTGACCAACCTCGGCGACGGGATCGCCGTCGTCGCCTGGGCCTGGACCGCCTCGCTGCTGACCCGCGATCCGCTCTTGATCGCGCTCGTCGCCGTCGCCCTGCGGCTCCCTTGGGCGCTGCTGGCGCTGCCCGCCGGGCTGGCGGCGGACCGGCTCGACCGGCGCCGGCTGATCCTCGCCATGGACCTGCTGCGCGCCGCGGCCTTCGCCCTCGCGGCCCTGGCGCTCTGGCTTGCCCTGCCGCTCGCGCCGCCGCCGACCGAGGGGGTGGCGAGCCTGCCCGCCTTCGCGACGCTGGCGCTGGCGGCGCTCGTCGTCGGCGCGGCCGAGGTGGCGCGGGACAACGCCGCCCAGTCCATGCTGCCGGCGCTGACGCCCCACGACCGGCTGGAGGCCGCCAACGGCCGGCTCTGGAGCGTCGAGCTGACGGGCAACGCCCTCCTCGGGCCGCCGCTCGGCGCCGCCCTGGTCGCCATCGCCGCGCCCGCGCCCTTCGCCCTCAACGCCCTCGCCTACGCCCTCGCCGCGCTCACGGTGGCGGGGATCGCCGGGTCCTTCCGGCCCGAGGGGCGCGCGGGCGGGAGCTGGCGGGCGGACTGGCGGGCGGATCTGGCCGAAGGCTGGGCCTTCCTGCGCGCCGCGCCGCTGCTGCGGCTGCTCGCCTGGCTCACCGGCTTCTGGAACCTGTTCTTCCAGATGACGATGATCGCCCTGGTCCTGCACGTGCAGGAAAACCTCGGGCTCTCCCCCGCCGCCTACGGGCTGGTCCTTGCGGGCGGCGCGCTCGGCGGCATCGCGGGGGGCCTCGCGGGCGAGCGCGTCGTGCGCCGGGTGGGGCGGGCCCGGGCCGCGCAATGGACGCTCTGCGCCTCTGCGCCCGCCTTCGCCGGGCTCGCGCTCGCGCCGGGCGCATGGTCGCTCGCCCTCGTCCTCGCGGTCTTCGAGTTCGCGGGGCTGGTCTGGAACGCCGTTTCCGTCTCCACCCGGCAGAGGATGATCCCCGACCGCCTGCTCGGCCGGGTCAACAGCCTCTACCGGCTGCTCGCCTGGGGGATGATGCCGCTCGGCCTGCTCCTGTCGGGGCTCGTGGTGCGCGCAGCCGAAACGGTCTGGGCGCGGCCGGTCGCCCTGACCGCCCCCTTCTGGACGGCCGCGGCCGGCCTCCTCCTCGTCACCCTGATCGGCTGGCGTCCCCTGGGCGCCGGCCTCCCGGGCCGCGCGCCCTGAGCCGCACGCGGGAGGGGTCAGCCGCGCCCAACCCCGGGCTGGCCGCGCCGGTCAGCCCTGAGCCGCGCGCGGGGGGTCAGCTTCCTTTAATGCGGATGAACGCCGGGTTAACGGCGCAGAGATAACCAATATTTCTCAATGAGATGACTCCCATAACACGTGTGTTACGCCCCGCCGGAAGCCGCCGCGTCCCCCGCGACCAGGGCCAGGAACCGGTCCACCTCGGCCTCCGTCGTCGACCAGTCGCACACCAGCCGGGCGGCGACCGGCCGGTCCTCGGGCCCCTCCAGCGCCGCCTCGCCGCCCGCCTCCCACAGGTAGTATTCCGCCCCCGCCGCCCGGACCCGCCGGTGCGCCCCCACGGGCAGGGCGACAAAGACCTCGTTCGCCTCGGTCGGGTGGATCAGCCGCGCCCCCGCCGCCGCCAGCCCCGCCGAAAGCCGCGCCGCCCGGGCGTTGGCCGCGGCCGCGGTCTCCAGCCACAGGCCGTCGGTCAGCGCCGCCTCCATCTGGGCCGCCAGGAACCGGTGCTTGGACACGAGATGCCCCGCCCGCTTGCGCCGCAGCTCGAACTCCCAGGCGCGGGAGGGGTCGAAGAACACCACCGCCTCCACCCCCAGCAGGCCGTTCTTGGTCCCGCCGAAGCTCAGCGCCTCCACCCCCGCCCGCCAGGTGAGGTCCGCCGGCGCGCAGCCGAGCGCCGCCACCGCGTTGCCGAACCGCGCCCCGTCCATGTGCAGCGGCACCCCGTTCGCCCGGGCGATCCGCGCCAGCCGGGCCAGCATGTCCGGGTCATAGACCGTGCCCGCCTCGGTGGCGTTGGTCAGGGTCACCGCCCCGCGCTGGACCTGATGGACGCTTTCCCCCGCCCGGGCGATCGCCGCAGAGAGCGCCGCCGGCTCCATCCGGCCATGGGCACCGGGGACGGGCGTCAGGGTCGCGCCGGAATAGAACCCGACCGCCCCGCATTCGTCGGTCTGCACATGGGCCTCGTCCTGGCAGAACACCGTCGCCCAGGCCGGGCACAGGCAGGCGAGCGCCAGCGCGTTCGCCGCCGTCCCGGTCCCGACCAGGAAGACGGCCGCCTCGGGCGCCTCCAGCACGTCGCGCAGCAGCGCCGCGACCCGGGCCGTGGCCGCGTCGGCCCCATAGGCGGACGCATGGCCCTCGTTGGTGCGCAAAAGCGCCGCCATCGCCGCCGGATGGGCGGGGCCGGCGTTGTCGGAGGCGAAGCGCATCAGGGATCCTCGTCGATCAGGTGGTCTTCCAGGTCGTCCTCGTCAACCTCGTATTCCGGGACCATCCGGCCCAGCCGCGAGACCCCCGCCGCATGGACCGCCTCCGGATCGCCCGAGACCAGCGGGTGCCAGTCGTAGAGGTCCCGCCCCTCGGCCACCAGCCGGTAGGCGCAGGTCCGCGGCATCCAGTCCAGCGCCTCCTCCAGGGTGTCGGGGGTGAGCTGGACGCAGCCCGGCACCAGCTGCCGGCGCAGGGCGTAGTTCCCGCAGCGGCAGGTCCCGAGGTCGAGCAGCCGGCAGGCGACGTCGGTGTAGTGGACCTGGCCCGTGTCCTCGTCCTCGAGCTTCAGCAGGCAGCACTTGCCGCAGCCGTCGCAGAGCGCCTCCCATTCCTCGCGGGTCAGATCCTCGAGCGGATGGCGCCGCCAGAATTCCGGGCGCAGGCCCTTGCGTCGGATGGGGTCGGGTTTCATGGCCGCCATTCTGGCGGGAAACCGCGCCGGCCGGAAGGCCCCGGCGGGCGGGTGGCCGCCGCCGCCCCGCCATGCTACCCGGGCCGGCGAAACGCGACGGCGAGGAGCTTCGGGATGCGGCGAGCGAGCGACACAGCGGGACGCCCGGCCTGGCTGCGCGCGGCGGGGCTGGCGCTGACGCTCGCCCTCGCGCTCGTCGCCGCGCCGGTCCGGGCGCAGCTCCCCGAAGAGCCCGCCGCCGCCGAGGACCGCAAGATCGAGCCCGCCCCCCTGCCTGCGGCGCCGGTCGAGCGCACCGACATGCTCCGCGACCCGGCCATCCGCACCCGGGAGCTCCGACTCCGGCTCATCCCGCTGACGGCGGAGGAGCTGGAACGGCTCGCCTCCGACTGGCTCGCCATCGTGCGCGCCCGCACCGCCGAGGTGATCGAGCAGCAGATCGCCATCGACGACACCCAGGCGGACGCGGTCGAACAGGCGGCCCGAGACCGGCTGACCCGCATCACCGAGGAACGCCGGACCCTCTTCGACAAGTACTCCGCCGTTATCGACAACTGGGAGTTGAAGGGCGGCGACCCGGCCAAGATCAAGGGCTATCGCGACTACCGCGGCGCCATCCTGGTCGAGGAGACCCGCGACACCGACTGGCGCACCCTCCTCGCCGAGATCGCCGCCTGGGCGAGGAGCGACGACGGCGGCGTGCGGCTCCTGCGCGAGATCGGGGTGGTCGCCGCCTCGCTCCTCGGGCTGATGCTGCTCGCGCGGCTGGTGCGGCGGATCGTCCACCGCTGGACCGGGCACATCCCGAACTTCTCCCGGCTGCTGCAGGCCTTCGTGGCGCTGGCGGCCTACTGGCTCACCATCGCCGTCGGGCTGATGGTGGTGCTGGCGGCGCTCGGGGTGAACGTCACTCCGCTCTTCGCCCTGGTGGGCGGCGCCTCCTTCATCCTCGCCTTCGCCATGCAGGACACGCTCGGCAACCTCGCCGCCGGCCTGATGATCATGATCAACCGGCCCTTCGACGAGGGCGACGTCGTGGACATCGGCGGGGTGACGGGGACGGTGCGCGACGTCACGATCGTCTCGACCAAGGTGGTGACGCCCGACAACCAGATCGTCGTCGTGCCCAATTCCTCGGTCTGGGGCAACGTCATCACCAACTCCACCGCCTCCAAGACGCGCCGGGTCGACCTCACCTTCGGCGTCTCCTACGACACGCCGATCCCCCGGGCCCAGGCGGAGCTGGAGCGCACGGTCAAGGCCCACCCGCTGGTCCTGGCCGAGCCCGAGCCGGTGATTCGCGTCCATGCGCTCACCGACAGCGGGGTCTCCTTCATCGTCCGGCCCTGGACCCAGAGCGGCGACTACTGGACCGTCTACTGGGACCTGACGCGCCAGGTGAAGGACGCCCTCGACCGGGCCGGGATGACCGAGGTGGAGGCGGAGGACGCGGCCGGGGATCCCGGATCCGGCGGGGCCTTCGGGCAACGCCCGCCAGGGGTCGCCGCGGGGGCCTGATCGCCCCGTTGACAGGCGGGCCGCGGCCTCCCTATCACTTCGCTGCACCGGCGAAGGCTTCCGGCGGAGGGAACGCGAATGACCGAACCGCTCGAGCCCGACACGACGCTGGCCGACATCAAGCTCGACCATGAGACGGTCGAGGACGAGCGCGAGCTCGACATCGTCGCCACCGAAATCGCCCTTTATCTGCGCCGGGGCGAATTCGCCGCGGTGAAGGCGTTCTTCGTGGTCCAGGAGCTCGCCGACATCGCGAGCCTCTTGGAGCAGATGGAGCCCGAGGACGCGCTGCTGGCCATGCGCCAGCTCGACCGCCAGGACCAGGCGGAGGTCTTCGGCTACCTGCGCCCCTCCGCCCAGGTCGATCTCGCGGAAAAGATGTCGCGCGAGGAGCTCGCCAGGCTCATGGCCGCCATGAGCCACGACGACCGCGTGGACTTCTTCAAGGCGCTCGACCCCAAGGCGCAGGAGGCGCTCCTGCCCGGCCTCGCCAAGGCCGAGCGCGACGACCTGCGCCGGCTCGCGGCCTTTCCAGAGGGCACGGTCGGCTCGATCATGACCTCGGACTACGCCACGCTCCTGCCCACCATGAACCCCGCCCAGGCGCTCGACGCCCTGCGCCGGCAGGCCTCGGACGTGGAGACGGTCTACTACGCCTACGTGGTGGACCAGGCGCACAAGCTCCTCGGCGTGATCTCGCTGCGCGACCTGCTGCTGGCGCGCACCCGCCAGACGGTGGCCGACGTGATGGAGGCCGATCCGGTCGTCGTCCAGGTCGACGCCGAGCAGGAGGAGGCGGCGGCGCTGATCGCCCGCTACGACCTGATCGCCCTGCCGGTGGTGGACGACGCGGGCCGCATGGTCGGCATCGTCACCGCCGACGACGCCATGGACGTGGCCGAGGAAGAGGCGACGGAGGACATCTACAAGACCTCCACCGTCGGCGAGTTCGAGGGCACCGTCCGGGACGTGCCCTTCTTCTCGCTCTACCGGGCGCGCATCGTCTGGCTGGTGCTGCTGGTCTTCGGCAACATCTTCTCGGGCGCCGGCATCTCCTATTTCGAGGACACCATCGCCGGGCACCTGGCGCTGCTGTTCTTCCTGCCGCTCTTGATCGGGTCGGGGGGCAACGCCGGGTCCCAGTCGGCGACGCTGATGGTGCGCGCGCTCGCCACCGGCGACGTGCGGGCCAGCGACTGGGGCAAGATGCTGGGGCGCGAGCTCGCCATCGGCCTCGCGCTCGGGGTGACGATGGCGGTCGCGGTCTCGGCCATCGCCATGGTCCGGGCGGGGCCCGAGGTGACCATGGTCGTCGCCTGCGCCATGGTGGCGATCGTGCTCCTCGGCTCGCTCGTCGGCATGTCGCTGCCCTTCATCCTGTCGAAGTTCGACCTCGATCCGGCCACCGCCTCGGGCCCGCTGGTCGCCTCCATCGCCGACGTGGTGGGGGTGGTGGTCTACTTCAGCATCGCGAACCTGATCATCCCGCCCCACTGAGCCCGCGCCTTGCGGCGCCTTGTTTTTCGTCGCGCCCGACCCATCTCATCCGGCAAGGGTCGCCGCCGCGCGGGGCCCGAGATCGAGTCGCTTGAGAAGGGCTTGAACCGCAGATGACCAAGGTCACTTTCGCCTCGCATCCCTACCTGCTGGGGTTCGAGCAGCTCGACCGCCTGGTGGAGCGCAGCGCCAAGTCGGGCACGGAGGGCTATCCTCCCTGCAACATCGAGCAGACGAGCGCGGAGGGATACCGGATCACCCTGGCGGTGGCCGGCTTTTCCGAGGCCGATCTCGCGATCACGCTGGAAGCGAACCAGCTGGTGATCCGGGGCCGGCGCAAGGAGGAGCCCGAGGGCCGGGTCTTTCTTCACCGCGGCATCGCGCTTCGCCAGTTCCAGCGCAGCTTCGTGCTCGCGGACGGAGTCGAGGTGACGGGCGCCGCGCTGGAAAACGGCCTGCTGCACATCGACCTGCAGCGCGCCCAGCCCGAGACGGTGGTCCAGACCATCGCGATAACCCGCGGCAAGAGTTGAAAGGAGGCAGAGCAATGACCGATTTCCCGAGTTTCCCCGAGCAGGACGGCAAGCGCATCGTCTACGTGCGCGAGGTCAAGGCCGCCGACCTGCCCGAAGAGGTCCGCGCCCGCACCGGCGGCCTCGACCATCTCTATGCGATCCACGCCGAGGGCGGCGAGGTCCTGGCCCTGGTGGCCGACCGCGACCAGGCCTTCGTGGTGGCGCGCCAAAACGAGCTCGCCCCCGTCAGCGTCCACTGACGGGGCAGGGGGCAGGCGGTCCGGCAAAGGGTCGCACGCGCAACCGTTAACGAATCCTTGACTTGCGACGCCGCCCGGCGATCATGGGCGGCGTTTTTATTTGAGCGTTTTGAATCGATCGACGCCTCGGGCGTCCGCTGAGGCCATTTTCAGGCCCGTCAGCCGTCTGTTCGCAGAAGACCTCAAGGTGCGGGCCCCTGCGGCCTGTCGAATTCCTGTGAACATCCAGATGTGGAGACTTGAGTAAATGGCGACCTTCTATGGAACTTCTGGTGACGATGTCATCACTACCTACACGATTTCTTCCGGCGTCACCTCCCTGCCGGGCGGCCTGACCGCGACCACGATCTACGCCGACGTCCTCTACGGCTACGCCGGCAACGACTATCTCGACGGCGGACTGGGCGACGACATCCTCTATGGCGGCGACGACATCGACTCGCTCTATGGCAACGATGGCGACGACGACCTCTACGGCGGCTCCGGCGACGACCTGCTAGAGGGGCAGCTCGGCAACGACGTCCTCGACGGCGGGACCGGCGCGGACCAGATGTACGGCTACATCGGCGACGACACCTATGTGGTGGACAACGTCGGCGACCACATCTTCGAACATGCGGGCGAGGGCTACGACGTCGTCCAGTCGCGCCTCGTGACCTACACCCTGCTGTCGGACTTCGAGGAACTGCGACTGAGCTCGGTCGCGCGGGACGGGATCGGCAACGACATCGGCAACCTGCTGGTCGGCAATTCCGCCGCGAACGGCCTCTCGGGCCGCGGCGGAAACGACGTGCTGCAGGGCATCGGCGGCGACGACCGGCTCTATGGCGGCGACGGCGCCGACGTGCTGAGCGGCGGGTCGGGGAACGACACCCTGCGCGGCAATTCCGGGGCCGACCGGCTCAACAGCGGCACGGGCGTCGACGTGCTCATCGGCGGGACCGGGTCGGACAGGTTCGAATTCGCCAATGTCGCGCTCTCGACGGCGAGCGAGCGCGACGTGATCCGGGCCGGCGACGGCGCGACGGCCTTCCAGGGGGTCGGCGTGGCCGGCGGCGATGTCATCGATCTGAGCGGGATCGACGCGAACACCGCCACCTCGGCCAACGACGCCTTCTCCTTCGGCGGCCGGCTCCAGCTCTTGGACTCGAACGGCTCGACGCTGGTGCGCGGCAACGTGGACGGGGACGCGACCTGGGAATTCGTCCTGCTGATCGAGGACGGCTCCGGGATCGACGCCAACGACTACCGCGCGGGCGACTTCATCCTCTGAGAGACCTCCGCGAAACTTCCGGCGCGATCGCTCCCGACCCGTTCATACTGACGCGCGACCAATTATTGTGAAAGCGATTGGGAAAGATTGCGGAACCACATTGTCGGGTAATTTCAGTAGATTAGCGTGGTTCGCGACCAAATAATTGGTTGCACGCTTCCGCAATCCTAAGCCATTGATTTCTTTGGAACGCGGGCGGATTGCGGACCCTATTGCGGACCCTGCTGGCTGCCCTTTAGTCGGCCTAGGATCGCCGCCAATGTGTCCGGAGTGACGCCCCGGTCATAGGCACCTTAGCCTTCTCGATCATATATAGCCAGCTGATATCTTCGACTATCGTTAAATGATCGGCACCTTCACAAAAGAAATTATTCTCTTATATCGCAGAAATAATGTCTCTTACAACCGAATAAACCGTCTCCTTGTGGCTTGGCATGGAATGTTGACCCCCTGAGTTGCGGGATCGGCGTCCAAAATTGACCCCCTCTCCCGTTTGATGCGGCACTGCCTGTCCTGGTTTTCTGGACGGGTGGCGGGGGATGAAGGGCGTGGACACGATCGCGCGGGTACGCCGCGAGTTCTATGTGCGGGGTCGGTCGATCCAGGAGATCAGCCGGGAGCTGGATGTTTCCCGCAATACGGTCCGGAAGATCCTGCGATCCGGTGCCACGGACTTCGAATACGAGCGGAAGGTTCAGCCGCAACCGAAGATCGGGCCCTGGCGGGACGAGCTGGACCGGCTTTTGGCGACGAACGCAGCCCGGGCCAGCCGGGAACGTCTGACGCTCATCCACATCTTCGAGGAACTGCGCGGGCTTGGCTACTCGGGCGGCTATGACGCGGTGCGCCGGTACGCGGCGTCTTGGCGGCGGGAGCGTTCGGCCGCGACGGCGGCGACCTTTGTGCCGCTGAGCTTTGCGCCTGGCGAGGCCTATCAGTTCGACTGGAGCCACGAGGTGGCGCTGATCGCCGGGGTCACCGTGACGGTGAAGGTGGCTCAGGTCCGGCTCTGCCACAGCCGGATGATGTTCGTCCGGGCCTATCCGCGCGAGAGCCGGGAGCCTCGCCATCGGGCTCGAACCGGTGGCGCTCCGATGGCTCGATGTTCGACGCCCATGACCGGGCGTTCGCCTTCTTCAAGGGCGCCTGCACGCGGGGCATCTACGACAATATGAAGACCGCGGTGGACGCGATCCTGGTGGGCAAGGACCGGGTCTACAACCGGCGCTTCCAGCAGATGTGCGGGCACTACCCCGTCGAGCCGGTCGCCTGCGCCCCGGCGTCTGGTTGGGAGAAGGGCCAGGTCGAGAATCAGGTCGGCACGGTCAGGCAACGCTTCTTCTCGCCGCGGGTGCGGGTCAGGAGCTACGATGAACTCAACGCCTGGCTTCTGGACCGCTGCATCGTCTGGGCGAAGGCGCAGCCGCATCCGGATGTCCGGGACAAGACGATCTGGCAGATGTTCGAGGCGGAGCGGCCGAGCCTCGTGCCCTATGCCGGTCCGTTCGACGGCTTCCATGCGACGCCGGTCTCGCCGTCGAAGACCTGCCTCGTGCGGTTCGACAACAACAAATACTCGGTGATGGCCAGCGCGGTGGGGCGCCCGGTCGAAGTCCGCGCCTATGCCGATCGGATCGAGCTTCGCCAGGACGGCCGGGTGGTCGGGCAGCATCGCCGAGCCTTCGGGCGCGGCGAGACCATCTACGACCCGTGGCGCTATGTGCCTGTTCTGGCTCGCAAACCCGGCGCGCTCAGGAACGGCGCGCCTTTCCAGGACTGGGTTCTTTCTGCGGCGCTCGCGGGCGTGCGTCGGAAGCTGCGGTCCGTTCGAGACGGCGACCGGCAGATGGTCGAGGTGCTCGGCGCGGTGCTGACCGACGGCCTGTCCGCCGTGGAGGCCGCCTGCGCCGAGGCGCTGAAGGAGGGCGTCCATTCAGCCGACGTCATTCTCAACATCCTCTTCCGCCAGCGCGATCCAGGGCCGCCGGCGACGATCATGACCCCGGAGGCGTTGCGGCTGCGGCATGAGCCCGTCGCCGACTGCGCCCGTTACGACAGCCTCAGGAGGGCGAGCGGATGATGGAGCGCGAGCCGCGATCATGACCACGATGGGCGACCTCAAGCTCTTCGGCATGCGGGCCGCCTACGACGAGATCGTCGCATCGGCCGTGAAGCGCCAGCACGAGCCGCAGCGCGTCGTCAGCGACCTGCTGACCGCCGAACTCTCCGAGAAGCTGGCGCGATCGATCAAATACCAGATCGCCATCGCCAAGCTGCCGCTCGCCAAGGAGATCGAGGAATTCAACTTCGACGGCACGCCGATCAACGAGACGCTCGTGCGCGACCTCGCCGGCGGCGGCTTCCTCGCCCAGCAGCGCAACCTGGTGCTGATCGGCGGGACAGGCACCGGTAAGACGCACCTCGCCGTCGGCATCGCCCGCGCCTGCATCCGCGCGGCCGCCCGCGGCCGCTTCTTCAACGTCGTTGACCTCGTCAACAAGCTCGAGGCCGAGGCCCCCGCCGGCCGTCAGGGCCGTCTCGCCGACCATCTCTGCCGCATGGACCTGGTTGTGCTCGACGAACTCGGCTACCTGCCCTTCGCACAGGCCGGCGGCCAGCTGCTCTTCCATCTGATCAGCCGGCTCGCGGCCGTCTCCTGCTCTGCACCCCGATCAGCGAGGCCGAGGCCGTGGTGTTCGGCGAAGGCGTCGAGATTCTACCCGAGCTTCTCACCAGCATGAAGGCCGAGCTGCTCCGGTTCGGAGCAGGGACGGAGATCATCAAGGTGATCGACGCGGCCATCGCCATCGCCGTGGTGATCCGTGAGACGCATCGCCGTGGCTTCTTCGCCGGCGCCCTCCGGCGCGCCCGAGATCGAGAGGGAACAATGACCCGGGGCAGCTTCACCGACACTTGGCCTGAGCCTGCCGAGGCGGATGCGATGAACGCGGCGGCTGCGGACGTGCAGTCGGCGGTGGCCTCCGCCGCCGACCTGCTCGACCATTTCCGCGTGGAAATGGAGGAGGGCAAGCTCCGCGACGAGGCGGGCCGCCGGGCCGTTCAGGCGCTGGCGGAAATCTGCGGCCTCGCGCTGCGGCGGGTCGCCGAAGGGCCGGCGGATGGCGTCTCCGACTACGCCAGCCGCCTCGCCGACGCCGCCGAGGCGGAAGCGCGCCGGCGCGCGAAGCTGTCGGCCGGGGTCGAGCGGATCAAGGACGCGATTAGAGAGGGAGCGATGAGCCATGCCGATCAGCCGTAACCAGAAGGCGCTGCTGCACGTCGCCAAGGCGAAGCTGCGGCTGTCGGACGAGCTTTACCGCTCGGCGCTGGTGCAGATCGCCGGCGTCACCAGCTCGACCGAGCTGGAGCGCGAGGGCTTCGAGGCGGTGATGGGCCTCTTCGAGCACTTGGGCTTCCGGCCGCTCGACCGGCGCGGGCCGGCCTATGGCGCGCGCGCGGGCATGGCGAGCTTCGCCCAGATCGAGCTGATCCGGGCGCTCTGGGCGGAATACACCCGCGACCGCGCCGGCGAGGCGGAGCTGAACACGTGGCTCCTGCGCTGCTTCCGCGTCTCCGCGCTGCGGTTCCTGACCGCCGAGGCCGCGCCGAAGGTCATCACGGCGCTGAAGGCGATGAAGAAGCGCGCCGCCTGATCCGGCGCAGGCGACCAGGCGGGGGCGGCGCAGCATAGCGTCGCCCCTGTCGTTTTCCGGCCTCCCGCGCAGAGGCGCTGAGCGGGCTGCTGGCGGGCTTCTTCACTGGGGGTTCCTCCACCCCGTCTGTGGGCAAGACCCCGTTTAAAAGGGGCGCAAGAGGCATGATCGGGGCGTGACGCCCGAGCCATTCGGAAAGCCGGCGACCATGTGCCGTGATGGGGTTCCGACCATCCGCGCGTCACGTTCCCGCCGCCCCCGAATACGGTCATAGTCGGAACGCGGTCAGAGTTGACCTAGCCTCCGGGCATGGCGAACGACCCGACCCCCGACCTGCTCTTCCCCAGCTCCGCCGACTGCCGGAGCCTCGGGATCAAACTGCCCGAATGGCTCCCTGCCATGGAAGAAGCCATCGGCTTCGAGGCGACGAAGGCCTTCTTCCTTCGCTACGGCGGCCGGCAGGTCGTCCTTCCGGTCAGCGCGACGGCCGACGACGGCGCGCGAGGCTGGCTGCGCCGGGAGCTGGGCTACGGCTGGATAACCATGCCCATGGGACCGGCCGGGCGCAGGCATCGGCAGTGTCTGACCGCGCTCGCCCTGCTGCGCGAAGGCCTGTCGATATCGCAGGCCGCCACCCGCCTCAACGTCCACACCCGCACCGTCTCCAAATGGAAGGCGGACTTCACCGACCGCGGGCTGCTCCGCCAGCCCCATCCCGCAGGACCCAACGCCCGATGATCATCAACGCCGCCGCGCTCGACGCCGCCTTCGAGGGCTTCAAGGCCGTCTACACCAACGCCTACACCAAGGCCCCAATCGCCTAGGACAAGATCGCCATGACCGTCTCCAGCTCGGGACGGGGCGAAACTTACGGCTGGCTCGGCCAGTTCGCGCAACTCCGCGAGTGGGTCTCGGGCGAGCGCGAGCTGAAGGCGCTCGAAGCCTTCGGCTTCGCCATCGAGAACCGGCGCTTCGAGAGCACTGTCTCGATCACCCGCAGCGATTTCGCTGACGACCGGCTCGGCGTCTTCAAGCCGATGTTCGCCGAGATGGGCCATACCGCCCGCCAGCATCCCGACGAGCTGATCTTCGGCCTGCTCGCCGCCGGCTTCACGTCGCCCTGCTACGACGGCCAGAACTTCTTCGACATAGAGCACCCGGTGCCCGACGCGGCCGGCTCGGTTCTCAGGGAGGGCCGCCGCTTCCGCCTAGTCAGCAACATGCAGGCTGGAACCGATCCCGCCTGGTTCCTCTTCGACACCTCCCGCGCGGTGAAGTCGATCATCTGGCAGGAGCGGGAAAAGTACGAGTTCCAGACCATCAAGCGGCTGGACGACACGCGCGTCTTCATGACCGACGAATACCTCTACGGCGTGCGGGCGCGGGCGAACGCCGGCTTCGGCCTCTGGCAGCTCGCCTTCGGCTCCCGCGCGCCGCTGACGGCCGCGAACTACGCCGCCGCCCGCGCCTCCATGTCGTCGATCAAGGGCGATCAGGGCCGGGTCCTCGGCATCCGGCCCAACGTCCTGGTCGTGCCGCCCGCGCTGGAAGCCTCGGCGCTGACCCTGCTCAACACCGACACCAACGACGGCGGCGGCTCCAACCCCTGGAAGGGCACGGCCGAGGTCATCGTCGCGCCCTGGCTCGCGGCCTGACCATGGAGCTGACCGCCTGCCTCTCCGCCCTAGACCTCGCCCCCGGCGCCGCGGAGGCCCCGGACTGGGTTCACCTCCTGCCGCTGGGCGAGTTCCGCGGCCATGACGGCCGCAGCTTCCGCCTCACGGATGCGCAAGGCGTGATCGCCGCGTCGATGCGCCGGGGCGTCGACATGGTGATCGACTACGAGCACCAATCCGAAGAGAACCCCGGGGCGAAGAGCGGGCCGATCCCGGCCGCCGGCTGGATCAAGGCGCTGGAGGCCCGGGCGGATGGCCTCTGGGGCAAGGTCGAATGGACCGCGGCCGCGCGCGAGCTGATCGGCGCCAAGGCCTATCGCTACCTGAGCCCGGTGATCCGCTATTCGCCGCAGGATCGCCAGGTGCGGCGGCTCTGCGGCGCGGGCCTGGTCCACACCCCCAACCTCGAACTGACCGCGCTCGCGCGCGAGGAGCCTTCCATGGTCGACAAGCCCGCCGACGACGCCCGCCTCGCCGCCGCCCTGGCGCTCGGCCTGCCGGAGAACGCCGACAGCCCCGCCATTCAGGCGCGCCTCCTCGACCTCCTCGGGCGGCTGAACGCCTTCCTCACCCGGGCCGAGGCCGAGGCTACCGGAGCGGCGGAGACGGGGGGCCCCGACCCGGCCGAATTCGCCCCGGTGGCGGCTATGCGCGAGCTGCTGGCCGATCGCAACGCCGCGCTCGCGACCATGAGCGAGCGCGCGGCGGAAAAGCGCGTGGGCGAGGCGCAGGACGCGGGCTACCTCACCCCGGCCATGCGGCCCTGGGCCCTCGCGCTCTGCCGCGAGAAGCCCGACAGCTTCGAGGCCTTCCTCTCGTCCTCCATGCCCGCCTACGCGCATTTCCTCCGCCCGGTCATCCCGACCGGCAAGCCGCCCGCCGCCCGCGCCGCCGCCCTCTCGCCCGAGGCGCAGGCCATCTGCCGCCAGCTCGACCTCGACCCCGAGGCCCTCGGGAAATGACCGGGATCGGAGCGGGGGTTCAGGGACGTTGCCCCGCTCCGTCGCCTGCGGGAGGGCCGGCCGTGTCTCCTCCGGCCGCCTCTCCCGCAGGCTCCAACCCCAGAGGCTCGACCATGACCGCCGACATCGACCTCTCGCTCGCCGAGCTGGAGCCGATCCTCGCCGGCTTCGCCCGCCTCCAACGCGTGCTTGAACGCCTGCGCGAAGCCTCAGTGCAGAATGAGGTGTCACACCTCCCGGCCTGCGACGCGCCGCCGTCCGAGCATCGCCGCCTGCACCGTCCCGGCAATCGTCCCAAGCTCGACGCCGACCCCGTGCTTCAGGCTTTCGTCCTCGACCGTCTCGACCGGCTGACCTTCAAGAGTATTGCCGCCGAGGTCGCCGAATACTTCCCGCCCGAGCGCCGCGTCGGCCGCTCCGCCATCTACGAATGGTCCCGACGCCGGCGCGTCAGAGGGGCGGACAGCCCCGGCCTTCCGGGATAGGCTCCGGCCTGACGACCACTTCCGTGATCGCGCAATTGGTATCATGGGATAGAAATTGGTTACACAACACCGAAGCGCCGCGGCGTGAGGGGAGGGTTTTCGCAGGGGTCTCTCCGGGGACGCCCCTGCGACCCGCCCGCGCCGATCCTTGCGCCGGTCCCACGAGGGGGCCGGCGCCGGTCGGCCGCCCCCGGTCGGCCGCACCCCCGTCAGGCCTTGCCGGTCGGCCCTTGCCGGTCAGCCCCCGCCGTTCGGCATCAGGAAATGCCCCGTCGCCTGGGCGAAGAGCCGGGCGCGGTTGTCCTGCCAGGCCTCCACATGGACGCTGGCGTAGCGCCGGCCCATGCGGTTCACCCGGGCGCGGGCGTAGGCGTCCCGCGGCAGGCCCGAGCGCAGGTAGTCGATGGTGAAGTCGATGGTCTTCGGCAGGGGCGGAAAGGTCCCGGCCTCGATCGCCTCGGCCTCCGCGCCGCCGCTCTCCATCCGCTCCCAGACCTGGGCCCAGGCCAGCTCCATGATCGCGGCGATCTCGAGGAAGGCGCCGATGGCCCCGCCGTGGATCGCGGGCAGCATCGGGTTGCCGATCAGCTTCTCGTCATAGGCGAGGCGGGCGGTCAGCTCGTCGCCGCGGCGCTCGAAGCCGACGCCGAGAAAGGCCGCATACGGGATGCGGGCGGCCATGCGGCCGAGGGCGGCGTCGCGGCGCTGCTTGATCTGCTGCACCGGCTCGGGGGGGCGGCGCCCGGTCATGTCCGGCGCTCGATGGTGAAGGCGCCGGCGGCGCTGGCCACCGGCTTCTCGGCCGAGCTGGTCCAGGCCGAGGCGCGCACGAAGGCCACCGTCCGGGTGACGCGAAAGCATTCGGCCCGGGCGGTCAGCCGCTGGCCGGCCTCCGCCGGGCGCAGGTAGTCGATGCGCAGGTCGATGGTCGCCGTCGCCCCCGCGTTGGAAGGGTGGAGCATGACGGAGGCCCCCGAGCAGGTGTCGAGCAGCGCCGTCACCACGCCCCCGTGCAGCACGCCCGTCTCGGGATCCCCGACGAAGCGGGGGTCGTAGTCGAGCGCCATCTCGGCCCAGGCCGGGCCGAACTCCAGAAGCTGCATCCCCAGCGCCCGGCAATGGGGCAGGGCGCTGATGAACCGGCGGGCGAGATCCGCCTTGTCGGGCGTGAGAGCGTCGGACGTGAACGCGTCGGGGCTGAAGTCGTGCGGATCCATGGGGCCTCCCTCGGGCCTCAGATGGCCACATCGGGCCCGCGGGTTCAAACGGAAAGGAAGCGCACCGGCACGCCGCGGGCGATCGAGCCCGCCACCGTCGAATCGGCCTCGGCCCGGGTGACGATCCCGGCCGTCGCCGCCGGGTCGGGCCCTTCGACCGCGACGCGCACCTCCGCCCCGGTGACGATCAACGGCTCGCCCTCCAGCATCAGGGCGACCTCGATGGCGATGGCCGCGATCTCCACCCCTTCGGCATGGGCCAGATAGCGCAGATCGTTGGCGAGACAGCCGCCGATGGCGAGCGCCAGAAGCTCGGCGCCGTTGAAGCCGAGGCCCTGCCCGCCGGCGCGTCCTGCCGGGCGGTCGGCCACCAGCGTGTGCGCGCCCGCCCAGCCGAGCGCGGCCTCGGTGCCGGGGATGTTGCGCAGGGAGACGTCGACGCGCGCCATGCCTCTCCCTTACCACATGGGGTGACGTCGCGTCATGTTGACGCGAACGTCAACTTTGCGCATTGTGCAGACGCGAGCGTGTCGCCATCTACCCGGGCGGACAAGCAGCGGAGACGGACAGTTGGGCGACGATCTCGTCACCATCGGCGAAATGTGCGCGGAATTCGGCGTGACCCCCCGGGCCCTGAGATTCTACGAGGCCAAGGAACTGATGCGGCCGGTCCGCGAGGGGCAGAAGCGGCTCTACACCCGCCGCTGCCGGGCGCGGCT
Source organism: Amaricoccus sp. (assembly GCA_965243535.1). Lineage (GTDB taxonomy): Bacteria > Pseudomonadota > Alphaproteobacteria > Rhodobacterales > Rhodobacteraceae > Amaricoccus. Next base: position 47,991 of record CBDEVG010000021.1, read on the forward strand.
CAAGCTCATCCTGCAGGGCAAGCGGTTCGGATTCAGCCTCGAGGACATCCGCCAGCTGCTCGACCTCTACGACATCGGCGACCAGCAGGTCACCCAGATCGCCCGGACCTACGCCCTTGCGCAGGAGCGGCTTCAGGCGATGGAGGCCCAGCGCGACGAGCTGACCGCAGCCATCGCCGACCTGCGGGCGCAGCTCGACTGGGGCGCGGCGACGCTCGCGGCCCGGGGCGTTTCGGTGAAGGCGGCGGAATAGAAGAAGGGGGCGGCCATGGCCTATGCGGCGGCGTTGCGGGATTTCGACTTCATCCTGCATGAGGTCCTGCGGGTGCAGGAAAGCGGCCTGCCCGGCTACGGCGACCTCGACCGCGACACCACCGGCGCGGTGCTCTCCGAGGCCGGGCGGCTGGCGACGGAGGCGCTCGCGCCCCTGAACGTCGTCGGCGACCGGCAGGGCTGCCGACTGGAGAACGGCGTGGTGCGGACCCCGGACGGCTTCGAGGCGGCCTACCGCGCGGTGGCCGAGGGGGGGTGGATCGGCCTCGACCTCGATCCGGAATACGGCGGCCAGGGCATGCCGCACCTGATGAACACCGCGGTCGGCATCCTGCACGCCGGCGCCAACATGGCGCTCAACATGTACTGGGGCCTCAGCCACGGCGCCTACAACGCCCTCCACGCCCATGGCACGGCGGAGCAGAAGGCGGTCTACCTCCCCCATCTGGTCAGCGGCGCATGGTCGGGCACCATGAACCTGACCGAGCCGCAATGCGGCACCGACCTCGGGCTCATCCGCACGAAGGCGGTTCCCGACGGCGACGGGCACCTGATCACCGGGCAGAAGATCTTCATCTCGGCGGGCGAGCACGACCTGACCGAGAACATCGTCCACCTGGTCCTCGCCCGCCTGCCCGACGCGCCGGCGGGGGTGAAGGGGATCAGTCTCTTCGTCGTGCCGAAGTTCCTGCCGGCGGGCGAGGGGCTCGGCCCCCGCAACGCCCTCTCCTGCGGCAAGATCGAGGAGAAGATGGGTATCCACGGCAACGCCACCTGCGTGATGAACTACGACGGGGCCAAGGGCTGGCTGGTGGGCGAGCCCCACAAGGGCCTGCGCGCCATGTTCACCATGATGAACGAGGCCCGCCTCTCCGTGGGGGTGCAGGGCCTCGCCCAGGCCGAGGCCGCCTATCAGGCGGCGACCGCCTACGCCCGCGACCGGCGCCAGGGCCGGGCGATCCCCGCGCCGGCCGATCCGGGCGCGCCCGCCGATCCGCTGATCGTGCACCCGGACGTGCGGCGGATGCTCATGGACCAGCGCGCCTTCGTCGAGGGGGGACGGGCGCTCCTGCTCTGGGTCGCGACCCTGCTCGACCGGGGCGCCGAGGCCGAGGGGCTCGTCTCCCTGCTCACCCCGGTGGTGAAGGGCTTCCTCACCGACAAGGGCTTCGATTCGACCGTCCTCGCCCAGCAGGTCTTCGGCGGCCACGGCTACATCGAGGAGACCGGCGTCTCGCAATACGTCCGCGACGCCCGGATCGCGATGATCTACGAGGGCGCGAACGGCGTGCAGGCGCTTGACCTCGTCGGCCGCAAGCTCGGGGCCGAGGGGGGCCGCCCCATGATGGGCTTCTTCGAGGAGTTCAAGGCCTTCCTCAAGGCGCACGAGGCCGACGCGGGCCTCAAGGCCGATTTCCTCGACCCGCTCAAGGCCGCCTCCAAGGACCTGCAGGCGGCGGCGATGTTTTTCGTCGAGCGGGGGATGAAGGATCCGAACGCCGCGCTCGCCGGATCGACCGACTTCCTGCACCTCTTCGGCCATGTCTGCCTGGGCTACGTCTGGGCGCGCATGGCGGCCGCGGCGGGCGAGGACGATTTCGGACGCGCCAAGCGGGCCACGGGACGATATTACATGGCGCGACTCCTGCCCGCGACCGCGCTGCACCTGGCGCGGATCAGGACGGGCGCGGAGCCGGTCATGGCCTTGCCTGCGGAGGCGTTCTGAATGTCCGAATACCAGCTCTACTGCTTCGCCCAGTCGGGCAATTCCTACAAGGCGGCGCTCGCCCTCGCCCTCGCCGGCGCGGACTGGGAGCCGGTCTGGGTGGATTTCTTCAACGGCGGCAGCCGGACGGCGGAGTTCCTCGGGCTGAACAAGATGGGCGAGGCGCCGGTGCTCCGGCACGGCGACCTGACCCTCACCCAGTCCGGGGTGATCCTCGACTACATCTCGGACCGCTACCGCGAGCTCGGCCCCCGGTCCGAGGCCGGCCGGCGCGAGATCCTGCGCTGGACGCTCTGGGACAACCACAAGCTCACCTCCTACACCGCGAGCCTGCGCTTCATGCGCACCTTCCTGCCCGAGGCGCAGCGCGATCCGGCGGTGATCGGCTGGCTGGAGGGCCGGGCGCGGACCGCCTTCGGCGTGCTCGACCGGCATCTGGAGGGGCGCGACTGGATCGTCGGCGACCGGCTCTCCACCGCCGACCTCTCCTGCGCGGGATACGTCTTCTACGACGGCGAGGTGGGCTTCGCCCTCTCCGACTGGCCGAACGTCAACCGCTGGCGGCAGGCGATCGCCGCCCTGCCGGGTTGGAAGCATCCCTATGAGCTGATGCCTGGCGCGATCCAGGCCCAAGCGCCCCACCCGGCGGGCTGACCGGCGCGGCCGAAGGGCCGCAGCGGCGCGCGCCCGGGGGGTCAAAGGGACCAGGGCGCGTCCCGTGCGCCGATGGGGCGAGGGCGCGCCGGACGCGCCAGTATGACCAAGGCGCGCGCCAGACGCGCCGGGATAATCAGGGCGCGCCAGACGCGCCCGGAGAAACCAGGGCGCGGCCCGCGCGCCCGCCGCAGGCAGGGACGCGCCCCCGCGCGCGCCCCGGAAGGGGGAAGGAACATGCCCGAGGCTTATCTCTACGACGCCATCCGCACCCCCCGGGGCAAGGGGCGGGCGGACGGGGCGCTGCACGAGGTCACCGCGCTGCGGCTTTCGGCGCTGACCCTCGACGCGCTGGCCGAGCGCAACGGCCTGCCGGAGAACGCGGTGGCGGACGTGATCTGGGGCAACGTCACCCAGGTGGGCGAGCAGGGGGGCTGCCTCGCCCGCTCCGCGGCGCTGGCCTCGCGGCTCGGCGAGGGCGTGCCGGGCCTCTCCATCAACCGCTTCTGCGCCAGCGGGCTCGAGGCGGTGAACCTCGCCGCCGCCCAGGTCGCGGCGGGCGTGGGCGAGGGCTTCGTCGCCGGCGGCGTCGAGATGATGAGCCGGGTCGCCATGGGCTCGGACGGCGCCGCGGTGGCGGTGGACCCGAGCCTCACCTTCGCCCGGCATTTCGTGCCCCAGGGGATCGCCGCCGACATCATCGCCACAGAATTCGGCTTCAGCCGCGACGACTGCGACGCCTATGCGGTGGAAAGCCAGCGCCGGGCGGCGACCGCCTGGGCGGAAGGCCGCTTCGACCGTGCGGTGATCCCGGTGCGCGACGTCAACGGCCTCGCCCTGCTGGACCGCGACGAGCATCTGCGCCCCGACACGGACATGCAGTCCCTGGGCGCGCTCAAGCCCGCCTTCAAGGAGATGGGCGAGGTCATGCCCGGCTTCGACGCGGTCGCCCTGCTCGCCTATCCGCACCTGGAGCGGATCGAGCACGTCCACCACGCCGGCAACTCCAGCGGCATCGTCGACGGGGCGGCGGCGGTGCTGGTCGGCTCCAGGGCCTTCGGCGAACGGCATGGGCTGAAGCCCCGCGCGCGCATCCGCGCCACGGCCCGGGTGGGGACGGATCCGACCATCATGCTGACCGGCCCGGTCCCCGCGACCGAGCGGGCGCTGGCGGCGGCGGGCATGGGGATCGGCGACGTCGACCTCTTTGAAGTGAACGAGGCCTTTTCCGCCGTGGTCCTGCGCTTCCTCCAAGCCTTTGACGCCGATCCCGGCAAGGTCAACGTCAACGGCGGCGCCATCGCCATGGGCCATCCCCTGGGCGCGACCGGCGCGATGATCCTCGGGACCGCCCTCGACGAGCTGGAGCGCACGGGCAAGGGCGTGGCGCTGGCGACGCTCTGCGTGGCGAGCGGCATGGGCGCGGCGACGGTGATCGAGCGGGTCTGATGCTCCGGTTTGCGCAGGCCGGA
>CBDEVG010000022.1:0-49250 GCA_965243535.1 Amaricoccus sp.
TCGTCGAGGGCGGCGAAGACCATGTTCACCCGCTGCTCGGCCATCTGGGCGACGGGGACCGCGCCTTCGGCCGTCGCGCCGTGCATCGCGAGGATGCGGTCGGCCATGCGTTCGGCGGGGTTCGGGGCGAAGATGTCCTGCAGGCCGTCCCGGGCGGGCAGGGCCGCGATCAGCTCGGCCCGGTCGATCCGGCCGTCCTTGTCGACGTCGAAGACGGCGATGCGCTCCATGGCCCGGCCGGTCAGCTCGGCCCGGTCGAGCTTGCCGTCGGCGTTGGCGTCGATCGCCTCGAAGTCGATGCGGCCAGGTCCGAAGCCCGGCCCGAAGCCGGGTCCGAAGCCGTCAGGGCCGCGGGGGCCAGGATCGGCGAAGGCGACCGCGGCGCCGACGCCCGAGACCAGGGCGGCCGAGGCGGCCAGGCGGAGAAGGGTCTTTTCATGGCAGGGTCCTTGCTGCGTCTGAGATGGTCCTTGAACGGGCGGCGGCGGCGTTTCCGTCGCGGGGTTCACGGACGCGCGAGCGGAGGGCGCGGCTTCCTGCGGCAGGGCGGGCTTGAGGCTGCGGCCTCTGCGGGCCGCGCGGGCGACCGCACGATCCTCACGGCGGCGCGAGGGGCGGCTCGCTTCCGCGGCGGTCCGGGCGTATGATGGGTCGACAGAAGAGGAGGAGCGGATGGAGGCGGAGCGCGAGCTGTGGCCGGCGGTGCGGCGGGGCTGGAGCCAGACTTGTCCGGCCTGCGGAGAGGCGCCGCTGTTCGACGCCTACCTGCACGTGCGCGACGTCTGCCCCCACTGCGGGACCGAGCTGCACCACCACCGGGCCGACGACGGGCCGGCCTGGGCCACGATCCTGGTGGCGGGCAAGATCATGGCGCCCTTGATGCTGTTCGTCTTCGTCGCCTTCCGGCCCCAGGCCTGGGTGATGGCGCTGGGGTTCTCGGCGCTGTTCGTGGCGCTGTCGCTGTGGCTGTTGCCCCGGCTGAAGGGCTGCTTCGTCGCGGTGCAATGGGCGAAGCGGATGCACGGGTTCGGCGACGCCCGGGAGGCGGCGCGTGGGGTCTGACGCAGGCTTGGAGGCGACTCCGGTCGTCGCGGCGGAGGGCGAGGGGCCCCCGGTCCGCGACGCCGCCACCGTCATCCTGGTGGAGCGCGGCGCGCGGCGGCCGCGGGTGCTGATGGGCCAGCGCGGCAAGGCGGCGGCCTTCATGCCCGAGATGTTCGTCTTTCCCGGCGGCGCCCTGGAGAAGGGGGATCTGGCGCTGGCCGAAGCGGCGCCGGTCGATCCCGAGACGGCGGCCCGGCTCGCGGTCGCGACCGCGCCCGAGGTCGCGCGCGCCCTGCCGCTCGCCGCGATCCGCGAGCTCTGGGAGGAGACGGGCCTGCGCCTCGGCCGGCCCGATCCGGAGGCGGCGGGGCGGGCGGCGGCGGCGCCCGAGACCTGGCGCGGCTTCCTGGCGGCGGGTCTGGTTCCTGCGACCGACGCGCTGCGGCTGATCTTTCGGGCGGTGACGCCCCCCGGTCGGCCGCGCCGGTTCGACGCGCGGTTCTTCCTGGCGGAGGCGGAGGGGCTCGCCTCGGGCGCAACGGACTTCGCCTTCGTCGACCATGAGCTGTCGGCGTTGCAGTGGATCGACCTGGAGGCGGCGCGGCGGCTGCCGCTGCCCTTCATCACCCAGGTGGTGATCGCCGAACTCGAAGCGCATCTGGAGGAGCCCGACGCGTCCCGGCCCGTGCCGTGGTTCATCCACGACCGCCGCGGGTCGCACGTGCGGATGATCTGAACGCCCCCGCCCGGCGAAGGGGGCGGCCCCCCGCGCCGGGCGGGGGTCAGTCGGTCAGGTCCACGCCCGGCGTCGCGGTCGAGATGTAGTAGCGCGTCGCCCCGAGGTGGAACGGCAGGAAGGTGTTGCGGGCGAAGTTCCGCGGGATCGTCGCCGCCGCAGCCGGATGCGCCGCGACAAGGTCGTCGTTGTTGGCGAAGACCGCCTCGGCGATGGCCTGGACGAGGGAGGTCGGCAGGTCCGGCCGGGCCACCGCGAAGTTGAAGAGCCCGACGGTGTCGTAGCCCTGGCGCAGCGAGGCGTAGGTGCCCGCCGGGATCGTCGAGGCGCCGAGTTCGGGAAAGGCGAGCCGCAGGGCCATCACCTGCTCGGGCGTGACCGGCAGATAGCGCGCCTCGCCCCGGGCCTCGAGCGCGGAGACGGCCGGGAAGGGCGCGCCGGCCGCCACCGCGAGCGCGTCGAGCTCGCCCGCCTCCAGCATCGCCTCGAGGTCGTCCCAGTCGCCCTCGACGAACTGGCCCTCGATCCCCAGCGTCTCGAGCAGCTTCGGTCCGTAGGTGGCGCCGGTGCCCCCCTGGGGGCCGACGCCGATCCGGAGCCCGGCGAGATCGCCGAGCCCCTGGGCGGCCGAGGCCTTGCGCACGAGAAAATGGAAGGGCGTGTCGTACATCGGGAAGACCGCGCGGAAGTCGCGCATCTCGCGCCCTCCGGTCCAGGGGGCCGTGCCGTCCCAGGCCTGGGCGGCCACCCCGAGGGTGACGAAGCCGAGATCGACCTGCCCCGCGTCGAGAAGGGCGATGTTCTCGCTGGGGCCGTCGGTAGGCCGGGTCGAGACCTTGATCCCGAGCTCCCGGGTCAGGAGGCCCGCCAGCGCCTCGCCATAGGCGAAATAGGTGCCGCCGGGCGAGCCGGTGGCGATGGTGAGCACCGGCGGCCAGTCGGGCGGCGCGGCCCGCAGGGGCGCGGCCGCAAGGGCGCAGGCGAAGGCGAGCGTGAACGTCCGCCGCGTGAAACCCATGTTCCTTCCCCCTCGCCGTGATGCAGGAGGCACTGCAGCACGGGCCGCGCCGGGCTGTCAACGCCCGGTTCGCCGCGTGACTGTTTCAGAGGCAACTTTGGAGTTGGCGACGCCGCCGCGACATGCGAGATAGTCGAAAAACCAAGACGAATCGGGGGGATCGGCCAAGCCGCAGCCCTCGGGGGAGGAAGCGCACCGTCGACCGCGCGAACGCGGGCGACGGGTCGGGGGTCACGGCAGCGGCAGAAGCCGCTTCCGTGGCCCCTGGCGCGGACGGCGCGACGGCCTGAACCACCGCGTCGGCGATGCGCTGGCGTAGTGAGGGAAAGGCTGAAGTTCCGATGGATGACCTGCTGGCGCAATCCGCGCTCGAATATCACCGCTACCCGCGGCCGGGAAAGATCTCGGTCACGCCCACCAAGGGCATGTCGAACCAGCGCGACCTGGCGCTGGCCTACAGCCCCGGGGTGGCGGTTCCCTGTCTCGAGATCGAGAAGGACCCGATCAAGGCCTATGAATACACCGCCAAGGGCAACCTGGTCGCGGTGATTTCGAACGGCACCGCGGTGCTCGGCCTGGGGGATATCGGCGCGCTGGCCGGCAAGCCGGTGATGGAGGGCAAGGGCTGCCTCTTCAAGAAGTTCGCCGGCATCGACGTCTTCGACCTGGAGGTCGACGAGACCGACGTCGACAAGCTCGTCGACATGATCGCCGCGCTGGAGCCGACCTTCGGCGGCGTCAATCTCGAGGACATCAAGGCGCCCGAGTGCTTCGAGGTGGAGCGGCGCCTGCGCGAGCGGATGAAGATCCCGGTCTTCCACGACGACCAGCACGGCACCGCCATCGTCTCCGCCGCCGCGCTCCTCAATGCGCTGCATCTCGTCGGCAAGGACATCGGCGCGGTCAAGCTCGTCTGCTCCGGCGCGGGGGCGGCGGCGATCGCCTGCCTCAACCTCGCGGTGGGGCTGGGGGTCAAGCGCGAGAACGTCTTCGTGCTCGACAGCAAGGGGGTCGTCACCACCCGGCGCGACAAGCTCGACCCGCAGAAGGCGGCCTACGCCCAGGACACCGACGCGACGACGCTGGCCGAGGCCATGGTCGGCGCCGACGTCTTCTTCGGCCTGTCGGCGGCGGGCGTGCTGAAGCCCGAGATGGTCGCGACCATGGCGGAGCGGCCGATCATCCTCGCCATGGCGAACCCCGACCCGGAGATCCGGCCCGAGGACGCGCGCAAGGTCAGCCCCGACTGCATCATCGCCACAGGCCGGTCGGATTATCCGAACCAGGTCAACAACGTGCTGTGCTTCCCCTTCATCTTCCGCGGCGCGCTCGACGTGGGCGCGACCGAGATCAACGAGGAGATGAAGCTCGCCTGCGTCCGCGCCATCGCGGCGCTCGCCCGGGCGGACATGTCCGACGTGGTGGCCTCGGCCTATGGCGGAAAGACCGTGGGCTTCGGCCCGGACTACATCATCCCCGCCCCCTTCGACCCGCGGCTGATCACCGAGGTCGCGCCGGCGGTGGCGGAGGCCGCGATGCGGAGCGGAGTCGCCGCCCGCCCGATCGCCGATCTGGACGCCTATCGCCATTCGCTGGAGCGCTTCGTCTACACCTCCGGCACGGTGATGCAGCCGGTCTTCACCGCCGCGGCGACCGGCCCGACCCAGCGCATCGCCTATGCGGAGGGGGACGACGACCGGGTGCTGCGCGCCGCCCAGATCGCGGTGGACGAGCGGCTGGCCCGGCCGGTCTTCGTCGGCCGGCCCGACACGATCCGCGCCAAGATCGCGGCGCTCGGACTGCGGCTGCAGGCGGACCGGGACTACGACATCGCGAGCTTCGACGACAGCGAGATGCTGGCGAGGGCGTCGGAGCAGTATTTCGCCCTTCGCAAGCGCCATGGGGTCACGCGCGACTACGCCGCGGCCGAGATGCGGCGCAACGCCACCCTGATCGGGGCGATGCTGGTGCGCGACGGCCAGGCGGACGGGATGCTCTGCGGCGTCACCGGCGCCTTCGACACCCATCTGCGCTACGTACGCGAGGTGATCGGCCTGCGCGGCGGGGTCGACGATTTCGCGGCCATGCACCTGCTGATGCTGCCGCGCAACACCGTCTTCATCTGCGACACCTACGTCCACTACGACCCCACCGCCGAGGAGCTCGCCAAGATGGCGGCGCTCGCCGCCGAGACGGTGCGCGACTTCGGTTTCGACCCGCGGATCGCCGTCCTGTCCCATTCGAGCTTCGGCTCGGCGGACACGCCCTCGGCGCGCAAGATGCGCGCGGCCCTGGAGCTGATCCGCGCCAATTCGCCCGAGCTGGAGGTCGAGGGCGAGATGCACGCGGACGCGGCCCTGTCGCCGCGCCTGCTGGAGCGGACGATGCCCGATTCCGCGCTGACCGGCGAGGCAAACCTCCTGCTGATGCCGAACGTGGACGCGGCCAACATCACCTTCAACGCGTTGAAGATCGTGGCGGGCGAGGGGGTCTCGGTAGGGCCGATCCTGCTCGGCGCGGCGCGGGCCGTGCACATCCTCACCCCCAGCAGCACGGTGCGCCGGCTCGTCAACATGACCGCGCTCGCCGCCGTCGACGCCGTGCGCGGCCGGGAGGGCTGAACGAAGGGCGCGCGCGAGCCCGATCTCGCGCGCGCCGCTCAACGGGGCTTGACGCCGCGCCTGCGCGCGCGGATTCTCTCTCCACGTCTGGAAGGGGCGCATCTGGTCGCGGGAGCGGTTCTTGCGACACCCACTGACGCCGACGTGACCATGACGTTCAGCAAAGCCTCGGACATCTCGGCCCTCGGTCTCCCGGGGGCGGGCTTCGCTTCGGAAAACCTCGGCGTGTTCCGCTTCGCCTGGACGGCCGGCGTCGCCGCGCTCGATCTGCCCCCCGAGACGCGGGCGCTTCTCGGCCTCTCCGCGGCGGAGGCCGTGGGCGCGCGCGCCGCCTTCGCCCGGCTGCACCCCCTGGACCAACCCCGGGCCGAGGCGACCCGCGACGCCCTGCGCGCCGGCCAGGCGGTCGAGTTCGAGGGCCGCCTGCGCTGCGCCGATGGGACCTTCCGCTGGATGCTGCTGCGCGCCGGCGCCCGGACCGACGCCCGCGGCCGCCTCGCGCGGCTCGAGGGCGTGGCGATCGACATCGACGCCCGCAAGCGCGCCGAGGCCGCGCGGCTGCGCGACGCCCAGTTCCTCGAGTTGCAGGAAAACTCGCAGGACGGGTTCATGGTCTTCGAGGCGGTGCGCGACGAAACCGGCGCCGTCGTCGATTTCCGCTGGGCCTTTGTCAATCCGGCCGGGGCGCGGATCATCGGCCGGACGCCGGAGGATGTCACGGGCGCGCGGCTGCTGGAGCTGCTGCCGGGAAACCGGACATCGGGCCTCTTCGACGCCTATGTGCGCGTCGTCGAAACCGGCGCGCCGCTGAACCGCGAAGTGAGCTATCGCCACGACGGGCTCGACATCCATTTCCGCCTGTCCGCCGTCCGGGCCGGAGACGGCTTCGCGGTGAGCTTCGCTGACCTCACCCAGCGTCGCCGCACCGAAGAGGGCCTGCGCGCGGCCGAGAGGGAATGGCGCGCGGTGCTCGACTCGATCCCGCAGAAGGTCTGGACGGCGCTGCCCGGCGGCCTGTGCGACTTTTTCAACCACCGCTGGTACGAATACACCGGCGCCCGTCCGGGCGAGACCGACGGCGTCGGCTGGCGGGCCTTCATCCATCCCGACGACCTCGACCAGGCGCTGGCGGTCTGGCGCGAAGCCGAGGCGACGGAAACCCGCTACCAGACCGAGTACCGGCTGCGCACGGCGGAGGGCGGCTATCGCTGGGTGCTGGCCCGGGCGCTGCCCTATCATGACGACGCCGGGCGCGTGGTGCGCTGGTTCGGCACCTGCACCGACATCCACGATTTCAAGATCGCGGAGACCGAACTCCATGTCACCGAGGAGCGGCTGGCGCTGACCCTGGCGGCGGCGAGCGGCATCGGCGTCTGGGACTATGACGTGCCGAACGACCGGCTGACGGCGCCAGGGCCCTTCGCCCGGCTCTTCGGCCTCGATCCGGCGGCGGCGGCGACCGGTCGGTCGCTCGCGGATTTCCTGGCCAGTGTGCATCCGGCCGACCGCCCCGGCGTCGAGGCGGCGGTCGCCGAGGCGCTGCGCCTGGGCTGCCCCTTCGCAGCGGAATTCCGCCTGTCTCAGCCGGACGGCTCCCTGCGCTGGGTGATGGCCCGCGGCCAATGCGCGCTTGACGACGCGGGCCGGCCGCTGCGTCTGCCCGGGGCGCTGGTCGACATCACCGACCGCAAGCAGGCCGAGGAGGCGCGGGAGCTGCTGGCCAAGGAGCTGTCGCACCGGATCAAGAACATCTTCGCCCTGGTCTCGAGCCTGGTCAGCTTCACCGCCCGCGACGCGCCCGAGGCGGCGGAGTACGCCCGCACCCTGCGCGCCCGGCTCGAGGCGCTCGGCCGGGCCCACGACTGCGTGCGGCCCGGGGCGGGGTCGGGCGCGGGCACGGTGCATGCCCTGCTCGCCACCCTGCTCGCGCCTTATGGCGATCTCGCCGAGGGCCGCATCCGCCTCCAGGGGGCGGACGCCGCCGTGGGGCCGCAATCGGCCACGGCGCTGGCGCTGATCCTGCACGAGGCGGCGACGAATTCCGCCAAATACGGCGCGCTGTCGCGTCCCGAAGGGGTGGTGGAGGTCGCCACCGCGGTCGAGGGGCCGGACTACCGCATCTCCTGGTCCGAGTCGGGGGGGCCGGACGTGGCGCCGCCCGCCCGGTCGGGCTTCGGCACGCAGATGGCGGACCGCGCCGCCCAGCAGCTCGGCGGCCGCATGGCGCGCAGCTGGGAGACGGGCGGCCTCCGGCTCGACCTGGTTTCGCCGGCCGACCAGCTGGGGCGCTGAGGCATTTTCCGCTTGCCCCGGCTGGCAGGGCGGCTATACAGCGCCCCGTCGGGCTATAGCGCAGTCTGGTAGCGCGTTCGACTGGGGGTCGAAAGGTCGTGAGTTCGAATCTCGCTAGCCCGACCACTATCCCCCTGTCAGAGGATCGTCCCGGGGTTCTCCCGGATCGGGCGATCGTCGGCATGATCGAGGCCGGCGCGATCCGCGCCGCGGCCCCGATCGAGCCGGGGCAGATCCAGCCCGCGAGCCTCGACCTTCGCCTCGGGACCGAGGCCTACCGCATCCGCGCCTCCTTCCTGCCGGGCGCCGCGGCCGTCGCCGAGCGGCTGGCGGGGTTCGAGATGCACCGGGTCGACCTCTCCGGCGGCGCGGTGCTGGAAAAGGGCTGCGTCTACCTCGTGCCGCTGATGGAGAGCCTGGCGTTGCCGACCGGGGTTTCCGCCATGGCGAACGCCAAGAGCTCCACCGGGCGGCTCGACCTCTTCACCCGGCTGATCGTCGACGGGGGCCAGGAATTCGACCGCGCCCCCGAAGGCTACGCCGGCCCGCTCTACGCCGAGATCTCGCCGCGCTCCTTCTCGGTGCTGGTGCGGCCGGGGATGCGGCTCAACCAGATCCGCTTCCGCCGGGGGGCGGCGGTGCTCGACGACGTCGCGCTTGCCGCGCTCCACGCCCGGGAGCGGCTGGTGGACGGGCCAGGCCGGGTGGCCGGCGGCGTCGCCTTCTCCGTCGACCTGCAGGGCGGGGGAGGCCAGGTCGGCTGGCGCGCGAAACCCCATACCGGCCTGATCGACCTCGACCGGATCGCGGGCTACGACCCCCGGGAATTTTGGGAGGAGGTCCACGCCCAGGACGGCCGGATCATCCTCGACCCGGGCGCCTTCTACATCCTCGTCAGCCGCGAGGCGGTCCACGTTCCTCCGGACTACGCCGCCGAGATGGCGCCCTATCTTGCCATGGTGGGGGAGTTCCGGGTGCACTACGCCGGCTTCTTCGATCCCGGCTTCGGCCACGAGGCGGCGGGGGGACGGGGCGCCCGCGGCGTGCTGGAGGTGCGCTGCCACGAGGCGCCCTTCGCCCTCGACCACGGCCAGATGGTGGGCCGCCTGGTCTACGAGCGCATGGCCGCCCGCCCCGCCATGCTCTACGGCGCCGGGGCCGGCTCCAATTACCAGGGCCAGGGCCTGAAGCTTTCCAAGCACTTCCGCTCCGCCTGACCGCGGGACTCCGGCGGCGCGCCCCGGTCTTCATACGGCCTTGAAACCTGGAGAGCAGTCGGGGCCCCGCCAACAGGCGGGGGAAAACGACTCGCGGGCCCACAGGCCCGCCCCGTAGCGCAGGCCCGCAACGGCGGGCCGGAGCGACAGCGCCGGGCGAGCGGGACCCTTCGCGGGTCTCTAAGCCTGGCGCTCCTTTCCGCCATTGTCCTCTGATGCGGCCGCTTGACGTCGATATCGAAACAATCCGTCGCGCGAGGCCGGGGTACCGATCCGCCTGGCCCACCCCATTTCTCCCTCAACTTCAGAGGAGGACCTCATGCTCAACCAGATCGAAGGCTTGCACCACGTCACCGCGATGGCGTCTGGCGCGGCCGCGAACAACGCCTTCTTCACCCGCACCCTCGGCCTGCGCCGGGTCAAGAAGACCGTGAACTTCGATGCGCCCGACGTCTATCACCTCTACTACGGCGACGAGGCCGGAACCCCGGGCAGCATCGTGACCTATTTCCCCTTTCCGGACATCGGGCCGCGCAAGACGGGCGTGGGCGAGACCGGCGAGACCCGTCTCTCCGTTCCCGCCGACGCGCTGCCCTACTGGGCGGAGCGGCTCGCCCATGCCGGGGTCGAGGGACTGCGCTCGACCACCGGCTTCGGCGAGGACCGACTGGCCTTCCTCGGCCCCGACGGCGACGAATTCGCCCTCGTGGGCGTGGAGGGTGACGGCCGCGCCCCCTGGACCGGGGCGGGCGTGCCCGAGGAGGCGGGCGTCCGCGGCTTCCAGGGCGTCAGCCTGCGGCTCGCCGAGGCGGGGCCGACGGCCGAGCTCCTGACCTTCCTCGGCTACGAGGAGGAGGGCCGGGAGGGCGCCGTCACCCGCTTCCGCAAGGGAGGCGGCAACGGCGCCGACGTGGTGGAGATCGAGGCGCTGCCCGACGCGCGCCGGGCGATCCCCGGGGCGGGGAGCGTGCATCACGTCGCCTTCGCCGTGCCCGACAAGGCGGCGCAGGCGGAGGTGAGGAAGGCGATCGCCGCCACCGGCTACCAGGTGACGCCGCAGATCGACCGGGACTACTTCTGGTCGATCTACTTCCGCACCCCCGGGGGCGTGCTCTTCGAGGTGGCGACGGACGAGCCCGGCTTCGCCCGGGACGAGGCGCCCGAGCATCTGGGCGAGGGGCTGATGCTGCCCCGCCAGCACGCCCATCTGCGGGCGGCGCTGGAGCGGCGGCTGGAGGCGGTGGAATGAGCGGATACCTCACCCACGTGGCGGAGGGCGCGGCCGATGCGCCCCTCGTCTTCGCCTTCCACGGCACCGGCGGGGACGAGCGCCAGCTCGTCCCCCTGGCCCGGCGGCTGGTCCCCGGGGCGACGGTGGTCGCGCCGCGGGGCGACGTCTCGGAGCATGGCGCCGCCCGGTTCTTCCGCCGCAAGGCGGAGGGGATCTACGACATGGCCGACCTCGCCCGGGCGACCGACAAGATGGCGGCCTTCGTCGCGGCGGAGGTCGCCGCCCGCCGGCCCTCCCGGGTGATCGGGATCGGCTACTCCAACGGCGCGAACATCCTGGCGAGCGTGATCTTCGCCCGCCGGGATCTCTTCGACGACGCGGCGCTCATGCATCCGCTGATCGCCTGGGAGCCGGAGCCGGGACCTGTGGCGACCCGCGTCCTCCTGACCGCGGGCGAGCGCGACCCGATCGCGCCCGCGCCGCTCACCCGCCAGCTCGCCGACTGGTTCCGCGGGCAGGGGGCCGAGACCGAGGTCGCCTGGCATCCGGGCGGCCACGGGCTCGAGCGGTCCGAGGTCGAGGCGGCGGCGGCCTTCCTTGCGCGGGCGGGGGCCTCGGCCTAGATCCCTGTCCGGAGGATCGCCATGACGAGACCAGAGCCTGCCGGCCCGGCGAAACGCTTCGCCGGGCTGATCGACGCCTTCGCCCAGGCCGAGGGGCCGCCCCCCGACCGCCTGGGCCGCTTCCTGGCCTGGGCCCTGCGCGGGGCGTTCCCGGCGATTTGGGCGACGCTGACGGTCTCCGTCCTGGTCGGCCTGTCCGAGGTGGGATCGGCCGCGGTCATCGGCTGGCTGGTGGATCTGGCCGAAGCCGGCCAGCCCGAGGCCGCCTTCGCCGCCAACTGGCCCTTGCTTCTCGGGGCGCTGGTCTTCTTCCTCGGGCTGCGGCCGGCGCTGATGGGGCTCGGGGCGGTCTTCACCGGGGTGACCATCGGGCCGAACCTCTATCCGCTGGTGCTCTCCCGGCTGAACCGCCACACGCTCGGCCAGTCGCTGAGCTTCTTCGACGACGATTTCGCCGGCCGCATCGCCCAGAAGCAACAGCAGACGGCGCGCGCCATCACCGAGGTGGTGTCGGAATCGGTCAACACCTTCGGCTTCGCGCTGTCGGCCATCGCCGGGTCGCTGGCGCTGGTGGCCAGCATGAACCTGTGGCTGGCGGCGATGATGCTGGTCTGGCTCTCGGGCTACGCCTTCCTCATCCGCCACTTCATGCCGCAGATCCGCAGCCGCTCCACCGACCGGGCGGCGGCGCGGGCGGTGGTGACGGGACAGGTCGTGGACACGATCACCAACATCGCGACGGTGAAGCTTTTCTCGCACGGACGGCACGAGGACGAGGCGGCGCTCAAGGCGCTCCAGGGCTATCGCGCCGCCACCATCCAGTTCGGGGCCACCTCGGCCGCCTTCCGCTTCTGGCTGATGACGCTTGCGGGCGTGCTGCCGGTCATGCTGATCGGCGGCTCGCTGTTCCTGTGGAGCCGGGGGCTCGGCACCGCGGGCGACATCGCCGCCTCGGGGCTGGTGGCCACCCGCATCGCCCAGATGTCGGGCTGGGTCTCGATGACCGCCATGGGGGTCTTCGGCAATGTGGGCGAGATCGAGGACGGGATGCGAACCCTCTCCCCGGCTCATGCCATCACCGACGCGCCCGAGGCCGCGGCCCCCGCCACCGCCCGGGGGGCGGTCTCCTTCGAGCATGTGCGCTTCGGCTATGGCCGGTCGAGCCCCGCGCTTGCGGACTTCGACCTGCGCATCCGGCCGGGGGAAAAGGTGGCGCTGGTCGGCCGGTCGGGCGCGGGCAAGTCCACTGCCGTGGCGCTGCTGCTCCGGCTCTACGACGTGGAGGAGGGGCGGATCACCCTCGACGGCGCCGACATCCGCGCGCTCACCCAGGACGCCCTGCGCGCCCAGATCGGCATGGTCCGGCAGGAGACGGCGATGTTCAACCGCTCGGCCATGGCGAACATCCGCTACGGCCGCCCGGACGCCACCGACGCCGAGGTGATCGCGGCGGCGAAGCGCGCCGAAGCCCATGAGTTCATCCTGACCCTGCGCGACATCAAGGGCCGCGAGGGCTACGAGGCGCATCTGGGCGAGCGGGGGGTGAAGCTCTCGGGCGGCCAGCGCCAGCGCATCGCGCTCGCGCGCGTCATCCTGAAAAACGCGCCCGTGCTGGTGCTGGACGAGGCGACCTCGGCGCTCGACTCGGAGGTGGAGGCGGCGATCCAGTCGACGCTCGACACGGTGATGGAGGGCAAGACCGTGATCGCCATCGCGCACCGGCTCTCCACCATCGCGCGGATGGACCGGATCGTGGTGCTCGACGGCGGGCGGATCGTCGAGCAGGGGACCCACGACGCCCTTCTGGCCCGCGGCGGCCTCTACGCCCGGTTCTGGAACCGGCAGTCCGGCGGCTTCATCGACCTGGCCGCGGAATAGGCCGGCGGGTCGCGCGCAGAATGGGCCTGCGCCGGCGCGAAGGCCCGTGCTAGCGTCGCGCCCGCATCTTTGGGGGCCCCCGCATGGCGCGACAGCTTGACCTCAGGACCGGACGCCCCGTCTGGACGGCCTATCGCGCCCCGCGGATCTCCGTCGAGCCCTTGGCGCGGGACGCGCGCACCGAGGTTCTGGTGGTGGGGATGGGCGTCTCGGGCGCCATGATCGCCGAGGCGCTGACGGCCGAGGGGCGCGAGGTTCTGGTGATCGACCGCCGCGGCCCGATGCGCGGCTCAACCTCCGCCACCACCGCGCTGGTGCAGTTCGAGATCGACCAGCCGCTGACCACGCTCGCCGGGATGATCGGGCCCGACCGGGCGGCGCGGGCCTGGCGGCGCTCGCGGCTCGCCGTGCTGAACCTCAAGGCCCGGATCGAGGCCCTGGGCATCGCCTGCGACCTCGCTCCCCGGAGGAGCCTCTATTTGGCGGGGAACCTGCTGACCGGCGAGGCCCTGCGGGCGGAGGCGGAGGCGCGGCGGGATGCGGGGATTTACGCCGACTACCTGACCCGCGCGCCCCTGGCCGAGGCCTACGGGATCGACCGCGAGGGGGCGATCGTCAGCCATGACAACCTGGCCCTCGACCCGCGCAAGCTGACCGCCGGGCTGCTGCGGGCGGCGCAGGCGCGGGGGGCGCGGCTGCACGCCCCGGTCGAGGCGGTGGGATTCCGCCACCAGGCGGACGGGGTGGAGACGGAGACCGCCGGCGGGCCGGTGATCCGGGCCGAGCGGGTGGTGCTCGCCACCGGCTACGAGCTTGCGCCCGGGGTTGCGGCGGCGGGGCACCGGGTCATCTCCACCTGGGCCATGGCGACCGCGCCCCAGAAGGCGCGGCTCTGGCCCGGAGCGGCCTTCATGTGGGAGGCCTCCGACCCCTATCTCTACCTGCGCGCGACCCCGGACGGCCGGGTGATCTGCGGCGGCGAGGACGAGGACTTCACCGATGAGGCGGCCCGCGACGCGCTGATCGGCGCCAAGACCGCGCGGATCGCGGAAAAGCTTTCCCGGCTGTTGCCGCGGCTCGACGTCACGCCGGCGTTCGCCTGGGCCGGGGCCTTCGGCTCGACGCCCACCGGCCTGCCGCTGATCGGGCCGCTGCCGCGCCGGCCGCGGATCCATGCGGTGATGGGCTATGGCGGCAACGGCGTCACCTTCTCCCGCATCGCCGCCGAACTGGTGACGGCGGCGGTCGCGGGGCGCAGCGACCGGGACGCGGACCTGTTCGCGCTGCCCAGGGACTGAAGCGGCGTCAGCCCTCGGCCGCGTGGCAGACCACGCAGAGCTTGTTGCCGTCCGGGTCGCGGAAATAGGCGCCGTAGTAGTCGGGGTGATACCGGGGCCGCAGGCCCGGCGCGCCCTCGTCCCGGCCGCCCTGGGCGAGGGCGATCCGGTGGCAGGCGTCCACCTGGGCGCGGGTCGCGGCCGCCAGCGCCACCATGGTCCCGTTCCCCGGCGCCGGCGCGCCGCCGTCGAAGGGCCGGCCGATGAGGAACAGCGGCCGGCCGGCCCCGGGCGCGGCCCAGCCGGCCCAGCCCGCGTCGCGAAAGCGCAGCGGCAGGCCGAGCGCCTCCATCAGCGGGGCGTAGAACCCGTAGGCCCGGTCCAGATCCGCCACCCCCAGATGGATGTGGGAGATCACCCGAAGAGCGCCAGCGGCCGCCGGTCCCCGGCGGCGAAGCGGCGCAGGGCGGCCGGGTAGAGCCGGTGCTCCTGGACCAGCAGCCGGGCGGCGAGGGTCTCCGGCGTGTCGCCCGCCTCGACCGGGATCACCGCCTGGCCGAGGATGGGGCCGGAGTCGAGCTCGGGCGTCACCTCGTGGACGGTGCAGCCATGCACCATCATCCCGGCGGCCAGCGCCCGCGTATGGGTGTCGAGCCCGGGGAAGAGCGGCAGGATCGAGGGGTGGATGTTCAGCATCCGCCCCCGCCAGCCCTCGACGAAGCCCGGGGTCAGCACCCGCATGAAGCCGGCCAGCACCACGATCTCGGCCCCGGCGTCGGTCAGACGCGCGTCGAGCTCCGCCTCGAAGGCTTCGCGGCTGGGATAGGCCTTGTGGTCCACCACCGCGATGGGGACCCCGAGCGCCTCGGCCTTGGCGAGGCCGCCGGCGCCGGGGCGGTTGGAGAGCACGAGGCAGGGCGCCGCCGGGTGGTCCGGGTCGGCCATGTCGCGGACCAGCGCCACCATGTTCGACCCGCCGCCCGAGATCAGGATGGCGGCGCGCCGGCGGCTCACTCGGCCCCCGCGTAGCTGACGCCCGCGCCGGCGACCACATGGCCGATGGCCCGGACGGTTTCGCCCTCCGCCTCCAGCAGGGCGGAAAGCGCCGCGGCCCGATCGGGGGCGGCGACCACGATCATGCCGACGCCGCAGTTGAAGGTCTTGAGCATCTCGGCCTCCTCCACGCCGCCTTCGCCCTCCAGCCAGTCGAAGACCGCCGGCCGGTCCCAGGCGTCGAGGTCGATCCGGGCGCCGAGGCCCTCGGGCAGCACCCGCGGCAGGTTCTCGGTCAGGCCGCCGCCGGTGATATGGGCGAGCGCATGGACGCCGCCGGCGCGGATCGCGGCGAGGGCCGGGCGGACATAGATGCGCGTCGGGGTCAGGAGCGCGGCGCCGAGCGTGCCTTCGCCGAAGGGGCAGGGGGCGTCCCAGTCGAGCCCCGACCGCTCCACGATCCGCCGCACCAGGCTGTAGCCGTTGGAATGCACCCCCGAGGAGGCAAGGCCGAGCAGCACGTCGCCTTCCGCCACGCCGTCGGGCAGGGCTGCGCCCCGCTCCATCGCGCCGACCGCGAAGCCCGCGAGGTCGAAGTCGCCGGGCGCGTAGAGCCCCGGCATCTCCGCCGTCTCGCCGCCGATCAGCGCGGCGCGGGCCTCGGCGCAGCCGACGGCGATGCCGTTGACGATGGCCGCGGCCTCCTCGACGTCGAGCCGTCCGGTGGCGAAATAGTCGAGGAAGAACAGCGGCTCCGCCCCCTGGCAGATCAGGTCGTTCACGCACATGGCGACGAGGTCGACGCCCACGGTGTCGAGCCGCCCGGTCTCGATGGCGAGCTTGAGCTTGGTGCCCACCCCGTCGGTGGCGGCGACGAGGATCGGGTCCTGGTAGCCGGCGGCCTTGAGGTCGAAGAGCGCGCCGAAACCGCCGAGGCCCGCCATGACCCCGGATCGGTCGGTGCGCTTGGCCGCGGGCTTGATCCGCTCGACCAGGGCGTTTCCGGCGGCGATGTCCACGCCGGCGTCGGCATAGCTGAGGCCGCCGGGCTTCGGCGTCTGGGGCGTGTCGGTCATCGGCGGCTCCGGATCGGGATGGCGGGGCCGCTCTAGCGCATGTGCGCGCCGATGGGAACACGGCTTGCCCCGCCGGGCCGCGCGCGGTAGCAGGATCCCGGGGGGCCTGTAGCTCAACGGTCAGAGCAGAGCGCTCATAACGCTTTGGTTGGGGGTTCGAATCCCTCCGGGCCTACCAGTCTTTTGATTTCAATATGTTTTATAGGGCGGGCTTGGGCCATGTCGCGTCGCGGAACGCTGAAATTCGCTGTTTTGCAGTTCCGCCGCCGAGACGGATGCGGCGTCAGGCGGCCGGCAGGATCGGCGAAGGGATCGACCTTTGTCCTCAAGCAGCGCCGCTTGCGACGCCGGGCTCCTCGCCGCATCGGCGGCTTAACCATGTCGTCCGGCCTGGGAGACGCGGGCGGCGCGGCCCGGCAAGCTCCGGCAAGGTCGGGGAGATTCGCGGGATGAGCCTTCTGTCTCATGTGATCGCCGCCTTCGGGGGCTACGTCGTGGGCGCCGCGCGTCGTCCGCGGGTGGTGATCGCGCCCCTTGTCCTTCCGGTCGAGCGACCCGCGCCGGAGCCGGAGCGGCCCCGAGGGCGAACGGCGGAGCTGCGGGCCAGGATCGCGGCCCGGGAAGCGCCGGCCGCGCCTGTGCAGGGACCGATCGCGACGCCGGCCGCACCTCTGCGGCCGTCGGTCGCGGCGTCTGTCGCATCCGCCGAGGCGGCGGCCCACGCGCGCCGGCAGGAGATCATCGCGGAAAACCGGGCGCGGGCGGCGGCCCTGCGGGCGAAACATGACCTTGGGTGAGGGGCGCGTCGCCCCCGCGCGCTGGCGGGAGCAACGCCGGGTTCCGCCGGGGTTTTGGGTCCGTCGCAGCAGGGTCCTGGCGAGCGGCGGCCGGTCGGCGATCCCCCGGGCGACGGAGACGTGGCCATGAAACCGATCTGGGGAGGCCTAGGGCTGGCGGCGCTGACCCTTGCGGCCTGCCAGTCTCTGGCGGTGACAGGGACGGGCGCGGCGAGCGACGGCTCGCCCCTGACGGGCGCGCTGACGGCCGAGATCGTGGAGGACCGCTACGCCGTCCGGTTCGCCAGTCCCGCCGGCTGGAGCTGCGCCGGCGCCTTTGGCGGCGCGCAGATGCGGGCCGTCCCCCTGACCTGTTCCAACGGCGCGTCCGGGACCATGCGCCTCGAAGGAGGCGTTGGCAAGAGGGCCACGGGGACGTTCCGGCTGTCCGACGGCCGGACCGGGACGGTCGTCTTCGACGGCGCGCAATGACCAAGGCGAGACCCTCCCGACCCTCGCGGATCCGGGCTGCGGTGAACGGCTCCGCGGCGGCGTAAACGCCTTGTTAAGCCTGAGGCGACAAGCATCCGGCCAATGGCGCGGGGCTTGCCCGCGCTCGGGCGGAGGCGAGGCGGGGCGGTGCTCACGCAGGTTCAAACCTTCTGGCAGGGGCTCGATCCCCGGCGGCGGCTGGTCGCGGCGCTGACCGCGCTCGCCATCGTCGCGGCGGTCTTCGGCATCGCCCGGGTCGCCGGCCAGCCCGACATGGCGCTGCTCTATTCTGGGCTCGACGACGCCGCCTCGGGCGAGGTCGTCGCCGCGCTCGACGCCCGCAAGGCCCCCTACGAGATCCGCGGCCAGGCGATCTACGTGGAGG
This sequence comes from Amaricoccus sp., assembly GCA_965243535.1. Taxonomy (GTDB): domain Bacteria; phylum Pseudomonadota; class Alphaproteobacteria; order Rhodobacterales; family Rhodobacteraceae; genus Amaricoccus. The sequence goes on from CBDEVG010000022.1 coordinate 17,660, forward strand.
CGGGCCAGCGCGACGCCCTGCGCATGGCGCTGGCCACCGAGGGCCTGCCCGCCTCCGGACCCGCGGGATACGAGCTGCTCGACCACCTGTCGGGCTTCGGCACCACCAGCCAGATGTTCGACGCCGCCTATTGGCGCGCCAAGGAGGGGGAGCTCGCCCGCACCATCCTCGCCGCGCCGAACGTGCGCTCGGCGCGGGTGCATCTCGCCAATCCGGTCAGCCAGCCCTTCGCCCGGCGCGGGACCGGATCGGCCTCGGTCACGGTCACCATGTCGCGGGGCGCGCTCGACCCGGGCCAGGCCCAGGCGATCCGCTACCTCGTCTCCTCGGCGGTGGCGGGGATGGAGCCCGCCGCTGTGGCGGTGATCGACGCGGCGACCGGCGTGGTGCTGGCGGGGGAGGAGAGCGGGCCCTTCCCGCCCGGCGTCCCCAATCCCGCCGACCGGGCCGAGACGCTGCGCGCCAACGTCCAGCGGTTGCTGGAGGCGCGGGTGGGTCCGGGCCGGGCCATCGTCGAGGTCAACGTCGACGCGGCCATGGACAGCGAGACCATCACCGAGCGGGTGGTCGACCCGAAGAGCCAGGTGGCGATCTCGACCGACACCGAGAACCGCCAGCAGACCTCCCAGGGCGGGACGTCCGGGGTCACCGTCGCCTCGAACCTGCCCGACGGCGACGTGGGCGGGTCGGGGAACGACAGCTCCAGCAACTCCACCGAGACCCGGGAGCGGCAGAACTTCGAGATCTCCGAGACCCGGCGCGAGCGGGTGATCCTGCCGGGCCAGGTGCGGCGCCTGTCGGTGGCGGTGATGGTGGACGGGGTGATGGGCGTCGGAACCGACGGCAAGCCCCTGTGGCAGCCGCGCCCGCCGGAGGAGCTCGACGTGCTGCGCCGGCTGGTGGAATCGGCCGTGGGCTTCGACGAGGGCCGGGGCGACGCGGTGCGCATCGAGTCGCTGCAGTTCACCGCCCTGCCGGACCAGGGCGCGCTGGCGGAGCGGTCGGGAAGCGACTGGCTGATGGCCAACGCCATGCGGCTGATCCAGGTCGGCGCGCTGGCGGGGGTGGTGCTCGCCCTGTCGCTCTTCGTGCTGCGGCCGATGCTGTCGCGCCAGCCTGCGCCGCAGATCGCCGAGCTGACCGGCCCGCGCGCCCTGCCGGCCGAGCCGCCGCGCGCGGCGCTCGGCGCGCCGCCGGCGGAGGAAGGCGCGCTGCTCGACCTGCCCCCCGCCAGCCAGAACAAGGTCGACCGGCTGCGCGAGCTGATCTCGAGTCGGTCGGAGGAAAGCGCGGCGGTGCTGCGCGCCTGGATCGAAGCCCCCGAGCCCCGCAAGGAGCCCGCCCAATCGTGAGTGACCGGTGATGAGTTCGTTCCGCCTGCAGAATTTCGCCGCCCGGCCGGACGCCGGCCCGCGCCTCTCCCCCGACGAGGTGGCGGCGATCCGGGCCGAGGCGTTCCGCGAGGGCTTCCTCGCGGGCGAGGCCGCGGCGGCGGAGGCGCACCTGGCCGACCAGACCCGGCTCACCTCGGAGCTGATCGAGGCGATCTCGGACGCGCGGATGACCAACGAGGCGGCGCGGCGCCATGTGGCGGCGAGCCTCGCGCCCCTCGCCGCGGCGGTGGTGGCGGCGCTCACCCCGGCGCTCGCCGAGGCGGGGCTGGCGGCGGAGGTGGCGGCCCGGGTGGAGGCGGCCCTGCGCACGGCCCCCGAGGCCCGGCCGCGTCTGCGCTGCGCGCCCGAGCTCGCCCCCGTCATCCGCGGCGTGCTGGCGGAGCGCGGCCTGCCCGCCTCGGTCGAGCCCAATCCGGCGATGCCGCCCCGCGAGGCCATCCTCGAATGGGACCAGGGCTACGACCGCATCGACCTCGACGCCTGCGCGGCGGAGATCCGCGAGGTCGTCGCCACCCATCTGGAGCCGGAGGAGGCCCGCGATGCCGAACGACGCTATGGATGATCTCGCGCCCGAACCCGCCCGCGCCCGGGCGGGCGCCTTTCACGGGGTGCCGATCGAGGTGACCATCTCGGTCGGCAAGGCCCGTCCCCTGGTCAGCGAGCTGGTGGAGCTGCGGCGGGATTCCGTCCTGCCGCTCGATTCCACCCTGGACGATCCGGTGGAGCTCTACATCGGCGACAAGCTGATCGCCCGGGGCGAGTTGCAGGAGCTGGGCGAGGAAGGCCGGCTGGGGGTGCGCCTGACGGAAGTGGCCGATTTCTCGAATGATCTCTGACCGCGCCCGAGGCCCTCTCGCAAGCCGCCCGCTGGCCTGCGCCTCCGCCCGCGCCCGGGACGGCGCGCGCCAGGCGCTGGGCCTCGGGCTCGCCGCCGTCCTGACCCTCGCGGCCGCCCCGGCGATCGCCCAGGTCTCGATCGAGATGGGGGGCGAAAGCCTGACCCTGCGCACGGTGCAGCTCTTCGTGCTGCTGACCCTGCTCAGCCTCGCGCCGGGGCTCGCGATCATGGTCACCTGCTTTCCCTTCATGGTGACGGTGCTGAGCATCCTGCGCCAGGCGATCGGGGTGCAGCAGGCGCCGCCGAACATGATGATCGTCGCCCTGGCGCTGTTCCTCACCTGGTTCGTGATGGAGCCGGTGTTCCGCACCGCCTGGGAGGCGGGCGTGCGGCCGATGATCGACGGGACGCTGACGCCCGAGGCGGCCTTCGCCCCGACCATCGCGCCCTTCCGCGCCTTCATGGAGGGCCGCGCCGATCCCGCCACCATCGCCATGCTGGCCGAGGCGGCGCCGCGCCCGGGGCTGATCGACGCCGCCGGCAAGCCCGCCCTGCCGCTGCTGGTGCCGGCCTTCCTGCTCGGCGAGATCAAGCGCGGGTTCGAGGTGGGCTTTCTCATCTTCCTGCCGTTCCTGGTGATCGACCTGGTGATCGCCGCGGTGCTCATGTCCATGGGCATGATGATGGTGCCGCCCGCGATCGTGTCGCTGCCCTTCAAGCTCGCCTTCTTCGTGATCGCCGACGGCTGGAGCCTGCTCGCCGGGGCGCTGGTGCGGAGCTACGGGTCGTGACCGAGGCCATGGTTCCCGCCCGCCCGCGCGAGCGCCGGGGCGGCGCGCCCGCCGTCGTCGCCGCTCCGAAGCTGCGGCCCGAGGACATGCCGCCGCCGATCGAGAAGGCGGCGATCATCCTGACCGCCATCGGCCCGGAACTGGGCGGCGGCTTCCTGCGCGGCCTCGCTCCTGTCGACCTGCAACGGCTCGCCCGGGTGCTGAGCGCCATGGGCCGGGTGCGGCAGGAGGTGGTCGACGCGGTGGTCATGGAGTTCCTGGAGGCGCTGACCGCGGGGCCCGGGGTCGCCGGCGGCGCGGGCATGGCGCGCAAGCTCCTCTCCGGGGTGCTGGGGGAGGGCGAACTTGCCCGGCTGCTCGACGGGGTGCGCGAGACGCCGCGTCCGGTCTGGGAGCGGCTGGGCGACGCCTCCGCGGCCGAGCTCGCGCCGCTGCTCGCGGGCGAGCATCCCCAGGTCGCCGCCGTCATCCTGAGCGAGCTGCGCCCCGATCTCGCGGCGGCGACGCTGGAGCGGCTGGACCGCGGCTTGGCCCAGAGCCTGGTCCTGCGCCTGTCGCGGGCGCCCACCCTCGACCCGGCGGCGGCCGCGGCGGTCCGGGAGGGGCTCGAGACGGGCTTCCTCGCCGCGCTCCAGGCGGATGTGGGCCGGCGGCGGCCGGCGGACCTGATCGCAGGGCTGATGAACAACGTCTCGGCCGAGGCGCGCGACGGCTTTCTCGGCCATCTGGAGGCGGAGGCCCCCGACCTCGCCCGGGACGTGGCGCGGACGATGTTCACCTGGGACGACATCCCGACCCGCCTCAACCCCCGCGACGTGGCCGGGGTGCTGCGCGACGTCTCGGAGGAGGCGCTTCTGCGCGCCCTCAAGCTCGGGCAGACCCAGGAGAGCGCCACGGCGCCCTTCCTGCTCCAGAGCCTGCCGCGGCGGCTGGCCGATCGCTATGCGGAGGATCTCGCCGCGCTGCCGGAGCCCCCGCGCAAGGAAGGGGAGGCGGCCCAGATCGAGATCGCCCGCGCGATCCAGGCCCAGGCTCGCAGCGGCCTGATCCGCCTCATCGACCCGGACGCCGGGGTCTAGGAGCCTGGCCCGAAACTCCGGCGCGCCGGTTCGCGGTGGAGCTTCGCTGGCGCTCACCGCCAGGACTGGCCCCGGAGCCAGGTTTTCGAGGGCAGGGACGTCTCCGGGAAATCGCGAAGCCGTCCAGGGAAGGCAGGCTATTCGCTCAGTCTCGAAGAGGCCTTTGCGAACCCTTCGGACGCGGACGCTCCCGACCCGTTCACACTCCTGAAGATCGAGTTAACGCCGCAAATTATATATAGCAATTTCAATAGCTTGATTTGATTTTCACGCGTGAAAATCCGGCCCCGACCCATTGCGGTTTCGGAGAGGCGCTTTCGCAGGCATCCCTGCGAACCGTCCCGGCCGGGCCGCGGGAAGCCTTGGCCGGGGCGGAAGGACGTCTCCCGAAGCCTGCGCCGACCTCAGCGTTCGGGGGGGACCCAGGTCAGGCCGTGGTCCTCGAAGATCGCCGCGATCCGGCCGTCCGCCAGCGCCGCCTCGACCGCCATGTCCACCGCATAGGCGAGGTCCTTGTGCTGGAAGTTCACGGCGACCCCGAGCGTCCAGCTGCCGCGGGCGAAGCCCACCAGCGGCGGCTGGTGCACCGCCAGCCCGGCCTCCGGATGGCGGCGCAGGCCCTCCTCCAGCTGGGAGCGGGGGCCCATGGCGGCCATCGTCTCCCCGGCGGCCAGCCCCTCCATGGCGGCGGCGAGGCTGGGATAGCGGCGGATCTTGTCCACCGGCCCGATCAGCGAGGTGAGGTAGAAATCGGCGATCGTGTCGTTCTCGACAGCCACCGTGTCATAGCGAAAGACCGGCGGCGTCGGGCCCTTTTCGGGATAGTCCGCGACCCGATAGGCGATCGCCACTGACTCGGCGGCGTACTGGCCGGTGAAGGTCGCCTGCTCGATCCGGCAGACGAGCGCGCTGTCGTAGGGCACGTGCAGCATCACGTCGCTGACGTGGCCGCCGATCGTCGCGCCCTTCCAGACGTAGTTGAGCAGGTCCGCCTCCAGCGTCTCGCCGGGTTGGACCAGGCGAAAGCGCGGCTCGACCCCGAGCTCGGCGGCGATCAGCCGGCCGATCTCCACGTCCACCCCGGTCGCCTGGCCCTTCTCCTCCCAGGACCAGGGGGGGAAGTCCTCGTAGACCGCGAACTCGATCCAGCCCTCGTCGAGGACCCGGTCGAAGTTGCGGCCCACGTCCTGGGCGAAGGTGTTCTGGGGCCGGGCCTGGGGGACCACGTCCTCGCAGCGGGCGAAGGCGCCGCCGGGGAGGGCGGCGCCGAGAACGAGCGCGAGCAGGATCGCGGCGCGCATGATCAGTTGGTCGCGGACAGGCCGACCGTGAGGATCTCGCTCGCCTTCTTCCAACTCGCCGGCTCGGCGTTGAGGGTGCGGGCGGCCTCGTAGGCGATGCTGTCGGCCACCGGCGCCCCCGAGGCCGTCTTCACCTCGGCGGCGATGCCGCTGAGCTCGGCCTTGATCTCGTCGGGGTTGTCGACATTGCCCTGGGCGAGCTCGTCGCGGATGGCGTGCAGCCGCTGGGAGTAGGGGTCGAGCGCGCCGTCCTCCGGCCGGCTCTCCACATAGGTGCGGATCGCCCAGGCGGCCTTCTGGCCCAGGACCTCGCCGAAGGCGGGCATCTTGGTGACGCCGTCCTGGGTGTAGCCGTGCTGGAAGCGGTCGGCGAACCATTCGTCGCCGTATTCCTCGGCCTCCAGCAGGCGCAGGTCGGGGGCGAGGCCGCCCGAGACGGCGCCGAGCCCGTGGCAGCGGGCGCAGTTCTGGTTGAAGCCGGAGCCGCCGATCTCGACGGCCTTGAGCCAGACCTCGTGCCCGGCGGCCGACTCGCGGTACGGGTTCTCGGTCAGCCATTCCTCGCCCACGTCCGGCAGGGCGTCGGTGTTCATCGGCTGGGGGGCCACGTCGCCATGGGCGTAGGCCATGCTGGCGGCGCCCAGGAGCGCCAGGGCGGCAAGTCCGCCGCGGATGCGATCTGCGGGCATGTCTGGTCCCTCGCGTTTGCTGCTACGCCGCCCTGTCTAAGGCCGGCGGGGACGGGGGCATATTCGACCTAGGTCGAGACGGCCGGCGGCGGCCCATGGGACCATGGTCGTATTTCGCGCCGCGGGGCCCGGCGGCTTACTGACGCGATCGGGAGGAACGGACATGGCGGGACGGAGCAGGAGGGGCGCGGCGACGCTCGCCCTCGGCGCGGCGCTGTCGCTTGGCGGGATCGCGGCGGGCAGCGAGACGACCGCGGAAAAGCCGCGGGTGGAGATCCCCATGACCTACCTGCGGCAGGAGGTCGACCTGCCGCCGGTGCTGTCGAATCTCGATCCGATCCCGGAGGATCTGGGGATCGCGGGGGCCGAGGTGGCGCTGAAGGACACCAAATCCACCGGCAAGTTCCTCGGCCATGACTACAGCCTCGACGTGGTCTCGGTGGAGCCCGGCGGCGACCTTCTGGCCGCGGCGCGGCAGGCGCTGGCGGCCGCGCCGATCCTGTTCCTCGACGCGGGGGCGGACCAGGTCCTGGCGGTGGCGGATCTGCCCGAAGCGCGGGGGGCGCTGGTCTTCAACGTCGCCTCGGGGGATCGGCGGCTGCGGGACGCGGAGTGCCGGGCGAACGTGCTGCACACGATTCCGGAGGACGCCATGCGCACCGATGCGCTGATGCAGGCGCTCGCCGCCCGGCGCTGGACCCGGACCGTGCTGATCGTCGGGCCCCAGCCGGGAGACAGGGCCTTCGCCGATACGCTGCGGGCCTCGGCGGCGAAGTTCGGGGTGAAGATCCTGGCGGAAAAGGACTGGACCTTCGACACCGACCTGCGCCGGACCGCGGGGGCGGAAATCCCGACCTTCACCCAAGGCTTCCCCGACTATGACGTGCTGCTCATCGCCGACGAGGCGGACGACTTCGCCCGCTATGTCCAGGACAATACCTGGCTGCCCCGGCCGATCGCGGGATCGGACGGGCTGCGCGGCGAAGGTTGGGCCCCGGTGCTGGAGCAATGGGCGGCCGTCCAGCTGCAGAACCGGTTCGAGGGCGCGGCGAAGCGCGAGATGCGGAGCCGGGACTACGGCGCCTGGACGGCGGTGCGCACCATCGCCGAGGCGGTGACCCGGACCGGATCGGCCGATCCCGCCGTGCTGCGCGCCTATATCGTCTCGCCGGACTTCGCGCTCGACGGGTTCAAGGGGCGCACGCTCACCTATCGCGACTGGGACGGCCAGCTGCGCCAGCCCATGGCGGTGGTGAACGCCCGGGCGCTGGTGGAGCTCGCCCCGGCGGAGGGCTTCCTGCACCGGGAAAACGACATGGACACGCTCGGGCTCGACCGGGCCGAGAGCGCCTGCACGGCCTTCGGAGGACAGAAATGAGGATCGCCGCCGCCCTGATGATCGCCCTTGCGGTCGCGCCGCCCGCCCGGGCCGGGGAGATCTGGGTGACCAACGAGAAGGACGACACCATCTCGGTGATCGACGTCGACAGCCTCGAGGTGACGCGCAAGATCGACGTGGGCGAGCGGCCCCGGGGGATCACCTTCAACTCGGACTTCACCCGCGCCTATGTCTGCGCCTCGGACAGCGACACGGTGCAGGTGATCGACCCCGCGACCGGCGAGGTCCTGCACGACCTGCCCTCGGGCGAGGACCCCGAGCAGTTCGTGCTCGCCCCCGACGACAAGCATCTGTGGATCGCCAACGAGGACGACGCGATCACCACGGTGGTGGACGTGGACACCCGCAAGGTGACGGCCCAGGTCGACGTGGGCATCGAGCCCGAGGGCATGGCGATCTCGCCCGACGGCAAGATCGCCGTCACCACCTCCGAGACCACCAACATGGCCCACTGGATCGACACGGAGAAGATGGAGATCTTCGCCAACACCCTGGTGGACGCCCGGCCGCGCCATGCGGAATTCGCCAAGGGCGGGACCGAGCTCTGGGTGTCCTCGGAGATCGGCGGGACGGTGACGGTCTTCGACGTGGCGACGCAGAGGGAGAAGGCCAAGATCCGCTTCGCCATCAAGGGGGTGAACGACGACCTGATCCAGCCCGTGGGGTTCGAGTTCACCCCCGACGGCAAGACCGCCTTCGTGGCGCTGGGGCCGGCGAACCATGTGGCGGCGGTGAACGCGGACACCTACGAGGTCGAGGACTACATCCTGGTCGGCCGGCGGGTCTGGCACATGGCCTTCTCGCCGGACCATACGAAGCTGTTCACGACGAACGGCGTCTCGGGCGACGTGACGGTGATCGACGTGGCCGACCGGGAGCCGCTGAAGTCGATCAAGGTGGGGCGCTATCCCTGGGGCGCGGCCATGCGGCCCTGACGGCGTCCGGCCGGGGGAGCGCCGGGCTCGGGAGGCCTGAAGGCCCCCGCGCGCCCGGCGCGGTCGGCAGGCCTGCGGGCGCGGGCCGTCCTTCGGGCGCGCGACGCCTGTCCCGCCCGGCCAGCATCACGCTTTCCTTTGGGGGAGACGCCACGGGAAAGCCTCTTTCAGACCTCGCGACGCTTCGGGGCGGGTTCGGATTTCACGCGTGAAAATTGATCTAAATTATTGATATAATTCAATATATTTTGCGGCGTTAACTCGATCTTCAGGAGTGTGAACGGGGCGAGAGGAAGCGCGCGGCGGGTTCGCGGCGCCTTTTGGAGGCGCTTCCGGTTCCGGCTGCGATCGGTTTTGCGCCTGATCCGGGCGAGCCTGGGCGCGGTCGGCAGGCGCGACATGCGTCCGTCCCTGATCCCCCCTGCCGATCGTTCCGGCCGCGGCGATTGCAAAAACCCCGGACCGTTCGCGCGTGGTCGAGGGCGCGACGGATCGCGCCTGGACCGGGCAGGTCCGCCCGACGCAGACCCTTCGCGGGCGCGCTTCAGGCGACGAGTGAATTGGCGATCCCCGACTTTCTCGCCCGGCTCCGGACCTTTCGCGCGCTCCCGGCGACGAAACCGCGACAGCCAGAAGCCTCGCTGGAGCGGTTCCGGGGACGCGCTTCCTTCGACGCCAAGAAAAAGGTCCGGCCTTTCGGGCCGGACCGGAAGAAGAGGCTCGGTTTTTTTCGCCGCCGCCCCCGGCGACGGACCGTCGCCCCGCCGACGAGGGGCGGGGCGCGGTCGGGCTCAGTGGACCGTGGCGGTCTTCCTGGGCTCGGCGGCGGCGCCGACCGTAAGGCCCTCCGGGCCGGCGGTGACCGGGACGACGGCGCCGTCCATCACCTCGCCCGCCAGGATCTTCTCCGCCAGCGGATCCTGCACCGCCTTCTGGATCACCCGCTTCAGCGGCCGGGCGCCGTAGACCGGGTCGTAGCCCCGGTCGGCGAGCCAGGTGCGGGCCGCGTCGTCCACTTGCAGCGTGATGCCGCGGGGGGCGAGGCGCTTCTCCAGCAGGCCGAGCTGGATGTCGACGATCCCGTCCATGTTGGCGCGGCTGAGCCGGTCGAACAGCACGATCTCGTCCAGCCGGTTCAGGAACTCGGGCCGGAAATGGGCGCGGACCGCGACCATGACCTGATCCCGCGCCTCCTCCGCGTTCGCCCCTTCGGGCAGGAGCGACAGCGCCTGGGAGCCGAGGTTGGAGGTCAGGATGATCAACGTGTTCTTGAAGTCCACCACCCGGCCCTGGCCGTCGGTCAGGCGACCGTCGTCCAGCACCTGGAGCAGCACGTTGAACACGTCCGGATGGGCCTTTTCCACCTCGTCGAACAGGATCACCTGATAGGGCCGGCGACGGACGGCCTCGGTCAGGACGCCGCCCTCGTCATAGCCGACATAGCCCGGAGGCGCGCCGATCAGCCGGGCGACGGAGTGCTTCTCCATGAACTCGCTCATGTCGATGCGCACCATCGCCTGGTCGTCGTCGAAGAGGAACGACGCCAGCGCCTTGGTGAGCTCGGTCTTGCCGACGCCGGTCGGCCCGAGGAAGAGGAAGCTGCCGAGCGGCCGGTTCGGGTCGTTGAGGCCGGCGCGCGCGCGGCGGACCGCGTTCGACACGGCCACCACCGCCTCGCGCTGGCCGATGACGCGCCGACCCAGCTCCTCCTCCATGCGCAGGAGCTTGTCGCGCTCGCCCTCCAGCATCCGGTCCACCGGGATGCCGGTCCAGCGCTCGACCACCTGGGCGATCTGCTCGGGCGTCACCGCCTCGGGCATCACGTCCTGGCCGCCCTTGGCCTCGGCCTCGGCGAGCTTCGCCTCCAGGCCCGGGATCAACCCGTAGGCGAGCTCGCCCGCCCGCTGCAGGTTGCCCTGCCGCTTGGCGGTCTCGAGCTCGATGCGCGCCTGGTCGAGCTGTTCCTTGATCTCGGCCGCGCCCTTGAGCTTGTCGCGCTCCGCCTGCCAGGCGGCGGTCATCACCCGCGAGCGCTCCTCGAGGCCCGACAGCTCCTTGACCAGCTTTTCCAGCCGGTCCTGGGAGGCGGCGTCGGTCTCCTTCTTCAGCGCCTCCGCCTCGATCTGCTTCTGCAGGATCTCGCGGTCGAGGGCGTCGAGCTCCTCGGGCTTGCTGTCGACCTGCATGCGCAGCCGCGCGGCCGCCTCGTCGACCAGGTCGATCGCCTTGTCGGGCAGGAAGCGGTCGGCGATGTAGCGGTGCGAGAGCGTCGCGGCCGAGACCAGGGCGCTGTCCATGATGCGCACGCCGTGATGGACCTCGTACTTCTCCTTGATGCCGCGCAGGATCGAGATGGTGTCCTCGACCGTCGGCTCGTTCACCATGACGGGCTGGAAGCGCCGGGCGAGCGCCGCGTCCTTCTCGACGTACTTGCGGTACTCGTCGAGCGTGGTCGCGCCGACGCAGTGCAGCTCGCCGCGCGCCAGCGCCGGCTTGAGCAGGTTCGAGGCGTCCATGGCCCCGTCCGCCTTGCCCGCGCCCACCAGCGTGTGCATCTCGTCGATGAAGAGGATGATCTCCCCCGCCGCGGCCTGGACCTCGGTCAGCACGGCCTTCAGCCGCTCCTCGAATTCGCCGCGGTATTTCGCGCCGGCGATGAGCGCGCCCATGTCGAGGGCGAGCAGCTGCTTGTCCGCGAGGCTTTCGGGCACGTCGCCGTTGACGATGCGCAGGGCGAGGCCCTCCGCGATGGCGGTCTTGCCGACGCCGGGCTCGCCGATCAGCACGGGGTTGTTCTTGGTGCGCCGGGAAAGCACCTGCATCGTGCGCCGGATCTCGTCGTCGCGGCCGATGATCGGGTCGATCTTGCCCTCGCGCGCGGCGGCGGTCAGGTCGCGGGCGTATTTCTTCAGCGCGTCATAGCCTTGTTCGGCCGAGGCGCTGTCCGCGGTGCGGCCCTTGCGCACGTCGTTGATCGCGGCGTTCAGGCCCTGGGGCGTGACGCCGGCGGCCTTCAGCGCGGCCTGGGCGTCCGACTTCACCAGCGCGAGCGCGGTCAGCAGCCGTTCGACGGTGACGAAGCTGTCGCCCGCCTGCTTGGCGATCTTCTCCGCCTCGGCGAAGACCTTGCCGGTCTGGGTGTCGATGTAGAGCTGGCCGTTGCCGCCCTCCACCTTGGGCTGCTTGCCGAGCGAAGCCTCGACATTGGCGTAGGCGATGCCCGGATCGCCGCCGGCGGCCCGGATCAGGTTCCCCGCGAGGCCCTGCTCGTCGTCGAGCAGCGCCTTGAGCAGGTGGTCGGGCAGGAACCGCTGGTGGTTCTCCCGCATGGCGATGGTCTGCGCGGCCTGCACGAAGCCTCGCGCCCGGTCGCTGAACTTCTCGAAGTTCATCTCCGTCTCCTCGTAAGCATCTGGGGGACCGCCCTGTCGCGGCGCGCGTCCCTTGACCTTCAGGGGCCGCTTTCGGCGCGGCCCGTCGGGTCGGATATGGGTAAGGTTTAGCGCCGCTCAAGCCCCGGTTGACACAGGAAAATGAAAGGGGCACGGAATGTGCATGACCCAAGCTGATCCCCGCCTGATCCTCGGCCTCGACCTGCCCGACGCCCTCGCCGCCCGCGCCCTGATCGACCGGCTGGAGGGCGAGGTGGGCTTCTTCAAGATCGGCCTCGGGATGCTCGCCGCGGGCGGGCTCGATCTCGCCGCCGGCTTGAAGGGTCAGGGGGCGCGGGTGTTCCTCGACCTCAAGCTCTTCGACATCTCCGCCACCGTGACCGCCGCGGTGCGCGGGCTGATGCGGATCGCCCCCGATTTCCTGACCGTCCACGGCGACCCCCATGTGGTGCGCGCCGCCGTGGCGGGGCGGGGGGACGCGCCGACGCGGATCCTGGCGGTGACCATCCTCACCTCGCTCGACCGGGCCGACCTCGACGCCGCGATGATCGTTCCGGGCGCGGTGGCGGGGCTGGTGGAGGCGCGGGCCGCTCGCGCCTTCGAGGCGGGCGCCGACGGGGTCATCGCCTCGCCCCAGGAGGCGGCGGCGATCCGGGCGCTGCCGGGGGCGGAAGGCCGGCTGATCGTCACCCCCGGCGTGCGTCCCGCCGGGGCGGCGCTCGGCGACCAGAAGCGGGTGGCGACGCCCCGGGAGGCGATCCGGGCCGGGGCGGACCATATCGTCGTCGCCCGGCCGATCCTTTCGGCCCCCGATCCCCTGGCCGCCGCCCGGGCGATCACGGCGGAGCTGGCGGGGGCCTGAACCCCGCGCGCCGCGGCCCGAACCCTGGCCCCGACCTGTGGCCCGGGCCGCGCCCGCCGGAACATCAGGTCTCGACGATAAGGACCCTCCCTTGCGGCGGGGCGGGGCGCTGCGCGGCCTCGCGGCGACGGCGGCCGGACCGGCTGCGCATGCCCGGCCCGAAGCGGGCGGAGGGCGCGGCGTTCGGCCTTGCGTCCGGCCGGGGGAGGGGGCATAGCGCGGGGCATGACACGCGCGATCCGACATCCGCGCCGCGCCGTCCCGCTCCGCTGGCGGAGGGGGCCGCGGTGATCCTCTGGACCCAGGCCGACGCCGCGGCGGCGACCGGCGGGACCGGGCCGACCGGATGGGAGGCCTCCGGGGTCTCCATCGACACCCGCAGCCTGCGTCCCGGCGATCTTTTCGTCGCCCTGAACGCGGCCCGGGATGGACACGACTTCGTCGCCGACGCCCTTGGCAAGGGGGCCGCCGCCGCGCTGGTCTCCCGCCGGCCCGACGGTTTGGCGGCGGACGCGCCGCTGCTGGTCGTGCCTGACGTGCTGAAGGGGCTCGAGGCCCTCGGCCGCTTCGCCCGGGCCCGGTTCCGGGGCCGGGTGGTGGCGGTGACCGGCTCGGTCGGCAAGACCGGGACCAAGGAGATGCTGCGCGCCGCCCTCGGCGCCCAGGGCCGGGTCCATGCGGCGGAAAAGAGCTTCAACAACCACTGGGGCGTGCCGCTGACCCTCGCCCGCCTGCCGCAGGACGCGGATTACGCGGTGATCGAGATCGGCATGAACGCCCCGGGCGAGATCGAGCCGCTCGCCCGCCTGGCCCGGCCCCATGTGGGGCTGGTGACGACGGTCCAGGCGGTGCATCTCGCGGCCTTTCGCGACATCGAGGGGATCGCCCGCGAAAAGGGCTCGATCTGGCGGGGGCTGGAGCCCGGCGGCGTGGCGGTGATGCTGCGCGACCTCTCCACCTATCCCACGCTCCTCGCGGCCGCGCGGGCGGCCGGCGCGACGGCCGTGCGCTTCGGCGCGACCGGGCGGCCCGAGTTCCGGCTGGTCGAGGCGAGCGTTTCGGAGGCGGGCACCGCCGCCTCGGCCCGGCTGCGCGGCCGGCCCTTCCTCTACAAGCTCGCGGCGCCGGGCCGGCACCTCGCCATGAACGCCCTCGGGGTCTTCGCCGCGGTCGAGGCGCTCGGCGCCGACATCGCCCGGGCGGCGCTGGCCCTCGCGCGGTGGACCCCGCCCGAAGGGCGCGGCGCGCGCTGGCGGGTGCTGCTCGGCGCCGACGGGGTGGACGGGGCGATCACCCTGATCGACGAAAGCTACAACGCCAATCCCGCCGCCATGGGCGCGGCCTTCGAGGTGCTGGCCGCCGCCCGGCCCGAGGACGGGGTGGGCAAGGTCAGCCGCGGCCGCCGCATCGCCTTCCTCGGCGACATGCTGGAGCTCGGGCCCCAGGAGATCGCGCTCCACGCCGGGCTCGCCGAGGCGCCCGCCCTCGGCGCCATCGCCCAGGTTCATTGCGCGGGCGAGCGGATGCGCGCGCTCCACGCGGCGCTGCCGCCCGGCCGGCGCGGCGAATGGTTCCCCGACGCCGCCGCCATGGCCGACAAGGCCGGGCGGCTGCTCGACGCCGGCGACATCGCGCTCGTCAAGGGCTCGAACGGCAGCCGGGTCAGCCTAGTGGTCGAGGCGATCAAGCGCCTCGGCGAGGCGCGCCCTTCCGATACCCTGGCCGAAACCCTGGAGAGCTGATCCCTCAATGCTCTACCTGCTCGCCGAGCTGCCGGACCATGCCGGCGTCTTCAACCTCTTTCGCTACATCACCTTTCGCGCCGGCGCCGCCTTCTTCACCGCGCTGGTCTTCGGCTTCCTGTTCGGCCGGCCGCTGATCGATCTGCTGCGGGTGCGCCAGGGCCGGGGCCAGCCGATCCGCGCGGACGGTCCGGCCAGCCATGCGGTCAAGGCCGGCACGCCGACCATGGGCGGGCTGCTGATCCTGTCGGCGGTGCTGGTCTCCACGCTGCTCTGGGCGCGGCTCGACAACGGCTTCGTCTGGCTCGTGCTGTTCGTGACCTTCGGCTTCGGCCTGATCGGCTTCGCCGACGACTACGCCAAGGTGACGAAGCAGACCGTCGCCGGGGTCTCGGGCCGCATCCGCCTGCTCGCGGGCTTCGCCATCGCGCTGATCGCGAGCCTCTGGGCGATGTGGCTCCAGCCGGCGGAGCTGTCGGGCCAGCTCGCCTTTCCGGTGTTCAAGACGCTGCTTCTCGACCTCGGCTGGCTCTTCGTGCCCTTCGGGATGCTGGTGATCGTCGGCGCCGCCAATGCGGTGAACCTGACGGACGGGCTCGACGGGCTCGCCATCATGCCGGTGATGATCGCCGCGGGCTCGCTCGGGGTGATCGCCTACGTGGTGGGGCGCGTCGACTTCACCACCTATCTCGACGTGCATTTCGTGCCGGGCGCGGGCGAGATCACCGTCTTCGTCGCGGCGCTGATCGGCGGGGGCCTCGGGTTCCTGTGGTACAACGCGCCCCCCGCGGCGGTGTTCATGGGCGACACAGGCTCGCTGTCGCTCGGCGGCGCGCTCGGCGCGATCGCGGTGGCGACCAAGCACGAGATCGTGCTCGCCATCGTCGGCGGCCTCTTCGTGGTCGAGGCGCTCTCGGTCATCCTCCAGGTGAGCTACTACAAGCGCACCAAGAAACGCATCTTCCTGATGGCCCCGATCCACCACCATTTCGAGAAGAAGGGCTGGGCCGAGCCGCAGATCGTCATCCGCTTCTGGATCGTCTCGCTCATCCTCGCGCTGATCGGCCTCGCGACTCTCAAGCTTCGCTGAGCCGCGCGAGGCGAAGTCGCGGTCGAACGGCGCAAGTCAAGTCCCGAAGGGACGGGGCGAAATCGCCTTGGCCGGCGACGAGACGCCGTCGAAAGGCGCTTCCTGCCCGACTAGAAGCGGCCGAAAGAACTCCCGTGACGCAAGGGCGACTGCGGCCTCCCTGCGCCGCGGACGCCGGATCGGCGTGGCGAAGGCGAGATACCGTTTGCCCATCCCTCCTGCGCTGAGTTATGGCCCACCCGCGCAGGCCCGAGTCGCTGCAAGGCGACCGGCCCCGGCGATGGCGCGGGGACAGGGCTTGGGCGAGGGAAAACCCGAGGGGGCCGCCTGTGGCGGAAATTCGCATAGCCATGGGACGACCGGATCTCCGCCGGCCGACCGGCGTCGCGGCGCGCGTGCTGATCGGGAGCGGCGTGATCGCGACGCTCCTCTACGTCGCCTACAGCATCCACCGCGACGTGGTGGCGACCGGGGCGCAGCCGACCGCCTGGGCGCCCTTCGCGCTGCTCTTCGCCGCACTGGTGATCGCGCTCGGCTTCGAGTTTGTGAACGGCTTCCACGACACCGCCAACGCGGTGGCGACGGTGATCTACACCAACGCCATGCCCGCGGGGCCGGCGGTGGTCTGGTCGGGGGTGTTCAACTTTCTCGGGGTGCTCTTCTCCAGCGGCGCGGTCGCCTTCGGCGTCATCAGCCTGCTGCCGGTCGAGCTCATGCTCAAGGTCGGGTCCTCGGCGGGCTTCGCCATGGTCTTCGCCCTGCTGATCGCGGCGATCGCCTGGAACCTCGGGACCTGGTGGCTCGGCATTCCCGCCTCCTCCTCCCACACGCTGATCGGCTCGATCATCGGGGTCGGTGTCGCCAATTCCCTGCTCTCGGGCAACGGCGGCGCGGCGGGGGTGGACTGGGACCAGGCGAAGAACGTCGGCAAGGCGCTGCTGTTCTCGCCGCTGATCGGCTTCGTGGTCTCGGCCCTGCTGTTCCTCGCGCTCAAGGTCCTCGCCCGCAACGAGGCGCTCTACGAGAAGCCCAAGGACGGGACGCCGCCGCCGCCCTGGATCCGGGCGCTGCTGATCTTCACCTGCACCGGGGTCTCCTTCGCCCATGGCTCGAACGACGGGCAGAAGGGCATGGGCCTCGTCATGCTGATCCTGATCGGCACGGTGCCCACCGCCTACGCCCTGAACCGGGCCATGCCGGCCGAGAACATCGCCGCCTTCGTCGCGGCCTCGGAGAGCGTCGCGGCGGCGCTCGGGGACGAGGCCGGCCCCGTCGCCGATCCGCAGGGGGAGCTCACGCGCTTTCTCGAGACCCGCAGCCTGTCGCCCCGGACCGCGCCCGCCCTCGTCGCCCTGGCGGAGGAGCTGAAGGGCGAGGTCCTGCGCTACGAGACCCTCGCGGGCGTGCCCGCAGCCTCGGTCGGCAACGTGCGCAACGGCATGTACCTCGCCTCCGAGACGATCCGGCGGATCGGCAAGCACCCGGAGAACCCCTTCGACGCCGGCCAGATGCAGGCGCTCGCGGCCTACAAGGCGACCCTCGACCAGGCGACGAAGTTCATCCCCACCTGGGTCAAGGTGGCGGTCGCGATCGCGCTTGGCCTCGGCACCATGATCGGCTGGCGGCGGATCGTCATCACGGTGGGCGAGCGCATCGGCAAGACCCATCTCACCTACGCCCAGGGCGCGACGGCGGAGCTGGTGGCGATGGGCACCATCGCCGGGGCGGACGTGATCGGCCTGCCGGTCTCGACGACGCAGGTGCTGTCCTCGGGCGTGGCCGGGACCATGGCCGCCCAGGGCTCGGGCTTGCAGATGGGAACGGTGCGGGCCCTGCTGCTGGCCTGGGCGCTGACCCTGCCGGCGGCGATGCTGCTGTCCGGATCGCTGTTCTGGCTGTTCCGCGCGCTGTCCTGAGGCAGGGCATCCGTTCCCGTAACACGCGTGTTATGGGGTTCAAATGTCTGAAATGTATTGATTTTCTGAATTCCATTCACCCGATGGCAAGGAAGGTTGACGCCTTCCGCGCCGTTTCTGGGCCGAGGGCGACGCGCCCTCCTGCCTGAGGCGATCTTGGCTTGGTTCTTGCGGTTCCCGGCCTGGAAGGAGCGCGCCGCCTTTGAACCGGGAGGGACGCGGCGTCGCCGCGCCGGCGGGGCCTGGCGCGATGTCCCGCGGGCCAGGCGGGCGGCCTGGAGCGCGGGCGGGGGAGGGAGCCGGGGGCTTCGGGCGCTCCGCCCGGGGCTTTCGGGGAGGGACGGGGCCGCCATCCGAACGCCCGAGGATATCCCGTATCGACGGACAGGATCTCCGGCCGGGAGCCCGAAACGTCCGCCCCGCTCCGCCGCGGGAGATCCGGGCGGTCTGCGCGGCGGCGCGGACGCGCCCCCGCGCGACGGCGGTCGCCTGTGGTCCCCGGAGATCGACCTGCTATCATCGGAGGCTTTGTCGCTGTTTCGCGAGGCCTGAATGACGCGTTGGCAATGGCTGCTGTCCCGGTTGCTGCGGAAGCTCTGGCTGCGGGCGACAGCCTATGGAGTGCTCGGCGTCCTGACGGCGATCGTGGCCATCGGGGCGCAGCATTACCTGCCGTGGCAGCCGCCGGAGCTGGTCGGCGCGGATGCGGTCGACAGCCTCCTCAACATCATCGCCTCCTCGATGCTGGCGGTGACCACCTTCTCCCTCTCGACCATGACCTCGGCCTATTCCGCGGCGACGTCGAACGTGACGCCCCGGGCGACGCAGCTGCTGATCGAGGACAAGGTGTCGCAACGGGTGCTCTCGACCTTCGTGGGCTCGTTCCTCTTCAGCATCGTCGGGATCATCGTGCTCAAGACCGGCGCCTACGGGCCCTCCGGCCGCTCGGTGCTGTTCACCGTGACCGTGGCGGTCGTGGCCCTGATCGTGATCAACCTGCTGCGCTGGATCGACCACCTGACCCGGCTGGGGCGCGTCGGGGAAACCACGGACCGCGTGGAGGCGGCGGCGCGGGACGCCCTGAAGACCCGGCTGGCGGCGCCGTTTCTGGGGGGCGTCGCTCTCCTGCCGTCGGAGCGCACGCCTCCGGGCGGCGCCCTGACGGTCGAGGCGGCGGAGATCGGGCACCTGCAACACATCGACATGTTCGCCCTGTCCGAGATCGCGCGGACGCAGGATCGGGACATCTTCGTGCTGCACAATCCGGGCGCCTTCGTCTCGCTCGACACGGCGCTGGCCTGGCTCGACCGCCCGGACGCGGACGGGGAGGACGTCGCCCGGGAGGTGCGCGCCGCCTTCACGATCGGCACGGGGCGGAGCTTCGACCAGGATCCGCGCTTCGGCCTCGCGGTGATGAGCGAGATCGGATGCCGCGCGCTCTCCTCTGCGATGAACGATTCCGGCACTGCGCTGGACGTGATCTGCCGCAACACGCGCCTGCTCGCCGCTTGGGGATCGGGCGAAGACCTTTCGGCCGCCGACGCGCCGGAGCATCCGCGCGTCCATGTGGCCCGACTGACCGACCAGGACCTTTTTGAGGACGCCTTCATGATGATGGCGCGCGATGGGGCGGGGCACGTCGAGATCCAGCTCCGGCTGCAAAAGAACCTGGCGGCGCTGTCGCGGATCGGGTCGGACTCCTTCCGGAGCGCCGCGATTTTCCAGGCCGACCAGGCCAGGCGAAGGGCGCAGCGCGCCCTCGACTTCAGCGGCGACCTCGCACGGCTCGAGGCCGTGGCGCAGGCGCGCGGATCCTGATCGGCGGCCCGGATCGGCGGAGCGGATCGAAGGGGGAGGCGGCGCGGCCGCGCCCTTGTCGGGGGCTTTGGAGAGGCCCGCGGCGCCGGCTTGCGCGCGGCGGCGGGGCGCGCCATTGTCCGCGCCATCATGATGCGCGCCCCCTGCCGACCGCCCCGCTCCGCCGTCCTTCGTCCCTCCTTCCGCCCCCCGTTCCGGGGAGGCGCGCGGTGATTCCCGTCCGCGGCTACGCCGGCCACAAGGTGGCGGTGCTGGGGCTCGGGCGCTCCGGTCTGCCCACCGCGCGGGCGTTGCGCGCCGGCGGGGCGGAGGCGCTGGTCTGGGACGACGGCGAGGCCGCCCGCGCCGCCGCCGAGGCCGAGGGCTTCGCCCTCCACGACCCGCGCCGGCCGGGGGCGTTCGAGGGCGTCAAGGCGATGATCGTCTCGCCCGGCATTCCCCATCTCTACCCCGCGCCCCATCCGGCGATCCTCGCGGCCTGGGAGGCGGGGGTGGCCGTCGACAACGACATCGGCCTGTTCTTCCGCTCCTTCGCCACCCCGGACTGGGACGCCTTCGACCGGACGCCGCAGGTGGTCTGCGTCACCGGCTCGAACGGCAAGTCCACCACCACCGCGCTCATCGCCCATGTGATGGCGGAGGCCGGCCGCCCGGTGCAGGTCGGCGGCAACTTCGGCCGCGGCGCGCTCGACCTCGACCCGGCCGAGGACGGCATGGTGGTGGTGCTGGAGCTTTCCTCCTACCAGATCGACCTCGCCCGAGCGTTGCAGCCGGACGTGGCGGTGTTCCTCAACCTCTCGGACGACCATCTCGACCGGCACGGCGGCCGGGGGGGGTATTTCGCCGCCAAGCGGCGGCTCTTCACCGAGGGCGGCCCCGCCCGCTCGATCATCGGGGTGGACGAGAACGAGGGGCGGTATCTGGCCAACGTCCTGCGGGAGGAGGCGGGCACGGGCGATCCGGTCATCGCCGTCTCCGTCACCCGCAAGCTGCCGGGGGCGGGCTGGAACGTCACGGCGAGGAAGGGTTTTCTGGCGGAATGGCGGGGGGGACGGCAGACGGCCTCCATCGACCTGCGCGGGATCGCGCGGCTGCCCGGCGCCCACAACCACCAGAACGCCTGCGCGGCCTACGCCGCGGCGCGCCACCTCGGGCTGGGACCGAAGGTGATCGAGGCGGCGCTGGCCAGCTATCCGGGCCTCGCGCATCGCTCCGAGCTGGTGGCGGAGTGGAACGGCGTGCGGATCGTCAACGACAGCAAGGCCACCAACGCCGACGCTGCGGAAAAGGCGCTGGGCAGTTTCGAGCGCATCCGCTGGATCGCCGGCGGCAAGCCCAAGGAAGGGGGGATCGAGCCCCTGCGCCCCTGGTTCGACCGGGTGGCCAAGGCCTATCTGATCGGCGAGGCGGCGGAGGATTTCGCCCGGACCCTGGGCGAGACGCCCCACGTGGTGACGGGCACGCTGGAGGCGGCGGTGGCGGCGGCGCTGGCCGAGGCCGAGCCCGGCGAGGTGGTGCTGCTGGCGCCGGCCTGCGCGAGCTTCGACCAGTTCCCGAGCTTCGAGCACCGGGGCCGGGCCTTCGTCGCGGCGGTCCGCGCCCGCATCGGCGGCTGAGGCGGGGCGCGGGGGATGGTCGATCCCGAGACGACCCGCGCGGTCTACGAGGCGGGCGCGGCCGCCTGGGACCGGGCGCGGGGCCGGGGCCTGTCGGAGCGTCCCTGGCTGGAGCGGTTCCTGGCGCTGGCGCCGCCGGGCCCGGTTCTCGACCTCGGCTGCGGGACGGGGGAGCCGATCGCCGCCTGGCTGACGGCGCAGGGGCGGGCGGTGACGGGGGTGGACTTCGCCGCGCCGATGCTGGCGCGGGCCCGGGCGCGGCTGCCGGAAGGGGAGTGGGTGCAGGCGGACATGCGGGACCTCGACCTCGGGCGGCGGTTCGCGGGGGTCCTCGCCTGGGACAGCTTCTTTCACCTGACGATCGCCGAGCAGCGCGCGACGATCCCGCGCCTTGCCGCGCATCTGCTGCCCCGGGGGGCGCTGATGTTCACCTCCGGCGCGGAGGAGGGGACGGCGGAGGGGGCGGTGGACGGCCGGCCGCTCCACCACGCGAGCCTGTCGCCGGCGGGCTATGCGGCGGCGCTGGAGGCGGCGGGGCTGGAGGCGCGCGCCTTCGTCGCCGAGGATCCGGCCTGCGGCCGCACGGTCTGGCTCGCCCGGCGGCGCTGAGGGCGGGCGGGGGGCGGGGGCGAGCCGGGCACGCTGGGGGCGGGTCGAGGGCGCGGGGGCCTGGCGCTGAGGGCGGCCCGATAACCATCCTGCGCGGCGGCGGGTCGTCATTTCGCGCGGAGCCTTGCCAAACGCCCCTTGCCGCGCCATCCTTTCCCCCATGGCGCCGCCCCCCGAGATCGCAGCCTTTCCCGTCGTCCCCGATCGCGTCGCCTTTCACCGCAGCGAGCTGTCGCTGATCCTCGGCCTCTACGGGCGGATGGTGGCGGCGGGGCTGTGGCGGGACTACGGCATCTCCATGCTGCGCGAGGTCGCGGTGTTCTCGGTGTTCCGGCACACGGCGGAGCACGCGCTCTACCGTATCGAAAAGCGGCCGCGGCTCGCGGCGCGGCAGGGGCAGTACGCGGTGGTCGCCATGGACGGGCGCATCCTGAAGCGCGGGCACGACCTCGGGCTGGTGCTGCGGGTGCTCGACAGGCAACTGATCCGGCCGGTCTGAGCCGCCGGCGCGCGTCCTCGGGGTCGTTTGTCACAGGGCGGATCCCGTGTTCGCCGGTCCGGGCGACCTGTGCGGGAGCCGCTCCGCCAAGCCCCAACGCTTGGGAAAGGCCGGGATCTTCACGCGTGAAAATCAATCTATATGATTGATAGGGTTCAATATATTCTGAGGCCTTAACCTGACCTTCAGGAACATGGACGGATCGGGGGGCGACCGCGGCGCAGGTTGCGCCGAGGTCTCTCGGCTCCGTCCAAAGCTTCAGCAGGACCCCGATCCACCGCGGTCGCGGCCGCAGGTGGGGCGGAGGCCGCGCCGTTCCGGGACGGGGGTCGAGGGGAGGGCCTTGGGGGGAAATCCCCGGTCGCGCATTGCATCCCGGCGCATCCCGCCTACATCAGGCGCCCCAACCGCGAGGCTCCGATGATCCCCCTTTCCGTGCTCGACCTCGCGCCCGTCCCCGAGGGCTCGACCCCCGCGCAGGCGCTGCGCAACACCCTCGACCTCGCGCGGCAGGCCGAGGCCTGGGGCTACCGGCGCTTCTGGCTCGCCGAGCATCACAACATGCCGGGCATCGCCAGCGCGGCGACAGCGGTGGTCATCGGCGCGGTGGCCGACGCCACGCGCACCATCCGGGTCGGGGCCGGGGGGATCATGCTGCCCAATCATGCGCCCCTGACCGTGGCGGAGGCCTTCGGCACCCTGGCCGAACTCCACCCCGGGCGGATCGATCTCGGACTCGGGCGCGCGCCGGGGGGCGACCAGGCGACGGCGCGGGCGCTGCGGCGCTACATGGGGGGCGCGGACAGCTTTCCCCAGGACGTGGTCGAGCTGCTCGGCTACCTCGGGCCCGCGCGGCCCGGCGCGGCGGTGCAGGCGACGCCGGGCCAGGGGACGGGGGTTCCGGTCTGGATCCTCGGCTCCAGCCTCTTCGGGGCGCAGCTCGCGGCGCACCTGGGCCTGCCTTACGCCTTCGCCTCCCATTTCGCCCCGGATGCGGTGGACCGGGCGGCGGCGGTCTATCGGGAGACCTTCCAGCCCTCCGAGCACCTCGACCGGCCGCATTTCATGCTGGCGATCAACGTCTTCGCCGCCGACACCGAGGCGGAGGCGCGGCGGTTGCAGAGCTCGATGCAGCAGGCCTTCGCCAACCTGCGCTATGGCCGGCCCGGGCCCCTGCCGCGGCCGGTGGAGGACATCCGCGCGACCCTCGATCCGGGGATGCTGGCGGCGGTCGACCACGCGCTGGCCTTCTCGGCCGTGGGCGCGCCCGAGGCGGTGCGCGCCCAGGCGGAGGGCTTCGTCGCCCGGCTGCGCCCGGACGAGCTGATCCTGACCGGCCAGATCCACGACCACGCCGCGCGGCTGCGGTCCTTCGCCCTTGCGGCCGAGGCGCTGGCGGGGCTGGAAGCGCAGGCGCCCAGCCCCGCCTGACCCCAGCCCCGCCTGACCCCAGCCCCGCCTGACCCCAGCCCCGCCTGACCCCAGCCCCGCCTGACCCCAGCCCCGCCTGACCCCAGCCCCGCCTGACCCCAGCCCCGCCTGACCCCAGCCCCGCCTGACCCCGGGCCCGCCTGACCCCGGGCCCGCCTGACCCCGGGCCCGCCTGACCCCGGGCCCGCCTGACCCAAAAGTTCGGGGCGCCGGTTCGCGGCGAGGCTTCCCTGGGACTCCTCGCCGCGATCGGCCCCGGAATCGGACTTTCGAGGGCGTCGGGCGAGGACGTCGGAGCCGCTGGAAAATCGCGAATTCGCCCAACGCAGGCGAGCCTGGGGACTTTTTGGGTCGGGCTCTGAGACCCCCGTCGCGCGCCTCGGCGCGTCGCGCAGGGACGGGACGGCGGGGCTGTTGGCGTCGGGCGCCGCGCCTGCTAAGCCTCGCGGCGAAGCAGCGCAGGAGCCCCGCGTGAGCGAAATCACCGTCGTCTTCGCCATCATCGCCGGGGTGGTGGCGCTTTTCGTCTGGGACCGCCTGCCGGTGGTCGTGGTCTGCCTGGGCTGCGCCCTGGCGCTCTGGGCTTCGGGCGTGTTGACGCTGAACCAGGCCATGGCCGGGTTCGGCGACCCGGCCACCATCTTCATCGCCGCGCTCTTCGTGGTGGGGGGCGGGTTGGAGGCGACGGGCGTCACCGCCTGGGCCGGGCAGAAGCTGACCGAGGCCGCGGGGCAGAGCCGGGTGCGGCTTCTCGTCGCCATGATGGGCCTCGTCGCGGCGCTGACGGCGCTGATCGGCCCCACGGGGTCGGTGGCGGCGCTGATGTCCGTGGTCGTGGTGCTTGCGGTGCGGCTGGGGCGCGAGCCCGCCAAGCTCCTGATGCCGCTCGCCTTCGGGGCCCATGCGGGCTCGATGCTGCTCCTGACCGGCTCGCCGGTGAACGTGCTTGTCTCCGACACGCTGATGGCGGCCGAGGGGCGGGGGGTCGGCTATTTCGAGTTCGCCCTGCTCGGCGCGCCGCTGACGCTTGGCGCGGTGGCGATCGCCGTCGTCTTCGGCGAGCGGCTGCTGCCGAGCCGGACTTCGGCCAATCTCCCCCCCGACCTCACCCGCCACGCCCGGACGCTGGTCGAGCAATACGGCCTCGCGACCAACCTCCACGGGCTGCGCATCCGCGAGGGCTCCCCCCTCGCCGGGGCGTCCCGGGCGGCGTTCGACCTCGCCGACATGCCCGATCTCACCCTCGTCACCGTCTATTGCGCCGAGGCGGCCGCGCCCACCGCGCGGCCGGCGCTCGCCGTCGGCGACGTGCTGGTGCTGCGCGGGGAGGCCGGGGCGATCGGGCGCTTCGCCGCGGCGAACGGGCTCGAGCTCGCCGACGGCGCGGTCGAGGCGGGCCGGGTGGTCTCGACCCTGCTCAACCGCAGCTCGGGCCTCGCCGAGGTGCTGGTGCCGCCGCGCTCGCCCCTGGTGGGACGGCGCTGCTTTCCCGGGATGGTGAGCGAGAGCGGCGACATGATCATCCTCGCCATCCAGCGCCAGGGCGAGGACCTGCCCGCCGGGGCGACGCTGGCCGCGGGCGACACCATGCTGCTCCAGGGCGCCTGGGACACCTTCGACCGGCGCCTCGACCCCGCGCGGGTGCTGGTGGTGAACGACCCCGACGCGGTGCGCCGCCAGGCGGTGCCCCTCGGCCGGGGGGCGATGCCGATGTTCGGCATCCTCGGGGCCATGGCCGCCGTCCTCGCCCTGGGGCTCATGCCGGCGGCGGCGGCGGGCCTGCTGGCGGTCTGCGCCATCCTGCTTTTGAAGATCCTCAGCGTCGAGGAGATGTACCGGGCGATCAACTGGACGACGGTGATCCTGATCGGGGCGCTGATGCCGCTCTCCACCGCGATCCAGCAGACCGGGGCGGCGGGGCTGATGGCGGACGGGCTCGTCGGGCTCCTCGGCGACGCGGGGCCCCGCGCGCTGCTCGCCGGGCTCTTCGTGCTGACGGCGGTGCTGGGGCAGATGATCTCGAACACCGCGACCGCCTTCATCGTCATGCCGATCGCGGTGGCGGCGGCCAGCGACATGCAGGTCTCGCCCGCGCCGATGCTGATGGGGGTCTGCGTGGCGGCGGCCTCGTCCTTCCTGACGCCGATCGCGACGCCCGCGAACCTGATGATCCAGGAGCCGGCGGGCTATCGCTTCAGTGACTACTGGAAGCTCGGCATGGTGATGATGGTCTGGTTCTTCGTGGTCGCGATCCTGGGGGCGCCGCTGATCTGGCGCTTCTGAGCGGGGACTTGCGGGGCGTCTCGCGGGAGGCGAGGAGTCCCGCGCAAGGCGCTGGAAGGGCTCTGATTCCGGGTTGCGCCTATCTCAGGCGCGCCCGCTGGAGCTTGCCGTTGGCGCCGCGGGGCAGAGCGTCGAGGGCGTGAAAGGCCCGGGGGCGCTTGTAGGCGGCGAGGCGGGCGGCGCAGTGGTCGGCGAGCTCGGCCTCCGGCACCGGGCCCCCGACGGGCACGTAGAAGGCGGCGATGATCGTCACCCCTTCGCGCGCGCGCGTCTCCACCGCCGCCGCCTCGCGCACGCCGGGATGGGCGCAGAGCGCCGCCTCCACCTCCGCCGGGCTGACCCGGAAGCCGCCGGCGTTCATCAAGTCGTCCTGGCGGCCGAGGTGGACGATCGCGCCGTCGTCCTCCATCCGCGCCCGGTCGCCGGTCAGGAACCATTCCCCGCGGAAGGACGCCGCCGTCTCCTCGGGCCGTCGCCAGTAGCCGAGCATCAGGCCGGGGTCCCGGCGGGACACCGCGAGCAGCCCGTCCTGGCCGCGGGGGACGGGACCGCCCCCCGCCTCGTCGAGCACCGCGATCCGCCGCCCGGGCTGGGGGCGGCCGGAGCGGCCCGGAACCGGGGGGGCCTCGGGGGAGAAGGAGACGTAGGTCGAGACCTCGGACATGCCCAGCGCCTCGTAGATCGGCTTGCCCGTCGCCGCGGTCCAGGCGGAGGCGACGTTGGCGGGCATGCCTTCGCCCGCGGCGAGCCCGTGCCGCAGCCCCGCGAAGCCGGTGCCGAGGTCGGGCGCGCCCAGCATCTGGCGGTAGACCCCGGGGGCGCCGGCGAAGATCGACGCGCCATGGGCGGCGGCGAGCCGCGGCCAGACCTGGCGGTCGGGGGGGCCGGCGTAGATGAGCGCCGAGGCCCCGGCGGCCCAGGGGTCGGTGAGCCCGGCCCCGAGCGTGAAGGTCCAGTTGAAGGCGCCCGCGTGCAGCATCCGGTCCCCGGGCCCGAGGCCGTACCAGCCGCGCCACATCATCCGCCGCGCCCAGGCCGAGCGCTGGGCGTGGAGCACCCCCTTGGGAACGCCGGAGGTGCCGGAGGTGTAGACGAGGAAGGCCGGGTCGTCGGGGGCGGTCGCCGCGAAGTCCGCGGGCGGCGCCCTGCGCAGGCGGCGGATCGCCTCCGGCTCCAGCACCGGCGCGCCGGCGGGCTCGGGCAGGGCGAGGCCCGGGCCGCGGCAGATCAGCCGTGGGTCCAGGTCGGCGATGATGACGCGGAGCTCCGCCTCGGTCAGCAGGGGGGAGACCGGAACGGGACAGGCGCCGAGCGCGTTCGCCCCGAAGAAGAGCAGGGGAAAGTCCGAGGAATTCCCCAACCGCAGGAGGATGCGGTCCCCGCGCCGCAGCCCCGCCGCCGCGAGGCCGCCTGCGACCCGCAGCACCGTCTCGCGCAGAGCGCCGTGGGTCCAGCGCTCGGCCACGACGCCGGGGGCGGTCGCCACCTCCAGCGCCACCTTGTCGGGGAAGGCGAGGCCGGCCGCGAAGGTGTGGGCGGCGAGGTTGAAGGGGGCGGGGCAGGGGGCGAAGGGGCCCGCGTCGTAGAGGGAGGGCTCGGTCATCGGGGCTCCGGCGTTCGGCCTTGGAAGGTCTAGCGCGCGGGCCGGGCGGCGTCGACCGGGCGGCGGGAGCGCGCAGCCCAGCCGAAAGCGGCGCCGGGCCCTGTCGCGGGACAGCGCATTGGGAGGCCTTGACCGCGCGGGCCGGCCGCTTGGGACTCAGCGCGTCCGCATCGAGGCGCCCGCGGGCCTCCCCGCGTGCGCGTCGGACTCGGCTGCGCCCGATGCAGGAACCTCGGACGGGGGGCGTCCCGAGCGTGGGTTGGCCCCCCGCCCAAACCGCTCCACCCCTGCCGGCAGTGACGAAACGTCCCGCGCGCGCTTGGGTTGGACCTGGGAGCACCAGTTCATCCGGATTCCACGCGAACGGGAGGGCGATCCGCCCGCGTGCGGGTCGGCCCGATTGAGCCGCTGCTCGCCACCGCGCAGGCCGGACGTCTCGCCCGCGCGTGGGTCGGCCGGATCGGCACTGGACCGTAGGGCGAGGGGCGGGGGCGTCCCGCGCGTGAATTGGCCGGCCACATGGAGCAAGGCCCCGCTCGGCCGGCTGGGGCGCGCGCGCATGGGGGGCCCGCCGGGGGGCAAGACTGTGGCCGCGCGGGCGACCCGGGGAGCCTTCCGCGCGCGTGGGTTGGGTCCCGGCATTTGCGAGGTCGAGGGGGGCGCCAACGGGGGGCCCGCGCGAATGCCGGGGGCTTCGGCTTCGGCTGCGGGGCTTGACGCGAGGGCGCCCGCCATGCCCCTTGCGGGGCCATCCCCCTTGCGCCCCGCCCCGAATAGGCGCGAACCTGCGCGCGCCGACCCGAACGCCCGCCCGAGAGGAACCGAAGTGCTTCGCGCCACGACCCTGACCGCCCTGATCCTCGCCGCCGCCCTGCCGGCCCGCGCCGCCGACGAGCCCGAGTCCTGCGCCGAGGTCACCCTCGCCGAGGTGGGCTGGACCGACATCGCCGCCACCACCGGGGTCGCCGTCACGCTGCTGAACGCGCTCGGCTACCAGACCAAGACCGAGATGCTCGCCCTGCCGGTCACCTTCCAGAGCCTCGCGCGGGGGGACGTCGACGTCTTCCTCGGCAACTGGATGCCGACGATGGAGACCCTGATCCGGCCCTATCTCGACGCCAAGCAGATCGACGTGGTGCGGGTGAACCTGGAGGGCGCGAAGTACACCCTCGCCACCACCGACGCGATGGCCGAGAAGGGACTGAAGGACTTCGCCGACATCGCCAAGTTCAAGGACGACCTCGACGGCCGGATCTACGGCATCGAGCCGGGCAACGACGGCAACAAGATCATCGCCGACATGATCGCCCAGAACGCCTTCGGTCTCGGGGACTTCAAGCTGGTGGAAAGCTCGGAGCAGGCGATGCTGGCGCAGGTGGCCCGCGACCAGAAGTCCGGGGCGGGCGTGGTGTTCCTGGGCTGGGAGCCCCATCCGATGAACGTCAACATCCCCATGACCTACCTGACCGGGGGCGACGCCTGGTTCGGGCCGGGCTTCGGCGGGTCGACCGTCTCGACCCTGACCCGGACGGGCTATGCGACGGACTGCCCGAACGTCGGGCGGCTGCTGCAGAACCTCGGCTTCACCCTCGACATGGAGAACGAGATCATGGGCCTCATCCTCGAGCTCGGCGAGAAGCCCGAGGCGGCGGCGGCGAACTGGATCGGCTCCCACGGGGAGATGATCGGCGCCTGGACCGAGGGCGTCACCGCCCGGGACGGCGGGCCCGGCGACGCCGCGGTCCGCGGGGCGCTGGGCCTCTGATGGACGCGCCGAAGCTCCCGGTCGGGCGGCTGGCGGCCGAGGGCGTCGACTGGCTGACCGCCCATGGCGCGGCCGCCTTCGACGCGCTCGGCCGGGGGGTGGAGACGACGGTCGACGCCGTGCTCTGGGCGCTGCAGGCCCCGCCGCCGCTCGCCGTCGCCGCGGGCTTCGCCGCGCTCGCCTTCGGGCTCCAGCGGTCCTGGCGGGCGGCGCTGGTGGTGGCGCTCGGCTTCGGCTTCATCCTCAACCAGGGCTACTGGCAGGAGACCACCGAGACCCTGGCGCTGGTCCTGTGCTCGGTGGCGGTCTGCATGGGGATCGGCGTGCCCGTCGGCATCGCCTGCGCCCGCAGTCCCCGGCTCTACGCCTGGATCCGGCCGACGCTCGACCTGATGCAGACCCTGCCGAGCTTCGTCTACCTCATCCCCGCCATCGTCTTCTTCGGCATCGGCATGACCCCGGGGCTGATCGCCACGGCGATCTTCGTCCTGCCGGCGCCGATCCGCATGACCCATCTCGGCATCACCTCGACGCCGCGCGACCTGGTGGAGGCGGGGCTCGCCTTCGGCGCCACCCCGGGCCAGCTCCTGCGCCGGGTGGAGCTGCCCTGGGCCTTGCCGCAGATCATGGCGGGGCTGACCCAGACCATCATGCTGTCGCTCTCGATGGTGGTGATCGCGGCGCTCGTCGGGGCGGACGGGCTGGGGGGGCCGGTGGTGCGCGCGCTCAACACCGTCAACCCGGCGCTCGGCTTCGAATCGGGGCTGGTGATCGTCGTGCTCGCCGTGGTGCTCGACCGCACCTTCCGCATCGAGCGGCTGTCATGAGCGCGGCGATCGTCTTCGACCGGGTGTCGGTGGTCTACGGCCGCCGGCCGGAGCGGGCCCTGGCGCTGGCTGACGCGGGCGCCGCGCGCGAGGCGATCCTGGCGGAGACCGGCCTCGGCCTCGGCGCCCATGACGCCAGCCTGAGCGTGCGCGCGGGCGAGATCGCGGTGCTGATGGGCCTGAGCGGCTCGGGCAAGTCGACCTTGCTGCGCGCCGTCAACGGCCTTGCGCCCGTGGTCCGGGGTCGGCTGACCGTGCGCGGGCGCGACGGCGCGCCGGTGGAGATCGGCCGCTGCGCCGCGCCCGCCCTGCGGGGCCTGCGCCGGGGCGGGGTCGCCATGGTGTTCCAGCAATTCGCCCTGCTGCCCTGGCGCAGCGTCGCGGGCAACGTCGGGCTAGGGCTCGAGTTCTCCGGCCTCGGCCGGGCGGAGCGGCGGGAGCGGGTGGCGGCGGCGCTCGACCTCGTCGGCCTTTCCGACTGGGCGTCGCGGCCGGTGGGGATGCTGTCGGGGGGAATGCGCCAGCGGGTGGGCCTCGCCCGGGCGCTCGCCACCGAGCCCGCGATCCTGCTGATGGACGAGCCCTTTTCCGCCCTCGATCCGCTGATCCGCGGCCGGCTCCAGGACGAGCTGCTGGAGTTGCAGGCGCGGGTGGGCTGCACGGTGCTCTTCGTCAGCCACGACCTGGAGGAGGCGGTCAAGCTCGGCACGACCATCTCGGTGATGGACGGCGGGCGGATCGTGCAGACCGGCCGGCCCCAGGACATCGTGCTGCGCCCGGCGACGGCCCATGTGGCGGAGTTCGTGCGGGGGATGAACCCGATCGGGGTGCTGACCGCGCGCGACGCCATGGCGCCCGATCCGGGTCCGGGCGATCCGGCCCGCCGGCTCGACCCCGGCGCGCCGCTCGCCGCCGCCCTGCCGCTGTTCGCGCTGAGCGAGGCGCCGGTCTGGGTGGGGACGGCCGAGGGGCCGGTGGAGGGGCGCATCCTGCCCGGCGCGGTCTGCGGCCTCCTGGCGCGCTCGGTCGCGCCCCTGGCCCGGGCGGCGGAATAGAAGCGTCGCGAAGGCCCCAGGGCGAGGCGCGTGGGGATCCCCGCATCCCTCGCAACAGCCCGAACGCGGCGAAAAACCCGCCGAAACAAACTCCACCGACAGGGGGCTGCGTCATCCCGCGCGAGGGGCCTCCGCGACGGGCCCACCCTGCCCGCCGCGGATTAAGCGCAAGTTACCGCAAATGCAAAAGCGCCCCCGGGCCGCGGAAAAATCCGCCGGATCCGTTCGCGGCGGACGCCCTGGGCCCGGGGCGGGTTTCCAAAGGGTTTCCAGCGGGTTGGGCCGGGGGCTTGCGGGCGCGTCAGAGCAGCTCCTCGGTCTCCTCCCGCTCCGGCGCCGGGGTTCCCGGGGCGGGCCGGTTGTCGAGGAGGCCCGCGGCGCGCAGCTCGGCGAGGCCGGGCAGGTCGCCCGCGGTCTCCAGCCCGAAGTGGTCGAGGAAGCCTTGGGTGACGATGAAGGTCGCGGGTTTGCCCGGTGTCTGGCGGCGGCGGCCGAACTTGACCCAGCCGAGCTCCATCAGCAGGTCGAGCGTGCCGCCCGAGACGCTGACGCCGCGGATCTCCTCGATCTCGGCCCGGGTGACGGGCTGGTGGTAGGCGACGATGGCGAGCGTCTCGATCGCCGCGCGGCTGAGCTTGCGGGTCTCGACCACCTGCC
>CBDEVG010000023.1:0-63887 GCA_965243535.1 Amaricoccus sp.
CTTGCCCATGGCCTCCATCCGGCCCTCCTGGGTCTCGGGCCGCACCCCCGCGCCGTAGAGATCGATGGCGAAGGCGTCGTACCCGAGGGCGGCGATCATGTCCGCCCGCTTGCGCTCGTAGTCGCCGAGCCCGTCCCAGTCGTGGATGACGAGCACCAGGCCCTTCGGGTCCTGGGCGGCGGCGAAATAGCCGTCGAAGGCCTCGCCGTTCACCTCGTAGGGCGTGTCGGCGGCGAAGCTCGCGCCGGCGGCGAGAACGGCGGCGGCCGCGGCGGGGACGAGTCGGCGGATCATGGGGCTTCCCTCCTGTCGTTCGTCCCCCGAGCATACCTCCGGGGGCCGGTCAGGCCAGCCATGATCGCGCCGGAGGCGAGAATCATGGCGATGCCGATCCCGTCCGCGGGGGCGAGCGCCTGCCCCCAGAGCAGCCAGGCCCAGAAGCTGGCGAAAAGCAGGAAGCTGTATTCGTAGACCGCGAGGCTCGCCGTCTCGCCCGACTGGTAGGCGCGGGCGACCAGGGCCATGGCCGCCAGCGACCCCGCCGCCTGGCCGAGGATCCAGACGAGGGTCATCGCGCCGGGCGCGCGCCAGGGCCCGAGCAGGAACGGCGCCGCCTCGACCCAGGCGGCGGGGGGCTCCGCCGCCGCGAGAAGCCCGAGCGCCGCGGCCGCCGCGAGGCCGAGCGCGGCGAAGAACCCGAGGACCAGCGCCCCGACCGGCTCCCGGGCGCACAGCTCCCGCGTCGCCAGGTTGGACAGGCCGTAGAGCGCCCCGGCCGCCGCGGGGACGAGCACGATCGGCGCGAAATCGGCCGGGTTCGGCCGCAGCATCACCAGCGCCCCGGCGAAGCCGAGCGCCACCGCCGCCCCCTGGCGGGGCGCGATCGGCCGCCGGAGCCACGCCGCGGAAAACACCAGCACCCAGAGCGGGGCGGTGAAGAGCGCCGCCCCCACGGTCGCGATCGGGAGCGCAGGCAGGGCGGCGAAATAGAGGAGCATGGCCGTCGCCTGCAGCCCCGAGCGCAGGACCACCGCCCAAGGCCGCAGGGGGCGCAGCCGCAGCCCCCAGACAGCGGCGAGAACCAGGATCGGCAGCGCCATGGCCGAGGGGATCAGGTGGAACTGCCAGAGCCCGGCCTCGTCGGCGATCAGCCGCACCAGGTTGTCGGTCAGCCCCAGGGTCGCCATGCCGGCGACGAGCAGCGCGGCGGCCTTCGGCATGGTTCCTCCCTGCGGCCTTTCGGCCAGCCTTGGCGCGGGACGGGCCCGATGACAAGCGCGCCGCGGCGCGATACTCACGGCGGGGGCTCGCCCGGAGGGAGAATGACCGCGCTCGAGAAATACGTCCGGCTGGAGGCGCTCGGCCAGTGGCGCGAGGGGCCCGCCGCGCCCGCGCGCGAGGTGGTGGTGAGCTTCGGCGACGCGACGCTGGTCCTCACCGACACCTCGGACCGGCCGTTGGGGCACTGGGCGCTGGCGGGGGTGCAGGCGATCCGGACCGAGGGCGCGCGCACCGTCTTCGCCATGACCCCGGACGGCGAGGAGACCCTGACGATCGCCGACCCCGAGATGGTGGCGGCCATCGCGGCGGTCAGCCGGCCGGTGACGGCCGCGGCCTTCGCCCCGCCCGCGGCGCGCCGGCGGGCCTGGTGGCCCCTGGTCTTCGCGGTGGCGGTGGCGGGCCTGGCGGCGGCCTTCCTGCCGGAGCTGATCCGGGCCCAGGCGGCGCGCATGGTCCCGGACGAGACGCTGGAGGAATGGGGCGACCACATGCTGCTCCAGCTCATGGCGGACCACGGGCCGCTCTGCGCGGGGGCGGAGGGACGGCGGGCGCTGGCGATCGTCGGCGCGCGGGTGGCGCGCGAGAACCGGCCGCGGCTCCGGGCGATGGACCTCGGCGCCGCGCCGGTCGCGCTCCTGCCCGGGCCCACGGTGGTGCTGGGCAAGGGGGCGCTCGCCCAGGCGGAGGATCCGGCCGAGACGGCGGGCTGGCTCGCCCTCGCCATGGCCCAGGAGGAGATGCGCCCGGGCCCCGACCGGGTGATGGACGCGGCCGGCCCCGCGGCGAGCCTGCGCTACATGCTGACCGGCCGGCTGAGCCAGACGGCGCTCGACCGGGTCGCGGCGGCGGCCCTCGCCCCTCCGACGGCCGAGGAGGTGGGCGCCGCCTACGAGCGGCTGCGGGCCGCGGGCCTGCCGACCGCGCCCTTCGCCGACGGCCTGCTGCGCGCCGGCATCCCCGCGCCCCCCGCCTCGACCGAAGGCGGCGTCGCGCTCGCCCCCGGGGACTGGGCGGCGCTCAAAGGCGTGTGCGGATAGGGCCGCCGCCGCCTTCGCCGCGACCCCCTCGCGGTCCCTCGCGCCCACAGGACAGACTCTCCGACGCCTGGCCGCTCTCGCCTGCGCCCCCGCGGGCCGCCCGCCGACAGAACAGATTCTCCGACGCTGGCCTCCTGCGCCTGCGCCCCCGCGGCCCCTTGCGCCGACAGGACAGACTCTCCAGCGCCCGGCCGCTCTCGCCTGCGTCCCCGCGACCCCGCGACCCCTCGCGATGACAGAACACGCTTTCGACGCCCGGCCGCCCACCTTTCCAGGGCCTTCCCCGGGAGGGACAGATCCCGGCGCGCCGCCCGGTAACCCCTTCTCAACCCGGATGAACATCGGATTGATGAAATTTAGAATATCCTTCTTATTCAAAAGCTTGATCCCGATAACACGTGTGTTATGCGGCTTCCTTCGGCCCGGCGCAGGGCCCATTCCGGCCGCTCCGGGACAGCCCCCGTCCCCGCCTGCGACCGTCGCGCCTCCGAGGGCCGCACCTCCCCGCTGGACCGGCCGGCCTTGGCCCCCTATCGTCGCGAGCCGACCGCAGCGGAAAGGAATCCGGTGTTGCGCCTCTCCTCCTGGCTTCTCGCCGTCTCGCTGATCGCGGCCGCTCCCGCCGGAGCGCAGCAGGGGATGCCCCCGCCTGCGGTCTCCACCGCCCCCGCCGCGACGACCCCCGTCACCGACAGCGCCACCTTCACCGGCCGCGCCGTCGCCATCCAGAAGGTCGACCTGCGGGCCCGGGTCTCCGGCTTTCTCGAAGCGCGGAACTTCACCGAAGGCGCGGTGGTCGAGGCGGGCACCACCCTTTTCCGCATCGAGGACGGCCAGTACCTCGCCGCGCTCCAGGAGGCGGAGGCCGCCATCACCGCCGCCGAGGCCGCCCGCAAGCTCGCCCAGATCGAGCGGGACCGGAACTTCACCCTCGTCCAGCGCCAGGCCTCGCCCCAGTCGGTGCTCGACATCGCCGAGGCGAACCTCTCCAAGGCCGAGGCCCAGGTCGCCCAGCTCCAGGCCCAGCGGGACCGGGCGGCGCTCGATTTCTCCTACACCCAGATCAAGGCGCCCTTCGTCGGGCGCACCGGCCTCGCCTCGGCCGACGTGGGCGCCCTGGTGGGGCCGGACAGCGGGCCCCTGGTGACCCTGGTGCGGACCGATCCGATGACCGTGGAATTCCCGGTGCCCGAACGCGAGGTGCTGGAGTTCCAGGCCCAGGTCGCCTCCGGCGCGGCCAGCAAGATCGGCGCGGTCACCGTGACGCTCGCCGACGGCCGCACCTTTCCCCATCCGGGCGACATCGACTTCTCCGACGTGCAGGTGGCCCAGGGCACCGACACGGTGCTGATCCGCGCCGTCTTCGCGAACCCCGACTCCCTCCTCCAGGACGGCGCGCTGGTCCGCGTCACCCTGAGTTCCTCCCAGCCCAAGGAAGAGCTGACGGTGCCCCAGCAGGCGGTCGGCCAGGACATGCAGGGCGCCTTCGTCCTGACCGTCGGGCAGGACGGCACGGTGGAGCAGCGCCGCGTGCTCGCCGGGCGCACCGTCGACGGCCGCACGGTGATCGAGAACGGCCTCTCCGCCGGGGAGCAGGTCATCGTCGAGGGCATGAACAAGGCGCGGCCCGGCCAGAAGGTCGACGCCGCCCCCGTCGCCTCGGGCGGCTGACCCATGATCTCGGACACCTTCATCAAGCGGCCCCGTCTCGCCGCGGTCATCTCGATCGTCATCACCATCGCGGGGCTGGTGGCGCTGACCCGCCTGCCGATCGCTCAGTTCCCCGACATCGTCCCGCCCCAGGTCTCGGTGACAGCCTCCTATCCCGGGGCGAGCGCCGAGGCGGTCGAAAGCTCCGTCGCCCAGCCCATCGAGGATGCGGTGATCGGCGTCGACGACATGATCTACATGAAGTCGACCTCCGGCTCGGACGGCAGCTATTCCCTGTCGGTCTCCTTCGCGGTCGGCACCGATCCCGACATCGCCGCGGTGAACGTGCAGAACCGCCTGGCGCTGGCCGAGCCGCTGCTGCCCGAGGACGTGCGCCGCAACGGGGTGAGCGTGCAGAAGCAGTCCTCGGCCATGCTGATGGCCGCGAGCTTCTATTCCGACAGCGGCGACCACGACGACCTGTTCCTGTCGAACTACGTCCGGCTCAACATCCTCGACGCGCTGAAGCGGGTGCCGGGGGTGGGGGACGTGACCATGTTCGGCCCCCGCGACTTCGCCATGCGGGTGGAGCTCGACGTGGACCGCCTGACCAGCCTCGGGCTGGTGCCCTCGGACGTGGTCGCCGCGATCCGCGCCCAGAACGCCCAAGCGGCCATCGGGCGGCTCGGCGCCCAGCCGATGGCCCGGGATCCGGTCTTCCAGTTCACCCTCACCACGCTCGGCCGGCTGAGCGACCCGGCGGAGTTCGAGGCGATCGTGATCCGCGCCAACCCCGACGGCAGCTTCGTGCGGGTGCGCGACGTTGGCAAGGTCTCGCTCGGGGCCGCGAACTACGACACCTCGGCCCGGTTCAATGGCAAGGCGAGCGCCATGCTCGGCATCTATCTCTCGCCCGGGGCCAATGCGCTCTCCACCGCCGAGGGGGTGAAGCGCGTGCTCGACCAGGCGGCAGAGCGGTTCCCGCAGGGCGTGGCCTATGCGGTGGCCTACGACACCTCGGCCTTCGTGATCGAAAGCGTCAAGGAGGTCCGCAAGACCCTGGTCGAGGCCTTCGTCCTGGTGGCGCTGGTCGTGTTCCTGTTCCTCGGCAGCCTGCGGGCGACGATCGTGCCGATCCTTGCGGTCCCGGTCGCGCTGATCGGCGTCTTCGCGGCCATGGCGGCGCTCGGGTTCAGCCTCAACACCGTGTCGCTGCTGGCGCTGGTGCTGGCCATCGGCATCGTAGTCGACGACGCCATCGTGGTGGTGGAAAACGTCGAGCGGGTGATGGCGGAGAATCCCGACCTTTCGCCGCAGGAGGCCGCCGCCACGGCCATGGGCGAGATCACCGGGGCGATCGTGGCGATCACCCTGGTGCTGCTGTCGGTCTTCGTGCCAGTGGCCTTCATCCCCGGGATCTCCGGCCAGCTGTTCCAGCAGTTCGCCGTGGTGGTCTCCGTCTCCATGGTCCTGTCGGCGATCAACGCGCTCACCCTCAGCCCGGCGCTCTGCGCGATCTTCCTCAAGCCCCATCACGGGCCGCAGCGGGGGGTGATGGGCTGGATCTCGCGCCGCATCGACGGGGCGCGGGACGGCTATGCCCGGATCGCCGGGGCGCTGGCGCGCAAGGCGATCCTCGGGCTGATCCTGCTGGTCGGGGCGGGCGCGCTGACGGGCTGGCTGGCGAAATCCGTGCCCTCGGGCTTCCTGCCGGTCGAGGACCAGGGGGCGTTCTTCATGGAGGTGCGCCTGCCCGAGGGCGCCTCGGCCAATCGCACCGAGGCGGTGACCCGCGACCTCGAGGCCAAGGTGGCGCAGATCCCCGGCGTCCAGTCGGTGATCTCGATCAACGGCTACAGCTTCTTCGACGGGCTGGCGAAGTCGAACGCCGCGGCGATCATCGCCACGATGAAGCCCTTCGAGGAACGCGCGGGCCCTGGCCTCGACGTCGATACGGCCATCGCCACGGCAAACCGGCTGGGCTTCGGCGTGCGCGAGGCGGTGGTCTTCGCCTACAACCTGCCGCCCATCATCGGGCTCGGCACCGGCTCGGGCTTCGAGTACCAGCTGGTCGACCGCGAGGGCCGCTCTCCGGCGGAACTGGCGGCGACCGCCCAGGGGCTGGTAGTGGCGGCGAACCAGGATCCGCGGCTGGCGCAGGTCTTCACCACCTATGCGGCGAATTCGCCCCGGGTCTTCCTCGACATCGACCGGGACCGGCTGCAGAGCCTGGGGGTGAGCGTCTCGGACCTGTTCAGCGCGTTGCAGGGCATCCTCGGCTCGGTCTATGTGAACGACTTCAACATCTTCGGCCGGGCCTGGCGGGTGACGCTCCAGGGCGAGGAGGCGGACCGCTTCGCCCCGCCCGACATCGGCCGGATCAACGTGCGGAACGCCTCCGGCGACATGGTGCCGGTGGCGGCGGTGGCCGAGGCGCGCATCGACGTCGGCCCCGCCTCGATCATCCGCTTCAACAACGCCCGCGCCGTGACGATCAACGGCGGTCCGGCGCCGGGCGAGGCCTCGGGCACCGCGCTCCAGGCCATGCAGGAGGTCTCGGCGCGGGTCCTGCCGCCGGGCTACGACTATGAGTGGTCGGGCACCGCGGTGCAGGAGCTTCAAGCGGCGGGTCAGACGACGGCGATCCTCGCGCTGTCGCTGCTCTTCGCCTACCTGTTCCTGGTCGGGCTCTACGAGAGCTGGACGATCCCGATCCCGGTGATCCTGTCGGTGACGGTGGGCGTGGCCGGGGCCTTCGGGGCGCTGTGGCTCGCCGGGCTCTCCTTCGACATCTATGCCCAGATCGGCCTCGTCGTGCTGATCGCGCTCGCCGCCAAGAACGCGATCCTGATCGTGGAATTCGCCAAGGACCGGCGGGAGGAGGGCTTGTCGATCCACGACGCAGCGGTGGACGGGGCGCGGACCCGGTTCCGGGCGGTGATGATGACGAGCTTCGCCTTCATCGCCGGCCTCATCCCGCTGGTGATCGCCACCGGCGCCGCGGAACTCTCCCGCCGCGCCGTGGGCACCGCGGTGGCGGGCGGGATGCTGGCGGCGGCGGCCTTGGGGATTTTCCTCATCCCGTCCCTTTACGTCGTCTTCGAGACGATGCGGGAAAAGGCGGGCGGGCTGTTCCGGCGCAAGTCGGGATAAGACCCCGCGCGGGCCCGTCCCCCGGTCGCGCCTCCCCGGCGGGCCGGGCGGCCGCCGCAGGGGTCAGCCGCGTTCGCGCAGCAGCCGGGCCTTCTGGCGCTCCCAGTCCCGCTTCTTTTCGGTCTCGCGCTTGTCGGCCATCTTCTTGCCCTTGGCGATCCCGAGCAGCAGCTTGGCTCGGCCCTTCTCGTTGAAATAGAGCTTCAGCGGCACGAGGGTCATCCCCTCGCGGCCGATCCCCTGCCAGAGACGCGCCAGCTCGCGCCGCGACACCAGGAGCTTGCGCCGCCGCCGCTCCTCGTGGCCGAAGGTCTTGGCCTGTTCATACTTGGGGATATAGCCGTTGATCAGCCACAGCTCGCCCTGCTCCACCGTCGCATAGCTTTCGGCGATGTTGGCCTTGCCGGTGCGCAGGGACTTCACCTCCGACCCTTCCAGCATGATGCCGGCCTCGAGGTCGTCCTCGATGAAATAGTTGTGCCGCGCGCGGCGGTTCTCTGCGACGATCTTCTGGGGGCGGTCCGGGGTCTTTGCCATGGTCGGCTGGATGTAGGCGAGCCGCCGCCGTCTGTCGAGGGGCTGGCCGGGCGCGGCGGCGGCCCTGTCTGGAACGCTCCGACGCCCCAGAAAGGAAATCGGCCATGCCCATGCCGCCGAGGACGCGCGCGGAAAGCCGCCACGGGCAGCCGTTGGCCCCGCCCGGCGAAGGCGCTTGGCGATGGTGATCCCTGTCGCCTGGCGCGCCCAGGGCAAGGCCGCGGTCGCCCGGGCCATCCTGGAGGATCTGCCGGACTGGTTCGGCGTCCCCGAGGCGCGCGAGGGCTATATCGCCGAGGCCGGCCACCTGCCGATGCTGACCGCCGAGGCGGAGACGGGGCCGGCGGGCTTCCTCTGCCTCCGGCGGCAATCCCAGGCGGCCTTCGAGGTGGCGGTGATGGCGGTTCTGCGCGCCCGCCATCGCCAGGGCTGCGGCCGCGCGATGATGGAGGCGGCGGCCGCGCTGGCGCTGGAGGAGGGGGCAGGGTATCTGACGGTCAAGACTCTCGCCCCGATGCGACCCGACGAAGGCTATCGCCGGACCCGGGCCTTCTACGACGCGCTCGGCTTCGTGCCCCTGGAAGTCTTCCCGACCCTCTGGGGTCCCGAAGCGCCCTGCCTGATGATGCTGAAGCCGCTCGGGCGCTGAGGACCTGTCCGGAAATTCGGCCAGGTCGATCCGGCACGGACGTTTTGCGCCCGGGGCGCCGTTCCTGTCCGCCAGTCGCCGATCGTGACGGACAGGGTCTTCCGTCGAAATCGCGAAAGTTCCGAACCGACGCCGCAGATCCAGCCAGTCTCTGCGGCCCGCCGCGGCCTCAGCCATGCAGGCCCCAGGGCCCGTGGCGGGCGTCGCGCCCGTCCAGCCGGTCGAAGCCATGGGCGCCGAAGAAATCCCGCTGGGCCTGGATCATGTTGGCCGTGCTCCGGGCGGTGCGCATCATGTCGAACCAGGCGAGGCCCGCCGCCAAAGCCGGGACCGCGTGGCCGTGGAGCGCGGCCTGGGCGACGGTCTCGCGCAGGGCGGGCAGGCCGGCCTCGATCCGGGCGGCGAAGGCGGGGGCGAGGATCAGGTTGCGGCCCGGATCCTCGGCCAGGGCCGCCGCCATGTCGTTCAGCATGGCCGAGCGGATGATGCAGCCCGCCCGCCAGACCCGGGCGATCTCGGGCAGGGGCAGGCTCCAGCCGAAGGCCGCGCTCGCCGCCGAGATCATGGCGAAGCCCTGGGCGTAGCAGAGGATCTTGCCGGCGATCAGCGCCTGCTCCAGCGTCGCCGTCGCGCCTTCGAACCTCTGCGGCGCCGGGCCGAAGCGCGCCTCGCCCGCCGCCCGCTCGGCGAGCCGGGCGGAGACGTTGCGCGCCTCGATGGCGGCCTCGATCACCGGGATCGGAGCGGCGAGATGCTGGGCCTCGATCGCGGTCCAGCGGCCGGTGCCCTTCTGTCCGGCGCTGTCCAGGATCACGTCGAGCATGGGCGCGCCGGTCAGGGGGTCGGTCGCGCCTGCGACGGCCGCGGAGATCTCGACCAGGTAGGACTTGAGCGGGCCCTCGTTCCATTCGGCGAAGACCGCGGCGATCTCGGGGGCCGCCATGGCGAAGCCGTCGCGCATGACGCCGTAGACCTCGGCGATCATCTGCATGTCGGCGTATTCGATGCCGTTGTGCACGGTCTTGACGAAATGGCCGGCGCCGCCCTCGCCCAGCCAGGCGGCGCAGGGGGTTCCGTCCTCGGCCCGGGCGGCGATCGCCTCCATCACCGGGGCGATGCGCGCCCAGTCCGCCGGCGCGCCGCCCGCCATGATCGCCGGGCCGTGGCGCGCGCCCTCCTCGCCGCCCGAGACCCCGAGGCCGAGGAAGCGCAGGGGCAAATTCCCGGCGGAGCGGCGCTCGGTGTCGTGGAAATTGGCGTTGCCGGCGTCGATCACCAGATCCTCGGGGTCGAGCAGGGGGGCGAGCGCGGCGATCTGCTCGTCCACCGCCGGGCCGGCCGGCACCATCAGGATGATCGCCCGCGGCGGGGCGATGGCGGCGACCAACTCGGCGAGGCTGTCGGTCGGGGTCACCCGGTCCGCGAGGTCCCCCGCCTCGGCGTGGAAACGCCGCGTCACCGCGGCGGTGCGGTTCCAGACGGCGATGGGAAAGCCCTTTTCGGCGATGTTGAGCGCCAGCGCGGCGCCCATGGTCCCGAGGCCGATCAGGCCGATCCGTGCTTGCGTCATGGCGCTCTCCTCCTGGTGCGGGCCGACATTACCCGGCCCGGCGGCGGGGACCAGCGCAATGCGACCGCAGGGCGGGGCGAGAGGCTCGGCAAGACCTCCGAGACAGCCTTCCCCCACGTTGCGGCGCCTTGAAGGGGCTTGATTTTCACGCGTGAAAATCGGGTCAATATATTGAAATAATTACATATAATCAGAGGCGTCAACCTGATCTTCATCAGCGTGAACGGATCATGAATCGCCGCGCCCGCGGGTTTTTCGGGGGTCGCTCGGAAGCAGAAGTCGGCTTGGGCCAAGGCGGCGACCCCCGTGACCGTCCCCTCGAACGCCGCCGTCCCGTCCCTGTCCGTGTCCCCAGCACGCCCCCGGCGAACCGCAGCTCCTTCCGCGCGGCCGGAAACCACCCTGCCCGCCGATAGAGCGGAAATCCTGGACGCCGCGCGCCAGGGCGTTGGCGTCGAAGTCGGTCAGGTCGATGGGGCCTTCTTACGCGCGGGAGAAATCCGCGATCCGGTCCCGGCGCGCGCCCTTGGGCGAGTCCGCGGCGCCGGAGAAATGGAAGTCGTCCGCCGCCGCCTCGCCCCGCAGGCTGTCGCGGCCCCGCCCGTCGGCGAGGCCGTCGTCGCCGGTCCCGCCCTGGACTTGGACGTCGTCCTATCCGCCGTTGAGCACGCCGTCCTTCCTGTGGCCTGCGAGGATGCCGGCGAAGCGCGAGCCGAGGATCCCGTCGTCGCCCGCGGTCAGGCAGCGCATGAGGCGAAGGGGTCGTTGGTCCGGGTCAGGTCCCCCGATCACGTTGAAATCCCGTCGAGGCCGGCCGCGGCATGGACCACGCGCCTCCAGTCCTCGGAAATCCCGTCGAGCCGGCCATGGATCTCAAGGCCGCCGGGGCGGAAGGTCCGCGAAAGGGGAGCCGGGTCGGCGCGGTCGCCGTATCGCAGCGTCCGGCTGTCGGCGAGGGTGGGATGGCCGTAGAAGAAATCGTCGAAGCGCACGTCGACGCCCCGGCCGAAGCCGTCGCGACAGAAAATGGTCGTCATGGAGCCGCCCCCCGCTTCAGGGGGTGGTCTCATGGCCCGAGGCTGGGTTCAGGTCCGGCGGCGGCGCATGGGTGAAGCGCCGTCAGTTCAGCAGCCCCGCATGGCGCATCGCGGCGCGGATCCGCTCCCGGGTCGGCTCCTCGATCGGAACGAGGGGCAGGCGCATCTCGTCCTGGCACTTGCCGAGCAGGGACAGGGCGAACTTGGTCGGGCAGGGGTTCGGCTCGGCGAAGGCCGCCCGGTGCAGCAGCAGCAGCCGGTCCTGGTAGTCGAGCGCCTTGGCCCAGTCCCCCGCCAGCATGGCGTTCTGGAACTCGGCGCAGAGCCGGGGCGCGATGTTCGCCACCACCGAGATGCAGCCGACGCCGCCATGGGCGTTGAACCCGAGCGCCGAGGCGTCCTCGCCCGAGAGCTGGATGAACTCCGCCCCGCACGCCGCCCGCTGGTCGGAGACCCGGGTGATGTCGCCGGTGGCGTCCTTCACCCCCACGATCCGCGGGAGCTTCGCCAGCTCGCCCATGGTGGCGGGCGTCATGTCGATCACCGAGCGGCCGGGGATGTTGTAGATGATGACCGGCAGGTCCACGGCGTCGTGCAGCGCCGTGTAATGGGCGATCAGGCCGCGCTGGTTCGGCTTGTTGTAGTAGGGCGTCACCACCAGGGCCGCGTCCGCGCCCACCTTCTTGGCGAAGCGCATCAGGCGGATCGCCTCGTCGGTGTTGTTCGAGCCCGCGCCCGCGATCACCGGGATGCGGCCGGCGACGGTGCGCACGACCACCTCGATGACATGCTCGTGCTCGTCATGGGTGAGCGTCGGGGTCTCGCCGGTGGTGCCGACCGGGACGAGGCCGTGGGTGCCCTCGGCCACCTGCCACTCCACCAGCTCGACGAGCGCTTTCTCGTCCACCTTGCCGCCCGAGAAGGGGGTGACGAGCGCGGTGATCGAACCTCGGAACATGGCGGGAGTCCTGCGACAGCTTGGCGCGCTCCTGTTAGCCGCAAGCCGCTCCGCCCGCAACCCGGGCCTTGGGCCCCGCCCGCGGCTAATGTCCGCCGGACATGAGCGAGGCGGCGGCGATCCCCGACAGCGCCACCAGCGCCAGGGCGCCGAGGCCCACCCCGAGGCCGACCGCCCCCGCGACCGCCACCGGGGCGGG
Source organism: Amaricoccus sp. (assembly GCA_965243535.1). Classification (GTDB taxonomy): domain Bacteria; phylum Pseudomonadota; class Alphaproteobacteria; order Rhodobacterales; family Rhodobacteraceae; genus Amaricoccus. The sequence continues at coordinate 12,072 of CBDEVG010000023.1, forward strand.
CACGCCGTCCTTGCCCCCCACCTGAGCGGAAACGGCGGGCTTCGCCTCCGTCGCCGCGGGAGGCGTCTTGCCGGCGCAACCGGCGGCGAGCAGGATCGTCAGGACGAGCAGGCGGCGGCGCATCGGCGTCTCTCCCGGGGGGCGGATCGGGCCAGGATAGCCTCCGCCCGCCCCGCCGGCCTCCGCCGGATGGCGGAGGAAGGGCGAAAATCCAACACTCGTTTAGGTTGTGAAAGACGTCGCCGCCCGGGGATGATAGGATGCGCGCAAAACGGCCCCCGGGGCCGCGATAACGACTGGACGAGGCCAAGCATGGCACGACATGGCGCCGCCTTCCTGATGTCCCTGATCCTGGCCGGGGCCGTTCCGGCCTGGGTCGCCCCGGCCTGGGCCGTCCCGGTCGGGACCGAGACCGCCGACCAGATGGCCGCCCCGGCGGCGGCCATGGCGTCGGCCCTCGCCGCCGCCGGCAGGGGTGACTGGATCGACGCGGAATCCATCGCCGCCCGCATGGGCGACCCGGTGGCCGAGGACCTAATCCTGTGGCTGCGTCTGCGCGACGGCCTGGGCGGCTGGGGCGAGATGCAGGCTTTCCTCGCGCGCGAGCCCGGCTGGCCCAATCGCGATACGATCCGCCGTTTCGCGGAACGCGCCATGCCCGCGGCGCTGCCCGCCCCCGTCACGCTCGCCTTCTTCCGCGAGCAGCCGCCCCTGACCGGGACCGGGGCGCTGCGCCTCTCCGAGGCCCTGGTCGCGACCGGCCAGGCCGAGGCGGCTGACAAGGAGATTCTGCACGCCTGGCGCGCCATGTCCCTGACCGAGGCCGAGCGCCAAGCGATCCTCGCCGATCACGCGGCGCTGGTCGCGCCCGAGGACGAAGCCCGGCTCGACATGCTGCTCTGGCGGGGCCTGACCGGCGAGGCGACGGCGATGCTGCCCCGGGTCTCGCCCGAGCGCCAGGCGCTGGCGCGGGCGCGGATTGCGGTGCGGCTCGACCAGGACGGCTCCAGCGCCGCCATCGCGGCGGTGCCGGCGGCCCTCGCCGACGACCCGGGCCTCGCCTACGAGCGCTATCGCTACCGGGTGGAGAAGGGCCGCTGGGAGGACGCGGAGGCCTTCCTCGTCGCCCGCTCCACCTCGGCCGAGGCGCTCGGCCGGCCCGACGCCTGGATGGAGCGCCGGGCGAATCTCGCCCGCCAGGCGCTGCGCGACGGGGACGTGGCGACCGCCTATGCGCTGGCCGCCGACAACTTCGGCAACGATCGCTCCGGCCCGGACTACGCCGACGCGGAATGGGTGGCGGGCTATGTCGCCCTGACCGCCATGGAGGATCCCCAGCGCGCCGCCGGCCATTTCGAGCGGTTCCAGGCGGCCGTCGGCTCGCCCATCAGCCTCGGCCGGGCGGGCTACTGGCTCGGCCTCGCCTACGAGCGGGCGGGGGAGCCGGAAAAGGCCCGGGCGGCCTATCTGCAGGGCGCGCGCTACCAAACCAGCTTCTACGGCCAGCTCGCCGCCCAGCGGATCGGGGTCGAGGCCGATCCGGCGATCGCCGGGGGCGAGGCGATCCCCGACTGGCGGACGGCGGCCTTCCTGACGGACTCCGCCGTCCGGGCGGCCCGGCTGCTCCTGGCCGCGGCGGGGGACGACGCGCGGGCGACGCTGTTCCTGCGCCAGGCGGCCCGGAGCCTGCCGGCGGACCAGCGCGCGGCCCTCGCCCAGATGGAGATCGACCAGGGCCGCCCCCATGTGGGCCTGCGCATCGCCAAGGACGCGGCGACCGACGGTCTGATCCTGCCGAGCCAGTACTATCCCCTGCATCCCATGGCGGGGGAGGACTGGCCGGTCCCGACGGAGTTCGCCCTGGCGATCGCCCGGCAGGAATCGGAGTTCAACGCCGCCGCCGCCAGCAAGGCGGGGGCGCGCGGGCTGATGCAGCTGATGCCGGCCACCGCCGAGGCGACGGCGGGCCGGATCGGCGCCCCCTACGACCTCGCGCGGCTGACCGCGGATCCGATGTACAACGCCACGCTGGGGACGGCCTATCTGGGCCAGATGCTGGAGACCTACGGAGGCTCCTACATCCTCGCCGCCGCCGCCTACAACGCCGGGCCGGGGCGGGTCGGCCAGTGGCTCCAGACCTATGGCGATCCCCGCACCGGCGAGGTCGACGCGGTGCGCTGGATCGAATCGATCCCCTATGAGGAGACGCGCAACTACGTGATGCGCGTGCTGGAAAGCCTCCACGTCTATCGCGCCCGCCTCCAGGGAGCGACCCCGCCGCTGCAGCTCGCCTCGGACATCAAGCGGGCCACCTGAGGGCGTCGGGACGCGGGGCGGATCGAAGATCCGCCGGCCGCAAGATCCGGCGAAAGAGGGCCCGCCTCGCCCCTGCGCGACGGCGAGATCTGAGCCCTCAGGTCTTCATACGGCAAAAACCTGGAGAGCAGTCGGGGCCACGCCAACAGGCGGGGGTGAAACCGGTTCGCGGGCCCTTGCGGCCCGCTCCGCAGCGCAGGCCCGCAACGGCGGGCCGGAGCGACAGCGCCGTGCGAGCGGGACCCGTCTCGGGTCCCCGAGCCCGGCGCTCCTTTGGCCCGACGCAACCTGAACCGGAAACGAAAAAGGCGGCGCCGCAGCGCCGCCTTTCCCCGCAAAACCCGGGATAAGGGTCAGCAGGAATAGTACATCTTGTACTCGACCGGGTGCGGCGTGTGTTCGAAGGCATAGACCTCCTCCCACTTCAGCGCCATGTAGCCCTCGATCTGGTCCTTGGTGAATACGTCGCCCTGGAGCAGGAAGTCGTGGTCGGCGGCCAGGCACTCCAGCGCCTCGCGCAGGGAGCCGCAGACGGTCGGGATCGCGGCCAGCTCCTCGGGGGGCAGGTCGTAGAGATCCTTGTCCGAGGCCTCGCCCGGGTCGATCTTGTTCTTGATCCCGTCGATGCCGGCCATCAGCAGGGCGGCGAAGGCCAGGTAGGGGTTGGCCGAGGGATCGGGAAAGCGGGCCTCGACGCGCTTCGCTTTCGGCGATTCGGTCCACGGGATGCGGACGCAGCCGGAGCGGTTGCGGGCGGAGTAGGCGCGCAGCACCGGGGCCTCGAAGCCCGGGATCAGCCGCTTGTAGCTGTTGGTGCCGGGGTTGGTGAAGGCGTTGAGCGTCTTGGCGTGCTTCAGGATGCCGCCGATGAACCACAGCGCCTCCTGGGAGAGGTCGGCGTACTTGTCGCCCGCGAAGAGCGGCTTGCCGTCCTTCCAGATCGACATGTTGACATGCATGCCCGAGCCGTTGTCGCCCGCATAGGGCTTCGGCATGAAGGTCACCGTCTTGCCGTAGGCGTTGGCGACGTTGGCGATGATGTACTTGTACTTCAGGATGTTGTCGGCCTGCTCGGTCAGCCCGCCGAAGATGAGGCCGAGCTCGTGCTGGGTCGAGGCCACCTCGTGGTGGTGCTTGTCGACGCGCATGCCGATCCGCTTCATCGTCGAGAGCATCTCGGCGCGGATATCCTGGGCCGAGTCGGTCGGGGGCAGGGGGAAATAGCCGCCCTTGACGCCCGGGCGATGGCCGGTGTTGCCGACCTCGTATTCCGCGTCGGTGTTCCAGTGGGCGTCGACCGCGTCGATCTCGTAGCTCACCTTGTTCGAGGCGACCGAATAGCGGACGCTGTCGAACAGGAAGAACTCGGCCTCGGGGCCGAAGTAGGCGGCGTCGCCGACGCCCGAGGACTTGAGGTAGGCCTCGGCCTTCTGCGCGGTGCCGCGCGGGTCGCGGGAATAGGGCTCGCCGGTGTCGGGCTCGACGACCGAACAATGGATGCAGAGGGTTTTCTCGGCGAAGAACGGGTCGATATAGGCCGAGGACGCGTCGAGGATCAGCTTCATGTCCGACTGGTCGATCGACTTCCAGCCCGCGATCGACGAGCCGTCGAACATGAAGCCTTCTTCGAACAAGTCCTCGTCGACGAGATCGGAGACGGTCGTGACGTGATGCACGCGGCCGCGCGGGTCGGTGAAGCGGAGATCGACGTAGGCGATCTCTTCATCCTTGATCTGTTTCAGGACGGAAGCGATGTCGGGCATATGTCTACCTTGGTTGCGTAGAGCGCTCGGGTGTCTCAGGGGCGCGGCCCGCGCTCGGCCGAACCCCGGGTCGCGCGCAGGCGGTTCAGAGGGCGTCGTTGCCTTCCTCGCCGGTGCGGATGCGGATCGCCTGCTCGACGGGCGAGATGAAGATCTTGCCGTCGCCGATCTTGCCGGTCTTGGCGGCGGCGATGATCGCCTCGACGGCGGCGTCGACCTGTTCGTCGGCCAGCACCACCTCGATCTTCACCTTGGGCAGGAAGTCGACGACGTACTCGGCGCCGCGGTAGAGCTCCGTATGACCCTTCTGCCGGCCGAAGCCCTTGGCTTCCGTCACGCTGAGCCCCTGGATGCCGATCTCCTGAAGCGCCTCCTTCACCTCGTCGAGCTTGAAGGGCTTGATGATCGCCTCGATCTTTTTCATGGCGGGCTCCCTGCCTTGGGCCTTGTGACCGTTCCTGTCCGGGGGTCGCGCCTTGAGAACAGCTTGGGGAAGCCGGTTCAATCCGGGCTCCCGGCCGCCCGCGCCGCGCCGCCGTGATTCCTGATCTATTGCATGATTTTTAGGCGAGGCGCCGGAAAATTCGTCACTTCGTGAAGCGCAACGGGGCCCTCTTTCCGTGATTTTTCGCTCGCGCGGGGGGGGCGGCTCTGTTAGGAAGCGCGCTCAACCGGGGCCCGGGCGGTCCCGCCGCGGGCGTGGCGGAACTGGCAGACGCACCAGATTTAGGTTCTGGCGCCGCAAGGCGTGGGGGTTCGAGGCCCTCCGCCCGCACCAGACGCGAGGCGACGACAAGGAAAGAGACGACGGCGATGCAGGTCACCCAGACCCTGAACGAAGGCTTGAAGCGGGGCTATTCCATCACGGTCCCGGCCTCCGAGCTCGAGGCCAAGGTGGCCGAGAAGCTCGACGAGGCCCGCAAGGACTTCCAGATGAAGGGCTTCCGCAAGGGCAAGGCGCCGGCGGCGCTGATGAAGAAGATGTTCGGCAAGTCCGTCCTCGGCGAGGCGATGCAGGAAGCCATCGACGACGCCATGAAGCGGCACTTCGACGCGACCGGCGACCGTCCCGCGCTCCAGCCCGAGGTCAAGATGACCAACGACGACTGGCAGGAAGGCCAGGACGTCGAGGTCGCCATGACCTACGAGGCGCTGCCTGTCGTGCCCGAGCTCGATTTCTCCGCCCTGACGCTGGAGCGGCTGACGGTCGGGACCGACGAGGCGGCCGTGGCCGAGGCGCTCGACAATCTCGCCCGCACCGCCGGCTCCTTCGAGGACAAGCCCGAGGGCGCGGCCGCCGAGAGCGGCGACCAGGTGGTGATCGACTTCAAGGGGACCCTCGACGGCGAGGCATTCGAGGGCGGCTCGGCCGAGGACTTCCCGCTCACCCTGGGCTCGGGCAGCTTCATCCCCGGCTTCGAGGACCAGCTCGTCGGCGTCACGGCGGGCGAATCGCGCGACGTCGCCGTCACCTTCCCGGCCGAGTACGGCGCGCCCCATCTCGCCGGCAAGGACGCGGTCTTCGCCGTCACGGTCAAGGCGGTGAAGTCGCCGAAGGCCGCCGAAATCGACGACGCGCTCGCCGAGCGGTTCGGGGCCGAGAACCTCGAGCAGCTCAAGGAGCGGGTCTCCGAGCGGCTCGGCGCGGAATACGGCCAGGCGGCCCGGGCGGTGCTCAAGCGCCGGCTGATGGACGCCCTCGCCGGCATGGTCGATTTCGAGCTGCCCCCGACCCTGGTCGAGGTCGAGGCCAAGCAGATCGCTCACCAGCTCTGGCACGACGAGCATCCGCACGAGCACGGCCACAACCACGGCGCCATCGAGGCGACCGAGGAGCACAAGCGCCTGGCCGAGCGCCGGGTGCGGCTCGGCCTGCTGCTGGCCGAGGTGGGCAATCGCAACGAGATCACCGTCACCGAGCCGGAGATGCAGCGGGCGGTCATCATGCAGGCCCGCCAGTATCCGGGCCAGGAACGCCAGTTCATCGAGTTCATCCAGAAGAACCCCCAAGCGCTGCAGCAGCTGCGCGCGCCGATCTTCGAGGAAAAGGTGGTCGACCACATCCTCGACCAGGCCCGGATCACCGAGACCGCGGTGACCAAGGACGAGCTGGAAAAGGCCGTCGAGGCCCTGGACGAGGACGTCAAGACCGAAGTCGTCGTCGCCTGACGGGCGAACGGTCCCGCGCAACGCGCGGGGCCTCCCCTTGCGGAGCGGGGGGCGCGACATTATTCCTCAGGCGGTGACGGGCGATCGACGCCCCGACTTTGAGAGGCCGCGCCTGATGAAAGACCCGATCGAGACCTACATGAACCTCGTTCCCATGGTGGTCGAACAGACCGCGCGGGGCGAGCGGGCCTATGACATCTTCTCGCGGCTGCTGAAGGAGCGGATCATCTTCGTGGCCGGGCCGGTCCACGACGGGATGTCCACCCTGATCGTCGCGCAGCTCCTGTTCCTCGAGGCGGAGAATCCGAAGAAGGAAATCTCCATGTACATCAACAGCCCGGGCGGGGTGGTGACCTCGGGGCTGTCGATCTACGATACGATGCAGTACATCCGGCCGCCGGTCTCGACGCTCTGCTGCGGCCAGGCGGCCTCCATGGGCTCGCTCCTGCTGACCGCGGGCGCCAAGGGGATGCGCTACAGCCTTCCCAACAGCCGGATCATGGTGCACCAGCCCTCGGGCGGCTTCCAGGGCCAGGCGACGGACATCATGATCCACGCCCGGGAGACCCAGGCGCTCAAGGACCGGCTGAACCAGATCTACGAGCATCACACCGGCCAGACCTTTGAGGCGGTCGAGGCGGCGCTGGAGCGCGACCGCTTCATGACCGCCCAGGACGCCAAGGACTGGGGCCTGATCGACGAGATCGTCGAGAAGCGGCCGACGGAGGCGACCGCCGCATGACCGGCGGCGGGCGGCCGCGGGGCCGCGCCTTTGGACTTGTAATCAGCGCGTCATACATGTTCCATGGGAGCATGGCGCGTTCTGCGCGTGGGTCGGACGACCGGGCCATGCCTAGGGAAATGGCGAGAGCCGGAGGCGGAACATGAGCAAATCGAGCGGCGGCGACGCCAAGAACACTCTCTACTGCTCGTTCTGCGGCAAGAGCCAGCACGAGGTGCGCAAGCTCATCGCCGGGCCGACCGTGTTCATCTGCGACGAATGCGTCGAGCTGTGCATGGACATCATTCGCGAGGAGACCAAGAGCAATCTGGTCAAGTCCTCGGACGGGGTCCCCACGCCGCAGGAGATCTGCAAGGTCCTGGACGATTACGTGATCGGCCAGAAGGTGGCGAAGCGCGTCCTGTCGGTGGCCGTGCACAACCACTACAAGCGACTCAACCACGCCCAGAAGAATTCGGACGTGGAGCTGCAGAAGTCGAACATCATGCTGATCGGCCCGACCGGCTGCGGCAAGACGCTGCTCGCGCAGACGCTCGCCCGCATCCTCGACGTGCCCTTCACCATGGCGGACGCCACGACGCTGACGGAAGCGGGCTACGTGGGCGAGGATGTGGAGAACATCATCCTCAAGCTGCTCCAGGCCGCCGAATACAACGTCGAGCGGGCGCAGCGCGGCATTGTCTACATCGACGAGGTCGACAAGATCAGCCGCAAGTCCGACAACCCCTCGATCACCCGCGACGTCTCGGGCGAGGGCGTGCAGCAGGCCCTGCTGAAGATCATGGAGGGCACGGTCGCTTCCGTCCCGCCCCAGGGCGGCCGCAAGCATCCCCAGCAGGAGTTCCTGCAGGTGGACACGACCAACATCCTGTTCATCTGCGGCGGCGCCTTCGCGGGCCTCGACAAGATCATCGCCCAGCGGGGCCGCGGTTCGGCCATGGGCTTCGGCGCGGACGTGAAGGACCAGGACGAGCGCCGGGTCGGCGAGCTCTTCCAGGCGCTGGAGCCCGAGGACCTGCTCAAGTTCGGCCTGATCCCGGAATTCGTCGGCCGTCTGCCGGTGCTCGCCACCCTGACGGACCTCGACGAGGACGCGCTGATCAAGATCCTGACCGAGCCCAAGAACGCGCTGATCAAGCAGTACCAGCGCCTCTTCGAGATGGAGGACGTGCAGCTCACCTTCACCGAGGACGCGCTGCGCGCCATCGCCAAGCGGGCGATCGAGCGCAAGACCGGCGCCCGCGGCCTGCGGTCCATCCTCGAGGAAGTGCTGCTCGACACCATGTTCGAGCTGCCCTCGATGCAGGGCGTGGCCGAGGTGGTGGTCAACGAGGAGTGCATCCTGCGCAAGGGCGAGCCGCTCCTGATCTACGTCGACCGCAAGGAAGGCTCGGCTTCCGCTTCCTGACGGCGGCTCCCTCGCTTCTTCGGCCGGGCCTGCGCCCGGCCGTTTTCGTTTCCGCCGGCGGTCTTTACCGCCGCGACGGCCGCCGCTAGAAGGGGCCGCTTCAAGAGGAACCTGCCATGCGCGCCGAGACCCAGAACCTGGTCGACGAGATCGAGAAGTCCCTCGCCCTGCTCCGCCAGCGGCTGGACTGGGAGACCGCGCCGCACCGGCTGGAAGAGCTCAACGCCATGACCGAGGATCCGTCCCTTTGGAACGATCCCGCCCGGGCGCAGAAGCTGATGCGCGACCGCCAGATCCTCGCCGACGCCATCGACCGCTACACCGGCCTCGCGCGGGAGCTTTCCGACCAGCTCGAGCTCATCGAGATGGGCGAGGCCGAGGAGGACGCCGAGGTGGTGGCCGAGGCCGAGGCCGCCGTCCGCGCCCTGCGCGACACCGCCGCCGCGGCCGAGATCGAAGCGCTGCTCGACGGCGAGGCGGACGCCAACGACACCTTCCTCGAGATCAACGCCGGCGCCGGCGGCACCGAGAGCTGCGACTGGGCCGCCATGCTCGCCCGCATGTACGTCCGCTGGGCCGAGGCCCACGGCTACAAGGTCGAGCTGATATCCGAAAGCGCCGGCGAAGAGGCGGGCATCCGCTCCGCCGCCTACAAGGTCGCGGGCAAGAACGCCTATGGCTGGCTCAAGACCGAATCGGGGGTGCACCGCTTGGTCCGCATCTCGCCCTTCGACAGCGCCGCGCGGCGGCAGACCTCCTTCGCCTCGGTCTGGGTCTATCCGGTGGTCGATGACAACATCGAGATCGAGATCGCCCCGAACGACATCCGCGTCGACACCTACCGGTCGTCCGGCGCCGGCGGCCAGCACGTCAACACCACCGATTCGGCGGTGCGCATCACCCACATCCCCACCGGGATCGTGGTGACCTCCTCGGAGAAGTCCCAGCACCAGAACCGCGCCAACGCCATGGCCGCGCTGAAGTCGCGGCTTTACGAGATGGAGATGCGCAAGCGCAACGAGGCGATCACCGCGGCGCATGAGGCCAAGGGCGACGCCGGCTGGGGCAACCAGATCCGCAGTTACGTCCTTCAGCCCTACCAGATGGTCAAGGACCTGCGCACCAACGTCGAGACTTCGGACACCGGCGGCGTGCTCGACGGCGACCTCGACGCCTTCATGGCGGGCGCGCTCGCCCAGCAGGTCGCCGGCAAGAGCCGGGCCGAGGCCCAGGCCGAGGGCTGACGCGGCGCGGTCGCGCCTGCGACCTGTGCGCATGTGACGGTTGCCCGGGAAACCGTTGGATGATTAAGTCTCCCTGTCGAGGCCGTCAGAGCCTTGGGGAGGTTTCACATGTCTGCACACGTTGCGACCGGGGGCGCCGCCCGCCCTCAGGTCCGTTCGATCACCGTCAACGACGTCTACGCCGCCGTCGGCGAGGGCTGGCGCGACTTCAAGGCCGCGCCGCGTTTCGGGCTGTTCTTCGGCGGGGTCTACGCCATCGGCGGGATCATCCTCTTCGCCATCCTCTGGGGATTCGACATCTCCGGCTGGATCCTGCCCCTCGCCGCGGCCTTCCCGCTGGTGGGGCCCTTCGTCGCCATCGGCCTCTACGAGGTCAGCCGCCGGCTCGAATCCGGCGAGCCGCTCACCTGGGGCGCCATTCTCGGCGTCGTCTGGCGCGAGAAGGACCGGCAGATGCCCTCCATGGCCTTCGTGGTCCTGGCGGGCTTCCTGATCTGGATGTGGGCCGCCTGGCTGATGGGAGGCGTCTTCCTGGCCGGGGCGGGCTATGGCCCGCATTTCGACCTCGACGTGCTCTTCGGCACCGGCGCGGGCCTGTCGCTGCTGGTCTTCGGCACCCTGGTCGGCGGCGCGATCGCCTTCGTGCTCTTCGCCGTGACCGTGGTGGCGATCCCCATGCTGATGGAGCGCGACGTCGACTACGTCACCGCCATGACCACCAGCTTCCAGGCCACCACCTCGAACCTGATCCCCATGCTCACCTGGGCGGCGGTGATCGCGGCCATGTCCGCGGCGGCGATGGTGCCCTTCTTCCTCGGGGTGGTCGTCGTCCTGCCGGTGCTGGGCCACGCCAGCTGGCACATCTACCGCAAGGTCATCGTCCCCGCCTGAGGGGACGCGCGCCCCAGGCGGCCGGTCACTGGCCGGCCGCCATCCCCGCGATCGTCGCCCGCAGCGCGGCCAGCCCCGCCCCCGTCTCCGACGAGGTGACGAGGATGCCGGGAAAGGCCGCCGGCTGCCTGGCGAGCTTCGCGCCCGTCGCCGCGATCACCTCGGCGAGCTCGCGCTTGCCCGGCTTGTCCGCCTTGGTCAGCACCGTCTGGAAGGTCACCGCCGAACGGTTCAGCAGGGCGATGATCTCCTCGTCCACCGCCTTGATGCCGTGGCGCGCGTCGATGAGCAGGAACGCCCGGCGCAGGGTCGGCCGCCCCGCCAGATAGGCCCGCAGCAGGGCCTGCCACTTCTCCACCACCGCCTTGGGCGCCTCGGCGAAGCCGTAGCCCGGCAGGTCCACCAGGAAGATCTTCTCGCCCAGGGTGAAGAAGTTGATCTCCTGGGTCCGCCCCGGCGTGTTGGAGGCCCGCGCGAGGGTCTTGCGCCCGGTCAGGGCGTTGATCAGGCTCGACTTGCCGACGTTGGAGCGGCCGGCGAAGCAGACCTCCACCCGATCCGCGCCGGGCAGGCCGTCCATGGCCACCACGCCCTTGAGGAACTCGCACGGGCCGGCGAAGAGCTTGCGCCCGGCTTCCTCCGCCTCCGGGTCGGGGGGCGGTACGGGCTCGAACACCGCCTTCATGCGAGCCCGTCCCCGAGCTTGTCCCCCAGCGCCACGCGCCCGCCCGAGATCACCTCGGCATAGACGCCGAAATCCTGCGCCCCCCAGCCGGCGCGGAGCGCGCTCAAGGTGTCGGCGTCGCTGACGCCCGTCTCCGGGTCGACCGTGGTCGCCTTGCAGCGCCCGATCCGCTCCCGCACCGCCAGCACCGCGCCGCCGATGCGAATCTCCCCGCCCACCAGGTCGAACTCGCCGAAAGGCGGCAGGCCGTCGAGCCAGAGGTTGCCGCGGAAGCGTTCCTGCGCCAGGGACCGGCCCATCCGCGCCTCCAGCGCCGCGAGGCTCGCGGTCCCGAGGATCGACACCGAGGGAAAGTCGCTGTCCGTCATTCCCACCGGCGCGCGCAGCACCCGCGCCGGCCGGGGCTTGTCCGGGTCGGCGAGGGCGGCGGCCCAGGCCACCAGCCGGACGGCGTCTTCGGGCAGGTCGGGGTTCACCCGGATCGTCTCGGCCTCGGGATGGCGCAGCTCGACCGTGCCGGCCGCCTCGTCCACCCGGGCCCGGATGGCCATCAGCCGGGGGGATTTCGCCCCCCGGCTGAAATTCCCGCAGGGCGACCAGACTCCGTCCTCGGCCCGGGCGCCCTCCTGGGCGAGCGCCCAGCGGCGATCCCAGGGCAGGGTCTCGCCCGCGGCGAGCAGGACCTCCGCCAGCGGCTCGACCCCGTGCCCCTTGATCGGGTGGCGCCAGAGCGCGGCGACGGCCGCCACGCTACTCGGCCTTCTTCTTGCGCCTGAAGGTCCGGGTGATGTTGCCGAACACGTCCGGCGGCACCCCCTGGCTGCGCATGATGAAGTACTGCTGGGTGAAGGTGATGAGGTTGTTCGCGATCCAGTAGACCACCAGGCCCGAGGCGAAGCCGCCCATCATGAACATGAACACCCAGGGCATCCAGGCGAAGATCATCGCCTGGGTCGGGTCCGTGGGCTCCGGGTTCAGCTTCATCTGGAGCCACATGGACACGCCGAGCAGGATCGGCAGCACCCCGATGGAGAGGATGAAGAACAGGCTGCCGTGCTCGGGCGTCGCCCAAGGCAGGAGGCCGAAGAAGTTCAGGATCGAGGTCGGATCGGGCGCGGACAGGTCCTTGATCCAGCCGAAGAACGGCGCGTGGCGCAGCTCCAGCGTGACGAAGATCACCTTGTAGAGCGAGAAGAAGATCGGGATCTGCAGAAGGATCGGCAAACAGCCCGCGGCGGGGTTCACCTTTTCCTTCTTGTAGAGCGCCATGATCTCCGTCTGCATCTTCATGCGGTCGTCGCCGGCGGTCTCCTTGATCTTCTCCATCTGGGGCTGGAGCGCCTTCATCTTCGACATGGAGACGTAGGACTTGTAGGCCAGCGGGAAGAGGATCGCCTTGATGAAGATGGTCAGGCCGATGATGGCGAGGCCCATGTTGCCGATCACCTGGTGCATCAGGTGCAGCGCCCGGAAGATCGGCTTGGTCAGGAACCAGAACATGCCCCAGTCGATGGCGTCGACGAAGCGGTCGATCCCCTGGTCGCGCTGGTAGTCGCGCAAGGTCGCCCATTCCTTGGCCCCGGCGAAGAGCCAGGTGGTGGCCTCGGCGGTCTGGCCAGGCGCCACGGTCATCGTGGGCAGGCGCATGTCCGTCTGGAAGGTGTCGCTGGCCGGCGTGTACTTCGTCACCGAGGTGAAGGGACGCCCCGGCTCGGCGCCGAGCGTCGACATCCAGTAATGGTCGGTGAAGCCGATCCAGCCGTTCGTCGCCACCTCGGTCTTCTGCAGGTTCGCCTGCTCGGCCGGGTCGAAGGGCAGGTCGGGGAGCTTCTTCCACTTGGTTTCCTGCAGCTTGCCGTCGGCCATGCCGATGACGCCCTCGTGCAGGATGTAGAAGTTCTTCAGGTTGGTGGGGACGCCGCGGCGGGCGATGATGCCGTAGGGGGCGAGCTCGACCGTCGTCGCGCCCGTGTTCTCCACCGACTGGCTGACGGTGAACATGAAGTTCGCGTCGATCGAGAACTTGCGGCGGAAGATCAGCCCCTGGCCGTTGTCCCAGACCAGGGTGACCGGCGTCGCCTCGGTCAACGCTTCGCCGCTCTCGACCCGCCAGGGGGTGCTCGGCCCCGGCACCGCGTCGGCGGCGACCCCCGGCCCCGGGCTCCAGCCATAGAGCGCGTAGTAGGCCCCCGGCGAGCCTGCGGGCCGCAGCAGGTTGACGGTCGGGGATCCGGGCTGGATCGTCTCGAAATAGTCGAGCAGGTTCAGGTCATCGATCCGCCCGCCGGTCAGGGCGATGGAGCCGCCGAGCCGCGCGGTCTTGACCGGCACCCGCTCGGAGCGCGTCAGCACCTCCTCGCGCGAGACGATGGTCTCGGCGGGCAGGGCCCCCGGCGCGGCGGTGGTCCCGCCCGTCGCCGTCGCCTCGGTCTGGGCGACTTCCGGCCTCGGCTCGGGCTTGGGCGGCGGGAACAGAAGGAACCAGCCGACGAGCACGAGAAAGCTCAAGACCGTCGCCAGGATCAGGTTCTTGTTCTGATTGTCCATCGGGAGCCCCTGCCGACCCTGGGAAAAAGCTCCACGGGTTCAACAGAAGCGGCCCCCAAAGGTCAAGGCTGAATCAGGCCTCGCGCAGGGGCGTCTCTCCGCGGGGCGCCGGTCCGGGGGTGGGGAAGAACCCGCGGAAGTTGCGCAGCCAGACGAAGCTGTCCTCCAGCGACATGGGTTTCGCGATGGCGAAGCCTTGGGCGTGGCCGCAGCCGATCTCGCGCAGGGCCTCCGCCGCCCGGGGGCATTCCACCCCTTCCGCCAGGGTGTGGATGCCGAGCGCGCGGGCCATGGCCACCATCGAGGAGGTCAGCGTGCGCTGCTCGTCGCTGTCCTCGATGCCCCGCACGAAGCTGCGGTCGATCTTGATGCGGTGGACCATCAGCCGCCGCAGGTTCTGGATCGAGGCGTGGCCCGTGCCGAAGTCGTCGAGCTCGATCTGGAACCCCGCCGAGGCGAGGCCGCGCAGGTTGCGCACCATCAGGTCCTCGTCGCTCTTGATCAGCACCGTCTCCAGCACCTCGATGGCGACCCGGCTCGGGTCGACGTCGTGGCGCTCCACCTCCCACTTGATCTTCTCGATCAGCCGCGGGTCGCGCAGCTGGGCCATGGCGAAGTTCACCCCCACCTGCGGCGCGTGCAGCCCGGCCGCGTCCCAGGCGGCGAGCGCGGCCAGAGACTGGCCCAGCACCGCCTCGCCCAGCCGCTCGGTCAGATCGGCCGCCTCCGCATAGTCGAGGAACGCCCCGGGCGCGAGCAGCCCGTGGCGCGGATGCCGCCAGCGCACCAGCGCCTCGAACCCCGACAGCGTCCCGGTGGCGAGGTCGACCTGCGGCTGGAAGAACGCCACGAACTCGCCCCGGTCGAGCCCGCCCAGCAATTCGGCGAACATCTTTTCCCGCCGCTCCGCCTCGACGCGCAGCCCTTCGGAGAAATAGCGCACGCTGCCCGCCCCCGCCTCCTGGGCCTCGATGAGCGCGATCTCGGCGTTCGCCAGCGCCCGCTCCGCCTCCGGCAGGTCGTCGGAGAACAGCGTGACCCCCACGGAACAGCCCACCCGCCGCGCGCCCCCCTGCAGGGAGAACGGCTGGCCGAGGGCCGCCTGGATCCGGTGGGCGATCAGGCCCGCCGCCTGGGCGTCCTCCAGCCCCTCCGCCACCAGCACGAAGTCGTCATGGCCGAGATAGGCCGCGAAATCCCCGCCCCGCATGGCCTTGCGCAGCCGGCGCGCGGCGATCCGCAGGATCTCCTCGGCGGCGCGCAGGCCGAGCGTCTCGCGCAGGGTGCGGAACTTGTCGAGATCCACCCGCAGCACCGCGGTCTGCCGCGTCGCCCGCTCCGCCCCGGCGGCGACCTGGTCGAGATGGGCCTTGAGGTAGGTGGCGTTCGGCAGGCCCGTCAGCGGATCGTGCAGCATGCGGAACCGGTTCTCCCGCTCCGCCTCCGAGCGCGCCTGCACCCAGTCGGCGATGCGCCGGCGCGCCGGACCCGCGAGGCCGAAGCCCGCCGCCGCCAGCGCCCCCACCTGGGCCGCGATCAGGATGAGCCGCAGCCGCCCCGCCGTCTCCCGCGCCGCCACGGCCTCCTCGGCGCGGGCGTCCGCCCGCCGCTCCGCCGCCGGGACCAGGTCGCCGGCGAAGAGTTGCGCCTCCACCCGCGCCTGTTCCGGCCCGATCCCCGGGCCCGTCGCCTGGGCGCCCACCTGCGCCGCCCGCACCCCCGCGAGCAAGGCCCCCGCCTCCCCCGAGGCGAGCAGCGCGCCCCGCCGGGCGAAGGTCGCCGCCCGCTCCGCGTCCCAGCCGAGCGCGACCAGCGCGCTGCGGGCCTCGGGTCCCGGGGGCATCCCGGCGATGCGGTCCAGCCGGCGGGCCATGGCCTCGAGCGCCGCCGCCTCGTGGGCGGCGACCAGCGCCGCCTCGGCGCTGCGCAGGGCGCGCTCGGCGACGATCTCCTGCGCCGCCCCGGCGACGCAGGCGAGCGCCACCGCGCCGCCGAGGAAAAGCCCCGCGGTCCGGCGAAAGATCCGGTCCGGCGCGGCGGTCTTGGAGGGGAGGGGCGCGTTCGACATGATCGCGACCCTAGGCGGGGCCCTGCTAACAAGCCTTAACGGCGCGGCTCGGAATTTCCGCCGGAATTGAATAAAACGAAACGGGAACCCGCGCCGCTCACAACCCGCGGAAATCGAACAGCGCCGGGTCGAGCAGGTGGCTCGGATTGGCCTGGGTCAGCGCGCGGAAGATGATCTGCCGCCGGCCCGGGCTGCGCTTCTCCCACTCGTCGACCATACGCTTGATCTGCATCCGCTGGAGGCCCTCCTGGCTGCCGCAGAGGTCGCAGGGGATGATCGGATAGTTCATGGCCCGCGCGAACCGCCCGCAATCTTCCTCCGACACCAGCGCCAGCGGCCGGTGGACGTAGAGGTCGCCCTCGTCGTTCAGGAGCTTCGGCGGCATCGCGGCGAGCTTGCCGCCGTGAAAGAGGTTGAGCAGGAAGGTCTCGATCACGTCGTCCCGATGGTGGCCGAGCACCACCGCCTGGCAGCCTTCCTCCCGCGCGATGCGGTAGAGGTGGCCGCGGCGCAGGCGCGAGCAGAGCGCGCAGTAGGTCTTGGTCGAGGGCACCTTGTCGATGACCACCGAATAGGTGTCCTGGTACTCGATCCGGTGCGGCACCCCCATCCGGCCGAGGAACTCCGGCAGGACGCCCGAGGGAAACCCCGGCTGGCCCTGGTCGAGGTTGCAGGCGAGGATCTCCACCGGCAGCAGCCCCCGCCACTGCAGTTCCGTCAGCGCGGCGAGGAGCGTGTAGCTGTCCTTGCCCCCCGACAGGCAGACCAGCCAGCGGTCGCCCCGGCGCGCCATGCCGTAGGTCTCGATGGCCTCGCGGGTCAGCCGCACGATCCGCTTGCGCAGCTTGCGGAACTCGCCGCTCTGGGGCGCGCCGTGGAACAGCGGGTGGATTTCGTCGGTGTCGAACATGGCCCGACTTAATCGGTCCGCCCACCCCCTGACAATGGCCTGGGAAGACCCGGCCGAAATGGAGGGCGGGACGCCAGCCTTCCCTGGGCGAGGCCTCGATCAACGCCATGCGCCAGGATCGATCATCCGGCAGCGCGTGCCGCCGGATGGAAAGGGGGAAATCGGCCGTCCGCTTCTCCTGACGGGAAAACCGCTTTCGCCGGAAAGCGCCGCCTTTCGCTCTGGCTCTCGCGATCTTCGCTCTGAGCGCCACGGACTCTGCCGGGAGACCGGACGATTTTCGCGTCACTTGGAGAGACGCCAATTGACGTCGGTCAAATTTGGTGTCACATAGCATGACGCCAAATGGAGCGTCTTATGTCCCGCGCCCGAGCCTACAACAGCCCCCTTCGCGAAGAAAAGGCGCGGGCGACGCGCGAGTCGGTGCTCGAAGCTCTGCATGCGCTGCTGGAAGACGCAGCGACCCCGGACGAGATCGGCTTCGACGCCATCGCCCGGCGCGCCGGCATCGAGCGGCGCACGGTCTTCCGGCATTTCGCCACCAAGAACGACCTCTACGCCGCCTTCTGGCCCTGGCTCAACGCGCGGATCGGCGTATCGCCGACGCCGCAGGGCATCGCCGACGTCGTCGACGGCCCGCGCCGGGCCTTCCAGAAATTCGACGCGCACGACGCGGCGGTGCGCGCGGCCCTGCACAGCCGGACGGGACGGGAGATGCGCGCCGGCGCCGTGGAGAGCCGCCGCATTCTCTTCGCGAAGGCGCTTGCGCCCGTCTGCGATACGCTTCCGCCCGAGGAGGCGAGACGGGTCGAGGCGCTGGCGCACCTGCTCTATTCGGCCTCCGCGTGGGAGGTCCTGAAGGATTACGGCGGTCTCTCCGGCGCCCAAGCCGGGGAGGCCGCCTCTTGGGCGCTCGAGGTGATCCTGTCCGCAGTCACCGAGGGCCGATTTCCAGCGGGCGTCACATCGCATCGGAAGGAAGAAGGCGATGACGTTTGACGAGAACAGGCCCGAAGGCGGCGACGCTCTCTGGGTCGTCAGCGATCGCATCCGGTTCCTCGGCGGCCTCCCGGCCTCGGGCATGGAACTGATAGAGGTCGAGGTCCCGGCCGGATCTGGAACTCCGCCGCACAGCCATGAATCCGCGGAACTGTTCTACATCGTGTCGGGCGCGATGACCCTGCGCCAGTTCGCCGACAAGGGGGAACCGCCGGCCGTCATCGTGGCCGGTCCCGGCCAGGCGGTCCACATCGCGCCGCACATGCCCCACAACTACGCGAACGAAAGCGGCGAGCCGGCGAAGATGGTCGTCCTGCTCGAATCCGCCATGATCGCCTTCTTCCGCGACGTCGGCACGGACGAACGGCAGGACCGGCCTGACTTCGCGAGGCTCGGCGCCGCCATGGAACGGTACGGCATCCACCTGCTCGCCCCGGCGGCCTGACCCGCCCTTCGCCTACGCGCCGGCCCCACCTTCCGAGGCGATGGCCGGCCCCTGGCCCGGCGAGGACCAGCCGTTCGCCGTGGCGGAGGAAGACGTCCGCTCCGGGCCGAAAGCTCGCGCGCCACCCCATGGCGGATCGCGTCGAGCTGGGGGCGAAAGCTCGCGCCCTCCTCAGTGAGGCGGCGATCGAGCGAGCGGGTGGAGAGCTGGAGCCGTGCCGCCACCGAAGGGAGATCCGGGGCTCCCAGGCATGGCGCGGCGCGCAGCGCGTGCCGCAGACGCTCTGTGACCGTGCGCTGGTCGAGGCGCCGCCGGTCGGTGATCGCCGCGAGGATGCGCGCCCGACGCTCGGGTCGGCGCCGGGGTTCGGCGCCGTGAGCGACGCCCGGGGCGGCGGCAGGCAGGTCTGCATCTCGTTGAAGCGCACCCGGGCCCCGAAGCGCCGGTCGTAGCCTCCGCCCTCGGCCGGGGCGCGGCAGGCGAAAAGCGCTTCTGCGGACAAGGCCGCGCCGCCGGAGCGCGCCCGGACCCTGTTTCCCATCGCCCCATGGCGACGGCGTAGGCCTGTCCGGCGCCGACGACCGAGGGATCCCGGACGCCGGAGCCGACGGCGATCCGGTCGCCCCTGGGATGAGGCAGGCGCTCGCTCCCGTGGAGTTTCCCATCTGCGCCGCGACGGCGTCGGCCAGCGCCTCGCCGATGTCGTCTCGGGTCATCAGCTCACCCACCGCCCCGAGGCGGCGGTGGTCGTTGCGCAGGTCTAGAAGGATGCCGAAATCGACGCGGCCCGCAAGGTGGGCGGCCCGGTCGAGGGTGAGAAGCGCCCCGCGGAAGGGCGGCCGGGCGTCGGCCTCGGCGAAGGCCCCGGGGTCGAAGGAGAGGTCTCGGAACACCGGTTCGGGGTCGATGCCGGACTCGGCCATCCGCTCCGGCATTCGGACGAAGGGGCCGACCCTCTGCGGCGCCGGCAGGTTTCGAAAAGTCATCGATGTGGCGAGCAAGGGTAAACGGCCCTGTTCGCGTCACGTCTATGATGCCCCGGGAAGTGGACCATCGGGGGCGTCTTGAGGCGCGCCCGATGTACGACAGGGGAATTCCGAATGGCGTCTTCAACCGCCCCCGTCGTGGGGCTGCTGGCGAGCCTGGCGATCCTGCCGGCGTCGGCGCAACAGATCGTCGGCACGCCGGGCTCGCCCGATGCGCGTCGGGTGCTCGAAGGGCTGCAGCTGCCGCCCGAACCGGCGCCGTTCAACGGCGCGATCGAACGCAACGCGCTGCAGTCGACGCCCTACTGGCCGGCGCGGGTCGCCCCGCCCGAGGGGGCGCCGAACGTCGTGCTGATCCTGCTCGACGACGCGGGTTACGGCTCGAACTCGACCTTCGGCGGCGTGATCCCGACGCCGAACATCGACGCGCTCGCCGCCGACGGACTGCGTTACACCAACGTCAACTCCACCGCCCTCTGCTCGCCGTCGCGGGCCGCGCTCCTGACCGGCCGCAATCATCATTCCATGGGCTTCGGCGTCGTTTCGGAACAGGCGACGGGCTTCCCGGGCTACAACAGCCTGATGTCGCCCGAGAAGGCGACCCTCGCCAAGATCCTGACCGAGAACGGCTACGTCAGCGGCTGGTGGGGCAAGAACCACAACACCCCCGCCTTCCAGGTCAGCCAGTCCGGCCCCTTCGACCAGTGGCCGACCGGCATGGGCTTCGACTATTTCTACGGCTTCAACGGCGGCGACACCTCGCAGTGGCAGCCCGGCCCGCTCTTCCGCAACACGACGCCGATCTATCCCTATATCGGCCGCCCGGACTACAACCTCGTCACCGCCATGGCCGACGACGCGATCGACTGGATCCGCCAGCAGACCGCGCTCGACCCGAGCAAGCCCTACTTCGTCTACTACGCCCCCGGCGCCACCCACGCGCCGCACCACCCGACCGAGGCCTGGATCGACAAGATCAGCGCCATGCACCTCTTCGACGGCGGCTGGAACCAGCTTCGAGAGACGATCTTCGCCAATCAGAAGCGGCTCGGCGTGATCCCCGAGACCGCCGAGCTCACCCCCTGGCCCGACGACCTCCTGAAGACCTGGGACAAGCTCACCCCCGACGAGAAGAAGCTCTTCATTCGCCAGGCGGACGTCTACGCCGCCTATCTCGCCTACGTCGACGACGAGGTCGGCCGGGTGATCCAGGCGGTGAAGGACGCGGGCGACTACGACGACACGCTCTTCGTCTACATCACCGGCGACAACGGCGGCAGCGCAGAGGGCTCCCCCGTGGGCTCCCCGAACGAGATCGGCCTCTTCAACGGCTTCAACCTCCCCGTCGCCGACCAGCTCAAGGGCTTCTACGACATCTGGGGGTCGGACAAGACCTATCCGCACATGGCGGTGGGCTGGACCTGGGCCTTCGACACGCCGTTCCGCTGGACCAAACAGATCGCCGGCTACTTCGGCGGCACCCGCCAGGGCACCGTCGTCGCCTGGCCCGGGCGCATCACCGACAAGGGCGGCATCCGCAACCAGTTCATCCACTTCAACGACGTGGCGCCCACCATCCTCGACGCCGCCGGCATCCGCGAGCCGTCGGTGGTCGACGGCGTGCCGCAGAGCCCGATGGAGGGCGCGAGCTTCGCCTACACCTTCGACAAGGCGAACGCGGACGAGCCCTCGCGCCACCGCACCCAGTATTTTGAGATGATGGGCGAGTACGCGATCTATCACGAGGGCTGGATGGCCTCGACCAAGGTCACGCGCCCGCCCTGGGACCTCGCCGGCGCGGTGAACCCCGATCCGGCCGACAACGCCGAGTGGGAGCTCTTCGACCTCTCGAAGGACTGGACGCAGGCGCACGACGTCGCGGCCGAGAACCCCGAGAAGCTGAAGGAACTGGAGGGCGTCTTCTGGCAGGAGGCGGAGAAATACCAAGTGCTGCCGATCGACGCCTCGGTCGCCACCCGCGTCGTGGCGCCGCGGCCGAGCATCAACGCCGGGCGCACCCACTTCGTCTGGAGCCATCCGCTGACCGGCACCCCGAACGGCGACGCGCCGAGCGTGCTCAACGCCTCCTACACGATCACCGCGGAGGTCGACGTGCCGGAGGCGGGGGCGGACGGCATGCTCATCACCCAGGGCGGCCGCTTCGCGGGCTACGGGCTCTATCTCGTGAAGTCGAAGCCGGTCTTCACCTGGAACCTCTTCGACTACAAGCGCGTGCGCTGGGAGGGGCCGGCGCTGACGCCGGGCAAGCACACCATCGTCTTCGACTTCAAGTACGACGGCCTCGGCTTCGGCACGCTCGCCTTCAACAGCCTCTCGGGGATCGGCCAGGGCGGCGCCGGCACGCTGTCGGTGGACGGCAAGACGGTGGCCGAGCAGCGGATGGAGCACACGATCCCGCTGATCCTGCAGTTCGACGAGAACCTCGACATCGGCTCCGACACCGGCACGCCGGTGGACGACGCCGACTACCAGGCGCCCTTCGCCTTCACCGGCGGCTTCGGCGGCGTGACCCTCGACGTGCAGCGCCCGGTGCTGACCGACGCCGACAAGGCCCGCCTGGAGCAGGCGATGAAGGCCCAGATGATCCGCGAGTAGCGGACCCGCCGGCCCGCCGTCCGCGGCGGGCCTCCTCCGAGAGCCATAGAAACGCCTGATCGACCCCGGGGCCGGGGCCGCGTCGCGGCCGCGCCGCTGGCCTGTGCCGCCTCCGCGGCCGCCCTCGCCCCCCGCGCCGAGGGTTTTTCTCGACAAGCCGACCGGGAGCGTGACCGGCGCCCTCCGGCGGCCTGCGCGCCGACGTGCGTCAGAAGATCGCGTATGTCTGGGGAGTGGAGGCTTACGCCTACGAGCCTGTCGCTGGTGAGGATGGACGCGACCAAGGACGTGCCGACCGCCACGCCTGCGCACGGCGAGTGGTCGGCGCCCGTCGACCCGTTCCCCCGGGCGCAGACCTGCGTGACGCCCGCTGGCGCCAACGTGGTGCGGGCCGGATCTCGAGGCGATTTGGCTGCAGACCCCACCGGCCGGGGAACCTCGCCTTCCTCTGCCAGGTT
Source organism: Amaricoccus sp. (assembly GCA_965243535.1). Lineage (GTDB taxonomy): Bacteria > Pseudomonadota > Alphaproteobacteria > Rhodobacterales > Rhodobacteraceae > Amaricoccus. The sequence continues at coordinate 34,319 of CBDEVG010000023.1, forward strand.
CCGCAGCCCGCCTTCCTCGACGGCGGTTACGGGCCGCCCCCATTGGTCCGGGTGGCAAGCGACCCGCCGGTCGGACGCCGGATCTGCAGGAGTTCCGTGTCGCGGCCGCTGTCGCGCGCGCAGACCGACCGTCACGGACGGCCTTAGAGTCTGACCCAAAAGTCCGGGGCGGCGGTTCGCGGCAGAATTTGCCGGCAGGCATCGCCGCGCTTGGCCCCAGAAGTGGGCTTTCGATGGCGTCGAAGCCGCCGAGAAATCGTGAAGCCGCTCAAGGCAGGCGGGCCCGGGACTTTTGGGTCAGGCTCTTAGGCGAACGGTTTCCGACTGAGAAGCCGCCGCCCCCTCCGGCCCGCCCGCCCTGATCGCCACGGTTAATCCCGGGCGCGGAGCGGCGCTAGACTGCGCCATCGACCGAGTGGCGGCTAGGGTTCCGGGCGTCGCGCCGCAGGACCGAGCGTCGCAGAGACCGGGGGCGTTCCCCGGCTGCACCCAAGGGACAAAAGCCCAGGGGAGGAGACGTCGAGATCAACCGCGCCCTCAGAGGCGCATCGGGGGTCTCAATGACGCTTGCCTCGCTGCTTCTCGTCGTGCTTGCCGCTTTCGTCCATGCGGGCTGGAATTTGCTCGCCAAACGCGCCGCCGCGGTCGGGCCGGTCTTCGTCTTCGCCTACAACCTGGTCGCCTGCCTCGCCTATGCGCCTTGGGTCCTCGTCCTCTTGGCGCGGGGCGGGGTCGCCTGGACCGGGGCGGGGGTCGGGGTCGTCCTGCTCAGCGGACTCATCCATCTCGCCTACAGCCTCTGCCTGCAGCGGGGCTATCAGGCGGCCGACCTCTCGGTGGTCTATCCGGTGGCGCGGGGGACCGGGCCGATGCTCTCGACCCTCGGCGCGATCCTGATCCTGGGCGAGGCGCCGACCGGCGGCGGGCTCCTCGGGCTCGCGCTGGTCGTCGCCGGCATCCTGCTGATCGCGACCCAAGGTCGGCTCTCCGCCTTCGCCCGTCCCGGCGGGCGGGCGGGGGTGGGCTGGGGCGCGGCGACCGGCGGGCTGATCGCCGCCTATACGGTGGTCGACGCCTTTGCGGTCAAGGCGCTCGGCATCGCGCCCGTGGCGCTCGACTGGTTCTCCAACCTGCTGCGGTTCTTCCTGCTCCTGCCGCTCGTCCTCGCCGATCCGCGCCGCGCCATGCGGGCGATGCGGGGGCATTGGCCGGCCGCACTCGGCGTCGGGCTGCTGTCGCCCCTGTCCTACATCCTCGTGCTGGCGGCGCTGGCGGACGGCGCGCCGCTCAGCCTCGTGGCGCCCCTGCGGGAGATGTCGATGATGGTGGGGGCCCTGATGGGCCTCGTGGTCCTGCGCGAACGGGTCGGCCCCGGACGGCTCGCCGGATGCGCCGTGCTGATCGCCGGCGTGATCCTGCTCTCGACCGCCTGACCTGCCAGCCCTCCGGTCCCCCCCGCGCGGGCCGGCCGGCGCAGAGGGGGCAGGGTCGCGGCCGCCCGCGCACGCGCGCGGCCGCCCCGCCGCGATCCTGCACATCCCCGTTCCAAGCCCCCTTCGCGGGCTATGCAAAGGGCCTTCACGTTGCGTCAACGGATCTGAAGATCCGGTTGACGATTTTCAGAATATCAAATCCTGTCAACATCTTGATCCCCATAACACGCGTGTTGCGGACCGGCCCGCGGCGGGTTTCCGCCTCACTTCGTCTCGTTCCCGCTTGCGCGGAGGCAAGGCTGGGGCCTAGCAATGGCGTCAGCCCGCGGCAGACGGGCCAGGGAGGAACCGCCGATGACCCATGTGCTGGCGATCGACCAGGGCACGACCTCCAGCCGGGCGATGGTCTTCGACGCGGGCCTGCGCGTCGTCGCCTCCGCCCAGCAGGAATTCCCCCAGGGCTTTCCCCGCTCCGGCTGGGTCGAGCACGACCCGGACGACATCTGGGCCTCCGTCGCCTCCGTCGCCCGCGGCGCGATCGAGCGCGCCGGGATCGGGCCCGAGGCGATCGCGGCCATCGGCCTCACCAACCAGCGCGAGACCACCCTGGTCTGGGACCGGGCGACCGGCCAGACCCTGGGCAAGGCCATCGTCTGGCAGGACCGCCGCACCGCCGAGACCTGCGCCCGCCTGCGGGCCGAGGGCGCCGAGCCCCTCGTCTCCGAGCGCACGGGCCTTCTGCTCGACCCCTATTTCTCGGCGACCAAGCTCGCCTGGCTGCTCGACGCCCATCCCGGCGCCCGGGAACGGGCCCGGGCGGGGGAGCTCGCCTTCGGCACGGTCGACAGCTTCCTGATCTGGCGGATGACCGGCGGCGCGGTCCATGCGACCGACGCCACCAACGCCGCCCGGACCCTGCTCTTCGACATCCGCCGCGGGGAATGGGATGCGGACCTCTGCGCGCTCTTCGACATCCCCATGGCGATGCTGCCCGAGGTCCGCGACTGCGCCGCCGATTTCGGCATGACCCGGCCCGATCTCTTCGGCCGCCCCATCCCCATCCTCGGCGCGGCGGGCGACCAGCAGGCGGCGACGGTGGGCCAGGCCTGCTTTGCGCCCGGCATGATCAAGGCCACCTACGGCACCGGCTGCTTCGCCCTGCTCAACACCGGCGACACCCTCGCCCGCAGCCGGAGCCGCCTGCTCTCCACCATCGCCTTCCAGCTCGACGGGCGGCGCACCTACGCGCTCGAAGGCGCGATCTTCGTCGCCGGGGCGGTGGTGCAGTGGCTGCGCGACGGGCTCAAGGTGATCCGCGCGGCCTCCGAGACCCACGCGCTCGCCGCCGCCGCCGATCCGGGCCAGACGCTCTACATGGTGCCCGCCTTCACCGGTCTCGGCGCGCCCTGGTGGGACCCGGACGCGCGGGGGGCGATCTTCGGCCTCACCCGCAATTCCGGCCCGGCGGAGTTCGCCCGGGCCGCGCTCGAGAGCGTCGCCTTCCAGACCCGTGACCTCATCGAGGCCATGCGCCGGGACTGGCCCGAGGGCGAAGCCGCTCCGGTGCTGCGGGTCGACGGAGGCATGACCGCCAACGACTGGATGCTCCAGGGGCTCGCCGACACGCTTGGCGCGCCGGTCGATCGCCCGAAAGTGGCGGAAACCACGGCTCTGGGGGCCGCGTGGCTTGCGGGAATGCGTGCGGGCCTGTATCCGGAGCCGGCCGAATTCGCGCGCATGTGGGCTCTTGACCGCCGGTTCGAGCCCGAAGCCGACGAGGAGCGGCGCGAGGTGAAATACGCGGGCTGGCTCGACGCCGTCAGGCGAACCCTGAGCAAGCCCCGGTGTGGAAAAGAGGGATCCCCATGACCGTCAAGGTGGCAATCAACGGCTTCGGCCGCATCGGCCGCAACGTGCTGCGCGCCATCATCGAGTCGGGCCGCACCGACATCGAGGTCGTGGCGATCAACGACCTCGGGCCCGTCGAGACCAACGCCCATCTGATCCGCTACGACTCCGTCCACGGGCGCTTCCCGGGCAAGGTCACCATCTCGGGCGACACCATCGACGTGGGCCGCGGCCCGATCAAGGTCACCGCGCTGCGCAACCCGGCCGAACTCCCCTGGGGCGACGTCGACATCGCGATGGAATGCACCGGCATCTTCACCGACAAGGAGAAGGCCAAGATCCACTTGGAGAACGGCTCCAAGCGGGTGCTCGTCTCCGCCCCCTCGGCCGGCGCGGACAAGACCATCGTCTACGGCGTGAACACCGACGCGCTGACCAAGGACGACCTGGTGGTGTCCAACGCCTCCTGCACCACCAACTGCCTCGCCCCCGTCGCCTATGTCCTCGACAAGGCGATCGGGATCGAGAAGGGCTTCATGACCACGATCCACAGCTACACGGGCGACCAGCCGACGCTCGACACGCTGCACAAGGATCTCTACCGCGCCCGCGCCGCGGCCCTCTCGATGATCCCGACCACCACCGGCGCGGCCAAGGCCGTGGGCCTCGTGCTGCCGGCGCTGAACGGCAAGCTCGACGGCGTCTCGATCCGCGTCCCCACCCCGAACGTCTCGGTCGTGGACTTCAAGTTCATCGCCAAGAAGGCGACCTCGAAGGACGAGATCAACGCGGCGATCAAGGCGGCGGCCGAGGGCGAGCTCAAGGGCGTGCTCGGCTACACCGAGGAGCCGCTGGTGTCTTCGGACTTCAACCACGACCCGCATTCGTCGATCTTCCACATGGACCAGACCAAGGTCATGGACGGCACGCTTGTCCGCGTCATGTCCTGGTACGACAACGAGTGGGGCTTCTCGAACCGCATGAGCGACACCGCCGTCGCCATGGCGAAGCTGATCTGATCCCTGCCGCCCCCGCCGGAGATCTCCGGCGGGGGCGGACCTCGGGGGTGTCGAGCCCCCGCTCGGTCCGGTCGGCGTTCCGCCTCCGGGCTTGCGGCCGCTGGCCCGCTTGGATGGCGCGGGTCCGCCTGATGGGCGAAGAAGAGCCCTCCACGCAGCCCTTGCCTTGGACGCTTATCCCGACGAACGGTTCCGGTCAGCGGATCAGGATCGCCCGGAAATCGTTGACGTTGGTGCCGGTCGGCCCGGTCACCAGCAGGTCGCCGGCGAGGTCGAGCGCGGTCCAGGCGTCGTTCGCGTCCAGCAGCCGGCCCGGATCGCGGCCGCGGTCGCGGATGCGGCCCGCGGTGCCCCCGTCCGCGAAGCCGCCCGCCGCGTCGCTCGCCCCGTCGATGCCGTCGGTGTCGGCGGCCAGCGCGGCGATGCCGCCGACCCCCTCGATCCCCAGCGCCAGGGACAGCAGGAACTCGCAGTTCCGTCCGCCCTTGCCGTCGCCCCGCAGGGTCACCGTGGTTTCGCCGCCCGAGAGCAGGACCACCGGCCGGGGGAAGGGGCGGCCGCGGGCGGCGATCTCGCGGGCGATGGCGGCATGGACCCGCGCCACCTCGCGCGCCTCCCCCTCCACCGCGTCGGAGAGGATCGCCGCGGGGACGCCGGCCGCTTCGGCCACGGCGGCGGCGGCCTCCAGCGAGACGCCGGAGGAGGCGATGACGGCGGTCGTGTTGCGGGCGAAGGCGGCGTCGCCGGGATGGGGCGCCGCGGCCTCGCCGCTCGCCAGGTGGTCGAGGATCGGGCGGGGGAGGTCGAGCCGGTAACGGCGCACCACCTCCAGCGCCTCCGCCACCCCGGCCGGATCGGGGATCGTCGGGCCCGAGGCCACCAGCCAGGGATCGTCGCCGGGGATGTCGGAAACCACCAGCGAGGCGACCCGGGCCGGCGCGGCGGCCAGAGCCAGCCGGCCGCCCTTGATGCGCGAGACATGCTTGCGCAGCACGTTCATCGCCGAGATCGGCGCGCCCGAGGCGAGGAGCGCCCGGTTCAGGGCGATCTCGTCCGTCAGCGTCACCCCGGCGGGTGGCGCGGGCAGCAGCGCCGACCCCCCGCCGCAGACCAGCGCGATGACCAGGTCGTCCGCCGTCAGCCCCTCCACCGCCGCGAACAGCCGGGCGGTGGCGGCGAGCCCGGCGGCGTCGGGCTCGGGATGGGCGGCCTCCAGCACCTCGATCCGGGCGCAGGGAGCGCCATAGCCGTAGCGGGTGACGACCACGCCCGAGAGCGGGCCGTCCCAGGCCGCCTCCAGCGCCTGGGCGAGCTGGGCCGCGCCCTTGCCGGCGCCCACCACCACCGTCCGCCCCCGGGGCCGCGGCGGCAGATGCGCGCGCAGGCCGACCTCGGGCATGGCGGCGGCCACCGCGGCGTCGAAGAGGCGTCGCAGCAGCGCGCGGTCAGAGGTCATGGTCGAACACCAGCAATCCGTCGAGGCCGCCGTCGCAGGCGGCGACCAGTCGCGCCCCCAGCGCCTTGTGCCCGGGATGGTCGAGATAGCGGTCGCGCGCCGCGGCGTCGGCGAAATCCACGGTGAAGCCGTGGCGAAAGCCGTGGATCACAGACTCCTCCGGCGAGACATTGGCGAGGGGGGCGAAGGCCAGCATTCCGGGGATCTCCGCCCGCAGCCCGTCGAGGCCGGCGGTCAGGCGCTCCCATTCGCCGGCGGGCAGCCCGGGCGCGAGCCGGACCAGGACGATGTGCCGGATCATGCGCCGATCGCCGCGAGGCCGATCGCCCCCAGCGCCTCGTCCTCCTCGTCGCTGGCGCCCGAGATTCCGAGGCCGCCGATCGTGTCGCCCTCGTGCAGGATCGGCAGGCCGCCCGGCCAGGCGAGCAGCCGGTCCCGGGTCGACAGGCCGGCCAGCAGATGCGGAAGGGATGTCATCCGTTCGGCGAAGGCGCGGGTGCTGCGGCCGGCGGTGGCGGCGGTATAGGCCTTGTCCTGGGCGAAGCCCGCCACGGTCACCGGACTGCCGTCCATCCGGGCGAAGGCGACGAGCACGCCGCAAGGGTCGACCACCGCCGCCGAGACCACCAGCCCCTGACGCCCAGCCTCGGTCAGCACCGCGGCGAGGATGCGGTTGGCGGCCTCCAGCGTGACGGCGGGGCGCGCATGAACGACGGACATCGGTTCTCCTCCCCCGGTTTTTCCCGAGCCTTGCGCCAAGCGCCGGTTCGGCGCAAGCCCCTGGCCGGAGCCGCGCGGTCCAGGATCAGCCGGAGGGGTCGCCCTCGACCGGGGGCGCGACCGCCTCGATGGCGCGGACGAGATCCTCGGGCTCGAAGGGCTTGCGCAGGAGCGGAAAGGCGGCGCCGCCGACGTGGCGGGCGGCGAGGCCCGCGAGCCCGCTCATCAGCACGATGCCGAGCCCGGGTCGCAGCTTGGAGGCCGCCTGCGCCAGGGCGAAGCCGGTCGGCCCCTCCATCACCACGTCGGAGACGAGGGCGCGCAGGTCCGGCAGGTCGGCGAGCCGCTGCAGCGCCTCCGCCGTCCCCGAGGCCTCTTCCACCCGGTATCCCGCCCGCAGGAGCCGCCGCCGGATCGCCCCGCGCAGCGCGGCGTCGTCGTCCACCACCAGCACCAGCCCGCGGCTCCCCGGGGCCGGCCGGGCCATCGGCGCGGAACCCGGGGCGGGAATCGCCTCGTCGAGGCCGGCGCGGCGCAGATCTTCGGGCGTCTCGCAGAGGCAAGCGGCCAGCGCCTCGTCGGCGGCCGGCCGCGCGGTGTTGACCGAGCAGAGATACATGCCCTCCACCGCCCCGCCCCGATGCACGTCGGGCCGCAGGATGGTGCGCACCGTCATCCTTCGCCCGTCCGCATGGCGTGCAGGGTGGATGAAATCCTGGGTCTCGCCCGCCAGCGCCGCCGCGAAGAACATCTCGCACAGGTCACGGACGTCGCGCCCGGGCAGGGCGTCCATCGATTTGCCACGGATCTCTTCGGGGGTGAGGCCATGGGCCGCGGCGAAGCGGCGATTGGCGAAACGGCAAATCTTCTGTCGATCGAGATAGGCGAAGCCGAACGGCTGGGTGTCGAAGGCTTCCGGCGGCCCGGCTCCGCCGTGCGCTCCGCATCGCGCCCCGGCTCTGGCCTTTGCGGGCATGTTTTCCTCCGGTTTATGACGATTCTAATGATTTTCTCATGCGGGGAGAATGGTCCTTTTGTATGTCGCGCGGTTTTCTTGCGATGGGAAAACGCAGTCAGGCGGGGTCGGACTGCCTCTCAAGGGCGAAACGTGGCGCCCAAGGACAAGTTCCCACTTTCCTGCGTCAAGGGCGGACGGCATTTGAACCCTCCGCCCCCCAGGATGACTGAAAGGATTGTCCTTGCGCAGTTCTGCCTTGACCGCCGCGCTTCTCTGTCTCGCCACGGCCGCCTCTGCCCAGTCCGAAAGCGACCTCGCCAAGAAGCTCGCCAATCCGGTCGCCGACCTGATCAGCGTGCCGTTCCAGTACAACACCAACGATGGCTACCTGGGGGGCGACGCGGAACAGAGCTACGTCAACATCCAGCCGGTGATCCCGATCTCGATCGGCGAAAACTGGAACCTGATTTCGCGCACCATCCTGCCGGTGGTCTACCAGACCGGCTTCAAGGAGGACGGCGGCTCGCAGTTCGGTCTGGGCCTGACCACCCAGAGCTTCTTCTTCTCGCCGAAGCAGCCGACCCATGGCGTGATCTGGGGCGTCGGCCCCGCGTTCCAGATCCCCACCGCGACCGACGACATCGCGCACAACCAGTGGGGCGCGGGCGTGACCGGCGTCGCCCTGAGGCAGGCGGACGGCTGGACGGTGGGGATGCTCGCCAACCAGATCTGGTCCACGAGCGGAAACGACCGCTACGGCGAGACGAGCGCCGCCTTCCTCCAGCCCTTCGTCTCCTACACGACCAAAAAGGCGACCTCCTTCACCCTGAACACGGAATCGACCTACGACTGGGAGGAGTCGCAATGGTCCGTGCCGATCAACGCCATGGTCGCCCAGATCATCAAGATCGGCGGCCGGCCGGTGCAGCTCCAGGCCGGCGCGCGCTACTGGGCCGAGGCGCCCAGGGAGGGGCCCGACGGCTGGGGCCTGCGGTTGGCGGTCACCTATCTTTTCCCAAAGGGCTGAGCGGCCCCGCCGGCCAGCCGCCGACTTTCAGCAGGGGCATGGACGGTCGTGCCCGCGCCCCCGCGCCTCAGGTCCGCGACAGGGCGTCGAGGATCCGCGCCCAGGAGCGGATGCCCTTGTGGAAGCTCGTCAGGTCGTATTTCTCGTTCGGACTGTGGATCCGGTCGTCCGACAGGGCGAAGCCCGCGAGGATCACGTCGAGGCCGAGCTTGTCCTTGAACTCGGTGTTGATCGGGATCGAGCCGCCGCCGCCCACCAGCGCCGTCTCCCGGCCCCATTCCTCGGCCAGCGCCGCCGCCGCCGCCTGGAACTTCGGTCCCGTCGGGTCGAAGGCCACGGCGGGCGCTGCGCCGTGCTCGGCGAACTCCACCCGGCAGTCGGCCGGGACCCGCGCCCGGACGAAGTCGCGGAAGGCCGCCCGGATCTTTTCCGGCTCCTGGTCGAAGACCAGCCGGAAGGACACCTTGGCCGAGGCCTGGGCCGGGATCACCGTCTTGAACCCCGCCCCCTGATAGCCGCCGCCCATGCCGTTCACCTCGGCCGTCGGACGGGCCCAGATCTGTTCCAGCACGCTGCGGTCCGCCTCGCCGGCGGGGATGGAGAGGCCGATCTCGCCCAGAAAATCGGCCGCGGAGAAGTCGAGCTTGTCCCAGCTCCGCCGCAGCGCTTCCGGCAGCTCCGGCACGCCCTCGTAGAAGCCAGGGATCGTCACCCGGCCGTCGTCGTCGTGCAGGTCGGCGAGGATGCGCGCCAGCACGTGGTTCGGGTTGCGCGCCGCCGAGCCATAGGCGCCGGAATGCAGGTCCCGGTTCGCCGCATGGATGGTGATCTCCTCGCCCACCAGCCCGCGCAGGGTGGTGGTGATGGCGGGCGTCGCCGAGTCGCGCATCCCCGTGTCGCAGACGAGGCCGATGTCGGCGCGCAGCTCCGCGGCGTTCTCGGCGAGGAAGGGCGGCAGGCTCGCGCCGCCCGATTCCTCCTCGCCCTCCAAGAGCACGGTGATCCCGATGGGGAGCTTGCCGGTGACGGCCTTCCAGGCGCGGCAGGCCTCGACGAAGGTCATCACCTGGCCCTTGTCGTCGGAGGCGCCGCGGGCGCGGATCTCGCGCGCGCCATCCGGCCGGGTCACGATCCGCGGCTCGAAGGGATCGGTCTCCCACAATTCCAGCGGATCGACCGGCTGCACGTCGTAATGGCCGTAGAAGAGCGCGCTCGGGCCCTCGCCGCGCAGATGGCCGACGACGACCGGATGGCCCGCGGTGTCGCGCACCCGCGCGTCGAAGCCGATCGTCGCGAGGTCGGCCGCGTGCCACTCCGCGCAGGCCCGGCAGTCGCCCGCATAGGCCGGATCGGTCGAGATCGACCGGATCCGCAGGGTGGCGAACAGCCGCTCCAGCGCGGAGTCGAGGCCCGCGTCGATATGGTCGAGCACCTTGTCGAGATCGCTCATCAGCCCAGCCTTCCGTCATAGGCGCGCCGGTACAGCTCCAGCGCATCGTCCTTGTCGAGCCGCCGCGGGTTGCCGGCGGCGGTCGGATCCTCGATCGCCATGGCGGCCATCTCGTCGAAGCGGTCGTCGCCGATCCCCAGGCGGTCGAGGGTGTGCGGCACGCCCAGCTCCCGGCGCAGGCGCAGCACGAAGTCGATGAACCCCGCGAAGCCGCCCTCGATCTCCAGCCAGCCCGCCAGCCGCTCGATCTTGGCGAAGATCGCCTCGCGGTTGAAGTCGAGCACATAGGGCAGGAAGACCGCGTTGGTCATGCCGTGGTGCGTGCCGTAGATCGCCCCGATCGGATGGGACAGGGCATGGACCGCGCCGAGCCCCTTCTGGAAGGCGGTCGCGCCCATGGCGGCGGCGGCCAGCATCTGCGCCCGCGCCTCCAGGTCCGATCCGTCGCGATAGGCGTCGGGGAGGTACTCCTTGACCAGCCGGATCCCCTCCACCGCAATCCCCTCGGCCAGGGGGTGGAAGAAGGGGGCGCAATAGGCCTCGATGCAATGGGCGAAGGCGTCCATGCCGGTGCCCGCGGTCAGCGCCGGGGGCAGGCCGACGGTGAGCTCGGGATCGCAGATCACCACCTTGGGCATCATGCCCGGGTGGAAGATCACTTTCTTGGTGTGGGAGGCGAGGTTGGTGATCACGCCCGCCCGGCCCACCTCGGACCCGGTTCCGGCGGTGGTGGGAACGGCGACCACCGGGGCGATGCCTGCGGGGTCGGCCCGGGTCCACCAGTCCCCCACGTCCTCGAAATCCCACATCGGCCGGGTCTGGCCGCGCATGAAGGCCACGACCTTGCCGCAGTCGAGGGCCGAGCCGCCGCCGAAGGCGACCACCCCGTCATGCCCGCCGGTGCGCAGGGTCTTGATGCCCGCCTCGACGTTGGCGTCGGTGGGGTTCGGCTGGACCTCCGCGAAGATCCCGGGCTCCAGCCCCCCCGCCTTCAGCAGCGCCACCGCCTGCTGAGCGATCGGCAGCGCCAGCAGGCCCGGGTCGGTGACGAAGAGCGGGCGCGAGATCCCGGCCGCGGCGCAGGCCTCAGCCAGCTCGACGATGCGGCCCGCGCCGAAGCGGATCGCGGTGGGAAAGGACCAGTTGACCGAGGGGGGCATTCAGAGCTTCCGCAAATGATAGGATTTCGGTCGGGTCACGGCCAGATAGCCGAGCCGCGACAGCGAGGTCCCCCGGCCCGTCTCCTTCACCCCCGTCCAGCACAGCGCCGGGTCGAGGTAGTCCGCGCGGTTCATGAAGACCGTGCCGCTCTCCAGCTGGGCGCCGATCGCCTCGGCTTCGGATGTGTCGCCAGTCCAGACCGAGGCGGTCAGGCCGTAGCGGCAGTCGTTCATCAGCGCGATCGCCTCGGCGTCGCCGGCGACCGGCATGATCCCCACCACGGGGCCGAAGCTTTCCTCGGTCATCACCCGCATGGAATGGTCGACGTCCACGAGGATCTGCGGCGCGAGATAGGCGCTGTCGCCCGCATCCGCCGGGAAGAGCCCGGGGTCGACCAGCGCCTTCGCCCCCGCCGCCAGCGCCTCCGCCGTCTGGGCGCGCACCGTGTCGGCGAAGCGCCTGTGCGCCATGGGGCCGAGGGTCGTCGCCTCCTCCAGCGGGTTGCCGAGGGTCAGCCCCGAGACCCAGGCGACGGCCTTCTCCACGAAGGGAGCGTAGAGGCTCTCGTGGACGTAGATGCGCTCGATCCCGCAGCAGCACTGGCCGGCGTTGTACATGGCGCCGTCCATCAGCACGTCCACCGCCTTGTCGAGGTCGGCGTCGGCGCGGACGTATCCTGGATCCTTGCCGCCGAGCTCCAGTCCCGTGCCGACGAAGGTGCCTGCCGCGGCGCGCTCGATCGACCGGCCGCCCTCCACCGATCCGGTGAAGTTGATGAAGTCGAAGGCCCGCGCCTGGATCAGCTCGGAGGTCACGGCGTGGCTGAGGACGACGTTGCCGAAGACCCCCTCGGGCAGGTTGGCGAAGGCCTGGGCCAGCCGCTCCCCCGCCAGGATCGTCTGGCTCGCGTGCTTCAGCACGACCGCGTTGCCGGCGATCAGGGCGGGTACGATGGTGTTGATGGCGGTGAGGAACGGATAGTTCCAGGGGGCGATGACGAAGACCACGCCCACCGGCTCCCGCGCCAGCACCCGGCGGAAGCGGTCGCTGTCCTCGATCACTTCGGGGGCGAGGCTCGCGGCCGCGATCTCCGACATATAGGCCGTGCGCTCCCGCACGCCCCCCATCTCGCCGCCGTAGCGGACCGGGCGGCCCATCTGCCAGGCGAGCTCCTGGGTCAGATCGGCGTTGACCGCGTCGAGCCGGGCGACGCCCTCCGCTACCAGGGCGATCCGCTCCTCCAGCGGGCGGCGGGACCAGTCCTTCTGCGCGGCGCGGGCGGCCGCGACCTTCTCTCGCGCCGCGGCGGCGGACAGGGCCTCGCGCTCGGCGTAGATCCGGCCGTCGACCGGCGTGACGCAGCGGATGATCTCGGTCATGGCCTCCCCCTCAGGCCCGCTCGAAGCCGCGGGCCAAATCCCAGCTCGTCACCCGCCGCTCGGCCTCGGCGACCTCCCAGCGGGCGGCATGGACATAGTGATCCACCACCCCGTCCCCGAAGGCCGCGCGCAGCATCGCCGACCCCTCCAGCGCCAGCGCCGCCTCGCGCAGGGTCTTCGGGATCTCGGGCAGGCCGGGGGTGGTGTAGGCGTCGCCCCGGAACGGCGCGCCGAGCTCCAGCCCCGCCTCGATCCCCGCCATCCCGGCGGCGATCAGCGCGGCATAGGCGAGATGCGGCGTGAGATCCGCGCCGCCGATCCGGCATTCCACCCGCACCGCCGGCGTCCCCTCGGCGCAGAGCCGGAACCCCGCCGTGCGGTTGTCCGGCGACCAGACCGCCCGGGTGGGCGCGAAGGTCCCGGCGACGAAGCGCTTGTAGCTGTTGACATAGGGCGCGAGGAAATAGGTGATCTCCGCCGCATGGGCGAGGAGGCCGGCCAGGAAGGCGCGCATCGTCGGCGACATGCCGAATTCGGCGCCCGCGTCGTGAAACGCCGAGCCCCCGTCGAGCCCCGCCAGCGACAGATGCACATGGGCCGAGGACCCGGCCGCCCGGTCGTCCCACTTCGCCATGAAGGTCAGCGCCCGGCCCTTGCCCCAGGCGATTTCCTTGGCGCCGTTCTTGGTGATGGCATGGGCGTCGGCCGCGGCCATGGCCTCGGCGTAGCGGATGTTGATCTCCTCCTGGCCGGGCGAGGCCTCGCCCTTCGATCCCTCGATCGGCACGCCCGCGGCGTAGAGGCCGGTGCGGATCGCCCGGATCACCTCCTCCTCCTTGGAGGTCTGGAAGACGTGGTAATCCTCGTTGTAGACGCTGATCGGGGTCGGCGCGTGATAGCCGCGGTCCTGCAAGGCCTCGTAGCTCTCCCGGAACAGGAAGAACTCCAGCTCGGAGGCCATCAGCGCCTGCCAGCCCCGCTCGCGCAGCCGGGCGGTCTGCCGGCGCAGGACGCTGCGGGGCGCGTGCGGCACCTCCCCATGGCCGTGGTGGTCGAAGACGTCCGCGAGCACGAGCGCGGTCCCGGGCAGCCAGGGCGTGGCGCGCAGGGTCGAGAGGTCGGGGCGCATGGCGTGGTCGCCATAGCCCGTCGCCCAACTGGTCTCGCGATAGCCGGGGACGGTGTCCATCTCCAGGTCGGTGGCGAGCAGGTAGTTGCAGGAATGGACCTCGCGCCAGCCCGACTCGAGGAAATGCTCCGCCTGCAGCCGCTTGCCCATCAGCCGGCCCTGCATGTCGACCTGGGCGACGACCACCGTGTCGATCGCGCCCTCCAGCACCCCCTGGCGCAGGTCGTCGAGCGTCAGAAGGCCCCGCATCGTCGTCTCTCCCGCGTGTTGCGTCCGAACGCTAGCCAGTGCCGCAGGGCCGTGCAAGGGGCGAGCCGGGAAGCCCGGGGGCCCGGGGGCTCCCCGCGCTCAGCCCCGACGCGCGTCGATCCGCGGCCGGCCGGAGAGGTCGAGCCGGATCAGCCCGCGCCCGGCGCGGGCGAGGCGCACCGGCGCCGCGCGTTCCTCCAACCGCTGGCGCAGGAGCAGGAGCCGGGTCTCCAGGTTGTCCTTGAAATCCGGCAGCCGCAGCTCGGGCCAGAGCCGGATCTCGCGGTTGGAGAATTCGGTGCGCCCCTCCTCCAGGTGTCGCCGCAACAGGTGCACCAGCAGGCGTCCGGCCACGCCGCGGATGACGTAATCGTTGTCGATGAAGACGCTGTCGTCATAGGCGTGGTGGACCAGCCGGAACTCGCCCTCGACCGGCGCGGGCGGGGCGGCGGGCTCGGCGGCGGCGACGGCGGCCAGATCCTCGACCAGCATCAGCGTCGTCGCCGCCTGGTTGGCGAGGAGGCCGAGCAGCGCCGCATCCTCGGCGCGAAAGGCCAGCCGCTCGGGGCTCTCCGCGAAGAGCACCCCCCAGAGCGCGCCTTGGGCGAGCATCGGCACGGCGACCTGGCTCTGGGCGTCGGGCAGGCCGGGCAGGGGGATGCGCCGGAGGGCCTCCTCCTCTTCCTCCGTCGAGGAGGCGCGGATCGCGGCGCCGAAGCGGAGGATGCGGCTCATGTCGCTGACCCGCACCGGCCGGCGCGCCGCCGCCGCGCCGCCGGCGACGCCCTCGCCGGGGGCGATCTCCGACCCCGCGCCGGACCGGCCGTAGCCGCGGCTGGCCAGCGTCACCAGGCCGCCGCGCCCGGGATCGTGCTGGAACACGATCGCCGCGGGACAGGCGAGCAGGCGCAGCGTCCCGTCCAGCAGCGTCTCCACCACTCCTGCCGCCTCGGTCTCGGCGGCGAGCCGGGCGGAGATCTGCGCCGCCGTCTCCAGCCGCGGCGGGCGCGAGGAGGGGGGTGGGCCGGGCGGTTCGCGCCCCGAGGGATGAGGCAGGGCCTCGATCCTTTCCACCCGAAAGACGTCGACGCTGGCCAGCCGCATGACCTCGGCCATGCCGATCTGGGCGCTGGAGGCCCGCAAAGCCGCCGCCATCTCCTCGAAGAGCGGGCCCTCCGCCTCGTTGCGCCGCCAGACGACGCTCAGGCGCAGCTGCCGGCCGGTGACGCCGTCCACCAGCATCACGCAGGCTTGGGGATTGGCGTGGAGGTTGGCGGCGGTCTTGCCGAAGAACTGGTTCGACAGCGCCACGTGGTCGTCGTCGATCCGCGCCACATGGGAGAGGTAAGAGATATTCGGCGTCCCGTCTGCCGAGGAGGTGGCGATGATCGAGGGGATCACCCCCTCGAAGCAATCCGCGAGATCGACGAGCCGCAGGGTCATCCCAGCGCCGCCCCCGCGCGGGGTCCCGGGGTCTGTTCGAAGATCTGCTCGGGCGCGAGTTCGGCCGTGACCACCTCGCGGTCGCAGAGCCAGTGGTCGGTCAGCGCCGCCGGCACCCCGAGCCCCAGCAGCAGCGCCCGGGTCGTCTCGACGTAGCGCACCGCCCGCGCGACCTCCTCCGCCGTCGCCGGGCGCAGCCGGGCGGAACCCTTGAGCTGGAAGGCACGATAGTCCGCCGGCTGGACCACGGTCAGCGCCAGCCGGCCGTTGTCGCGCAGGTTGGCGGCGGTCTCCGGCCAGAGCCATTCGGAGATCAGCACCTGCACCAGGCTGCGGTCGCCGCTCGCCCAGACGCCGCTGCCGCGCGCGATCATCGGCCGGTTCTCCCCGTCGCGGGTGCCGAGCGTCATCAGCACGGGGCCGGCGAGGAACCGGGCGAGGTCGGGTCGGATCTCCATGGAGCGCTCCTTAGCGAGAATTTAGGAAAGCACGCCCCGGCGTTAGGAAGCAATTAGGAAGCGCGGCGCCCCCCTCGGGGCTAGGGTCGGGACATTCCAGCAAGGAAGCCCACCATGACCCTGCTCCGTTGCTTCGGCCTCGGCGTCGAAGAATTCTGGTTCGGCGACACCCGGGTCGCCATCCGCCTGCCCGCCAGCGCCGGCCGCGACGGGCTCAGCGTCGTCGAGCACTGGATGCCCGCGGGCGAGGCGACGCCCCTGCACGTCCACCGCACCGAGGACGAAGCCTTCCACGTGCTGGAGGGGCGCATGCGGTTCCTGGTCGGCGGGCTGACCCGCTTCGCCGGTCCGGGCGAGACGCTCCTCGCGCCCAAGGACGTGCCGCACCAGTTCCGGGTGGTCTCGCCCGAGGGCGCGCGCTGCCTCACCATCATGCGCGGCGGCGACTTCGAGGCGCTGCTGCGCGGCATGGGCCGGCCGGCCGAGGGCCCGGGCCTGCCTCCGCCCGCGCCCGTCACCGCCGAGCGCCTCTCCGCCCTGGCCGAGGCCTGCGCCCGGCACGGGATCGAGGTGATCGGCGCGCCCCTCGCCGCCTGAGGCGCCCGGCCGCTTCCCGCTCGCCGATCGTCGGCCGCCGAGGCCCGACGCTTTCCTCAACCCCTCGTTTCCGCCGCGCCGGCCCAAGGCGTCGGCCGGCGGAGCCATGTTCAGAAGGTTTCACCCCATGCACCGCCTGCTCTTTGCCCTGCTCGCCGCCGCGCCCGCCTTCGCCGCCTCGCCCGAGGCGCCGGCCCCTGCTCCCTCCCCCGCGCCCGCCGGGGTCTACCTGGCCGATCCGGCCCATACCTCGGTGACCTGGAGCCTCGACCATCTCGGCCTCTCCCAGTGGACCGCCCGTTTCGTCGGCGCCGAGGCGCGCCTCGACTGGCGGCCCGAGGACCCGGCGGCCTCGACCCTGACCGTGGAGATCGATCCGGCCTCGGTCCGCACCGACTTTCCCGCCCCGGAGGAGACCGACATGGACGGCATGATCGCCGGCAGCGAGGATTTCCTGGCCGGCGCGCCGATCCGCTTCGTCTCGACCGGGATCGAGGTGACGGGCCCCGACACGGGCCTCGTCCGCGGCGACCTGACCCTGCGCGGCGAGACCCATCCGGCGGAGCTGCGCGTGACCTTCAACGGATCGCTCGCCGATCATCCCTTCACCCACGAGGCCAAGGTGGGCTTTTCCGCCTTGGCGGAAATCCGGCGCAGCGACTGGGGGATGGACGTGCTCCTGCCGCTGATCGGCGACGCGGTGACGGTCCGCATCGAGACGCAGCTCGCCGCCGAGGAGTCCTGAGACGCAAGGGCGCGCCCCGCTCCGGGGCGCTTGCCCGGCCGGGCGATTGCAGCGACAAGGGCCCATGGCAAGGCCCGGGACGCGTCGCCTCATCCTCGGTTTCTGGCGGGTCCTGCGTCTGGCGGCGCTGGGGGCGGCGGCGCTCGCCCTGGTGCTGGTGATGCTCTTCCGCTTCGTCGACCCGCCCACCAACTGGCTGATGCTCTCCGAGCGGATGCGCCTGGGCGACATCAGCCAGGAGTGGCGCGCGCTCGATCGCATGTCCGACTGGCTGCCCCTGAGCGCGGCGGCGGCGGAGGATGCGAACTTCTGCGGGCACTGGGGCTTCGACCTGACCGGAATCCGGGCGGCGCTCGAGGACAAGGACCGGCTTCGGGGCGGCTCGACCATCAGCCAGCAGGTGGCCAAGAACGTCTTCCTCTGGCCGGGACGGACCTGGCTGCGCAAGGGGCTCGAGGCGGGGTTCACCGTGCTGATCGAAGTGTTCTGGCCCAAGCGGCGGATCATGGAGGTCTACCTCAACATCGCCGAGTTCGACGAGGGCGTCTTCGGCGTCGAGGCGGCGGCGCAGCGCTACTGGAAGACCTCGGCGGCGGATCTGGGGCCCCAGCGGGCGGCGCGGCTGATGGCGGTGCTGCCCGACCCGCAGGACCGCTCGCCGGTGTCGGGCACCGCCTTCATCAACCGGCGCGGGGCGTCGATCCAGAAGGGCGCGGCGACCCTGCGCGAGGACGGGCGGGCGGTCTGTTTCCTGCGGTGAGGGCCGGACCTCGGCCGGAGCGCGGCCCTCGGGGGGCATCGAGCCCCCGCTCGGGCCGGTCGGCGTGCCGCCTCAGGGCGCCAAGGCCCCTCGGGGGGATTGGCCGCAGGGAGGGACTTTCGCCGAAAGGCGGTTCAAGACGTCGCCTGCGTCTCCAACACGCTTGTTCGAGGAGGGGAGGGCGCCGGCCGCCGTCAAGGACAGGCCGCGGCAGATCCGCGGTCGCCTGCGCGATCCTTGACGGCGGCCGGGTCCTTCGTGGAGGCCTTCGCGCGGGGGCGTCGGGCGGAAGTCGCGCGGGCCACTGGCGCTCGAAGGGGTTTGCGACTATGTTCGCCCATCCCGTCATCCCCGGAATCGCCATGCAGACCGCCCCGATCGTCCCGGACTTCGCCGCCTTGCCCCGCCGCCTGCCCGAAGGCGCGCGGCGCAGCCTGATCGGCCTCGACCGGGCGGCGCTCGGCGCGGCGCTGGCCGAGGCGGGCGCGCCGGAGAGCCAGGCCGCCATGCGGGTCGAGCAGGTCTGGCAGTGGATCTATCACCGCGGCGTCCGGGACTTCGCCGAGATGTCGAACCTCGCCAAGGACCTGCGCACCCGCCTGGGTGAACTGTTCAGCCTGGAGCGGCCCGAGGTGGTCGAGCGCCAGATCTCGGCGGACGGCACCCGGAAGTACCTGCTGCGGGTCGCGGGCGGCGGCGAGATCGAGACGGTCTACATCCCCGAGGAAGACCGCGGCACGCTCTGCGTCTCCTCCCAGATCGGCTGCACGCTCACCTGCTCCTTCTGCCACACCGGCACCCAGCGGCTGGTGCGCAACCTGACTGCGGCCGAGATCGTCGGCCAGATCCTGGCGGCCCGGGACGACCTCGGCGACTGGGGCCGGACGCCGGTCGACAAGCGGCTGGTCTCCAATGTCGTGCTCATGGGCATGGGCGAGCCGCTCTACAATTTCGAGGCGGTGCGCGATGCGATGAAGATCGCCATGGATGGCGCCGGCCTCGCCCTGTCGCGGCGCCGCATCACCCTGTCCACTTCCGGCGTGGTGCCCGAGATCGCCCGGGTCGGCGCGGAGATCGGCTGCCTGCTCGCCATCTCCTTCCACGCCACCACCGATCCGGTGCGCGACGTGCTGGTGCCGATCAACCGGAAATGGAACATCGCGGCCCTGCTCGACGCCTGCCGGGCCTATCCGCGGCTGTCGAATTCCGAACGGATCACCTTCGAATACGTCATGCTCAAAGGCGTGAACGACAGCGACGCCGACGCCCGCCGGCTGGTGAAGCTGATCGCGGGGATCCCGGCCAAGATCAACCTCATCCCCTTCAATCCCTGGCCCGGCGCCCCTTACGAGCGGTCCGACCCGGACCGGATCGAGGCCTTCGGACGAATCGTCAACCGGGCGGGCTACGCCTCGCCGGTGCGCACGCCGCGGGGCGAGGACATCATGGCTGCCTGCGGACAGCTCAAATCCGCCTCCGAGCGCGTCCGCCGCGCCACAGCGGCGCGCTGAAACCCGCCCTCCCGGCGGCTTCGGCGAGATTCCGCTTGCGCGCTGGGCGGCGCCTTAGCCTATCCTTAAGCAAATGAGGCGTTAACGACGAGGTCCCCCAAGGGACCCGACAACAACAAGATGGGCAGTGAGATGAAGCTGGGCGATCCCAAGGGCCTCGTGACGAGACGCAGCCTGCTCGCCCTCGGCGGAGCGGCGCTGGGACTGGCGGCGACCCCCGCCGGGGCCTTCGCCCCGCCGATGGGGCCGCGCGCCAATCATATCGTCGTCTCGAAGTCCAAGCGCGTGTTGGAGTTGCGCCAAGGCCAGGAAATCCTGAAACGCTATGCGATCGACCTGGGCTTCTCGCCCACTGGCCACAAGGTGGCGGAAGGCGACGGCCGCACGCCCGAGGGCCTTTACTGGATCGACCGCCGCAATCCCCGCAGCGAATACTTCCTCAGCCTCGGGATCACCTATCCCAACGCCGAGGACGTCGCCCGCGCCCGCAGTCTCGGGGTGAACCCCGGCGGCAACATCATGATCCATGGCGAGCCGATGCGCCCGCGGGAGCGCGCGATGAACAACGGCAAGAAGGACTGGACCGCCGGCTGCATCGCGGTCAAGAACGCCGAGATCGAGGAGATCTGGGCGATGACCCCCCTGGGCGTGCCGGTCACCATCCTCGCCTGATCCCGCCGCGGACGGAACAAGTCCGCGCCGCCGCTGGTTGCCCCTGTCCAACCACAGGGAGCGACCTTGCGATGACACGTTTCAGCCTCGCCCTGACTTCGGCCGCGCTCCTCGCCCTGACCGGCGGCGCGGCCCTTGCGGATTGCCGCGCCGACCTGGCCCAGATGCGCCAGGGCGTCTCCAAGGACGGGACCCAGGCGCCGCTCGGAGAGACCGCCGTGCCCCAGGCCGGCGACGGGCAACAGGCCCATGGCATGGGCGGCGACATGGCCCCCTCGGGAGGCGCGGCCAAGGACGGGACGCAGATGCCGCTGGGGACCGGCCCCGACGTGGCGACTTCTTCCGACGACGCCCAGGCCCAGCAGCAGGGCGGCGGGACGGCCGCCGAAGTGGCCGGCGGGGCGACGGAAGGCGGCAAGGCGGCCGCCCTAGACGAGGCTCAGGCCGCCCTCGACCGGGGCGACGAGGCGGCCTGCCAGGAGGCGCTCGACCGCGCCAAGTCCTGACAGGCCAGGTCCTGACAGGGAGCCGCTTTGGACAAACGCCCGGCCGGCCCCCCGAGCAGGGGGGTCAGGCGCCGACCAGCTGCACCCACCACAGCTTGCCGCCGGGATCCTGGTGCCAGCCGAGGCCGAGGTAGCGCCCGGCGGGCTCCATGATCACCCGGCGGGTGTCCGGCACCTCGAGCCAGTATTTCAACACGGTCAGCTCGGTGTCGGAGCCCTCGAAGATGTTCTCGCCCAAGACCTCGCCGCGATAGCCGGCGCGAAAGGCGCGCTCGCGCCAGCTGGTCAGGTCCGAGCCGAAATGCCAGGCGCGCTTCTGCACCGACATGTCGCCCGCATGGGTGTCGGCGGCGGCGTTCAACTCTGCGGAGAGCTGGAGCGGCTGCAACCCTTCGGAGATCCGCGCCGCGTTGACCGCGTCGAGCTGGCGCAGCCGGATCGGGCCTGCGTCGGCGGGGGTCAGGCGCGGCACGCCCCCGGTGGGCTGGGTGGGGGCGCAGGCTGCGGCGACTGCGGCTGCGGCGACGACGAGGGCGACACGGCTCATGGATTGTCCGGGACTTGTGGGGACCGATCCCGAGGAGTAGAGGTTTTCCCAGGCGCGTTCAAACGGATTTGCACGCCGCCTATTTACTCTGAACGAAGTGTGAATTGCCGCAACCGTTTGCGTCGATTACTTTTCCGTTCGCCGTAAAGGGCGAGCGAACCGGGCGGAACACGGCAGGACAGGAGATCGAGACGATGTCGGACGAAGTGTTGAGGATGGATCGGCGGGGCTTCGGCCGGCTCGCGCTCGGCGCGGCGGCGACCGGCGTCTCGCTCGCGGGCGCCTCCGCCGGCGCCTTCGCCCAGGAGGTCGAGACCGACGGCGACCCGCTGCGCGCCTATGTGCCGGATTCCCAGGACTCCGGCACGCTCAAGCGGCGAGTCTCCGGCTCGATCAGCCGCAACTGGCAGGATTATTTCGGTTCGGTTGAGAATAGCGCGATTCTCGCCGACACCAACGACCGCGTGCTGCATCTGTGGACCGCGGACGGGTTCTACCGGATCTATCCGACCTCGGTGCCGATGAATGGCGACCTGACCCGCCGTGGTCGCACCACGATCACGCTGAAGCGGCCCGATCCCGAATGGCGGCCGACCGACAACATGATCGCCCGCAACCCCGACCTGCCCCGCTATGTGGGCCCGGGGCCGGACAATCCCCTGGGCCTGCGCGCGCTCAACCTCGGCTTTCCCGGCGCTTACCGCATCCATGGGACCAACGACATCCGCAAGGTCGGGCGGCAGTCGTCGAACGGCTGCATCGGGCTTTTCAACGAGCACATCCTGGAGGTCTACGACCGCGTCCAGGTCGGGACGCCGGTGTTGCTCATTTGACAACATTCACGATTTACTGGGGATGCCGGATTTCCTAGATTGAATGTGCGGACGCAAGGGGGCTAATCTCCAAGGCATTAGCTGGCCCGCTCGCAGGTCCGGGTGAGCTAGAGGTTTCGCAGACCCGCACTCTTAGGAGGATAACAATGAAGTTCATCGTCAGCACTGCGACGGCGCTCCTGCTGGCCGGTCAGGCCTTCGCCGGCGCGCTCGTGTTCGAAGCGCCCGCCGAGGAAGAGATCGTCGTGGCTGAGCCGGCCCCGGCCGGCGGCTTCAACGCTGCCTGGCTGATCCCCGTGATCGGTCTCGCCGCCGTCGCCTACGCGATCTCCAACGACGACTCCTGATCGCCTAAGCTTCATCCCGATGGGGTGAAGAGAGACAGCGCGCTGCTCGACGGCGCGCTGTCCTCCGGGTGAAAATAGGGTGCGACCTGAGCAAAAGGCGACGGAAACGTCGCCTTTTTGTCGTTTCACGCATGGGAAAACCCGCTGCGCCCCGCGAGGCCGATCTGCTGGGGAAACACGGCTCTGGCGCAGGAAATCAGACGGGGGATCAGCCGCAGCAGATCATCATGCCAGGGGGCTCAGCCCCGCCGACCGGTGTAGGGAACGACGATCTCGATGTCGATGACGCCCTGCTTCGGCCCCAGCCACTGGATCGAGCGCCAGACCATGCCGGTGTTCACATCGGCGAAGTGCAGGTTCTCGAAGCTCATGTGGTCGTTCTCGCAGGTCTCCGAGACTTCCACCCCGCGGTGGACCTGCTCGACGATCACGATGTCCCGCACCGCGCCGAACTCGTAGCGGCAGGTGAAGGTCTCGATTCGTCCCTGCGGCGCAAAGGCATGGAGCTCGTAGCTGCGCGTCACCGTGGCGGGCCAGCGGCCGGGGGGAATCGGGGTGGCCAGCGGGTCGGGGGAGCTGGAGGCGGCCGAGAGCAGGTCCCAGCCGAAGCCGCGCGACCCGGTGATCTGCGAGCCGCGCAGCGTCAGCGTCTGGCGAAAGCTCGAGGCGTAGGTGACGTAGCCGCCATTGTTGCTCGCGGCGAAGAAGAACGTCGGCTGCTTGTCCCCGGGCAGCTTGCCGCGCACGGTCGCGATGTCGGCCCGGGTCAGCTGCTCCCGGGTGACCGGCCCGCGGGGCGGGGCCGTGGTCGCGCCGTCGGGCGCCCGGTCCCCGGGCAGGATCTCGTTCACCGCGCCTTCGACGATGGGATTGAACTTGCCGTTGGAGCAGGCGGCGATCGCCAGCGCGGCCAGGACGGCGAGATAGGGCCTCATTGCCAGAAGGACCCCCAGTTGCGCTCGAGCTGCGAGCGGCTGTAGTTGCGCACGATCGGCCACAGGGCGTTCGACTGCTCCAGCTGCGCCCCGCCGTCGCGGGAGACGGAGGTGAGCGAGACGGAGTTGTTCGCCCGGGTCTCGAAGGGCACGGTCCAGCGGAAGGGGATCTCGATCCAGACGCCCTTGTCGAAGCTGCCCTCGCCGAAATCGTCCTCGGTGACGTTGGTCAGGGTGAAATAGGCCCCTACCGCCCAGCCGTTGGGGAAGCGGCGGCTGAGCGAGAAGGTCGAGCCCCAGTCCCCGGCCAGGTAGCGGCCCGCGTCGATCTGGGTCTCGAACCCGTACCAGCCGGTGTCCCAGTAGAGCGAGGCATGGCCCGTCACCACGTCGTAGTCGTAGTAGTCGAAGCCGAACGGATCGTCGTAGTCGCGCTGCGCCACCCAGTTCAGGTCGGCGCCGAGGCCCCAGCGCTGGTCGACCGGCTTCCACAGGATCTCGCCGCCGACGCCGCCGTACATCCGCTCCAGCAGGCCGCCCGACAGCCGCGCATAGGTGTCGGGATTGAGCTTGAACAGGTAGTTCAGCGACAGTTCCGGGATCTTCGGCGCATAGCCCGCATAGTACCGCGGCGAATCGGAGCGCACCGGATGCAGGTTCGATTCCGACGGGCCGGGGTCGTTCGGGATGTTCAGGGCCGGCTGGCTGACGTCCGCGGTCACGAACAGGCCGGGCGCCAGGTAGGTGTTGGTGTTGAGGTCGATGTTGAGCCCGATGCGGATCGGGTCCCCGGGCGTCAGCAGGGTCAGGAAGGGCGCGGGCACCAGGCTCCAGGAGAAGTCGGGATAGGCCTCGCGCCGCCAGGCGTTGTCGGCCATCCGCGGCGTCGCGCCGGTGATGCCGACGCTTTCCCAGTTCCGCTGGCCCGCGTTCGGCCGCGAGATCTCGTTCTCGAAATCGGTCCGGTCGACGCTGACCGTGGTGGTGCGCAACCCGTCCTGCACCATCGTGATGTCGAAGACCTCGACCGAGGCCGGCAGGCCCGCCGCCAGCACCCGCGCGGTGCGGCCATAGGCCTTGGGGTCGCTCTGGAAACGGTTGTTGGTGACCGAGACCTCGACGCGGCGCCCGTCCGGCGCCGGGGAGAAGCCTTCGAGCCGCATGCCCTCGGCGTTGAGGATCTCCGCCAGGGCCTTGGCGAGCTTGTCGATGGAGACGGGGTTGACGGCCCAGTTCGTGCCCATCGGCGCATCCGCCGGCCGCGGGTTCACCGGCAGCGGGCCGGTGCCGAAGTCGGGCGGCACGATCGGGTTCAGCGGGTTGCCCGAGAGGGCGATGTTGAAGCCGACGGAGGAGCCGTACATGTAGTAGCCGCCGACGGTGATCCCCGGGCGCGGGCGATACTCCGCGCCGAAATTCCACTGGGAATTCACCTTGAAGTCCGACGAGGGGCTCTTGCGCTCGCGCTTGTAGTCGTCGGACGAATACTCGACCTTGAAGCTCAGCCCGTCGATGGGGCTCTGCCATTCCACGCCGCCGAAGAGGCCGACGTTCTGCCCGTGGAAGAAGGTCGTGGCCGAAAGCTTGCCGCCCTCGCCGAAGTCGTTCTCCCGGTCGCAGAAGCTGTCGGAGACCTCGCAGAACGGATTGGTGATGGTGTTCGTCCGCGACAGCCGTCCCCAGCCGAGGCCGCCGGTGACGGTGAAGTCGCCGAGCGTCTTGGTGGCGACCAGGTATTCGCTCGAATAGACGCCGGTGCCGAGCAGGTCGCGGAACCCGAGGCCGATCGCCGGGGTCCACCACCGCCACTCGCCCTCCTTCAGCAGGGTGAACTGCAGGTCGAAGCTGCGGTCGAAGAGATCGTAGTTGGGATTGTAGATCCCGGTGTCCTCGTCCCGCTGGCCCCAGTTGTCGATGGTGGAATAGCGGATCGCCGCCGAGACCCGGGGCAACAGCTGGAAGCTGAAATTGCGCCGCTGGGTCGAGCCGAAATAGCTGTAGCTCAGCGTCATCTGCGCGTCGGGCTGGTCCTGCGCCGAGGGCATGTCGATGAGGCCGGTCATGCCGTAGAGGTTGACGCTCGGCCGCACCGTCTCGGCCTGCGCGGACGCGCTCATGGCGATCGCGGATACGCTCGCCAGTATCAGCGTCGGAACCGATGCGCCGCCGCGCCGTCCTGCCATCGCCCTGCCTTCGTTCCCTTGGAGGCGTTTTCCGCCCCGGCGCTTTCGGTCGATCTATGGCGAAAAAAGCGGCTCGCGCCAGCCTTGATGCGCCTTGTGGCGGATTTCCCCCGGGCCTGTGGCGCCGGCGCCCCCTATCCGCCGGCCGCGAGCACCCCCCGCAATCCCTCGCGATAGGTGGGAAAACGCAGCGAAACGCCTAGGACCTCGCGCAGCCGGCGATTCGAGACCCGCTTCGATTCCCTGTAGAAACTGCGCGCCATCGGCGACAGATCCGCGGCGTCGAAGGGGATCTCCGGCGGGGGCTCCATGCCCAGAAGCTCGGCGGCGTAGAGGATCACGTCCTGGGGCGGCGCCGGCTCGTCGTCGGCGAGGTTCCAGGCCGCGCCGGGCCGGGGCGTCGCGATCGAGGCCGCCAGGGCCTGGGCGATGTCCTCCGCGTGGATGCGGCTGAAGACCTGGCCGGGCTTCACGATCCGCTGGGCCCGACCCGCCCGCAGCCGGTCGAGCGCGCTGCGCCCGGGTCCGTAGATGCCCGCGAGGCGAAAGCTCTCGACCGGCAGGCCGGTGGCGCGCCAGGCGGCCTCGGCCGCGACCCGCCAGCGGCTGCGGTCGTTGGCCGGGGCGAGGGGGGTGTCCTCGTCCACCCAGCCGCCGTCGCGGTCGCCATAGACCCCGGTCGTGGAAAGGTATCCCACCCACTCCGGGCCCCGGGCCGCCAGCGCCGGGCCGAAGCGCGCGAGGATCGGGTCGCCCTCGGCCTCCGGCGGGGCGGAGACGAGCACGTGGGAGGCGCGGGCGATGGCGGCCTCGACCGCGGGGCCGTCGCGCCAGTCGAGCGGCTCGCGAGGGGCGGCGGCGGCCGGGTCGCGGGTTCCGGCGATGACATGCCAGTCGGGGCCGAGGCTTGCGGCCAGCGCCTGGGCCGAGTAGCCATGGCCGAGGGACAGGAGAACGGGGCGGGTCATGCCCCAAGCTCTTAGGAGATCGCCGCGCCCATGCACAGAGCCCTTTTCCGCGCGGCGCTCGCGGCGATGGCGGTGGCGACGGCGACCTCCGCCGCCGCCGAGATCCGCTCCGCCGAGGACTGCCGCCTCGCCATCGCCGCCGACGCCCCGGCCGCCCGGGAGGCCGCCTCGGTCTGGAAGCGCCTGGGCGGCGGGACCGAGGCCGAGCTCTGCGAGGCCGAGGCGCTGGAGGCGATGGGCGCCTACGGCTCGGCCGCGCTGATCCTGACCCGGCTCGGCGAGGACCGCCGCCGCGCCCTGCCGCTCCCCCTGCGGATCTCGGTGCTGGAGGACGCGGCGCGGCTGTGGCTCGAGGCGGGTCGGCCGGACCTCGCGCGCCAGGGCCTCGTCAACCTCGCCCGGATCGCCGCGCCCACCCCCGCCCAGCTCCTGCTCGCCGCCCGGGCCGAGGCGGGCCTCGGCGACTGGGGCGCCGCCGCCGCGACCCTCTCCGCCCTGCTGGAGGTCGAGCCCGACGACGCCCAGGCCCATGCGCTGCGCGCCGCGGCCCTGCGGCGCGGCGGCGATCCGGCCGCCGCGGCGATCGAGGCCGACCGGGCGCTGGCGCTCGACCCGACGCTGGCGGAGGGGCTCTTCGAGGCCGCCGCCGCCGCCGCGGAAACCGGCGACCGCATGACCGCGCGGGACTACTGGCTGCGCCTCATCCGCTCGCAGCCCGATCACCCCCTGGCCTCGACGGCGCGGCGCAACCTGGCCGCCCAGGGCTGAGCGCCTGCCCGCAGATCCCGGCGGGTCGCTCCGGCGCGCCTCGTCGCGCCCCCTTGCGTCGGTCCCGCGCGGGACCGGGGGGCTCGACCGGCGCGACCTTCAATCGGCGCGACCTTCAGCCGGGGTCACGAAAATCCCTCGCCGGACCTCCGCAGCCCGACGCCCAGATCGCCTTCGAGCCGCCCCAGCGCCCAGCGGGCCGCGTCCCGCACGGTGGGGCAGGGGTCCTCCAGCCGCGCCCGCGCCGCCGCGGCGAGGCGCGGCTCGCCCGAATTGCCGATGGCGTAGAGCACGTTGCGCACGAAGCGGTCCCGCCCGATCCGCTTGATGGGCGAGCCGGCGAAGACCTGGCGAAAGGCCGCGTCGTCGAGGCCGGCGAGGTGGGAGAGCTCCGGCCGGGCCAGCTCGATCCGCGCCCAGGCGCAGGCGTCCGCGGCCTCTGCGGCGAACTTGTTCCAGGGACAGGCGGCCAGGCAGTCGTCGCAGCCATAGATCCGGTTGCCCAGCAGCGGCCGCAACGCCTCTTCCACCGGCCCCTTGTGCTCGATGGTCAGGTACGAGACGCAGCGCCGCGCGTCGAGGCGGAACGGCGCGGGAAAGGCCCCCGTGGGGCAGGCGTCGAGACAGGCGCGGCAACTGCCGCAATGCTCGCGCTCCGCCGCGTCCGGCGTCAGCTCCGCGGTGGTGAAGATTGCCCCGAGGAAGAACCAGTTCCCCAGCCGCCGCGACAGCAGGTTGGTGTGCTTGCCCTGCCAGCCCAGCCCCGCCGCCTGGGCCAGGGGCTTCTCCATCACCGGGGCGGTGTCGACGAAGACCTTGATCTCCGCCCCGGTCTCGGCCGCCAGCCAGCGCCCCAGCCGCTTCAGCCGGCCCTTGACGATGTCGTGGTAGTCGCGCCCCCGGGCATAGACGCTGATCGCGCCGCGATCGGGCATCCCCACGACCGCCATCGGGTCCTCGTGGGGGGTGTAGGCCTCGGCCAGCATCACCACCGACCGCGCCGCGGGCCAGAGGGCGGCCGGGTTCCCCCGCCAGCCCATGCGCTCGGCCATCCAGCCCATGTCGCCGTGAAACCCCGCCGCGACGAAGGCCTCGAGCCGCCCGGCCGCTTCGGGGATCGCGCCCGGGGCGCAGACGCCCGCGTCGGTGAAACCCTCCTGCCGCGCGCGGGCCTTCACCCGGCGGGTCAGGTCGGCCGGGTCGGCGGCCCCCATGTCAGAAGTCGAGATCCGCGTAATGGGCGGGAGGGGTGAAGCCCGGGACCAGGTCAGCGAGGATCGAGCGGAACGCCGGCCGCGACTTGATCTTGGCGTACCACTGGTGGAGCCCCTCGTTGCGGGTCCAGTCCACGTCGCCCACATAGTCGAGACAGCTCAGCTGCGCCGCCGCGGCGAAATCCGCGATGGTCATCTGGTTGCCCGCCAGCCAGCGGCGATGGTCCATGAGCCAGCCGATGTAGTCGAGGTGATAGCGGATGTTCTTCAGCCCCGCCTTGATCCGCTCGCTCTCGGGATAGCCGGACTTCGACAGCTTCTTGTTCACCCGCTCGTAGAGCAGGTTCGCCGTCACCTCGCGGTGGAACTTGTCGTCGAACCAGGCGGCCAGCCGCCGGGCCTCGGCCCGCATGGCCGGGTCCTGGGGCAGCAGCGGCGGCTCCGGCTGGGTCTCCTCCAGGTATTCGAAGATCGCCCCGGAATCCGCCAGGATCAGGTCGTCGATCTTCAGCACGGGCACCTGGCCCGCCGGGTTCATCCGCAGGAAATCCATGCGGCGTTCCCAGGGTTTCTCCTCGATCAGCTCCACCTCGATCGCCTTCTCGGCAAGGACGAGGCGGATCTTGCGGCAGAACGGCGAGAGCGGCTGGTGGTAGAGGCGGCGCATGGGGGGACCCTTCGTTCCTGGCGCGTCACGGCCGGGGGGCGCGAAGCCGCGACCCCGCGCCGGCGGCGGGGCGCCCCTGCGCCCGCGTCGCGGGCCGCTCCGGGGCGGCCCCGCGGCGGATCACTTGCAGCGGCTCTCCGCCTCGTTCACCGCGGCGGTGAAGCCCGACAGCGAGAAGGTGTCGATCGTGGTCGTGCCCCGGGAGGAGACGCCGGTCACCACCGCCGAGGAGCCGCGGCGCATCGAGCCGACGATCCGCGAATCGTCCGCCGCCGCCGGCCAGGCCCAGCCGCTGGCGTCGCCGGGGCCCGGGTTGAGGGAGAAGCTCTCGGAGCCCACCACGAGCTTGACCGGATTGCCGGGCTTGAACGGGTAGCCGCCGGTGAAGCTCACCTCGTTCTTCACGCTTTCGCTCGGGTTGAAGCGAACGAAGAGATTGATCGTCCCACGATCTACCTGCGCTTCCTTGCCGTCGCGCTTGGCGACGCTGCTCTTGGGGGTCGAGACGATGTAGCATTCCTTCGGGTCGCTCGACACGAAGACGGTCCACAGTCGGTATGGGCGGCGACCCGCTCCGCCGCCGCTT
>CBDEVG010000024.1:0-69310 GCA_965243535.1 Amaricoccus sp.
CATGCTCAACGCCCTGATGCTCGGCTGGATGATCCTGACCTTCGCCCGGGCGAAACCGGTGCGCCAAACCGGCGCTTGAGACGGGGCCGAGGGCCGTCTAGGTCTGGGTCCGTCCCGCAACCTGGAGCTTTCGATGACCCAGCCCGCCTTCGCCCGTTCCTTCAGCCCGCTGCGGCTGGGCGAGCGTCCCGCCGCCGTCCAGTTCGCGGCGGTGATCGCGGGGACCGTGATCCTCGCCTTGTCCTCGCGCGTCGAAATCCCGATGGTTCCGGTGCCCGTCACCATGCAGACCCTGGCGGTCACGCTGATCGGCGCGCTCTACGGCTGGCGGCTCGGGGCGCTGACCGTGCTCGCCTGGCTCGGCGAGGCGGCGGTCGGCCTGCCGGTGCTCGCCGGCGGCAAGTTCGGGCTCGCGCCCTTCGTCGGCCCCACCGCCGGCTATCTCTTCGCCTTTCCGCTGGTGGCGGCGATGACCGGCTGGCTGGCCGAGCGCGGCTGGACGGGCGCTGCGGTCGTCCGCTCCTTCGCGGCGATGCTCGGCGGCAACCTGCTCTGCCTCGCCCTCGGCTTCGCCTGGCTCGCGACCCTGATCGGCCCGGAGAAGGCCTTCGCCGCCGGCGTCGCGCCCTTCCTGGTCGGCGCCGGGCTGAAGTCCGCCGTGGCCGCCGCCGCGCTGCGCGTCGCCGTCCGCTGATTTCGGAGGGCGCGCGGATGGTCGTCCGGCTGCGCGCCCACCACCTGCTCTGCGTGCTCACCTATGTGGGCACGGGCTACAGCCCCGATTTCGTCGAAGGCTACGACCGGGTGGTCGCCCGCCTCGCCGCCGGCGAGGAGGTCGAGGTGGTCGCCGGCCCCGACGAGGTCTGCGCCCCGCTGGCCGGGGAGGCGGACCGCCACTGCGACGACCCCTCGACCTTCGCCCGGGACGCCCGGGCCGCGGCGGCGCTGGCCCCGGCGCTTGGCCGGACCCCGACGCCCGGGACGCGCCTCCGCCTCGACGCCGCGACCCTCGCCCGGCTGCGCGCCGCCGTGGCCGAGGATCGCTTCGCGCCGGCCTGCGCCGGCTGCCCCTGGCTCGGCCTCTGCCGCACGGTCGCGGACGGGGGCTTCGCCGGGGTCCGCCTCGCCCCGGTCTGAGCGACCGCTGCGAAAGCCTCGCCTGCCAGACCGAGAGCTTCGGGGCGCGCGGATTTCACGCGTGAAAATCGGATCAAACTATTGAAATTAAAAGAGATATTCTGCGCCGTAAACCCGATGTTCATCCGTGTGAACGGGTCGCGAACGACCGCGCCGGGAAAGCGCGGAAATCTCTTCGACAAGGCGCGCGGGCGTCAGGCCCCCGGTGGGACGACGCCGCGTTCGGTGACGATGGCGTTCAGGCGCTCGTCCTCCGGTCCGTGGGGGACCGCGCCGACCTGCTGGCCGGCGAAGGCGAGGCCCAGGGCCGCCACGCCCCGCTGCGCCCGCAGGGCCGCGAAGGTCCGGTCGTAGAAGCCCCCGCCGTAGCCCAGCCGCCAGCCCTCCCCGTCGAAGGCGAGCAGCGGCGCGAGGATCGCGTCGGGCTCGATCCAGTCGCCCTCCACCGGATGCGACACGCCGAAGGCGCCCCGCTCCAGCCGGGCGCGCGGCGTCCATTCCCGGAACCGCAGCGGCGCGTCCGGCGCGACCACGACCGGCGCGCCGATCCGGTAGCCGAGGCCGATCAGCGCCAGCATGGTCGGCCGCGGGTCGATCTCACTGCGCAGCGGCAGGTAGCCCGCCACCGTGCGCACGTCGCGCAAAAGGCCGATGAGGGCCAGCGCATGGCCGGCCGCCCGACGCGCGCAGCCGACGCCGGCGGGATGGAGTCGCTGGCGCCGCTCGAGCGCCTGGGCGCGGGCGGCGCGCTTGGCTTCGGTCAGGGAAGAAGTCAGAAGGCTGTCCTCCGCAAAGGCCGGGAGGCGGTCCTTCGGCAAGGTCGTAAAACGGTCCTTCGGCAAGCCCGCGAGCCGCTCCTTCGGACCGGGGGCGGGGACCAGGCGGCGGGCCCGGCGCGACCGTGGGTGCGGTCAATCCTTGAGAGCCTGGCTAACCAGGTGGGCGTCGGGTGTGATAGGCCAGAACCAGTCACAGAGCCGACTCCCTCAAAGATGTTTACGGCCACCAGGATATGTGCCCCACACGGGAAGGCCAGAGCCCGCCGACAGACAATCTAGTGCGTCTCCGCCGGCATTTGAAGCCCGAGACCATGGCAGGCGGAACAATCCTGACGCGCATGCACGCGGATGCTGCGGGTCTCGGCCCAGAGCCCGTCGTAGATCAGCAGCCGCCCCCGCAGGGAGGCGCCCGCGCGGGCGATCGCCTTGACCGCCTCCAGCGCCATCATCGAGCCCATCACCCCGGGCAGGGCGCCCACCACCCCCGCCTCGGCGCAGGCGGGGGCGAGGCCGGGGGCGGGCGCCTCGGGAAAGACGCAGGCGTAGCAGGGGCCGCCGCGGGCCGGATCCCAGAGGCCGATCTGCCCCTCCCACTGCGCCATCGCCGCCGCGACGAGCGGAATCCCCGCCGCCACGCAGGCGGCGTTGACGAGATAGCGCGTGGCGAAATTGTCCGAGCCGTCCAGGACCAGGTCATGGCTCGCCATCAGCCCGGCGGCGTTGTTGGGGCCAAGGCGCAGGGGCAGGGGCTCCACCGCGACGCCGGGGTTGAGCCGGGCCAGAGCCTCGGCCGCCGCGGCGACCTTGGGCCGGCCGAGGTCGCCGGTTCCGAACAGGATCTGCCGCTGGAGATTGGAGAGGGAGACCGTATCGTCATCGACCAGGGTGATCCGCCCCACCCCCGCCGCCGCCAGATAGGCGAGCGCGGGGCAGCCGAGGCCTCCCGCCCCCACCGCCAGCACCCGCGCCGCCCGCAGCCGCCGCTGCCCCGGCCCGCCGATCTCGCGCAGGACGATGTGGCGGGCGTAGCGTTCCAGTTCGTCCGGGGTCATGCGGGGGCCAGGGTTGTGGGATGGGAGGATCGGGACGGCGTCGCCGCCGCCCCCTTGGGTGGCGGGCCGGTCACAGCCGCTTCTCCAGCCAGCGCCGGCCGCCCGCCTCGGCCAGGGGACTGAATCCCGCGCGCAGGAAGGGCGCCTCGGATTGCCAGGGCGGGACCAGGGCGCCGATCCGCGCGGCGCCGCGGATCATCGCCTCGCGCTCGGCGGCGGCGATCAAGGCGGCGGCGGGGGCCGCGGCGCGGAACAGCTCGACCTCCGCCAGGTCGCCGGCGAAGCGCAGGCGTAGCACCCCGGAGAGGGCGTCGTCCTCGCCGCGCCAGCCGAGGGTCAGCCGGTCGCCGGGGGCGGCGGCCAGCAGGTCCGCGGCGGTTTCGGCCGCCAGCGCCGCATCCCGGGGGAAGAGGACCAGCCCCCGGGGCGGCGTATCGGGCGGGGCGTCCGCCCCGGTCTGACGGCGCAGGCGGCGAAGCCAGACGGCGTAGAAGCCGATGGGGACCGCCGCCACGGCCAGCCACAGGATCACCACGGTCCAGGCCGTCGCCTCGGCTCGGAAGGGATGGCCGGCGGGAAGCAGTTGCGCCGCCAGCAGCACCGCGGCGAAGGCCGCGGCGATCCAGCGCCACGCCCCCCGCCAGCGGACCAGCCGCGCCAGCAGGAGCGCGCAGATCCCAAGGGCGAGGAGCGCGGCCAAGGCGGATCAGAGGCCCTCGAACAGCGCCGTCGACAGGTACCGCTCGGCGAAGCTCGGGATGACGACGACGATCCGCTTGCCCTTGCCCATCGGCGTCGCCGCCACCTCCAGCGCCGCCGCGACCGCCGCGCCCGAGGAGATGCCGCCGGGGATGCCTTCCGTCCGCGCCAGCTTGCGCGCGGTCTCGAAGGCGGTCTCGTTGCCGATGGTCACCACCTGGTCGATGAGGCCGGCGTCCAGCACCCCGGGGACGAAGCCCGCGCCGATCCCCTGGATTTTGTGCGGCCCCGGCTTGCCGCCGGAGAGCACCGGGCTGTCCTCCGGCTCCACCGCCACGACCTTGAGGCCGGGGATGCGCAGCTTCAGCGCCCGGGCGACGCCGGTCAGCGTGCCGCCGGTGCCCACCCCCGAGACCAGCACGTCGAAGGCGCCGCCGGTGTCGACGAAGAGCTCCTCCGCCGTCGTCGCCTCGTGGATCGCGGGATTCGCGGGGTTCTCGAACTGCTGGGGCATGACCGCGCCGGGGGTCTCGGCCAGCATCTCCTCGGCCCGGGCGACGGCGCCCTTCATGCCCTTGGCGGCCTCGGTCAGCTCCAGCTCGGCCCCGAGCAGGACCAGCATCTTGCGCCGCTCGATCGACATGCTCTCGGGCATGACCAGGATCAGCCGGTAGCCCCGGGCGGCGCAGACGAAGGCGAGGCCGATGCCGGTGTTGCCGGAGGTGGGCTCGATCACCACCCCCCCGGGCTTGAGCCTGCCGGAGGCCTCCAGCGCGTCGATCATGGCGACGCCGATGCGGTCCTTGACCGAATGGGTGGGGTTGAAGAACTCGAGCTTGGCGAGGATCTCCGCCTCGACTCCCGCCTCCTCGGGCAGGCGGTTCAGCCGGACCAGGGGCGTGCCGCCCATGGTCTCGGTGATGTCGGCGAAGATGCGTCCGCGCGGGGACTGGGGCATGGCGGCTTCCTCGGGTCGTCCGGATGGAGACCGACCTTAAACCCGAGGACGGGGGCGGGTCAAAGCGGTCCGTCCGTCGCGCGCCCTTGTCAGACAGCCGTTCGGGCGGCCGCATCGGGGCGCGAGCAGGCTGGAGCCCTCTCCAGCCGGACGGGATCCTCTGGCGGTCAAGACGACGATCCGGCGCGGACGGCCCGCCTCCGCCGGAACGGATGCCGCTTTAGATGGTGAAATCCAGGTCCCCCTGGTGGGCCTTGATGCCGAGCTCTTCGGCCTTGCGGCACAGGTCCTCGAGCGTCACGGCGTCGAAGCGGGCGAGCATCGCCGCGCTCGCCTCCTGCCAGACCGGGGCGACGATCTGGGCGCCGAGGCCGGGGCTGAACTCCAGCGCCTCCTCCTCCGCGTCCATGGCCGAGACCACCCGCACCACGTCGCCGAGCGTCACCCGCCGCCGCTCCCGCGCCAGGGTGTAGCCGCCGCGCGGGCCGCGGACCCCGCGCAGCACCCCCTCGCGCACCAGCCGTTGCAGCACCTGCTCCAGATAGCGGTGCGGCACCCCCTGGCGCTCGGTGATGTCGCGGGCCTGCACCGGGTCGGGGCGGGCGTGGAAGGCGATGTCCACCACCGCCTCGATGGCGAGCGCGGTCTTGCGGCTGAGCCTCATCGCGCCCCTCCCGTCCCGGTCGAGCCGAAGCCGCCCGCGCCCCGGGCCGTCTCGCCCAGGGCCCCGACCTCGCGCCAGGCGATGCGGGTCACCGGGGCGACCAGCGCCTGGGCGATGCGCATCCCGTGGGCCACCACCACCGGCTCGGCCCCGTGGTTGATGACGATCACCCCGAGCTCGCCGCGATAGTCCGCATCGATGGTGCCGGGGCTGTTGACCAGCGTCACCCCCTGCTTCAGCGCGAGGCCGGAGCGGGGGCGGACCTGCATCTCGTAGCCCTCGGGGATCTCGAGCGCGAGGCCCGTGGACACCAGCGCCCGGGCCCCGGGGGCGAGGGTCAGCCCCGCCTCCCGCGCCTCCGCCGGCAGGCAGGCGCGCAGGTCCATGGCGGCCGCCCCGGCGGTGGCGTAGTCGGGCAGCGGCAGCGCGGGGTCGTGGTGGGGCAGGCGCAGCACCCCGACGGCCAGCGTCATGCCAGGGCCTCCGCGATGCGGTCGGCAAGGCGCTCCGCCGTCGCCTCCTTGGTCAGGCGCGGCCAGGGCTCGGCCCCGGCTTCGGTGATCAGCGTCACGGCGTTCTCCGTCCCCCCCATGATGCCCGTCGCGGGGCTCACGTCATTGGCCACCAGCCAGTCGCAGCCCTTGCGCAGGCGCTTGGCCGTGGCGTTCGCCAGCACGTCGTCGGTCTCGGCGGCGAAGCCCACCACCAGCCGCGGCCGCCCCTCGGTCCGGGCGGCGACGCTGCGCAGGATGTCGGGGTTCTCCACCAGCTCCAGCCCCGGCGGCCGGCCCGAGCCGTCCTTCTTCATCTTGGACCCCGCCGCCGCCGCCACCCGCCAGTCGGCGACGGCGGCGGCGAAGACGGCGGCGTCGGCGGGCAGGGCGGCCTCGACCGCCGCCAGCATCTCGCGCGCGGTCTCGACCTCGCGGATCTCGCAGCCCGCGGGCCGGGGCGCCTCCGCCGGGCCGGTGACGAAGCTCACCCGCGCGCCCCGCCGGGCCAGCGCCGCGGCGATCGCCGCCCCCTGCCGCCCGGAGGAGCGGTTGGCGATGTAGCGCACCGGGTCGATCGGCTCGTGCGTGGGCCCCGAGGTCACCAGCACATGCCGCCCGGCCAGCGACTGCGACCGGGGCGACAGGGCGGCGACGATGGCCGCGAGGATGGCCGGCGGCTCGGCCATGCGGCCGGGCCCGTATTCCCCGCAGGCCATCTCGCCCTCGTCGGGCCCGACGACCAGCGCCCCGTCGGCGCGCAGCCGGGCGAGGTTGCGCCGGGTCGCCGGATGGTCCCACATCCGCACGTTCATCGCCGGGGCGAAGAGGACCCGCTTGTCGGTGGCGAGCAGCAGGGTCGAGGCCAGGTCGTCCGCATGGCCGTTCGCGACCTTGGCCATCAGATCCGCCGTCGCCGGGGCGACCACCACCAGGTCGGCGGAGCGGGAGAGCTGGATGTGCCCCATCTCCGCCTCGTCGGTCAGGTCGAAGAGCGCGCCGTAGACCTTGGCGCCCGCCAGGGCCGAGGCGGTCAGGGGCGTGACGAACTCCGCCGCGGCGGAGGTGAGCACGGGCGTGACCCCGCCGCCGGCCTTGCGGATGAGGCGGATCAGCTCCAGGCTCTTGTAGGCGGCGATGCCGCCGCCGAGGATCAGCAGGACGCTCCGCCCGCTCAGCATTGCACGCTCCGATCCCGCCACGCCGCATGAACGACAAGCGAGAGACGTAATTCCTCCGCGATCCCCTGGCAAGCGTGGCGTAACGCTCCCACGCCTTGGACATGCGAAAACCGCCCCGAAAGGAGCGGCTTTCCTGTCCTGAGGCCGCCGGACGAGGGCGAAACCGGGCGGCGGAACCGGGCGGGGGCGGAACCGGAGGCCGGTTCCGGGACGGGGCTCAGGCGGTGGCGAGCGTCTCCGCCGCCGCGCCCGTGACCGCCTCCAGCCGCCGGCGCAGCTTCTGCAGGGCCTGCGCCTCGAGCTGGCGGATGCGCTCCTTGCTGAGGCCGAGCTCCTGGCCAAGGCTCTCCAGCGTCCGCGGCTCGTCGCGCAGCTTGCGCTCGACGATGATCATCCGCTCCCGCGGGTTCAGGGTCGCGAGGGCGTCGGCGAGCCAGCCGCGCACCCGGGCGAGGTCCTGGCGCCGGGCGACCACCTCGGCCGCCTGGGGGGCGTCGTCCTCCAGCGTCTCGACCCATTCCCGGCCTTCCTCGCCGGCCTGGAGCGCGTTGAGCGAAAAGTCCGAGCCGGCGAGGCGCGCGTCCATCATCTCGACGTCGCGCAGCGGCACCTGCAACTCCTCCGCCACCATCTCGCGCAGGCGGTCGCCGTCGACCGTCTCGCCGCTGGCCGAAGCCTCGCGCTCGATCTTCGCCCGCACCCGGCGCAGGTTGAAGAACAGCGCCTTCTGCGAGGAGGTGGAGCCGGTGCGCACCATCGACCAGTTGCGCATGACGTAGTCCTGGATCGAGGCCTTGATCCACCACACCGCATAGGTGGAGAACCGCACGCCCCGGTCGGGATCGAACTTCTCCGCCGCCTTCATCAGGCCGACGCCCGCCTCCTGGATCAGGTCGGGCATCGGCGCGCCGTAACGGCGGTATTTGGCGGCCATGGCGATGGCGAGGCGCATGTAGGCGTTGACGAGGCGGTGGAGCGCCCTTTCGTCGCCATGGTCGCGCCAGGCGCGGGCGAGGGCGAGCTCGGTCTCGGCGTCGAGCATCTCCGCGCCCATGGCGCGCTTCGTGACCGTCCGGGAACCGCTGTCGTCGAAAGCCATTCTCGCGTCCTCCTCGTGACATCGTCCGGCTTTGCCGAACTCGCGCTGCAAGGGGGTTTCAGCGCGTCGTCCCCGGCATTGGACCACAGGCAAACGCGGTCGCAAACGATTTGTTGCTCCGCCTTTGGTCGCAGGAAGCCCTTGCCTTGCCGACGGGAATGGCCTACCGAGCCCGACAAGTCCCGGCGCGCCAAGGGCTTTCCCGTCACGCGCCGCCGCAATTCTTACGCAGGTGCAGCATGAGCGATCACGGAACCGTGATCGCAGGGGCTGTTTTTTGCCTTTTTTTCAGGCAATACCCCCGGTCTGTTCTCGATTAACCGGGCCGTAACCTTTGCCTTGCCACAGTCTGCCCAAGGTTTGGGCGGGATTCGCGATGGTCGCGCGCGCGTACACGGTGGCGTTCCAGGGCGTCGAGGCGCGGCTGGTGGAGGTCCAGTGCGCCCTCGCCGCCGGGCTGCCGGCCTTCACCCTGGTCGGCCTGCCCGACAAGGCGGTCTCGGAGGCGAAGGAGCGCGTCCGGGCGGCGCTCGCCTCCATGGGGCTGGCGCTTCCGGCCAAGCGGATCACCGTCAACCTCTCCCCCGCCGACCTGCCGAAGGAAGGATCGCATTTCGATCTGCCGATCGCCCTCGCGGTGCTCGCGGCGATGGAGGTGGTGCCGGCGGACGCGGTCTCGGGCAACGTCGCCCTGGGGGAGCTGTCGCTCGACGGCTCGCTGGTGACGGTGATCGGCGCGCTTCCCGCGGCGGTGGCGGCGGCCGAGGCGGACTGCGGCCTCCTCTGTCCCGCCGGCTGCGGGGCGGAGGCGGCCTGGGTCGGGGCGGTGCAGGTGATCGCGGCCAAGAGCCTCCTGGCCCTTGTCAACCATTTCACCGGCCGCGCCGTCCTCGCGCCCGCCGTTCCCGGGGCGGTGGCCGCGCCCGCGGGCGGGCGCGACCTCTCCGACGTCCGGGGCCAGGAAAAGGCCAAGCGCGCGCTCGAGATCGCCGCCGCGGGCCGTCATCACCTGCTGATGGTGGGCCCCCCGGGGTCGGGCAAGTCCATGCTCGCCGCCCGGATGCCGGGGATCCTGCCGCCCCTCGATCCGGCCGAGGCGCTGGAGACCTCGATGATCCACAGCCTCGCCGGGCTGCTCGACGAGGGGGGCATTTCCCGGGCGCGGCCCTTCCGCACCCCCCATCACACCGCCTCGATGGCGGCCATCGTCGGCGGCGGCAAGGGGGCGAAGCCCGGCGAGATCAGCCTCGCCCATCACGGGGTGCTGTTCCTCGACGAACTGCCGGAATTCCCCCGGGCGGTGCTCGAGACCCTGCGCCAGCCGATCGAGACCGGCGACGTGCTCGTCTCGCGCGCCAACGCCCATGTGCGCTACCCCTGCCGCTTCCTGCTGGTGGCGGCCGCCAATCCCTGCCGCTGCGGCCATCTCGCCGACGCGTCGCGCGCCTGCGCCCGGTCGCCCGACTGCGGCGCGGATTATCTCGGCCGCATCTCGGGGCCGCTGATGGACCGCTTCGACCTGCGGGTGGAGGCGCCCCCGGTCTCGGTCGAGGATCTCGCCCTGCCGCGGGCGGGGGAGGGGAGCGCCGAGGTCGCCCTCCGGGTCGCCGCCGCCCGCGCCCGCCAGCGCGACCGCTACGACGGCGTCAAGGGGGTGAGCGTCAACGCCGACGCCGAGGGCGACCTGCTGGAGGCGGCCGCCGACGCCGCCCCCGAGGCCCAGGCCCTGCTGGAGGAGGCGACGCGCCGCTTCCGCCTCAGCGCCCGGGGCTACCACCGGGTCCTGCGGGTGGCCCGCACCATCGCCGACCTGGAGGCCTCCGAGCCGGTCGAGAAACGCCACGTCGCCGAGGCGGTCGGCTATCGCCTGGCCTTCTGAGGGGGCTGCGACGGTCTCTCTTCCAGGCGGCGGCGCTTTAGGAGGGGAACTTCACGCGTGAAAATCGGGTCAATATCTTGAAATCATGACAGATAATCTGCGGCGTTAACTTGATCTCCAGCAGTAGGAACGGGTCGAGGCCACCGCGCCCGAGGGGTTGGCGGACGTCTCTCGGACAGGTCGTTCCGAAACGCCGCCGGAAATCGTCAATCTTGATTGCAATTGGATGAACGACTTTCTGAAAATCATTACGATACAATGAGATATACCGCATAACACGCGTGTTACGACCCGTTCCCAGCGCCCGCTCCCTGCCCAGAGAGGCCTTTGCCGGCCACTCTCGGAGCCCTTTGGACTTCATCCTGCGCCCCGGGGACGCCGCGACGTCGCAGCGGCCCGGGACACGACCTGCGCCGCCCGGCCAGGGCTTCAGGCGGGGGAGGGCGCTCCCGGGCCGGGGGGCTCGGGGGTCCGCCGGGACCGGCGGATGCAGCGAAAGCCGATGTGGCTGGTCCCGCTGTCGACCATCTGCGGATGGCGGGCGGCGGGCCGGTAGCGCCGGCAATAGGAGGGCGCGCAGAGGAAGCTGCCGCCCTTGACCACCCGGCGCGGGATGCGGATCGCCGGCTGGCCGGGGTCGAAGCTCCCCTCCCATCCCGGGCCCCGGGGGTTGTCGGCGACGCAGCAGGAGGGCTTGTCCGGGTTCGCCGCCGCATGGCGCGCCGCGAACCAGTCGGTCGTCCATTCCCAGACGTTGCCGCAGACCTCATAGAGGCCGTAGGGGTTCGGCGGATACGACTTCACCGGCGCGGTCCCCGCATGGCCGTCCGCCCCGGTGTTGCGCCAGGGGAATTCCCCCTGCCAGGTGTTCGCCACATGCCGCCCCTTCGGCGTCAGCTCCGCCCCCCAGGCGAATTCCGCGCCGTCGAGCCCGCCGCGGGCCGCGAACTCCCATTCCGCCTCGGTGGGCAGGGCCTTGCCCGCCCAGGCCGCATAGGCCTCCGCGTCCTCGAAGGCGACATGGACCACGGGATGATCCTTGCGGCCGCGGATCGCGCTCTCGGGCCCCTCCGGCCGCCGCCAGCAGGCGCCGGGCGTCCAGACCCACCACTGGCGATAGTCGCGGGTGTCGACCGGGCCCGCGGTCATGCGGAACACCAGGCTGCCGGGAACCAGCTGCGCCGGATCCGCCCCGGGATAGAGCGCCGGGTCGAGCGGACGCTCCGCCACGGTGACATAGCCGGTCGCCTGGACGAAGGCCGCGAACTGGCGGTTGGTCACCGTGGTCTCGTCCATCTCGAAGGCCGCGACCCGCACCCGATGCGCCGGCGCCTCCTCCGGATAGTGATGGTCCGAGCCCATCAGGAAGGTTCCGCCGGGGATCCGCCGCAGCGGCGGCCCGGCGCCATTCTGCGCCGCCGGCGAAGCGCCGATCGCCTTTCCGAGCGCTCTGGTCATCCGGACCGATCTCCCCTGTCGCGCCCGCCGGCGCCTGCGACTCGCAAGGTAGCGGAAAGGCCAGAGCTGTTTGAGCGGTTTTGCAGGTCCCCGCAACCTCCGGCGCAGGCCGAAATCGCCCCCGGCCGCCCGCGTGGCGCGCCCCGGATCGGACGGCGACACCGGCAGGACCATTGTGGCAGGCGGTTACGCAAGGCAGGCTTCCGCCGCGTCCGCCCGCGAGCGCGGCGGAGACATCGACGGCGACAGACCCAACGCGCCCGCAGCCGCCGCGCCCGCCCGGGAGAGCGGCCAAGGGACGGGGGCGTCCCCTGCGGCCCGGACCCGCGCGCCGGCCCTCACTCGGCCGTCGGCGCGCCCCGGAATCCGGTCGCGACCAGGTACTTCTCGGAGGAATCCTTGCGGCTCGCCGGGGGCTTCACATGGGCCACCCGGGCGAAGCTGCGGTTGAGCCGCGCCACCAGCGCGGGCTCCGCCCCGCCGCCCAGCACCTTGGCGACGAAGACGCCGCCCGGGGCCAGCACCTCCTCCGCCAGATCCGCCGCCGCCTCGCAGAGCGCCATGATCCGCAGGTAGTCCGTCCGCGGATGGCCCGAGGCCGAGGCCGCCATGTCGGACATCACCACGTCCGCCTGGCCGCCCAGCCAGTCGCGCACCTGTTCGTCGGCGCCCTCCTCGAGGAAATCCATCTGGCGCAGCTCGGACCCGGCGATCGGCTCCATCTCCTGGAGGTCGAGGCCCAGGACCCGGCCCTGGGCCTTGCCGCGCCTGTCGCCGAGCGCGTTCGTCCGGGCGACCGCCACCTGGGTCCAGCCGCCGGGCGCCGCGCCGAGGTCGAGCACCCGCGCCCCGGGCTTGAGGAAGCCGAACTTGTCGTCGATCTCGATGATCTTGTAGGCCGCGCGGCCGCGGTAGCCGTCGGCGCGCGCCCGCGCCACGTAGGGATCGTTCAGCTGCCGCTCCAGCCAGAGGGTGGAGCTGAGCTTGCGGCCCTTGGCGGTCTTGACCCGCACCCGCAGGTCGCGCCGCCCGCGCCCGGAACTGGGTTTTTCCGTGGTCATTCCGCAGCCGCCACGGCGGGGCGGAACACGCCCTTCGCGCTCATCATCGAAAACAGCATCCCTTCGCGCAGACCGCGGTCCGCCACCCGGATCGCCTCGGTCGGCCAGAGCCGGAGCAGGGTCTGGAGGATCGCCGCCCCCGACATGATCAGTTCGCAGCGGTCGCGCCCGAGGCCCGCGTCGTTGCGCCGCCCCGAGGGGCCGAGCCGCAGGAACCGCTGGATGACCGCGTCGATCGCCGCGGTCGAGAGGGTCATGCCGTCCACCTTGCGCCGGTCGTAGCGCCGCAGCCCCAGATGCGCCGCCCCCACCGTCGTCACCGTGCCGGAGGTGCCGATCATCTGGAAGAGCCCGGCCTCGGGCAGGTCGAGATAGGGCTTGAAGCTCGTCAGCTGCTCCTCGAAGTACCAGGACATCAGCGCGAACCGCGCCCCGTCGTCAGCCACGTCGGCGAAGCGCTCGTGCAGGGTCGCGACCCCGAGCGGGACGGAGATGAAGTCGACGATCCGCGCCGCGCCACGGTCCGGCGCGCCGCCCTTGACCTTGAGGTTGACGATCGCCTCGGCCCGGGCCTCGGGGGGCACCTCGGAGAGGTCGATCCAGACCAGCTCGGTCGAGCCGCCGCCGATGTCGAAGACCAGCACCTGTTCCGCCTCGGGATCGACCAGCGGCGCGCAGGAGATGACGGCGAGCCGCGCCTCCTCCTCCGGGCGGATCACCTCGAGCCGCAGCCCGGTCTCGCGCGTGACCATCGACAGGAAATGCGCGCCGTTGCGCGCCCGCCGACAGGCCTCGGTCGCCACGAGGCGCGTGTTCTTCACCCCGAACCGCTGCAGCTTGTCCGCGCAGATGTCGAGCGCCTGGAGCGTGCGGCCGATCGCGCCGCGGGACAGATGCCCCGTCCGCTCCAGCCCCATGCCGAGCCGGACGGATTTCGCGAAGGCGTCGACGATTCGGAAATGGCCGCCGTCCGGGGCAGCGATCAACATGCGACAACTGTTCGTGCCCAGATCCAGAGCCGCGAACAGTTCGGGTTCAGCCTGCGCAGGCTCGATGCTGCGACGCCGGGACGCCCGCTCTGCAGTATCCTGCGCAGGGGCCGTGAGGTCCTGCGCCATGAGTTCGAATCCGAGGGTTTTGCGGGCTTTGCCGCAAGGTTATGTCGAGGCTACATGACTAACCGCGCGTCCGCAAGGAGGTGGCGCGGCAAAGCCGTCGCGCTCCGCCGGCAGATCCTTCGTCAAGCCGGTCCGGCCGCCGCGCTTTGACTTTGCCCGCGTCCGGGCGCATTCCTTGGCCGCAACCCGAGACAATCCGAGGGGACCCCGATGACCAGCCGACTCGAACAGCTCCGCGCGATGACCGTCGTCGTCGCCGACACCGGCGATCTCGCCGCCGTCCGCGACCTCAAGCCGCAGGACTGCACCACCAACCCGTCGCTGGTGCTCAAGGCGATGGAGCAGCCGGCCTTCGCCGAGGAGCTCGCCCGGGCGGTGCGCGACGGCAAGGGCGATTCCGACGCCATTGCCCAGGACCTGACCGTCAGCCTCGGCGTCGAGCTCTCCAAGCTCGTGCCCGGCCGCGTCTCCACCGAAGTGGACGCGCGCTATTCCTTCGACATCGACGCCTCGCTCGCCAAGGCCCGGTCGATCATCGACGACTATGCCGCCCGGGGCGTGGGCCGCGAGCGCATCCTCATCAAGCTCGCCGCCACCTGGGAGGGCATCCGCGCCGCGGAGATCCT
This sequence comes from Amaricoccus sp., assembly GCA_965243535.1. Classification (GTDB taxonomy): domain Bacteria; phylum Pseudomonadota; class Alphaproteobacteria; order Rhodobacterales; family Rhodobacteraceae; genus Amaricoccus. The sequence continues at coordinate 14,203 of CBDEVG010000024.1, forward strand.
GCAGGGCGACGGGATCGACTGCAACCTCACCCTGATCTTCAGCCTCGCCCAGGCGGCGGCCTGCGCCGATGCGGGCGTCTACCTGATCTCGCCCTTCGTCGGCCGCATCACCGACTGGCACAGCAAGGCCAGCGGCAAGACCTACGGGCCGGAGGAGGATCCGGGCGTGCAGTCGGTGCGCCGCATCTACGACTACTACAAGTCGAACGGCGTCAAGACGGTGGTCATGGGCGCCTCCTTCCGCAACGTCGGCCAGATCACCGCGCTCGCCGGCTGCGACCGGCTGACCATCTCGCCGCAGCTTTTGAACGAGCTCGCCGCGGACGAGACCCCGCTGGAGAAGGTCCTGTCGCCCGAGATGGCCACCGGCATCGCGCGCCTCCCGATGAAGGAGCCGGACTTCCGCTGGGCGATGAACGAGGACGCCATGGCGACCGAAAAGCTCGCCGAAGGCATCCGCAACTTCCACGCCGACAGCCTGAAGCTCTTGCGCCTGATCGAGACCGCCCAGGCGGCCTGAGGCGCCCCCAGCGGCAGATTGACGCGCCCCGACCGGTTTGCTAGCCTGCTTGAAACGTTCCACGAAAAAGGAACGCATCTCGCGGCTCTGGGGAGGGGCGCATGATCTCAGGTTTTTTCGCCCAACCGCGCCGGATCGTCGCGGCCGCCTGAGCGGCCTGCGGTCCGGCTGCGGATCCGTACCGTCCGGCCCGTCCCGCGCGCGGCCGTCGCGCCGGAGGCGGCCATGACGACGGTCGTCCTCGACGTCGGCAAGACCAACGTCAAGCTCTTCGCGATCGACGCGGCGGGCGCGGTGGTCGAGACGCGCTCCGCCCCGAACCGGGTGATCGACGGCCCACCCTATCGCCATCACGACCTGGCCGGGATCGAGGCCTGGCTGATGGAGGCCCTCGCCGACCTGGCGGGGCGCCACGAGATCGAGGCCATCGTCCCCTGCGCCCATGGCGGCGCCGGGGTGCTGGTCGGGCGCGACGGCCCGGCCCTGCCGATGATGGACTACGAGCAGACGCCGCCGCCCGCGATCGACGCCGCCTATCGCGCCGAGGCCGACGGCTTCCGCGAGCGGGGCGGCAGCCTCGTCATGCTCGGCGCCGCCCATGCCGCCCGCCAGCTCCTCTGGATGGAGGCGATCGCCCCCGAGACGGTGGCGGGCGCGCGCGCCTTTCTCCACACCTCGCAATACTGGTCCTGGCGGCTGTCCGGTGTCATGGCCGACGAGGTCACCAGCGCCGCCGCCCAGTCGCATCTGTGGTGCGCCCCCGACCGGCGGCCCGCGGCCATCCTCGCCCGCCGCGGCTGGGACCGGCTGATGCCGCCGCGCCGGCCGGCCTGGGCGACTCTCGGCCCCATCCGCCCCGAGATCGCCGCCCGCACCGGGCTCGACCCCGCCACCCGGGTGGTCTCGGGCATCCACGACAGTTCGGCGAACTTCTACCGCTACCAGGCGGCGGGGCTGACCGATTTCACCGTCGTCTCCACCGGCACCTGGATCGTCGCGCTCACCGACCGTCCGGGCGTCGACTTCGACCGCGCGCGGCCCGGCGTCAGCTGCAACGCCGCCGTGGACGGGGCGCCGGTGCCCGGGATGCTCGCCATGGGGGGGCGCGAGTTCGCCGCCGTCGCCGGCGAGGCCCGCGGCCCCGCCGATCGCGCCGCCCTCGCCCGGATCGTGGCGGCCGACGCCGTCGCGCTCCCCTGCTTCGGCGACGACGAGGGGCTCTTTCCCGGCCGCGCCCGCCGCGGCGCGATCCTGGGCGCCGCTCCCGAGGACCGCTTCACCCTTGCCGTGCTTTATGCCGCGCTCCTCACCGCCGAGATCCTCGACGCCCTGCCGCCCGCCCGCACCGTGGTGATCGACGGCGCCTTCGTCCGCGACCCGCTCTATGGCGCGCTGGTCCAGGCGCTGCAGCCGGGGTCCCGGGTGCTCGTCAATCCCGACAGCGCCGGCCAGGCCACCGGCGCCGCGCTCCTCGCCCGGCACGAGACCCGGACGGCTCCCGCGCCCCTGGCTCTCCAGGCCCCCGACCTGGCGGGCCTGCCCGACCTCGCCGCCTATCGCGCCCGCTGGCGCGCCCGCATCGACAGCCCGGAGGCCTGACGTGACCGACCCGACCGACGCCCGCTTGCGCGAGGAAATGGTGAAGACCTGCCGCGCGATGAACGCCTGCGGCATCAACCAGGGCACCGCCGGCAACATCTCGGCGCGCAACGCCAAGGGCTACCTGCTCACCCCCACCTCGCTGCCTTATGACGTGATGGGCGCGGACGACGTGGTGCAGATGTATTTCGACGGCACCTACGAGGGCGCCCGCCGCCCCTCGTCGGAATGGCGCTTCCACCGCGACATCCTCCAGGCCCGGCCGGACATCGACAGCGTGGTGCATTGCCATTCGCCCTACGCCACCACGCTCGCGGTCCATCACAAGGAAATCCCGAGCTTCCACTACATGACCGGGATCTTCGGCGGGACCACCATCCGCTGCGCCCGTTACGCCACCTTCGGCACCCAGGCCCTCAGCGACGCGGCGCTCGCGGCGCTGGAGGGGCGCCTCGGCTGCCTGCTCGGCCAGCACGGCCAGATCGCGCTCGGCAAGACCATGGGCCAGGCCCTCGCTCTCGCCGTCGAGCTCGAGGCGCTGTCCCGGCTCTACGTCCAGGCGCTCACCCTGGGCGAGCCCCCCATCCTCGACGACGCCGAGATGGGGCGGGTGATCGATCAGATGCGGCGGATGAGCTACGGCCAGGCCCCCGACCTCGAAGGCGTGAACGACGTCGCCCGGCCGAGGGCCTGACCGGACAAGGACTATGACCTGACCAGAGGGCCGCGGGCTGGCGACCGGCGGCCGCGCGAAACGAAGGGAGGAAGGCATGAACAAGCTCGGCGTCCACGCCCTGGTCTGGGAGGCGGGATGGAGCCATGAGGAATGCGCCCGGGCCATCGCCCGCACGGCCGAGGTCGGCTACGACTTCATCGAGGCGCCCGCCCTCGATCCCGGCCTGATCGACGTGGACTACACCCGGCGCCAGCTCGAGGCGGCGGGGATCGGCATCAACTATTCCATGGGCCTCGACGCCGAGACCGACATCTCGTCCGGCGACCGGAACAAGGCCGCCCGCGGCAAGGCCCGGCTGGAGCAGGCGCTGGCGGTCGCCCGGGACACCGGCGCCACCCATCTCTGCGGCATCCTCCATTCCGCCTTCCGCAAGAACGACGTCCCCGCCACCCCCGAGGGCGTGGCCATGGCGGTGGACACGCTCCGCCAGGTGGCCGAGACCGCGGCGCAAAGCGGGATCACCCTCGGGCTCGAGGTGGTGAACCGCTACGAATCGAACGTGCTCAACACCGCGAGCCAGGCGGTGGAGATGATCCGCCGGATCGGCGCGCCGAACGTGAAGGCGCATCTCGACGTCTATCACATGAACATCGAGGAATCGGATCCGGCCCAGGCGATCCTGGAGACCGCCGGCGACATCGGCTATTTCCACACCGGCGACAGCCACCGCGGCTACATGGGCTCCGGCACGGTCGATCTCCAAGGCGTGTTCCGCGCCCTGGTCCGGGTGGGGTATACGGGGCCCATCACCTTCGAGTCGTTCTCCTCGCGGGTGGTCGGCCAGCCGCTGGAGGGCATCCTCGGCATCTGGCGCAACCTGTGGGAAGACAGCATGGATCTGGCCAGCCACGCCCTTATGTACACGCGCGCCCAGCTCAAGGCCGCGCAGGAGGTCCAGCGCCAGGCGGAGCGCAGCCGGCTGCCATGACCGGGGCCGTGGATCTGCCCGCCCTCGCGGACCGGCTCGTCGCCGCGCAGGGGCCCGCCCGGCGCATCGTCGCGGTGGCGGGCGCGCCCGGTTCGGGCAAGAGCACCTTCGCCGAGCGCCTGCGCGACGCGGTCGGCGACCGGATCGCCGCCGAGGTGGTGCCGATGGACGGCTTCCACTACGACGACATGGTGCTGGAGGCCCGCGGCTGGCGTCCCCGCAAGGGGGCGCCCCACACCTTCGACGTGGACGGCTTCGGCGCGATGCTCGACCGGCTGCGGGCGGACGACGGCCGCGACGTGGCGATTCCCGTCTTCGACCGCGCCATCGAGATCGCCCGGGCGGGGGCGCGGATCGTCACGCCCGCGGCGCGGCTGCTGATCGTCGAGGGCAACTACCTGCTGCTCGACGATCCCGACTGGGCCCCCCTGCGCGACCGCTTCGACGCGACGGTCTTCCTCGACGTCCCCGAGGCGGAGATCGAATGCCGGCTGATCCAGCGCTGGGAAGGCTACGGCATGGACGAGGCGGCGATCGGCGCCAAGCTGCGGGAGAACGACCTGCCGAACGCGCTCCTGGTGATCCTGCGCTCGGTTCCGGCGGATTTCCGGGTGCGGAACGTCGATTGAGTCAGCCGAGCGCGGCGAAGGCCGGGGCATGGGCCGCCGCGCCCGCCTGCGCCGGCAAAGGGCCGCCGAGCGCCAGCGCCTGGAATGCCGGCCCGGCGTAAGGCGACTCGAAGCCCGCCGCGGCCTCGGCGGTGAAGCCGAACCGGCCGTAATAGGCCGGGTCGCCCAGGACGAAGACCCCCCGCCAGCCCTCCGCCTCGGCCTGGGCGAGCGCGGCGCGGACCAGCGCGGCGCCGAGGCCCGCGCCCTGCCGCCCGGGCGCGACCGCGAGCGGCGCGAGGCTGAGGGCGGGGAAGGGGGCCCGCATCGGCGACAGCAGGATATGGCCGGCGATCCCGCCCGCCGGATCTTCCGCGACCAGCGCGATGGCCGCGTCCCCCGCCGTCCGCAGCGCCGCGACCAGCCCGGCCTCGGCGGGCCCGCCGAAGGCCGCCGTCAACAGCGCGGCGACGGCCGGCGCGTCCGCGGGGGTTTCCGGCCGGATCACCCCAGCCGCGCGGAGAAGGCGTGCAAGGCGGCGACGGGGCCCTCCGGCGCGGACCAGAGCTCGTCCCCCAGCGCCAGGAAGTCCGCGGCGCGGGCGATCTCCTCGGTGCGGGCGAGGGTCAGCCCGCCCTCGGCCACCACCGGGGTCTCGATCATCTCGGACCACCACTGGAACAGCTCCAGCGGGGCCTCCGCGCCGTCGCCGAGGCCCCCGGCCGCGACGGGACCGAAGCTCACGTAGTCCGCGCCGATCTCCGCCGCGGTCATGCCGTCGTGGCGCGAGGTCCCGGCGAAGGCGCCGACGATGGCGTTCGCCCCCAGCGCCTCGCGCGCCGCCCGCACCCGCCGGGACCCGTCGCGCAGATGCACGCCGTCGAGCCCCAGCCGCGCCGCCAGGCGATAGTGCTCCGCCATCACCAGGGGCACGTCGCGGGCGTGGCAGATGGCGCGCAGCGTGTCCGCCGCGCGCATCAGCTCGTCCTCGTCGGAGGTCCCCAGCGCCAGCCGGACGCAGGCCACCTCCACCGCGTCCAGCAGTCCGGCGAGCAGGTCGCCGAACGGCAGGAGCGTCAGGAAGGGGGGCGTGACCAGGTAGAGCTGCGTTGCGGGCGCGTCGGTCATTCAGCGCGACAGGATCGACCGGCCGGCGTAGAGCGCGTTCTCGCCCAGGTCTTCCTCCAGCCGGATCAGCTGGTTGTACTTGGCGAGCCGGTCCGAGCGCGACAGCGACCCGGTCTTGATCTGGCCGCAGTTGGTGGCGACGGCGAGGTCGGCGATGGTCGCGTCCTCGGTCTCGCCCGAGCGGTGCGACATGACGGCGGTGTAGCCCGCGCGATGGGCCATGTCGACGGCGGCGAGCGTCTCGGTCAGCGAGCCGATCTGGTTCACCTTGACGAGGATCGAGTTGGCGACGCCCGCCTCGATGCCCCGCGACAACCGCTCGGTGTTGGTGACGAAGAGATCGTCGCCCACCAGCTGGCAGCGGTCGCCGATCGCGTCCGTCAGCAGCCGCCAGCCGTCCCAGTCGTCCTCGGACATGCCGTCCTCGATCGAGATGATCGGATAGCTGTCCACCAGGCTGGCCAGGTAGGCGGCGTTCTCGGCGGCGGTCAGGATGGTGCCTTCGCCGGCGAGGTTGTACTTGCCGTCCTTGAAGTACTCGGTCGCGGCGCAGTCGAGCGCCAGGAAGACGTCCTCGCCGGGCTTGTAGCCCGCCTTCTCGATCGACTTCATGATGAAGTCGAGCGCCTCGCGGGTGGAGGAGAGGTTCGGCGCGAAGCCGCCCTCGTCGCCCACGGCGGTGTTGTGGCCGGCGTCGTGCAGCGCCTTCTTCAGCGAATGGAACACCTCGGCTCCGACCCGCACCGCGTCGCGGATCGACTCCGCGCCGACGGGCATGATCATGAATTCCTGGATGTCGATCGGGTTGTCCGCGTGCTGGCCGCCGTTGATGATGTTCATCATCGGCACCGGCAGGACGCGGGCCGAGGTGCCGCCCACGTAGCGGTAGAGCGGGGTGCCGAGGCTCTGGGCCGCCGCCTTGGCGGTGGCGAGGCTGACGCCGAGGATGGCGTTCGCCCCCAGCCGGCCCTTGTTGGCCGAGCCGTCGAGATCGCAGAGCAGGTCGTCGATGCGCACCTGGTCCGTCGCCCGCAGGCCGGTCAGCGCGTCGCAGATCGGACCGTTGACCGCCTCGACCGCCTTGAGCACGCCCTTGCCCAGATAGCGGGACTTGTCGCCGTCGCGCAGCTCCACCGCCTCGTGGGCGCCCGTCGAGGCGCCGGAGGGGACGGCCGCACGGCCCATGGCGCCGTCTTCGAGCAAGACGTCCACCTCAACCGTGGGATTCCCGCGGCTGTCGAGGATTTCCCGCCCGACCACGTCGATGATGACCGACATACTCTCTCGCTCCGTCAAGGTTGCTTCTGAGACCCATGCCCCCTTAGCCCAAAGCGCAGCGCCGCGGAACCGGAATCGGCGCAGGCCCCCGGACGCGGGCCGCGCCCTGTGGCCTTCGCCTCCGAAAACCGGCCTCAGTCGGCCAGGACCAGGGCGTCGCCGGGGGCGAAGGCGACCTCGACGGCCGCGCCCGGCTCAGGCGGGGGCGCGGCGGGGCTGTTGAACATGTCCACCGCAAGCCGGGCCCCCGCGGCCCGCACCCTCAGGCGCACCACCGGCCCGAGGAAATCCGCCGCCTCCACCACCCCGGGCAGGCGCGCGTCCCCCGGCCGCGCCCCGAGCCGCAGCGCCTCGGGCCGCAGCGCCAGCGTCACCGGCCCCGCGGCGGCGACGACCGGCAGCAGCGCCCCCCCCGCCGCCACGCCGTCCGGCCCCGCCACCCCCTCGATCAGGTTCAGCGTGCCGACGAAGGAGGCGACGAATCGCGTCGCCGGCCGGTTGTAGATCTCGAAGGGGGCCCCGAGCTGCTCCACCCGGCCCGCGTTCATCACCAGGATGCGGTCGGACATGGACAGCGCCTCCTCCTGGTCGTGGGTGACGTAGATGGTGGTGATGCCGAGCCGCCGCTGGATCGCGCGGATCTCGTCGCGCAGCGACACCCGGATCTTGGCGTCGAGCGCGGACAACGGCTCGTCGAGCAGCAGGAGCTTCGGCCGCACCGCCAGCGCCCGGGCCAGCGCCACCCGCTGCTGCTGGCCGCCCGAGAGCTGGAAGGGATAGCGCCCGCCAAGCTCGGGCAGGCGGATCACCTCCAGCATCTCGCGCACCCGCGCGGCGATCTCCGCCCGGGATTCCCCCGCGACCTTCAACCCGAAGGCGATGTTCTCGGCCACCGTCAGGTTGGGGAACAGGGCGTAGGCCTGGAACACCATGCCGATCTTGCGCTGGCGCGGGCGCAGGCCGGTGACGTCGCGCCCCTCGATGCGGATCGCGCCGGCGTCGGGGCTCTCGAACCCCGCCACCATGCGCAGGGTCGTGGTCTTGCCGCAGCCCGAGGGCCCGAGGAACGAGATGAACTCGCCCTGCTCGGCCGCGAGGCTCACCCCCTGCACCACCTGGTTGAGGCCGAAGCCCTTCTGCAATCCGTCGAGCTCGAGAAAGGCCATGCCCCTACCGTGGCTTGAATTTCTGGAAGCGGGTGACGAGGGCGATCAGCCCCATGCAGGCCCAGGTCACCGCGAAGGCGATGACGGCGAGCGCCGCGGGCTCATAGGCCCGGTTGGCGCCGACGATCTGCAGATAGGGCCCGAAGGCCGGCCGGTTCAGCAGCGCCGCCATGGTGAACTCGCCGATGACGATGGCGAAGGTGAGAAAGGCCCCCGACAGGATCGCGACCATGACGTTGGGCAGGATCACCCGCGCCATGATCGTGGCGGGGCCCGCGCCCAGGGATTCCGCCGCCTCCGTCAGGGTGGCGACGTCGATGGCGCGCAGCCCGGTGTCCACCGCCCGGTACATGTAGGGCAGCGACAGGGTGGCGTAGCCCATCAGCAGCAGGAAGTTGGTCCCCGCCCCGCTCCCGGTCAGGGGCAGCCAGGAGGAGGTGTTGTAAAGGCGGATGTAGCCGAAGACGATGACGATCGCGGGGATCACCAGGGGCAGCAGGGTGATGAACTCGATCACCGGGCGCAGCCGCGGCAGGCGCAGCCGCACCCAGTAGGCGGTGGGGGCGACGATCAGCACCCCCACGACGATGGTGGCGAGCGCGAGCGCGGTCGAATAGGCGAAGGTCTCGCGGAAGCGCGGGTCGGCGAAGACCACGCGGTAGGCCTCGAAGCTGTACTCCCCCCGGATCATCCGCAGCGAGAACTCGAAGGTCCCGATCAGCGGCAGGAAGAAGTAGAGCGCCCCGATCGCGAAGGCCGTCCAGGCGAGGAGGCGCGAGCCCTTCATGGGCGGGCCTCCCCGGCGCGTCGGCCCCCGGACGCTCGGATGCGCGCCGCGGTCCGGCGACAGGCGGAACGACAGGCCGACCCCGGGCCGAGGGCGCTCATTTCACCCACCTCTCGGCCCGGGCCCGCAGCCAGATGTAGAGCCCGTTCGCCACCCCGGTCAGCACGATCATCCCGAAAGCGAGCGCATAGCCGAGGTGCGGGTCCTGGAGCACGTCGCCGCGGATCTGCGCGAAGAGCAGGATCGGCACGATCCCGAGCGAGGACCCGGTCAGCGCATAGGCCGTCGCCACCGCCCCGAAGGCGTTGGCGAAGAGCAGCGCGAAGGTCCCGAGCAGGGTCGGCCACAGCACCGGCAGCGCCACCATCCGCCAGTATTGCGCCCCGGTCGCCCCGAGGATCTCCGCCGCCTCGCGCCACTCCCGCTTCAGCCCGTCGAGCGCGGGGGTGACGATCAGCACCATCAGCGGGATCTGGAAGAAGAGATAGGTGAGCGTCAGACCCCAGAAGCTCAGCAGGTTGAACCCGAGCGCATAGAGGTTCACCCCGAACCATTCCCGCAAAAGGATGGTGACGAGCCCGAGCCGCCCCAGCGTCGCGAGGAAGGCGAAGGCGAGCGGCACCCCGGCGAAGTTGGACGCCACGCCGGAAAAGGTCATCACCGGCCCGCGCAGCCAGGCCGGCAGGCCCCCCACCGTCACCGCCGCGGCGATGCCGAAGCCGATCAGGCAGCCGAGCGCGGCCGAGGCCACGCTCACCCGGATCGAGATCCAGAAGGCCGCCAGGATCGACGGCTGGAACAGCCCCGCCACGTGCCGCAGGGTGAAGCCCCCCTCCGCCGTGCGAAAGGCCCCGCTCACCAGCTGCAGGGTGGGCAGGATCAGGAACAGCAGGGCGAAGGCCAGGAACGGCGTGACGCCAATCCAGGCCAGGTTGCGCGGGCGGGACGCGGCCAAGGGGGCGCTACTGGACGTTGGCGCCCACCACCTTGTCCCAGCCGCCGGTGACGACGCCCTTCATCGCCTCCTGCTCCTCGATGGTCGGGAAGACGGCGTTCTCGTAGGCCTCGGGCGGGGGCAGGGCGTCGAGCAGGTCCTGCGGGATCGCGCCGCGCGTCGCCAGATCCTGGAAGCGGATGGGGTGGCAGTAGCCCTTGAGCCAGCCGAGCTGGCCGTCGTCGGAATAGAGATGCTCCATCCAGAGCTTGGCGGCGTTGGGATGGGGGGCATAGGCGCTGATCGCCTGCACGTAGACGCCCGCCACCACGCCCGAGGCCGGGATCACCACGTCCATGGGCGGGTTGCCCTTGAGCGCGTCCCGGCCCGAAAGGGCGTTGTAGTCCCACCAGACGACGATCGGCGTCGCGCCCTGGGCGAGGGTGCCGGACTTGCCGATCACCGGCACGAAGTTCCCCGCCTTGTTCAGCTCGGCGAAGAACTCCAGCCCCTTCTGCCCCGCCTCGGCCCCGGCCGCGCCGCCCGCCGACAGCCCGGCGGCGTAGACCCCGAGGATCGCCTGGTTCGAGGCCCGCGGATCGCCCGCCAGCGCCACGGCGTTGGCGAACTCCGGCTTCAGCAGGTCGGGCCAGTCGAGCGGGTTGTCCCCCACCAGGTCCTTGTTCACCGCGAAGGACAGCACGCCGTAGTAGTCGCCGTACCAGTAGCCCTCCGGGTCCTTGACGTTGTCGGGGATGGTGTCCCAGGTCGAGGGCTTGAAGGGCATCAGCAGCCCCTCGGCCTTGGCCTGGGGCCCGAAGGAGAAGCCGACGTCGATGACGTCGGGCGCCTGGGGGCCCTTGTTGTCCTTGTTCGCCCGGATCGCCTCCAGCTCGTCGGCCGAGCCCGCGTCGGGGTTCAGCTCGTTCACCTGGAGGAACGGGTACTTCTCCTTGAAGCTCGCGATGACGCCGCCGTAGTTGCACCAGTCGTGGGGCAGGGCGATGGTGGTCAGCATCCCCTCGGCCTTCGCGCCCGCGATCAGTTCGTCCAGGGTCTGGGCCCCGGCCGGGATGGCGACGAGCCCCGCGAGCAGGCCGCCCGCGAGCAGGGTGGTTGTGGTCAGGCGACGCATCGGTTTTCCCCTCATGGCGATCCGCCCTGCGCGGGGCGGATCCTTGGCCTGGGGAAATTAACGCCGATTCATGGCGTTCTCGCAACACACTTCGCCGCCCCTCGGACGATCGCGCCGCGCACGTCAGCCCGCGCAGGCCCGGGTGGTGAAGAAGCCCGCAGGATGCTCGTAAAGCGTCGTCGCGCCCACGGCGAAGCCGATGTCCTCGCCCGACCCCACCGCGCAGAGATCGGTGAAGAACATCCCGCAGACCCGCGCCCGGCCCGCCTGCCAATGGGCGAGGTTCGCGGCCTCGAAGCGCGCGCAGCTCTCCGCCGGGGGTTCGGTCCTGCCCTCCAGCCGGTCGAGCATCGCCGCGACCGCCTGCATCTGCCGCCCCTGGCGGGTGGCGTAGCGGGGATCGTCATAGCCCCACCAGTCCCAGCAGGCCTTGGGGTTCAATCCGGTGTCATGGGTCTGGGGATAGAGCACGATCAGCCGGTTGGTTTCCGCCCAGCGGTCGTAGCCCGTCCCGGCGACGAACTTGTCGCCGATCATCTCGGCGGTCTGGCGGCAGCCGTGGAAGGCCACATGCACCCGACAGCCCCCGGCCTCGCAGGCGGGCGGGACATAGGCGTAGCCGGTCAAGGCCATGCCATGGGCGGTCGGATCGGGCAGGAACTCCGCCTGGTCGAATTCCACGGTGCGGCCCGCCGGATCCGCCGGCGGGTTCAGGGGCCCGAGCAGATGGGTCAGGATCGCCCCCGCCTGGTCGTAGCCGCAATCGTTGATGAAGGGCGTCTCCGAGGCGCCGCAGGGCAGGGCGGGCGTCTCGACGATGAAGGCGTGGCCGGCGGGCAGGTCGGACCTGAACGCCAGCCGGTCCTCGGGCGCGCCCGCCAGCCGGTAGAAGGCGACGGCGCTCGCCGCCACCTCGGGCAGCAGGGTGCGGTCCTTCGTCCCGCTGAAGACATAGACCGGATCGTCGGAGAGGTTGCCCAGCGGCGCGATCAGCCCCGCCCGCTCCAGCCCCCGCGCCCTGGCGACCAGGGCGGCCGGGTCGGGATCGCCGAGGTTCGTCTCCATGCAGCGCTGCAACGCGAAGGCGACCGACCCCGCGGCGCAGCCATAGGGCCCCCCCGCCACCAGCGCCGCGCCTTCGATCCGGTTGGAAAAGGCCACGTGCATCTGCCCGGCCATATAGGCGCCCGAGGAGATGCCCGAAACGGTGATCCCCGCCGGGTCGGTGCGGAACGAGGGCAACGGCTCGGCATGGGCGAGGGGGGCCGCGAGAAGGGCGGCGAGGAAAAATTTCATCAAAACCTCCGGATCATCGCAATGCGGGTATTAGACCTCCATCCTTACGCAAACGCCAACAAAACCGCCGCGGCGCCGCAAGGGCCCGGCTCCTCCCGCCGCCTTGGCCTGCGCCAGGCGCGCGTCCGCCCGCGCCGGATCGGCCTGCGGTGGGGTCAAGGTCCCGGAGGCTCGCTCGGGCGCCGCTTGGCGCGGCCGCCTTTGGCGCGCTGGCCGGCGCCGCGGTTCGGAGTTTGGCGGGGCGGCTTCGTCCCTGTCAGGCGGAGACCCGATGCAGGACGCGACCGTCTGCGTCGCAGAGTTCGACCGACGCGCAGACCGCAAAAGCGATCGCCCCGTTTGACGGGACGAGGATCGTCCCCAGCCACGGGCCGGGCTTCCGACCGGCGAGTAAGAGCCCGGCGCGGCCGATCTCCGCATTGGCGATCGAGACGAAATTCGCAATCCGGTCCTCGCTGAGCGCGACATACTCCAGATGGCTGATCACGTTCTGAGGCCCGAAGCCAGAAACGTCGAAAGTCCGTACGGAGCGGAACCGGAGAAGCCGCCCAGCCTCAATCGGGTCGTCGGTCAGGTGGACACAAAGGTCGCCGGTCGCAGGGTCGTAGGCCAAGCCGTTGAATTCCAGGTCGCCCAGGCGTCTGTTCAGGGCGGCGTCCTCGGCAAACTCCATGGCGTCCGTCTCCTTTCGGCTCCGAGGAGGGCTCGTTCCGCGTCCGCGGGCCGGACGGGCCGTTTCAGTATCCCTGCGTCCGGTCCACCTGGTGGAGCAGCGGCTCGCCCGCCTCGGACCGGCGGATGTTTTCCGCCACGACCTGCGCCGCCGTCGCGGGCCGGGTGGCGGAGGCGATGTGCGGGGTGACCGTCACCTTGGGATGGGTCCAGAAGGGGTGCTGCGGCGGCAGGGGCTCCGTCCGGAAGACATCGAGCGTCGCATGGCCCAGCCGGTCGAGCGCCGCGAGCAGGGCCGCCTCGTCGATCAGGCTGCCCCGGCCCGGGTTGATGATCGCTGCGCCCGCGGGGAGCAGCGCGAGCCTCCGGGCGTCGAGCAGGCCCTCGGTCGCCGGCGTCGCCGGCAGGAGCGTCACGAGGATCTCCGACCGGCCCAGCACCTCCGCCAGCCCGTCCTCGCCCGTCAGGGCGGGAAAGGGCAGGTCCGCCTTCGGCCGCCGGCTCCAGCCCGCGACGTCGAAGCCGAGCCCCGCCAGCGCCCGGCCCGCGGCGGCGCCGAGCGCGCCGAGGCCGAGGATCCCGACCCGCCGGTCGGCGGCGAGGGGCGGGACCAGACCCCCGCGCCAGACCCCGTCCTGCCCCTTCAGATGGGCGTCGATCCCGAGGTGATGGCGCAGGACGTGGCCCGTGACATACTCCACCATCCCCGCCTTCAGCCCCGGATCCACCATCCGGCACAGGGGCACGCGGATCGTCGGGTCGCCCACGATCCGCTCCACCCCGGCCCAGAGGCTCAGCACCGCCTTCAGCCGCGGGAACCGGCCGAAGTCCGTCAGCCCGCCGCCGGGGGCGTAGGCGACGTAGTCCACCGCCTCCGGGTCCATCCGGTCGGAGACCGCGACCCCCAGCCCGGCGCAGGCCCGCTCCAGCGGCGCGCGCCACTGGGCCCAGTCCCCGGCAGGGGCGGAAAACAGCAGTCCGGTCATTCCTGGCTCCCGGCGGCGTGGTCCTTGCGGCCCCCCCGGGCCGGCGCATCATTGTAACCCTTTGGGCCGGCCTGTCACTCCGGCCCCCCGAGAGACGTCCGCGAGGCCCGCGGCGCGGTCGCTCTCGGCCGTTCACAGACATGAAGGTCGAGTAAACGCCGCAAATTATATATAGTTATTTCAGTACTTTGACCCTATTTTCACGCGTGAAAATCACGCCCTCGCCGAGGCGCCGCGGCCTGGGAGAGAAGCTTCGCAAGGGCCCACCGATCCCGCTCATCCCTGCGGCCCTCCGGGCCGGATCAACCTTGCGGCCCTCTGGGCCCGCTCAGCCTTGCGGCCCTCTGGGCCGGTGGACATGGGCGGCCTGCACCAGGCCGAAGGCCGCCAGCAGCACCAGCATCGCCGACCCGCCATAGGAGACGAGGGGCAGGGGCACGCCCACCACCGGCATCATCCCCATGACCATGGCCATGTTCACCGAGAAGAACAGGAAGAACGTCGCCCCGATCCCCCCGGTCATCAACGCCCCGAACCGGTCCCGGTTGGAGATCGCCGAGGCGAAGCAGAAGGCCACGATCAGCGCATAGAGGATCAGGAGCGCAAGGGTGCCGAGAAAGCCGAAATCCTCGGCGAAGGTGGTGAAGATGAAATCGGTGTGCTTCTCGGGCAGGAAGTTGAGCTTGGCCTGGGTGCCCTGCATCCAGCCGCGGCCCGCGAGCCCCCCCGACCCCATGGCGATCTTGGCCTGGGTGATGTGATAGCCCGCGCCCAAGGGGTCGCTCGCCGGATCGAGGAAGGTGAAGATCCGGCGGAACTGGTAGTCGTGCAGGAGCTGCCATTCGGTGCCCTGGGATTTCAGCACCAGGGTGATCAGCCCCACCCCGGCGGCGATGGCGGCCGCGAAATACCAGAGGCTGACGCCCGCGAGAAAGATCACCGCCCCCCCGCCCAGCATCAGCTGGATCGAGGTGCCGAGGTCGGGCTGGATCAGCACGAGTCCCATGGGGAGCAGGATCATCAGCAGGGGCGGCGCCAGCCACAGCGGGTTCGACACCTTCGCCGGGTCGAGCCAGGCGTAATAGGCGGCGAGCATCATCACGAGCGCGATCTTCATCAGCTCCGACGGCTGGAGGATGATGAAGCCGAGGTCGATCCACCGCTGCGCCCCCATGCCGATCATTCCGAACATGTCGACGATGAAAAGCAGGGCGAGCGCCGCGAGATAGGCCACGGGCGCCATCGCCTTCCAGAACTTCAGCGGGAACATCGCCATGACGAGGATCAGCACGATACCGAAGCCGAAGCGGATCATCTGCGGCGCGGCCCAGGGCTCGAACGAGCCTCCTGCCACCGCGTAGAGCATCAGGAACCCGATCGAGGCCACCGCCGTCAGCAACAGGAGCAGCGCCCAGTTGACCGCGAGCAGCTTGGCCGCGACCCCCCGCGGGGCGAAGGAGTCCGTCATGGCCGCACCCCTTCCGACCGCAGGCGACCCGTGACGACGCAGCGGCGGGCCGGCCGGACCCATCCCCGGGACAGGGACGCGCCCACGCCGCGCGCCCCGCGCGGCGCCCGGCCCAACGGGAGGCGGAGGGCGCGCCCGCGCCCTGCGCCGACGGGCGGGAGCCCCCCGGCCACAGGCGGGCGGGGCGGGACGGGACGGTCGAAAGGATGCGCCAGGACGGGGCGGGCGATCATGTGTTGTCCTCGGACGGGCCCGCGTCCACCTCGGGCAATGGCGCCAGGGCGTTCATCATCGCCTCCGCCGCCCCTCGCTGGTCCGGCGGATAGGCCGCGAGCGGCGGCAGCTCGCCGTAGAGCGCCCTGAGCAGGATGTCCCGCGCGATGGGCGCCGCCACCGCCGACCCGCCGCCCCCATGCTCCACGATCTGGGCGATGGCGTAGCGCGGATTGTCATAGGGCGCGTAGGCTACGAAGAGCGCATGGTCCCGCCGGTTCCACGGCAGCTGGTCGTTGCGCGTCACCCCCGCCGCCCGCTCGGCCGCGGTGATGATGCGGACTTGGCTCGTCCCGGTCTTGCCCGCCATGATCATGGCGGGATCGGCGATGCGCGAGCGCCCTGCCGTGCCGCCGTCGTTGACCACCGCGAACATCCCGTCCCGCACCCGGCGCAGGTGATCGGGCTTGATCCCCAGGGGCTCCGGCGGCCGGACCGGCGCCTCCTCCCGTCCCACCGCCCGCACCAGCCGCGGCGCCACGTCCGTGCCGGTGGCGATCCGCGCCGTCATGACCGCAAGCTGGAGCGGCGAGGCGAGCGTGAACCCCTGGCCGATCCCGTAGTTGAAGCTGTCGCCGGTGGTCCACTCGGCGTTGCGGTTCGCGGGCTTCCACGCCTTGTCGGGCATCAGCCCCTCGGTCACCGCCGGCACGGGGATGTCGTGGCGCACCCCGAGCCCCAGCCGCCGCGCCATGGCCGAGATGCCGTCGGGCCCGACCCGCCGCGCCATCTCGTAGTAATAGACGTCGCAGGACTGGGCGAGGCTGCGGCGCAGGTCCACCCGCCCATGCCCCCCCCGCTTCCAGCAATGGAACCTTCGGGAGCCGAGCGCCGTGTACCCGCCGCAGCTCACCGCGTCCCCCGGCCGCACCACCCCCGCCTCGAGCGCGGCGAGCGCCACCACCATCTTGAAGGTCGAGCCGGGCGGATAGGCCCCCGACACCGCCTTGTTCGACAGCGGCCGGTACTCGTCCTCCATCAGCCCCCGCCACTCGCGCCCCGAGATGCCGAAGACGAAGCTGTTGGGATCGAACCCCGGCGAGGAGGCCATGGCGATCAGGTCGCCGTTGGTCACGTCGATCACCACCGCCGCGGCGCTCTCCCCCGCCATCCGCTGCATGGCGAAGTTCTGCACCCCCCGATCGAGGGTCAGCCGCAGGTCCGCGCCCGCCTGGCCCTCGTTCCGGCCGAGCTCGCGCACCACCCGGCCCGCGGCGCTCACCTCGATGCGCAGGGTCCCCGCCTGGCCGCGCAGCGCCTCCTCCATCCGCTGCTCCACCCCGGTCTTGCCGATCTGGAAGCGCGGGATCTGGAGCACCGGGTCGGGGTTCTCGAGCTTGGCGAGGTCGCTCTCGGAGACCGGGCCCACATAGCCCACCACGTGCCCCGTGCCGAAGGGGTCCGGGTAGAACCGGCTCAGTCCTACCTCGGCGAAGACGCCGGGCAGCACCGGCGCATTGGCCGAGACCCGCACCACGTCGTCCCAGGTGACGTTGTCGGTCACCACCACCGGCACGAAGGCGGAGCGCGAGGCGATCTCCTTCTCCGCCCGCTCGCGCCGGTCGGGGGGCAGGGGGACGATCTCCGCCAGCCGGTCGAGCACCGCCGCCACGTCGCGCGCCTGCTCGCGCACCAGCACGATGCGGTAGTTCTGGCGGTTGCCCGCCAGCAGCAGTCCCGCCCGGTCGGTGACGAGGCCCCGCGCCGGGGGGATGAGCCGCATGTTCACGCGGTTCTCCTCGGCCAGCAGGGCGTATTTCTCGTTCTGCACGATCTGGAGGTCGCGCATCCGCCAGGCGAGGCCGCCGATCACCCCGGCCTGAAGCCCCATCAGCATCAACGCCCGGCGCGTGATCCGGGGCGCGGGCTTGCGGTCGCGCTTCACGACGGCCTCCCGGCGGGCCGCGCCGCGAGCGCCAGCGCCCCGGCGGCGAGAGGATAGGCGAGCGCCGTCGTCGCCGCCTGCCGCGCCAGGAGCCCGAGCGGCAAGGGGTCGAGGAAGGCCGCCGCCAGCGCCAGGTTCATGGCGACGAGCGTCCCCGCCCCCAGCGCCGCGACCGCCGCCCATTCCGCCACGAACCACCCCGCCCGCAGCGCCGCCGCCCGGGGCCGCAGGACCTCCGCCGCCAGCAGCAGCGCCAGCGCCCCCAGGCCCACCGGACGGGCCAGCGCCAGATCGGCCGCCATCCCCAGCGCCGCCACCGCCCAGAAGGGCGCGCCCGCCGGCCGGCGCACCACCCAGGCGAGCGTCAGCGCCAGCACCAGGTCGGGCCCCGGCCAGCCGTCGTCCGCGGCGTCGAAGGGGATCAGCGCCGTCCAGATGGCGACGATCCCCGCTAGCATCAGCCCCAGGGGCTCCACCGCCCGGATCATGGCGCCCCCGCCTCCGTCCGGGGGCCGACCACCCCGCCCGCGCCCTCGACCGGGACGGGGGGCGTCACCCGCAGCACGCGCACGTAGTCCAGCCGCCGCGTGTCGGCGGTGGGCGTCACCCGCAGCCGCCCGTCGGGGGCCGCGCGCACCTGACCCACCGGGATCTCGGGGGGGAGCAGCCCGCCGTCGCCGGAGGTGACCACCCGGTCGCCCGGGCGCACCTCGTCCGCCTGCTCCAGGAAATCGAGCGCCGGCGCCGGGCGGTTGTCCCCGGCGAGGATCGCCCGCTGGCTCGCGGGCCCCACGGCGACCGGCGCCCGGCTCGATCCGTCGGTCAGGAGCAGCACCCGCGCCGTGCGTTCGCCCACCCCGGCGACCCGGCCGACGAGGCCGAGCCCGTCCACCACCGCCGCGCCGTCCGCCACCCCGTCCGCCCGGCCGACGTTCACCAGCACCGACTGGCGAAAGGGGCTGCCGGAATCCGCCAGCACCTCGGCGGTGACGTAGGCGAGCCGCGGCGACAGGCGCACGTTGTTGAGCGCCACCAGCTCGGCGTTCTTCTGTTCGAGCTGCAGGGCGGCCTCGCGCCAGCCCTGCATCCGCTGCAGTTCGGCGCGCAGCTCGGCGTTCTGCCGGTAGACCCGGGCGTAGCTCTGGAAATCCGCGACCATGCGGGCCGCGGCGGCCACCGGCCGGGCCGTCCAGTCGAGGCCCGGGGCGACCGTGTCGATCAGGTCGGCGCGGAACCGCTCCACCCGGATGTTGTCGATGCGCCAGAGCAGGAACGCAGCCGCCAGGGCCAGCGCCACGCCTGCGACCAGCAGGCGGCGCATCCCGCGCAGGTAATCGGGGGTCTGATCCTGATGCGCCACGCCTCACGCCTCTCGTCCGGGCGCGTCGGCCCGCGGGTCTGCCGCCCGCCCCGTGCCGAACGCCGTTCGGCCGAGCTTCATTCAGCCGAAATCTATCACATGGGCGAGCTGGGTTTCAAACTCCAGAGACTTGCCCGTGCCGAGCGCGACGCAGTTGAGCGGCTCCTCGGCGATGGCGATGGCGAGCCCGGTGTTCTCGCGCAGCGCCAAATCGATGTCGCCGAGCAGCGCGCCGCCTCCGGTCAGCATCACGCCCCGGTCGACGATGTCGGCGGCGAGGTCGGGGGGCGTCTGCTCCAGCGCCTGGATCACCGATTCCACGATGGCCTGGACGGTCTCGCCCAGGGCCTCGGCGATCTGGCCTTGGGTGATCTCGATCTCCTTCGGCACGCCGTTCAGCATGTCGCGGCCGCGCACCTCCAGCCGGGCGCCGTAGCCGTCGTCGGGCATGCGCGCGGTGCCGATCTCGGTCTTGATGCGCTCGGCCGTCGCCTCGCCGATCAGCAGGTTGTGATGGCGGCGCAGGTAGTTGATGATCGCCTCGTCCATCCGGTCGCCGCCCACCCGCACGCTGCGCGCGTAGACCACGTCGCCGAGCGACATGACCGCGACCTCGGTGGTGCCGCCGCCGATGTCGACGACCATGTTGCCGGTGGCCTCGGTGATCGGCATCCCCGCGCCGATGGCCGCGGCGATGGGTTCGGCGATGAGACCCGCCTTGCCGGCGCCCGCGGCAAGCACGCTCTCGCGGATGGCGCGCTTCTCCACCGGGGTCGCGCCGTGGGGGACGCAGACGATGATCTTGGGCTTCGACCAGCCGCCGCGGCGGTGCACCTTGTTGATGAAGTGCTTGATCATCTCCTCGGCGACGTCGAAGTCGGCGATGACGCCGTCGCGCATCGGCCGGATCGCCTGGATCGAGCCGGGCGTGCGGCCGAGCATCAGCTTGGCCTCCTCGCCGACCGCGAGCACGCGCTTCTTGCCGTCCTTGAGGTGATAGGCGACCACCGAGGGCTCGTTCAGCACGATGCCCTTGCCGCGCACGTAGACGAGCGTGTTCGCCGTCCCGAGGTCGATCGCCATGTCGGACGAGAACCAGCCGCCAAACATCCCTGAGACGCTCCCTTGCAACTCTACCGTGAAAGAGACCGAATCCGCGCGCCCGAGGGGGGAGCGCGATCCACGCCTCCGTTTTAGGGACGCCTTCGCGGGAGCGAAAGCCCGCAAGCAAGACGATTTGCGAGTGTGACAAAAAAAGAGGCCGAGCGCGGAGCTCGGCCCAAGTCCAACAGGGAGGTCGAAGCGATTACCGATGCCGGCCATCGCTTCGAGACAGAAGATACGTCAGGGGGGGCTTCGGAACAAGTCCGGGGCGCCCATTTGCTGTGCATGGCCGATATCCACCGGGCGCATGGCTGGCGACTGTCAGCGGGTCTCCGCCGCCGCGTCCCGCTTGTGGGCGCTGATCTCCTCGAGCACGAAATCCCGAAACGCGGCCACGCGCTTGTTGTGCCGCAGCTCCTCCACATAGGCGATGTAGGTGGGGATGGTGGCGCTGACGATGTCGGGCAGGACCGGCACCAGGTCCGGGGCGCTCACGCTGACGTAATCGGGCAGCGAGCCGATTCCGATCCCGTTCAGCACCGCCTGCAGGATGCCGAAGTAGTTGTTCACCATGAGGAGCGAGTCGGCGTTCCCCGCGAACTGCTGCACCAGATCCGCCCCCGCCCGCACCTGGTGGGAATTGGGCGACTGCACGATCAGCCGGTGCGCCGTCAGCTCCTCCGGCGTCTGGGGCAGGCCGACGCGGGCGGCGTAGGCGCGGCTGGCGTAGAAGCGGATATGCACGTCCATGATCCGCCGCCGGATCAGGTCGGCCTGGGAGGGCTCCTTCATGCGGATCGCCACGTCGGCCTCGCGCATGGGCAGGTCGAGAATCCGCTCCTCCAGCATCAGTTCCAGCCGCAGGTTCGGATACCGCTCGAAGAGCCGCGGCAGGCGCGGCGCGAGCCACAGCGTCCCGAACCCGGTCGTGGTCGTCACCCGCAGGTCGCCGAAGACCTCGTCCTCGCTGTCGCGGATCCGCGCCGCGGTCGCCTCCAGTCGCCGGGCCATGGAGCGCGTCGCCTCGAACAGGAGCTCCCCCTGCTCGGTCAGGATCAGCCCGCGGGCGTGACGGCGGAACAGCGTGGTGTCGAGGCTCTCCTCCAACGCCCGGATCTGCCGGCTGACGGCCGACTGGCTGAGGTGCAGCGCCTCGCCCGCATGGGTCAGGCTTCCCGCCTCGGCCACCGAGTGAAAGATTCGCAGCTTGTCCCAGTCCATGGCCTCGCCCGTCTTCTTTTTGCGCCGCCCCGTTAGCACAGATTGCGTTAGCCCGCGCAAAGATTTGCGTGTGCTGCGCGCCGGGGCGCCGCGCCGGACCGTTTGATGCTTTTTGCCGCGAGGGGACGGGGCGAAGCGCAAACGGGCTTTTTTGGTCATCGGTTCTGACCTATAATAGGTGCAAACGTGACCATCGGCGGGGAGGCCGGGGCATGACCCTTCACGACGTTTCGCTATCGGATCGCTACGACCTCGACAAGCGCCAGGTGCTTCTCGGCGGCGTCCAGGCCCTGGTGCGCATGACCCTGATGCAGAAGGCCCGGGACGAGGCGGCGGGCCTCTCCACCGCAGGCTACGTCTCCGGCTACCGCGGCTCGCCCCTCGGCGGCGTCGACCTCGCCATGACCTCGGCCAGGAAACAGCTTGCCGCCGCGGACGTGAAGTTCGAGCCGGGGCTGAACGAGGATCTCGCCGCCACCGCCCTCTGGGGCAGCCAGCAGGCGGCGATCCGCGGCGAGGGCCGGGTCGAGGGCGTCTTCGGCCTCTGGTACGGCAAGGGCCCGGGCGTCGACCGCTGCGGCGACGTCTTCCGCCACGCCAACATGGCCGGCTCGGCGGAAAAGGGCGGGGTGCTCGTCTGCATGGGCGACGACCACACCGGCGAAAGCTCGACGGTGCTGCACCACTCCGAATTCGCCCTCGTCGACGTGATGATGCCGATCCTCTCGCCCGCGGGGGTACAGGAAATCCTCGACTACGGCCTCGTCGGCTGGGCGCTCAGCCGCTATTCCGGCTGCTGGGTGGGCCTCAAGTGCGTCAAGGACACCATCGAGGTGACGGAGGTGGTCGACGGCGACCCCTTCCGCCTGAACATCGTCACGCCCGGCGATTTCCAGATGCCCCCGGGCGGGCTCAACATCCGCGTCGGCGACGATCCCGTCTCCCAGGAGGCGCGGCTCCACGACCACAAGCGCTTCGCCGCCGAGGCCTTCGGCCGGGCGAACCGCCTCGACCGCCGGGTGCATGGCGACGACCGCGCCCGGATCGGCATCGTCGCCGCCGGCAAGTCCTGGCTCGACCTCGCCCATGCGCTCGACCTGCTCGGCCTCGACGACGCCGAATGCCGCCGGCTCGGGATCGCCACCTACAAGGTAGGCATGGTCTGGCCGCTCGACATGACGAGCTTCCGCGAATGGTCCCACGATCTCGAGCACATCATCGTGGTCGAGGAAAAGCGCAAGCTGATCGAGGTCCAGATCAAGGAGGCGATCTTCGACGACCGCCGCGGTCGCCGCGTGACCGGCTGGAAGAACGAGCGCGGCGAGACGGTCTTCACCGTCAAGAAGGCCCTCGACCCGGTCAAGATCGCCCGCATCCTCGACGACCTCCTCGCCGAGGACGGCATCGAGACCGAGACGCTGATCGCCCGGCGCAAGGTCCTCTCGGACGCGGTCCGCGCCGACAACGCCTCCGACATCGCGGTGCGCAAGCCCTGGTTCTGCTCCGGCTGCCCCCACAACACCTCCACCCGCCTGCCCGAGGGGGCGCGGGCCTATGCGGGCATCGGCTGCCACTACATGGTGCAGTGGATGGACCGCGAGACCAACGGCTTCACCCACATGGGAGCCGAGGGCGCGAACTGGATCGGCGAGGCCCCCTTCTCGACGCGCAGGCACGTGTTCCAGAACCTCGGGGACGGCACCTACAACCACTCGGGCTCGCTCGCCATCCGCGCGGCGATGGCCGCGGGCGTGAACATCACCTACAAGATCCTCTACAACGACGCGGTCGCCATGACCGGCGGCCAGCCCAACGAGGGCGGGCTCACCGCGTCCCGCATCGCCCGGGAGCTGCTGGCGATGGGGGTGAAGACGGTCGTGGGCGTCTACGACCCGAAGGAGGCGGTCGATCCCGCCGACTTCCCCATCCCCATGCGCACCCGCGACGAACTCGACGCCGTGCAGCGCGAGCTGCAGGAGGTCGAGGGGGTCTCGGCCATCCTCTACATCCAGACCTGCGCCGCCGAGAAGCGCCGCCGGCGCAAGCGCGGCAGGTTCCCCGACCCCGACCGCCGGGTCTTCATCAACCCGGAGGTCTGCGAGGGCTGCGGCGACTGCGGGGTGCAGTCGAACTGCGTCTCGGTCATCCCGCTGGAGACGCCCCTGGGGCGCAAGCGCGCTATCGACCAGTCGAGCTGCAACAAGGACTTCTCCTGCCTCGACGGCTTCTGCCCGAGCTTCGTGACGCTCGAGGGGGCGAAGGTGCGCAAGCCCGCCCCGGCGGCCTACCAGATCCCCGACCTGCCCGCCCCGCGCCTGCCGGCGATCGCGGGGACCTGGAACACGGTCATCACCGGGGTCGGGGGCACCGGGGTGGTGACCGTCGGCGCCGTCCTCGCCATGGCCGCCCATCTCGAGGGGCTCGGCGCGGGGGTGATGGAGATGGCGGGCCTCGCCCAGAAGGGGGGCGCGGTCCACATCCATTGCCGCATCGCGGCGCGCCCCGCCGACATCACCGCCATCCGCGTCGCGGTGGGCGAGGCCGATGCGGTGATCGGCGGCGACCTGGTGGTGACGGCGGGGGCCAAGACCCTCGGGCTGATGACCCGCGGCCGCACCCGGGCGGTGGTCAACGCCCATGAGATCGTCACCGGCGACTTCACCCGCGACCGGGAATTCACCCTGCCCTCCGACCGGCTGGCGCTCGCCCTGCGGGCCCGGCTGGGGGACGAGGCGCTGCGGATGCTCGACGCCACCCGGCTGGCCGAGCGGCTGCTCGGGGATTCGATCTACGCCAACGTGCTGATGCTGGGGGCGGCCTGGCAAGCCGGGCTGGTGCCCCTGTCGGAGGAGGCGATCCTGCGGGCGATCGAGATCAACGGCGCAGGGGTGGACGGCAACAAGTCCGCCTTCCGCCTCGGCCGCTGGGCGGCGGCCGACCCGCGGGCGGTGGCGGCGCTGGCCTCGCCCGAGGCGGCGGCGCCCGCCGAGGGGCTCGACGCCCGGATCGCCCGCCGGGCTGCGCATCTGGAGCGCTACCAGGACCGCAGCCTGGCCGAGCGCTACCGCGCGCGGGTGGCGGCGGCCCGGGCGATCGACGAGGACTTCGGCGCGGCGGTGGCCCTTGGCTACCACAAGCTCCTCTCCTACAAGGACGAATACGAGGTCGCCCGGCTCCATGCGGACACGCTGGAGGCCGCCGTGGCCGCCGGCTTCGAGGACGTCCGCGCCATGCGCTTCCACCTCGCCCCGCCCTTCCTTTCCCGCCCGGGCCCGAACGGCCGTCCGGCCAAGCGCGAGTTCGGGCCCTGGATGCTGCGGGCGATGAAGATCCTCGCCCGGTTCAAGGGCCTGCGCGGCACGCCCTTCGATCCCTTCGGCCGCACCGAGGAGCGCCGGATGGAGCGCGGGTTGATCACGGAGTACGAGGCTGATCTCGACCGGATGCAGGCGGCGCTGACCCCGGAGGTTCGCGACATCGCGGTGGAGCGCGCCCGCCTGCCGCTGGAGATCCGCGGCTTCGGCCTGGTCAAGGCTCAGGCGGCCGAGGCCGCCGCCCTCCGCCGGGCCGAACTCCTGGCCGCCTTCGCCGCCGGCGGGGCAGGGCGCGTCCATGCCGCGGCCTGACCGCCGTCCTGCTCCGGCCCGGACCGCCGGGCCGCGCCTGCTGGGGGCGCAGGCCCCAGGGGCAGGGCGCACATGACCCACCCTGCCGTCCCGAACCCGGACGCGCGCGCCAAGCCTTCCCACGGGCGCAGGGTCGAGATGGGGACCTGCCCTGACCCATCGGGCCCTTTCCGACCTGGACTCCTGACCGCGCCTCCTCCGTTTGCAGGCCCGGAATGGCGGCCGGGCATGACCGACCGAGCCGCCCTCGGCCCGAACATCCGACCGGCGCCTCCCCGCGCGCAGGCCGGGGGCAGGGCTGTGGACATGACCGACTTGGCCGCCCCCAGTTCGAGTCCCCGGGCCGCGCCTCTCTCGGGCGCAGGCCCAAGGACGAAGGTCGGGCATGACCCATCTGGCGCCCTCAGACCCGGACGCCCGGGCTGCGCCTTCCTCGGCTGCAAGCCCGCGGCGGAGACCCGACATGAGCCGCCTTGCCGCCCCCGGTTCCGACGCCCGGACCGCGCCTTTCTCGGGCGCGCAGGCCCGAAGGGGAGGCGAGGCATGACGAAGCTGGCCGCTCCCGCTCCAGAAGCGACCGGGTCCGCCCGCCGCGCCGGACCGGCCGAAAAGGTTGAGATCGCGTATATGAAATCTGGATATATGTTTGATTTCAATATTCTGACTGCCATAACACGTGTGTTAGGGCGCGGCAGCCCTGGGCCCGTCTCCGCCCCCCGGTCCGCGGCGGTCCCGACCCGGCTCGCCGCGGTCGCAGGGCTCGTCCTGCTCGCCGGCTGCGCCGAGCGGGGCCTGCCCCTCGGTCCGCCGGTGACGGTCCCCGCCCCGGCCGGGGCCCAGGGCCAGGCCCAGGTGGTGATCCGCGCCTTCCTCCCCGGCCCGGGCGAGGACCGACGCGAGGTGGGCGGGGCGATCTGCGAGGTCTCCTCGATCCTCTTCCGCACCCGCGCCGTCACCCCGGCCAAGGTCGTCTTCCCAAGCTACGGGGCCCAGTCCCCTACCTTGCAGGTGGACTGCGCCGCAGGCCAGGCCCGCGGCCAGGCCGTCCAGCCGGTGCGGACCGAATGGGTGAGCCCCCCCGGCGCCGGGCCCTGGGGCCCCGGCCCCTGGGGTCCGGGCTGGGGCGCCTGGGGGTCGGGGCCCTGGGGCTGGAACGGCCCGTCCTATCCGGTCTTCGTCTATCCCGACGTCTTGGTCGTCCTCCACGGCCCGATGGACACTCCCCCGGGATTGGGGCAATCCTCCCCCAAGGATTGATCAGAGCGGAGACGCGGAATGTCGATCACCGTCAACGAGGCCTCCGCCGTCCTGCGCGAGGCGGTGCGCCAGCGCATCCGCCGCCGCTCCCTGCTCTTCCTGCTTCAGGGAGCTTTCCTGGTGCTCGCCGGGGTGCTGGCGCTGGTCTTCCCCTTCTTCTTCGGGGCGGGGGTTCTGGTGATGCTCGGCTGGCTGCTGATCATCGCCTCCGCCATTCAGGCTGCGGGCCTGATCGGGGCGCAGCAGGCGCCCTATTTCTGGCTCCACCTCGTCTCGGTGCTGCTCGGGCTGGTGGTGGGGTTCCTGCTCGTCACCCGGCCCGAGGCGGGGCTCCTGGCGGTGGCGCTGCTGCTCGTCATCTACTTCATGATCGACGGTCTCGCCCGCATCGTCTTCGCCCTGACCATCCGTCCGATGGACGACTGGGAATGGCTGCTCGCGAGCGGCGTGGTGGGGGTGATCCTCGCCATGGTCGTGGCCGCCCAGCTCGGCACCGTGGCTCACTGGCTGCTCGGAACCCTGGTCGGGGCCTATCTGATCGCCGCGGGCGCGGCCCTCGCCTGGCCCGCCTGGAAGCTGTGGCGGAACGACCGCTGAGCCGACTGCGTTCCTCCCGGCCCCCATCGGACGCCGGAGGTTCCGCCATGCGCGCCGCCAGCCTGCTCGCCGCCCTCGCCCCCGCGCTCGCTCTGGCCGCCTGCGCTCCGTCGCAGCCCCAGGCTCCGCCCTTGCCCCTGGTCCGGGCGGACCTCGCGCCCGGCCAGGCTGTGGTCGCGCAGGGCGAGACCCGCTTCGCCGTCCGCGCCCTGCGTGACGGCCAGTCCGTCCCCGCCGCCTGCCAGGCCGAGGGCCAGGGTTTCGGGGCTAGCTTCACCGCGCCGGCCGAACTCGCCGTGCCCGCCTTCGGCGCCGCCTCCACCCCGATCCGCATCGTCTGCAAGGCCGAGGGGCGGAGCGGGACCCGCACCGCCCACCCCGGGCTGCGCCAGACCGGCGGCGCGGCCGGCGTCTATCCCACGGTCGGGATCGGCGTCTCGACCGGGGGCGACGTCGGCGTCTCGCTCGGCGGCTGGTGGGGCGGCCTTGGGTCCCAGAGGACGCAGTTCTATGCCGTCCGCTACCCCGACCTCGCCATAGATCTGGACTAGCGCGCGGCAAGGGCTATCGTGTCGCCCCAGGTTTTCGGGAGATTTCGCATGCGGATCTGGATCATCGGGGCGGCGCTGGCGCTTGCCGGCTGCGCCGGGGGAGATATCGCCGGCTATGGCTCCCAGGTGCTGGGCGGGGGCCGCGGCCTGCCCGCCACCCGCGCCGTCGCGCGACAGGACGTGGTCACGCCCCCCAGCCGCCGGGATCGCGCCCTCGCCATCCGGACGTATGCGCTCGAGACCGACGGCGACAAGGTCGAGGTCGCCGGCGCGGTCTGCAAGATCACCGCGGGCTCGCTCGAGGCGGTGATGGCCACCCCGGGCCGGCTCATCATCCCCGATCTCGGGGCGGACGCGCCGCCGGTCCGAGCGGACTGCGCCGCCGGCACGCTGGCCGGCGCCGCCATCGCCCCGCCGATCTTCGCCTGGCCGAGCCAGGGCGGCGACATCGCTCAGCGGGCGTCCTGGGGGCTGGGCTGGACCTTCGGCTACCAGAAGCAGGGGCCGCTCCATTATCCCGACATGCAGGTCGAGTTGCGCCCGGCCCGGAGTTGAGGAGGCGACATGAAGAATCCCTGGATGAGCGCCTGGCTGTCCGCCGCCAACCAGGCGGCGAGCGCCGGCCGCGGCTTCTATGCGGCGGAGCTCGCCCGCCAGCAGAAGGCCTGGATAGACCAGATGCAGCAGGCCTGGCTGTCCGCCCTGCCAGGCGCCGCCAAACTGGCGAAGAAGCGGTCCTCCCGTCGCCGCTCTTCCTGAACGAAGCGGCGGCTCGGATCGGCGGAGGTCCGCCGATCCCTTAACCAAAGGTTGACCAAAGCGGGTCCGAGCGGGGAAAACAGAGGCGTCCCTGCTGGAGGATCCGTATGCAAGCCCCTCTGCGACTTGCACTTTCCATCCTTGCGCTGGCCGCGGCCGGAGCCTGCGCCGCGCCGGCCCCCGAGGCGAAGGCGCCCGCCGCCGCCCCGGTCGCCTCGCGCGCGCTCTATCCCAACGAGACGCCCGAGCTGCGCGCCCTCATCAACCAGTACGCCGACCGCTATGGCGTGCCGGAGGATCTGGTGCAGCGGGTGGTGATCCGGGAGAGCCGGCACAATCCCGAGGCGCGCAACGGACCCTATTACGGGCTGATGCAGATCTTGCCGGCCACCGCGCGCTCCATGGGTTATGAGGGTAGTCCCAAGGGCTTGCTCGACGCCGAGACCAACCTGAAATACGCGGTCAAGTATCTGCGCGGCGCTTGGCTGGTGTCCGATGGCAGCCAGGACCGGGCTGTGCAATGGTATGCGCGCGGCTACTACTACGAGGCCAAGCGCAAGGGCCTGCTGGATGAGACCGGGCTCCGCTGAGCGGAGCCCGCGAGGGTCGGCGGCCTAGTCAGAGCCCGAGGCCGCCCGCCACCGGCAGGCCGACGCCGGTGATATAGCGCGCGGCGTCGGAGGCGAGGAAGGTCACCGCCTCGGCCACGTCTTCCGGGACACCGGGGCGGCCCATGGGGATCTGGGACAGGAAATAGGTCTGGAGCGTGTCGGCGTCGGGGAAGAGGCCGATCTCCAGCGCGCGGGCGGCCGAGGCCTGGCTGAGCTCGGTGGCCACCAGGCCCGGATAGACGCAGTTCACCCGCACATTGTAGCCGAGCCGCGCCGCTTCGACCGCCGCGACCTTGGTCAGCCGCTCCACCCCGGCCTTGGCGGCGGCGTAGGGGCCCGAGGCCGGATAGGCGGTGAAGGCGGCGGTGGAGGAGATGTTGACCACCGCGCCGCCCCGGCCCGCCGCCCCGCCCGGCCGCATGGCGCGGAAGGCGGACTTCAGTCCCAGCAGAGGTCCCATCAGATTCACCTCGCAGAGTCGGCGGAACGCCGCGACTTCCAGGTCGGCGATGAGCGAGGTCACCTCGATTCCGGCGTTGTTCACCAGGATGTCGAAGCCGCCGGTCTCGCGCACCACGGTGGCGACCGCCTCGGTCCAGGACCATTCGTCGGCGACGTCGAGCGGCACGAACAGCGCCTGATGCCCGCGGGAGGAAATCGCATGGGCGGTGGCGCGACCTTCGGCGGCGAGCAGGTCGGCGATCACCACATGGGCCCCCGCCGCGGCCAGGCGCGCGGCGATTGCGGCGCCGATGCCGCGGGCGGCGCCGGTGACGAGGGCGGTGCGGCCGGTCAGGTCGAGGGCGGGATGCGACATGGCGAAACTCCGGGTATGGCGCAGGGCGGGGACCATGCGGCGCGGCTGGGCGCTGGGGCTCGGGCTTGGTTAACGGAAGATGTCTTAGCCGGACGCCGGTAAAGAAAGGCCGAGCGGTCGCCGCTTTCGCGGGACGCGCAACGCCGGCGCGGAGGCGGGGCCTCCCGCGGGGCAGGATCAGGTCGGAGACAGGATCAGGAGCGGCTGGGTTGCCGTCAGTACTTGGGCAGGACGCCGGAGGGGACGATCATTCCCCGCTGGGTGGCGAGCGCCACCGCATGGGTGACGTTGGCCGCGCCGAGCTTATGCCGGGCGCTGTCGATGTAGGCGCGCAGGGTGTTTTCCGAGATCGACAGCGCTTCCGCCACCCGCGCCCGGCTTTCCCCCGCGCCGAGACGGCTCAGCACCTCGCGCTCGCGGGGGGAGAGGTCGGTGGTGGGGGGCTCGACCTCATGGGTGAGGATGCGCTTGGCCTGCTGGTGGACCAGATGCGCCACCATCAGCAGCTCCTTGGCCCGGGCCCGGGTATAGGCGGCCCAGTCCTCGTCCTCGGCCCGGTGGTTGACGGTGAAGATGGCGAATTCGCCGGACGGTCCCCAGATCGGGATCGACCAGCCCTGGTTGCCGAGGCCGGCCGCCAGGGCCTCGCGCATCATCTGGCGGGCATGGGGGCTCGACCAGTCCAGGGTCTTCCAGTCGATGGGGTGGAAGCGGCGGACCGCGCCGAGCAGGACGGGGTCGATGGCCTGGTAGTCGCGTTCGATGTAGTGGCGGACCCAGTCGAGGCCGTAGGTGAAGGCGCCGACCTGCTCGCCCTTGATGTTGGCCGTGTGATAGATCACATGCGCGACGCCGAGCGCGTCGCGGAGCTCATGGACCCAGACTTGAAGCTCCTCAATGGACTTCGTGGTCGGGAGCCGTTCCAGTACTGCGTCGAGCTGTTCCCTTGGCAAATTCCGACGATCCTGCGCCCTCGATCCTGGCGCCGATTTCGCAGGCGGCGACGAAGATCGCGTCGTCCAGTTGCTCGGCCAGCTCCAGCATGCCGTTCTTCTCGGAAAACTGCCGGATGTCCTTGAGAATATCAATCACCCAATCGGCCTTCATGGAGGTCTCCGGTGCTGAGAATTGGCAGGCGCACCTTCAACTAGCACGTGTGGAGAGGCTCCGGAAACTCACCACATCTGCTCCCCCAGAAATGGTGGGGCGGCGGCAAGCCAAGTCCTTGATTTCACTAGGGGCGATTCCGAGCGAATCAAAAGGGACGCCGCGGCGGCGCGGCGTCCCTGAATCGTTCTCCTTTACGCCCGGTTAGCCGCGGGCCTGACTCGCCTCGAGCGCGTCCGCAAAGGTGCGCAGGCCGGTCCTGGGCGCTCCCACCAGCACCGCCATGTTGCCGGGCTTGTGCTGGTTGCGCAGCATCTTCATGTGCGCCTCGGGGATCTGCTCCCAGGGGAAGACCTCGGACATGCAGGGGTCGAGCCGGCGCTCGACCATGAGCTGGTTCGCCGCCGCCGCCTGCTTGAGATGGGCGAAGTGCGAGCCCTGCACCCGCTTCTGGTGCATCCAGAGATAGCGCGCGTCCATCGTCAGGTTGAAGCCGGAGGTGCCGGCGCAGATCACCACCATGCCGCCGCGCTTCACGACGAAGACCGAGACGGGGAAGGTCTGCTCGCCGGGGTGCTCGAACACCATGTCGACGTTCACGCCCTTGCCGGTGATGTCCCAGATCGCCTTGCCGAACTTGCGGACCTCGTTGAACCAGGCCTTGTACTCGTCGGTGTTGACCTTGGGCATCTGCCCCCAGCAGTTGAAGTCCTTGCGGTTGAGGACCCCCTTCGCGCCGAGGCTCTGGACGTAGTCGCGCTTGCTCTCGTCGGAGATGACCGCGATCGCATTGGCGCCGGCCGCGTTGATCAGCTGCACCGCATAGACGCCGAGACCGCCCGTGGCGCCCCAGACCAGCACGTTGTCGCCGGGCTTCAGGTCATGCGGCTCGTGACCGAACAGCATCCGGTAGGCGGTGGCCAGCGTCAGCGTGTAGCAGGCGCTTTCCTCCCAGGTCAGGTGCTGGGGCCGGCGCATCAGCTGGCGCGCCTGCACCCGCGCGAACTGGGCGAAGCTGCCGTCCGGCGTCTCGTAGCCCCAGATCCGCTGGCTCGGCGAATACATCGGGTCGCCGCCGTTGCAATGCTCGTCGTCGCCGTCGTCTTGGTTGCAGTGGACGACGACCTCGTCGCCGACCTTCCAGCGCTTCACCTTGTCGCCGACCGCCCAGACAATTCCCGAAGCGTCCGAGCCCGCGATGTGATACGGAGCCTTGTGGACATCGAAGGGAGAGATCGGCAGGCCGAGGCCAGCCCAGACGCCGTTGTAGTTGACGCCCGCGCCCATGACAAAAATTAGCACTTCATGGCTGTCGATCGTAGGGGTCTCCACGACTTCGAGCTGGAAGGACTTGTCGGGCTCGCCATGGCGCTCGCGGCGAATCGCCCAAGCGTACATCTTGGGCGGCACGTAGCCGAGCGGCGGGATTTCCCCCACCTCGTACAGGTCCTTTCGCGGCGCGTCATAATCGGGCTGGGTCTGCGTCGCGTCGATGAAGGCCATCTGCGGTCTCCTTGGCGGGGGCGGCGGAGCGCCCGGCGCAATTTTGTTGCGAAGTTTGATGCCGGAGAGGTATTACATTATCCGAACCGGGGATCAATCGGTTTGTGCGATGCGGCGGGCTGAGCCTTGTCCGTAATTGGTCGTATGGTTGCCAACGGCTTGCGCGCAATTTTGTTTCCCGGGTTTGCGCCGCAGCGCGAAGATCCTATCCTTCGCGGCAGATTCTAGATGATTCGAGGTGTGGGTCGAATGACCGAAGTGAAGCGCGACAAACCCTGGCTGTTCCGCACCTATGCGGGCCATTCCACCGCGGCGAAATCCAATGCGCTCTATCGCGCGAATCTCGCCAAAGGCCAGACGGGTCTGTCGGTGGCCTTCGACCTGCCCACGCAGACCGGCTACGACAGCGACCATGTCCTGTCCCGGGGCGAGGTCGGCAAGGTCGGCGTCCCGGTCAGTCACCTCGGCGACATGCGCGCGCTCTTCGACCAGATCCCGCTCGAGGCGATGAACACCTCGATGACGATCAACGCCACCGCCGCCTGGCTGCTGGCGCTCTATGTCGCCGTGGCGGAGGAGCAGGGGGCGGACGTCTCCCGGCTCCAGGGCACGGTGCAGAACGACATCATCAAGGAATACCTCAGCCGCGGGACCTATGTCTTTCCGCCCGCGCCTTCGCTCAAGCTGATCGCCGACGTCGCCGAGTACACCTTCCGCGCGGTCCCGAAGTGGAACCCGATGAACGTCTGCTCCTACCACCTGCAGGAGGCGGGCGCGACGCCGGAGCAGGAGCTGGCCTTCGCCCTCGCCACCGCCTGCGCGGTGCTCGACCAGGTCAAGGGGCAGGTGCCGGCCGAGGACTTCCCCGAGCTGGTCAGCCGCATCTCCTTCTTCGTGAACGCGGGCATCCGCTTCGTCACCGAGATGTGCAAGATGCGGGCCTTCGTGGACCTGTGGGACGAGATCACCGAGACCCGCTACGGGGTGAAGGACCCGGTGCTGCGGCGGTTCCGCTATGGGGTGCAGGTGAACTCCCTCGGTCTGACCGAGCAGCAGCCGGAGAACAACGTCTATCGCATCCTGATCGAGATGCTGGCGGTGGTGCTGTCGAAGAAGGCGCGGGCGCGGGCGGTGCAGCTTCCCGCCTGGAACGAGGCGCTCGGCCTGCCGCGGTCCTGGGACCAGCAGTGGTCGCTCCGGATGCAGCAGATCATGGCCTATGAGACCGACCTGCTGGAATACGGCGACCTCTTCGACGGCAACCCGGTGGTGGAGGCCAAGGTCGAGGCGCTCAAGGACGGGGCCCGGGCGGAGCTCGCCAGGATCGACGAGATGGGCGGGGCGGTGGCGGCCATCGACTACATGAAGGCGGAGCTGGTGCAGGCCAACACCGCCCGGCTCGGCCGGATCGAGGCGGGCGAGACGGTGGTGGTGGGCGTCAACCGCTTCGCCGAGGGCGAGGTCAGCCCCCTGGTGGGCGGCGACGGCGGTATCATGGTCGTCGATCCCGGCGTCGAGGCCGAGCAGATCGAACGGCTGGTCGCCTGGCGCGCGGCCCGGGACGGCGCGGCGGTCGAGGCGGCGCTGGCGGCCCTGAAGGCGGCGGCGAGCGCGGGCGAGAACATCATGCCCGCCTCCATCGCCGCGGCCCAGGCCGGGGTGACGACCGGCGAATGGGGCTCGGCGATGCGCGAGGTCTTCGGCGAGTACCGGGCGCCGACCGGCGTCGGCAAGGCGGCGGCGGCGCCGGTCCACCGGCTCGCCGAGGTGCGCGCGGCGGTCGAGGCGGTGTCCGAGCGGCTCGGGCGCCGGCTGAAGTTCTTGGTGGGCAAGCCGGGGCTCGACGGCCATTCCAACGGGGCCGAGCAGATCGCGGTCCGGGCCCGGGACTGCGGCATGGAGGTGGTCTACGAGGGCATCCGCCTGACCCCGGCCCAGATCGTCAATGCGGCGCTGGAGGAATCGGTGCATGTGGTGGGGCTCTCGATCCTCTCCGGTTCGCACCTGCCCCTGGTCCGCGACGTGATGGACCGGCTGCGGACGGCGGGGCTCGACGACCTGCCGGTGGTGGTGGGCGGGATCATCCCCGACGCCGACGCGGAGCAGCTGAAGGGCTACGGGGTGGCGCGGGTCTATACCCCCAAGGACTTCGACCTGAACCGGATCATGCTCGACATCGTCGCGCTTGCCGAAGCCGAGGGGCGGGCGGCGGCCTGAGGAGGGGAAAGGGCCCCGATTTCACGCGTGAAATCGGGGTCAACCCACTGATAGGACTGAATTTAAAATTTTCCATTCACCAGATCGCAAGAAGGATTGATCGAAGATGAAGCCTTCAAGGCCGCGGGCCGCAAGTCGCGCAGTCTTCGCCCTGGTCCTTGGCCTGACGCTGGCGCCGGGCCTTGCGGCGGCGCAGGCGCTGCCCAAGGCGATGGAGGCCAAGGTCGCGGCGGCCCTGGGGGCGACGCCGGACTATTTCGACCTGTTCTGGGCGCTCAGCCCCGAGCGGGACGTGGCGCTGGCGATCGCCCAGTATCCCGGAGGCGGCAACAGCGCGATGATCTCGGCGGGGCTTTTCCGCATCGAGGGCGGCCAGATGTCGCTGATCGGCCCGGTCGAGATCTTCGGCGAGGAACCGAGGGACGTGAAATTCTCCAAGGGCAGGATCGAGGTCACCACCACCATGCCCAGGCCCGACGATCCGCGCTGCTGTCCGACCGGCAGCACGCGCTGGATCATCGACCGCAAGACGCGCAAGGTCACGGAAGGCTGACCCCGCTCCAGGGCGCCGCCGTCCGGGCCTCCACGTTGCCTCGACCGGCAGGATCGGTTACGCTCGCATCGATTTGATCGTGCGTTTTCCCGTCCCCTTGAGGGCTTCGTCATGCGCAATTTCGTCATGCTCTGCGGTGCGGCAGGGCTATGCCTCGCCGGATGGCCGGCTTTCGCCGTGTCGACGTTCCGCGTCTTTTCTCCCGCGGCCTCGAAATGCCTTGCCCTCGCCGACCCGAACCAAGGCGACGGGGGCGGACTCGCCTTGCGGGATTGCCGGAACTTCGCGGATTTCTTCCTGTCGGTCGAGCCGTCGACCACCCAGATCATCTTCGAGCTCACCAGCCGCCGCGCAGTCTGCGTCTTCGCGACCGATACGCCGGCGGTGTCGCCCGGAGGCGAGCGCGCCCCCGTTCAGACCCGAGATTGCGGCAATCTGGTCGGCAGCATCTGGCGGCTGCGCGGCGAGGATGAGGCAGGGCTGCGCCAGGTGGAGAAACTGCAGGCGAACGGGCTCGACGGCACGAATTTCTGCATGCAGGCCAATGTCGCCGCCGGAACGGTGGAGCTCGACGTCTGCCAGGGAGCGCCGGAACAAGGCTGGCGGTTCGAACCGATCAGCTTTCCGCCGCTCCCCGACTGATCCGCCTACATCCGCCGCTCGACCATCAGCTGCTTGATCGAGGCGATCGCCTTGGCGGGGTTCAGGCCCTTGGGGCAGGTCTTGGCGCAGTTCATGATGGTGTGGCAGCGGTAGAGCTTGAACGGATCCTCGAGGTTGTCGAGCCGCTCGCCCGTCGCCTCGTCCCGGCTGTCGATGATCCAGCGATAGGCATGCAGCAAGGCCGCCGGCCCGAGGTAGCGGTCGCCGTTCCACCAGTAGCTCGGGCAGGAGGTCGAGCAGCAGGCGCACATGATGCATTCATAGAGGCCGTCGAGCTTCTTGCGGTCCTCGATCGACTGCTTCCACTCGGTGGCGGGGGTGTTGGTCGAGGTCTCGAGCCAGGGCTTCACGCTCGCCTGCTGGGCGTAGAAATGCGTGAGGTCGGGGATCAGGTCCTTGATGACCGGCATGTGGGGCAGGGGGTAGATCTTCACGTCGCCCTTGATCTCGTCCATGCCGTAGATGCAGGCGAGGGTGTTGATCCCGTCGATGTTCATCGCGCAGGACCCGCAGATGCCCTCGCGGCAGGAGCGGCGGAAGGTGAGCGTCGGGTCGATCTCGTTCTTGATCTTGATGAGCGCGTCCAGGACCATCGGCCCGCACTTGTCGAGATCGACGAAATAGGTGTCGATCCGCGGGTTCTCCGGCGTGTCCGGGTTGTAGCGGTAGATCTTGAACGCCCGCACGTTGGTCGCGCCCTCAGGCTTGGGCCAGGTCTTGCCGGTGACGACCCGGGAATTCTTCGGCAGCGTGAATTCAACCATCCTGTAGTTCCTCGTGCTGCAAGGCCGGGCGCGTCATCACCGCTTTGCCTTTACTTACGAACATGTCCCGCGAGGCTTCGACCAGGTCGCTCACCCGCAACACCATGCGATAGGGCAGGTCGCTCGCGTTGACCCGCCGCATGAACTCCAGCGCCCCGCCGGGCAGCGCCGCATTGCGCGGCGGCGACCAGGCGAGCGCGTCGAGCTCCGCCTCGGAGAGGCCGGCGCCCCGCAGAAGTCCGGCGCCGAGCCGGCCCTCCGCCGCTTCCGGCTCCATCGCGAGGGTCGTGACCGGCGCGCCGGCTACGGCCGCCAGCGCGTCGAACTGCGCCCGCCAGTCGGGCGCGAAGGGCAGGGCGCGCCGCCAGGCCGCGAAGTCGTCGCGGCAGCGGCCGCGCTTGACCTCCTGCGCCCAGGCGCTGCGCAGCCAGGGATCGGCCGCGCGGGTGTAGAAGACGAAGCGCAGGTCGTGCCCGGCGAAGGCCTCGGCGATCACGGGGAGCGCCCGGGCCATCCATTGGAAGCAGTGCCCGCGGGGCGTGTAGACCCGGCGGGAGTGGATGTTCTCGTCGCTGACGATCGCGACCGGCGCCGGCGCGGCCTCGATCGTCGCGCGCAGCCCGGCGAGGGCGGCGCGGAAGTCGGGCAGCGCGGCGTCGTTCCCTTGCTGCGCATAGGCCTGTCCGGGCTTGCGCAGCGGGATGGTGCGGGCGTCGTAGGCGGCGATCGTCATCCGGTCGGCCAGCCGCGCCGCATTGGCGGCGAGCGTGGCCTGGATCGAGGTCGTCCCGGTCTTGAGCAGGCCGAGATGGAACAGGATCCGCCGCGCCCCGCCGGCGGGCGGGACGGCGGCGCCAAGAGAGGGCGTCGCCCCCCGCGCCATCAGTAGACGCGCGCCTTGGGGGCGATCTTCTTCAGGTCGATGCCGCCCTCCGCCTCGGTGGTCAGCGGGTCGAGGTGCACCGGGCGGTATTCGAGCGTCACGCTGTCGTCCGGGTGGACGTAGGCCAGCGTGTGCTTGCGCCAGACCTCGTCGTCGCGGTTCGGCCAGTCCTCGTGGGCGTGGGCGCCGCGGCTTTCCTTGCGCGCCTCGGCCGAGACGATGGTGGCGAGCGCGTTCGGCATGAGGTTGGTGAGCTCGAGCGTCTCCATGAGGTCGGAGTTCCAGATGAGCGACCGGTCGGTGACCTTGATATCCTTCATCCGGCGGGCGATCTCGGTGACCTTGATCACGCCCTCGGCGAGCGAGGCGTCAGTGCGGAACACCGCCGCGTCCGCCTGCATCGCCCGCTGGAGATCGAGCCGCAGCTCGGCGGTGGGGGCGGAGCCGTCGGCGTGGCGGAGCGCGTCGAAGCGCGCCACGGCTTCCTCCACGCTCGCCTTGTTGAGCGGCCGGTTGGCGCTGTGGGGGTCGACCACCTGGCCCGCCTTGATCGCCGCGGCGCGGCCGAAGACCACGAGGTCGATCAGGCTGTTGGAGCCGAGCCGGTTCGCCCCGTGCACGGAGGCGCAGCCCGCCTCGCCCACGGCCATCAGGCCGGGCTGAATGCGGTCGGGATTGTCGGCGGTCGGCTTCAGCACCTCGCCCCAGTAGTTCGTGGGGATGCCGCCCATGTTGTAGTGCACGGTCGGCAGCACCGGGATCGGCGCCTTGGTCACGTCGACGCCGGCGAAGATCTTGGCCGATTCGGAGATGCCGGGCAGCCGTTCCGCCAGCGCCTCGGGCGGCAGGTGGTTGAGGTGCAGGTGGATGTGGTCCTTGTGCGGGCCCACGCCCCGGCCTTCGCGGATCTCGATGGTCATGCAGCGGGAGACCACGTCGCGGGAGGCGAGGTCCTTGTAGGTGGGGGCGTAGCGTTCCATGAACCGCTCGCCCTCGGAGTTGGTGAGGTAGCCGCCCTCGCCGCGGGCGCCCTCGGTGATGAGGCAGCCGGCGCCGTAGATCCCCGTGGGGTGGAACTGCACGAACTCCATGTCCTGGAGCGGCAGGCCCTGGCGCGCCGCCATGCCGCCGCCGTCGCCGGTGCAGGTGTGCGCGGAGGTCGCCGAGAAATAGGCCCGGCCGTAGCCGCCCGTCGCCAGCACCGTCATCTTGGCGTTGAAGCGGTGGAGCGTGCCGTCGTCGAGCTTCCACGCCAGCACGCCCTGGATCTCGCCGTCCTCGGCAACGATCAGGTCGATGGCGAAATACTCGATGTAGAACTGGGCGTTGTTCTTGAGGCTCTGGCCGTAGAGCGTATGCAGGATGGCGTGGCCCGTGCGGTCGGCCGCGGCGCAGGTGCGCTGCACGGGGGGGCCTTCGCCGAATTCGGTGGTGTGGCCGCCGAAGGGACGCTGGTAGATGCGCCCGTCCTCGGTGCGGGAGAAGGGCACGCCGTAATGTTCGAGCTCGTAGACGGCCTTGGGCGCCTCGCGGGCGAGGTATTCCATGGCGTCGGTGTCGCCGAGCCAGTCGGAGCCCTTGACGGTGTCGTAGAGGTGCCACTGCCAGTTGTCGGGGCCCATGTTGGAGAGCGAGGCGGCGATGCCGCCCTGGGCCGCGACGGTGTGCGAGCGGGTGGGGAAGACCTTGGTGATGCAGGCGGTCTTGAGCCCCTGTTCCGCCATGCCGAGGGTCGCGCGCAGGCCGGCGCCGCCGGCGCCCACGATCACGACGTCGTAGGTGTGGTCGATGAAGTCATAAGCGGCCATGGTCGATCCTCAGGCGGAGAAAGCGACCCTGGCGACGGCGAAGACGCCGGCGAGGCCGAAGGCCCAGGTCAACAGGGTGTTGGCGAGCAGCGCGCCGGTCTTGAGCGCGTGGTCGTGGATGTAGTCCTCGATCACCACCTGGAGCCCGAGCTGGAGGTGGTAGAAGGCCGTGCCGATGAAGAGGATGGCGACGATGGCGTTGAAGGGGCTGGCGTAGACCGCCCGCGCCGCCTCGAAATCGGTTCCGAGCGCCGAGGCGAAGGGAAAGATGAAGAGCAGGGTCAGCGGGACGAGCGCGATGGCCGTCACCCGCTGGGTCCAGAAATGGCCGGTGCCCTCCTTGGCGGAGCCGAGGCCGTCGACGCGCTGGCGGTCGGTTCTGAAACGCATGGCCCGTCCCTCAGAAGGCGAAGATCAGCGTGATCACGGTCAGGACCGCGGCCGCTGCGATGACGATCTTGCCGGCCTTTTCCGCGGAGGGGATGTCGAGGCAATAGCCCGCGTCCCAGACCAGGTGCCGGATGCCGTTGCAGAAATGATACCAGAAGGCGACGAGGGACCCGATCAGGATCAGCCCGCCGAACCAGGAGGTGATGAGGCCGTCGGCGAAGGCGAAGCTGTCCGCGCCGGTGCCGAGGGCGATGAACCACCAGACGATCAGGATGCCGGCGAGCGTCAGCGCGATCCCGGCGATGCGGTGCAGGATCGACAGCACGGACGTCATCTGCGGCCGGTACACCTCTCCGATCATGAAAGGCGAAAGTGGCCGGTTCCCCCGGTTTACGTCTGCCATTCGGCTCCCCTTTCCTACCGCCGCGGTCGCGACCTGGGTCGGCCTCGCCGCCCTGGTGGCGGTCTGCTTGCCGGGGTCCGCTGCGGTCCCCCCTGGATTCTTTCCAACACCCTTTCGGATGCGAAAGCAAGCGCTAAGCGACATGTGATCACAGGCGATAAGGCTGTGATCACATTGATCGCGCGTAACTATTTCAGTTTGGAACGAGCGCCCAGTAGTCGAGGTCGAGCAGGACCTGCGGCGCGTACTTGCCGTCCGCGCCCTTGAGCGCGAAGGGCTCCGCGCCGGCCTTGACCGCAACGAGCCGCAGCCGCAGCGCGCCGACGCCGGGCGCGTCGGTCTCGGCCTTGTCGAGCACTTCGGACCAGGCCTGGAGGGTGTCGCCCGCGAAGCAGGGGTTGGCGTGGGCGCCGGCGTTGATCGCCGCCACCGCCGCGGCGTTCGCGAGCCCGTTGAAGGAGAGCGCCCGGGCCAGGGAGATCACGTGTCCGCCGTAGATCAGCCGCCGGCCGTCGGGCCGGGCGGTGGCGTCGAAATGCACCTTGGAGGTGTTCTGCCACAGGCGGGTGGCGAGCATGTGCTCGGCTTCCTCGATGGTGACCCGGTCCACGTGGTCGATCTTTTCCCCGACCGCGTAGTCGCCCCAGCGATGGCGCTCTCCGGCGAGGGCGAAGTCGTAGCCGGTGAAGTCGAGGCCCGCAGGGACGACCAGATCCGCCGCCGCCACCGCGGGGGCGAGCGTCGGGACCGCCGGCGCGCCGACCTCGGCCTCCGGGTCGCGCTTCTTCACCATCACCCAGCGGGCGTACTCCAGCACGGGCTCGCCGCGCTGGTTGCGCCCCGTCGAGCGGACATAGACCACCCCCGACTGGCGGTTGGAGTTCTCCTTGAGGCCGATCACCTCGGATTCGGAGGTGATGGTGTCGCCGGGATAGACCGGCGCGAGGAACCGGCCCTCGGCGTAGCCGAGATTGGCGACCGCGTTGAGGCTGACGTCCGGCACGGTCTTGCCGAAGACCACGTGGAAGGCGGCGAGATCCTCGATCGGGCTGCGCGGCAGGCCGGAGGCGCGGGCGAATTCGTCCGAGGAATAGAGCGCGAACCGGGTGGGATAGAGCGCGGTGTAGAGCGCCCGGTCGCCTTCCGTCACCGTGCGCGGGACCGCATGGGCGATGGTCTGGCCGATGCGGTAGTCCTCGAAGAAGTTGCCGCTGAAGGTCTTGGACATCAGAGCTCTCCGAGCTTCATGGCGGGGTCGTAGGCCGCGTCGACCTCCTTCACCACCGCCTGGGCGCAGCGCATCTCGCCCTTGGCCGCGTCGAAGGCGTAGGAGGGTTGGCCGTAGAGCGACCAGCCCTTGGACAGGGCGGCGGTGATCTTGTGGCAGAACTCGGCGGTGTCGGGACCGGTCAGGTAGCGATAGGCGAGCATGGGCCTCTCCCGGGAACGGGGCTCACTGGGGGAAGGGGTAATAGCCGAGCCAGGTGTGGATCGCGGCGGCGAGGCCGAAGACGACCAGCGAGATGACAACCCAGCGGATGTCGCCCGCGGTCGTGCCCGGCGCCTTCGGCGTCCAGGCCGGGTTCGCCGCATTGATCGCCAGCCGGTCGGCGAAGGCCCAGAGGCCGAGGCCGCCGAAGAGGATCAGCGAGGCGAGGTCGCCGTTCACCAGGAGATGCGCCACGGCCCAGACCATGACCGACAGCAGCATCGGATGCCGCAGCCGGCCGCGGAGCGTGCCCCGGGAATGAGACAGGGCGAAGAGGAAGACCGCGACCAGCATCAGCAGGTTGTTGAGGTGGATCCCCCAGGCGGGCGGGGTCCAGAGGCCCACATAGGGCGCCGCGCGATAGCCGAGGATCATCAGGACAAGCCCGAGGCCGATCGCCGCGGCGAAGACGCCCCGGGCGGGTCCGGCGCCGAGGCGCGCGTCCAGCGCCGACCGGGCGGCCGGCGCCATGGACTTGAACAGATGCGCCCCGACCCAGAGCGCCACTCCGAGGACGAGCCAGGTCATTCCGCGGCGGCGGTTTCGAGCGCGGCGATGGCGGCGGCCTTGGCCAGCACCCGCCGGGCGGTCACCACGTGCAGGTTCTCGACGATGCGGCCGTTGAGAACCGCCACGCCCTCGCCGCGGGCCTCGGCCTCCTCGAAGGCGGCGACCTGGGCGCGGGCGAGCGCCACGTCGTCGGGGGAGGGGGCGAAGACCTCGTTGGTCACGGCGAGCTGGTCCGGGTGGATCAGGGTCTTGCCGTCGAAGCCGAGGTCCTTGCCCTGGAGGCAGGCGGCGCGTAGGCCGTCCGCGTCCTTGATGGCGTTGTAGACGCCGTCGACCGCGATCAGCCCCTCGGCGCGGGCGGCGAGCAGGCAGATGGCGAGGCTGGGCACCAGCGCGATCCGGTCCAGGGTCTGGGCCGCGCCGAGATCCTTGGCGAGGTCGTTCGTGCCCATGACGAAGCCCTCCAGCCGGTCATGGGCACCGGCGATGGCGGCGGCGTTGAGGACGCCCCGCGGGGTCTCCATCATCGCCCAGATGGTGGTGGCCTCGGGCGCGCCGGCCTCGGCGATGATCTGCGCGGCGCGCTGGATGTCCTCGGGCTTCTCGACCTTGGGCAGCAGCACCGCATGGGGCGCGGCCTTGGCCGCGGCGACCAGATCCTCATGGCCCCATTCGGTGTCGTAGTGGTTCACCCGGATGAGGATGCGCCGCATCCCGTAGCCGCCCTGGGCCAGGGCCTCGGCGATCACCTCGCGCGCCCGGGGCTTTTCCGCCGGGGTCACCGCATCTTCGAGGTCGAGAATCAGCGCGTCCGCGGCCAGGGTCCGGGCCTTCTCCAGCGCGCGGGGCTTCGATCCCGGCATGTAGAGCACCGAACGATACGGCTGGTCGCTGTGCTGCATGGCTGCCCTCCCCGCTGCGCCTGCGAAATTTCCTAACAGAGCGGGCTCGCCGAACACAAGACTCGTTCGCCGCCGTTGCGAAAAGCCTGCCGCGAGCGCGCGCAGGGTTAGGGAGTGGTTGGTCATCCCGCGCCAGGCTCTCCCTCAGAGTGCAGCCCCGGCTTTGATCCGGCCTTGAGAGGACCCCCCGATGGCGCAGATCCTGACCTCGCTTCGCATCGCCGCCCTGCTCGGCCTCGCCTTCGCGGCCCCCGCCGCCGCGGCGGAGGGGCGCAGCTGCGCCCAGCGGGAGAAGGTGGTGGCGCGGCTGGCGGAACGCTTCGGCGAGACGCTGCAGAGCATCGGGCTCCAGTCGGAGCGCGGCGTGGTGGAGATCTACGCCTCCGAGGCGACCGGCACCTGGACGATTCTCCTGACCGGGCCGGACGGCGCCGCCTGCCTGGTCGCGGCGGGCGAGGCCTGGGAGAGCCTCCGGGCCGCCCCGGGCGCGCCCGCCTAGGTCGCCGCGTCCCAGATGAGCTTGGCCCCGGTGCAGAGCAGGAGCGCATAGGTCAGGCGAAAGAACCAGCGGTCCGAGATCGAGCGATGCGCCCAGACGCCGGCGAGGACGCTGGCGAGAGAGAGCGGCAGCAGGATCGCCAGCGGCCGGGCCATGTCGAGCTGCAGCAGCCCCAGGGACAGGAAGGCCGGGAGCTTGATGAGGTTCACCCACCAGAAGGCGATGACCGTGGTGGCCTGGAACGTCGTCTTGTCGAGCGGCCGGGCCAGCAGGTACATCGACGCGGGCGGCCCGCCGGCGTTGGCGATGAAGCTGGTGAAGCCGCAGACCGTCCCCCAGAAGAGCCCCGCCGGCGTCTCGGCCGATCCGGGCGGCGGGCGCAGCAGGCCGTAGGACCGGGCGATCTGGAAGAGCACGAAGACGATGGCGATCACCCCCACCATGAGCTGGACCATCTCGGGGCTCACCACGCGATAGGTCGCCCAGGCGAGGCCGACGCCCGCCACGCTGCCCGCCATCAGCACCCGCGCGTCGGGCCAGCTCCAGCGGCGCCAGTAGGCCCGCAGGCTCGCCACGTCCATCGCCATGAGGATCGGCAGCATCAGCGCCGCCGCCTGCGCCGGGGGCATGACCAGGGCGAGGAGAGGCGTCGAGGCGAAGCCCGCGCTGGCCCCGAACCCGCCCTTGGACAGGCCCGCGATCACGACCGCCGGGATGGCCACGGCGAAGAAGGCCGGATCGAGCTGCATGTCCGTCGCCTCGGGCGTCCTATGGTATGCGGTGGCGTTCCGCCTTGCTTTGTGCGGCGCGAGGGTCTAGCCAAATCCGCGTTTTTGCACCTGAACGGGAGAGACGGGCAAATGGCAAGACCGAAGATCGCGCTGATCGGCGCCGGGCAGATCGGGGGCACGCTGGCCCATCTCGCCGGGCTCAAGGAACTGGGCGACGTCATTCTCTTCGACATCGCGGAAGGCACGCCCCAGGGCAAGGCGCTCGACATCGCCGAGAGCGCGCCGGTCGACGGCTTCGACGCCAAGCTCAAGGGCGCGAACGACTATGCCGACATCGCGGGCGCGGACGTCTGCATTGTCACCGCGGGCGTCCCGCGCAAGCCGGGCATGAGCCGCGACGACCTGCTCGGCATCAACCTCAAGGTCATGAAGTCGGTGGGCGAGGGCATCGCCGCCAATGCGCCGGACGCCTTCGTGATCTGCATCACCAATCCGCTCGACGCCATGGTCTGGGCGCTGCGGCAGTTCTCGGGCCTGCCCCACGCCAAGGTGGTCGGCATGGCGGGCGTGCTCGATTCCGCC
The DNA here is from genome assembly GCA_965243535.1 of Amaricoccus sp. Lineage (GTDB taxonomy): Bacteria > Pseudomonadota > Alphaproteobacteria > Rhodobacterales > Rhodobacteraceae > Amaricoccus. Next base: position 58,509 of record CBDEVG010000024.1, read on the forward strand.
CGCTTCCGCCACTTCCTGGCCGAGGAGTTCGACGTCTCGGTCAAGGACGTCACCGCCTTCGTGCTCGGCGGCCACGGCGACACGATGGTGCCGCTCGCCCGCTACTCCACCGTCGCCGGCATCCCGCTCCCCGACCTGGTGGCCATGGGCTGGACCAGCCAGGAGAAGCTCGACGCCATCATCCAGCGCACCCGCGACGGCGGCGCCGAGATCGTCGGCCTGCTCAAGACCGGCTCGGCCTTCTACGCCCCGGCGGCCTCCGCCATCCAGATGGCCGAGAGCTACCTCAAGGACCAGAAGCGGGTGCTGCCCTGCGCCGCCTATCTCGACGGCCAGTACGGGCTCGACGGCATGTATGTGGGCGTGCCCACCGTCATCGGCGCCGGCGGCATCGAGAAGATCGTCGAGATCAAGCTCGACAAGGCCGAGCGGGCGATGTTCGACAAGTCCGTCGACTCCGTGAAGGGCCTCGTCGAGGCCTGCAAGGGCATCGATCCGACCCTCGCCTGAGGGTTCGGGCGCGGTGATTCGCGCCACGGTATGCAATGATAGGCCGCGGGCGGGCCTTTCCCGGCGCCGCCCGCGATTAATGTGATCACAGGAATTCTGGCTGTGATCACAAGAGGTGGGTTTTTCGCCCGATGCCGGCTTTTTCAGCGGAATTTGTTTGAGCGGCGTCTGCGCCGGGCCTAGAAGCGCACCGAACGACGGACCGACCAAGACCTCCAGGGGGCGCCGAGAGATGAACATCCACGAGTACCAGGCGAAGCAGCTGCTCAAGGAATACGGGCTCCCCGTGTCCGACGGCCGCATCGTGCTGAGGGCCGAGGACGCCAAGACCGCCGCGGGCGAGCTCGACGGCCCGATCTGGGTCGTCAAGTCCCAGATCCACGCGGGCGGCCGCGGCAAGGGCAGGTTCAAGGAAGCCTCCGCCGGCGAGAAGGGCGGCGTGCGCGTCACCAAGTCGGTCGAGGAAGCCTCCGAGGAGGCGATGAAGATGCTCGGCCGGACGCTCGTCACCCACCAGACCGGCCCGGCCGGCAAGGTGGTGAACCGCGTCTACATCGAGGACGGCTCGGACATCGCCCGCGAGCTCTATCTCGCGCTGCTGGTCGACCGCGGCTCGAGCCGCATCTCCTTCGTCTGCTCCACCGAGGGCGGCATGGACATCGAGGAGGTGGCCGCCAAGACGCCGGAGAAGATCCTGACCTTCACCGTCGACCCGGCCTCGGGCATCTCGGGCTTTCACGGCCGCAAGGTCGCCTTCGCCCTCGGGCTCGAAGGCAAGCAGGTCAAGCAGTGCGTCGACCTGATCGCCAAGCTCTACAAGCTCTTCGTCGAGAAAGACGCGGAGATGATCGAGATCAACCCGCTGATCGTCACCACCGGCGGCGACGTGAAGTGCCTCGACGCCAAGGTGAGCTTCGACGGCAACGCGCTTTATCGCCACAAGGACGTCATGGCGCTGCGCGACGAGACCGAGGAGGATCCGAAGGAGCTCGCCGCGTCGAAGTTCGACCTGAACTACATCGCGCTCGACGGCGAGATCGGCTGCATGGTGAACGGCGCGGGCCTCGCCATGGCGACGATGGACATCATCAAGCTCTATGGCTCGGAGCCCGCGAACTTCCTCGACGTGGGCGGCGGCGCCACCAAGGACAAGGTGACGGAGGCCTTCAAGATCATCACCTCGGATCCCAACGTGAAGGGGATCCTCGTGAACATCTTCGGCGGCATCATGCGCTGCGACATCATCGCCGAGGGCGTGCTGGCCGCGGTGACCGAGGTCGGCCTGAAGGTGCCGCTGGTCGTCCGGCTGGAGGGCACCAACGTCGAGCTCGGCAAGCAGATCATCCGGGACTCGGGAATGAACGTCATCGCCGCGGACAACCTGTCCGACGCGGCGGAGAAGATCGTCAAGGCTGTGAAGGGCTGATGTAAGATGGCCGTCCTCGTCAACGAAAACACCAAGGTCATCTGCCAGGGCTTCACCGGCTCGCAGGGCACCTTCCACTCCGAACAGGCGATCGCCTACGGCACCAAGATGGTGGGCGGCGTCACCCCGGGCAAAGGCGGCGAGACCCATCTGGGCCTGCCGGTCTTCGACACCGTCTATGACGCCAAGCTCAGGACCGGCGCCAACGCCACCGCGATCTACGTGCCGCCGCCCTTCGCGGCCGACGCGATCCTCGAGGCGATCGACGCCGAGATCGAGCTGATCGTGGCGATCACCGAAGGCATCCCGGTGCTCGACATGATGAAGGTCAAGCGCGCGCTCCAGGGCTCGGGTTCGATCCTGATCGGCCCGAACTGCCCCGGCGTGATCACGCCCGACGCCTGCAAGATCGGCATCATGCCCGGCCACATCCACCGGCGCGGATCGGTCGGCGTGGTCAGCCGCTCGGGCACGCTCACCTACGAGGCGGTCAAGCAGACCTCGGACGTCGGGCTAGGCCAGTCGACCTGCGTCGGCATCGGCGGCGACCCGATCAAGGGCACCGAGCACATCGACGTGCTGGAATGGTTCCTCGCCGACCCCGAGACCGAGCAGATCATCATGATCGGCGAGATCGGCGGCTCGGCCGAGGAGGACGCGGCGCAGTTCCTCAAGGACGAGGCGAAGAAGGGCCGCTCCAAGCCGACCGCGGGCTTCATCGCCGGCCGCACCGCGCCCAAGGGCCGGCGCATGGGCCATGCGGGCGCCATCGTCTCCGGCGGCAAGGGCGACGCGGAATCGAAGATCGAGGCCATGAAGTCGGCGGGCATCGTCGTCGCCGACAGCCCCGCCGGACTCGGCCAGGCGGTCCTCAAGGCGATGGGGCGGTAGCCTTTCGCGGCGATTGATGCTGATATCTCCCTCCCGCGCGCCGACCCGCGCGGGAGGGTCTCCAAACACCAGGGAGCGGGTTCACCCGTAGGGCCATGACCGAACAGTCTCCGAACGTCGCGTTTCACAACTCGTCCTTCCTGCAGGGCCAGAACGCGGCCTATGTGGAGGCGCTGCAGGCTCGCTACGCCGAGGATCCCTCGAGCGTGGACGCCGGCTGGCAGGCCTTCTTCGCCGGGCTGAACGAGGCGGGCGCGGACGCCGCCCGCGCCGCCCGGGGGCCGAGCTGGGCGCGCCGCGACTGGCCGCCGACCCCCTCCGACGAGCTGACCGCCGCCCTGGACGGCCAGTGGGGCCCCGAGCCCGCCAAGACCGTGGCCGCCAAGGTCCAGGCCAAGGCCGAGGAGCGGGGCGTCAAGATCACCGACGCCCAGGTGCAGCAGGCGGTCATCGACTCGCTCCGCGCGCTGATGCTCATCCGCGCCTACCGCATTCGCGGCCATCTCGAGGCCGATCTCGATCCGCTCGGCCTGGAGGAGCAGCTCCCCCATCCCGAGCTGCGGCCCGAGACCTACGGCTTCACCGCCGCCGACATGGACCGGCCGATCTTCCTCGACAACGTGCTCGGGCTCCAGACCGGCAGCCTGCGGCAGGTGATGGAGATCCTGCGCCGCACCTACTGCGGCACCTTCGCGCTTCAGTACATGCACATCTCCGACCCGGAGCAGTCCGCCTGGCTCAAGGAGCGGATCGAGGGCTACGGCAAGGAGATCAGCTTCACCCAGCGCGGCCGGCGGGCGATCCTCGACAAGCTGGTCGAGGCCGAGGGCTTCGAGAAGTTCCTCCAGGTCAAGTACACCGGCACTAAGCGCTTCGGCCTCGACGGCGGCGAGGCGCTGATCCCGGCCATGGAGCAGATCATCAAGCGCGGCGGCCAGCTCGGCGTCGAGGAGATCGTGATCGGCATGCCGCACCGCGGCCGGCTCTCGGTCCTCGCCAACGTGCTCGGCAAGCCCTATCGCGCGATCTTCAACGAGTTCCAGGGCGGCAGCTACAAGCCCGAGGAGGTCGAAGGCTCGGGCGACGTGAAGTATCATCTCGGCGCCTCCTCGGACCGGGAGTTCGACGGCAATTCCGTCCACCTCAGCCTCACCGCCAACCCGAGCCATCTCGAGGCGGTCGACCCGGTCGTGCTCGGCAAGGTCCGGGCCAAGCAGGCCCAGAAGAGCGACCACGAGCGCACCAAGGTCCTGCCGGTGCTGCTGCACGGCGACGCGGCCTTCGCGGGGCAGGGCGTGGTGGCGGAATGCTTCGGCCTCTCGGGCCTGCGCGGCCACAAGACCGGCGGCACGATCCACGTCGTGGTGAACAACCAGATCGGCTTCACCACCGCGCCGATGCACTCGCGCTCCTCCCCCTATCCCACCGACATCGCGCTGATGGTGGAGGCGCCGATCTTCCACGTGAACGGCGACGATCCCGAGGCGGTCGTCCATGCGGCGCGCGTGGCGACCGAGTTCCGGCAGAAGTTCCACAAGGACGCGGTCATCGACATCTTCTGCTATCGGCGCTTCGGGCATAACGAGGGCGACGAGCCCATGTTCACCCAGCCGCTGATGTACAAGGCGATCAAGGGCCACAAGACCACGCTCCAGATCTACACCGAGCGGCTGATCCGCGACGGACTGATCCCCGAGGGCGAGATCGAGGACATGAAGACGGCCTTCCAGGCCCATCTCAACGCCGAGTTCGAGGCGGGCAAGGACTTCCGCCCCAACAAGGCGGACTGGCTCGACGGACGCTGGTCCGGCCTGGGCCAGCAGGACGGCAAGTACGACCGCGGCCAGACGGCCGTGGAGATGGACCGGCTGAAGAAGGTGGGCGCGGCGCTGACCCGGCTCCCCGAGGGCTTCGAGGCGCACAAGACCGTGCTGCGCATGCTCGACGCCAAGAAGACGATGATCGAGACGGGCGAGGGCATCGACTGGGCGACCGGCGAGGCGCTGGCCTTCGGCACCCTGCTGACCGAGGGCTATCCGGTGCGCCTGTCGGGCCAGGACTGCACGCGGGGCACCTTCAGCCAGCGCCATTCGGGCATCATCGACCAGCAGACCGAGGAGCGCTACCTGCCGCTCAACCACATCGAGCCCGGCCAGGCCCCCTATGAGGTGGTCGACTCGATGCTCTCGGAATACGCCGTGCTCGGCTACGAGTACGGCTATTCGCTGGCGGAGCCGAACGCGCTCACCCTGTGGGAGGCCCAGTTCGGCGACTTCGTCAACGGCGCCCAGATCATGATCGACCAGTTCATCTCGTCCGGCGAGGCGAAGTGGCTGCGCATGTCGGGCCTCGTGATGCTGCTGCCCCACGGCTACGAGGGGCAGGGGCCCGAGCACAGCTCGGCGCGGCCGGAGCGGTTCCTGCAGATGTGCGCGGGCGACAACTGGATCGTGGCGAACTGCACGACTCCGGCGAACTACTTCCACATCCTGCGCCGGCAGATCCACCGCAGCTTCCGCAAGCCGCTGATCCTGTTCACGCCGAAGTCGCTGCTGCGCCACAAGCTCGCGGTCTCGAAGCTCGCCGACTTCGCCGAGGGGTCGAGCTTCCACCGGGTGCTCTGGGACGACGCCGAGCTCGGCAGCTCCCAGACCCGGCTGAAGGCGGACGAGGAGATCCGGCAGGTGGTGATCTGCTCGGGCAAGGTCTACTACGACCTGCTCGAGGCCCGCGACGCCCGGGGGCTCGACGACGTCTACATCCTGCGGCTGGAGCAGTTCTATCCGTTCCCCGCGCTCAGCCTCACCAAGGAGCTGTCGCGCTTCAAGAACGCCCGGATGGTCTGGTGCCAGGAGGAGCCCAAGAACCAGGGCGCCTGGTTCTTCGTCGAGCCGAACCTCGAATGGGTCCTCGGCCGCATCGGGGCGAAGCACGGCCGGCCGGCCTATGCCGGGCGCGCCGCCGCCGCCTCCCCCGCCACGGGCCTCGCCCGCCAGCACAAGCAGCAGCAGGACGCTCTGGTCAACGAGGCCCTGACCGTCCCGGAGGATAACTGAGATGGCCGAAGTCCGCGTTCCGACGCTGGGCGAAAGCGTGACCGAAGCGACGGTCGCCACCTGGTTCAAGAAGGTGGGCGACGCCGTGAAGGTCGACGAGATGCTCTGCGAGCTCGAGACCGACAAGGTCACGGTGGAGGTCCCGGCGACGGCTTCCGGCGTGCTCGAGGAGATCGTCGCGAAAGAGGGGGAGAGCGTCGGGCTCGACGCGCTTCTCGCCACCATCAACGAAAAGGCTGAAGCCATGCCCGCCCAGAAGGCCGCCACGAAGCCGGCGCCCGCCGCGGAGGAATCCGCCAAGGCCGTCGACGTCATGGTCCCGACGCTTGGGGAGAGCGTCACGGAAGCCACCGTCGCCACCTGGTTCAAGAAGGTGGGCGACACGGTCGCTCAGGACGAGATGCTCTGCGAGCTCGAGACCGACAAGGTCTCGGTCGAGGTGCCCTCGCCGGCGGCCGGCGTGCTCGCCGAGATCCTCGCCGAGGCGGGCGCGACCGTGTCGGCCGGCGGCAAGCTCGGGGTGATCTCGGGCGGGAGCGCGGCGGCGGCCAAGGCCGGCGCGCCGAAGCCGCCCGCCGAGGATCCGGCCAAGGGCATCGACGCGGGCCCCGCCGAGGTGAAGCCGCGCGACGTCGAGGACGCGCCCTCCGCCAAGCGCATCCTGGCGGAGAAGGGCATCGACCCGGCCTCGGTCCAGGGCAGCGGCCGCGACGGCCGGGTGATGAAGGAGGACGCGCTGAAGGCCGAGGCCCGGCCGGCGGTCGCCCCTGCGCCCGCGCCCGAGCCCGCCGCCATCCCGCGCGCGCCCGTGCCGGCCGAGGACGCCGCGCGCGAGGAGCGGGTCAAGATGACCCGCCTGCGCCAGACCATCGCCCGCCGCCTCAAGGAGGCGCAGAACACCGCGGCCATGCTCACCACCTACAACGAGGTGGACATGACCGAGGCGATGGCGCTGCGCAACGCCTACAAGGACCAGTTCGAGAAGAAGCACGGGGTGAAGCTCGGCTTCATGTCCTTCTTCACCAAGGCCTGCTGCCATGCGCTGAAGGAGGTGCCGGAGGTCAACGCCGAGATCGACGGCACGGACATCGTCTACAAGAACTTCGTCCACATGGGCATCGCCGTCGGCACCCCCTCGGGCCTCGTGGTTCCGGTGGTGCGCGACGCCGACCAGATGTCCTTCGCCGCGATCGAGAAGAAGATCGCCGAGTTCGGCGTGCGGGCCCGCGACGGCAAGCTCTCCATGGCCGAGATGCAGGGCGGCACCTTCACCATCTCGAACGGCGGCGTCTACGGCTCGCTGATGTCCTCGCCGATCCTGAATCCGCCGCAGTCGGGCATCCTCGGAATGCACAAGATCCAGGACCGCCCGATGGTGATCAAGGGCCAGATCGTCATCCGCCCGATGATGTACCTGGCGCTGAGCTACGACCACCGGATCGTCGACGGCAAGGGCGCGGTCACCTTCCTCGTGCGGGTGAAGGAAGCCCTCGAGGATCCGCGCCGGCTGTTGATGGATCTGTAACTTGACTACCCAACTGCAGATCATACTAGAAAGGCGATGGACAGCTTCTGAGATGTCTCGGCATCTTAAGAATTTGACCATCGTCTATCGATGGGAGGTGTGTGCGGAGGAATCGTGGAAAGATTTCTTCTCGCATAGTCCAATATCTCTCGTCGATTTTCTGATGGACTCGAATCGGGCGAGCCACTTTCAGAAATTTGGCTACGAGGATCTGCGACTTTCTTCGATTACCTATGGCTCACCAACTATCGAATCTCTTGAGGGTTTAAGTAGGGGGTTAACCGGCATAGCTGGTCTTATTGAGAGGTTGGTGCACTTTAAGTCAACACGCCGACTGAAACAGCTTGAGGTAGAAGAACGAGAGCTAGAAATACTGTCGTTGAAGGCTGAAGTCTCTGAAAAAATTCGTGCGCACATGCTGGCCGCAAATTGCTCAGATAAAGAAATCGACATGGCGATGAGGCGCTATAATTTAGCCCTCTGGGATTTCGATGGCTCGGTGTATCGAGACGAAATCAAGGCGATCCAGATCACTAAGAAATTCGGTGACGTTGGAGAGCCTTCTGATACTGAGCCGATAGTATCGCATGGCGATCAGACCGTTTGGAGAGAGGGCTAGCTCTGTGGCCGTTGACCATTCTTCGGAAACCGGTTCAGGACAGCGAAGACCATGACCCCGGAGCTTACCGTCCTCGCCCTCGCCGCCCTGTTCCAGACCGTGCAGATCGCGCTGGCGGGATGGTCGATGAACCGGGACGTGGGCGTCGACTACAACGCCGGGCCCCGCGACACGACGCCGGAGTTCTCGCCCCTCACCGGGCGGCTGCGGCGGGCGGTCTCGAACCATTTCCAGGCGCTGACGCTCTTCACCATCGCCGTGGTGGTGGTGAGGCTCTCGGGCCGGGCGAGCGGGCTGACCGCCGCCTGCGCCTGGATCTACCTTGCCGCGCGCATCCTCTACGTGCCCGCCTACGCCTTCGGCTGGACGCCCTGGCGCTCCGTCATTTTCGGCGTCGGCGCCACGGCGACGATGGCGATGCTCCTCGTCGCGCTCCTGGGGTCGTGAGATGACCGCCTTCGACCGGATCAAGCAGAACTGGGTCTATGGCGGCGCGCTCGCCGGCGTGCTGCTGCTGCTCATCGCGCCGGTGATCGTCGCCGGCTGGGACCGGCCGGCGGCGCTCGCCTATCTGGCGCTGCCCGTCTACATGCTCCACCAGTTCGAGGAGCATGACGACGACCGCTTCCGCCGCTTCGTCAACGCCGTCGTCGGCCATGGCCGCGAGGCGCTGAGCGTGACCGCGGTGTTCTGGATCAACTTCGCCGGGGTCTGGCTGCTGCTCGGGGCCGTGCTCTGGGCCGTCCGGCTGGCGGGGCCGGGATGGGCCGCCGCCGCGGGCTGGCTGATCCTGCTGAACGGGCTCCTGCATCTGGCCCAGGGCGTCGCGCTGCGCCGCTACAACCCCGGCCTCGCCACCGCGGCCGTGCTGTTCCTGCCGTTCGGGCTGCTGACGCTCGCGACGGCCTGGCCCCTGGCGACGGGGGCCGTCTTCTGGTCGAGCTGCGTCCTCGCGGTCGCGGTCCATGTCGGGATCGTGCTCCATGTGCGGCGCGCTCTCACCCATGCGCCGCGGGGCGCTGCAACCTGACGGGGGATTCGTCTTGGCGGACTATGATGTGATCGTGATCGGGGCCGGCCCCGGCGGCTATGTGTGCGCCATCCGCTGCGCGCAGCTCGGACTGAAGACCGCCTGCGTCGAGGGCCGCGAGACCCTGGGGGGCACCTGCCTCAACGTGGGCTGCATCCCCTCCAAGGCGCTGCTCCACGCTTCCGAACTCTATCACGAGGCCCACGAGTCCTTCGAGAAGATGGGCATCATGGGCGCCGCGCCCACGATCGACGTGGCCAAGATGCAGGGCTACAAGCAGTCCACCGTGGACGGCAACACCAAGGGCATCGAGTTCCTGTTCAAGAAGAACAAGATTGACTGGCTCAAGGGCTGGGCGACTATCCCCGCCCCGGGCGAGGTCAGGGTCGGCGAGCAGACCTACAGGGCGAAGAACATCGTCATCGCCACCGGATCCGAGCCGTCCAGCCTGCCGGGCGTCGAGGTGGACGAAAAGACGGTCGTCACCTCCACCGGCGCGCTGGTGCTGCCGAGCGTGCCGAAGTCCATGGTGGTGATCGGCGCGGGCGTGATCGGCCTGGAGCTCGGCTCGGTCTACGCCCGTCTCGGGACCGAGGTGACGGTGGTCGAGTTCCTCGACCAGATCACTCCGGGCATGGATCTCGAGATCTGCAAGGCTCTGCAGAAGGTGCTGACCAAGCAGGGGCTGAAGTTCGTCCTCGGCGCCGCCGTCCAGGGGGTGGAGCCGTCCGAATCCGGCCCCGAGGTCGTCTACAAGCTGCGCAAGGACGACAGCGAGCACCGGCTCAAGGCCGAGGTTGTCCTCGTCGCCACGGGGCGCAAGCCCTACACCGACGGCCTCGGGCTGGAGGCGCTCGGCGTGCAGATGTCCAAGCGCGGCCAGATCGAGATCGACGCCCACTGGCGCACCTCCGTCCCGGGCGTCTACGCGATCGGCGACGCGGTCTCGGGTCCGATGCTCGCCCACAAGGCCGAGGACGAGGGCATGGCGGCGGCCGAGGTCATCGCCGGCAAGCATGGCCACGTGAACTACGACGTGATCCCCGGCGTGATCTACACCACCCCCGAGGTCGCCAGCGTCGGCGAGACCGAGGAGACGCTGAAGGAGAAGGGCCGCGCCTACAAGGTCGGCAAGTTCCCCTTCATGGGCAACGCGCGCGCCAAGGCGCTGATGCAGGCGGACGGCTTCGTCAAGATCCTCGCCGACAAGGAGACGGACCGTATTCTTGGGGCCCACATCATCGGGCCGCAGGCGGGCGAGATGATCCACGAGATCTGCGTCGCCATGGAGTTCGGCGCGTCGGCCGAGGACGTGGCGCGCACCTGCCACGCCCATCCCACCTGCTCGGAAGCGGTGCGCGAGGCGGCGCTCGCCTGTGGCGACGGCGCGATCCACGTCTGACGCCGCCGCGGCGGGGCCGGGGTTCCGGGCCCGCCGCGTTCCGCGCGACCTCGGGCCGCAGGCCTGCAAACCCCTTGCGCCTGGCGCGCCGCCCCCGCACTCTCGGCGAAAAACCGGAGGAGGGCGTGATGCGGCTTGAGGGCAGGACCGCGCTGGTGACGGGGGGCGGCTCGGGGTTCGGGGCCGGCATCGCCCGGGCCTTTCGCGCCGAAGGCGCCGAGGTGATGCTCGCCGACGTGAACGCCGAAGCGGCGGAGGCCATGGCCGGGGTGCTCGGCGCCCACTGGACCGTGGCGGACGTCTCGGAGAACGCCTCGGTCGCCTGCATGGCCGCCGCCGCCCT
>CBDEVG010000025.1:0-58286 GCA_965243535.1 Amaricoccus sp.
GACCTCGCCGTCGAGGTCAACCTCCTCGGGCCCACCCGCATCGCCCTCACCCTCCAGGACCTGGGGCGTCGCCCCCCACCTCGTCGCCGTGTCCACCTGCTACGTGGCCGGCAACCGTCGCGGCGACGCTCCCGAGATCCGGGTCGACGACAGCCCGTTCTGGATCACGGACATCAACTGGAAGCGGGAGGTCGAGGGCGCCCGCCGGGTGCGCGCCGACGCCGAGGCCGCCAGCCGCAAGCCCGACCAGCTCGCCACGTTCATGACCGATGCCCGCAAGGAGCTCGGCGGTGCCGGCACCCCGCTGCTGGCCACCAAGTCCGAGCAGCTCCGACAGGAGTGGGTGAAGGCCCAGCTCGTCGACGCCGGGCGGGCCCGGGCCGCCAGCCTCGGCTGGCCCGACGCCTACGCGTACACCAAGGCCCTCGGCGAGAAGGCCCTGGCCGAGAACCGTGGCAACGTGCCCGTCAGCGTGGTGCGACCCGCCATCATCGAGTCGGCCTGGTCCGAGCCGGTGCCGGGCTGGATCCGCGGCTTCCGCATGGCCGAGCCGGTCATCATCAGCTACGCCCGCGGCCTGCTCAAGGAATTCCCGGGCGTGCCCGAGGGCACCGTCGACGTGATCCCGGTGGACCTCGTGGTCGGCGCCATCATCGGCGTCGCCGCCCGCGGCCCGGCCAACGAGGACGGGTCGCCCGACATCACCCAGGTCGCCTCGGGCTCGGCCAACCCGCTCAAGTACGAGCGCCTCGTCGAGCTGGTCCAGAGCTGGTTCAGCGAGCACCCGCTCTACGACGCGTCGGGCCAGCCCATCGCCGTGCCCGACTGGGGCTACACCACCCGCAACCGGGTGCAGGGCCAGCTCGACGGGCCAAGGGCCTGCTGGAGAAGACCGAGACCGTCATCGGCGCCCTCCCCCTCCGGGGCAAGCAGGCCGCCTGGTCAGCCAAGGTCGAGGAGCAGCGAGACACCGTCAGCCGGGCCCTCACCTACGTCGAGCTGTACGGCGCGTACACCGCCTGCGAGGCCATCTACGGCGTCGACAAGCTCCTCGCCCTCCAGGAGTCGCTGGCTCCCAGCGACCAGATCGACTTCTCGATGGACCCACGGATCGTGGACTGGACGCACTACGTGCACCAGATCCACCTGCCGTCGGTCGTCGAGCACGCCCGGGTCCGCACCGACGGGAAGAAGGGCCGGGGCGAGTCCCGCGAGGCCCGGCTCCGCCGCCAGGTCCTCTCCCCCGACCGCCAGCTCGCCGCCTTCGACCTCGAGAACACGCTGATCGCCTCGAACGTCGTCACCTCCTACGCCTGGCTCGCCAGCCGGCGCCTCGACCGGGACGACAAGGCCCGCCTCACGGCCAAGCTGATCCGCGAGGCACCCGGCCTGCTCAAGATGGACCGGGCCGACCGCAGCGACTTCCTCCGATCGTTCTACCGGCGGTACGAGGGGGCCTCGGTGGCCCAGCTGCAGGAGGACTCCGCCGAGATGCTCTCGCAGCTCATCCTCACCAAGAGCTTCCCCGCCGCCATCCGCCGGGTGCGCGAGCACCGAGCGCTCGGCCACCGCACGGTGCTGATCACCGGCGCCTTGGACTTCGTGGTCGAGCCCCTGAAGCCGCTCTTCGACGACATCGTGTCGGCCTCGCTCGCCGTGGGCGACGACGGCCGCTACCTCGGCCAGATGATCGACGTGCCGCCCACCGGCGAGAGCCGGGCCTCGGCCCTGTTCGACTACGCCGCCCGCCACGACATCGACCTCGCCGAATCCGTCGCCTACGCCGACTCGTCGAACGACCTCCCGATGCTCGAGGTCGTGGGCTTCCCGGTCGCCGTGAATCCCGAGACCCGCCTGGCGAGCCTGGCCCGCAAGCGGGGCTGGCTCGTGGAGCAGTGGTCCAAGGCCCCGGGCTTCAAGCCCAGTCCCATCCCGTTGGCGCCCACGCGCACCGTCGCCAAGGCGGCCCCCCGATGACCGTCGACCTCACCCACCCGAATCAGGTCACACGTGCACCCCATCGGTGCACAGGCGACCTGATTCGAGACTGGACCGCACCCACCTGCCGGAATCGGGTCACACGTGCACCGCATGGGTGCACAGGCGACCTGATCGTGTGGGGGGTGGGGGCGTGAAGGCGCTGCGGTTCTCCCGCAAGCCGGGGAAGTACGTCGCCGCCGGCGTCGCCGGCCGCATCGCCGCTGGCAAGGGCGCGTCGGTCGGCCCGCTCAAGCTGGTCGACGTCGACGACCCTGAAGCTGCCCGCCGACGACTGGGTTCGGCTCCGACCCCGCCTCGCCGGCATCTGCGGCTCGGACCTCGCCACCATCGACGGGCACTCCAGTCGGTACTTCGAGCCGATCGTCTCGTTCCCGTTCACGCCCGGCCACGAGGTCGTCGGCGACCTGGAGGACGGCTCCCGGGCCGTGCTCATCCCGATCCTCTCGTGCGCCACCCGCGGCATCGACCCGATGTGCGGGGCCTGCGCGGCCGGGGCGCACCAACCTGTGTGGCCGCATCGCCTTCGGGCACCTCGAGCCCGGCCTGCAGAGCGGGTTCTGCGAGGACACCGGCGGCGGCTGGTCGGGCGAGATGGTCGCCCCACCCGAGCCAGCTCCTGCCGATCCCCGAGGACCTGAGCGACGAAGCCCGCCGTGATGGTCGAGCCCTCGCCTGCGCCGTCCACGCCGCCCGCAAGGTCGCCGCCTCTGGCCCGCACCAGCGCATTGCCGTCATCGGGTCGGGCACGCTCGGTCTGCTGACCATCGCCGCCCTCCGCAGCGAGGACCCGTTCGGCACCCTCATCGCCACGGGCAAGTACCCGCACCAGCAGGGCCTGGCGAAGCTGCTCGGCGCAGACCAGGTGGTCAGCCCTCGTACCCTTCCCCGCGTCGTGCGCAGCCTGACCGAGGGCGTTCGTCCTCGACGGCGGGCAGCTCACCGACGGCGTCGAGCTGGTCGTCGACTGCGTCGGCAGCGAGGCCAGCCTCAGCCAGGCCCTCCAGGTGGTGGCCCCGGGCGGCGAGATCCTCGTCGTCGGGATGCCCGGCCACACGACCCTGGACCTCACGTCGCTGTGGCACCGCGAGAGCCGCATCAGCGGCTGCTACGCCTACACCCGGTCCGACTTCGAGCGGGCCCTGGAGCTGGCGCAGGAACACGACCTCGGTCGCCTGGTCAGTGCCACCTACCCGCTGGCTCGGTACCAGGAGGCCATCGAGCACGCCGCCAACGCCGGCCAGCGGGGCGCCGTCAAGGTCGCCTTCGACCTTCGCAAGCCCGCCAAGGCCACGCGATGAGCCCGCGGATCGGACCGACGCCGACGAAGTACAAGAAGCTGCGGGCGCCGGTCGACATCGTGCGGTCGTTCTGGGAGCGCATGGAAGCACGCGACTGGACGATGCCCGGGAGCTGCTCGCCGACGACCTCGTCGTCCTCTGGCCCGCGACCCGGGAGCGCTTCGAGGGCGCCGACACCTACATCGCCCTGAACCAGGGCTACCCAGGCGACTGGCACCTCGAGGTGCAGGCCGTGCACGCCGACGGGCGCAACGTCCTGGCCTGGGTGGCCGTCCGCATCGGCGACCAGCTGACCTTCTGCGCCCAGCGATCGGTCGTGACCGACCGGCTGATCCGCTCCATCGTCGACCTGTACGTCGACGAAGGCGAGTCCGAACCGCCCGAGTGGCGCGCGGAACTGCTTGCCCGCGTTGCCGTCGAGGCGACCGAGCCCATCCCTGCTCTGAACGAGGAATCCTGATGCCCCGTCCCGGTTTCGTGCTCGACGTCGACAAGTCGACGCCGCCCATCCTCTTCCACCACGGCGAGGGCTTCCGGCTGGAGAAGCTGCCCGCCGACCGCAGCCGCGTGATCTACCCCGGCGAGCCGCTCGATGCGCTCGACGACGTCGAGCAGAGCATCCAAGACGCCCTTCTGAACCCGCTCGACATGGATCCGCTCCCGACGCTGCTCAAGGCCGGGATGAAGCTGACCATCGCCTTCGACGACGTGTCGCTCCCCCTCCCGCCGATGAAGCGGCCCGACATCCGCCAGCGGGTCATCGAGGCCGTCCTCGACATGGCTGCCGCCGCCGGGGTCGACGACGTCCACCTCATCGCCGCCCTCGCCCTGCACCGCCGCATGACCGAGGACGAGCTGCGCCACGCCGTCGGCGACCGCGTGTACGACGCCTTCGCCCCGCAGGGCGCCCTCTACAACCACGACGCCGAAGACCCCGACAACCTGGCGTTCCTGGGCGAGACACAAGCACGGCGAAGAGGTCGAGATCAACAAGCGGGCCGCCGAGTCCGACCTGCTGATCTACGTCAACATCACATCGTCTCCATGGACGGCGGGCACAAGAGCACCGCCACCGGCCTCGCCAGCTACCGGGCCATCAAGCACCACCACAACGTGCACACCATGGAGCACTCGAAGAGCTTCATGGACCGCCACAACTCCGAGCTGCACCACAGCAACTGGCGGATGGGCAAGGTCATCGCCGACGCCGGCGTGAAGGTCTTCCAGATCGAGACCACCATCAACAACGACACGTTCGGCGACCAGCTCCGATGTCCGTGCTCGCCAAGCGCGAGTGGGAGTGGTCGACCAAGGACCGGGTGTCGTTCGTCGGCATGCAACAGGGGCTCAAGCGCTGTCGGGCCCGACCAAGCGCAAGATCTTCCAGGCCCACCGGGCGCCCTACGGCGTGACGTCGGTGACGGCGGGTGCCATCGAGCCCGTGCACGAGAAGACGTTGCAGCACTGCTTCGACCAGCACCTGGTCGAGGTCGAGGGCCAGACCGACATCCTCACGATGGGGCTGCCGTACATCTGCCCTTACAACGTCAACTCGATCATGAACCCGATCCTCGTGATGTGCCTGGGACTCGGGTACTTCTTCAACATGTACCGGGGGAAGCCGCTGGTCCGCGAGGGCGGGGTGCTGATCATGACCCACCCCACGCCGTGGGAGTTCCACCCGGTCCACCACCCCAGCTACATCGACTTCTTCGAGCAGGTCCTGGCCGACACCACGGACCCCAAGGAGATCGAGCAGAAGTGGGAGAAGCAGTTCGCCGAGGACGAGTGGTACCGCCACCTGTACCGGACGAGCTACGCCTACCACGGCGTCCACCCGTTCTACATGTGGTACTGGGCAGCCACGCCCTCAAGCACCTGGGCCGGGTCATCATCGTCGGCGGCGACAAGCGCGCGTCCACCGCCTCGGGTTCAAGGCGGCCAGCACCCTGAACGACGCCTTCGAGATGGCCGAGGACGTCGTCGGCCGCCACCCCACGATCACCCACTTGAAGAACCCCCGATCGTCATGGCTGACGTCAAGTGATCTCGTCACTCGTTCGCTCTGGTCGCTGCGCTCCCGACGCTCTCTCCGTTCCTCGATCTTTCGGTCGACGGGCTGACGCCGGCCGTCCACGCTCGTCGGCACGACTTCGTCGCACCTCCTCGACCGAAGGGGCTCCGCAAGCTCTGCCCCCTCGGACTCCCCCGGGCTCGCTTCGCTCGGAACCCCCAGGTCAACTGCTTCCTCGCGCTCGCTGCGCACTTCGCACCGGGGCTTCCATGGCTGATCGGAGAAGGGCTGGAGAAGTTCGCTGCTTCGGTGCAGAAGGCTCGGGGGAAGGTGCCGCCGGTGCGCGCCCTCGTCGCTCAGACGAGCTTTCCGTATCGGGCTCCGACCACGCCGCTCACGTGGAACCGAAGCCGGAGGAGCAGAAGCTGCTCGGACACTACGACTCCGACTGGGCTCGCAAGCTGCCCGCCCGATACGCCCGGTTCTTCCTCACCGAGGGCGTGGTCCGGCCGGTCATCGCGGGGCTGGCCCAGCCCGAGCGCAACGGCCTGGACCGCCTCGCCGACCTCGACGGCCCGGTGATCTTCGCCGCCAACCACCACAGCCACCTCGATGCCGGGCTGCTGATCACGTCGCTGCCCGAACCGCACCGCCACCAGGTGTTCGCGGCGGCCGCCGCCGACTACTTCTTCGACACCCGGATCAAGGCGACCGCGTCGGCCATGGTGCTCAACGCCATCCCGATCGAGCGCACCAAGGTCGGGCGCCGGTCCGCTGAGCAGGCCGCGGAACTGATCGATGCCGGCTGGTCGATGATCATCTTCCCCGAGGGCGGCCGCTCCCCCGATGGGTGGGGCCAGCCGTTCCGCGGCGGTGCCGCGTACCTCGCCATCAAGTGCGGCGTCCCCGTCGTCCCGGTCCACATCGCGGGCACCGGGCGGATCCTGCCCAAGGGCAAGAACCGGCCGAAGCCCCAGCGCACGGTGGTCACGTTCGGCACCCCACTGCGGGCCAACGACGGCGAGCGCTCGCAGCCGTTCTCGGACCGCATCGAGGCCGCCGTCGCCGCGCTGGCCGACGAGGCCACCACCGACTGGTACTCCGCTCGCCGCCGGGCGGCAGCGGGCGACACGCCCACGCTGGCGGGCCCCCAGTCCGGCGCCTGGCGCCGCACTGGGCCCTCACGGCCCAGCGCAAGAAGGCCTCCACCGCCAAGCGCTGGCCCGACCTCTAGCCCAGCTGCCCCCACCAGACCGAACTTCGTAGGTCACCGGCCCCATAGGGGCCCTCACCTACGAAGTTCGATGGGGTTGGGGGTTCAGGGGGTGGTCGTGGTGGTGCTGGCCGGGTTGAGTTCGGCGCCGCCGGTGCCGTCGGTGGCGGCGGTGGCGGCGGCGCCCTCAGCGGTTGTCGAGGGGACGACGCGCTCATCCGGTGGGGCGAGGGTGGTGGTGGGCTGCTCGGCGACCTGGAGGTCCCGGCACTTCGCCATCGCGTTCGCCAGCTCGGTGGCGCTGTCCTTGTCGTCGTTGGGATCGTCGACC
This sequence comes from Amaricoccus sp., assembly GCA_965243535.1. Classification (GTDB taxonomy): domain Bacteria; phylum Pseudomonadota; class Alphaproteobacteria; order Rhodobacterales; family Rhodobacteraceae; genus Amaricoccus. The sequence continues at coordinate 6,858 of CBDEVG010000025.1, forward strand.
GGAGCACCGCCCGCGCCGCGCTCGCTGATCTCGGCCAGCTCGGACTCGCTGAGCGACGTCGTCATCGCCGACGCCGCGCAGTCGGCCACCTTCTGGCTGACCCCCGAGTCCACGAGGCCTCGGACAGTTCGCTCTTCGAGGGCGCCGGCGACGAGCGGGGGGAAGGGGCGCTCATGGCTTTTGGCCTGGCAGTCGCCGCCCGAGCCGGGCGGCAGCTGAGGCGGCCGGTCCTGGTGGTCCAGCAGGATCTCGCCATGCTCGAGGCCGGAACCCTCTATGGGCCCGGCCTCGCCGAACGGGGGTTGCCGGAAGGCAGCCTCATCCTGGTGCGCGTACGCAAGGCGCAGGACGCCTTGCTGGTGATGGAGGAGGCTCTCAAATGCGCGGGACTGTCCGCAATTCTCGGCGAGGTGGCATCCCCCCTGCCGGAGGCCCTCACCGCCACCCGGCGCCTCGCTTTGGCCGCGCAGGCGGGGGGCACGCTGGGCCTGCTGCTGCGCCCGGTGCGCACCCTGGATCCCTGCGCCGCCCGCACCCGCTGGACGCTGGCCCCCGCCCCCAGCCGGCCGGATGCCTATGGCGGCCTCGGCCCGGCCTGCCTGTCCGCCGCCTTGGTGCGCAACCGCATGGGCCCGCCCGGGGCCTGGACGCTGGAACTGAATGCCACCGGCTTCCGCCTCGCCGGGCCGGACGGGGAGGCGCGGCATGACCCCCGCGAACCCGTCCTTGCCGCCAGCCGGCCCCCCCACCCCCGGCCGGCGCTATCTGGCGCTCTGGCTGGAGCGCCTGCCCACGGACCGGCTGGAACGGCCTCTGTCGCCTGACCAGCGCGCCGTGCCGCGGGTGACCGTGAGCGTCGAGAAAAGCGCCCTGCGCCTTGCCGCCCTCAACGCGCCCGCCGCCGCCCTCGGCCTCACCGCCGGCCTGTCGCTCGCCGATGCCCGCGCCCGCTATCCCGCTTTGGGCGTGGAGCCGCACGACCTTGAGGCCGACCAGAAGCTGCTGGAGGACCTCGCCGATGCCTGCGCCCGCTACACGCCTTTGGTGGCGCTGGACGGGCCGGACGGGCTGGTGCTGGACATGTCCGGCTGCGCCCATCTGTTCGGCGGCGAGGCGGGGCTGGCGCGCGACCTGCTCGCCCGCGTGGCCGGGGTGGGCCTGGCCGCCCGCGCCGCCATCGCCGCCACGCCCGATGGGGCCGCCGCCTTGGCCCGATTCAGCGGCCGCCGCAGCCTGATCTTGCCGGAGGGGACGGACCTTGGCCCCCTGCTGGCGCCCTTGCCGCTGGCCGCTTTGCGCCTTTCGCCGGCCTTGCTGGCGAGCCTGGCGCGGCTTGGCCTGGTGCGCATCGGCGACCTCTTGGACAAGCCCCGCGCCCCGCTCGCCGCCCGCTTCGGCGCCGATCTCATGGACCGCCTGGATGGCGCGCTCCAGAGCGGGCGGGCGACGCTCACCTATCGCTTTCCCCCGCCCCGCTTCAGCGTGGACAAGGCGCTCGCCGAGCCGGTGGAGCGGGTGGAGGACGTGCTGGGCCTTGCCCGGCATCTGGCCGGCACCCTCGCCGGCCTCATGGAGCGCCACGGCCTCGGCGCGCGGCGGCTGGATCTCGCCCTGTTCCGCGTGGATGGCAAGGTGACGCGCCTGCAGGTGGCACCGGCCGGCCGCTGCGGGACCCCGTCCTCATCCAGCGCCTGTTCGCCGAGAAGGTGGCGCAGCTTTCCAGCCTCGATGCCGGCTTCGGCTTCGACCTCATCCGCCTGTCCGCCCCGCTGGCCGAGCCCATGACCGCCCGGCAGGACGGGTTCGACGCCCAGCGGGAAGGCGAGGAGGCGGTGGACCGGCTGCTCGATCGCCTCGCCGCCCGCTTCGGCCGGGGCCAGATCCTGGTGCCCGCCTGCGCCGACGCCCACATGCCCGAAGCCGCCGGCCGCCTCGTCCCGGCGCAGGACTTCGCCCGGGAGGCAGGCGCCGCCCGCGCCTTCCGCGCCCCGCCCGTGCCGGGGGAGGGAGGGTTCGCGGCCGGGCGCGCGCAGCCGGGGCAGGGAAGAGGGAAGGGGAGCGCCCGCCCCGCGCCGCTCTTCACGCGCCGCAGCCGGCGCGCCCGGAGGAGGGGGCGCCCGCCCCCGCCGCCCGCCCGCCGTCTGGGCCGGGGGAGACGTCATCCCCTCTCACATCCGGCCCCGGCCTGCCCGGCCACGGAGCAACGGCAGGACAAGGGAGAGCGCCCCGCCCCGCGCCGGCCTTCACGCGGCCCCGCCGGCGCGCCCGGAGGAGGCAGCGCCCGCCCCCGTCGTCCGTCCGCCGCCGGGGCTGGGGCAGACGGCATCCCCTCTCACGTCCGGCCCCGGCCTGCCCGGTTACGGGAGCAACAGCAGGACAAGAGAGAGCGTCCCGCCCCGCGCCGGTCTTCACGCGGCCCTGCCGACGCGCCCGGAGGAGGCAGCGCCTGCCCCCGCCGCCCGCCCGCCGTCTGGGTCGGGGGAGACGTCATCCCCTCTCACATCTGGTCCCGGCCTGCCCGGCCACGGGATCAACGACACGACAACGGCCAGCGCCCCGCCCCGCGCCGTCCTTCACGCGGCGCTGCCGACGCGCCGGGAGGAGGCGGCGTCCGCCCCTGCCGCCTGCCTGCCGTCCGGGCCGGGGGAGACGGCATCCCCTCTCACGTCCGGCCCCGCCTGCCCGGCCACGGGATCAACGGCAGGACAAGGGAGAGCGCCCCGCCCCGCGCCGTCCGCCTGCCATCTGGGCCGGGGGAGACGTCATCCTCTCTCAGATCCGGCCCGGGCCTGCCCGGTTACGGGAGCAACGGCATGACAAGGGAGAGCGCCCCGCTCCGCGCCGTCCTTCACGCGGCGCTGCCGGTGCGCCGGGAGGAGGCAGCGCCCGCTCCCCGCCGCCCGCCTGCCGTCCGGGCCGGGGGAGGCGGCATCTCCTCGCACGTCCGGCCCCGGCCTGCCCGGCCACGGGAGCAACGACACGACAACGGCCAACGCCCCGCCCCGCGCCGTCCTTCACGCGGCGCTGCCGACGCGCCCGGAGGAGGGGGCGGATGCCCGCGCCGCCCGCCGGCCGCCGGGGCTGGGGGAGGCGTTATCCCCTCTCACGTCCGGTCCGGTCTGCCCGGCCGCGAGAGCAACGACAGGACAAGGGAGAGCGCCCCGCCCCGCCCCGGCCTTCACGCGGCCCTGCCGGCGCGCCCGGAGGAGGCAGCGCCCGCCCCCGCCGTCCGTCCGCCGCCGGGGCTGGGGCAGACGGCATCCCCTCTCACGTCCGGCCCCGGCCTGCCCGGCCGCGAGAGCAACGGCACGACAAGGGAGAGCGCCCCGCCTCGCCCCGGCCTTCACGCGGCGCTGCCGACGCGCCCGGAGGGGCGGGCGGATGCCCGCGCCGATCTCGCCGGCCCCGCCCGCCCCTTGCGCCTGCTGGATTATCCCGAGCCGGCGGAAGCGGTGGCGGAGGTGCCGGACGGCCCGCCGTTGCGCTTCCGCTGGCGCCGGGTGACGCATCTGGTGCTGCGGGCGGAAGGGCCCGAGCGCATCGCCGCGCCCTGGTGGCGGGAGGACGACCTCTCCCCCACCCGCGACTATTTTCGCGTGGAGACGGTGGAAGGGCACCGCTTCTGGCTGTTTCGCGCCGGCCTCTACGGCACCGGCCCGCATCTGCCGGCCTGGTATGTGCACGGCCAGTTCGGCTGAGGCGGCCATGGCCCTGTTTTGCCGCGCTCCCGGCCTTACGGGCCGACTTCAAGGGGCCACCGCCCCCCAGCCATTCCGCCCCACGCCCATGGCCCCCGTCCTGTCCTTTCCCTTAAAGGAGAAGGACGGGCGCTCGCCGATGAACCGGTCGAGCAGGGCGTCCTCGCACTGGACGTCCTCAGCGGGCCGCGCTGCGGGCCGGGGGCGGCGGCGGGCCGGCGCAGGGGCGGGACGGGCCGCGCCGGGCTCGACCCCTTGCGCGCGCATGAAGGTGCGCATGGCGGTCTCCACCCCCAGGGGGGAGACGTTGCGCAGGTTCGGCTGGTAGTAGGCCCCGCGGGCGTTCTGGGAGGTGATGATCTCGAACGAGGGGAAGTAGTCGATGTCGTCGTGGCGGGCGGTCAGCATCCCGCAGACCGAGCGCAGCACCGCCTTGGAGTAGCAGGTGGCGACCTCCACATGGGCGTCGCTGGCGGTGGCGGTCAGGGGCACGGGCGAGACGGTGACGAGGAAGCGCACCTTGGGATTGATCGCCCGGAGCCCGGCGCGGAAGCGTTCGAAATCCTCCAGGACCTCGAACGCGTCGAAGTTGCGGAAGGCGAAGACCTCCGGGTCGTAGGTTCCCGCGATGGTGCCGGGGGCGGTGGGATAGACCGTGCCGCTCTCGCGGTGGACCCAGGCCTCGGTCAGGCCGAAGGTGAAGACGAAGACGTTCGCCTCGCGGAACATCGGCCGCAGCCGGGCGAGGTGGCTCGCCCGGTGGCGCAGGACCTCTTCCTCGCTGGCGAGGCCGTCGGGCTCGACGCCGGGACGCTGGGCGTCGAAGAACCGGTCGCCTTTGCGCCAGACCGGCAGGGCGGGGGTGAAGCGGCCCTCGGCCTCGTCGAAGATCTGGGCGAGCTGGCGGGTGGTGTAGATGTTGCCGTAGCGCCCCGAGAACAGCCGGTAGCCGAAGCGCTTGGCGAGATCGTCGGGGATGCCCGCCGGGGTCGGCTCGGCGTCGAGCACGTGGAAGCCTGCGCCGCTGAGCGCGCGGCCCACGTGCTGGGCGAAGCAGCTTCCGGCGGTGGCGATGCGCATGTCGCGGGTGACGGAGAAGCGGGGGCGGTAGATGTCCCCGGGGTCGAGCGGGTCGCGCTCGGCCACGCCCGAGCGCCAGTAGGCGCGGGGGTCGAGGCCGAGGTAGGGCGAGGCCGGCGGCGGGGCGGCGGGGGCGGGGTCCGCGGCGGCGGGCGCCGCCTTGGCCGGGGCGACGCGGCCGCCGAGCTGGGAGACCTTGGGCGTGGGGCGGGTCGGGGCCAGGGGCAGGCGGCCGAGCTCCCCGGCGGCGACCTCGGCCGCGGCCGGGGCTGCGACCGCGGCCTTGGCCGCGACCTTGTCCTCGGGCCTCGGCCGGGCGCGGCGGGCCGGACGGGTCCGGGCGCGCCGTTCCCGGGCGGCGCGCCGGGCGGCCCGCGCCTCGTCTTCGGCGCGCGATCCGAAGAGCTTCCTCAAGGCGCGCCGCACGTAGCCCCCGATGCCGCCTTTCGCCATGGATGTCGCCTCAGCTATGCGCGAACGGTGCGCTGTTCGATGCGTTTCTCGAAGTCGCCCTTGACCAGGCGATGGACGTAGATGCCGGGCAGGTGGATGCAGTCGGGGTCGAGGCTGCCGGCCGGGACGATCTCCTCGACCTCGGCGACGCAGACCTTGCCGCACATGGCCGCGGGCGGGTTGAAGTTGCGGGCGGTCTTGCGGAAGATCAGGTTGCCGGTCTCGTCGGCCTTCCAGCCCTTGACGATGGAGACGTCGGCGACGATGGCGCGCTCCAGCACGTAGGTCTCGCCGTCGAAGTCCTTGAGCTCCTTGCCCTCGGCGATGACGGTGCCGACGCCGGTCTTGGTGTAGAAGCCCGGGATGCCGCAGCCCCCCGCCCGCATCCGCTCGGCGAGCGTGCCCTGGGGATTGAACTCGAGCTCCAGCTCCCCCGAGAGGTACTGGCGCATGAACTCGGCGTTCTCGCCGACGTAGGAGGAGATCATCTTCTTGATCTGCCGGGACTTGAGCAGGATACCGAGGCCGAAATCGTCGACGCCGCAGTTGTTGGAGGCGACGGTGATGTCCTTGACCCCGCTTTCGCGCATGGCGGCGATCAGGTTCTCCGGGATGCCGCACAGGCCGAACCCGCCCGCCGCGACCAGCATTCCGTCGAAAAGGAGCCCGTCGAGAGCCTCCGTGGCGTTCGCATAGACCTTCTGCATTCCGGCGGCCCCCCTTGTTCGTTCCGGCCCTTCACGACCGCGGGGACTTGCATCCGGGATGGGAAAGGCGGTGTCAAGGGGCCCGCTTGGGCTGGCGGCCGGCGCCGGCCTGTGGCACGAAAAGCCGGACGAACGACGGCGGAGGCGACGATGGCGGGACGGATCCTCGGGACAGGCGCGGCCTGCGCGATCCTGGCGCTGGCCCTGGGCGGAGCGCCGGCCGGAGCGCAGGTCGCGGGCCAGGAACAGGGGGCGCAGCCAGGACAGGGGGCGCAGGCCGCGCAGCCGGGGCAGGCGGCGCAGCCGGAAGGTCCGGCGCCGGGGGGCAGGCTCGGCCCCGCCCGGCCGGCGGCCGAGCCCGTGCGGCTCACGCCGGCGGACTCGGTGCCCCATCTGGCGCGCGTCGCGGCCGCCGGGGCCAAGCCGCTCTTCGGCGAGATCACGGCGGGCGGTCTCGCCTGGACCCTGGGCGAAAGCACGCTGGCGGACGTGGCGCGGGCCTTCGGCGGCCAGCTCGACCAGGGGCCGGCGGGCGCGGGCGAGGCGGCGTGGCTCTGCTTCGCCGGGCTGGCGGCGGGCCGGCCGGCGATCTTCTGGTTCATTTCCGACGCCGCGACGGGCGGGCCGGACCAGGTCCTGACCCGGATCGCGGCGGAGCCCCAGGGGCCCGACGAAGCGGGGACCTGCGCGCCCGCGCCCGCCGGCCTCGCGGGGATCGAGGCGGCCCTGCCCGGGCCGGGGGCGAAGCTCGCCGAGCTGCGCAAGGCCCTGGGCGAGGCGACCCCGGGACCCTCGGGCCATGTCCACTACGCCGCCGCCGCGACCGACGCCTCGGGCGGCGCGGTCGTGCAGACGGCGATCTACACCGGCAAGGGCGGGCAGGTGGCGGGCCTGGCGCTGAGCCAGGCCCCGAGGGACTGAGAGCCCGAAGGACTTGAGAGACTGCCTGAAAACTCGGACGGGTCAGCCGAGGGATTTTTCCCGGCCCGCGGCGTCGCCCTTTTCTGTCAAGACCCCGATCTCGGCAGAAAGGATGTCCTGCCGGGCTTCCGGAAATCCCGCGCCGACTCTTGCCGCCGCAGATCCGGAAAATTTCCGAGCCGGCCTCAGAGCCTGACCCAAAAGCCCCAGGCCCGCCTGCCTTTGAGCGGCTTTGCGATTTCTCGGCGGCTTCGATGCCGTCGAAAGCCCAGTTCTGGCCAATTCCGGCGGTGATTCTCAGCGCAGTTCCGCCGCGAACCGGCGCCCCGGACTTTCGGGTCAGGCTCTCAGGGGCGCGAAAATCGATGGCCGGCGGCGCCCCGCGCCGCGCCTAACACGCGCGCGCCGGAAAGGCGCGCCGGGGGCGATCCGCCCGGCCCGCGTCGCGCGACCCGCGCCGCGGGCCGGGCGGACCCGGGCGGCGCTGGCCTATGCCGGGAGCAGCGCCTCGATCTCGGTCTTGAGCGCCTGGATCTCCGCCGCGGCCGCCGAGCGGCGGGCGAGTTCCGGCGCGGTGCGCCCGGTCAGCACCGCCTGGGAGAAGGCGACGCGGTTGCCCAGCCGCGTGGCGAGCAGGCTCTCCTGCGCCGGGCCGAGGGCGGCCACCACCTCTTCGACCGAGCCGTGGCGGGAGGGCACGCGGTTGAGTACGATGCGCAGGGGCCGCTTGAGCTTGCGGGTGGTCTCGATCACGCTCGACGTCGCCCAGACGTCCATCACCGAGGGCTGGCAGGGGGCGATGACCAGGTCGCTTTCGCGCACGGCGTTGTCGAGCAGGTTCGAGGCGGCGCCCGGGCAATCCACCAGCACCACGTCGTGGGTCTTGGCGGCCGAGCGCATGTCGTTGGCGGCGCGGTAGTCCTTGCTGTCGACCAGCGTCATCTTGGGATCGGCGCGCAGGGTCGCCCAGCGGGTGAGCGAGCGTTGCGGATCGAGGTCGATCAGCGCCACGCGCCGTCCCGATTCGGCCCAGGCCGCGGCGAGATGGCAGAGCACCGTCGTCTTGCCTGCGCCGCCCTTCTGCTGGGCGAAGGTGATGATCCGGCCCATTTGTGCGTCGGCCTCCCTGATTTTTTTGCTCGATATCCGCCACTCTATTGGATCGCGCGGCGATGAAAAGCCCGCGCGGGGCGGCGGGTCTGCGGTTGGTCTCCCGGGGGGCGGCGGCTATAGAGGGGCGGGACGCAGCGGTCGCGAGGACCTCATGAACGACTGGTGGCGCGGCGCGGTGATCTATCAGATCTACCCGCGCAGCTTTCAGGATGCGAACGGCGACGGGGTCGGCGACCTCCCGGGGATCGTCGACCGGCTCGACCATGTGGCGGGGCTCGGGGTCGACGCGATCTGGCTGTCGCCGATCTTTCCCTCGCCCATGGCCGACATGGGCTACGACGTGTCGGACTACGAGGGGGTCGACCCGCTCTTCGGCACGCTGGCGGACTTCGACCGGCTGGTGAGCAAGGCCCACGACCTCGGCCTGAAGGTGATGATCGACCAGGTGCTCAGCCATACCTCGGATCAGCATCCCTGGTTCAGGGAGAGCCGGGCGGACCGGGACAATCCGCGGGCCGACTGGTACGTCTGGGCCGATCCGCTGCCCGACGGGGCGCCGCCCAACACCTGGCTGTCGGTCTTCGGCGGCAGCGCCTGGGAATGGGACAGCCGCCGGCGGCAGTACTACCTGCACAACTTCCTGACGTCGCAGCCCGACCTGAACTTCCACAACCCGGCGGTGCAGGACGCGGTGCTGGAGGTGCTGCGCTTCTGGCTGGAGCGGGGGGTGGACGGGTTCCGCTTCGACACGGTCAACTACTATTTCCACGATCGCAAGCTGCGGTCGAACCCGGCCCGCAAGGACCTGGGCGGGCCGACGGTCAATCCCTACGACATGCAGGAGTTCACCCGGTCCAAGAACCAGCCGGAGAACGTCGCCTTCCTCAAGCGCATCCGCACGCTGATGGACCACTATTCCGCCCGCACCACCGTGGGGGAGGTGGGCGAGAGCGGCGCGAAGGCCATCGAGATCATGGCCGAATACACCCGCGGCGAGAAGCGGCTGCACATGGCCTACAGCTTTCAGATGCTGGGGGACGACTTCAGCCCGCGGCATTTCCGGCGCACGGTGGAGAAGTTCTTCAAGGGCGCGCCGGACGGCTGGCCCTGCTGGAGCTTTTCCAACCACGACGTCCGGCGCCACGTCACCCGCTGGGCGGACCGGGCGCGCGACGGCGAAGCCCTGGCGCGGCAGGCGGCGGCGCTGCTCCTGTCGCTGCCGGGGTCGGTCTGCCTCTACCAGGGCGAGGAGCTCGGCCTGACCGAGAGCGAGCTGGAGTTCGAGGAGCTGACCGATCCGCCCGGCATCCGCTTCTGGCCCGAGTACAAGGGCCGGGACGGCTGCCGCACGCCCTTTCCCTGGGACGCGGAGGCGCCCTCGGGCGGGTTCAGCGAAGGCCGGCCCTGGCTGCCGGTGAAGGCGCCCCAGCTCGCCCGGGCGGCGGCGGGACAGGAAGAGGATCCGGTCTCGGTCCTCGCCTTCTACCGCACGATGCTGGCCTGGCGGCGCGCCCGGCCGGAGCTGCGCACGGGCGCGGCCCGGTTCCTGAAGGTGGACGAGCCGGTTCTGGCGCTGATCCGCAGCGACGAGAAGCGGGCCACGGGCTGCGTCTTCAACCTCTCGCCCGAGACCGTGGATCTGCGGGTCCGGGGCCTGCGGCTGATCGAGGACGCCCCGAGCCAGGGGGCGGGCCTGATCGAGCGGGCGCTGACCCTGGGGCCGAGCGGCTTCGCCTTCCTCGATCTCGACGGATCGGGGGAGGAGCCGCGGGTGACGGTCAGGGCCTGATCCAGGACCTGATCCAGACCTGATCCTCGGGGCCTCAGGGTCTTTCGGGAACCGGGGGCCGCGGCGCGGTTTCCGCAGGCTTGCCCTCCAGGGGATTGGGGGGCTCGGGGCGGAGCGGGTCGCGGCCGTGCTCCAGCCGCTCCTCGTATTCGGCGCGGACGGGGCGGTCGCGGGTCTCGTTCCAGGCCGGGTCCTCGATCTTGATCCATTTCGCGGTCAGGATCGAGGCCGGCCAGGCGAGCAGGAAGCCGAGGGCGATCGCGCCGAAGATCGGCAGGAAGCCCACCCAGCCCATGGAAAGGACGATGATGATCAGCCCGCCGACAAAGACGGCGTTGGTCATCAGGTAGACGACATGGCGCAGGCGCATGGGGGTCTCCTTGCTGGTTGGCGCAAGGACAACCGGCGAGCGGCGGTTTTGCTCCCCTATTCGGTCAGCAGGTCCGTGTCGAAATAGCGGCGGGCGATGGTCTGGTAGCGGCCGTCGGCGCGGATCGCGGCGAGGCCTGCGTCCAACCGGTCGCGCAGGGCGGGGTCGTCCTTGCGCACGCCGATCGCCGGGCCCCGGCCCTGGATCGCCGGATCGTAGCGGGCCGGGCCGAAGAAGGCGAAGCCCGCCCCGGCCGGGGTGTCGAGGAAGCCCGCCTCGAGTTGGAGCGCCTCGCCCAGCACCGCGTCGAGCCGGCCGAGGGTGAGGTCGATCAGCACGTGCTCCTGGGTGCCGTAGCGCTTGAGCGTGGCGGCGGGGTAGTGGGCCTCCATGAAGGTCTCGAGTATGGTGCCGCGCTGGACCCCCACCACCTTGCCGCCGAGCGCGTCGTCGGGGCCCCCGGCCCCCTCGGGGGCGACGAAGCGCACGGGGCTGCGGTAGTAGGGGGCGGTGAAGTCGATCAGCTTGCGGCGGGCGTCGGTGTCGGACATGGAGGCGACGATCGCGTCGCAGACGCCGCCGGTCAGGGCGGGGATCATCCGCTCCCACCGGGTGAGCTTGAAGACGCAGTCCTCGCCCAGCTCGGCGCAGAGGGCGCTGGCGATGTCGATGTCGAAGCCCTTGACCGCGCCGTCGGCGGTCACTTCCGAGAAGGGGGGATAGGCGCCCTCGACGCAGACGTCGAGCGCCGCCGCGGGCCCGGCGAGGGCGAGGGCGAGCAGCGTCCCCAGGCGGAACGGGAGTCGCATGCGGTGGGTCCCTCCCAGTCGTTTTCCGCCATGCTCCGCCCCGGTTCCGCGCCGGTCAAGCGGAATGAGAGCGGAATGAGATTGACGGCGGCGCGGGAGGCCGGGAAAAGGTGGCGGTCACGCCCGCCGGAGGAGGCCATGGCCCCGCTCGCCGTCCCCGATCATCCGAACCGCTATCGCCTGACCAACGAGCTTCACGCCCGGCCCTTCCCGGAGCTGAGCGCGCCTTGCCGCGCCGCGCATCTGGCGATCAAGCAGCCGATCGGCGCGGCGGAGCGGGACCGGGGGGCGGATCTCGCCCATCTCCTGGCGCTGCTCGACCGCTACGGCGCGCCCCATCCCGCGCCGGGCGCCGGGCATTATTCCGGGAAGATCGGCAACGGCTTCCTGAAATGGGAGATGCACACCGAGTTCGTCACCTACACCATCTTCGCCGACGGCTCGGCCGAGACGCCGTTCTCGGGGGAGCTGTTCGGTCTCTTCCCCGAGGAATGGCTCGCCAGCGCGCCGGGGGCGGTGGTCACCTCCTGCCTGGTGCGGGTGGAGGAGGTGCCCGACGAGCTCCTGGAGGAGGTGGTGGAGCGCGACGTGATGCGCTGGTTCGTCCCGGAGAGCCTGGCGGTGGCCCGGGTGGTGGACGGCCAGGCGACGATCGCCGCGGATTTCCGCATCGACGGTCAGGGGCACGGCCGCATGGCGGTGCTGGCCCGGCCCGGGATCGGACGGCGGCGGCTCGGGCGGATCGTCCAGCGCCTGCTGGAGATCGAGACCTACAAGTCCATGGCGATGCTGACCCTGCCGACCGCGCGCGCCGCGGCGACGGCGGTGGCGCGGCTCGACCGGGACCTGTCCGACATCGTCTCGGCCATGGCCGAGCGCGGCGGGCAGGAGGCGGAGACCCTGGACCGGCTGCTGAAGATCTCGGCGGAGATCGGCCACCTCTCGGCCCAGAGCGCCTTTCGCTTCGGCGCGGCGGGGGCCTACGAGGCGATCGTGAACCAGCGCATCCAGGTCCTGCGCGAGGAGCGGCTGGGGGGGCGGCAGCTCTTCTCGGAATTCATGATGCGGCGGTTCGACCCGGCCATGCGCACCTGCCGCTCCGCCAAGGACCGGCTGGAGGAGCTGTCCGAGCGGGTGGAGCGCGCCTCCGACCTGCTGCGCACCCGGGTCGACGTGGCGAACCAGGCGCAGAACGTCGAGATCCTCAAGGCCATGGACCGGCGCGCCGCCTTGCAGCTCCGCCTTCAGGAGACGGTCGAGGGCCTGTCGGTGGTGGCGATCAGCTATTACGCGGTGAACCTTTTCGGCGGCCTGCTCGCGCCCCTGGCCGAGCCGCTCGGCCTGTCGAAGCCGGGGCTCCTCGCCGCGATCACCCTGCCGGTGCTGGCGCTGGTCTGGCTCGCCATCCGCCGGATCAAGGCCAAGATCGAGGCGCATCCCTGAGAGGCTTTCCGGAGAGTCGGAAGGAGCGACCCGACGGGTCCTTTCGCGCCCCGGGGCCTCGCTCCTTCCCGCCGATATCCCGATCGTGACGGAAAGGCTCTCCTGCCGGGAACCCGAAGCTCCTGCGCCGGCGCAGGTCCGAACCGTTTCTGGGCCGTCGCCGCGGCGGCCCCGGCCCAGGGCCGGGCCGGCCCGCGCCTCCCTTGCGCGGGAGCGGTCGGGCGGCCATCTTCGCGGCCATGGACCGCCTTCGTCTGACTCCCGACGCCATCGCCCGCGCCCTGGCGCGGCCCGCCGCCGCCTCGTCCGACTATGACCTGAACCCCGACTGGCGCCCTGCGCCCGCGCCGCGGCTGCGCGCGGCCTCGGTGCTCGCGCCCCTGGCCGAGCGCGACGGGCGGCTGAGCCTGCTCCTGACCCGGCGGGCGGCGCGGCTCGCCCATCACCCCGGACAGGTCGCCTTTCCCGGCGGCAAGCAGGATCCGGGCGACGTCGACGCGCTCGACTGCGCGCTGCGCGAGGCGGAGGAGGAGATCGGCCTGCCCAGGAGCGCCGTCGCGGTGCTGGGCGCGCTCGACCCGCACGAGACGGTGACGAACTTTCAGGTGACGCCCTTCGTCGGGCTGGTGACCGCGCCCTTCGCGCCGCGGCTCGACCGGGCGGAGGTGGACGAGATCTTCGAGGCGCCGCTCGACTTCATGCTCGACCCTGCGAATCTCCAAGTCCATCGGCGGCGCTGGGGGGGGCAGTGGCGGCGGTACTACGCCATCCCCTACGGCCCCCATTACGTCTGGGGGGCGACGGCGCGGATGATCAAGGCGCTGGCCGACCGGCTCCGGGACGCCGCGGGGCCTCGGTGATGGAGCGGATCGCGCCGCCCTGGCTCGACGCGCCGGCGCCCCGGGCCGTCACCGGGGCGCTGACAGCGGCGGGCTGGCGGGCCTATTACGTCGGGGGCTGCGTGCGCGACGCCCTGCTCGGCCGCGTCGCCGCCGACATCGACGTGGCGACCGACGCCCCGCCCGACGCGGTGATCCGGGCCGCGGCGGCCGCCGGGCTGAAGGCGGTGCCGACCGGGATCGCGCATGGCACCGTGACCCTGGTGCATCGCGGCGCGCCGGTGGAGGTGACGACCTTTCGCCGGGACGTGGAGACCGACGGGCGGCGGGCGGTGGTGGCGTTTTCCTCGGACATCGTCGAGGACGCGCTGCGCCGGGACTTCACCATGAACGCGCTCTACGCCACCCCTGAGGGCGAGGTGGCGGATCCGCTGGGGGGCCTGCCGGACCTGCGCGCCCGGCGGCTGCGCTTCGTCGGACGGGCCGAGGCGCGGATCGCCGAGGACGCCTTGCGCATCCTGCGGTTCTTCCGCTTCCACGCCTGGTTCGGGGATCCGGGGCAGGGGCTCGACGCGGAGGCGCTCGCCGCCTGCGCCGCCGCGGCCGCGCAGGTGGACCGGCTGTCGCGGGAGCGGGTGGGGGCGGAGACCGTCAAGCTCCTGTCCGCGCCCGATCCCGCGCCCGCCGTGGCGGCCATGGCCGCGGCCGGGGTGCTCGCGCGGATCCTGCCGGGGGCGGAGCCGGCGGCCCTCGCGCCGCTCGTCCACGTGGAGGACATCGCGGGCGCCGCGCCGGACTGGCGGCGACGGCTGGCAGCGCTGGGCTGGGAGGGCGACTGGCCGGAGCGGCTGCGCCTCTCCCGGGCGGATGCGAAGGGGCTGGAGGCGATCCGGGCGGCACTCTCCGCGGACGAGCCTGTGGCCCGGGCCGCCTATCGCCACGGGGCGGCGGCGGCGCGGGACGCGGCCTTGATCCGGGCGGCGGCGCTCGGCGCGCCGCCGGCCCCGGGACTGCGCGCGGAGGCGGAGCGGGGGGCGGCGGCGCGGTTCCCGCTCCGCGCCGCCGATCTGCCGTTGCAGGGGCCCGCCCTGGGGACGGCGTTGCGCCGGCTGGAGGAGGACTGGATCGCCTCGGATTTCACCCTGGACCGCGCGGCGCTCGTCGCCCGGGCCTGAGCGGCGGAAGGGGGGGCGGCGCGGCCGGCGGTCAGAACTCCACTTCGAGCTCGACGATCTCCTCGGGCTCGTCGAGCGCGGCGGCGGTCCAGTCCTGCATCAGGTCCCAGGCGAAGACCGTCTCGCAATAGGCCTGGGCGACGGCGGGAAGCTCCACCGCATAGGTGCGGAAGCGGGTGCAGACCGGCGCGTACATCGCATCCGCCACGCAAGGCCGCTCCCCGAAGAGCCAGGGCCCGCCGGAGCGGTCGAGGCAATCGGCCCAGATGGTCTTGATGTGCTCGATGTCGGGCCGCGCGCCGGAGAAGACCTTGAACCGGGCGTGGCGCGCCTTGAGGTTCATCGGCAGGGCGGAGCGCAGGTTGTGGAAGCCCGCGTGCATCTCGCCCGAGATCGCCCGGGCATGGGCGCGGGCCTTGATGTCGGCGGGCCAGAGCGCCGCCTCGGGAAAGACCTCGTTGAGGTATTCGGCGATGGCGAGAGTGTCCCAGACGTCGACGCCGTCATGATGCAGCCGGGGCACCAGCACGGTGGGCGAGAGCAGCAGCAGCTCCTGCCGGGCGACGGTGTCGAGGTCGATCGGTTTTTCCTCGAACTCCAGTCCCGACAGGCGACAGAGCAGCCAGCCGCGCAGGGACCAGGAGGAATAGTTCTTTGATGAAATTGTGAGCGTTGCGCGCGCCATGCCGATTCCTTTTGCCATTGCAGCGCACAATAATCTGCTCGCGCCTGAAAAGGAATCAGTTTAGCGTGCCGAACCAGGGGATGGCAGGAAGGGGCGGCCGATGCTTTACGCGACCTACCAGTGGCAGGACGATCTGGCCTCCGTGGTCCGGCGCGCGGCGCTCTGGGCGCGCCGGGCGGGGCTGCCGCCGGCCTGGGGGCCCTTCGCCCCGTTCCAGCCGAGGGTCGCGGCGGCGCTGGAGCTGATCTCGCGGTTCCAGCTCACCCATGCGCGGCCGGATTTCGCCATCCGCTCGGTGCCGGTGGGCAACCGCGAGGTTCCGGTGACCGAGGAGGTCGCGCTGGACCTGCCCTTCGGCAAACTGCTGCATTTCGCCAAGGACGTCGACACGCCCCGGCCGAAGATCCTGGTGGTGGCGCCCCTGTCGGGGCATTTCGCGACGCTCCTGCGCAACACGGTCGAGGTCCTGCTGCGCGACCACGACGTCTACATCACCGACTGGTCGAACGCCCGCGACGTGCCGGCGAGCGCCGGCGCCTTCGGGGTGGAGGACTATGTCGCCTACGTCATCCGCTTCCTGGAGGAGATGGGCGAGAGCAACCACGTCCTCGCGGTCTGCCAGCCCTGCGTGCAGACGCTCGCCGCCGTCGCCATCATGTCCGAGGACCGCAATCCCTCGACCCCCCTGTCAATGACCCTGATGGCCGGCCCCATCGACGTGCGCGAAAGCCCGACGGTGGTGAACGACCTCGCCAACGACAAGCCGATCTCGTGGTTCCGCGCCAACGTCTGCACCCGGGTCCCCTGGCGCTACAAGGGCGCGGGGCGCAAGGTCTATCCGGGCTTCATGCAGCTCGTCGCCTTCATGGCGATGAACCTGGAGCGGCACAAGGAACAGCACCGCAAGCTCTACGATCACCTGGCCCGGGGCGAGGTCAAGGAGGCGGAGCGGATCAAGGAGTTCTACGACGAGTATTTCGCCGTGCTCGACCTGACCGAGGAGTTCTACCTGGAGACCATCGACCGGGTCTTCCAGAAGGCCGAGCTCGCCCGGGGCGAGTTCACCTACCGCGGCCGCAAGGTCGATCCGCGCGCCATCCGCCGCACCGCCCTGCTGACCGTCGAGGGGGGGCGCGACGACATCTGCTCGCTCGGCCAGACCGCGGCGGCGCACGAGCTCTGCAGCTCCCTGCGGCCGCACCTGCGCCGGCATCACCTGCAGGCGAATTCCGGCCACTACGGGGTGTTTTCGGGCCGCCGCTGGGAGCGGGAGATCTATCCGGTGGTGCGCAACATGATCCTTGCGATGGAATAAGGCCGCCGTTCGCGGTTGAGCGCGGCGGCGGGCCGGGATAGGGGAAGGGTCCCCCTTCCCCTGCGGCGGCTGACATGGACCATTTCCTCTATCGCGGCGGCGTCCTGCACGTCGAGGACGTTCCCCTGCCCGAGATCGCGGCGGCGGTGGGGACGCCCGCCTATGTCTATTCCGCCGCGACCCTGACCCGGCATTTCCGCGTCTTCGACGAGGCGCTGGCGGGAATGCCGCACCTCGTCTGCTATGCGATGAAGGCGAATTCCAACCTGGCCGTGATCGCCCTCTTGGGCGGGCTCGGGGCCGGGATGGACGTGGTGTCGGGGGGCGAGTACCGCCGGGCCAGGGCCGCGGGCGTTCCGGGCGAGCGCATCGTCTTTTCCGGCGTCGGCAAGACCCGCGAGGAGATGCGCCTCGCGCTCGAGGGCGGCATCCGCCAGTTCAACGTCGAATCCGAGCCGGAGCTCTTCGCCCTCTCCGAGGTCGCCTCGGGGATGGGGCTGCGCGCCCCGATCGCCATCCGGGTGAACCCGGACGTGGACGCCAAGACCCACGCCAAGATCGCCACCGGCAAGTCCGAGAACAAGTTCGGCATCCCGATCGCCCGGGCCCGGGCGGTCTATGCGGTGGCCGCGGGCCTGCCCGGAATCGAGGTCGTCGGCGTCGACGTCCATATCGGCAGCCAGCTGACCGAACTCGCCCCCTTCGAGAACGCCTTCCGCAAGGTGGGAGAGCTCGCCGAGGCCCTGCGCGCGGACGGCCACCTGATCCGTCGGCTCGACCTCGGCGGCGGCCTCGGCATTCCCTACGAGCGGACCAACGAGGCGCCGCCGCTGCCCTTCGATTACGGGGAAGTGATCCGGCGCACCGTCGGCCGGCTCGGCTGCGAGATCGAGATCGAGCCCGGGCGGCTGATCGCCGGCAACGCCGGGGTGCTGCTGAGCCGGGTCCTCTATGTGAAGCGGGGCGAGGGGCGGGACTTCCTGATCCTCGACGCGGCCATGAACGACCTGGTGCGGCCGGCGATGTACGACGCCTGGCACGACCTGATTCCGGTGGCCGAGGCCCCGGCGGGGGCGGATCTGGCGTCCTTCGACGTGGTGGGTCCGGTCTGCGAGACCGGCGACACCTTCGCCCGGGGCCGGCTGCTGCCGCCCGTCGAGGCGGGGGACCTGATGGCCTTCCGCTCGGCGGGCGCCTACGGCGCGGTGATGGCCTCGGAATACAACAGCCGGCCGCTGGTGCCCGAGGTCCTGGTCTCCGGCGATCAATTCACGGTGGTCAGGGCGCGGCCGAGCTTTGACGAAATGCTCGCGCGCGATACCATCCCTTCCTGGATCTCCCGGGGGCAGGCCTCGGGGCGGAGCTGAGGCAGGGACAGGGCGGCCGATGGCAGGATCGCGACCCGGAAAGACCTATCGCGATCCGCTGGACTCGGTCATTCGACGCACCCGGGCCGGAGTAGCTCTGGAACGGGCGCTGCGGGCGTTCTGGCCGCTCGGCGCGCTGGTCGCCGTCCTCTGGGCGCTTCTCGCCTTCGGGCTCGCGGAGTTCCTGCCCCGGGGCGGGGTGATCGTGGCGGGGGCCGTCGCGGCGGTCGGGCTTCTCGTCTGCCTCTGGCGCGGGCTGAGCCGCTTTCGCTGGCCGTCGCTGGCCGAGGCGCGGGCGCGGCTCGACGCCGACCTGCCCGGGCGGCCGCTGGCGGCGCTGGCCGACCGGCCGGCCCTGGGGCGCGGCGACGCGGCGGCGGAAGCGGTCTGGGCCGCGCATCTGCGCCGGATGGCGCGGATCGCCGCGGGGGCGCGGGCGACGCCGCCCGACCTGCGGCTCGCCCCCCATGACCCCTGGGCGCTGCGGCTCGCGGCGCTGACGGCGCTGATCGCGGCGCTGGTCTTCGCCCGGGCCGATCCGGTCGCGGAGCTGACCGCCGCGCTGGCTCCCGGCGACGCTTCGGCTGCGGCCGGCGGCCCGAGCTACGAGGCCTGGGCGGAGCCGCCGGCCTATACCGGCCGCCCGACGCTCTATTTGCCCGAGGTGGCCGCCGAGCCGGCGACGCCGCTGCCCGAGGGGACGAAGATCACCCTGCGGGTCTATGGCGACCCGGCCAGGTTCGCCGTGACCCAGGAGGTGGCGGACGCCGGGGCGGGGGCGCTGGCCCCCGCGGCCTCCGGCATCGGGGTGGCGAGCTTCGAGATCGACCGGAGCGGGGCGGTGGCGCTGGCCGAGGACGGCCGGCGGATCGCCGGCTGGCGCTTCGAGATGGAGCCCGACGCCGCGCCCGCCATCGCGCTGGCGGGTCCCTTGGAGCGGGGGCCGGCGGGGGAGACCGAGCTGCGCTTCCGCGCCGAGGACGACCATGGCGTCACCGCCGCCGAGGCGGAGATCGCGCTCGACCTGCCGGCGGTGGACCGCCGCCACGGGCTCGCCGTCGATCCGGCCCCGCGCCCGCCGCTGAAGGTCGAGTTGCCCCTGCCCGGCGGCCGCGGCCAGGCGGAGGAAGAGGGCCTGCTGGTGGAGGACTTCTCCCAGCACCCCTGGGTCGGCCTGCCGGTGACGGTGCGGCTGACGGCGCGCGACGCGCTCGGCCAGACCGGGACCGGCGAGGGCCGGACGATCGCCCTGCCGGGCAAGCGGTTCTACAACCCCCTGGCGGCGGCGCTGGCCGAGCAGCGGCGGGACCTGCTGTGGTCGCCCGAGAACGCCCCCCAGGCGGCGCAGATCCTGCGGGCGGTGACCCACCGGCCCGAGGGGCTGTTCAAGGACGAGCGCGCCTACCTGATGACCCGGATCGCCATCCGGCGGATCGAGGGGGCCCCCCCGGGCGACGCCGCGGCGCTGGAGGGCCCGGCCGAGCTGTTGTGGCGGGCGGCGCTGCTGGTCGAGGAGGGGGACCTGAGCGACGCCGCCGAGCGGCTGGCCCGGGCCAAGGAGCGGCTGCAGGAGGCCCTGCGCGGCGACGCCTCCGACGAGGAGATCGCCCAGCTCATGCAGGAGCTGCGCGAGGCCACCCAGGACTACATGCGCCAGATGGCCGAGGCGGCGCGGGAGCGGGGCGAGGAGCAGGCCCAGGGCGGCGGCCAAGGCCAGAGCATGACCCAGGACCAGATCCAGGCGCTGATGGACCGGATCCAGGAATTGTCCGAGCAGGGCCGGCGCGCCGAGGCGGAGCAGTTGCTGGAGATGCTGCAGCAGATGCTCGAGAACATGAAGATGCGCTTCGCCCAGGGCGGCCAGGGCCAGGGCGGGCCGGGGGGCGAGGGCCAGGGCGAGCAGTCGATGCAGGACCTCGGCGACGCGCTGCGCGAGCAGCAGAACTTGGCGGACGACAGTTTCCAGGAGCTGCAGCGGCAGTTCCGCGAGGGCCGCGGCCAGCAGGACGGCGGGCCCCGGCCGGAAGGATCGAGCCGGGAGCGGGGCGGCGACGCCCGGAGCCTCGCCGAGCGGCAGGAGGCCTTGCGCAACCTGACGGAGGGTCTCCAGCGCAGCCTGCCCGGCGAGGCGGGCGAGACGGCGCGCGAGGCCCTGCGGGAAGCGGAGCGGCGCATGGGCGAGGCGGAGCAGGCCCTGCGTGAGGGCGACGCCGCCGGAGCGCTCGACCGGCAGTCCGAGGCGATCGACGACCTGCGCCAGGGCATGCGCGAGATGGCCGAGAACATGCGCGGCGAGCGGAACGGCGACCAGTCGGGGGCTCAGGGCGGCGAGGGCCAGGCGCTGTCGGACGGCAGCCAGGACCCGCTCGGCCGGCCGCTGGGCGCGCAGGGGTCGATCGGGACCGACCAGAACATGGTGCCCGAGCCCGACGCGGCGGCGCGGGCGCGGGGACTGCTCGATGAGATCCGGCGGCGCTCGGGGGACCAGGCGCGGCCCCAGATCGAGCTCGACTACCTGCGGCGGCTGCTCGACCGGTTCTGAAAGGTGTCGGCGCAAGCCTCCTTCCCGAAGCCCCAAGGGTTCGGGAAGGGGCTGATTTTCACGCGTGAAAATCAGTTCAATATATTGAAATTATTCAATATATTTTGCTCCGTTAACCGGGCCTTCATGCGTGTGAACGGGTCGAGAGCGACCGCCCCAAGATTTTCGCAGAGGTCTTTCGGACGCGAAAGCACCGGCCGAAGGGCGCGCGGAGGCCAGTGGCCGGCGCCGTCAGCTCGCCCTTTGCGGCCTGCGGTGAGGGCCGCGCCCGGGGGAGCCGCGGCCGGGTCGACATCGCTCCTCGGCGCGCCTTCACCCCGCGTGGGCGGCTGTCCGGGGGGAAAGCCTTTGGGACGGCCCGTCAGGCGGGACTGCCGAAGAGGCGGTCGCGCAGGGGGCCGAGGGCGGATTCGATGCCGTCGCGCAGCGCCTCGACCTGCGCGGCGTAGGCGGAAAGCGCCGGGGCGGCGGCGGGGATCTGCGCGGCCAGCGGCCTGGCGCCGAGGTGGAGGCCGAAGGCGGCCGCCGCGAGGGCGAGGGCGAGGGCGAAGCCGAGCCCGCCCCGGCGGCGCGGCGCAGGCGGAAGGCCCGGCGCGGCGGCGGGGGTGGGGCGGTCCGGCCGGGGACGGAGCGGCGTCGGCTGGGCCGCGGGCTGCGGCGGGACGACCTTGCCCGGCTGGGCGGGTTCGGCGGCGGCGGGGGAGGGGGAGGCCTGCGTCTGGGGTTGGGCCTGCGGTTGGGGCTGGGCCTGCGGCTCGGGCTGCGGACGGCGCGGGCCGGGGAAGGGGATGGTCTCGGCCGAGGCGCCAGGCGCCCCGGACGCCCCGGGCGCGGGCGCCGCGCGCGGGGGCGTGCGGGCCTCCAGGCGGGCGATGATCTCGTCCTCGCTCGGGCGCTCGCCCGGCGCGGCGGCCGGCGGCCGGCGGGCGAACCAGCGGGTGTGGCAGTCGGTGCACTGCACGTGCCCGCCGCCTTCGGGCAGCCGGTCCTCCGGCAGTTCGTAGATCGCGCCGCAGTTGGGGCAGGACAGTCGCATTGGCCGCCTCGTGACTTTCTCGCCCCTTTCTAGCCCCGCCCGCGGCGCGATCCAAGCGGCGGCGCTGTTGCGCCCGACTCGGCGAAGGGGCATAACCCCTGCGCAGGTTTCGGAGGATCAGGTGATCGAGTTCGAGCAGGCTTGCTTCAGCTATGGCCGGACTCCGGTGCTGCACGGGCTCGACCTCGTGCTGGAGCCCGGGGACTTCACCTTTCTGCTGGGGCCTTCCGGGGCGGGCAAGACGACGCTGATGCGTCTCGCCCACCTCGACCTCGCGCCCGATGCGGGCGAGATCCGGTTCTGGGGCCGGGCCGTCGATCCGGCGGACCGCAATGCGGTGGCCGACCTGCGGCGGGCGATCGGCGTGGTGCACCAGGATTGTCCGTTCCTGGAGCACCTGAGCGTCTGGGACAATGTCGCCCTGCCTCTGCATGTGCACGGCATCGACCCGGCGACGCGCCGGGCGGACATCGAGGCGCTGCTCGAATGGGTGGACCTGAGCGACCGGCTGGACGCGCTGCCGCGGGAATTGTCGGGGGGCGAGCGCCAGCGGGCGGCGCTGGCGCGGGCGGTGATCCTCAGCCCCGAGGTCATCCTCGCGGACGAGCCCACGGCGGCGGCGGATCGCGACATGGCGCTGCGCCTGCTGACGCTGCTCATCGAGCTCAACCGCATGGGAAAGACCGTGGTGATCGCCACCCATGACCTGGCGCTGGTCGAGGCGGCGCGGGAGCGGGCCCCGGCCCTGGCGCTGCGCCTCGCCGAGGGGCGGCTCCATGCGGAGGATCCCTGGTGATCGCCCGGCTCGTCGCGCTGGCGGGGGGCGGCCGCGCGCTGCGCGTGGCGCCGCCGGACCGGCCCACGGCGCTGGCCGCGGGCTTCGTCGCCGGGGCGCTGGCCTTTCTCGCGAGCTTTGCGCTGGCCCTCGCCCTTGCCGGCCTCCGGCTGGAGCGGACCTGGACCGGGCCCGAGGCCGGGGTCGCCACCCTGCAGGTGGTCGCCGAGCAGGATGCGGTGGAGCCCCAGGCGCGCGCGGCGCTGGAGGTGCTGCGCACCACTCCGGGCGTGCAGTCGGTGCGGCTGGTGAAGGTTGAGGAGCAGCGGGCGCTGCTCGCCCCCTGGCTCGGCGCGGATCTGGCGGTGGACGACCTGCCGCTGCCGCTGCTGATCGAGGTGGCGGCGGATCGCGACACGCTCGACCGCGGGGCGCTCGACGCGCGGCTGGCGGCGGAGGCGCCGGGCGCCGTCTATGACGACCACGCCGGCTGGCGGCTGCCGCTGGCGGGCGCGGCGGAACGGGCGGCGGTCTTCGGGCTCGGCGCTCTCGGCCTGCTGGCGGCGGTGCTGGCGGCGGTGATCGGCCTCGCCGCCGCGGGGGCGGTGGCCAACAACGCCGGCGCGGTGCGCACCCTGCGGCTGGTGGGCGCGCGGGACAGGTTCATCTCCGCCGCCTTCACCCGGCGCTTCGCCCGTCTGGCGGCGGCCTCGGCGGCGGCGGGGGCGGCGCTGGCCGCGGCGACGCTCGCCCTTCTGCCCTCCGAGAGCGAGGCGGGGTTCTTCCTCGTCGCGATCGCGCCCGCCGGCTGGGGCTGGGCGGCGCTGGCGCTGGTGCCGCTGGCGGCCGGGGCCGTGGCCTGGGGCGCCGCGCGGCTCGCCGCCCGCCGCGCCCTGCGCCGCTGGGCCTGACATGCTGGACCTGACATGCTGCGCCTGAGGTCGCTGGCCTTCGACCTGGCGCTCTACGGGACGATGGCGGTCATGGGGCTGGCCTTCGCCCCCGCCGCGCTCTGGTCCGTCAACGGCGCCTACTGGGCGATCAAGACCTACGCCCGGACGTCGCTGTGGCTTCTGGAGAAGATCTGCGGCCTGCGCTGCGAGGTGCGGGGGCCCGTCCCCGAGGGTCCGGTCATCGTCGCGTCCAAGCACCAGTCCTTCCTCGACATCCTGATCCTGGCGCACGCGCTGCCCCGGCCGAAGTTCATCATGAAGAAGGAGCTGCGCTGGGCGCCGGTCCTCGGGCTCTATGCGCTGCGGATCGGCTCGACGCCGGTGGACCGGGGCGCGCGGGGCCGGGCGATGAAGGACATGGTCTCCCACGTGGGCCGGGCCGAGGACGAGGGCCAGCTGGTCATCTATCCCCAGGGCACTCGGGTGCTGCCCGGGGCGAAGCTGCCCTACCGGGTGGGGGCGGGGGTGCTCTACCACCGCCTGGGCCGGGTCTGCGTGCCGGCGGCGACGAACGTCGGGGTGTTCTGGGCGCGGCGCAGCCCCTACCGCCGGCCGGGGCTGGCGGTGATCGAGTTCCTCGACCCGATCCCCCCGGGTCTGCCGGTGCAGGAGTTCATGGCGCGGATCGAGGCGGTGGTGGAGACGCAATCCGACCGGCTGATGCGCGAGGCGGGCTTCGACCCGGACACGGGGCCGATCGCCGACGGCCGCGCCCGGACCGGGGACGCGGCGCGGCGCGGGGCCGGCTGAGGGACTGTCTGGAAACTCGGACGGGTCGGTGCGACGGGCTTTTCGCGCCCCCCGGCGCGACGATCCCGCGCCGGGTCTCCGCCGCCGCTGGTCCGCCGTCTCCGAGGCGCCGGCCCCGGCTTGGGGGCCCTGGGGGCGCGCATGGGCAGGGCGCGCCGGGACGTCCCGGTCAGGCGACCAGCGCCTTCGATCCCATGTCGAGATACTTGCGGCGGCGGGCGCGGCGCAGGGTGTCGGGCTTCTTGCCGTCGAGTTCCCCGAGCATGGCGGCGATGGCCTCGCCCACCCGGGCGATGGTTTCGTCCCGGTCGCGCTGCGCGCCGCCGCGGGGCTCCTTGACGACGCGGTCGATCACCCCGAGCGCCTTGAGGTCCTGGGCGGTGAGCCGCAGCGCCTCGGCGGCGTCGCGCATCCGCTCGGCGTCCTTCCAGAGGATCGAGGCGCAGCCCTCGGGCGAGATCACCGAATAGATCGAATGCTCGAGCATCGCGATCCGGTCGGCGGTGGCGAGCGCCACGGCCCCGCCCGAGCCGCCCTCGCCGATCACCACCGAGACCAGCGGCACGCCGATCTGGAGGCATTTCTCGGTGGCGCGCGCGATGGCCTCGGCCTGGCCGCGCTCCTCCGCGCCCTTGCCGGGATAGGCGCCGGGCGTGTCGACCAGGGTCACCACCGGCAGGCCGAAGCGGTCGGCCAGATCCATCAGCCGGATCGCCTTGCGATAGCCCTCGGGGCGGGCCATGCCGAAGTTGCGCTGGAGCCGGCTCTTGGTGTCGTGGCCCTTCTCGTGGCCGATCACCACCACGGGGCGGTCGTTGAACCGGGCGAGGCCGCCCATGATCGCGTGGTCGTCGGCGAAGTTGCGGTCCCCGGCCAGGGGGGTCCATTCGCCGAAGAGCGCGTCGATGTAGTCGCGGCAATGGGGGCGGTCGGGATGGCGGGCGACCTGGGTCTTTCGCCAGGGATCGAGGCCCTTGTAGAGCTCGTCGAGCAGGGCGTCGGCCTTGGCGTCGAGGGCGGCGGCCTCGTCGGCCACGTCCATCTCGGGGGTCTTGCGGGCGAGCGCCCGCAGTTCCTCGGCCTTGCCCTCGATCTCGGCGAGGCCCTTCTCGAAGTCGAGATAGTTCTGCATCGGCTCCCCTTGCGCTGGCCGGCGGGATATATCCTCCCGCCGGGCGCGCATTGCAAGGGATCAGGGCCGCGCGGCGGTCACCTCGATCTCGACGAGCCAGCCCGGGTTCACCAGCCCCGCCACCTCCATCACCGAGCGGCTGACGAGGTTCGGCTGGGCCTCGGTGCCGAAGAACTGGGTGTAGCCCTTCATGAAGCCGGCGAAATCCATGGGCTTGCCCTCGGGGCCGACCAGGAAGACCTGCATCTTGAAGACGTCGCCCATGGTCAGGCCGAGGTCCTTCAGCGTCGCGTCGATGGCCTCGAGCACGCTGACGGTCTGGGCCTCGGTGTCGCCGAAGCGGGCGATGGAGCCCTCGGGCGCGGCCTCGTCGGAGACCTTCGGCACCATGCCGGAGAGATAGACGACCGTCGTGCCGCCGGGCACCTCGGAGGCGCGCAGGATCGGGAAGGTCGAGCCCGGCGTCTTGTGGCGGATCACCTCGGCCGAGGCGGGCAGGGCGGCGGCGAGCGCGGCGCCGGCCAGCGCGAGAGCGGCGAGTTTCATGGGACAGTCTCCTTCCTTGGGGTCAGCGCAGGTCGGCGACATCCTGGGCGGTGACCTCGTCGGCCGGCCAGGTGTTTCCGAAGTTGCTGCGGATATAGTTCACGATCGCCGCCACCTGGGCGTCGTCGAAGAATTCGCCCGAGCGCCGGCATCGCCTTCTGGCCGTGCAGGATCAGCAGGATCGGGTAGCCGGGCGATTCGAGGTTGGGGTTGCCGGCGAGCGCGGGATAATGGCCCGCTCCGACCGCGCCCACGCCGCCGGGCTGGTGGCAGCCCTGGCAGGAGGACTCGAACAGCGACTTGCCGTCCTGGTACTTGAAGGCCGAGCCGTCGGCGAAGGCGCCGATGTCGCCCGAGTTCGTGCCCGCCTGCTGGGCGGCGGCCGGCAGGGCGGCGAGGATCGCCGCGGCGGCGAGGGATGCTGTCAGCTTCATCATGATGGCTTTCCCTTTCCCGCTCAGCCCGCGACGATGCGCTTGTGGAGCCGGCCGATCGCGTCGAGCGAGGACAGGATCGCCCCCTCCATCCAGGCGGGGATGTAGGAGATGTGCTCGCCCGCCATGACGATGCTGTTGTCGATGGCGCAGGCGTTCTCGTAGTGCTCCTTGCGCTTCTCCTCGGTCCACATGCCGTAGCAGCCGAGCGTCCAGGGGACCCGGTGCCAGCCCACGGCGACGCCGCTGAGGAACTCGTCCTTGTACTGGGGATGGATCTGGGCGCCGAACTCCAGCGCGGCCTTGACCCGCTCCTGGGGCGACATGGCGGTGAACTCGTAGGCGTAGGCGCCCCAGGAATAGGTCCCGAGCAGCACCGCCGGCCCCGGCTTGTGATAGCCCGTCGAGGGATAGGAGATCAGCGTGATCGGCAGGTCGGTGAAGGAGATGCCGCCGTAGATGTGCTCGTCCTCCTCCCAGAAGCGGCGCTTGAACTCTAGCCCCACCTTGACGGAGGCGTCGTAGGGAAGCTGGTCGATCGCCGCCTGCATGGTCCCGGAGAAGTCGCCGGGGATCTGGCTCAGCACCGAGAAGGGGATGGTGCAGACGCACCAGTCGGCGCGCGCCGTCAGCGGGGAGCCGGGATTGGCCCGGTCCTCGTAGGTGACGGTGACGCCGCCGTCGTTCTGGCGGATCTCCAGCACCTTGACGTTGAAGCGGATCATGTCCGCGGTCTCGCGCTGGAAGGCCTGGGCGATCATGTCCATGCCGCCCACCGGCTGGAACATGGTCGTCTGGAATTCGTAGTTGTTGGCCGGGTTGAAGTACCGCCACAGCCCGGACTGGAGCACGTCCGAGGGGTTGAGCGGCTCGGAGGGGATCGGCACGGCCGAGAGCCCGCCCCCCGGATCCCGCTCGAAGCCGCGGTATTCGGAGGTGTCGAGGCTCTTCACATAGGCGTAGTTGTCGTCGAGCACGCCCCAGCGCTTCAGCGCGGCCAGCAGCTTTTCCTGGTCCTCGGCCGAGACCGCCTCGTCGAGCGCCTTCTGGTTCACCGCCTTGGCGAGCAGCTCGCTCACATGGCCGCGGAAGTCGGTGGAGATGTGGCGGAAACGCTGGGGCTTGCCGCCGAAGGCGTTCCTGCCGTGCAGGTAGGCGTTATGGTTAAGCTGGACGAAGGGCTCGAGCTGGACGCCGAGGCGCTTGCAGTAGTCGAGCACCGCGTGGTGGTGGTAGGGGATGCGCCAGGGGCCGGGGTTGAGGTAATTGCCTTCGGCGAACTTCACCTCCTGAACCGCGCCGCCGAGCTCCTCGTAGCGGTCGCCGCTGCGCAGGGTCCAGCAGCGCCCGCCCGCCTTCTCGCGGAATTCCAGGACCTCGACCTCGTAGCCCGCCGCGCGCAGCTCCAGCGCCGCGGTCATGCCGGCGAGGCCTGCGCCCAGCACAAGGATCTTCGTGCCCGCCGGCGCGCCGGTGAGGTTGATCGGTCCGGAATAGGGGGATTCCTCGGCGTGGCCGAGGGTGGTCATCGCCTGGTACATCGCCGCGCCGCCGGCCGCGACGCCGATCATCGACAACAAATCCCTGCGGCTGAGAGTCGGACCGCGTCCGTCTGCCATGGGTAAGCTCCTGAATTTTCAGCAATTTACAGGAGATGCCTAACAGGAGGCCCGGGGGCTGGCCAAGGCGGGGAGACGCCCGGGCGCCGAGAATTTGCTCGCCTGCGCGAAGAATGTGCGCGGAGCGAGCAGGCTTGCCGCAATAGGCGGCAGGTGTTGATGGCGGGGGCCGCTCGCCCTGCGGATGAGTTGTCTTCTGGGGAGCGCCGCCCGTGAATCGGCAGGGGCGGCGCGCCCGCGCGGGGTTTTGGGCGGCTGGCGTCGGGGGCGTCGGGCCGAGGAAAGCGGCCGGGGGCGGGGTGGAGACGCGCGCGCCCCGCAAGGTCGCGCCCCCCGCGCGCGGACGGGCGCGTTGCGGTCCCGGGCGGGCGCCGCCGGGCCGGGGGCGCAGGAGCGCCGCCCCTGCGCATCGCCCGGACGGAGCAGCCTCCCCCGGGGTCGCGAAGTCCGTCAGCTGGCGATCATTTCCGACTGGCGGACAATCACCTTGGCCTGGCGGATCGAGGCGAGGTCGATCAGGCGGCCCTTGTAGACCGCCGCGCCCTGGCCCTTGGCCTCGGCCTCCTCCATGGCGGCGAGGATGGCGCGGGCCTCGCCCACCTGGGCCTCGGAGGGGGTGAAGACCGAGTTCGCCAGCGCCACCTGCTTGGGATGGATCGCCCATTTGCCGACCATGCCCATGGTGGCGGCGCGGCGCGCCTGGGCGAGGAAGCCCTCGTCGTCGGAGAAGTCGCCGAAGGGCCCGTCCACCGGCAGGATCCCCGCCGAGCGGCAGGCCGAGACGATCGCCGCCGTCACCCCGTGCCAGGGGTCGCCGTAGATCGGGGTCCGCGGGCCGCCGTCCTCCTTGGGCGCGAGCATGTAGTAGTTCTCCTGGGTGCCGCCGATGCCGGTGGTCTGCATCCCCATGGAGGCGGCGAAGTCCGCGGCGCCGAGGCTCATGGCCTGCATCCGGGGGCTCGCCGTCGCGATCTCGGCGACGTTGCGGAAGCCGAGGGCGGTCTCGATGATCACCTCGAAACCGACCTTTTTCGTGCGGCCCTTGGCGGTCTCGATGGCGGAGGCGAGCGCGTCCACCGCATAGATGTCCGCGGCGCAGCCGGCCTTGGGGATCATGAAGAGGTCGATCCGGTCGCCCGCCTGCTCCAGGATGTCGACCACGTCGCGGTACCAGAACTCGGTGTCGAGGCCGTTGATCCGCACGGAGAGGGTCTTGGTCCCCCAGTCGATCTCGTTGATGGCGAGGATGAGGTTCGCCCGCGCCGCGGCCTTGTCGGCCGGCGACACGCTGTCCTCCAGGTCGAGGTTGATGACGTCGGCGCTGGACGCGGCCATCTTCTCGAAGAGCTCCGGCCGGGAGCCCGGGCCGAACAGCTGGCAGCGGTTGGGCCGCGCGGGGGCCTGCGGCGGAATGGTGAAGCTCATGGATCCTCTCCGGGACAGAAAATGTCGATTTTGCCGCGGTGCAGCTAATCTTGTGCGGCGCCCGCTGTCAAACGGAAGCGGGGCGCGGGGGGCGCCCGTCCCGCAGCCTCCGCGCGGGACGGGCTATAGCCTATTGCAGGTCGGAGAAGGCGGCCTGGATGCGCGCCACCGCGTTCTCCACCCGGGCGCGGGGCATGGCGAGGTTGAAGCGCATCCAGCCTTCGCCGCCGCCTCCGAACTGGGGGCCCGGGGAGGCGGCGATCCGCGCGCCTTCGCGCAGGCGGCGCTCGATCTCGGCCTGCTCCATCCCCAGCCGGCGGAAATCGACCCAGGCGAGATAGGTGGAGTCGAGCGCCATGGAGGAGAGGCCCGGCACCGCCGCCAGGCCTTGGTCGAAGATCCGGGCGTTCTCGGCCAGGTAGGGCCTGAGCGCGTCGAGCCAGGCGTCGCCGTCCTCATAGGCGGCCGTCGCCATCAGCACGCCGAATCGGTTGGGGGAGCCGCCGGCCGCGCCGATCCGCGCCGCGATCCGGGCGCGGAGCCCTGAGTCCGCGACGATGGCGTTGCCGGTGAGCGCGCCGGCGATGTTGAAGGTCTTGGTGGTGGCGGTCAGCGTGACCAGGCGGTCCGCGGCCTCGGGCGCCGCCACGGCCATCGGGGTGTGGGAGAGCCCGGGCATGACCAGGTCGTGGTGGATTTCGTCGCTGACCAGGATCAAATCGTGGGCGGCGCAGAAGGCGGCGAGGGCGCGCTGTTCCTCGACGCTCCAGATCCGGCCGCCGGGATTGTGGGGCGAGCAGAAGACCACCATCCGCTCCCGCCCGGTGAGCTGGGCGGCGAGGGCGTCGAGGTCCATGAAATGGCGGCCGTCGCGCTCGACCAGGCGGCTTTCGACCACCTGCCGTCCGTTCGCGCCGATGACCCGGGCGAAGGCGTGGTAGACGGGGGTGAAGAGGATCACCCCGTCGCCGGGCTCGGTGAAGGCCTGGACCGCCATCCCCACCGCCGCCACCAGACCGTGGGTGGTGAGGATCCACTCGGGCGCGATCTCCCAGCCGTGGCGGCGCGTCATCCAGCCCTGGATCGCCGCGCGATAGGCCTTTTCGTCGCCGAAATAGCCCGGGACCCCGGTCTCGATCTCGCGCGCGAGGGCCGCCATCACCGCGGGGGGCGGGCGGAAGTCCATGTCGGCCACCCACATGGCGAGCCCGTCCTCGGCCGGGACGCCGAAATAGGGCTCCATCATGTCCCATTTCACCGAATGGGTGCGGCGGCGGTCGATCGGTTCGTCGAAGTCGAACATGGCGCTCCTCACGCGCGGACGCGGACCGGCCCAACCGCGCCGAGCGGGCGCGGCTTGTCAAGGGCGTCCGGTCGCCGGCCCGTCCACGCGCCCGCCCAGCCGCCTGCCCAGCCGCCTTGTCAAGGCGGGGCCGTTCGCTTACCTCCCGGGCCATGACCCTGCGCCCCATCCTCATCCATCCCGATCCGCGCCTGCGCAAGATCGCCGAGCCGGTCGCCCGCTTCGACCGCGGCCTCCGCGACCTGACCGAGGACATGCTCGCCACCATGTACGAGGCGCCCGGCATCGGCCTGGCCGCCACCCAGATCGGGGTGATGAAGCGGGTCTTCGTGATGGACTGCGCCGGCCAGGACGCCGAGCCGGAGCCGATGGCGATCATCAACCCGGCGCTCACCTGGGTCTCGGAGGAGCTCGAGACCTCGGAGGAGGGCTGCCTGTCGATCCCGGAGATCTACGAGGACGTCACCCGCCCCGCCCGCATCCGCCTCGCCTGGCAGGACATCGAGGGCCAGCCCCATGAGCGCGAGTTCGGCGACCGCTGGGCGGTCTGCGCCCAGCACGAGCTCGACCACCTGAACGGCAAGCTGTTCATCGACTATCTCGGCGCGGTGAAGCGGGGGCTCATCACCTCGCGCATGAAGAAGCTGAAGCGGGAGAAGGGCCGGCTGTAGCCGCCCCCCTTCGCCCCCGCGGAGGCGATCCATCGCGTTCGCCCCTGCGGGACGATATCCATCGCGGCCGGGGGCCGCTTCCGAGGGAGGGCGCCGGAATGCGGCTGGTCTTCATGGGGACGCCGGAGTTCTCCGTGCCCGCGCTCGACGCGCTCGTGGCCGCCGGGCACGAGATCGCCGCCGTCTACACCCGCGCGCCGCGGCCCGCCGGCCGGGGCCAGCAGCCGCGCCCGACGCCGGTCGCCGCCCGGGCCGAGGCCCTGGGCCTGCCGGTGCGCTGCCCGGCCTCGCTGCGCGTCCCGGAGGCGCAGGAGGCCTTCGTCGCGCTCAAGGCCGAGGCGGCGGTGGTGGTGGCTTACGGCCTGATCCTGCCGCGCGCCGTGCTGGAGGCCCCGCGGATGGGCTGCTGGAACATCCACGCCTCCCTGCTGCCGCGCTGGCGGGGGGCGGCGCCGATCCACCGGGCGGTGCTGGCGGGGGATGCGGAGACCGGGGTGGCGATCATGGCGATGGAGGAGGGGCTCGACACCGGGCCGGTGCTCCTCTCCGCCGCGACGCCGATCGGGCCCGAGGACACGACGGGCGACCTGCATGGCCGGCTGGCGGCGCTCGGCGCCCGGCTGATCGTCGAGGCGATGGACCTGATCGGCGAGCCGGACCTGACCCCCCAGGAGGCCGAGGGCGTGACCTATGCCGCCAAGATCGACAAGGCCGAGGCGCGCATCGACTGGACCCAGCCGGCGGATGAGGTGGATCGCCGGATCCGCGGGCTCTCGCCCTTTCCCGGCGCCTGGTGCGAGGCGGCGGGCGAGCGGCTGAAGCTCTTGCGCTCGGTGGTTGTTCCGGGGACCGGCGCGCCGGGCGAGGTGCTGGACGACCGGCTGACGGTCGCCTGCGGGGAGGGGGCGGTGCGCATCACCGAAGCGCAGCGACAGGGCCGGGGGGCGGCGCGGTCGGCCGAAATGCTGCGAGGCTTTCCCCTGCCGCCGGGGACCCGCCTCGGCTGAGCCGGCGGTTCAGCGCGCCCCGAGGCCAAGCCGCATGGCGGTCCGGCGCAGGGGGCCGATCCCGTGGAGCGCGCGCAGGCCCGCGAGCCGGGCGTCGCGCAGGGCGGGCCAGCCGGCGATCGAGGCGCGGTTGAGCAGATCCACCCCGGCGATCCGCGCCGTCATCTCGGGCCGGCGGGCGCGATCGTAGCGGGCGAGCAGGGCCGGGCCGCCGAAATCCTCGCCCGCCGCCCGGGCCGCCTCGGCCAGGCCGACCAGGGCGGCGATGTCCGCGAGGCTCATGTTCAGCCCCTGGGCGCCGATGGGCGGGACCACATGGGCCGCCTCGGCCGCCAAGGCCAGCCGGGGCCCGTCGAGCCGCGCCGCCGCCTGGGCGATGATCGGCCAGACCAGCCGCCGGCCGATCAGCCGCAGGTCCCCCAACACGCCGCAGGACCGCTCGTTCAGCGCCGCCTCGAAGGCCGGAACCGGCATCGCCGCCAGCTCCGCCGCCCGGGGGCCCGCCTCCATCCAGACCAGCCCGGAGCGATGCAGTCCCTCAGCGTCCGGCAGGGGCGCGAAGGTGAAGGGGCCGCCCGAGCGGTGGATCTCGATCGAGACGCCGTCATGGGGCAGGGCATGGGCGACGGAGCAGACCACCGCCTTCTGGCCATAGGACCAGCGCCGGGCCGGGATGCCGGCCGCCTCGCGCAGGAAGCTGTCGCGCCCGTCCGCCGCCACCGCCAGCCGGGCGGCGACCTGGGTCCCGTCGGAGAGCGCCGCGAGGGCCTCCCCGCTGCGGGGGGTGAAGCGGACGACCCCGACGCCGCCGCGGAGCTCCGCTCCGGGGGTCTGCGCCAGATGGGCGACCATCTCGCGCCGCAGCAGCCAGTTCGGCAGGTTGTAGCCGAAGGCCTCCGCCCCGATCTCCTCGGCGCGGAAGTCGGCGCTGGCGCGGATTTCGGGCGCGGCGCCGCCCGCATCGGCGATCCGCATGACGCGCAGCGCCGCCGCATGGGGGGCGAGCCGGGCCCAGAGGCCGATCCGTTCCAGGATCTCGACCGAGGGCAGGAGGAAGGCGGTGGTGCGCAGATCCGCGCCTTCGGCCCCCGCCTCGGTCACGGGGGGCGCGGGATCGACGCAGAGGACGCGGAACCCGGCCGCGGCGAAGGCGGCCGTCGCGACGAGTCCGGCGACCCCGCCGCCGGCGACCAGCACGTCGACCCGCAGCCGCCCGGTCACGGCAGGCGCGCGAGAAAGCCGACGAGATCGTCGGTGACGTGGTGGATATGCGCCGGGCGCGGGGCGGCCTCGGCGGGGGCGGGGCCGACCAGCACCGTGCGCATTCCCAGCGCATGGGGCACGGCGAGGTTGCGGGGGTCATCCTCGAACATCGCCGCCCGCTCCGGCGCGAGGCCGTCGGCGGCGAAGATCTTGGCGAAGGCGGCCGGGCGCGGCTTCGGCTCATAGCCCGCGTCCTCGAAGCCGTAGAGCGCGTCGAAGACGCCCGTGAGCCCCAGCGCCGCCGTCACCTTGCGGGCGTGTCCGCGCGAGCCGTTGGTGAAGACCACCTTGCGCCCCGGCAGGCGCGCCACCGCCTCGGCCAGCTCGGGATGGGGGGCGATCATCGAGAGGTCGATGTCGTGGACCGCCTCCAGATAGGGGTCGGGCTCGGTCCCGTGCTCGGCCATCAGCCCGGCGAGGGTGGTGCCGTGCTCGCGCCAGTAGTGGTCGCGCAGGTGGTTCGCATGGTCGTGATCGACCCCGAGCGATCGCATCACCCAGGCGGTCATCCGCGTCTCGATCTGGTCGAAAAGCCGGGCCTCGGGCGGGTAAAGGGTGTTGTCCAGGTCGAAGACCCAGGTCTGCACATGGCGGAAGGCGGCGCGGGGCATGGGGCGGATCTAGCGCGCCCGCGCCCGGGCCGCAACCGCCCCTCGCTTTTTGTCCCGCGGCGTCCTAGTTTCGGCGCAACAAGGAGACCGACCCGAATGTCGTCATCGCCGCAAGGGCAACGCGACGCCTATTTCCTAGTGCTCGAGGCCATCGACCAAGGCGAGTTCCGCCCGGGCGACAGGCTCGTCGAATCGGAGCTCGCCGAACGCTTCGGCGTCTCGCGCACCCCCATCCGCGAGGCGCTGCAACGGCTGGAGACCCAGGCGGTGCTGGCCCGCGACGGCCGCAGCCTCGTGGTGTCGAGCCTGAACCACGACCAGCTCGGCGAGCTCTACGTGGTGCGGGCCGAGCTCGAGGGGCTCGCCGCCCGTCTCGCCGCCCAGCACGCCGCGCCCGAGGAGGTGCGGGTGCTCTGGGACATGATCCGCAAGGACCGGGAGCTGCTGGACCGGCCGGATCTGCTAGCGCGGGCGAACAAGCGGTTCCACCGGCAGATCCATCTCGCCTCCCACAACCGCTATCTGGTGCAGCAGCTGGAGATGGTCCACCGCAGCATGGCCCTGGTATCGAACACGACCCTGGCGGTGGACGGCCGCGGGCCGATAGCGCTCGACGAGCACGAGGCGGTGGTGCGCGCCATCGAGGCCCATGACGGCGATGCGGCCGATGCGGCGATCCGGACGCACATCAGCCGCGCCTTCGAGACCCGGCTGACCTGGGACGCGGAACGCTACGCCTGAGGGGCGGGGGCGGCGCAGCCCTCACCCTCATCCGTCGCGGCCGGGCCCGTGTTCGGTCTTGTGCCAGTGGAAGGGGGCGTAGAAGGCCTCCGCCATGGCGCGGTAGCAGGCGACCGCCCCCAGCGGCCAGTAGACGAGCAGGGTCGGGACCCAGGCCGCCAGCCGCATCTTGCCCGCGTCGCGCAGCGCGATGACGCAGGTGGCGAGCATGACCGAGTTCCCCACGCCCATGGAGACGATCGCGGCGAGGGCGAGCCAGGCGGGCCAGCCCTCGATCAGGTCGACGCCGAGGCCGACGCTCACCAGCAGCAGCGACCACAGGAGCGGCATGCCGAGGTACGAGGTCAGCGCCCCGAGGAAAATCACCTGGAAGCCGAGGAACCCGCGCCAGCCGAGTTCCCGGCGCAGGCGCAGCGGCGCGCGCATGTGGGTCGCCCAGGTGATGGCGTAGCCCTTGAGCCAGCGCGACCGCTGGCGGATCCAGGCCGGCACGCTCTTGGCGTTGGCCTCCTCCATCGTCACCGTCGAGATCATCTCGCAGCGATAGCCGAAGCGGGCGAGGCGCATCCCGAGGTCGGCGTCCTCGGTGACGTTGTGGGCGTCCCACGCGCCCATCTGCTCCAGCGCCCGGCGGCGGAAGAAGACCGTGGTCCCCCCGAGCGGGATCGGCAGGCCGAGCCGCTGGACGCCCTGCAGGATCACCCGGAACCAGGTCGCGTACTCGATGGTGAAGCAGCGGGCGAGCCAGTTGCGGTCGGCGTTGTGGAAGTCGAGATAGCCCTGCACGCAGGCGACCTCGGGCGGGGCGGCGGTCAGATGCCGGACCACGGCGCGGATCTGGCGCGGGTCGGGCAGGTCCTCGGCGTCGTAGACCCCGACGATCTCGCCCCGGCAGAAGGGCAGGGCGTAGTTCATCGCCCGCGGTTTGGTCTGGATGGTCCCGGGCGGCACGATCACCACCTCGACGGTGGGCGGCGTGCCCGCGCGCTCGATCGCGGCGAGGGTGGGCCTGTCGCCCGCCTCCAGCACCAGCTTGATGTCGAGGAGGGGGGCGGGATAGTCCATCCGCCCCAGCGCCGCCATCAGCTGGCCCGCCACCGCCGCCTCGCCCTTGAGCGGCACCAGCAGCGACACCGCCGGCCAGCGGGGGAATTCCGCCACGCCTTCGGTCGGCGGAGCGTCGAGGGCGGTCGCCCCCCCCTTCCAGCGGGCGAAGAGGGCGACGAGGCGCAGGCTGAGGGTGGCGAGGTTGGCGATCAGGATCCAGGCGAGCAGCGCCTGGAACATCGCCATGGGCGCGGCGATCAGCCCGAGCCCGATTGCCCCGCCGGCGAGGGCGAGCCGCGGACGCGACCCCCCGCGCAGGAGCGTGCGGCAGCTGAGCCCGGGCGGGCAGCGGCGCTCGGCGTCGGCGACCATGCGGCGGCCGTGGATGCGGCCGATCGCGCGCCGGATCTGGGCGGCGGGGGCGACGGCGAGCACCACCTCGGCCCCCGGCGGCGCAAGCTCCGCCAGCTCCGCCACGGGGCGGCCGGGATTGGCCACGGCGATCACCCAGCGCCCGCTGTGCCGGCGCCAGGGAATCGCCTCGAGCGCGAGGCAGCGGTAGGGATCCGCCTGGCCGGCGACCTCGGGCTGGGGCGGATCGGCCTCCAGGTCGGCGGGGCCGATCCGCCACTGTTCCGACAGCGCCTCGGTCAGGTCCGCCTGGGTGATGGCGCGCTCGACCAGCAGGATGTGCCCGAGGCGGGCGTCCTGGCCGCGCTGTTCGCTCAGGGCCTGGTCGACCCGCTGTCGATCGACCTTGCCGAGCCGCACGAGGGTGTCGCCGAGATAGGCGCGCGGGGCCGGGGACGGCGTGGAGTTCGGCTCGGACTCGACCGGCCTGAACGGCAAGACCTGCGCCATGACGCCCTCCCCCAGCGTGCGAAGGGGCAGGGTGGGGGAGGGACGCTTAAGGAAGGGCTAAGGGACGGTCCGAAACTGAGGACGGAGCGACACGGCGGGTCTTTTTCCGCTACGGAGCCTCGGGTCTGTCCGCCCCGGGCCCGGTCGTGACGGACAGGGCCGTCCGCCGGGAGCCTGAGACTCCCGCGCCGGCTCTCCGCCGCCGCGGGTTGGGACAGGCTCCAACGCCCTCCCCAGCGTCAGAAGACGTTGGATTCCAGATGCGCCCGGCCGTTCGCCGGCGTCGCGACCAGCGCGGGCGCGTTCGGCCGGGCGCTGAGGAGCGCGCGCATCTCGGCGTTGGAGGGGTGGGCCGGCACCTCGTCGGTCCAGACCCGGAACAGGGTCAGGTCATAGGCGCCGAAGGTGGTCATCATCGCGCCGTCGCCGGCGTCGCGCCCGCGCACCATCAGCACCCGGCCGATGCGGGGCTTGTTGTAGCGCGCGTCGAAGGTGTGCCAGCGCCCGCCCAGGTAGGCCTCGAACCAGGCGCAGAAGTCGCCGGGGCCCGAGTCCGGCACGCCGATGTCCCCCAGATAGCCGCTGGCGTAGCGCGCCGGGATGCTCATCGCCCGGCAGAGCGCCACCGAAAGGTGCGCGAAGTCGCGGCAGACGCCGGTATGCTCGCGCAGCGCGTCGGTGGCCGATTTGGTGGGCCTGCCGAAGGCGTAGCCGAAGGTCAGGTGCTTGTGGACGAAATCGGTGATGGCCTCCACCCGGGCCCAGCCGGGCGCGATCCCGCCGAAGAGCCGCCAGGCCTCGTCGCGCAGCAGGTCCGATTCGCAGTACCGGCTGGCGATCAGGTAGGGCAGGGTCTCGGGCGGCAGTTCGCCCGGCAGGTGCTGGACGGCGTCGGGGACCTGCGGATCGGGCTGGCCGTCGTCCTCGACGATGCAGTCGGACCAGAGCAGCAGCGGGCCCGGAGGCGCCACCAGGCGGGTGAGCCGGTTGCCGAAAGGATCGAGGAACTCCTCCATCGGCAGGTCGGTCGAGGCGAAGACCCGGTCCGATCCGATCACCGCGCCGGCGTGGGTGGAATGCGGCGACAGCGCCAGGATCAGCGTCGTCTCGCTCTTGCAGTCGATCCCGATCTCGAAGCCGATGCGTATGAACATGCTTTCCCTTCCGGTCTGGGGACGGGCAGGCCCCCGGGGGGCTGAAAATGAAGACGCGCCCCTCGCGCAGGGCGCGGGGGCGGCGGTCGGGCGAAAGACGGCGCGGGACTGCGTCGCGCGCCTGGCTCCCTTGGGTCAGGCCATCGAGGCGACGAAGCGCTCGAACAGGTAGAAGCTGTCCTGCGGCCCCGGGCTCGCCTCGGGGTGGTGCTGGACCGAGAACACCGGCCGGTCGGTCAGGGCGATGCCGCAGTTCGACCCGTCGAAGAGCGAGACATGGGTCTCGACCACGCCCTGGGGCAGGGTCTGGCTGTCCACGGTGAAGCCGTGGTTCATCGAGGTGATCTCGACCTTGCCGGTCGCAAGCTCCTTGACCGGGTGGTTCGCCCCGTGGTGGCCGTGGTTCATCTTGATGGTGCGCGCGCCGACCGCGAGCGCGAGCATCTGGTGGCCGAGGCAGATGCCGAAGATCGGCATCCGGCTCTTGTCGAGGATTTCCCGGATCATCGGCACCGCATAGGCCCCGGTCGCCGCCGGATCCCCTGGGCCGTTCGACAGGAACAGCCCCTCGGGCTCCAGCGCCAGCACGTCCTCGGCGGTGGCGCTCGCCGGCAGCACCGTCACGTCGCAGCCCGCCGAGGCGAGGCAGCGCAGGATGTTGCGCTTGGCGCCGTAGTCGATCGCGACCACCTTGCGGCCGGGGGTGGCGCGGGCCTGGTAGCCCTCGGGCCAGGCCCATCTCATCTCGTCCCAGCGATAGGACTGGGCGCAGGTCACGTCCTTGGCGAGGTCCATGCCCACGAGCCCGGGCCAGCTGCGGGCGCGGGCCAGCAGGTCGTCGAGGTCGAACACGCCGTCGGGGGCGTGGCAGATGGCGGCGTGGGGCGCGCCCTGGAGGCGGATGGCGCGGGTCAGGCGGCGGGTGTCGATCCCGCCGACGCCGATCCGGCCCCGGCTCTTCAGCCAGTCGCCGAGCCGGCCGGCGGCGCGCCAGTTGGCGGGCTCGGTCGGGTCCCATTTCACCACCATGCCGGCGGCGACGGGGTCGTTGGCCTCGTCGTCCTCGGCGTTGACGCCGACGTTGCCGATGTGGGGGAAGGTGAAGGTCACCACCTGGCCCGCGTAGGAGGGATCGGTCATGATCTCCTGGTAGCCGGTCATGGCGGTGTTGAAGCAGAGTTCGGCCACCGCCGAGCCCGCGGCGCCGAAGCCGCGGCCGTAGAACACCTGGCCGTCGGCCAGCACGATGCAGGCGGTGGCCTTGAGCGCGCCGGCCGGCGCAGCGGCGAGCGCCCGGTCCGAAGGGGCGGTGCGGTCGTTCATCTCGAAGGCTCCCGGAATGGCGCGCGACCCTACGCCCGGGGGCCGCCGGGGTCAAGTTCGGCGGGCCGACTTGTGTCCCCGGCGCCACAGGCCTATAAGGGCCGCTTCGGCCGGCCCCCTGCCGGCGCCAGCCAGAGGTACGAGGATGCTGCGCGAGCGTTTCGCCGCGGATCTCAAGGACGCCCTCCGCGCCAAGGACGCCCTCCGGGTCTCGACCCTGAGGCTCATTCTCGCCGCGGTGAAGGACCGCGACATCGCCGCCCGGACCGGAGACAATTCCGCGGGCGTGCCGGAGGCCGAAGTGGCGGCGATCCTCGACCGGATGGTCCGGCAGCGGCTCGAAAGCGCCCGGATCTACGAGGAGGGCGGGCGGGTCGACCTCGCCGAGACCGAGCGGGCCGAGGTCAAGATCATCAAGGGCTATCTGCCGAAGCAGATGTCCGAGGACGAGGTCAAGGCGGCCGTCGCCCGGGCCATCGCCGACACCCACGCCGCCTCGATCCGCGACATGGGCAAGGTCATGGCCGAGCTCAAGACGCGCCACGCGGGCAAGATGGACTTCGCCCGGGCCTCGGCGGTGGTCAAGGACGCCTTCTGCGGCTGAGCGGCTCCGCGTCTGACCGGTTCCGTGTCTGACCGGCCGCGCCGACTTCGCGCTTGACCGGAATCGGGCGGCGCGGGAGGGTCGGCGGGCCGCTCAGGAGGGCAGGACATGAAGAAGCGTCGCTTCGGCCAGGTCGATGGCCGCGAGGTCTCCGAGATCACCCTGGAAAGCGCCGACGCGGCGGTGTCGATCCTCGACTGGGGCTGCGTCCTGCGCGACTGGCGGGTGGACGGGCCGCGGGGCAGCCTGCCGATGGTCCTGGGCTTTCCCAGCCTCGATGACTACGTGCTGCATTCCCGCTCCCACGGGGCGATCGTGGGCCGGGTGGCGAACCGGATCAAGGACGGCCGGTTCGATCTCGAGGGCAAGACCTACGAGCTCACCAAGAACCACGGGCCGGGGAACCGCCACCATATCCACGGCAACCTCGGGACCACCCTCTGGGAGATGGAGGGCGACAGCGGCACGGGGACGATCCACCTGCGCCACGTCTCGCCGGACGGGGACGACGGCTATCCGGGCAAGGTCGAGTTCGAGGTGACCTACAAACTGGTCGGCCCCCGGCTGGTGTGCGAGATGCGCGGGCATCCGGACCGGCCGACGCCGATCAACCTCGCCCACCACGCCTACTTCAACCTGAGCGGGGCGGGGGACGTGCGCGACCACACCCTGTGGATCGACGCGGCCGAGTACACCCCCCTTGACGGAGAGAACATCCCCCTCGGGACCATCGCGCCGGTGGCGGGGACCCACCTCGACTTTCGCGCCCCCCGGGAGATCGCGGAGTCGGATCCCGACCGCCTGGGGATCGACAACAACTTCGTCCTGCGGGCGGGCCGGCGGGAGGACGAGGCCGCGGCCTGGGCGAGCTCGCCCCGGACCGGGCGGCGGATCGAGCTGCGGACGACCGAGCCGGGGCTGCAGGTGTTCAACGCCGCGAAGATGACGATCGAGGCCCCCGGGCACGATCATGCGGCCTACGGCCCCTTCGCGGGCCTCTGCCTGGAGGCCCAGCACTTCCCCGACTCGGTCCACCACCCTGACTGGCCGAGCGTCATCCGCACCCCCGAACACCCCTATTTCCAGCGCTGGACGGTGGACATCACCCAGGGGTGAGAGGGCGCGGAAGGGCCCGTAACACGCGTGTTATGGGGATCAAATATCTGATATAAATCGGAAATCCGAAAAGGTTCATCGGATTTCAACAGGTGTTAATCGCCTTGTGCGGCCAGCGGATGCCCCTCCGGATAGGAGGCGTCGAGGGAGAGAGGCGCGCCGGTCATGCGGCGGGGATTGTCGGGGCCGCAGAGGAACCGGCGGCGCAGATCTTCCCGTTCCGCCTCGTCGGCGAAGGGATCAGCGGCGGCGGCAAGGATCGTGTTGAAGTCCGACGTGTGGATCGGCGCCGTGGATTGATCCCTTTCGGCTCCCGTGACCCCCTACATCGGCCTCCAAATGCCGCGTCTTCCAGAAGAATTCAGACCTGCGCCGGGGTCACGCTTGGGCGCTTAAGGGGGTCAACGGGCACGCCGATCCACACCCGGGCGCCGAAATCCTGCACGAGCGTACACTTCGGTATGCAAATGGAGCACGAGCGATCGATGATTTGACTGGCACTGGGGCGACGGGTTGATAAAGCCATTCAAATGCAAAAGAAGAGCGTATTTGAAAGGCAGGCGGCATCTTTATCCGTAATAGGACAAATAATTGATATAAGCCAATTTCCTAACAGAGGTGTGAGAAAGCCATGACGCGTGAGCATTTTACAATTGATCAGGTCTCTTGGCACACCAAGAGACAAGAAAATCCGGAAAGACGCGAACAAACCATCAATAGATTTTATAAGTTGACAAAATTTTTGCAATATAATCACATAACAAAAGAAATTATGCTGAATAATATAAATAATATTAATGATAAATTTAAGATCAATACTGAAGATTTGACGGATGATGGTTATGATTTTATGAGGGCGGCCTATGAAAAGTGGTTGAGAAGGGTGGATAGAACCATGAATTACTCCGATGTGAGAATCCTGGAACGCGCCTTGAAAACCCTAAGGGATGGTTGACCAGTGCTTTCCCCAAGCCTTCAGGGGTAACCTCCTGCCGGTTCACTTGCGACCGCGGCGCTCCCGGCCTGAGGGCTTCTGCGCGTCGATCCATCGTGACAGCGCGGCTCGGGAGCGCCGGACCTCATCGGTGAGCTCGAGGCCCTTCTCCCCGGCGATCCGCTCCGCGAAGGCGATCTGCTTCGCGCTCGGCGCATCGTCCCTGGGAGCGCCGTCCTTGCGCTTGTCGATCCAGGCCGAAAGCGCGCGCCGGTCGCCCAGGGCCTCGGCCGGCGGCTCCGCGCCGATCACTGCCGCGATCTCCCGGGCGAACGCCGCCTGACCTTCCGTGGGCGCGCCGCCTTCGACCCTCGGCCCGAGGAAGCTCCGGCAGAGCGCGGCGTCGCCCGCGGCGCCCCGCGGCAGCTTCACGCCCTGGCGCCTGGCCTTCGCTTTGGCGGCTTCCAGAAGCGCCTCGGACGGCGGCTGGACACCTCCAAGAACGACCTTTTCGAGTCTATGGTGAGGGGGCGCGTCGCCGTGGAGACGCCGACCGGGGGACATCGGCCCTCTGGCGCGGAAGGCCCGGCGGCGGCTCTCGGGCCGCCTGTGGCGGTCAGTCAGGGGCGACTTCGGCCAGCCGGACCATGTGGCGCATGTTGTAGACGAGGGTGGCGAGGCCGATCTTCACCCCCGCCCGGGCAAGGCCGATGGTGCGCACGACCAGGCCCATGGGCCCCTTCTGCCGGGCGAATGTGGATCCACAGCCCTGGCGTTTTCATGGATTTAGGCGCAGAGGATCTCCAGGATCGGGATGTGGTCGCGCTCGCTGTCCTCGGGCGATGCGCTTCGAGGCGTAGAGGGCGCCGAGGCGGACTTCGAGGTTGGGGACGGTGGTCTCGACCATGCGCAGGCGGCGCTCGGCGTCGCGGATGTCGACGCCTT
The DNA here is from genome assembly GCA_965243535.1 of Amaricoccus sp. Taxonomy (GTDB): domain Bacteria; phylum Pseudomonadota; class Alphaproteobacteria; order Rhodobacterales; family Rhodobacteraceae; genus Amaricoccus. The sequence continues at coordinate 49,414 of CBDEVG010000025.1, forward strand.
CGGCGTCCTTCTTGATGCGCTTGATAGTCTTTTCCGCGCCGAGCTGTTTGATCGCCCGGGTCAGGCGGTCGGTGACATGGCCCTGCTCGATGGTGCGGGTCTGGCGCTCGCTGGTCCAGACGCGGATCGCCTGGGCGATCAGCGTGCCGATGATCGTGATCGCGGCGAGGACCGCGGCCAGGGCGACGACCGTGCCGCGGGTGGCGTCGGGGTCGGCGGCGTGGGCCTGAAGGTCGTCGAGCAGGGCGTTGACGAGGAAGGGAACCCGCCAGAGGCCGATCAGGAGGGCGCCGAGGCTGACCGCGAGGGCGCCCAGGATGACGAGCGCGACGTAGTGGCGGACGAGGAAGGCTTGGGTCGCCTCCCAGCCCTTGTGGGCGCGCGCGCCCCTGCGGTTTGCGGGGGCGCGGGCCGCAGGGGCAGGTTGCGCGGGACTTCTCATCGCTCGTGAGGCGATGCGGCGCGCGCCGGCCGGCTGGAGGCGGGCTGTGAGCCAGGAGCGCGCCGCGGCGGAGGCGGTCGGGGGCCGGAGGCGGGTCGGGCCGGGTTCGTCCGGGCGGCGCTTTGTCGGGCCAGGCCGGGTCAGGGCAGGCTGGGTTGCATTGGGCGGGGTCGGGCATGGGCGGATCCGGGTCTCAGAGCGGCGGGAGCGGAGCGGAGCAGGCCCGGGGAAGGATGGAGAGGGGCCGCCGCGCGTGATGCCTGTGGATAACCTCGGGCCTGCAACCGGAAATCAAGAGAAAACAATGGGTAGAATGGTGGGTGGAGTTACCCACAACATATTGTGGGCATTTGCCGGTTTTGGGTTGTCGACTCGGGGCAATTCAGGCCCAATGGTGGCCGGGTTTCCCTAACCCACAAGATATGGCGCCACAAGGCGCGCTTACCAGAGGACGAGCGCGATGCAGATCGAACGGCGATTCACCTCCGAGACCAGCGGCGCCTACGCGGCGCTCGCCTTCAGCCGCCGCACCTCGGAGATCCGCAATCCCGACGGCTCGACCGTCTTCCGGCTGGAAGGCTTCGAGACGCCCGAGGGCTGGAGCCAGGTCGCCTCGGACGTGCTCGCCCAGAAATACTTCCGCAAGGCCGGCGTCCCCGCCGCGCTCCGCCGCGTGCCCGAGGAGGGCGTGCCGGAGTTCCTGTGGCGCTCCGTCGCCGACGAGAAGGCCCTCGCAAAGCTGCCCGAGGCGGAGCGGACCGGGGGCGAGACCTCGGCGCGCCAGGTCTTCGACCGGCTGGCCGGCGCCTGGGCCTACTGGGGCTGGAAGGGCGGCTATTTCTCGACCGAGGCCGACGCGCGGGCCTATTACGACGAGATGCGCTTCATGCTGGCGGCCCAGATGGGCGCGCCGAACTCGCCCCAGTGGTTCAACACCGGCCTGCACTGGGCCTATGGCATCGACGGCCCGAGCCAGGGGCATTTCTACGTCGACCACCAGACCGGCGCGCTGGTGAAGTCCGACTCGGCCTACGAGCATCCCCAGCCCCACGCCTGCTTCATCCAGTCCGTCCAGGACGACCTGGTGAACGAAGGCGGCATCATGGACCTCTGGACCCGGGAGGCGCGGCTCTTCAAGTACGGCTCGGGCACCGGGACCAACTTCTCCAGCCTGCGGGGCGTCAACGAGCCGCTCGCGGGGGGCGGCAAGTCCTCGGGGCTGATGAGCTTCCTCAAGATCGGCGACCGGGCGGCCGGCGCGATCAAGTCGGGCGGCACCACGCGCCGCGCGGCCAAGATGGTGATCTGCGACATGGATCACCCCGACATCGAGGACTTCATCAACTGGAAGGTCATCGAGGAGCAGAAGGTCGCCTCGCTGGTGGCGGGCTCCAAGATCCACCGCGAGAAGCTCGCCGCCATGATGGAGGCGATCCGCGCCTGGGACGGGGCGGAGGAGGACGCCTTCGACCCCAAGGCGAACGCAGGGCTGAAGGCCGCGATCCGCGCGGCCAAGAAGGCCCACGTCCCCGAGACCTACATCAAGCGCGCGCTCCAGGAGGCGCAGTCGGGCAAGGAGCTCGACTTCCGCGCCTATGACACCGATTGGGACTCGGAGGCCTACCTGACGGTCTCGGGCCAGAACTCCAACAACTCGGTGCGGGTGACGGACGCCTTCCTCCAGGCCGTGCGGCAGGACGCCGACTGGACGCTGACCCGGCGCACCGACGGCAAGGTCGCGCGCACCGTCAAGGCGCGCAAGCTCTGGGACGACATCGGCCACGCCGCCTGGGCCTGCGCCGATCCGGGCGTGCAGTTCCACGACACCATCAATGCCTGGCACACCTGCCCGGCGGACGGGCCGATCCGGGGGTCGAACCCCTGCTCGGAATACATGTTCCTCGACGACACCGCCTGCAACCTGGCGTCGGTGAACCTGCTGACCTTCCTGAAGGAGGGGCGTTTCGACGCGGAGGCCTATGTTCACGCCTGCCGGCTCTGGACGGTGACGCTGGAAATCTCCGTCCTGATGGCGCAGTTCCCGGCGCCCGAGATTGCGCGACTGAGCTACGAGTTCCGCACGCTCGGCCTCGGCTACGCCAACATCGGCGGGCTTCTGATGACCATGGGCCATGGCTACGACAGCCCCGAGGGCCGGGCGCTCTGCGGCGCGCTGACCGCGGTGATGACCGGCGCCGCCTACGCCACCTCGGCCGAGATGGCGGCGGAGCTCGGGGCCTTTCCCGGCTATGCGCGGAACGCCGAGAACATGCTGCGGGTGATCCGCAATCACGCCCGGGCGGCGGAGGGCGAGCTGACGGGCTATGAGGGGCTGGCGGTGCCGCCGGTGGCGCTCGACATCGCGGGTTGCCCGGACGCGGACCTGACGGCGCTGGCGCGCAGCCTGTGGGAGGGCGCGGTCGCGCTCGGCGAGAAGCACGGCTTCCGCAACGCCCAGACCACGGTGATCGCGCCGACCGGCACGATCGGCCTGGTCATGGACTGCGACACGACGGGGATCGAGCCGGACTTCGCCCTGGTGAAGTTCAAGAAGCTCGCCGGGGGCGGATACTTCAAGATCATCAACCGGGCGGTGCCGGCGGCGCTGGCGAACCTCGGCTACACGCCGGCCGAGGTCGAGGAGATCGTCGCCTATGCGCTCGGCCACGGCTCGCTCGGCAACGCGCCGGCGATCAACCGGACGAGCCTGGTCGGCCACGGCTTCGGCCCGGCGGAGATCGAGAAGATCGAGAAGGCCCTGCCGACCGCCTTCGACATCCGCTTCGTCTTCAACCTCTGGACGCTGGGCGAGGAGTTCTGCGCCCGCATCCTGGGCATCCCCGAGGAGAAGCTGCGCGACCCGGCCTTCGACCTGCTGCGCAGCCTCGGCTTCACCCGGGCGCAGATCGAGGCGGCCAACACCCATGTCTGCGGGGCGATGACGCTGGAGGGCGCGCCGCACCTGCGGCCGGAGCACTACGCGGTCTTCGACTGCGCCAATCCCTGCGGCAAGCTTGGCACGCGGTATCTGTCGGTGGAGAGCCACATCCGCATGATGGCGGCGGCCCAGAGCTTCATCTCCGGGGCGATCTCCAAGACCATCAACATGCCGAACGAAGCCAGCGTCGACGACTGCAAGGCGGCCTACGAGCTGAGCTGGTCGCTGGGCGTGAAGGCGAACGCCCTCTACCGCGACGGCTCCAAGCTCTCCCAGCCGCTGAGCGCGGCGCTGGTGGAGGACGAGGACCTGGAGGAGGCGCTGATCGAGGCGCCCCAGGCGGAGCGGGCGGCGGTGCTGGCCGAGAAGATCGTCGAGAAGATCATCGTCAAGGAGGTGGCCAAAGCCGCGCGCGAGCGCCTGCCGGAACGGCGCAAGGGCTACACCCAGAAGGCGATGGTGGGGGGCCACAAGGTCTACCTGCGCACCGGCGAATACGGCGACGGGCGCCTGGGCGAGATCTTCATCGACATGCACAAGGAAGGCGCGGCCTTCCGGGCGATGATGAACAACTTCGCCATCGCGGTGTCGGTGGGCCTCCAGTACGGGGTGCCGCTGGAGGAGTTCGTGGACGCCTTCACCTTCGTGCGGTTCGAGCCGGCGGGGATGGTCCAGGGCAACGACTCGATCAAGTCGGCGACCTCGATCCTCGACTACATCTTCCGCGAGCTGGCGGTCTCCTACCTCGACCGCACTGACCTCGCCCATGTCCAGCCCTCGGGCGAGAGCTTCGACACGCTCGGCCAGGGCACGGCGCGGGACACGGTGGTCCCGAAGGCCGGGCCGGAGGGGCAGGGGGGGACCTCGCTCGAGGTGATCCGCCAGGTCTCCTCCACCGGCTACCTCAGGAAGCGCCTGCCCCAGGAGCTCCTGGTGCTGCAGGGCGGCGCGGCGGTGACCGGGGCGCTCGGCCTCGACGGGGGCCTGAGCGGGCTCGCCGTCCAGACGACGACCTACGCCGCGGCGGTCACGACCGACGCCCGGACCAAGGCGCGGCTGCAGGGGTACGAGGGCGATCCCTGCGGCGAATGCGGCAACTTCACCCTGGTGCGCAACGGCACCTGCCTGAAGTGCAACACCTGCGGCGGCACCTCGGGCTGCAGCTGAGAAACGGGGGGTCGGGGCGCGACAGCCGAGAGGCTCGCGCGCCCCGGCCTTTCCCGCAGGTCGGCGGGAGACGCGGCCGCGACCTAGCGGGTCCCTGCGCCGCGCGAGGCCTGACGAGGCCGGGAAATCAACCAGCGTGCAGGGTCATGCGGGATGCGCCCCGCGAAAGCGCGGGCTTCCGCCAGCGGCGGACCGATCCCACGGCGACGACCCCGGAAAACGGCCATCGCGGCGCGGGTCCGTCCCGGGCCGGACCCGGGTCCAGCGGCCTGACGGCCGGCATCAGAAGCGCGAAGAGAGCAGGGGGCGGTTCAGGGAGGTCAGACGATCCACGGGCAAGTTCAAGGGCGTCGCGACGGAGCCCGACGGTCTCGACGCGTGAGGGGCGCGCCGCCCTTGAGCGCAACGGCCCCCTGACGGACGACGACTACGGCGCGACAGCGAAAATTCCGGCGAGGACGGCTTTCGAGCAGGCCATCCCAAAAGACTGACAACAAACCTCGGAGGGGCGGCTTGGCCCCTCCTTTTTCTTTGGGTGGGGCGGCTACAGCAGCCCGGCGAGGACGTTCACCGTCAGGGCCAGCACCCCGAGGTTGAAGAAGAAGGCGATCAGGCCGTGGCCGGTCGCGACCCTTCGCATGGCGACCGAGGTGACGTCGACGTCGGAGGTCTGGCAGGTCATGCCGATCACGAAGGAGAAATAGACGAAATCCGCGTAGAGCGGCGTCTCCTCCCCGGGAAACTCCAGCCCGCCGGTGGGGCGGTCGTGGGAGATGCGGTGGTAGAGGTTGGCGTAGTGGAAGGCGTAGACGAGGTTGATGAAGGCCCAGGCCAGGGCCAGCGACACCACCACCAGCACGAACTGCGCCGGATCGGACTGCTTGCCCGCCCCAATGAGGCGCACCAGCGCGGCGAGGACCGCGCCGAGGGAGAGCAGGGCGACGACGGTGAGCAGGGTCGCGCCGCCGTCGTCCCGGGCGGCGCGGGTCTGCATGTCCACGAGCTCGACCCGGCGCCAGAGCGGCCAGCAGGACAGGATGAAGGCGATCGCGGCGAGGTCGAAGCCCACCACCACGGCGGAGTCGGGCGAAAGCCACAGCGCCGCGGCCCCTCCCGCCAGGGCGAAGACGGCGACGAACCCGACGAAGCGCGGGTGGCGGATCGGCATGGTCACTCCTCCAGCGGCAGGGCGTCCTCCGCCCCCCAGGCGAGCCAGACCGGTCCGCGGTCGGGCAGGGCGGCGAAGGTCCGGTCGGGGCCGGTCGCCTTCATCCGCCCCCCGGCCCAGTCGACGAGGCAGGCGGCGCTTGCCCCGGCGAAGATGCGCTCCGCGAGGGTCCCCGGCAAGGCGGGCCCAGAGGGGCGGTCGGCCAGCACCCGCAGATCCTCCGCCCGGATCGCGGCGCGGGCCGCGGGCCGGGGCAAAGGCACGAGGGTTCCGTCCGCGAGCCGCAGGCCGGCCGGGTCGGGCGTGCCCGCGAGCACGTTGGCCTCGCCGAGGAAGCGGGCGACGAAGGCGGTGCGCGGGTCGCGGTAGACCTCGCGCGGGGGGCCCTCGCGCACCAGCCGGCCGTCGCGGAGCACCCCGATGCGATCGGAGAGGGTGAGCGCCTCCTCCTGGTCGTGGGTGACGAAGACGGCGGTGATGCCGATCTCGCGCTGGATGCGGCGCAGCTCCACCTGCATCTCCAGCCGGAGCGCCTTGTCGAGGGCCGAGAGCGGCTCGTCGAGCAGCAGGACCCGGGGTCGGGGGGCGATGGCGCGGGCCATGGCCACCCGCTGGCGCTGGCCGCCCGAAAGCTCCGCCGGCCGGCGCGCGCCGAAGCCGCCCAGGCGGACGAGCTCCAGCGCCTCCTCGACCCGGGCGGCGAGGGGGGCGCCGCGCAGCCCCTGGAGCCGCAGGCCGAAGGCGATGTTGCGGGCCACGGTCATGTGCGGGAAGAGGGCGTAGGACTGGAAGACCATGCCGATCTCGCGCCGCTCCACCGGCAGGTCCGTCACCGGCCGGCCGTCGATCAGCACCCGGCCGGCGTCCGGGGCTATGAAGCCCGCGATGGCGCGCAAAAGCGTGGTCTTGCCGCTGCCCGAGGGGCCGAGGAGGCCGAAGAAGCCGCCGTCGGGGAAGGTCAGCGTCACCGCGTCGAGCGCCGTCGCGGACCCGTAGCGCTTGGTCAGGCCCTCCACCCGCACCTCGGCCATCAGCGCCCCCCGAAGCGGACGTTGCGGGCGGCGAGCAGGACCAGCCCCATGGAGGCGGCGATGACCAGGGTGGAGACGGCGTTGATCTCGGGGGTGAAGCCCTTGCGGATGGCGGTGTAGATCAGCACCGGCAGGGTGGCGTCCCCGGGCCGGGCGAGGAAGTAGGAGACGACGAACTGGTCGAAGGACACCGCGAAGGCGAAGAGCGCCCCGGCGGCGACCCCCGGGGCTATGATCGGCAGGGTCACGGCCCAGGTCGCCCGCCAGGGGCTGGCGCCGAGCGCGCGGGCGGCCTCCTCCAGGCTGCGGTCGAAGCCGGCGAGCCGGGCGGAGACCACGAGGATAACGTAGGGCAAGGCGAGCGCCACATGGCCGAGGATCACCGCCGGGGCGCCGCGGCCGACGCCGATCCAGAAGAAGAAGACGAGCATGGCGGTGCCGGTGATGAGCCAGGGCACCGCGATGGGGGGGAAGAGCATGGCCTGGAGCAGGCGTTTTCCCGGGGGCGCGTGGCGCCAGAGGGCGAGGGCGGCCATGGTCCCGAGGAGGGTGGCGAGGAGGGCGACGAGGGCGGCGATCCAGAGCGAGCGCCAGGCGGCGGCGAGGATCGCCTCGTTGCGCCAGAGCCGGGCGTACCATTCCATCGAGAAGCGGAAGGGCAGGGCGTAGAACTCCGACGCGTTCAGCGACATCGCCGCCATCGCCAGGATGGGCGCATAGAGGAAGGCGAGGGTGAGGGCGATCCAGGCCCGGCCGAGGCGGGTCATGGGGCGGCCCTTCCGCAGACAGGGCGGGAGCGGGCGCGGCTCGGGACGGCGCGGGTCGTGTTGGCCTGGGTCGTGTCGGCCTGGGTCGTGTCGGCCTGGGCCGGGGGGGCCTGAGTTGGAAAGGCCTGCGTCGGCCGGGCGCGGGTCATGCGCGCGCCCTCAGCGCCGGGCGGGCGAGGGCGAGGAGCGCGAGCGTCACCGCGAGCAGGATGAAGCTCAGCGCCGCGCCGAGGGGCCAGTTGTAGACGGCGGTGAACTGGTCCTCGATCGCCGTGCCGTAGGTGGCGCCGAAGCGGCCGCCAAGGATGCGCGGCTCCATGAAGGAGCCCGCCACGGGGACGAAGACCAGCGCCGCCCCCGCCGCGAGGCCCGGGGCGGCGAGGGGCAGGAGCACCCGGGCGAAGATCGTCGCGGGGCCGGCGCCGAGGGAGCGGGCGGCCTCGACCACCTCCTCGGGGATCGAATCGAGCGCGAGGTAGGCGGTGAGGATGACGTAGGGAAGGTAGGAATGGACGAGACCGATCACCACCGCCGTCCAGGTGAACATGAGGCTGAGGTGGATGTCCCAGGGCAGGAGCGCGCCCAGCGTCCGGTCGAGCACGCCGTTGCCGCGCAGCACGATCGCCCAGGAGAACACCCGCACCAGGGAGTTCGACCAGAAGGGCAGGATGACGAGCAGGAGCAGCGCCTCGCGCGCGCGGCCCGGCACGGCGCGGGCGAGCGCGAGGGCGGCGGGAAACCCGGCCAGCAGGCAGATCGCCGTGACGGTCGCCGCGAGCTTCAGCGACTTCCACAAAAGCGTCGGATAGGTCGGGTCGGCGAAGAACGCCCGGTAGTTCGCCAGGGTGAGCCGGGGCGCGGCCCCGGGTCCCGGCATGTCCGAGAGCAGGCTGAACCAGGCCATGGCCGAGAGCGGCAGGAAGACCGCCGCGACCAGCCACAGATAGGCGGGGGCGAGCAGGGCCGCCGCCTGACGGCCCTCGCCCCGCACCTTACTGCCGGGCCTTCAGCCCCTGCCAGAGCGCGAGGTATTCCTCGCGCTTGGCGTCGGGGACCGGGCGCATGAACTGGACGAGGGCGACGACCTCGGGGTCGCCCAGCACGCTGCGGTTGAAGCTCGCCTCGGGGAGGGCAGCGGCGGCCTTGGCGTTGGCGGAGGCCGGCGCGCCCTCCTTGTCCCAGCGGACGTAGAAGTCGGGGTCAAGCATCCAGTCGATGAAGGCGGAGGCCGCCGCCTTGTGGGTGGAGGTCGCGGGGATGGAGAGGCCGTCGATCCAGCCGATCGCGCCCTCCTCGGGCACGACGAAGGCGATCGGCAGGCCCTTGTCGATGGAGCGGGCCGCCGAGCCCGACCAGTAGG
>CBDEVG010000026.1:0-75901 GCA_965243535.1 Amaricoccus sp.
TTCGGCGGCGTGCAGGTGACGGCGATCACCGCCAACGCCGTGCACGTGCGCAGCCGCGGCCGCGACTCCGTCCTGACCCTGCCGGAGTGAGCGGCCCCGGCCCGGCAGGCCGGTCCGTTTTCACGGCGCAAGACTCCCAAGCCCGAGGGGCGGGGCGCATCCCGCGCCGGCGCCCCTTCCCCCGGCCCGCCGGAAGGCCTAAATCGCGCGGCGGAAGCTTCGGAGGACGAATGGCACGGCGCGCCCCTGCCCTGGCCATCCGGGCCGCGGGCCTCGCCGCGGCGCTGGCGGCCTGTGCGCCGGCCCAGGACGCCGCCGGGTCGGGGGAGCCCACGGCCACCGTGGCGGGCCTGCCCTTCCGCTTCGAGCAGGTGCTCGCCCCCGGGGTCTATTCCCGCAGCGGACCGGCGACGGTCGCGCCCGGCAAGCCCGCGCCCGGGCTCTGGGCCGCCGTCCCCGGCCTCGCCCGCGCCGAGCATGGGCGCGTGACCAATCCCGCCACCGGCGCCTCGGTCGACGTGGCGCTGTTCCGCGGCGGCGGGACGATCCGCCTGTCGCCGGACGCGGCCAAGGCGCTCGGGATCGGGTCGCGCCCCACCCAGGTGCAGGTCACCGCCCTGCGCCGCGAACCGCGGATCGAGGAGCCCGCCGCGCCCCGCCGGACCGCCGGGGAATGAGCGCCCGGACGTGCGGCCCGGCAGCTTTGACAGGGCGCCCGCACTCGCCTAATCGGAGAGCTGGCGGAGACGAAGGAGACGCTTGGCCATGACCTGGAACGCCTGGATCGCATCGCTCGCCGCCGCCGCGACCTTCGGGGCCGCGCTGCCGGCGACGGCGTTCGAGACGCTCGGCAAGGCGGCGCTGGTGGTCGACCATGCCACCGGCCTGACGCTCTACGAGAAGAACGCCCACGAGCCGCGCCCCCCCGCCTCCATGTCCAAGCTGATGACGCTCTACATGCTGTTCGAGGCGCTGCGCGATGGACGGGTCACGCCCGACACCGAGTTCACCGTATCGCAGAAGGCCCAAGGCATGGGCGGGTCGCGGATGTTCCTCGAGGCCGGCGAGCGGGTGCCGGTCTCGGCGCTGATCGACGGGATCATCGTCCAGTCCGGCAACGACGCCTGCGTGGTGGTGGCCGAGAACCTCTACGGCTCGGAAAGCGCCTTCGCCGCGGCGATGACCAAGCGGGCCCATGAGCTCGGCATGGCGGATTCCACTTTCAAGAACGCTTCCGGCTGGCCCGAGCCCGGCCATGTGATGAGCGCGGAGGATCTGGTGATCCTCGCCCGCCACATCATCACCGACTTTCCTGAGCAGTACGCCCATTTCTCCAAGACCGAGTTCACCTGGAACAACATCACCCAGCAGAACCGCAACCCGCTGCTGACCGCGGGGGTGGGCGCGGACGGGCTCAAGACTGGCCATACCGAGGAGGCGGGCTACGGCCTGACCGGCTCGGCGGTGCGCGACGGGCAGCGGATCGTCTTCGTCGTCAGTGGGCTCGGTTCGGTCCGCGAGCGGGCGACCGAGACGACCGAGCTGGTCAACTGGGCCTTCGGCGCCTTCGAGCCGCTGCGCTTCTTCGACAAGGGCGACGAGGTTGCCCGGGCCGAGGTCTGGCTCGGCGCCGCGCCGACGACGCCGCTGGTCGCGCCGGTCGACTTCACCATGCTCGCGCCGCGCGGGGTGCGCGGGTCGATCAAGGCGCATGTGCTCTATGACGGGCCAGTTCGGGCGCCGGTGACCGCGGGCCAGGAGATCGGTCGGCTGGTGGTCGAGGCGCCGGGGATGGCGCCGACCAGCTATCCGCTGGTCGCCGGGACGGACGTGCCCGAGGGCGGCTTGGGGGTACGGCTCGGCGCGGCCGGGCGGCTGGCGCTCGAGCGGGCGCGCGGGGCGCTGGCCGGCGGCGGCGAGGAGCCGGCGGCGACGCCGGCCCAGTAGCCGGCCCATGGCAGGGCGCTTCATCACCTTCGAGGGAGTCGACGGCTCGGGCAAGACCACCCAGCTGCGCTTGCTCGCGGCGCGGTTGCGCGCGGCGGGGATCGAGGTGACGGAGACCCGCGAGCCCGGCGGCGCGCCCGGCGCCGAGCAGATCCGCCGGCTGCTGGTGGAGGGCGAGCCGGGGCGCTGGTCGGCGGAGACCGAGACCCTGCTCTTCACCGCCGCCCGCCGCGACCATCTGGAGCGGACGATCCTGCCGGCGCTCGCCGCCGGGGCGACGGTGCTCTGCGACCGGTTCGCGGATTCGACCCGGGTCTACCAGGGGGCGGCGCGCGCCGACCTGCGAGGGGTGGTCGACGCGCTCCACCGCCTGATGATCGGCCGAGAGCCGGACCTGACGCTGATCCTCGACCTCGACCCGGCCGAGGCCCTCTCCCGGGGCCTCGCCCGCGGCGGGGCGGAGGACCGGTTCGAGCGGCTCGGCGCCGGGTTCCAGGCGCGGCTGCGCGACGGGTTCCTGGCGCTCGCCGCCGAATTCCCCGACCGCTGCCGGGTGATCCGCGCCGACGGCCCGGCGGAGGCGGTGGCGGGCCGGATCGCCGCCGCGCTGGGATGAGCCGCGCGCCGGAGCCGTGAAGAAATCCGGCCGCGCAGAGGGGGAGAGAGAGGCGATGAGCGACGAGGCGCAGGAGGCCGACCGGCTGGAGGGCGCGCCGCATCCGCGCGAGACCCTGCGGCTCTACGGCCAGCAGGCGGCGCAGGCCCAAGCGCTGGCCGCCCTGCACGGCCGGCCGCACCACGCCTGGCTGATCGCCGGGCCCAAGGGGGTGGGCAAGGCGACCCTCGCCTGGGCGGTGGCGCGCCATGTGCTGGCGGGCGACCCGGCCGCGGGGCTCGAGATGGATCCCGACCATCCGGTGTTCCGCCGCGCCGCCGCCCTGGCCGAACCGCGGCTGTTCCTCGCCCGCCGGCCCTGGGACGACAAGACGCGGCGGCTGAAGACCGCCATCACCGTCGACGAGATCCGGGCGCTGAAGGGGTTCTTCCAGCTCTCCGCCGCCGAAGGCGGCTGGCGGGTGGCGATCGTGGACGCCGCCGACGAGATGAACCCCGCCGCCGCCAACGCCCTGCTCAAGACTCTGGAGGAGCCGCCGGCCCAGGCGCTGATCCTCATGGTCTGCCACCAGCCCGCCCGGCTGCTGCCCACCATCCGCTCGCGCTGCCGGGTGCTGCGCTGCGAGGCGGTGGGGGCGGCCGACTTGGCGGCGGCGCTGGCGGCGGCGGGCGCCCGGGCTCCGGCCGATCCGGAGGCGCTGGCGGCGCTTGCGGGCGGATCGGTGGGGGCGGCGATGCAGCTCGCGGCGATCGACGGCGTGGCGCTCTACGATGAAATCCTTGCGCTGGCGGCGGAGGGTTGCGACCGGCGGCGGCTGATCGCGCTGGCCGAATCCTGCGCCGGCCGGGGGGCGGAGCCGCGCTACGACGCGACGCTGCGGCTGACCCAGCTGGCGCTCGCCCGGCTCGCCCGGGCCGCGGCCGGGGCGGCGGTGCGGCCGGTCTCGGCGGCCGAGTCGCGCGCCTTCGGCCAGCTTGCCGGCGCGCCCGCCCAAGCCCGGATCTGGGCCGAACTCGCGCCCCGGCTGGCGGCCCGGGCGGACCATGCCCGCTCGGTTCACCTTGACCCCGCGCAGGTGATCCTCGATACGTTTTTGCAAATCGACGCCGCGGCGGCCGAGGCCCGGATTCCGGCGGCCTGACATCGCGCGCGCCGCCCTTCAGGTCCGAGTTCCCATGTCCCTGCCCGCCCTCGTCGACAGCCATTGCCACCTGGATTTCCCCAACCTGATCGGGGAGACCGACGCGGTCGTCGCCCGCGCCGCCGCAGCCGGGGTGGGGCGCATGGTGACGATCTGCACCCGGCTGCGCCTCCAGGACCAGGTGCGCGCCATCGCCGAGGCCCATCCCGGCGTGTTCTGGGCCGCGGGCACCCATCCCATGCACGTCGCGGAAGAGCCCATGGCGACGGTCGAGGCGCTGGTCGCCCTCGCGGAACACCCCAAACTGGTGGGAATCGGCGAGACCGGGCTCGACTACCACTACACCGCCGAAAGCGCGGCGGTTCAGGCCGAGAGCCTGCGCATCCACATCGAGGCGAGCCGGCGCACGGGCCTGCCCTTGATCATCCACGGCCGGGACGCGGACGAAGACATCGGCCGGATCCTGTCGGAGGAGCACGCCGCCGGGGCCTATGCTTGCGTCATGCACTGCTTCACCGCCGGTCCGGCGCTGGCGGAGACGGCGCTGGGGCTCGGGTTCTACCTGTCGATCTCGGGCATCGCCACCTTCCGCTCGGCCGGGGCCCTGCGGGAGATCTTCGCCGCCGCGCCCCGGGACCGGCTGCTGGTGGAGACGGACGCGCCCTATCTCGCCCCCCTGCCCCATCGGGGCAAGCGCAACGAGCCCGCCTACGTGGCCGAGACCGCCAAGGTCATGGCCGCCCATCTGGGCATGGAGCCCGGGGCGTTCGCCGCCCTCACCTCGGCCAATTTCGACCGGCTCTTCCCCAAGGCCGCCGCCTGGAGGCCGGCTTGAGCGCGCCGGACCTGTTCCGGGTCACGATCCTCGGCTGCGGATCGTCGGGAGGGGTTCCGCGGCTCGGCGGCGACTGGGGGGCCTGCGACCCCTCGGACCCGCGCAACGCCCGACGCCGCTGCTCGATCCTGGTGGAGCGGAGCGGGCCCGGAGGCGTGACCCGGGTGCTGGTGGACAGTTCCCCCGACCTGCGGTCGCAGTTGCTCGACGCGGGCGTCGGCCTGCTCGACGCGGTGGTCTACACCCATGCCCATGCGGACCACACCCATGGCATCGACGACCTGCGGATGGTGGTCTACAACCGCCGCGCCCGCCTGCCGGTCTGGGCTGACGCGGAGACCGGCGCGACCCTGACCGCCCGCTTCGGCTACGCGTTCCACACCCCACCGGGCAGCGACTATCCCCCGATCCTCGACCTCCATCCCCTAGTGGGGCCCTTCGAGGTGAAGGGCGCGGGCGGGTCGGTGCCTTTCGAGCCCATCCGGGTCGTCCACGGCCGGATCGAGGCGCTCGGGCTGCGGGTGGGGGGCATGGTCTACATGCCCGACGTCTCGGAAATCCCGGAGCACGCCTGGCCGATGCTGGCGGAGATGGACCTCTTCATCATCGACGCCCTGCGCTACCGGCCCCATCCGACCCATGCCCACCTCGCCCGGGCGCTGGAATGGATCGAGCGGGCCAGGCCAGCGCGGGCGGTGCTGACCAACCTGCACAACGACCTCGACTATGCGACCCTCGCAGGGGAGATCCCTGCAGGCGTGACGCCGGCCCACGACGGGCTCGTCCTCGACTTCGCCGGGTGAAGCGATGCTCCTGACCCTCGTCACCGTGGTCCTGCCGGTCTTCCTGGTGATCGCCGCCGGGGCGGCCGCGGTGCGGGGGCGGCTGATCTCGGCGGGGGCGATTGACGGGATCATGGTCTACGCCCAGAGCTTCGCGTTGCCTTGCGTGCTGTTCCGCGGCATCGCGGACCTCGACCTCGGCGCGGTGTTCAGCCCGCGCCTGCTGTTCTCGTTCTACTTCGGGGCGGTGACCTGCTTCGTGCTGGGGATCCTCGGGGCGCGGCGGCTGTTCGGGGCGCGGCCGGGGGAATCGGTCGCGATCGGCTTCGCGGCGCTGTTTTCGAACTCGCTGCTGCTCGGGATGCCGATCATGGCCTCGGCCTATGGGCCGGACTCGCTCGCCCCGAACTTCGCCATCATCTCGATCCATGCGCCGTTCTGCTACCTGCTCGGCATCACCACCATGGAGGTCTCCCGGGCCGACGGGCGGGGATGGCGGGACACGGCGCGAGCCATCGCCAAGGCGCTGTTCCGCAACGCGCTGATGATCGGCCTCGCGCTCGGGTTTCTGGTGAACCTGTCGGGGGCGCCCCTGCCGGCACCGCTGCGGGTCGGGGTGGACATGATCGCGGATTCGGCCCTGCCGACCGCGCTTTTCGGCCTCGGGGGGGTGCTGACGCGGTATTCGCTCCACGCCAAGCTCGGCGAGGCGGGGATGATCGCGGGCCTGTCGCTGATCGTGCATCCCTCGATCGTCTACGTGCTGACCCAGCATGTCTTCGCCCTGCCGGAGGGGTTCGTGCGCTCGGCGGTGGTGACGGCGGCGATGGCCCCGGGGGTGAACGCCTATGTCTTCGCCAGCCTCTATGCCCGCGCCCAGGCGGAAGCCGCCAGCGGGGTGCTGATCGCCACCGCCGCCTCGGTGGTGACGGTGACCTTCTGGCTCGCCCTGCTGGGAGGCGCGGGGTAAGGGCGTAACACGCGTGTTATGGGGATTAAGTATTTGAATTTGATATAAATTTTCAATTTCATCAACCGTTTGGAAAGATAGATGAACGGTTGGGTCTTTCAGGCTGACCTTCAGCTTTGCGCCAGAAACGGGGCCCTTTATCACCGCAGACGAACGCCGACCCGCCCGCCTGCCGGCCCCGGCTCATCCGTCGCTCCCGACACGCCGCGCGATCTCGCGGAGATGCCGCAGATCGGTGCCGCAACAGCCTCCCAGGACGCGAATGCCTGACAGCGCGCGCCTGAGGTCGAAGAGTTGCTCGGCAAGTTCGTCGGGATTTCCGTCATCAAGGGTCTCGGAATTATCCAGTTCCGCATGGCTCTGCCGGGATGCATTGGCGACGATGCCGGCAAGACTGGCTTGCCATGCTCCGCCGTCGAGGCCTTTTGCGATGTGATCGGGATGAGCGCAATTCACGCAGATCGCGAGCGGCTCCGCCGCCTCGACGAGCTGAGCGACGGCGGCTGCAAGCGGCGTGCCGTCCGCCAACCTGCCGTCGGTCTCGATGGTGAAGGACACGAGAGCCGGGATGCCCGATCGCCGCGCGGCGATGGAAATGCCGATGGCTTCTCCCGCCGATCCCATCGTGTAGGCGCTGACGATGTCGGCGCCGGCCTCCCTGGCGGCCGCCACCTGCGGGGCATGGTAGCGGGCGGACGTCTCGGCGGCGGCGATCCCGGGCTGGTAGCCATCGCCTTGCGGACCGATCTGGACGCTGACGCGGGTGGCGACGTCGGGATGCGCGAGAGCAACCTCGCGGGCCAGTTCGACGGTGGCGCCGGTCAGCCGGGGCAGGTCGTCGGCCGCATAACCGACGCCTTCGGCACGATCGGGATTGGCCATCCATGTCGGCGTATCCAGGATGATGCCGACCCCGGTGTCGCGGCCGATCTCGATCAATTTCAGATAGTAGTCCCGAAGCCGCGCGCGCCCGTCGGACCTATCGACCATGGGGAACGCCGCGAAGCCGGGGAGATCCACGCCCTGATTGAAGATCAGGTCTGTCTCCATGCCTGTCCAAGCCAGCCAGATTCGATCCTCGGTGAGCGTCGTCATTCCAGACAAAGCCTCCCTCGACATGCCAGCCCGCCGACGCCCGAAGGCCGCAGGGCCGACCATGCCAGTTTAGCACATCCAGCGAGGACGTCGCATCCGGGTTTCGCGGGCTGCGCCGCCCCAGCGACACCCCGACGGGCGGCTCTGTCCGTACATCTGACGAGACCGACATTCGGCGGGATTTTTCCGACGGAAAGCCGTCGTTCCTCAACCGTGGACCCAGCAGAAATGTGCTTGAAGCCGCCGCGCTCTGTGTGAGGGTCGAACGACTGCCCCGGGCCGAAACCGGCGCCGCACCTTTGCGCTCAGGCTGGCCGCTATGCACCGGAGCCGCATCGCTCACCCCTCCCCCGGCAACCTCAGCACCGGGGCCGCCGCCAGGAGCGCCCGCGTATACGGGTGGCTCGGGGCGGCGAAAACCTGGGCGGTCTCGCCCTGCTCCACGATCCGGCCGGCCTCCATCACCATGACGCGGTCGGCGATGGCGCGGACCACCGTCAGGTCGTGGGTGATGAAGAGGTAGCTCAGCCCCAGCCGGTCGGACAAATCCGCCAGCAGGTCGAGGATCTGGGCGCGCACCCGCAGGTCCAGCGCCGAGACCGCCTCGTCGAGGAGGATCAGGCGGGGGCGGATGATGAGCGCGCGGGCGATGGCGATGCGCTGGCGCTGGCCGCCGGAGAACTCGTGGGGGAAGCGCCCGGCGTCTTCGGCGCTGAGGCCCACCGCCTCCAGCGCCTCGGCCACCGCCGCCACGCGGGCCGCCCGGCCGGGGGGGCGGTCGAGGAGGTGGAAGGGCTCCGCCACCAGCCGCCCCACCCGCCAGCGCGGGTCGAAGCTGCCGTAGGGGTCCTGGAACACCGCCTGCACCCCGCGCCGCGCCGCGCGGGGCGCGCGCAGGCTCATCGCCGCGCCGCCGATGCGCACCGCACCGCCCTGGAGCGGCTCCAGCCCCAGCACGGCGCGGGCGAGGGTCGACTTGCCCGAGCCGCTCTCGCCCACCAGCCCGAGGCATTCGCCCTCGCGCAGGGAGAAGCTGACGCCCCGCACCGCCCGATGGGACGGGCCGCGGCGGAAAAGGCCGCGGCGGCGGCCGGGGTAGGCGCGCTCCACCCCTTCGGCCACCAGGAGCGGCGGGCCGGGGATGCGGGGGGCGCGGACGGGCCGGTGCTCCAGCGCGGCGAAGAGGGCGCGGGTGTAGGGGTGGCGCATCTCGGCGAGGACCCGGGCCGTGGGCCCCGCCTCCACCACCCGGCCGGCGGTCATCACCGCGAGCTCGTCCGCGGTCTGGGCGGCCACGGCGAGGTCGTGGGTGATGAACATCAGCCCCATGCCGTCCTCGGCGGAGAGGCGCTTGAGCAGGGCGAGGATCTGGGCCTGGGTGGTGACGTCGAGGGCGGTGGTGGGCTCGTCGGCGATAAGCAGCCGGGGGCGGAGCGCGATCGCCATGGCGATGCCGACCCGCTGGCGCTGGCCGCCCGAAAGCTCGTGCGGGCGGCGGTCGAGGCCGAAGCCCTTGAGCCCCACCCGGTCGAGCGTCTCGCGGGCGATGCGGGCGGCCTCGGCCCGGCCGCAGGCGCGGTGGACGAGCAGGGTCTCCGCCACCTGGGCGCCGATGGTCTGGAGCGGGTTCAGGGCCGTCATCGGCTCCTGAAAGATCATGCCGATCTCGCGGCCGCGGAGCGCGCAGAGGGCGCGCTCGGGCAGGCCGAGGAGGTCGCGGCCCTCGAGCGCGATGCGGCCCTGGGCGCGGGCGCCCTCGGGCAGGAGGCCCATGACGGCGAGGGCGGTCATGGACTTGCCCGAGCCGCTTTCGCCGATGACGGCGAGCGTCCGGCCGGGGGGGATGGCGAGGGTCACCCCGTCGAGGAGGCGCGCGCCCGCGATCTCGACCGACAGGTCCTCGACGGCGAGCAGGCTCATGGGCGCCGCCGCCGAAGGCGCGGGTCGGCAAGGTCGCGCAGGCCGTCGCCCATCAGGTTCAGCCCCAGCACGGTGAGCACGATGGCGAGGCCGGGGAAGATCGCGAGCCAGGGGGCGAAGGCGGTCATGGTCTGGGCCTCGGCCAGCATCCGCCCCCAGGAGGGCGTCGGCGGCTGGGCCCCGAGGCCGACGTAGGAGAGGCCCGCCTCGGCGAGGATGCCAAGCGAGAACTGGATCGTGCCCTGGACGATGAGCAGGCTGGCGAGGTTCGGAGCCACATGTTCGGCCGAGATGCGGGCGCGCCCCTTGCCCGCCACCTGCGCCGCCAGGATGAACTCCCGCCGCCAGAGCGCCAGCGCCGCGCCCCGAGTCAGCCGGGCGAAGACGGGGACGTTGAAGATGCCGATGGCGAGGATGGCGTTGAAGGCGGAGGGGCCGAAGACCGCGGTGATGAGGATGGCGATGACCAGGGCAGGAAAGGCGAAGACCAGGTCGTTCGCCCGCATCACCGTCTCGTCGAGCCAGGAGCCGTGGAGCGCCGCGGCGGCGAGGCCGAGGGGCGCGCCGAGGCCCGCCCCGATGCCGACCGCCGCCAGGGCGACGGCGAGGGAGATGCGCGCGCCCACCATGACCATGGAGAAGACGTCCCGGCCGAAGTGGTCGGTGCCGAACCAGTGGGCGGCGGAGGGGGGCCGCAGCTTGGCCGCCACGTCGATCGTGGTCACGTCGTAGGGCGTCCAGGCGAAGGAGAGGAGCGCGAGGAGCGCGAAGGTCCCCGCGAGGGCCGCGCCGAGGCTGAGACTGCGCATCAGCGCCGCCTCAGCCGGGGGTCGACCGCCGCATAGGCGAGATCGACGACGAAGGCGACGAGGATCACCGCGCAGACGAGGATCATCACCACGCTCTCCACCACGATGAGATCCCGGGCGGAGATGGCCTGGAAGACCAGCCGGCCGAGGCCCGGGAGGAAGAACACGTTCTCGATGATGATCGCGCCGGCGAGCAGGAAGGAGAACTGGAGGCCGAGGATGGTCAGGACCGGGATCATGGCGGCGCGCAGCGCGTGCCGGCGCAGGACCTGGCCGCGGGTGAGGCCCTTGGCGCGGGCGGTGCGGATGAAGTCCTCGCCGAGCGTGTCGATCAGGGCCGAGCGCATGACGCGGGCGAGGATCGCCGCCTGGGGCAGGGCCAGAGCGATGGCGGGCAGGGTCAGCGCCCGCAGGCCGGGGCCGAGGCCCGCGCCCCATCCGGGGAAGCCCCCCGCCGGCATCCAGCGCAGGCGCACGGCGAAGACCAGAACCAGCAGCATGGCGAACCAGAAGTTCGGCAGGGCGACGCCGAGCTGGGTCGCCGCCATCACCGTGGAATCGGCCGCCCTCCCCCGCCGCGCCGCCGCCCAGATCCCGACCGGGAAGGCCGCGAGGACGGCGAGCGCCAGGGCGTAGAGGGCGAGGGGCAGCGAGACCTGGAGCCGGTCGAGCACCATCCCCGCGACCGGGGTGCGATAGGCGTAGGAGGTTCCGAAATCCCCGGTCAGCATCCCGCCGATCCAGGCGAGGTAGCGGGCGACGGGCCCCTGGTCGAGGCCGAGCTCGGCGCGCAGGGCCGCCACCGCCTCGGGCGTCGCGTTCATGCCGAGCATGGTCGCCGCCGGGTCGCCGGGCACGATCTCCATCAGCAGGAAGATCACGAGGCTCGCCGCCGCCAGGCTCAGGGCGAGCGAGGCGAGGCGGGTCAGGGCGTAGCGAAGCACGAGAGGATCCCGGTCATGGGGCGCAACCTAAGGGAGGCGGCCGCGGATGGCCACCCTTTCCCCGGCGGCCATTTCCCGGCGGCCTTGCGCTCACCCGAAGGCCTGGGCCGCCCCCGCCTCCCAGGGCCGCACCATGCCGGAGACGCCGGCGAAGGCCTCGGGCGCGAGCGGCTTGGCCAGGAGCCGGGCGGGGTTGGTGGGGGGCGGGAAGTCCAGCGCCAGCGCCGCCGCCCGGGAAAAGCCGAAGCGGCGGTAGTAGGGCTCGTCCCCCACCAGGATCACCCGGGTCCAGCCCAGATCCTGCGCCCGGGCGAGGCTGGAGCCCACCAGGACCGCGCCGAGCCCCTCCCCCTGGCGGGTCGGGTGGACCGCCACCGGCCCGAGCAGCAGCGCGGGATGGCCGGCCTCGCCCACCCTCACCCGCCAGTAACGGATGGCGGCGGCCAGGACGTCGTAGTCGTCGCGGGCGATCAGCGACAGCTCCCGCTCAGGCGGCAGGGCGTCGCGCAGCCGGTAGGAGGACAGCGCCGTTCGGCCCGGCGCGAAGGCCAGATCGAAGAGGAACTCCACCTCGGCGGTGTCCCGCGGCGTCTCGGGCTGGATACGGTACATGGGCGGACAAGCGCGAGGACGACGGATCGACAGGGCCCTAGCACGGCCCTAGGCTCGGGGCAAAGCCCGAAACCGTGAGACGCGCATGTTCTACCGCCCCGGCCTCGACCCGCACGGCCTGCCGCACAACCCCTTCAAGGCGCTGGTGGCGCCCCGGCCGATCGGCTGGATCTCCACCCTCGATGCGGAGGGCCGGCGCAACCTCGCCCCCTACAGCTTCTTCAACGCCTTCTCGGACACGCCCCCGATGGTGGGCTACGCCAGCACCGGCGCCAAGGCGTCGGGCGAGCGCAAGGACACGCTGGCGAACATCCGGGCGACCGGGGAATTCGTGGTGAACATCGTTTCCTACGCCCTGCGCGACGCGATGAACGCCAGCTCCGCCCCCCTGCCCGCCGAGGCGGACGAATTCGCCCATGCGGGGCTTACCCCCGCGCCCTGCGAGACGGTGCGCGCGCCGCGGGTGGCCGAGGCGCCCGCCGCGCTCGAATGCCGGCTCTGGCGGATCGTCGACCTGCCCGGGACGGGCAATGCGCTAGCCCTGGGCGAGGTGACGGGGATCCACATCGACGACGCGGTGCTGCGCGAGGGGATGGTGGACGTGACCCGCTACAACCCCATGGCGCGGCTGGGCTATCACGACTATGCGGCGGTGATGGAGGTGTTTCCGCTGCGCCGCCCGGGGAGTTGATCAACTTTAACGCGATTCAAGAATGTTCTGTTAACCTCTCAGTAATGTCTGACGCGCTAGAAGGAGGACGTCCGAAAGGACATGCTGCTTGCTAGACCCCTCAGACCCACCCAGTCTGGATAGCGCCCCCTCTTCCCCCGGAGGGGGCGCAACTCGTTGCGCCGCAAGGTTCGAGGCTTGGGACGTCGAAGACCGCGCTTGCGCGACCGCGGCGCCTGCCTGACGGCTTCCAAAGCGGAACACGCGGATCAAGAGCGCAGGCCGCGGCCTCGACCACTCCTGACCATCTTATACCCGCCCGGCCTGACCCGCACGCTCCGCCTGCCGAATGAGTGCGGAGGCGGAACGCCGACCGGCGCGGGCGGGGCTCGATGCCGCGCCCGCGCCGCGCCGCCGCCCGGAGGGCAGGCGTTCCGGCGCCGCCGGACCGACGGGCCGGATCGGGCGCGACCGATGTCACATGTTGGGATAGTTCGGCCCGTCGCCGCCCTGGGGGGTCGTCCAGACGATGTTCTGCAGCGGGTCCTTGATGTCGCAGGTCTTGCAGTGGACGCAGTTCTGGAAGTTGATCCGGAACACCGGCTCCGATCCCTCCGCCCCGGGCAGCACCTCGTAGACCCCCGCCGGGCAATACCTCTGCGCCGGCTCCGCGTAACGCGGCAGGTTGATCTCGATCGGCACCCACGGCTCCTTCAGCCGCAGGTGGCAGGGCTGCTCCTCCGCGTGGTTGGTGAAGCTGAAGGCGACGTTGGTCAGCCGGTCGAAGCTCAGCACCCCGTCGGGCTTCGGGTAGTCGATCGGCTCGAACCGCGCTGCGTTGCCGGTGGAGGCGGCGTCGGTCTTGCCGTGGCTGAGCGAGCCGAAGGGCGACCAGCCGCCGGTCAGCGAGCTCACCCACATGTCGAGGCCGCCGAGCGCCAGCGAGGCCTTCAGCCCGTACTTCGACCAGAGCGGCTTGACGTTCCGGACCGGCTTAAGGTCGCGGCCGATCGGGCCGGTGCGCACCGCCGTTTCGTAATCGGTCAGCTCGTCGCCTTCGCGCCCCGCCGCCAGCGCCGCATGGGCGGCCTCGGCGGCGGCGATGCCCGAGAGCATGGCGTTGTGGTTGCCCTTGATCCGCGGCACGTTCACCATGCCCGCCGAGCAGCCGAGCAGCACGCCTCCGGGGAAGGTGAGCTTCGGCAGCGACTGCCACCCCCCTTCGGTGATCGCCCGGGCGCCGTAGGCGACCCGCCGGCCCCCCTTGAGCAGGTCGGCCAGCAGCGGGTGATGCTTGAACCGCTGGAACTCCATGTAGGGGAACAGGTAGGGGTTCTCGTAGTTCAGGTGGACGACGAAGCCCACATAGACCTGGTTGTTCTCCAGGTGGTAGACGAAGGACCCGCCGCCCGCGTTGTCGCCCAGCGGCCAGCCCATGGTGTGCATGACGAGGCCCGGCTTGTGGACCTCGGGACGGACCTCCCACAACTCCTTCATGCCGAGGCCGTATTTCTGCGGCTCGTGCCCGGCGGCGAGGTCGTATTTCTCGATGATCTGCCGGGCGAGCGAGCCGCGCACGCCTTCCGCGATCATCACGTACTTGCCGCGCAGCTCCATTCCCGGTTCGTAGTTCGGGCCGGGAGTGCGGTCGGGCTCCAGCCCGAACTCCCCGGCGACGACGCCCGCCACCCGGTCGCCGTCGAGCACCAGGGCCGAGGCGGCCATGCCGGGAAAGACCTCCACCCCCAGCTCTTCCGCCTGGGCGGCGAGCCAGCGGCAGACGTTGCCCATGGAGACCACGTAGTTGCCGTGATTCGACATCAGCTTCGGCATCGGCCAGTTCGGCAGGCGGACCGAGCCGCTCGGCCCCAGCACGTAGAAGCGGTCGTCGACGACGGGCGTGTGGAGGGGCGCGCCCCTCTCCTTCCAGTCGGGAAGGAGAGCGTCGAGGCCGATCGGATCGAGCACCGCGCCCGAGAGGATATGGGCGCCCACCTCGGAGCCCTTCTCCAGCACCACGACCGAGAGCTCCGGATCGAGCTGCTTCAGTCGGATGGCCGCCGACAGCCCCGCGGGCCCCGCGCCGACGACCACCACGTCGTAGTCCATCGCCTCGCGCTCGATTTCCGCCATGAAATTCTCCCTTCCGTCGGCGCCCGCCCCGCCTGCGTGTCGCCGAGGCCTAGCCGATATGGCCCTGAGGAGCAATGCGCCGGAGCCTGTCGGGAGCCTTTGCAGAGCTTCGACGAAGCTCGCGCCGGGGGCGACTCAGGCCTCGCCGGAGCGGGAGTCGGCGCCTTGGCGGTGACGGGCGGCGAGATCCTCGGCCCGGGCGCGGGCGCGTTCCGCAAGCCTTGTCCGGCGGGCCGACTGGTAGGCCGCGACCAGGGGCCGGACCAGCGCGTAGAAGGCGAGGCCGGCGGCGAGGCCGGGCAGCAGGCCGCCGACGAAATAGGGCAGGATCAGGTCCTGGCCGAAGGCGACGAGCTTGCCCCAGTCCGGCGTGGCGCGGCCCAGGAGGCTGAGGACGCCGTCGCGGATCGCCTCGCCCGCCTCGGCGAAGGCGTGGGAGATCGAGCCGAAATCCCCGCCCCCCGCCCGGTGCCCGAGCAGGAGCCGCCCGAGGCCGAGCGCCATGGGCGCGATGATCGGCAGGGTGAGGGGATTGCCGATGATGGTGCCGAGCAGGGCCGCCAGCAGGTTCGCCCGCACCGCCCAAGCGAGCGCGACGGCGGCGATCACATGGACGCCGAAGAGCGGGGTGAAGCTCACGAAGGCGCCGATGGCGAAGCCGAGGGCGATGCGGTGGGGCGTGTCGGGAATGCGCCGGATCCGGTGGCCGAGGTAGGCGAAGCCGCGCCGCCAGCCCCGGCGGGGATAGACGAGATCCCGCGCGCGGTCGAGGAAAGGGGGCGTGTCGCGGCGCTTGAAGATCAAGGGTCGGGGCCTTCGGGGGGTTGCGGGGCCCCTGATGCCCCGGATTGCGGCGGGGGACAACCGGGGCGATGGCGGCCAGCGCGACGGGAAGCGGGACGAAACGCCGTTCTTCGTCGGTCAGGGGGCGTCCGTGTCGACCTCCGCAGCGGCGCTTTCCCGGTGGAGGGCGGCGAGATCGGCGGCGCGGCGGCGGGCGCGCTCCGTCAGCATCGTCCGGCGCGCGGCCTGGTAGGCGGCGACGAGGGGCCGGAGGATCAGGTAGGCGGTCGTCCCCGCGGCGAGGCCGAGCAGCGCGCCGCCGACCAGGTAGGGAAAGAGCACGGTGTCGAAGAAATAGGCGAGCTTGCCCCAGTCGGGCTCGGCCCGGCCGAAGAGGCTGAGAAAGCCGTCGCGCAACCCCGCCCCCGCCTGAGCGAAGGCGCCGGAAATGGTCTTGAAATCCGCGTGTCCCAGCGGGCGGCCGAGCACGAGGTAGCCGAGGCTGAGGCAGATCGGCGCGATGACGGGAAAGGTCAGCGGATTGCCGATGAAGGTGCCGGTGAGCGCCGCGAGCAGGTTGCCCCGGAACAGCCAGGCGAGCGTCGCGGCATAGAGGAAATCGATGCCGAAGAATGGGTTGAAGCTCGCAAAGGCCCCGAGCGCGAAGCCGAGCGCGATGCGGTGGGGCGTGTCGGGTATCCGCCGGACCCGGTGGCCGAGGTAGGTCACGACCCGACGCCACCCCTTGCGCGGGGCGACGAACGCCCGCGCCCGGTCGAGAAAGGGCGGCATGTCGCGGCGCTTGAAGATCAAGGCTGGACCTTCCCGTCAGGCTGGCGTCCCTTCCCTGCCCCGGATCGGGGCCAAGGGCAACCGCCGCGGCCCCCGCCCCTCAGCGGCCGGGGACGGAACGGCGGATGCGCCGGACCTGGGCTACGTCGGAATCCGCCTCGATGGCGGTGATGACGTTGGACAGGTGGGCGAGGTCGCGCACCTCCACCTCAATCGTCACCCGGTAGAAGTCGGGCTTGCGCTCGGTGAAGGCGATGTCGGTGATGTTCGCGCGATGCTCGCCGACCAAGGTGCAGATGCGGCCGAGCACGCCCGCGTCGTTCGCCATCGTCACCTCGACCCGCGCCGCATGGGTGCGCGCGGGCTGGTCGGCCCAGCGCAGGTCGATCCAGCGGTCGGCCTCGTCCTCGAAGGTGGCGAGTTCGGCGCAGTCGATGGCGTGGACCATCACCCCCTTGCCCCGCACCGCGATGCCGACGATGCGCTCGCCGGGGATCGGGTTGCAGCAGGGGGCGGGCCGCGCCTCCTGGCCCTTGCCGAGGCCGATCACCACCGCCGCCGCCTTGTCCTGGGCGGCCGGCAGGCTCGCCTCGCGCAGGAGTTCTGGATAGAGCGCGCCGACCAGGTCGCGCCCGGTCATCTCGGCGCCGCCGAGCCGCGCCAGAAGCTCCTCGGCGTCCTCGATGCCGATGCGGCGCGCGGCGGTCTCGAGCGCCTTGTCGGTGGGCTTCTTGCCCACCCGCTCCAAGGCCACGCGAGCGATCTCGCGGCCCATGCGCACCAGCGTCGCCCGCTGCTCCTCGCGGAGCGAGCGGCGGATGGCGGACTTCGCCCGGCCGGTCACCACCATGTCCTCCCAGGAGGGCTGGGGGCGCTGGCCGTCGGCGCGGATGATGGTGACCGACTGGCCGTTGCGCAGCTTCGTCCAGAGCGGCACCCGCCGCCCGTCGACCTTGGCCCCGACGCAGGAGTCGCCGATCCGGGTGTGGATCGCATAGGCGAAGTCGATGGGCGTCGCCCCGCGGGGGAGCTGGATCACCTCGCCCTTGGGGGTGAAGCAGAACACCTGGTCGGTGAACATCTCGAGCTTCATGTGCTCGAGGAAGGCGGCGGAATCCTCGTCGTCGTCGTCCAGCCGCTCGGTGACGGAGCGCAGCCACTTGTAGGGATCGACGGCGAAGGGATTCTTGAACCGCTGGCCGTCCTTGTAGGACCAGTGGGCCGCGACCCCGGATTCGGCGACGGTGTGCATCTCCTGGGTGCGGATCTGCACCTCGACCTGCTTGCCGTCGCGGCCGGAGACGGTGGTGTGGATCGAGCGGTAGCCGTTCGACTTCGGCTGGCTGATGTAGTCCTTGAACCGGCCGGGCACCGCGCGCCAGCGCTGGTGGACCGCGCCGAGCGCGATGTAGCAGTCCTCCAGCCGGTCGGTGATGATGCGGAAACCGTAGATGTCCGACAGGCGGGAGAAGCCCTGCTTGCGCTCCTCCATCTTGCGCCAGACGGAATAGGGCTTCTTTTCCCGGCCGAAGACCACGGCGCGGATGCCGGCCGCGGCGAGGACCGCGCGGATGTCATCGGTGATCTGGGGGATCACGTCGCCGGATTCGCTGCGCAGGGTGACGAAGCGGCGGATGATCGAGCTGCGCGCATCCGGGTTGAGGATGCGGAAGGAGATGTCCTCGAGCTCCTCGCGCATCCACTGCATGCCCATCCGCCCCGCCAGGGGGGCGAAGATGTCCATGGTCTCGCGCGCCTTGCGGATCTGCTTCTCGGGGGCGAGATGCTTGATCGTGCGCATGTTGTGGAGCCGGTCCGCGAGCTTGACCAGGAGGACCCTCAGGTCCTTGGACATGGCCATCAGGAGCTTGCGGAAGTTCTCGGCCTGGGCGTCGGTGGCCGAGCCGAGCTGGAGCTTGGTGAGCTTCGTCACCCCGTCGACGAGCTGGGCGATCTCCTCGCCGAAGCGCTGGCTGATCTCGTCGTAGGTGGAGCCGGTGTCCTCGATCGTGTCGTGGAGCAGCGCGGTGATGATGGTGGCGTCGTCGAGCCGCTGTTCCGCCAGAAGCATGGCGACGGCGACGGGATGCATGAAATAGGGCTCGCCCGAGGACCGCTTCTGCGGGGCGTGCATCCGCTTGCCGTAGTCGTAGGCGGCGGCGATCAGGCCGGAATCCGACCGCGGGTTGTACCCGCGGACGACAGAGGTCAGGGTCTCGACGGGAATGATCCCGTCGGGGCCTGGGCGCGCGAGCGCGGGATCGGGCGAGGCTGCGACGGCGGGGCTCAGTTTTCGCCCTGGGCTTCCATGAGGGCGCGCAGCAGGCGTTCTTCGGACATGTCGTCCTCGACCGGCGCGTCGGCGCCGACCAGCAGGGTCATGACGTCCTCTTCCGGCTCGTCCACCTCGATCTGGCGCTGGAAGCTCTCGATGGCGTTCTCGCGCAGCCGGTCGGCGGTCATCGTCTCCTCGGCGATCTCGCGCAAGGCCACGACCGGGTTCTTGTCCTTGTCGCGGTCGATGGTGAGCGGGGCGCCGGCGGCGAGCGAACGCGCCCGATGGGCCGCGAGCATGACGAGCTCGAAGCGGTTGGGAACCTTGTCGATGCAGTCCTCGACGGTGACGCGGGCCATGCGGGGGCCTCCCTTGGAAGCAGGGACGGGAAGTCCGAGCATCTAGCGCGCCCGGCGCGCGGGCGCAAGGGGGCGCGGCGCGAATCACCCGGAAGCGAAGCGTTCGGGCACTGATTCGTGAAGAATCAGCATCTTGCGATCTGGAACTTGTGAACTAGGCCCCCCATGTGGCCCCTATCAGCAACCCCTGGACAAGGCCCCCGATGACATTTGCCGAGTTTTTCTCGACATATTTCGCCTTCGTGACCACCCCGGAAGGGTGGATCGCTCTCGTCACCCTGATCGCCCTCGAGGTGGTTCTCGGGATCGACAACCTGATCTTCATCTCGATCCTGACCAACAAGCTCCCGGAGCATCAGCGCGTGTCCGCGCGCAGGCTCGGCATCGGCGCGGCGCTCGTCATGCGCCTCGCACTTCTCGCCACGATCTCGTGGATCGTGGGCCTGACGCAGCCCGTCTTCACCGCCTTCGGCCATGCGGTCTCCTGGCGCGACATCATCCTGATCACCGGCGGCCTCTTCCTGGTCTGGAAGGCGACCAAGGAAATCCACCACACGGTCGACCCGATCGACCACAAGGAGGACATGATCGGCGGCACGCTGAAGATCTCGCTCACCGGGGCGATCTTCCAGATCCTGCTGCTCGACCTGGTGTTCTCGATCGACTCGATCATCACCGCCGTCGGCATGACCGACCAGATCGCCATCATGTACATCGCGGTGATCGTGGCGGTGACGGTGATGCTGCTGGCCGCGAACCCGCTCGCCGACTTCATCGAGCGGAACCCGACGATCGTGATGCTGGCGCTCGCCTTCCTCCTGATGATCGGCACGACGCTGATCGCGGACGGCTTCGGCTTCCATGTGCCGAAGGGCTACATCTACGCCGCCATGGGCTTCTCGGTCCTCGTCGAGTTCCTGAACATGCTGGCGCGCAAGCGCCGGCATCCGGAGAACCCCAACGCCTGAGGCGGGTTTTCCCGGGGGCGGGTCCGCCCGTCCCTCAAGGCCTCCGGAGGGCCGCGCGGGAACTTCCGCGCGGCCCTTTTCATTTTCAGGCCGCCGCCTCACCCGTCGAAGAGGTCCCCCATCGGGCGGTCCGGCCGGGGCGCCGCGAGGCCGAGGTGGGTCCAGGCCCTGGCGGCCAGCATCCGGCCGCGGGGGGTGCGCTGGATCAGACCCTGTTGCAGCAGGAAGGGCTCGATGACCTCCTCGATCGCGTCGCGGGCCTCCGAGAGCGCCGCGGCGATGGTCTCGATCCCCACCGGCCCGCCCCCGTAGTTCTCGGCGATCAGCGTCAGGTAGCGCCGGTCGGCCCCGTCGAGGCCGAGGTCGTCGACCCCGAGCCGCTTCAACGCCCGGTCGGCCACGGGCTGGGTCACCTTGCCCTCGTGCTCGACGATGGCGAAGTCCACCACCCGCCGCAGCAGCCGCCCCGCCACCCGGGGCGTGCCCCGCGCCCGCCGGGCGATCTCGCGCGCGCCCTCGGGCGTGGCGTCGGCGCGCAGCAGGCGGGCGGCCCGGGTGACGATCTCCACCAACTCCGCCTCGTCATAAAATTCCAGCCGCGTCGGGATGCCGAAGCGGTCGCGCAGGGGCGTGGTCAGCAGGCCCAGCCGCGTGGTCGCCCCCACCAGCGTGAAGGGCTGCAGTTCGATGCGCACCGTGCGCGCCGCCGGCCCCTCGCCGATGACGAGATCGAGCTGGAAGTCCTCCAGCGCGGGATAGAGGATCTCCTCCACCGCCGGGTTCAGCCGGTGGATCTCGTCGATGAAGAGCACGTCGCGGGCGTCGAGGTTGGTCAGGATCGCCGCGAGGTCCCCCGCCTTGGCGAGCACCGGGCCCGAGGTCATGCGGAAGTTCACCCCAAGCTCCCGGGCCATGATCTGGGCGAGCGTGGTCTTGCCGAGGCCGGGGGGCCCGTAGAACAGCGTGTGGTCCATGGCCTGGCCGCGGCGCTTCGCGCTTTCGATGAAGACGGCGAGGTTGGCGCGGGCGGCCTTCTGGCCGATGAACTCGGCGAGGCTCTGCGGCCGCAGAGCCCGGTCGGCGTCCTCGGGCAAGGGTTCGGGGCGGAGCGCGGGGTCCGGGGCGGTCACGTCAGCTCACCTCACTTCGGCGCCAGCAGGCGGAGCGCGGCGCGGATCAGGGCGGAGGCGCCCTCCGCCCCCTCGCCCGCCGCTGTGGCGACCGCCGTCGCCGCCTCGTTCGGCGCATAGCCGAGATTGGTCAGGGCCGAAAGCGCGTCCGCGGCGGCGGTCGCCTCGGGCGCGGGGGCGGCCGCGCCGGCGCGGGCGGCGGGGGCGGCCCTGGGCAGGGTCCCGACCAGGGCCGGGGTCTTCGACTTCAGCTCCAGCACGATCCGCTGGGCGAGCTTCGGCCCCACCCCCGGCGCGGCGCGAAAGGCGGCGGCGTCGCCGAGGGAGAGCGCCCGCATCAGCCCATCGGGGCCGAGGGTGCCCACCACGGCGAGCGCGGCCTTGGCCCCGACGCCTTGCACGGTCATCAGCAGCCGGTGCCATTCCCGCTCCAGCAGGGAGGGAAAGCCGAAGAGCTGCATCAGGTCTTCGCGCACCAGGAGGTCGGTGTAGAGCGCCACCGCCTCGCCGTCCCCCGGCAGGCCGGCGAGCGT
This sequence comes from Amaricoccus sp., assembly GCA_965243535.1. Lineage (GTDB taxonomy): Bacteria > Pseudomonadota > Alphaproteobacteria > Rhodobacterales > Rhodobacteraceae > Amaricoccus. The sequence goes on from CBDEVG010000026.1 coordinate 21,315, forward strand.
CCGGTCGGAGCAGTGGACGATGTAGCCGATGCCGCCCGCCTCGACGAGCACGTGGTCCGGACCGCGGCTGTCGATCCGGCCGGTGATCTTGCCGATCATCGCCCGCCCTCCGCTCGGACCGAGTCGGCCCGGGCCACCGCCGCCGCGAGCCGTCCGCCGAAGGCGAGGTGATGGGCGTGGCAGAGCGCGATCGCCAGCGCGTCGGCCGCGTCCGGCCCGGCGAGCTCCACCCCCGGAAGCTGGAGGCGCACCATGTGCTGGACCTGGGCCTTGTCCGCGTGGCCGACGCCGACGATGGCCTTCTTGACCGCGTTCGGGGCGTATTCCGCCACCGGCAGCCCTGCCTGGGCGGGCGCAAGCAGGGCGATGCCCCGGGCCTGGCCGAGCTTCAGCGTGCCGGCGGCGTCCTTGTTGACGAAGGTCTGCTCGACGGCCGCCGCATCGGGCAGGAACCGCGCCAGCACCGCGGCAAGCTGGGTGTGCAGCGAACAGAGCCGCAGGGCCAGGTCCGCCCCGTCGGACAGGCAGGTTCCGTTCGCCACATGGCGCGGCCGCGGCCCGGAGATGTCCACCACCCCCCAGCCCGTGCGCCTGAGGCCCGGATCGATCCCGATCACTCGCATGCCTGCCCGATCTCCGTCGTTTCCCGGAAGGCTAGCACGAAGCGAGAACGAAGGCCAAGCGCCTCGGTCGCAAAGGGATCAATCCATGATTGATTCAACCGACCGTTGCGCTCGCACAACAATCACGACTCGATGCGGCGCAATTTGTGGAAAGCCGCTTCGGTCGGCCTAGCCTCCCTCTCAGGGCCGCCTCCAGCGTCGGTCCCCAGTCCGGGCCGGCAGCGGGAGAGCGAAGCAGTGGCGAGCCTGTCCTTCATCATCCATGTCCTCGGCGCCACCATGCTTCTGCTCTATGCGGTGCGGATGGTGCGCACGGGGATCGAGCGCGCCTTCGGCGCTTCGTTCCGCAGCCTCTTCGGCCGGACCCGGGGCGCGCTGAGCGCCGGGCTGACCGGGCTCGGCCTCGCCATGGCGCTGCAGAGCGCCACCGGGGTCGCCCTGCTGGTCGCGGGCTTCGCCGCCGGGGGGCTGCTCGCTTTTCCCACGGGCTTCGCCATCGTGCTCGGAGCCGACCTCGGGTCGGCGCTGCTGGTGCTGATCCTGTCGCACCCGCTCGACTGGCTGGTCCCCGCCCTGCTGGCGGTCGGGGCCGGGGTCTTCGTCAAGACCGAGCGGCGCGGCCTGCGGCAGGCGGGCCGCATCGTGCTCGGCGTCGCCTTCATCCTGATCTCGCTGCAATTCCTGCGCGAGGCGATGGCGCCGATCCAGTCCTCGGGCCTGATGCCCGCCCTCGCCCGCTACCTGGAGGCGGATCCGGTCACGGCCTTCCTGGCCGGGGCGGCGCTCGCCTTCGTCCTGCATTCCTCGCTCGCCGCCATCCTGATGTGCGTCGCCCTGGTGGCGGCCGGGGCGCTGCCCGTCCTGGCCGGGGCGGCGCTGACCCTCGGCGCGAATCTCGGCGGGGCGCTGATCCCGGTGCGGCTCGGCCGCGGCCTGCCGCCCGCCGGCCGGCGCATCTCCCTCGCGGTGCTGGCGCTGCGCGGGATCGGCGCGGTCGCGGCGCTCGGGCTCCTCGCCCTGCCCCCGGTTCTCGCCTGGCTCTCGTCCTGGGGCGAGGGACAGGCGCTGATCGTCGCCCATGTCGCCTTCAACGCCGCGCTCGCGCTCCTCGCGCCGCTGGGGGGCCGGATCGCGCCCCTGGCCGAGCGGCTGCTTCCCGACCGGCCCGAGGCGGCGCCCGAGACCCTCGCCGTCCGCCGCTCGGCCCTCGACGACAGCCTGCTCGACCGGCCGAAGCTGGCGATCGTCTGCCTGCGGCGGGAGGTTCTGCGGATGCTGGAGCTGACCCGCGAGATGTTCGAGCCGGCGATGGAGATCTTTTCCGCCGACGACGCGGCCCGGGCGCGGGCGCTGATCGCGGAGGACCGGCAGATCGACCGGGCGCTGGACGGGCTGCGCAGCTATGTCGCGCGCATCGACGCCGAATCGCTTGCTCCCGAGGACCGGGAGCGGCTGCGCGATCTCGCCGACTACGCCATCGCCATCGAATCGGCGGCCGACGTCATCGCCACCCGGCTCCTGCCCCGGGCCGTGCGCAAGTCCCGGGACAACCTGCGCTTTTCCTCCGAGGGGGCGGTGGAGCTCGTCCGGCTGCACCGGCGGGCGCTGGCGAGCCTGTCTCTCGCCTCCAACGTCCTGGTCTCGGAGGACCTGGAGGCGGCGCGGCTCCTGCTCGAGGAAAAGACCGAAGTCGCGCGGATGGAGCGGCAGAGCCGGCGGCGGCACCTCGCCCGGCTCGGCGCCGGTCTCGCCACCTTCGAGACCAGCGACCTGCACCTGGAGACGGTCAAGGCGCTCAAGGATTTCAACAGCCTGATCGCCGCGGTCGCCTATCCGCCGCTCTATCGCGGCGGTCAGCTACTGGAGACCCGGCTGATCGGATCCCTGGGGGCCGCGGCGGGCTGAGCGCCGGCTTGCGCCCGTTGCATGACGGCCATGCGGCGGACAGGATTGCCCGTTTTCACTCTGCCCCCTAGATAGGCAGTCGTGAACGCAGCGTGTGCAGATGCTGCGGGAAACCGAAAGCAGAGAAAATGACTATCCTTCATGAAAACCGGTCGGTCCCGCTTGGGTCCGTCGCCATCTTCCGTTTCGTTTCGCTGGCCGAGCGCGCGCTCGACGGCTTCAAGGCCTGGCGCCGGAGCCGGCGCACCCGTCTCGAGCTGAGCCGCCTGTCGGACGACCAGCTGCGCGACATCGGGATCGAGCGCGGGCAGATCGCCTCGGTCGCCTCGCCGCTTCACTGACGCTCATGCCCCGGAACGGGATATAAGGCCGCGCCCCTTCCCCGGCGCGGCCTTCGCTTTTTCGGCGCCCCTTTCCGGCGCTCCCGTCAGGGCCGCCGCAGGACCAGCGTCATCCAGTCGCCGATGCGCTCGAAGTCGATCCGCCGGTAACCCCAGCCCTCGTAGACCGCCAGCACCGCCGGAGCCTGCCGCGCCAGCAGGCCGGACAGGATCGCGACCCCGCCCGCCGCCTGATGGCCGGCGAGCTGGGGCGCGAGGCTCATCAGCGGCCGGGCGAGGATATTGGCGAAGATCAGGCCGTAGGGCCCGCCGCGCTCCAGCAGCGGATGGCGAAAACCCGCGGCGGTGACGCAGGCGATGCGCGCGCCGAGCCCGTTCGCCGTCACGTTCTCCCGGGCGGTCAGGGTGGCCACGGGGTCGATGTCGCCGGCGATGGCGCGCGCGGGCCAGATCCGGCAGGCCGCCATGGCGAGCACCCCGGTCCCGCCGCCGATGTCGGCGACGCGGGTCGCCTGGAACCCCCGCCGGGCCAGCCGGTCGAGCGCGATCAGGCAGCCTTGGGTCGTGGCGTGGTGGCCGGTGCCGAAGGCCTGGGCCGCCTCGATCTCCAGACCCACCTTCGCGAGCGGGATCCGGTCCCGGTCGTGGGATCCGTAGACGACGAAACGGCCGGCCTCGACAGGGGTCAACTCGGCCTTGACCTGGGCCACCCAGTCCCGCTCCTCGACCCGCGCCACCGTGAAATCCCCCGCCCCGTGCAGGCTCGCGAGCAGCGCGAGCGCCGCGGCGTCGGGCGGCCCGTCGAAATGGGCGCCCACGTCCCAGAGCCCCGAGCCGTCGTCATGGTCGCGGAGCTCGGTGGCGAGGGGGTCCAGGGCTTCGAGGTCGTCGGCGAGCGCCTGGGCGGCAGGTTCGCCGCGAAGGGCGGTGACGGCGTGGAAAAGGGCCAAGGCGCAAAGCTCCTGCGGGGCGGGTCTCGGCCGTGGGGCTAGAGGCGCCGCCGTTCCCAGTCAAGCGGAGGCTCCCCGCCGGGACGTCCGGCGTCGGGGGGCCTTGGCGGCCCCCCGACCTGGTCAGAAGCGCAGAGCCTTGGCCTGGCGGATCTGTGGCAGGCTGGCGAGCTCGGCCAGCGCCGTCTCGCTCACCGGCTCGTCCACGCCGAGAAAGGCGATGGCCTCGCCGCTCTTCTCCGCCCGGCCGAGGGCGAAGGTGGCGATGTTGATCCCGAGCGCCCCGAGCTTGGTGCCGAGCGCGCCGATATAGCCCGGCGTGTCGGTGTTGGTGGTGTAGAGCATGAAGGGCATCGGCTCGGCCTCCAGCCCGATTCCCTTGATCTGGATGAACCGCGGCTTGCCGTCCGAATAGATCGTGCCGGCGACCGAGCGGGTCTGGACCTCGGTCGTCACCACCAGCCGGATGTAGGAGCCGAAGGCGCCCTGGGCGTCGCGCCGGGTCTCGGCGATCTGGATGCCGCGCTCCCGGGCGACGAGGGGCGCGGAGACCATGTTGACGCCCCCCTCCCCCACCAGCGGCCGCAGGAGGCCGGCGGTCAGGGCGGCGGTCAGGGGCTTGCGGTTCAGCTCGCCCACCTCGCCCACGTATTCGATCTCGATCGCGGTGATCGGATGCTCGGTCACCTGACCCGCGAAGCTCCCCAGCATTTCCGCGAGATTGACCCAGGGCTTCAGGATCGGCGCTTCCTCCGCGGTGACGGAGGGCGCGTTCAGCGCGTTCGAGATGGCGCCGGTCATCAGGTAGTCCGACATCTGCTCGGCCACCTGGAGCGCGACGTTCTCCTGCGCCTCGGTGGTCGAGGCGCCCAGGTGGGGGGTGCAGACCACGTTTGGCGCGTCGAAGAGCACGTTCTCCTTGGCGGGCTCGACCGAGAACACGTCGAAGGCCGCGCCGGCGAGGTGGCCCGACTTCAGCGCCGCGGCCACCGCCGCCTCGTCGACGAGACCGCCCCGGGCGCAGTTGATCAGCCGCGCGCCGGGCTTCATCTTGGCGATCCGCTCCGCGGACAGCAGGTTGGCGCTCTGGGCGGTCTTGGGCAGGTGCAGCGTCACGAAATCGGCGCGGGCCAGCAGCTCGTCCAGGTCCTCGATCCGCTCGACCCCGATCGCCTGGGCGCGTTCCGCCGACAGGAAGGGATCGAAGGCGATGACCTTCATCTTGAGCCCGATGGCGCGGGAGGCGACGACCGAGCCGATGTTGCCAGCGCCGATCAGGCCGAGCGTCTTGCCGGTGATCTCGACGCCCATGAACTTCGACTTCTCCCACTTGCCGGCGCGGGTCGAGGCGTCGGCGGCGGGGATCTGGCGGGCGCAGGCGAACATCATGGCGATGGCGTGCTCGGCGGTGGTGATCGAGTTGCCGAAGGGCGTGTTCATCACCACGACGCCGCGGGCGCTCGCGGCAGGAATGTCGACGTTGTCGACGCCGATACCGGCGCGGCCGATGACCTTGAGGTTGGTCGCCTTCGCGAGCAGCTCCGCCGTCGCCTTGGTGGCCGAGCGGATGGCGAGCCCGTCATAGTCGCCGATGATCTCGGCGAGCTTCGCCGGATCCTTGCCGAGCTGCGGCTGGAAGTCGACCTCGACGCCCGCATCGCGGAAGATCTGGACGGCGGCGTCCGACAGCTCGTCGGAGATGAGAACCTTGGGCATGGGAATGCCTCCTCGTTCGGGCGCGGCGGCCCGGAAATCCTGATGGGGAAAGCGGGGGGCGCTCAGCCCCCGTCAGCTCACGCCTTGGCGGCTGCGAAGGCCCAGTCGAGCCAGGGCAGAAGCGCCTCGATGTCCGCCGTGTCGACGGTCGAGCCGCACCACACCCGCAGGCCCGGAGGCGCGTCGCGATAGCCGCCGATGTCGAGGGCCGCGCCCTCGGCCTCCAAGAGCTTGGTGAGCTTCTTCACGAAGTCCCGCTGCGCCGCCTCGTCGAGCGCCGCGATCTCGGGATCGACGATCTTGAGGCAGACGGAGGTGTTCGAACGCGCCGCCGGATCCGCCGCCAGGTTCTCGACCCAGGGCGTGCGGTCGACCCAGGCTTGGAGCGCGGCGAAGTTGGCGTCGGCCCGGGCGCGGGTCGCGGTCAGGCCGCCGATCCCTTCCATCCAGTCGAGCGCGTCCACCGCGTCGGCGACGCAGAGCATGGAGGGGGTGTTGATGGTCTCGCCGGCGAAGACGCCCTCGATCAGCTTGCCGCCCTTGGTGAGGCGGAAGATCTTCGGCAGCGGCCGGGCGGGGACATAGGTCTCCAGCCGCTCCACCGCCCGGGGGCTGAGGATGATGACCCCGTGGCCGCCCTCGCCGCCCATGGCCTTCTGCCAGGAGAAGGTGGTGACGTCGAGCTTGTTCCAGGGCAGGTCCTGGGCGAAGGCGGCGCTGGTCGCGTCGCAGAAGGTGAGCCCCTCGCGATCCGCCGCGATCCAGTCGCCGTTCGGGACGCGCGCGCCCGAGGTGGTGCCGTTCCAGGTGAAGCAGACGTCGGCGTCCTTGCGCACATCGGCGAGGTCCGGCAGCTCGCCGTAGCCGGCGGTCAGCACGCGGCACTCGGCGAGCTTGAGCTGCTTGGTGGCGTCGGTCGCCCAGCCCTGGCCGAAGCTCTCCCAGACCAGCATGTCGACGGGCCGCGCGCCCAGCATCGACCACATGGCCATCTCGAAGGCGCCGGTGTCGGAGGCGGGCACGATGCCGACCCGGTAATCGGTGGGAACGCCGAGCACCCGGGCGGTGCGGTCGATGGCGTCCTTCAGCTGGGCCTTGGGCTTGGCCGCGCGGTGGCTGCGGCCGAGGAAGGCGCGGGCGGCGACCGCCTCGAGCGTCCAGCCGGGACGCTTGGCGCAGGGGCCCGAGGAAAATTCGGGACGCGCGGGCTTCACGGCGGGTTTGGTGGCGGCAGGCGACAGGGTCGCCGTCTGGGGCTGGCTCATGGGCCGCAGCTCCGATCTTCAGGGCGATGTTCCTGAGTGCGCCCCGCTCGCCCTGGTCCGGAGACGCGCCCGGGGCTCGCATACGCGATTCCCGCGCCGCTGGGAAGGGGGTCCTTGGCTCCTCCCTCCGTCCGAGGCTCACGCCGGGTCGCGCAGGATCTCCATCCGCGCGAGCGGGATCTTCATCGGGACGGGCGCTGCGGCGAGACGGGCGGCGAGGCTGGCGGCCAACCGCGTGACGAAGGCGGTCCGGCGCGCCGGAGCCTCGGGGCCGTCCAGCGCCGCCGCGAGGGTCGGAAAGACCGAGGCGCGGCTGAAGCCCGCCCAGCGGTCGCCGAAGGCGGCGGCGTCGCCCGAGGCGGCGTAGTCGGCCCAGATGCGATCCTCGGCGGCGAAGACCTCGAGCCGGACGAGCCCGAGGCCGGGCGCGCCGCCGTCGGCGAAGGGCGCGGCCAGGTCCGCCGCGCTGCGCCCCACCGTGGGGATCGCCATGCGCGCCTTCTCCTCCGGGAGGACCAGTCCCTCGGCCACGAGATCGCCGAGCGCGGCGTAGAGTGCTGCGAGCAGCGGGCCATAGCCGAAATCGCCGCCGGCGTCGCGGGCCATGGTCAGCACGACCAGTCGCCCGCCGGGAACGAGTTCGGCCGCGCGGGCGGCAAGGAAGGCGCGCCAGTCCGCATCGGCCTGCGCCGCGTAAGCCGCCCGGGCGGCGGGGTCGCCGCTGAAGGCGACCTGCACCTGGTCGGGGATCGGACCGGGGATGCGGCTCAGCCACTGCGTCGCCCAGGACGACCAGCCGAGAACGACCGAGGCCGCGGGCAGGATCTGCCCGTAGAACGACCGGCCGACCGCGGCGGGAAAGACGTTCGGCGCAAGGTAGCTGCCGGGATCGGCGGCGAGAAGGCGAAAGAGCGCGCCCCAGTCATTGCCGGGCAGATCGGTGTGGATCACCGAGATCGCCCGGCCCGGACCGATCCGCGGCCGCAACGCCGCGATGGCCGCGGCGACCGGCGCCAGCGAATTCAGGCCCTCGGAGGAGCCATAGTCGGCGATGACGACCGGCCCGTCCCCTTCCGTCGGCGCGGCGGCCGCGGCCTCGGCGAACCAGTCGATCGCCGGCGCAAGGCCGGAGGCCTGCACCCGCGAGTTGCGGTTATAAGCGCCGCCGCCTTCCATCGGGGCGGGCGTGGCAGGCGACGTCATGGCGTCTTCCCCATCGGAGCGATATCGCCGGCCGCGCCCCGCTCGCCCCGGCCCGGAAACGCGCCTGAAACCGCCGATACGCGATCGCCGACGGTCCTGACAAGACGAGACGCGACCGCTCCGCCGCCCGCAAGGCCGCGCCGCCGACCGCGCTCGCCACCCCTGGTCTTCATACGGCCTTGAAACCTGGAGAGCAGTCGGGGCCCCGCCAACAGGCGGGGGAAACGACTCGCCGCGCCACAGCGCGGCTCCGCGAGCGCAGGCCCGCAAAGGCGGGCCGGAGCGACAGCGCCGGGCGAGCGGCCCCCTGCGCGGGGGCCCGAGCCCGGCGCTTCCCCTGCGAGGCGCCCGCGGGCCCTACGCCACCCTGGCCACCTCCGCCTCGATGCCGCCCACGACATCGGAGAGGAGCGCCGGGTCGTCGCATTCGCCCATGATCCGCACCAGGGGCTCCGTCCCCGACTTGCGGATCACCAGCCGGCCCCGGCCCGCCAGCCGGGCCTCGCCCGCCGCGATCACCGCCCTTACGCTCGCGACGTCGAGCGGGGCCGCGCCCTTGCGGTAGCGGACGTTGCGCAGGACCTGCGGGAAGGGCTCGAAGACCCGGGCCAGCTCCGACGCCGGCCGGCCGGTCTCGACCATCGCCGACAGGAACTGCAGCGCCGCGATCAGCCCGTCGCCGGTGGTGACGAAATCGGTCATCACGATATGCCCCGACTGCTCGCCGCCGAGGTTGAAGCCCCCCGCCCGCATGGCCTCGACCACGTAGCGGTCGCCCACGGCCGTGCGCAGCAGGGCGACGCCGATCCCCTCCAGGTGCCGCTCCAGCCCGAGGTTCGACATGACCGTCGCCACCAGGGTCCGCTGCGCCAGCCGCCCCTCGGCGGCCCAGCGGCCGGCGATGAGCGCCATGATCTGGTCCCCGTCCGCCACCGCCCCGGTTTCGTCGAGGATCATCACCCGGTCCGCGTCGCCGTCGAGGCTGATGCCGAGATCGGCCCCGTGCTCGCGCACCGCCGCCGCCGCCCGCTCGGGATGGGTCGAGCCGCAGCCGTCGTTGATGTTGAAGCCGTTCGGATCGACGCCGATGCGGATCACCTCCGCGCCGAGCTCCCACAGGATGTCGGGCGCGGTGCGATAGGCCGCGCCGTTGGCGCAGTCCACCACCACCTTCAGCCCGTCGAGGCGATGGCCGCGGGGGAAGGTGGTCTTGGCGAATTCCATGTAGCGGCCGCGCACGTCGTCGATCCGCGCCGCCCGGCCGATGGCCTTGGGCTCGGCGAGCGCGGGCGGCTCCTCCATCAGGCCCTCGATCGCCTCCTCGGCGGCGTCCGACAGCTTGAACCCGTCGGGGCCGAAGAACTTGATGCCGTTGTCCTGATAGGGGTTGTGCGAGGCGGAGATCATCACGCCCAGGTCGGCGCGCATGGAGCGCGCCAGAAAGCCGACCGCGGGCGTCGGCACCGGCCCCACCAGGAAGACGTCCATGCCCACGGAGGTGAAGCCCGAGGTCAGCGCGCTTTCCAGCATGTAGCCGGAGCGGCGGGTGTCCTTGCCGATCACCACCCGATGCGCGTGGCCGCCGTTGGTGAAGAACCGCCCGGCCGCCTGCCCGAGCCTGAGCGCCATCTCCGGCGTCATCGCGCCGTCGTTCGCCCGGCCTCGGACCCCGTCGGTCCCGAAGAATTTCCTGCCCATGCCTCGTCTCCCGTTCAGTCCGGAGCGTTCTGGGCCGGAGCGTTGAGGGCCGACCAGAGGGCCAGCGCCTGTCGCGTCTCGGCCACGTCATGCACTCGTATCACCTGCGCGCCCTGCCGCAAAGCCTCCAGCGCCACGGCGAGGGAGCCCGCGGCGCGTCCCGACGGGTCCGGCGCCGCCCCGATCGCGCCGATGAACCGCTTGCGCGAGGCGCCGAACAGGATCGCGCAGCCCGTGCCGTGCAGGATCGACAGCCCCCGGATCAGCGCGAGGTTGTGCTCGGCCGTCTTGCCGAAGCCGATGCCCGGATCGACCAGGATCCGGTCCCGCCCGATCCCCGCCGCCTCGGCCGCGGCGATGCGGGCGTCGAGGAACGCCGTCACCTCGAGGAGCACGTCGTCGTAGCGGGGGGCGTCCTGCATGGTCTTGGGGTCGCCCTGGGCGTGCATCAGGCAGACCGGGCGGCCCGAGGCCGCGGCGACGCCGAGGCTCGCCGGATCCCAGGCGAGGGCGGAGACGTCGTTGAAGAGGTCCGCGCCCGCGGCGAAGGCCGCCGCCGCCACCCCGGCCTTGCGCGTGTCGATGGAGATTGGCGCGGCCACTCCCGCCCCGCGCAGGGCCGCGATCACCGGCAGCACCCGGTCGATCTCCTCGGCCTCCGCCACCGGGTCGGAGCCCGGACGCGTGCTCTCGCCGCCGATGTCGAGGATGTCGGCCCCGGCCGCCAGCATCGCCTCCGCCCGGGCGACCGCCGCCGCCGGGTCGAGATGGCGGCCGCCGTCGGAAAAGCTGTCGGGGGTGACGTTGAGGATCCCCATGATCCGCGGCCGGTCGAGGCCGAGGCCGCAGACCGCCGCCCGCGGCGCGGCCAGCCGGTCGAGCGCCGCGGGCGGCGCCGCGTCGAGGCCCGCGATCCGGACCGGGGCGCCCGGCGCATGGACCGCCACCCGGTCGAACCACAGCGCCCCCCCGGCGAGGGGCAGCGCCCCTTCGGGCCGCGGGCCCGACTGGGGCAGCGGACGATAGCGGATCGTCATGCGCGGGCCAGGGCCGCCTCGATCAGCGCCGGCGCCTCGCGCCAGTCGGAGAAGGTCGCGAAGGCGCCCAGCGTTTCGGGCGGGACATGGTTGTAGCCGCCGAGATGCAACAGGAAGGGCGCGCCGGCGTTGGCGGCGGTCCGCGCGTCCGTCTCGCTGTCGCCGATCATCACCTCGGGCCCCGGGGGCAGCTGGTCGGCGGCATGGCGGAAAAGCCGGGGATCGGGCTTGAGCACCCCGGGCAGGCTGTCGCCGCCGGTCAGGACCGAGATCGGCGGCATGAGGCCGAAGCCCTCCAGGATCTCCAGCGACGGCTTGTCGGGCTTCTGGGTGCAGACCGCCAGGTCGTGGCCCGCGGCGGCCAGCGTCGCCAGCGCCTCGGCCACGCCGGGATAGAGTTCAGTCCCGGTGAGGGGGTCGGCGAAATAGATCCGCCTGTAGATCGTCAGGTGGTGGTCCACCCCCGCCTCCGGCACGCCGCCAGTCTCGTTCAGCACGTCCTCGACCAGCCGCCGCATCCCGTGGCCGACATAGCCGAGCACCGCCGCAAGCGGCAGCGCGGTCCGGCCGATCTCGCCCAGCATGCCGTTCGCCGCCGCGGCGATGGTGGGGGCGGAATGCACGAGCGTGCCGTCGAGGTCGAAGATCAGCCGGGCCATGGGGGGGTCCTGTCGCGGGTTGGAGGGTCAGAGATCCTTGCGGAGGCAGACGACGCGCTCGACCTCGACGAAGCCCCAGGCCGCATGGGCGGCGAGGGAGCCGTCGTTGCCGATCACCACGTCCGAACCGATTTCCCGGTGTCCAGCGGCGCGCAGGAGCTGTTCCACATGGGCCATGAGGGCTGCGCCCACCCCGCGGCGGCGCGCGCGGGGCGCGACCCAGACGCCTTCGAGAAAGGGCACCGGCCGGCTCTCGCAGCCGTTGGCGTGGGTGCGCAGGCCGATCTCGGCGAGGCCGGCGAGGCCCTGCGGATCCTCGGCGGCGAAGGCGCGCCGCTCCGCTCCCGCGGTGGCGGCGATCTCTGCGGCATGATCGGCGGCGGTCGCATCGGACCAGAGCGCCGCCGCGCCCCTGGCCCAGAGCGCGAGGTCGGCGGCCTGGCGGGCGTCGAGCTCGCGAATGACCAGCACGCCCGCCATGCTATGCGAGATCCCCCGGCGCGGCCGCCCGGCGCAGAGGCAGGTCGGTCACGGTCACGGTCTCGGGCGCGGGGCCCGGCCCGGCGAGGACCAGCGCCTCGGCCCCGATCTCGGCTCCGAGCCAGGCGGCGAGGGCCTCGGGCCGGCTCGCGTCGAGCGCGGGCCGCGGCAGGGCGTCGACGATCATGTGGGTGGGAGCCCAGACCGGCAGCCGCCCGGTCTTGAGCGCCCAGTCGAGCTCCGTCCGGCTGGAGGCGACCGTCAGCCGCGGATCGCGGTCGGCGAGGAGCCAGACCGCGGTCTCCACCGCCATCAGCCCGGCGCGCAGCGCGCCCTCGGTCGTCGCGGCCGCCTGGGGCGCCGCCGGCCCGAGCGTCAGCACCGCCGGCCGGCCGAGCGCGGCGAAGGCGTCGAGCCAGGCCTCGTCAGGCGCGGGCAGATGCACCACCAGCGGCCGCGGCGCGGCGACCGACCGGGACGCGACCACCGGATGCAGCCGCGGCGCCCCCTCGGGCAGCCGCATGCGCACGATCTCCACCCCGAGCGCCCCGGGGATGCGGTCGAGCTTTTCCACCCGCACGAAGGCGCGGATGGCGCGGGGATCCTCCAGGCAGCCGGCCGCCACCCGTTCCGCCAGGGTCTCGAGCAGGTTCAGCCGCTCCGCCGCCAGCGCCGTCTCGATCGCCTCGGTGATCGTGTCGTAGGACAGCACCCGGTCGACGTCGTCGCTGACGCCCGCCGCGCCATGGGCGACTTCCAGCACCACGTTGAAGCGCACGCGCTGGGTCACCCCCCGCTCCGAGCGGAAAGCGCCGATCTCGAGCACGCGGGTGTAGTCGCGCACCGAGATGCGGTCGAGCGGCCCTGGCGGCGGCGCGGCGGCGGCGCGCACCCAGGGCGCCTCGAAGGCGATGGCGGTCTCGTCCATGGCACCCCTCTTTCTTGCGGCGCAACAGGTAGCCTCAGCCGCCTCGCGCCGCAAGGCCGGCCCCTCGTGCCCCGGGCTTAACCGTCCGGCAAGGGGATTGGAGGAACCCTGCGCCGAAAGTCTGAGACGCCTCGGGGGAGGTTGAGGGGGAGAGACGCGGTCAGGACCAGGTTGCGCGTCCGGGGATCGGATCGTTGCCCCCGCAGGCTCCGGCCCTAGCGTCTCCTTGAGCGCCTCCTGGCCAGGCCGCCGCCGCAAGGGATTGTCCGATGCGTTTCGCCATGACCGCCGTTCTGATCCTGAGCCTCGCCCTCCCGGCGGAGGCCCAGGGCCTGCCCGACCGATTCGACCGGCCGGTGGCGCCCGCCGGACCCGACGCCGCGCTCTTCGACGCCGCTGTGCTGACGCTCGTCAACGCGGAGCGCCGGCGCGCCGGGCTGCGCCCGCTCGGGGCCGATCCGAAGCTGCGCCAGGTCTCGCTGAGCCAGGCCGCGGCCATGGCCAAGGCCCGGCGCATGACCCACCGCCTGTCGGAGGCCAAGCCCGCGCGGCTCTCGGGCCGGCTCGACGCCGCCGGGGTGCGCTATCGGCGGGCGGGCGAGAACATCGCCATGGACAAGCTCTTTCAGCTGGTGGGCCGTCCCATCGCGGTGAAGCGCGCGGGCTGCGCCTTCACCTATGCCGACGACGGCGCGCCGGTGCCGATCCACAGCCACGGGAGCCTCGCGCAATCCGTGGTGGCGCGCTGGATGGCCTCGCCCGGCCATCGGGCCAATATCCTGACCGCGAGCTTTCGCCGGACCGGCGCGGCGGCGGCGGTGGACCCGAAGGGCCCGGCCTGCGGCGACGTCTATCTGGTCCAGGCCTTCGCGGAGTAAGGCGGCCGAGGCGCGGGGCCTCAGCGGGCGGCGACGCGGGTCGACTCGCGGTAGAAGATGTGATGGCCGATCGCCGCGGTGCGGGCGAAGCGGCGCGACCAGTCCGGGCGGACCCGGGTCGCGTGGAAATGGGTGGCGCCGTCGGTCACGGTGCGGGGACGGCCGTCGATCAGCATCCGGGCGATCTTGCCCGCCCGCTCGCGCGCCACGCCGCTGCGCATCGTGTCCGGATGGCCGTCGCAGGCGTAGGAGAACTGGCAACCCCGGCCCGAGCCCGCCCCCTGCTTGGTGACGCCGCAGACGCTGCCCGGATAGGAGGGCGAGTCGGTGCGGTTCAGCACCACCTCGGCGACGGCGATCTGCCCGGCCAGGGGCTCGCCGCGGGATTCGAAATAGACCGCCTCGGCCAGGCACTGCCACTGGGCGTCGCCGCTCGCCGCCGGCATGGCGTCCAGGCTGGCGAAATCGAGGCGCGCGGCCGTGACGGCGGAAGGGACGGCCGGGATGGACGCGCCAGGGATCGCGGCCGTGGCCGGCGCGTTGCGCGCGGTCACGGTCGCGACGCTCCCGGCGCGTCCCTGGATCAGGGCCGCGATCCGCTCGGAGGCGAGCGCATCCATCGCAGCCTGCTCCCTGCTCATGAGCCGGCCCAGTTGTTCCGCCATCGGCTCCGCCTCCACCGGCGCGTCCGCCCGGGCGACGCCCGCCGAGAGCGGCAGCGTCGCCAGGGCTGCGGCGACAAGAAAGCGTCGCCCGAAGGCGTTCCAGGCAGCGGTCATGCGTTCCCCTCGTCCCTCATCCGGCGCGTCGATCCGACGCGCGACGTCTTTTGGTTACCCACCTCAACGTGGGGCTTGTGACAGGTTCGACGAGGGAAAGTCCAGCAATCCCAAAGGGTAAGCGGAATACCGCCCATCCGGTCGCGTGCATCGCCCTGGCGTGTCGGGTGAAATCCCAGCAGTTCCAGTCCTCTCGCAGCGAAATGTTAACCCTTTTGCGCGGGGTGCGGCGGAGGCGATTCGGCGCCCCCTTTGGACGACGGCGCAAAGATCAAGAAAGAAGGGGCGGCCCGAGGGCTTTCGCCGAGTCGGAAACCTCAGCGAAACCCTCCGGCGCGCGCGCATGACCCGTTCAACACCTGAACGCCGGGTTAAGGCCGCGAAATATATACAGTATAATCAGCATCTTGAGCCCATTTTCACGCGTGAAATTCTGACCCCCGGAGCTGCGGCTCAAACAAAGAGATTTTCGCAGAGGTCTCTCCGAGAGCCGGAAGAACGGGGACGGAAAGGCCGGCGCGGGATTGGCGTGATTTCGCAGGGGCAGGCCGGGCTGACACCAACCGGGCCCACCTTATCGAGGAGAAGCGGCGAAGCGCAGCGCGAAAGAGCGGGCGAAGCGATCCGCCCGAATTTTCAGGCGGTCTCCCAGAGCCCGGCCAGGCCCTGCTCGACCCGGGGCCGGGCCGCTTCGGTCAGGGCGGTGACGGCGGCGAAGGGGCTCGCGCCCCCTGCGAGCCGCGGCCGCAGGGCGTCGAGGCCCACGGCGCCGAAGGTCTCGCGCAGCCGCGACTCGGCCCAGGCCCGGGCCTGGGCGGACCGCCGCGCCGCCAGCGCGCCCGAGAGGCGCGCCCGCTCCACCCGGGCGGCGATCAGGTCGAGCGCCGCGTCGATCCCCTGCCCGGTCTGGGAGGAGACGATCGCCACGTCGGGGGGCGCATCCTCGACCGAGAGCGACAGCGCGCCCTTGACGTCCGCGGCGGCCCGCAGCGCCGGGGGACCCAGGTCGCCCTTGGTGACGAGCACCACGTCCGGCACCTCCATGACGCCGGCCTTCATGAACTGGATGGCGTCGCCCGATCCCGGCTGAGCGCAGAAGACCACGAGGTCGGCCACGTCGGCGATCTCGGTCTCGGACTGGCCCACCCCGACGGTCTCGACCAGGGTGAGGTCGTGGAGCGCGCGCATCAGCACCATCGCCGGATAGGTGATGTCGGCGAGCCCCCCGAGACGCTTGCGCGCCGCCATGGAGCGGACGAAGACGCCCGTGTCCTCCGGGTCGGTCTCGATCCGGGTCCGGTCGCCCAGGAGCGCGCCGCCGGATCGCCGCGAGGACGGATCGACGGCGATCACCGCCACCGTCTCGCCCCGGGCGCGCAGCCGGGCGATCAGCGCATTGGTCAGGGTCGACTTGCCCACCCCGGGCGGGCCGGTCAGCCCCAGCGCCAAGCCCTGGGGCGCGGCGAGCGCGGCGTCGAGCAGCCCGGCGAGACGGGGATCCCCCGGCGCCGTCTCCAGCGCCGACAGCGCCCGGGCAAGCGCGCCCTTGCCGCCGGCCCGCAGGCCGACCAGATCGCCCGGCAGCGGCTTCATCGCCCGCCCGCCTCGGCGCGCTTGGCGAGGATGGTCGCCTGGGCCGCCGCGACCCGGGCGATTGGCACCCGGAAGGGCGAGCAGGACACGTAGTCGAACCCCGCCACCTTGCAGAACCGCACCGAGGACGGGTCGCCCCCATGCTCGCCGCAGAGGCCCAGCGTCAGGTTCGGGTTGCGCTCCCGCCCGCGGCGGGCGGCGATCAGCATCAGCTCGCCCACCCCCTCGACGTCGAGGCTGTGGAAGGGATCTTCGTGGAACACCCCCCGGTTGACATATTCGCGCATGAACCGCCCGGCGTCGTCGCGGCTGAGGCCATAGGTCATCTGAGTCAGGTCGTTGGTGCCGAAGCTGAGGAACGAGGTGAGCTCGGCGAGGTCGCCCGCTCGCAGCGCGGCGCGAGGGGTCTCGACCATGACCCCGAGCTTGTAGTCGAGGCTCGTCCCCTGCTCCGCCTGGACCGCCGTCGCCACCGCGTCGATCTTGGCGCGGATCAGCTCGACCTCGCGATAGGCGGAGACGAGCGGGATCATCACCTCGGGGGCGACCGGCGCGCGGCTGTCGCGGTTGACCGCGATCGCCGCCTCGAAGATCGCCCGCGCCTGCATCTCGTAGACCTCGGGCATGGCGACGCCGAGCCGCACCCCGCGCATCCCGAGCATGGGGTTCACCTCGCCGAGCTCCCGCGCCCGGGCCCGGATCCGCGCCTCGGGAAGGCCCGTCGCCTCAGCCAGCGCCGCGAGGCCCTCCTCGCCCTGGGGCAGGAATTCGTGCAGGGGCGGGTCGAGGAGGCGGATCGTCACCGGCAGCCCGCGCATCACGTCGAAAATCTCGCGGAAATCGTCCCGCTGCATCGGCAGGAGCCGGTCGAGCGCCGCCCGCCGCTCGCCTTCCGTCTCGGCGAGGATCATCTCGCGCATCACCGTGATGCGGCTTTCGTCGAAGAACATGTGCTCCGTGCGACAGAGCCCGAGCCCGTCCACCCGGAAGTCCCGGGCCATGCGCGCCTCGGCCGGGGTGTCGGCGTTGGCCCGCACCCCGAGGTCGCGGGCGGCGTCGGCCCAGTCGAGCAGGTCGGAGAAGGCCCCGCCCACCTCGGCCGGGATCATCTTCGGCGCCCCCACCATCGCTTGGCCGCGGGCCCCGTCGAGGGTGATGAGCGCGCCCTCGCGCAGCACCCGCCCGTCGGAGGTGGCGACCGAGCGGTCCTCGAGGTCGATCTTCAGATCCGTCGCCCCCACCACGCAGGGCAGGCCGAGACCGCGGGCGATCACCGCCGCATGGCTCGTCATGCCGCCCCGCACGGTCAGGATGCCGTGTGCGGAATGCATGCCGCGGATGTCCTCCGGCGTGGTCTCGATCCGCATCAGGATCGTCGCCTCGCCCTGGGCCGCCGCGGCCACCGCCGCCTGGGGGGTGAAGACCAGCCGGCCCGTGGCCGCGCCCGGGCTCGCCCCGAGGCCGGTGGCGAAGACCTCGCGCTTGGCGGCCGGGTCGATCTGGGGATGCAGGTGCTCGATCAGATTGCGCGGGTCGATGCGCAGCAGGGCCTCGTTGCGGGTGATCGCGCCGGTCTTGGCGAGGTCGACCGCAATGCGCACCGAGGCCCGCGCCCCCCGCCGCACCGGCGTGGCGTCGAGGATGACAAGCCGACCGTCGGCGAGGGCGAAGTCGAACCGGTAGACATCGCCGAGCCCCAGCGCCGCCGCCCGCCCCGCGGCCTTGAGCGCGCCGATGACCTGGGGGGCCAAGGCCTCGAGCGAGCCCGCCCCTTCGGACGCGGCGATGGGGCGCGACCAGGTCTCGCCCTCCAGGGTGAAGGTCCCCTCCACCGCCGGGGCGCCGCCGGCGCTCTCGACCGGCTGGAAGCGTCCGGAGCCGCAGACCCCGCGGCCGGAGCCGAGCACGTCCTCCTGGATCACCAGGCCAAGCCCGGCGTCGCGCGGCGCGCCGCGGGCCTCGCGCAGGATGCGGGCGGGGGTCCGGGTCCAGGCGCGCGCCATGGCCCGGGCCGCGCCCTCGATCTGGTCCATCGGATCCTCGGGGAAGGCCTCGCCGACCTCCTCCGCGTAGAGCGCCTTCTTGGCGGCGACGAGCCGGGCGATCGCCTCCGGGCCGGGATCGCCCCCGGTCGCGCGCAGGGTCGCCTGGGCGAGAGCCTCAAACCCTTCCGGGTCGATGCCCTGCGCCGCCACCGCATAGGCCTGGACGAAGCGGCTGGCGAGGATCAGGGCGCGCCGCTCGCCGAGCCGGCGCACGAGGTCCGGCAGGGTCGATTCGGTCAGGCCGACGTCGAAGATCGCCGCGGGCCCGCCCCAGGCCCGGTCCTCGGGGCTCGCGCGGAGGACATAGAGCCGGCCGCCCGAGAAGCCGAAGGGGAGCGCGGGCATCGGCCCCCCCTCCGCCAGATCGCGCACGCAGTCGAAGGAGAGCGCAAATCCCCCCAGCGCCGGCAGGCCGAGCGCCCCCAGGCGCGCCAGCTTCCAGGCACGCCGACCGTAGACGGCGTCACGAACCCGTGACCCGGCGTCAAGGCTGATGGCGGCGTCCGGCGGCGCCGGGGCGATGTCCTGCGGTTTCATTGCGGCGCAACATAGAGTGAAATCGACCCACCGCAAACGGTTTCATGAGAGCTTCCCTAGCGTCAACCGCCTTCTACGGCGGAGAAGGCGGCGACCCGGGTCATGACCGCGCGGATGCGGTTGAGGAGGCACAGCCGGTTGCGCCTCACGAGGGGGCTCGGGGCGTTGACCACCGTCTCCTCGAAGAAGGCGTCGATGGGCGCGCGCAGGGAGGCGAGCGCCGTCATGGCGGCGGCGAAATCCTCGGCGGCGAGCGCCGGGGCGATGGCGGCCTCGGCCCGGTCGAGGGCGCCGAACAGCGCCTTCTCTGAGGCGGTCTCGGCGAACTGGGGATCGGGGTCGAGGGAGTATTCCACCCCGTCCTTCTTCTCCTCGGCCGTCAGGATGTTGTTGGCGCGCTTGAACCCTTGGAGCAGGTTCGCCCCGTCCTCGGTCTTCAGGAACGCCGCCAGCGCCTCCGCCCGCCGCGTGACCAGCGTCAGATCGTCGTTCCCCGGCATGGCGAGGCAGGCGTCGATGACGTCGTGGCGGACGCCCCGATCGCGGAGATAGACCTTGAGGCGGTCGTGGAAGAAGGCGGCGAGATCGGCCGCCACGGGCTCGGCGCCCGGCGCGGGCGGCGGCGCGGCCGCCGCATCTTCCAGCGCGAGGCGCAGCCGGGCGGCGTCGACGGATTTGTTGACCGTTTCCAGGTGAGCGGCGAAAAGCCGTCGCAGGCCCAGACGGACCCCCGTCTCCTGCACGATACGGATCACTCCGAGTGCCGCGCGCCGCAGGGCGAAGGGATCGCCCGAGCCCGTCGGCTTTTCCCCGATGGCCCAGAAGCCCGTCAGCGTGTCGATCTTGTCGGCGAGCGCCACCGCGACGGACACCGGCGCGGTCGGCACGGCGTCGGAGGGGCCGAGCGGGGCGTAGTGCTCCTGCGCCGCCGCCGCGACAGCCGGGTCCTCGCCCGCCCGCTCGGCGTAGTACCGGCCCATCACGCCCTGAAGCTCGGGGAATTCGTAGACCATGGAGGAGGCGAGGTCCGCCTTCGCCAACCGCGCCGCCCGCTCCGCGAGGTCGGGATCGGCGCCGACCAGCGGCGCAAGCTCCCGCGCCAGGGCGGCGATGCGACCGATGCGCTCCCCCACCGTGCCGAGTTTGTTGTGGAAGGTCACGGCGTCGAGCTTCGTCGCCATCTCCGCCATGGGCGTCGCGAGATCGTTCTTCCAGAAGAACGCCGCGTCCGACAGCCGCGCCGCCAAGACGCGGGCGTTGCCGGCGAGGACCGCGGCGCCCCCGTCTGCGGTCTCGCGGTTCGCCACCACCACATAGGCCTCGATCCGGCCCGTGGCGGGATTGCGGGCCGAGAGGAACTTCTGGTGCTCGCGCATCGAGGTCTGGAGAACCTCGGGCGGCAGGTCGAGGAACCGCGCCTCGATCGCCCCCATCAGCACCACCGGCCATTCGACGAGCCCCGCGATCTCGGTGAGGAGCCGCGGGTCCTCCACGATCTCCAGCCCCCGGGCGAAGGCGAGCTGGGCGGCGTCATGGGCGATCTTCGCCGCCCGCTCGGCCGGGTCGAGAAGGACGAAGGCCCGGCGCAGCCGCGCCTCGTAGTCCTCGAAGCCCGTCACCCGGAACGGCGCCGGCGCCATGAAGCGGTGGCCCCGGGTCTCCTGCCCCGCCGCGATCCCGTCGAGGACGAGCGGCACGACCTCGGCCCCGTCCTCGCGCGTCAGGATGCAGAGGATCGACTGGAGCGGCCGAACCCAGCGCAGGTCGCCCGAGCCCCAGCGCATGGACTTCGGCCAGGGAAAGCCGCGCACCGCAGCCTCCAGCGCCTCGGCGACGATCTCGGGCGCCTCGCGGCCGGGCCGGGTGGTGACGGCGAAGAAGACCTCGGCCTTCTTGTCGGCCCGCACCTCCAGCTGGTCGCGGGTCAGGCCGGTCGAGCGCAGGAAGCCCTCAATGGCCTTTTCCGGCGCATCCGTGCGCGGGCCCTTCCGCTCCTCCCGCACCGGGCTCGACCGCTCGGCGAGGCCCTGCACCGCGAGGACCAGCCGGCGCGGCGTGGCGAAGGCGGCGGCATGGCCGTAGGTCAGACCCCGCTCCACCAGGCCATCGGTCACCAGGCGCTTGAGGTCCTCGGCGGCCTTGCCCTGCATGCGGGCGGGGATCTCCTCGGAGAGGAGCTCGATCAGGAGGTCGGACATCTCAGGGGGCCCAGAGCGTGAGGAAGCCCTGTGTCACCAGGGCGTTGGCGAGATCGACGAAGAGTGCCGAGACGAGCGGCAGCACGATGAAGGCGGCGGGGCTCGGCCCATACCGCTTGGTCACGGCGGTCATGGTGGCGATGGCGGTCGGGGTGGCGCCGACGACGAAGCTCGCATAGCCCGCCGTCAGCACCGCCGCCGGATAGTCCCGGCCGAGGAAGCGGAAGGCGAGGAAATAGGCGAAGCCGAGCGCGAGCAGGGTCTGGGCGGCGAGGACCAGCAGCAGCGTTCCCGCCATCCCCGCCAGCGCCCAGAGCTGGAGCGACATGAGCGAGATGGCGAGAAACACCCCGAGCGCGAATTCCGACACCAGCGACAGGGCCGGCGTATGGGACACCGGCGGCAGTCGCGGGAACAGCGTCAGCAGGTTCCCGACCACCATGCCCACCAGCAGGCAGGGCACGAACAGCGGCAGCATCAGCCCGGTCGCCAGGATCGCCCGATGCGCGAACCAGCCCAGGATGATGCAAAGGAAAGTGACGAGCAGCGCCCGCATCAGCTCGCTGCGGCCGACGTAGTGGCCGGCGGGGGAATCCTCCGCCAGACCAACGGTGTTCACCTCGTCGCTCTCCTCCGAGCGCAGGCCCCGCGGCTCGATCAGCAGCCGCGCCAGCGGACCGCCGACCACCGCCCCAGCGACGAGCCCCAGCGTCGCCATGGCGATCCCCGCCTCCGGCGCGCCGACGAGGCCCATGGCGTTCAACTCGCCCGACCAGGCGATCATCGTGCCATGGCCGCCGAGGAGCGAGGTCGACCCCAGCGCCACCCCGAAGCCCATGGGCAGGCCCGCGAGCCAGGCGCCGAGCCCGCCCACCAGGTTCTGCAACACCAGCAGGATCGCCGTCAGCCCGATCAGGATGACGAGCGGCTTGCCGCCCTTGCGCAGGTCGGCGAGGCTGGCGTTGAGGCCGATGCCGGTGAAGAACACCAGCAGCAGGACGTCGCGGATATGGGTGTCGAAGCTCACCTCGGCGAGGCCGAAGCGATGGAGCCCGAAGAACAGGAGCGCCAGCAGGAGCCCGCCCGTCACCGGATCGGGGATGTTGAACCGCTTCAGCAGTCCCACGCGCCGGTTGATCGCCTCGCCGAGCAGGTAGGCGACCAGGCCGAAGGTCACGGACATGAAGTCGGGGAACTGAACTTGGGTCATCGCTGGTCCCGGTAGTCGGCGCCGAGCTGGCGCCAGACGTAGCCGCGCCCGTCGGGGTAGATCGCGGCCATGAGGTCGAAGCCGTCCGGGTCGTCCCGGCTCAGGGCGTAGGCGCGCGCCCGCCCCTCCGCCAGATCCTCGGTGATGGCCCCGGCGTCGAAGCAGTCGAACCAGAAGGGCGCGGTGAGGGGCGTGGCGTCGGCCGCGGGTTCTGCGGCGGCGAAGCTCGCCGGGTCGACGGTGAAGCATCCCCGCATCTTGAGGGGCGAGGAGGTTCCGTCGATCCCCCGCCAGTCGGCCACGGGCATGGGCGCGCCCGCCACCATCAGCGCGCCGACGCCTTCGCTGCGCTCGTACCAAGCGTAGAAGGTGAACCACCACAACGCCGCGGCGAAGACCGCCGTGAACGCCAGCAGGGCGATCATGAGGGTGCGGCCCTTCACACCATCGCCTTGGGCGCGGCGGCGGGATCGACCGCCGCCTCCGTCTCCAGCCAGGCGTCGGCGCAGGCCTTGGCGAGCGCGCGCACCCGGCCGATGTAGGCCTGCCGCTCGGTCACCGAGATCACGCCCCGGGCGTCGAGCAGGTTGAAGAGGTGCGAGGCCTTGATGCACTGGTCATAGGCGGGGCCGGCCATGACGATCACCCGGCCCGCCCTGTCCGCGGGCGCGGCGGCGAGGATGCGCTGGCACTCCTTCTCCGCGTCCTCGAAATGGCGCAGCAGCATCTCGGTGTCCGCGCCCTCGAAGTTCCAGCGGCTGTATTCCCGCTCGTTCTGGCGGAACACGTCACCGTAGGTCAGCGGGATCGGGGCGGAGGGGTCGTTGAAGGGCATGTCCATGACGTGGTCGACCCCGAGCACGTACATGGCGAGCCGCTCCAGCCCGTAGGTGAGCTCGCCCGAGACCGGGCGGCAGTCGTGGCCGCCCACCTGCTGGAAATAGGTGAACTGCGAGACTTCCATCCCGTCGCACCAGACCTCCCAGCCGAGGCCCCAGGCGCCGAGCGTCGGGCTCTCCCAGTCGTCCTCGACGAAGCGGATGTCGTGAAGCGCCATGTCGACGCCGATGGCCGCCAGCGAGCCGAGGTAGAGGTCCTGGAGGTCCGGCGGCGAGGGCTTCACCAGCACCTGATACTGGTAATAATGCTGGAGCCGGTTCGGGTTCTCGCCGTAGCGCCCGTCGGTCGGCCGGCGCGAGGGCTGGACGTAGGCGGCCGCCCAGGGCCGCGGCCCCAGCGCCCGCAGGGTGGTCGCGGGATGGAAGGTCCCTGCCCCCACCTCCATGTCATAGGGCTGGAGCACGGCGCAGCCCTGCGCGGCCCAATAGGCCTGGAGGCGCAGGATGATCTCCTGGAAGCTCTTCGGGGGCGTGACGGTCATGGCCTCGAGCCTGCGAATTCGGGTCCGGCCCTCTTAAGCAGGCGGCATCGGAGGGTCAACGCCGGCCACGCCCAGGGGCGGCGCGATCGACCGCCCGGGCGGCGGGGCGAAGGCCCCGGCTCAGCGCAGCCGTGGCTCGGCGAAGCCGGGCAGGTCGGCGGCGAGAGCGGGCGAGGCGACCTCGCGGGCGGCGAAGTTGGCGACCCGGACCCGGCCGCCCACGGGGCCGATCAGGTCGAGCCCCACATGGGCGTAGAGCGCGCGGTCGTCCCAGACCAGGTCGACGAAGGGGCTCGGCGCCCGGGCGATGACCAGGCGCAGCTCCGCCACGCCCCCGACCGGGGGCAGCGCCGCGAGCCGGCCCGCCGCGGGCAGATCCGCCACCCCCCGCCCGCCCGCGCCCCCCGGCCAGGCGGCGGCCCGCACGGACCCCGCCCCGCCCGAGACCGCCTTCAGCCGCAACCGCAGCTCGACCAGCGCCCCGGGGCGCAGCGGCAGTTCGCCCATGTAGCGCAGCCGCTGCAGCGGCTCCTGGCGCTCGATCTCCAGGCAGTCGCCGAAATCCGGGTCCCCGGAGACAAGCCAAGCGCCGCCGCATTCCTCGTAGCTCGGCGAGGTCGGGGTGCCGTCGCCGCAGGACCAGTCCCAAAGCCCTTCGTGAAACGGCGGCGGCGCAAGATCGGCGGAGAACAGGACGGCGGCTGGCATGAAGTCGGTCCCTTCCCTGGCGGCTTCTATTGCGCCGCAACATGAAACGTCACCGCTTAACGGAGACATATTAAGGGATCGTTCAACCAGTGCGTGCGCAACGTCAAGATAACGCAAGCGTCAAGCGGTCACGGGGTCGCGGTCACGCCTCCTGGGGCTCGAAGACGCCGTCTCCCTGGCGACGCATCTCCACCCGGCGGTCGTGCAAGGCGAGCAACGTCCCGCGATGGCCGATCGAGACCAGCGTCGTGTCCGGCAGCCGCTCGCGCAGGAGGGCGTAGACCTGCGCCTCCATAGGCTCGTCGAGGGCCGCGGTCGCCTCGTCGAGGAAGAGCCAGTCGGGCCGTTTCAGCAGCGCGCGGACGATCGCCACCCGCTGTTGTTCGCCCCCCGACAGGGCCTGGGTCCAGATCGCCACGTCGTCGAGCCGCGGGACCAGATGGTCGAGCCCCACCGCCTGCATCGCCGAGACAAGATCGGCCTCCGACGCCGCACTCGGCGGATCGGGATAGGTCATCGCCCCCCGGAGCGAGCCGAGGGGAATGTAGGGCCGCTGGGGCAGCGTCATCGCCCGCGCCCCCGCCGGGGTCTCCACCCGGCCGGAGCCGAAGGGCCAGATGCCCGAGAGCGCCCGGAACAGCGTCGACTTGCCCGAGCCGGAGGGGCCGGTCAGGATCGCGTCCTCGCCCCGGCGAAAGACGAGCCCGGGCGCGCGCACCGCCACCCGGCCGGTGGGCAGGGCGACGCTGAGGTCACGGGTCACGACGTCCAGCCCCGCCCCGGCGTCCACCGGGATCGCCCGATGGGCGTCCGCCTCGGCCAGCGCGCCGCGGAAGCCGTTGATGCGGTTGACCGAGGCCTTGTAGGCCGCGAGCGTCTCGTAGAGGTCGAGGAAGATGGTGAAGCCGCCCTGCACCCGGCTGAAGGCGCTCGCCGTCTGCTGGAGGCCGCCCAGCGTCCCCACCCCGGCGAAATAGGCGGGCGCGACCAGCACGTAAGGCAGCACGTCGGTCATCTGGCTGACCGAGAAGCTGAAGACGCGCAGGTTCCGCGTGGTCCGCACCAGGTCGAGGGTGGCCGCGACCTGGAGATCGTAGCGCTCGAACAGCGTCGCCCGCTCGGCCGCCCGCCCGTCGAGCAGCGCCACCTGCTCACTGTATTCGCGCAGGCGCGCGGCGGCGAAGCGGAAGTCGGCCTCGCGGTATTCCTTGTTGTAGTTCTTCCAGATGAGCGGCCGGCCGATCAGGTGGCCCACCACCGTGACGAAGACCGCATAGGCGAGGCAGACCCACACCAGGAAGCCCGGCACGGTCGATAGCGCGCCCACCAGCGAATGGCCCGCCTCGGTGTGGAAGCGGTCCGACAGGGTCCAGAGCAGCTGCACGAAGGCGGCGAGGTTCAGGAGCGTCGAGAACATCGACGAGGCGATGGAATAGGTGCTCATCACGTAGGAGCGCACGTCCTCGGCGATGCGCTGGTCGGGGTTGTCGGCGACCTCGCCCATGTACTGGATGCGGTAGTGCCGGTCGTCGGTCAGCCAGTCGTCGACCAGATCGCGCGACATGTGCCGCCGCCAGCGGATCAGCATGTACTGGCCGAAGAGATATTCGATGACGGCGAAGACCACCCACTGGCTCGCCAGGATCAGGAAGGTGACGACCAGCGCCCAGAAGGCGCCGGCGTCCATGTTCTGGAAGCTGTCGAACAGCGCCCCCTGCCAGGTGTTGAACAGGATGAGCAGGTAGGTCTGGACGAAGTTGATCAGGATGATCCCGAGCAGGAAGCCGCGGCCGATGGAGCCTTCGGTCAGGCGCAGGAAGCCGAGGCCCTTGAGACGGCTCGGCGCCTCGCTGCTGAAATAGGCCTCCGAGAGGCCGATCGTCTCCCGGATCACCGGCAGGCGCGCGATGCCGACGAGGATCGCCGCGAAGACGGTGAAGGCGAGGGCGAGCAACGACGAGGGCTGGAGCGTCTGCATCCAGTCCGGCGCCCAGGCCGGCAGGCCCCCATGGGCGAAGACGAGGAAGCCCAAGGCGAAGACCGCATAGGCGATGGCGTAGCCCGCGAGGAACATGCGCAGGAAGACGAAGATCCCCCGCCCGGCCCAGACGCAGGCCGCCATCACGACCCCCGAGACCACCACGTAGATCGGCACGCTCTCCTGGGCGCCGGCATGGGTCGCGGCGAGCCCGGCGGTCAGCAGGGCGACGAGGAGGCTCAGCACGGTCATGCGGGGGTTTTCTCCGAGGATGGCCCGAATGAGTGGAGCGACCGGGCGGCGCGCGTCAATGCGCGTTTTCGCGAGAGGCGCGGGCGGCTCGTGGAGAGCGGCGGCCCTCGGGGGAGGGTCGAGACCCAGCTCGGGCCGAGCGGCGTTCCGCCTCCGGCCTCCGGGGCCGGCGACGCGCCCCTTCGGAGGACCGGCTTCTCGCGTAAGAGCCTGACCCGAAAGTCCGGGGCGCCGGTTCGCGGCGGAACTGCGCTGAGAATCACCGCCGGAATTGGCCAGAACTGGGCTTTCGACGGCATCGAAGCCGCCGAGAAATCGCAAAGCCGCTCAAGGCAGGCGGGCCTGGGACTTTTGGGTCAGGCTCTAAGACCTCGGGGGGGTCCGCGCGGAACCACGGTCGGTCGTCCAGAGCGGGGCGCGCCGGCAAGGCGGCGGTCCGCGACCCGTGTTCGCCGACCGGGCCCCGGGGTCCTCCGCCGACTTGACGGCGCCCGCGGCCCGGGCCTAGCGTCCGGCCGGACGGCGCCGGCAGAGCGCCGCGGGGAGGACGACGCGATGAAACGGCTGGTGACGAGCGGAGAAATCCTGGTCGAGATCATGGCCGATCGGATCGGACAGAGCTTTCTCGAGCCGGGACCGCTGTCCGGACCCTTTCCCTCGGGCGCGCCCGCGATCTTCATCGCCCAGGCGGCGGCGCTCGGCGCGGCGGCGGGGCTGATCGGCGCGGTCGGGGACGACGCCTTCGGCCAAGTGAACCTCGAGCGGCTCAAGCGCCTCGGCGCGGACGTCTCGGCCATCGCAGTGCATCCGGGCTGGCCCACCGGCTCGGCCTTCGTCGCCTACCAGGCGGACGGGAGCCGGCAGTTCGTCTACAACATCCTGCACAGCGCCGCGGGCCGGATCACGCTCACCCCCGAGGCGGAGCGGTTGCTGGCCGAGGCCGACCACTTCCATGTCATGGGCACCGCGCTCTTCGCCGAGGCGACGGCGGAGGTCGCCCGGGCCGGGATCGCGGCGGTGAAGGCCCGGGGCGGCACTGTCTCCTTCGACCCCAACGTCCGCGCCGAGACCTTTCACCTGCCGGGGATGCGGGAGGCGCTCGATTTCGTTCTCGGTCAGGCGGATGTCTTCCTGCCCTCGGGGGAAGAGATCTTCCTCTTCACTCGCGCCCGGGGCGAGGCCTCGGCGGCGGCGGAGCTGATCGCCCGCGGGGTGCGGGCGGTGGTGGTGAAGAAGGGCGCGGCGGGGGCGGCGCTCTATGATTTGGAGGGGCGCACGGCGGTGGCGGGCTTCGCGGTGGAGGAGGTCGATCCGACCGGCGCGGGCGACTGCTTCGGCGCGGCCTTCGTCAGCCGCTGGCTGGCGGGCGACCCGCCTGACCGGGCGCTGGCGCTGGCCAACGCCTGCGGGGCGCTGGCGGTGACCCGCCGGGGCCCGATGGAGGGGATCGCGACGCTCGCCGAGGCCGAGGCCTTCCTCGCCCGCCAGAGCGCCGGGGGGGTGGCGTGACGACCGCGGTGGCGCGGCTCGCCGCCCTGCCCGCCCGGCGGCGCGGGGGCGAGCGGGCGGGGATCGCCTCGGTCTGCTCGGCCCATCCGCTGGTGATCGAGGCGGCGCTGGTCCAGGCCCGGGACCGGGGCGCGGACCTGCTGGTCGAGGCCACCTGCAACCAGGTGAACCATGAGGGCGGCTATACCGGGATGACCCCCCTCGCCTTCCGCGAGTTCGTGCAGCGGATCGCGGGCCGGGTCGGGTTCCCGACCGAGCGGCTGGCGCTGGGGGGCGACCACCTGGGGCCAAATCCC
Organism: Amaricoccus sp.; assembly: GCA_965243535.1. GTDB lineage: Bacteria > Pseudomonadota > Alphaproteobacteria > Rhodobacterales > Rhodobacteraceae > Amaricoccus. Next base: position 49,484 of record CBDEVG010000026.1, read on the forward strand.
TGGCGGCACCTGCCGGCGGCGGAGGCGATGGAGAAGGCCCGCGCCATGGTCGCGGCCTATGCGGAGGCGGGCTTCGCCAAGATCCACCTCGACGCCTCGATGGGCTGCGCGGGGGAGCCCGCGGCCCCGCCCGAGGGGGTGATCGCCGCCCGGGCGGCGGAGCTCGCCGAGGTGGCGGAGGCGGCGGCGGCGCCGGTCTACGTGATCGGCACCGAGGTCCCCGTCCCGGGCGGCGCGACCGAGGCGCTCGACCACCTGGCGGTGACCAGGGCGGCGGACGTCGCCCGGGTCGCAGACCTGCACGCCGCAGCCTTCGCCGCGCGGGGGCTCGACCGGGCCTTCGGCCGGGCGATCGCGGTGGTGGTCCAGCCGGGGGTGGAGTTCGCCGACGCCGAGGTGGCGGTCTATCGCCCCGAGGCGGCGCGGGAGCTGGCGGGGGCGCTTTCCGGCCTGCCGATGGTCTTTGAGGCCCATTCCACCGACTATCAGCCGGCGGAGGCGCTGCGGGCGCTGGTGGACGACGGCTTCGCCATCCTCAAGGTCGGGCCCTGGCTGACCTTCGCCCTGCGGGAGGCCTATTACGGGCTGGCCGCGATCGCCGACTGGATCGCCCCGGACCCAAGCCGGGAGCCGCTGCCGGCGCTGATGGAGCGGGTGATGCTGGCCGCGCCGGGGAACTGGGCGAAGTATTACCAGGGGACCGAGGCGGAGCTGCGGGTGAAGCGGCATTTCTCCTTCAGCGACCGGATCCGCTACTACTGGACCCAACCCTCCGCCGAGGAGGCGGTGGCTCGGCTGGACGAGGCGCTGGAGGGGCGGGAAATCCCCCTGCCCCTCATCGGCCAGTATCTGGGCGCGCTGGAGCCGGAGGTGGCGGCGGGCCGGGTGGAGCCGACCGCGCCGGCGCTCCTCCGGGCGAGCGTGACCCGGGTGCTCGACATCTATGCCGCCGCGACCGACCCGGGCGAAAGGAGGGCGTAACACGCGTGAAATTCTATCTACCCATTTGAAATAGATAGATTATCCGAAAAATTTTTACCGGATGGCAAGCTGTGTTGACGGATTCTTTCGGGGGGTGAGGCAGCGTCTTGCCCGGCGCGGCTGATGCTTTGCGCCCCACACGAGCCGTTGGAAAAACAGGCGCTGGAGGCGCCGCCGGGACAGAGGCGCGGCTGGCCCGGCGGAAAAGCCCCCGATCGGACCGAGCGCAGGGCCCCAGGACGCCCGACCCTGGCGCGCGTCGGTTACGGGTCAGCGGGCGGCCCAGGGCGGGCCGAGGGTCGGGGCGTACCGGAAAGCGAGCATGCGCCGAGGACGCGGCCCTTCCCCTTGGGCTTGCCGGCTTCGGAGCTGCGGAGCCCGGAGGCGGGCCGAAGCTCGGAGCGAGCTGGAGAGCGGTGGGAAGGCGCGGGTCTATCCTTCAGCCTTGGGACGCCTGCCGGTTTCGGATCGGCGGGCATCCCGAGGGCGGGCCGAGGCTTGGGGCAAACGCGAGAGCGGGCGGCGTGCGGGAGGCGCGGCCGTCCAGGGATCAGTCGAAGCCCCAGAGACGGGGCTCGGCGAATTCGACGGAATTGCCGGCGGGGTCGCGCAGGTAGATCGACCGGGCGCCGGAACCGGGCCAGCGGAAATCGGCCTCGATGGCGACGCCCGCGGCGGGGAGACGCCGGGCGAGGGCGTCGAGCTCGGCCGCGGTCGCGGCGAAGGCGACGTGGCCCGCGCCGGTCGCCCCATGGACGGGAACCGGCAGGGCGCCCGGCGCCGCGGGACGGCGCGTCGCCTCGGGGTCAAAGACCAGCAGCATCCCCGCCCCGCAGCGGAAGAACACATGCCGGCCGTCGACCCGGGCCACCCGCTCCAGGCCCAGAAGGTCGCCATAGAAGGCCTCGGCCGCATCGAGATCGGCGGCGTAGAGAGCGGTTTCCAGAATGCGCGCAGGCGGGGCGGGAGGGTGGGACAGGTCGGACATGGTCCTTCAGCCTGCGCCCCAGGGCGGCCGAGGACAAGGTCGGAGATGCAAGGAGAGATTCTCAGACCAAGGCGGCGCAGGCCGGTATGGCGCGGGCTGAGGACGCCTCTGGCCGAGGGTGATGCAGGCCAGTGGCGGCGCCGGCTTACGGCAAGGCTTCGCCGGGAGTCATCGCGGCGATCCGCGCCGGAGTTGGGCTTTCGATGGCGTGGAGACCACCGGTAAGTCGCCAAGCCGCCCACGGCGGGCGAGCCCGGGATTTTTCGGTGAGGCTCCAAGGGGCTCAGAGCGACGGAGCCCTGGAAGACGGGACCCGGAGGCGACGGCAGGCCGGGCGGGAAGGCGCTCCCGCGCGCTGTGCGGGGGGCCGGGCGGGCGGATGAGCAAGGGGCTGGTGAGCGGGTCAGCCCGTGCGACGGGCGGCGTCCTTGCGCGGGAAGGGCTTGAGGCCGCGGCCGGGGCCGTCGAGGAAGGCGCGGGCCCGGTCGGGGTCGTGGATCGAGAGGCTGCGGAGCCAGGCCCCCACGGCGTTCCGGACGAACCCGTCGCGGTCCCCGACCAGCGCCTCGGCCCAGCCGAGGATGCGCGCGCGCGCCGCGCGCTCGGCCTCGGAGGGGTGGTTGAGCTTGGCCCAGGGCAGCGTCGCGGCGAGCGCCGCCCGCCGGACCCAGGGGTTGGGGTCGCGGGTCCAGCCCTCCACCTCGTCGAGCCGCTCGGGGACCGCCGCCAGCCGCCGCTCGATCGCCTTGCAGGCGTGGTCCGCCACCGCCCAGCCGTCGAAGCCGGGGACCCAGGCGCGGAGCTCCGCCCAGACCGCGGGCTCGTCCGAGGGGATGCGCGCCTGGGTGAGGAGCTTGGCCGCGGCGATGCGCGCCTCGTGCGCGTCGCTGTCCCAGAGGGCATGGGCGAGGGCGATCCGGCCGGGGACGTCGAGCCCGGCGCGCCACTCCGCCACCAGCGCCTCCACCTGCGGCAGGGCGAGGCCGAGATAGACGCGCGGGGCCTTGTGATGGGCCGCCATCTCCGCCGCCTTCGCCGGATCGGCGAGGCGCCCCAGGGTCGCCAGCGCCGCCTCCCCCGTCACCGCTCCCTGATCCATCGCTCCCTCCTCGCAAGGCGGGCGGGACCCTAGCGGGCGGCGGGCGCGCTGGCCATGCGGAAATTCCCGGGTCCGCGCAAGCGGGGGCCGGGCGGGATTTCGCTGGCCCAAGAGAAGACGGTTGCCAGCATACCAACCGGTCGGTATGTTGTTGCGCATGGAACCGACTCCCGCCCCGCGCCCGGACGCCCGCACCCGTCTTCTCGACGCCGCGCTGACGGTGATCCGGCGGCAGGGCTTCGCCGCCGCCTCGGTCGAGGAGATCTGCCGGACGGCGGGGGTGACGAAGGGGGCGTTCTTTCACCACTTCCGCTCCAAGGAGGATCTGGGCGCGGCGGCGACCCGGCATTTCAACGCCATGGCCGACCGGCTCTTCGAGGCCCCCTGGGCCGCCCTGCCCACCCCTGCAGAGCGCGTGCTCGGCTATGTGGCGCTGCGACGCGAGATCATCGCCGGCGGGTTCGAGGACTTCACCTGCCTGCTCGGCACCCTGGTGCAGGAGACCTACGCCACCTCGCCCGTGCTGCGGGCGGCCTGCGAGGCGGGGATCGCGGCCCATGCCGGGCGGCTCGTCCCCGACCTCGCCGCGGCGCTGGAGGCGGCGGGACGCAGGGACGTCGCGCCCGAGGGGCTCGCGCTCCACATCCAGGCGGTGATCCAGGGGGGGTTCATCCTGGCCAAGGCCGCCGGGGACCCGGAGGCCGCCCGCGGCGCCATCGACCATCTCGCGCGTTACCTCAGACAGCTTTTCCGACAGGAGGACTGACCGATGACCTATGTGGACGGATTCGTGGCCGCGGTGCCCCTCTCGAACAAGGACGCTTACCTCAAGCACGCGACCGAGGCGGCGGCGATCTTCAAGGAGCACGGCGCGCTGTCGGTGGTCGAGTGCTGGGGCGACGACGTGCCGGAGGGCAAGCTCACCTCCTTCACCCTGGCGGTGCAGCGCAAGGACGACGAGGCGGCGGTGTTCTCCTGGATCTCCTGGCCCTCCCGGGAGGCGCGCGACGCGGGCTGGCAGAAGGTGATGGCCGATCCGCGCATGGCCTCGGACCGGGCGGAGATGCCCTTCGACGGCAAGCGGATGATCTACGGCGGCTTCCAGCAGATCCTCGACGCCTGAGGCCGGGGCCATGCAACGCTTCGTCCCGCATCTCTGGTACGACGGCGCGGCCGAGGAGGCCGCCCGTCTCTACGCCGGCCTCGTCCCCGGATCCTCGGTCGGGCGCATCGCCCGCTTCGGCAAGGTCGGCCAGGAGATCCACGGCCAGCCCGAGGGGCAGGTCCTGACCGTCGAGATCGACCTCGGCGGGACCCGGGTCGTCGCCCTGAACGGGGGCCCGGCCTTCCGCTTCGCCCCGAGCTTCTCGCTCTTCGTCGCCCTGCCCGACCGGGCGGAGGTCGACCGGGTCTGGGCGGGGCTGATCGAGGGCGGCGCGGCGCTGATGCCGCTCGACGCCTATCCCTGGAGCCCGCGCTACGGCTGGCTGCGCGACCGCTGGGGCCTCGGCTGGCAGATCTGCCAGGGCGATCCCGCGGCGGCGGGACGGATGGTCCGGCCCTGCCTGCTGTTCGGCGGCGAGATGGCCGGCCGGGCGGAGGCGGCCATCGCCGAATGGACCGGGCTCTTCCCCGGGTCCCGCATCGGCGAGCCCATGCGCCACGAGACGGAGCCGGGCCTCGCCTACGGCCCCTTCGACCTCCAGGGCGAGGCCTTCATCGCCATGGACAGCCGCGCCGCGCCCGACGGCTTCACCGAGGCCGCCTCGATCGCCGTCCTCTGCGACGGCCAGGCCGAGGTGGACCGCCTGTGGCGGGCGCTGAGCGCGGCGCCAGAGGCCGAGGCCTGCGGCTGGCTCAAGGACCGGTTCGGGCTGAGCTGGCAGATCATGCCCAGCGTCGTGCCGGGCATGATGACCGGTCCCGACCAGGGGCGGGCGGACCGGGTGATGGCGGCCCTGCTGCCGATGAAGAAGCCCGACATCGCCGCGCTGGAAGCGGCCTATGCCGACTGAACCCCGACAGGAGGGACCGATGACCGAAGCAGCGACCGAGACCCGCGCCTTCGACCCGCGGGTGATGATGGGGGTGATCCCCTATGTCGGCATGAACGGCCGGGCGGCCGAGGCGGTGGAGTTCTACCGCAAGGCCTTCGCCGCGAAGGAGTTGGGCCGCTTCGCCGACGAGGCGAGCGGCAAGCTGATGCATGTCCAGATCGAGGTGAACGGCGGCGCGCTGATGATGTCGGACATGAACGACCCCTCGGCCGAGCCGGCGAAGCCCGCGGGCTTTCACCTGCAGCTGGTGGTGGAGGACGGCGACGCCTGGTGGAGCCGGGCGGTGGAGGCCGGCTGCGAGGTGGTCGTGCCCTTCCAGAAGATGTTCTGGGGCGACCGCTGGGGCCTTGTGCGCGATCCCTTCGGCCTGCAATGGGCGGTGAACGAGGCGGGGACGCCGGGGGTGAGCGCCTGAAAGGGCGCGCCGGGGGACCTTGAGCCCGGACCTCTGAGAGGCCTCTGCGAAAGTCCGTCCCACAAGCCGGAGGCTTTGCGAAAGACGGAATTTCACGCGTGAAAATGGGATCAAGGCCATGATATAATTATATATATTTCACGGCGTCAACCTGACCTTCATGAGTGTGAACAGGTCGAGAGCGACCGCGTCGAAGGGTTCACAGAAGTCTCTCTGAGGGCCGGAAATCCAGAGGAGAAGAGCATGGCCGACCGCGTCTTTCCCTGTCTGCTGCTGCCGGGCCGCGCCGAGGCGGCGGTGGAGTTCTATGTCGGCCTCCTGCCCGGGGCCCGGCGGCGCAGGACGCTGCGCGGGGGTCCGGGCGGGCCGGACGCGGTGCTGAGCATCGAGTTCGAGCTGGACGGCCGGCTGCACCTGGCGCTGAACGCCGGGCCGGAGCCGGTCGAGAGCTTCGGCCAGTCGCTGGTGGTCGCCTGCGCGGACCAGGCGGAGCTCGACCGGGTCTGGGACGCCTTCTGCGCGGGCGGAAGGCCGAGCGCCTGCGGCTGGGTGACCGACCGGTTCGGGGTCATGTGGCAGGTGACGCCCGCCCATATCTTCGAGCTGCTGTCCGATCCCGAGCGCGGGCCGCGGGTGTTCGCGGCGATGGTGCGCATGGTCAAGCTCGACATCGCGGCGCTGGAGGCGGCGTGACGCAGGACCGGAGGCCGCGGGCGGCGCGCCGAGGCCGGGCCTCAAGGGGCGGCCGGGTTCAGAGGCGGGCTCACGGGCGGACTGGGGCCGCGGGGGGGAGCGTGGCCCTTGGGAATGGTCAGACGCGCGACGACGCGCCCCGCGAAGGGGGCGCGTCTCAGGCGGCGCCGCGGGCCTCGGCCCGGCGGTTGCCCGGCAGCTCGATGTTGATCTCCAGGGTGGAGAGGTCGTCGCCGCGCTCGAGCTTGATGTCGACCGCGTCGTCCTTCACCCGGAGATACCGCTCGATGACCTGAAGGATCTCCTTCTGGAGCTGCGGCAGGTACTCCGGCCCCGAGCGGTCGGTGCGCTCGTGGGAGAGGAGGATCTGCAGCCGCTCCTTGGCGGTGTCGGCGGGGGACGCCTTGGGCGCCCTGCGGAAGAACCCGAGCATGTTCATGCCGTCCGCCGCAGCAGGCGCTGGAACAGGCCCACGCGCTCCGGCTGGATGCGCATCTCGGTCTGCTCGCCGATCAGGCGGGAGACCGCGTCCTCATAGGCCTTGGCGGCCGAGGACTTGCCGTCGAGCACCACCGGCGTGCCGACGTTGGAGGCCTTCAGCACCGCCGGGCTTTCCGGGATGATGCCGAGCAGCGGGATGGAGAGGATCTCGAGGATGTCCTCGACCTTCATCATCTCGCCCCGGGCGACGCGGGCGGGATCGTAGCGGGTCAGCAGCAGGTGCCCCTTGACGCCGCCCTCGCCCTTTTCCGCCTTGTGGGTCTTGGAGGAGAGGAGGCCCAGCACCCGGTCGCTGTCGCGCACGGAGGAGACCTCGGGGTTGGTCACCACCACCGCCTCGTCGGCGTAGTACATGGCGAGATGGGCGCCGCGCTCGATGCCCGCGGGGCTGTCGCAGATGATGTAGTCGAACTGGTCGCGCAGCTCGTCCAGCACCTTGCCGACGCCTTCCTGGGTGAGGGCGTCCTTGTCCCGGGTCTGGGAGGTGGGCAGGATCGAGAGGTTCTCCAGCCGCCGGTCGGTGATCAGCGCCTGCTTGAGCTTGGCGTCGCCCTGAATGACGTTGATGAAGTCGAACACGACCCGGCGCTCGCAGCCCATGATCATGTCGAGGTTGCGCAGGCCCACGTCGAAATCGATGACGACGGTTTTCTTGCCCCGCATCGCGAGACCCGCGCCGATTGCGGCGGTGGAGGTCGTCTTGCCGACCCCTCCCTTGCCGGAGGTGACTACGATGATCTTGGCCAAGCGCGTCTCCTGTCCTGTTGGTTACTTGAGGGGCTCTATCTTGAGCGTATCGTCCTGGAGAAACGCCTGGGCCCGTTTGTTGCGCAGATCCGCCGGCATGTCGTCGCTCGTCCGGTAGAGGCCGGCGATGGCGACCAGCTCCGCCTCCAGGCTCTGGCAGAAGATCCGCGCGGTCTTGTCGCCGTTCACCCCGGCGAGCGCCCGGCCCCGCAAGGGACCATAGACATGGATGTTGCCATGGGCGATCAGCTCGGCCCCCGAGCTGACCGGCGCCATCACCACCAGATCGCCCCGATCGGCGTAGATGCGCTGGCCGGAGCGCACCGGCTCGGTGACGATCACGCTGGCGGCGCCGGCCTCGGGCCTGGCCGCGTCGGGGTTCGAGTCCTCTGTCTTCGAGTCCTCTGGCTTCGAGGCGGCGGGCCCCGCCGCGTCGGATTTCTCGGGATCGGATTTCTCGGGATCGGGCGGGACGGCTTCGGCCTGGGCCGCATCGGATTTCGCAGGCTCGTCCTTCGCCGCGGCGTCCCTCGCTGCGGCCTCCCCGACGGCTTCCCCGGCGGGCTCGGCTTTCGCGGCCTCTTTCGCAGCCTCGGCCCGCGCCGCCTCGGCCGCGGCCTCGGCGCGGGCCTTTTCCGCCGCGAAGGCGGCGGGGCGCACCGTCCGCTCCAGGTTGGCGTCGCGCCCGCCCTGCAGCGTGGTGAGCCCGGCGGCGAAGGCGGCCACCCCCTGTTCGGGCGTGCCGTTCTGGATGCCGATCACCGCCAGCTTGCGGGCCCGGAGCTGGCGCGCGAGCTTGACGAAATCGGCCTTGTCGAGGAAATCCGGCGCCTCGGCCAGGTCGACCACCAGCGGCGCATTGATGAAGAAATGCGGCGCCTGGCGCATCAGCGCCTCGAGCGAGTCGTAGAAGGACTTGTCCGCCGGGCCGGTCAGCCGCAGCACCACCGCGGTGAAGGAGCGTCCCCGCACCTGAAGGGGGGTTATGATCGCGGAAGCCGCGGTCTCGCCGACCTCTGGACTTGGGGATGGGGCGCTCAAGGACGTGCTCACTGCTCCGACATCCCGGACGGATGTTCTTGAGGTTTCATAATAAGCCTTTTGAGCCGCTCCGCAACGCCGCAGGCGAGGACTGGGGGGTTATCTTGGGGTTTGCCGCCCATGTTCCCCAATCCCTTGCGGGCAAGGAGGATAGCGCGCGAAGTTCTGTCAGGGGAGCGCGCCGGCCCGTTTCTCTTCGCTCAGCAGCACGTTCGACTCGACCGCGCCGACCCCGGGCAGGGTCATGATGCGGCGGCGCAGGATTCGCTCGAAATCGGCGAGGTCGCGCGCCACGACCTTCAGGCGATAGTCGAAGACCCCGAGCACGTGCTGCACGACCTGCACCTCGGGGATGGCCTGGACCGCCCGCTCGAAGGCCTCGAACTCGAGCCGGCCCCGGGCGGCGAGGCGCACCCCGCAGAAGACGGTGACGGAAAAGCCGAGCCGGGCGGCGTCGAGCCGGAGCCGCCGGCCGCGGATCACGCCGGCCTCCTCCAGCCGGCGGATGCGCCGCCAGGCCGCGGGCTGGCTGAGCCCCACCTGCGCGCCCACCTCCTTGGCGTTGAGCCCGCCGTCGGCGACGAGCGCCCGCAGGATCGCCCGGTCGGTGTCGTCGAGATCGGTCACAGCGGCAGCCTCCCGGTGGACTTGAGCTCGGAGACGAGCATCAAGGCCTCGATCTCGGCGATGTGGGGCAGCGCCAGGATGCGGTCGCGGTAAATCTCGCGGTAGTGGTCGAGGTCGCGGGCGACCACGTCCATGCGCACGTCGACCCGGCCGAGCAGGGTCTCGATCGCCGTCACCTCCGGCAGCGCCCGGGCGGCGGCAAGGAAGGCGTCGAAGGCGTGCGGCGCGGTCTTGTCCAGCGTGACCCGCAAAAAGACCCGCACCGCGTAGCCGAGCGCGGCAAGGTCGATCTCGACCTCGCGGCCGAGGATCACGCCCTCCCGGGTCAGCCGCTCGATGCGCCGCCAGCAGGGGCCCGCGGAGAGCCCCGCCCGTTCCGCGAGGGCGGCGACGGGGGCGTCGGGATCGTCCTGCATCAGGCGCAGGAGGCGGCGGTCGATGTCGTCGATCTGCATGGGATTCGCGTTTTCCGGCTGGTTCGCGCATGGACTTCCGGCTGTCATACGGAAAAGCGCACATTCAGAAAACCGTCTGCCGGCGCCCCGGCTATGCTCCGCCCCCATCAAAGAACGCCAAGGGGGAACCAATGCGCGTCTATTACGACCGGGATTGCGACATCAATCTCATCAAGGACAAGAAGGTCGCCATCGTCGGCTACGGCAGTCAGGGCCACGCCCATGCGCTGAACCTGCGCGATTCGGGCGTCAAGAACGTCGCGGTCGCCCTGCGCGAAGGCTCGCCCTCCGCGAAGAAGGCGGAAGCCGAGGGCCTGCAGGTCATGGGCATCGCCGAGGCGGCGAAGTGGGCCGACGTCATCATGATGACCATGCCCGACGAGCTCCAGGCCGAGACCTACAAGAAGTACATCCACGACAACCTGCGCGAGGGCGCGGCGATCGCCTTCGCCCATGGCCTCAACATCCACTTCGGCCTGATCGAGCCGAAGAAGGGCGTCGACGTCATCATGATGGCCCCCAAGGGCCCCGGCCACACCGTGCGCGGCGAGTTCGTCAAGGGCGGCGGCGTGCCCTGCCTGGTGGCGGTGGACAACGACGCGAGCGGCAACGCGCTCGAGATCGGCAAGTCCTACTGCTCGGCCATCGGCGGCGGCCGCTCGGGCATCATCGAGACCAACTTCAAGGAAGAGTGCGAGACCGACCTCTTCGGCGAGCAGGCCGTTCTGTGCGGCGGCCTCGTCGAGCTGATCCGCATGGGCTTCGAGACGCTGGTCGAGGCGGGCTACGCCCCCGAGATGGCCTATTTCGAGTGCCTCCACGAGGTGAAGCTGATCGTCGACCTCATCTACGAGGGCGGCATCGCCAACATGAACTACTCGATCTCGAACACCGCCGAGTACGGCGAGTACGTCTCCGGCCCGCGGGTCCTGCCCTACGAGGAGACCAAGGCGCGGATGAAGGCGATCCTCGACGACATCCAGACCGGCAAGTTCGTGCGCGACTTCATGGTGGAGAACGCGGTCGGCCAGCCGTTCTTCAAGGGCACCCGCCGCCGCAACGACGCCCACCAGATCGAGCAGGTCGGCGAGAAGCTGCGCGGCATGATGCCCTGGATCGGCAAGGGCAAGATGGTCGACAAGGCCCGCAACTGACGCGAACCAAGCGAGGCGGCCCGGCCGCCTTGCGCCTTGCCTCCCGGCGGGCCGCGCGGTTATCTGCGTCGGGAAATCACCGCCGGGAGGACGTGCGATGAGCAACAGCTTCAAGGACCGCGAGAAAGGCTTCGAGAACCAGTTCGCCCATGACCTGGAGCTGCAGTTCCGGGCCAACGCCCGGCGGTGCCGGCTGATCGGACACTGGGCGGCGCAGCTTCTCGGCAAGACCGGCGACGACGAGGTGCGCTACGCCCTCGACGTGGTGCGCGCCGACTTCCGCGAGGCGGGCCACGAGGACGTGGTGGCGAAGCTCAAGGAGGATCTCGCCGGCCGCGCCGACGAGGCGACCATCCGCGCCAAGATGGCCGAATATCTCGAGATCGCCCGCGACCAGCTGATGGACGAGTCGGCCTGAGGCCGCCCCCCCCCTCTTTTCGCCCCCCCTGCCCCCCGGCCGGCTCCGCGACGCCTTGCCCCGAGCCGACCCCCGGCGCCGGGGCGCGCCTTTGGGGGCAAGGGCGCGACGGCGCCCGCCCCGTCGGCCGCGCGCCGTCGCGCCCCGACCTTCCTGGAGGTTCCGATGTCGATCGAACTCGAACCCGGCCAGCCCGCGCCGGACTTCGTCCTGCCGCGGGACGGCGGCGGCGAGGTGGGCCTCGCCGGCCTGCGCGGCCGCAAGGTCGTGCTCTACTTCTACCCCAAGGACGACACCTCGGGCTGCACCAAGGAGGCGCTAGCCTTCACGGCGCTCGCCCCCGACTTCGAGGCGGCGGGGGCCGTGGTGCTCGGCGTCTCCAAGGACCCGGTGGCGAGCCACGACAAGTTCCGCGCCAAGCACGACCTCGGGATCGCCCTGCTGTCCGATGCGCAAAGCGACGTGGCGGAGCGCTATGGCGTCTGGGGCGAGAAATCCATGTATGGCAGGAAATACATGGGGATAGAGCGCGCGACGTTCCTGCTGGACGAAGAGGGAAAACTCCTGCGCGCCTGGCGCAAGGTCAAGGTTCCGGGCCATGCGGAGGAGGTCCTGGCCGCGGTTCGCACCGCTTGAACTTGGCTTCCGTCTCGCCCATGGCGTGAGCAGATATCCGCCTAACGCCTTGGCCCGCGACGGATCCCCGACTCCTTCGGTTGCCATCGGACGCGCCGGTTTCTATGACTCCGGCGCGGTGATGCTGCAACCGCGAAAAGAAGGATAAGGGCATGCGGGGAGTACTGCGGGACAGGCAAGGGGACACGGCGTCCGGGACGGAGTCCGACGGACGCGCTCTCCTGCAGCCCGCCGAGGCGCCCCGCGCCCCCCGGATCGGCCGACGGGCGCAGATCCTGATCGGCGTCGGCAGCATCGCGCTGATCGCCTGGGGCTCGGCCTTCGCGGCCCGGGTCGCCGTCGACTATGTCGCCGCCGACGCCGCGACCCAGGGCGGCGCGCTCTCCGCGGCCTTCGAGTCCCGGCTCGACCAGCTGAGCGCCGAGCGCGACCAGAGCGTCGCCGAAGCCGCCTCCGCCCAGGCCCGGTTCCGCACCGCCATGGAGCGGATCGGCCGGCAGCAGACCGAGATCCTCGCCGCCGCCGAGGAGCGCCGCGAGATGGAGCAGGCGCTCGCCTCGCTGCAGGCGCGCCTGGCCGAGGCCGAGACCGGCCGCCGCGCCGCCGAGGCGGCCGTGGCCGAGGCGCCCGCCGGCTCCGGCGCGGAGATGGCCGCGACCCTCGCCGCGGTGACCATCGCCCTCGACGCCGCCGTGACCGACCGCGACGCCGCCCAGGCCGATCGCGAGACCCTGTCGGCGGAGCTGGCCGAGGCCCGGCTGAAGGCCCGGGTGACCGATCGCCGCCAGGAGGAGATGGTGGCCCAGCTGCGCGCCGCCGTCGCCCAGTCCTCGGCGCCGCTCGAGGACCTGCTCAAGAAGTCCGGCCTCGACGCCGACAGCCTGCTCGCAGCCGCGCGCACCGACTATTCCGGCGAGGGCGGGCCGCTGATCCCGATCGGCGTCTCGACCCGCAACTTTCCCGGCGACGCCGAGGCCTCCGACCGGTTCGACTCCCTCATGGTCGACGTCGACCGGATGAACCTCCTGCGGACCGCGCTCGGCAAGGTGCCCTACGCCAATCCGCTGAAGGACGCCTATCGCTTCACCTCCCCCTTCGGGGTGCGCAGCGACCCCTTCGGCCGGGGCCGCCGGGGCCATACGGGCGTGGATTTCGCCGCGCCGATTGGCACGCCGATCTACGCCACCGCCGACGGGGTGGTGGTGGCCGCGGGCCGCGAGAGCGGCTACGGCCTCGCCGTCCGCGTCCAGCACGACTTCGGCTTCGAGACCCTCTACGCCCACCAGAGCCGCATCCGGGTCAAGGTGGGCCAGCGGGTCTCGCGCGGGGACCGCATAGGTGATATGGGATCCACCGGGCGCAGCACGGGCTCTCACCTCCACTACGAGGTGATCGTCAACGGCCGCCAGGTGAACCCGATGACCTATGTGGAGGCCGCAAAGGATGTTTTCTAAGTCGCGTTCGACCGATCCGGTCCCCCAGCCCGCCGCGCCGGCGCCTGCTGGAGCCGAATCGAGCGAAACGCGGCCGGCCCCTCCGGCCTCCGGCCCGAGGTCCAAGCCTGCGCCGTCGATCCTGTCCTCGGACATCGTCGTCGTCGGGAACATCCGGTCCACCGGAGACATCCAGATCGAGGGCTCCATCGAGGGCGACGTGCGCTCCCAGGTGGTGATCGTGGGGGAGAGCGCCACCATCCGCGGCGAGGTCGTCGCCGAGGAGGTGGTGGTGCACGGCCGGGTGATCGGCCGGCTCCGGGGCGTGAAGATCCGCCTCTCCGCCACCGCCCGGGTCGAGGGCGACATCGTGCACAAGACCATCGCCATCGAGAACGGCGCCCATTTCGAGGGCTCGGTCCAGCGCCAGGACGATCCTACCGCCCAGGGCGCGCCCGCCCCCGCCCGCATCGCCGCGCCGGCGCGCGTGATCGCGCCGCCGCCCCCGGAGGCCGAGGCGACCTCCTGAAAGGCTGTCCGAAAATCCGGACGGGTCTTTTCACGCCCCGGGGCGTCGCCTCTGTCCGCCAATATCCCCGATGAGGACGGACCGGATCTCCTGCCGGGATCCCGAAACTCCCTCCCCGGCGCGCCGCAGCCGCATGTCCGGACAGTCTCCGACGCCGCCTTTGCGGGCGCGGCGACGGCGGATCGTTGAGGCGCGGCGTTCTTAGGGCGCGCCGTTCAGGCCATCCGGCTCAGGAACAGAGCTTCGCGCGCCGGCAGGGTGCGGGAGAGCGCCGCCGTCTCCGTCACCCGGGCCCGCGCCGCCGCGCCCTTCGGCCGGTTCCAGGCGGCGAGGGCGGCGCCGATGCCTTCAGCGATCGCGGGGGCGGCGAAGTCCACCAGCCAGGCCTCCGTCTCGTCGGCGAATTCCCGGACCGGCTCGGTGTCCGACAGGACGAGGGGCGCGCCCACGCTCATCGCCTCCAGCATCGACCAGCTGAGCACGAAGGGCACCGTCAGGTAGACATGGGCGTCGGAGCGCTGGAGGAGCGCGACGTAGCGCGACGTCTCCAGCCCGCCGAGGAAGCGCACCCGCGCCGGGTCGAGCCCGTGCTGCTCCATCGCCCGGGCCTTCCAGTCGATCCTGCGCAGGCCCGAGCCGCCGTAGGCTACCCGGTTCTCGCCGGCGATGAGCACGACGGCCCGCGGGTTTTCCGCCAGCGCCCGCGGCAGCGCGGCCATGAACTGGGGAAAGCCCCGGTGCGGCTCCATCCCCCGGGTGGCGTAGGTGATGACCGGCGCGTCCTCGGGGACGAGCCCGCCGAGGCTGCGGTCGAAGCCCGGGGGGGCGGGGCGGAAGACCTCGGTGTCCACTCCGTCATGGCCGACGGTCAGGCCCCGGCGCAGGCCTTCGGGAAACTGGCGCGCCTGGAATTCCGTCGGGCAGAGCGCCGCGTCGGCCGAGGCGAGGTCGAGGGCGATCGGGGCGTTGCGCGCCCGCTCCAGGATCGCCGCCTCGACGGAATCGGGCGGGGTCTTGGCCTCCAGCGCCGCGAGGAAGGCGAGGTCGGCGCCGGGGTGCCGGTACCACCATTCGCAATAGGGGATGAAGGCCGCCTCGGGGAAGACGTCGCGGGCGAACATGCCCGCCCCCCAGCCGGAATGGGCGACGACGACCTGCGGCCGCCAGCCTTCCTCCCGGGCGCGCAGGGCGGCGCGCACGAAGGCCTGGGCGGTGATCGCCGCCCGGTCCATGGGCTGGGCGTAGGGATGGGTCTCGGGGCCCGGGGCGCGGTGGGGCTTGTAGGACAGCATGCGCACGCCCGGCAGCCGCCGGCCGGTGGGCAGGCAGGCGAAGGCCACGTCCCAGCCCTGGTCGCGCAGGTAGAGGGCGAGCGCCCCGAACTGGCCGGGGAAGTTGTCGTGGACGAAGAGGATGCGCCGGGATGTCACCACCCGCCCCGGATCGAGGCGAGGCCGAGCGCGAGCGAGACCGCCGCCGTCGCCAGCGCCGCCCCCGCGAGCAGGACGAGCCCGCGCCCGGGCGGGGGGGCCGGCGTCTCGAGTCCGGCGAGCGCCGCCTCGAGCCGGGTCTGGATCACCTCCACCCGCTCCAGCGCGCGGGCCGCCTCGGGCGCGGCGAAGGCGAGCCGCGTCTCCAGACCCTCGAGCGTCGCGCGGATTTCGGCCACCTCGCCGAAGACCCGCTCCAGAAGCCGGCTTTCGGGACGCGCGGCCTCGGCCTTGGGGGCGCGCAGGCGGGTCTCGGCGCCGTCGCGGGTGCGGGCGACGACCGAGAGGGTGAACTCCATCCCCGGCTCCAGCGGCGGATCGAGCGGCAGGGAGAAACCGTAGAGCCCGGTGCCGACGCCGCCCTTCTCCAGGTCCTTGCGGTGTCGGTCGGCGCGGCCCTCGGCCACCACGCGCCCCTCGCGCTCCAGCCGGACGGCGACATGGGCGCCCGGGTCGGCCCGGTCGATGGCCCAGCCCGCCACCCGGTCCCGGCGGATGACGTCGACGACGCCGTGGATGCGGGGGCCGCCGTCCGCGGCGACGGGATCGAGGGGCTCGGCGGCCGCCGGATCGGGGGTGGCGTGGACGGTCATGGGCGGCCCTCGGAACTCGGACGGCCCCGGCGGGGGCCTTTGCTTCCTGTTAAGCTCCGGCCCGTTAACAGCGGGTCAATGACCGCGATCCTCGCCCTGTGGCTGGCCCTCGCCGCCCCCGCCCTCCCCCCCGCCTTCGCCGAGCCGGTCGTCACCGGCGAGGCGCGCACCGCGTTCGACTGGCGGCGCGAGCGCTGCGCCGCCTGGGACGCCCCCGACGGGCCCGCCCGCGCCTGGCGCGGCCCCGACGGCGTGCGGCTGCTGATCTCCTCCCCCGCCAGCCGCCTGAGCCTCGGGCCCGATCTCGACCGGCTCGCCCATGACTGCGCGGTCGCCTACCAAGGGGCGCGGGACGACGATCCGGGCGCCCATGACGACCGGGTGTGGATCGCCGGGCCCCATCCCCTGCCCGACGGCCGGACGGTCGCGCTCGCCCATGCGGAGTACCACGGGGACAAGCGCCCGGGGGCCTGCGCCGCCGGGACCTACGCCGCCTGCTGGCGCAACAGCGTGACCGAGCTCGTCTCGGAGGACGGCGGCCGGACCTTCCGCCGGGCAGGGGTCGTCGCCGCCCTGCCCTACCCCTATGACCCGGGCCAGTCCCGCCGCACCGGATATTTCAACCCGAGCAACATCGTGGAGCGCGACGGCTGGCTCTACGCCTTCGTCTTCGCCGAGGCGACCGGGGCGCAGGCGCGCGGCCCTTGCCTGATCCGCCGGCCCGTGGCGGGGGGACCCGGCGACTGGCGCGCCTGGGACGGGGAGGCCTTCGCCGCCGCCTTCGCCGACGCCTACGCCGACGCCTACGCCGCGCCGCCGCCGGCCGATCCGGGCGCCCATGTCTGCGCGCCGTTGCCGGGGCTTTCGAGCACCATCTCGAGCGTGGTCTGGAGCGAGGCCGCGGGGCGCTGGCTGGCGGTCACGCCGGCCGCCCTCGGCGACGCGGCGGGCGTCCGGCGCAGCGGGATCTGGTGGACGGCCTCGGACGACCTGATCCGCTGGGACCGGCCGCGCCTCCTGATCGAGCTGCCGCTCCTGTGGCGGCGGGACTGCGCGGCGGAGGCGGCCTGGGCCTATCCCTCGCTGATCGACCCGTCGTCGACCGCGGCCGACTTCGGCGCGGCGGACGACGACTTCCGGCTCTACCTGGTGCGGATGCCGCTCGGCCCCGACTGCCGCGTCGGGCCCGAGCGCGATCTGGTCTGGTTCCCGGTCAGCTGGCGGAAGCCATAGCCGGCGGCGCGAAGGCCGCCTCCAGGCGCGCGGCCAGCGCGCCCGGATCGGCGAGATCCGCCGCCTCGACCACCGGCCCCTCATAGGGCCGGACCGCGCCCGAGGCCGCCATCTCGGCGATCATGCCGAGCGCCCGCTCCACGTCGTCGAAGGGCGCGGCGAAGAGGTCGTAGATGCAGTAGCGCCACCATTCCGAGGCCAGCAGCTTTTCGACCACCGCCTCGGGAAAGCGCAGGCGGAGCACCTTGCCCGGGGTCCCGACCACGATGGCGTAGGGAGGCACGTCGCGCAGAACGGTCGCCCGGGCGCCGATGATCGCCCCGGTCCCGATCTTCACCCCCGCCTTCACGAAGGCGCCCTGGCCGATCCAGACGTCATGGCCGATCTCGGTGACGGGGCAGCTTGCGGTGAAGGGCCGCTTGCCCGCCCGGATCGCCCCCTTGGCCTGGGGAGCCACCAGGTCGTCCCAGCCGTTCACCTGGGGGTAGTAGGCGGTGCGCGAGCTGGTCAGCCAGTCGGTGGGATGTTCGTGCGGGCCCACCACCACCCCGCTCGCCACGGAGCAGTAGCGGCCGAAGCGGACGTTGTTGATCGTGCCGCCGGAGAGGTTGCAGAAAGCGCCGACGTCGAGGAAGGCCCCATGGGCGACCGTGGAGATGATCGAGGTCGGCGTCTCGATCCGCGACCCCTGGGCGAGGCGGCCGGTGTTCCGCAGGCCGGGAATGCGCAGGCCGAGCGCGTCGAGCCTCTGGTAGTCGGGATGCTTCAGGGCGATCGCGGTCTCGGACATCGTGGCTCCTTCCCTCGGGTGTTGCGCTGCAAAGCGTAGGGGCGCGCGGCTGGAGGCGGGGTTAACGGCAGGCTGCGGCGGGGCGCTTTTCCGCGGTTTCTCCGGCGAGGGTTTCCCGAGGATGAACCCCGCCGCGCCGGCCGGAAGCGCTTTCCCTCCCCCCGGGCGGCCCGTCACTCCTCCCGCATCGCCCGGCGCAGGTGGCGCAGCAGCGGCTCGAGCAGGTAGTCGCCCGCCCGGCGCTCCGCGGTGGTGATCGCCACCTCCACCGGCATCCCGGGGCTGATCGCCGCCTCCGGATGGGCCGCGAGCTGGTCCTCGTCAAGCGTCACCCGGGCGTCGAAGTATTTGGTCCCGTCGCGCGGATCCTCCAGCAGGTCGGCCGAGACATAGCTCACCACCCCGTCGATGACCGGGGCGGTCGCGCGGCGATAGGCGGTCAGCCAGACCCGCGCGGGCCGCCCGGCCTGGACCGTGTCGATGGATTCGGGCGGCAGGCGGGTCTGGATCACCAGGGCGTCGTCCTCGGGCACTATCTCCATCACCGGCGTGCCCGAGCCGATCACCGCCCCCGGGGTCACGTCGGGGATGTCCACCACCAGCCCCGCCTGGGGCGCGCGCAGGGTGCGCCGGCGCAGCACGTCCTCGATGCCGCGCGCCTGGGCCTCGGCCGTGGCGAGGTTGCGCCGCGCCTCGGACAGGGCCTGGCCCGCCTCCGCCTGGCGCTGTTCCTTCAGGGTGACGATGTCGGCCTCGGCCCGCGCCATGTCCTCCCGCGCCGAGGCCGCCAGCCCGCGCTGCTCGTCCCGGTCCCCCTCCAGCACCGCGATCGCCCTGTCGAGCTCGCGCAGCTTCTGGCCGGGGGCGGCGCCGCGGGCCACCAGCGCCTCGGTGTTCGCCCGCTCCTCGCGCCAGCTCGCGATCTGGCGTTCGGCGGCAGCGGCCTGGCCGTCGGCGGCGCGGGCCTGGGCGGCCATCGCCTCGATCTGCCGGCCGAGCGAGTCGACCTGCGCCAGATGCGCCGCCCGCCGCGCGGCGAAGAGCGCCGCGCCGTCCGCCGTCCGCGCCGCCCGGTCGGCGGCCTCGGCCGGGGCCGCATCCGGGTCGAGCCTCGCCGCGCCCCGCGTCTCGGCCTCCAGCCGCCAGATGTCGAAGCCGAGCCCCTCGCGCTGCGCCGCGAGCTGCGCGAGCTGCTCGCGCTCCTGGGTCGCGTCCATCCGCGCGACCTCCTGCCCCGCCGCCACCCGGTCGCCGGGGCGGACCAGGAGCTCGGACAGGATGCCGCCCTCCAGGTTCTCGACCGTCTTGCGCCGGCTCTCGGCGAGGACCACCCCTTGGGTCATCACCGCGCCGTCGAGGCGCGCGTACATCGCCCAGCCCCCGAAGGCGCCGAAGACGCAGGCGGCGGCGATCAGCGCGGTCAGGAACACCGGCCGATAGCTCGGCGGGGCCTCGTCCTCCCAGTCGATCGCGCTCATGCCCGGCCTCCCGCCACCGCCCGGGGCTTCGGCGCCAGCCCCGCCATCACCTCGGCCCGGTCGCCGGCCTGGGCCACCGTCCCCTCGCGCAGGACGATCAGGCGGTCGGCGCGGCCGAGGATCGACATGCGCTGCGCGATCACCAGCACCGCCGCGCCCCCCGGCCCGGGCGGCGGCGATCGCCTCGACCAGCGCCGCCTCGCCGTCGGAATCGAGGCTGGAGTTCGGCTCGTCCAGCACCAGGAGCCGGGGCCCGCCATAGAGCGCGCGGGCGAGCGCGATGCGCTGGCGCTGGCCGCCCGAGAGCCGCGCGCCCGCGTCCGAAAGCCGCGTCTCGTAGCCCCGCGGCAGGCGGCCGATCAGCTCGTGCACCCCGGCGATGCGGGCGGCGGCGATGACCTCCTCCATCCGCGCCGCGCCGAAGCGGGCGATGTTGTCGCGCACGCTGCCGTCGAGAAGCTGCGGCTCCTGCGGCAGGTAGCCGACCGCGGCGCCAAAGCTCGCCCGTTCGTGCAGGTAGGTGCTCTGCCCGTCGAGGAAGACCCCGCCGGCCGTCGCGGGCCAGAGCCCGATCACCAGCCGCGCCAGGGTCGACTTGCCCGCGCCCGAGGGGCCGATCACCCCCACGAGCTCGCCCGGGTCGATGCGGAAGCTGACGTTGCGCAGGACCGGCGTATCCTGGCCGGGGGGGATGTAGCTCAGCCGGTCGACGACCAGGCGGCCGTGGGCGATGGGGGCGGGCGTGGTCGAGCGGGCGCTCGCCCCCCCCGCCAGCACCTCGCGCAGGCGGTGGCCGGCGGCGAAGGCGTCCACCCATTGCCGCCAGCCGTCGATCAGATGCTCGAAGGGGAACAGCATCCGCGACATGATGACGGTCGCGGCCAGGAGCGTGCCGGGCGTCACCTGCTGGTCGATGACGAGCGCCGCGCCGGCGAAGATCACCGCGATCTGGATGCCGAGGCGCAGGGCGCGAGCCAGCGCCGACAGCGCCTTGGCCCGGCCGCGGCCGCGCTCAATGCTCTCGAGCGAGCGCCGCTGCGACCGGCGCCAGCGGGCGGCGATGGCGGGCAGCATCCCCATGCCGGCGATGACCTCGGTGGCGCGGAAGGCGGCCGCGGTCTCCGCCTGGACGTCCCCCGCCGCCAGGGTCGCCTGCCCCACCGGGCGGCGCGCCAGAATCTCGGTGGCGAGCGCCGCGCCCGTCAGGATCGCCGCGCCCGCCAGGCCGATCAGGCCGTAAGCCGGGTGCAGCAGGAACAGCACCGCGATCAGGATGGGGGTGAACAGCAGGTCGAGCGGCAGGGCCATCGCCCCGCCGGAGACGAAGGCGCGCAGGTCCGCCAGGTCGCGGATCGCCCCCGCCGCCGAGGCGGTCCCCTGCGACAGCGACGTTTCCACCGCCGCCTCGAACACCGGCCGGCCGAGCCTGTGGCCGAGCCGCGCCGCCAGGATCGCGAAGATCCGCGAGCGCAGGTAGTCGAGCAGCCCCTGGAACCCCAGCAGGATCACGACGATCGCCGTCAGCGCCACCAGCGTGTCGAAGCTGCCGCTGCCGATCACCCGGTTGAAGATCTGCGACTGGTAGAGCGGCAGGGAGAGGTAGAGCGTGTTGACGAAGAGCCCGATCAGCCCCGCCGCCGCCGCGCCGCGATAGAGGTCGCGCATCGCCGCGCGCCAGGCCGGCGCATCCTCGCGCCGCGGCTTCGCTCCCAGGGGCGCGGCCATCTCAGCGCCCCCGCTCCGGCCGGACGGCCCGCGCCATCTCAGCCCGCCGCCCGCAGCCGGCCGGCCCCGGCGGCCTTGCGCCCCAGCAGCCGGTCGAAGAGCGCCGCATGCTGGGCGGCCGCGTCATCGCAGGAAGTGGGCGGCCGGGTTCCGGCGTTGAGCCGGTCCCAGAGCCCCGGCTCGTGCATCGCCCGGACCATCGCCTCGGCGAGGCTTTCGGGGTTCGACACCCGGAAATGCAACCCGTCCACCCCGTCGCGGACCTTTTCCGCCATGCCGCCGATGTCGCTCGCGATGATGGGGCGGCGGTGGTGGAAGGCCTCCTGGATGACGACGGGCGCGTTCTCCCACCAGGTGGAGGGGACGATGGTCCAGTCCACCTCGCGCATCAGCCCGGGCAGGTCGGCGCTCTTGTAGGAGCCCATGAAGCGCAGGCGGCGGCCCGACAGGCGGAACAGTTCCTTCACCTGGGCCTGGAACTCCGGCGGCTGGTGCTCCAGGTTGCCGCCGAAGATATAGAGGATGCCATCGCCCCAGACCTTTTCGGGGATGCGCGTCACCGCCTCGACCAGCACCTTGATGCCCTTGAACGGGTTGAGCTGCCCGAAATAGGCGAAGCGGTTGCGCCGCCCGCCCTTGGGCAGGACCCGGGGCGCGGCGACCGGGCCGCCGTCGAGCCCGTTCTCGATCATGACGAGCTTCTCCCGCGGCAGGCCCCAGTCGGCGAAGCGGCCGAGCAGGAAGCGCGAGGGCGAGACGAAGGCGTCCACCTCGTTGAAGAAGCTCTTGATGAAGAGCTCCCGCCGCATCATGTTCGCCGGCCCGATCTCGGGAAAGCACATCCCGCAGTCGGAGGCGGAGGCCTTGGCGCAGAGCGCCCCGGACTTCGCCTTGATCATCTGGCCATGGTGGGCGCAGATCGGCAGGTATTCGTGCAGCGTGTACACGATCGGCACGTCGCCCAGCGCCCGCCGGGTCGCCCGGATCGCCTGGATCCCGAAGCCCATGACGTGGTGGAAGTTCACCACGTCGGGCTTCAGGTCGGCGAGGAAGGCCTCCAGATGGGTCATGATCCCGTCGAGGTCGTTCAGGCCGAGGTGGAACCAGTCGTAGTCCTCGGACCAGAACAGCGTCTCGTCCGGGCCCTGTCCCAGCGACATCAGCGGCGTCGCGGCGTGGCGGGCGACCGGCGCGCCGACGCCAGCCATGAAATGCGCGTCCCAGCCGGGCCGGGCCTTCAGCCCCTGGAACAGGTTGTAGGCGGCCACCTGGGCGCCCCCGATGGAAAAGGCGGGATGGGCGTGGCTGAGGACGAGGGCCTTCATGGTCAGACCTCCCTGGACCGTTCTGCGCCGCGACGGAACCGCCTGCGGGTTAAGGAATCGCGCGGCGCACCGGCCCCGGGGACGCCCCCGGCGACGGCTTTCGCACGGTGGTTAACCGGGCGTCTTTCCTCGGAGAGGCCTCCGCGAAACCCTCCGGGGCGCGCGCACGACCCGTTCACACCCCTGAACATCAGGTTGACGTCTCGGAATATATATAATGAATTCAATGTATTGATCCTGTTTTCACGCGTGAAATTCCGCCCCGCCCAAAGCGTTGCGGCTCGGGAGGGGGGCCTTCGCAGAGGTCTCTCACAGCGCATGGACGGGCGCTCCCTCGGGCGCGACCAGGGCGGCGTCGATCTTGCGCAGCAGCCGGACGCGGGGATCCTGGCTTTCCCGGGCCTCGTCCTGGAGCATCCAGAACCGCACGCCCGAGGCGCACCAGGTCCCCCCGCCCGCGGCCTTGAGCCGGCCGGCGAGGTCGCGGTGCCCGAAGGCGTCGCCGAGCAGCCCGCCGGAGAAGCCGCCGGCGCGGGCGAGGCTCAGCCGGTCTATGAGCGCGATCTCCGCCGCCCCGGCCGCCGCCGGCCGAAGTCCCTGGGGGAGCCAGCCGACCCCGTAGCCCACGAGCCCGCCGCGGCCGTCGCCGCCGCCGTAGTAGATCGAGCCGTCCTCGTAGACGAGCGCAGGCGAGACCAGCCCGGGCGCCTCCAGCCCCGCCTGGGCCGCGAGCAGGCCGGCGAGCCAGCCGGGGGCGGTGGGCAGCGCCGAGGGCGACCAGATCAGCAGCCGCTGCGCCTGGGTCGCCGCCAGCCCCGCCTCCACCTGCCCGGCGAAGCTCTCGCTCTCCGGGGTCAGGACCAGCCGCCCGGCGAGGCCGTAGAAGCGGAACATCTCGGCCAGTCGCTCGGGCAGCCCCTGGGCGGCGGAGCGGCTGGCGACCAGCACCAGCTCCAGCGCCTCCGCCTCGGGCGCGCCGGCGAGAAGCGCCGCGACGGGCTGGAGCTGGGCGAGGCTGCGGAAGGGCATAATCGCGGCGATGTCGCGCGCGCGTCCCCCCCCGAGCGGGATGGGCCGTGCGCCCCGCGCCGGCCGCCGGACCGCGGGCAGCGCCGCGAGAAAGGGCGCGAGCGCGCCGGCCACCATCTGGTCCACCCCGGGGTCGGCGGAGGGCACGGCGGCGAGGATCTGCGGCACCCGGTCCCGGTTCTCCAGCCGGATCACCGGCTGGGGCCGGAAGAGGCAGCTGTTGTCGTCGAGCACCAGCTCCAGGTAGGTCTCGCCCTCCACCGGCGCGCCCTTGCCTGGGGCATAGGCGATGAAGCCGTGCATGACGTCCCGGTCGTCGAGCAGCCGGGCGAAGCGGGGATCGGCGGCGAAGCCCGCGTTCAGGTCCGGCCGCGCCACCGGATGCCATTCGAGCTGCAGGGGGGCGTAGAGGCTTTCGCCCTTGATCAGCGCGCGCTCCACCCGCGCCAGCGGATCGAGGAGCCAGCCCATGGCCAGGATCGCCCCGTCCGGGGCCTGGAACACCGCGTCGAAGGCGGCCGCCACCGGCGCCTTGGTCCCGCTCAGGGTGTCCTCGCCCTGGTAGCGCGGCCGGCAGATGCGTTTGAAGGCGCCGAGGTTTCCCTCCAGTCGGGGCAGCATGTGGGCCACGTGCTGGGTGGCCTTTTCGGGGGCGAGCTCCAGCGCCGCCCCCCGCACCGGATCGAGGCGCTTGAGCTTGCCGTCGCGCTCGAAGAACACCGGGCCGACCTTGCCGGGCTCGACCCCGCGCCAGTCCCGGCAGAAGAGGCAGAAGCCGTGGCCGGGGGGCAGGATGTCGGCGCGGGCGAAGACCGCCACCTCGGCCTCGGCCACCGCGAGGCCCCCCTCCACCCGGGCGAGCGGCGTCGCGCCCGCGCCCAGCGACATGGACCAGCCCTGGGCGAAGAACCCGCCATGCTCGGGCGAGGCGAGGATCTCCACGAACCCGTCCGCCTCCGCCGCGGCGGTGATGAAGCCGGCGGCGAAATCGCGCAGCATCCGCCCGCCGTCGGGCTGGCCTTCCGCGCCGTCGAGCAGCCGCTCGGTCAGGAAGGCGAAGACGTCCCGCCCCGGCAGGCCCGCCCCGCGCACGAAGTCCGCGAGCGGCTCCGGCGCCACGTCGAGCCGCGCCGCGGGCGTCAGCCGCCAGCGGCCGCCCCCCTCCGCCTCGATGTCGAGGGGCTCGGCCAGCGGCCCGTCGATCAGCGCGAGGCCCGCCCAGCCCTCCCCCCCCGCCCTGGGCCAGCACTGGGCGAGCCAGGGCCCCCGCCGCCCGCCCGCGCCCAGCCGGGCCGGCGCGCGGCGGCTCGGCCTCCCGCGCCTCGAAGGCGACGAGCGAGCGGCCCCCCGGCAGGACCACGGCCAGCGCCGCGGCCAGCCGCATTGGCTGGGCCGCGGTCACAGGGGCGATCTCGGCGAGGGGAAAGTCGGAACCGTCAGGAGGCGTCATGCGGCTACCCGGAGCGAAAGGCTGCGATAGAGGGCGAGATGGGCGTCGACGAAATCCGCGTGGGAGGGCCCGGGATCCGGCCGCAGCCGCTCCCACAGCCTCGGCGTTTCGGCGGCGCGCAGCAGGGTCTCAGCCAAAGCGGCGGCGTCGCCCGGGGGGGTGTGGAGGCCGATCGCGCCGTCCTCCACCAGCTCGGCCAAGCCGCCGATCCCCGAGCAGATCACCGGCCGCCCGGCCGCCTGGGCCTCGAGCGCGGTCAGCGGCGCGTTCTCGGCCCAGACCGAGGGCAGCACGATCCAGTCCGTCCCGGCCATCAGCCCCTGGACCTCGGCCGGATCGTAGGGCCCGAGATGCTGCGCGAGCGGCCGCGCCGCCGCCAGGCGCTCGGCGAAGGCCGCGGCGAAGTCCGGCGCCGGATGGCCGAGCCCCCCGTGGAGCGCCAGGCGCAGGTCCGCGCCCCCCGCCTTGAGCAGGGCCGCCGCCTCCAGCAGGACGAGCGCCCCCTTGTGGGCGGCGACGTTGCCGAAGAAGGCGAAGCGGTCGCGTCGCGCCCGCGCGGGCTCCGCCGCCCGGGGCGCCGCGGCCACTGCGTTCGGCAGCAGCCGGATCCGCGCCGGCTCGATCCCCCAGTCGACGAAGCGGTCGCGCAGGAACCGGCTCGGGGCGACGAAGGCGTCCACGACCGAGAGCAGCGCCAGCAGATGCGCCTTGCGCAGGGCGTGGCGCGCCATCCCGAGCCCCGGCAGGCAGGCGGCGCAGCGGTCGGGCGCGGCGCCGGCGCAGCGCGCGCCCTGGGGCGTCAGCATCAGCCCGTCGTTGGCGCAGATCAGCTGGTAGTCGTGGAGCGTCAGCACGATCCGCGCCCGGGGCGCCAGCCGCCGGAGCGCCGCCAGCGCCTCGGCTCCGATGCGGTCGAGCCCGTGCAGGTGGATCGCCTGCGGCCGCAGCCGGGCGACGGCCCCGGCCAGCGCCTCGGTCCAGCCGAGCCCGTCGAGCCGGGTCATCAGGAACCGGTCGTAGGCCCCGGTGTGCAGGGTCAGATCCCGCCCCTGCGCCCCAAGCCGACCTGCCGCCCCCTCGGGCCGCTGCAGCCCGGTGGAGGCCGCCAGGAAATCCGCCCGCACCCCGGGCCGGTCGTCCAGGGCCCGGGCCAGCCCGTGGGCGAGGATCTCCGTCCCGCCGCGGGTCCAGTCCGGGTGGTCATGGGCGATATGGAGCACGCGCATCACGCCAGTCCTCCCAGCTCATGAGCCCGCAGCCGGGCCGCGAAATCCTCCTCCGCCACGGGCGGCGCGAACCGGCGGCAGACGCAGGCGAGCGCCGTGACCGTGGCCCGCCCGTCCGCCCGCTCGGCCGCCGCCAGCATGGCCAGCGTCACCTCCGGATCGGGATGGCCCGGCCCCGCCAGCGCGCGCGCCACGGCCTCCCGGCCGAGCCCCGCCCCCTCGGCGCTGAAGAGCCGCGCCGGCCGGCTCGCCCCCCGGGGCAGGAGCGCCCTCGGCAGGCCGCGCCAGGCGCCGCCCGCATGGGC
>CBDEVG010000027.1:0-76590 GCA_965243535.1 Amaricoccus sp.
GCGCCTCGACGGTCATGAACACCGTCACCGCCAGAAGCGCCAGCACCGGCACGATCTCGACCAGGGGCAGAGCCGGGGCCTCGTCGGCCTCGGTGGCCCAGAAGCTGCGGATCCCCTCGCGCACCAGGGCGATCAGCGCCGCGATGCCCGACAGGAGCAGGAGCGCGGTGAAGCCCAGCGCCTCTCCCGACACCCGCCCCTCGGCGAGCCCGCCGGAGTTCAGCGCCGCGGAGAGCATGGCGAACTTGCCGAGGAAGCCCGCGAGCGGCGGCAGTCCCGCGACGAGCACCGTGCAGGCGAGAAAGCAGAGCCCGAGCACGGTCATCGCCCCTGGGCACCACCGGGCCGAGGTCGTCGGGGTTCATCTCCTCGTGCTCCTCGTCGCCGAGACCGTAGGCCTCCGCCGTCACGGTCAGCAGCGCCGCGACGCCGCCCTGCTCGCGCTCGACCAGTTCGACGATGAGGAACAGCGCGGCGATGGCGAAAGTCGAGACCACGAGATAGAAGAGCCCCGCCGCCATCAGCGCCGCCCCGCCGCCGAGCCCGACCAGCCCCGCGACGGTGATCACCGTCCCCGAGGAGACCAGCACCGAACAGCCGGCGAGCCGCCCGAGCCCCTGGGAGGCGAGGACCCCCACCATGCCGAAGGCGATGGTGGCCATCCCCCCCGTGGCCAGGAAATCCGCGCCGAGGCCCGCCATGTGGGTCGCCCCCGCGCCGAAGGCGAGCGAGGAGATCCGCAGGATGATGTAGACCCCCACCTTGGTCAGCATGGCGAACATGGCGGCGACGGGGGGCGCGGCGGCCATGTAGGTGATGGGCAGCCAGAAGCCGAGCGGCCACATGGCGGCCTTGACCAGGAAGGCGAGCCCGAGGATCGCCGCGCCGGCCGACAGCAGCGGCCGGTCGGCGGCGGCCACCAGCGGCACCCGGGTCGCGAGGTCGGCCATGTTGAGCGTGCCGGTGACCCCGTAGATCAGGCTCACCCCGATCAGGAACAGGAGCGACGCCGCGAGGTTGATCGCGATGTAGTGCAGCCCCGCCCGCACCCGCAGCGGCCCCGAGCCATGCAGCGCCAGCCCGTAGGAGGCGGCGAGCATGATCTCGAAGAACACGAAGAGGTTGAAGAGATCCCCGGTCAGGAAGGCCCCGTTCAGCCCCATGAGCATGAACTGGAAAAGGCTGTGGAAATGCTGCCCCTCCTTGTCCCAGCGGGCGAAGGAGAAGACCAGCGTGGCGAGGGAGAGCGCCGCGGTCAGCAGCAGCATCATCCCCGAGAGGCGGTCGAGCACCAGCAGGATGGCGAAGGGCGGCGGCCAGTCGCCGAGGAGGTAGACCCCCACCGCATGTCCGCCCGCGCCCGCCTCCTGCGCCTGGCCGACGAGGCCGAAGGCGACAAGCAGCAGGGCCGCGCAGGAGATCACCGAGATGATCCGCTTCTCCCGGCGCTGGCGGTCCTCGTAGAACAGCATCATCGCGCCGGCGACCAGCGGGATCAGGATGGGGGCGATGATCAGGTGGTCGGGCCCCGGGATCACCGTTCCGACTCCCGGCCGTCGACGTGGTCGGTCCCGGTGAATCCGCGCGAGGCCATGAGCACCACGAGGAACAGCGCGGTGGTGGCGAAGCCGATGACGATCGCCGTCAGCACCAGCGCCTGGGGCACCGGATCGGCCATGGCCTCCGGGGGGACGGCGACGCCCTTCTCCAGGATCGCCGGCGCGCCGACCCGGAGCCGGCCCATGGAGAATATGAACAGGTTGATCCCGTAGCCGAGCAGGCAGAGGCCCACGATCACCTGGTAGGTGCGCGGCCGCAGCAGCAGCCAGACGCCCGATCCGGTCAGCACCCCGATGGCGAGGGCGAGGGTGATCTCCATCAGTCCTCCTCCTTGGCGCGCGCCCGGCTGGAGCGCAGCGACTGGTGGGCGAGGGCGACGAGGATCAGCACGATCGCCCCCACCACCAGCAGATAGATCCCGAGGTCGAAGATCAGCGC
Source organism: Amaricoccus sp. (assembly GCA_965243535.1). Classification (GTDB taxonomy): domain Bacteria; phylum Pseudomonadota; class Alphaproteobacteria; order Rhodobacterales; family Rhodobacteraceae; genus Amaricoccus. Next base: position 1,999 of record CBDEVG010000027.1, read on the forward strand.
CGTGGCGAAGGGCACGTCGCCGATCACCGGCAGGGTCAGGTAGCGGCTGTGGCTGGTCAGGAACGGCATCCCGAAGAGCCAGGCCCCCGCGCCGGTCGCCGCCGCGATCAGCAGGCCGCCGCCCATCCAGCGCACCGGCAGGATGCGCAGCTGCGCCTCGACCTCGCGCACGTTCGCGCCGAGGTATTGCAGCAGGAAGGCGATGGCGAGGGTCACGCCCCCGGCGAAGCCGCCGCCCGGCAGGTCGTGGCCGCGCAGGAACAGGTAGACCGAGATCACGATGATCGCCGGGAACATCCAGCGCATGATCACCGAGGGCACCAGCATGTAGTCGCGCACCGTGTCGCCGCGGCTGCGGTCCTCGGCCTCGTCGTCGAAGGCGTCCTGGGCCTTCTGCTGCTCCGGCAGGCCGGCGGATTCGTCCGCCGGGCGGAACCGGCGCAGCAGGGCGAAGACGGTGAGCGCGACGATCGCCAGCACCGCGATCTCGCCGAAGGTGTCGAAGCCGCGGAAGTCCACCAGGATGACGTTCACCACGTTGGTGCCGCCGCCCTCGGAATAGGCGTTCTCCAGGAAATAGGTGGCGATCTCCCGGTCGATCGGCCGGGTCATCACCGCATAGGAAAGCGCGGCGATCCCGAAGCCGCAGGCCAGCGCGATCACCAAGTCGACGCTGCGCCGGATCCGGGCGGGCAGCAGCACGTCGGCGGCGATCTCCTCCCGCCGCTTGGGCAGCCAGCGCAGCCCGAGCAGGAGCAGCACGGTGGTGACGATCTCGACGAGGATCTGCGTCACCGCGAGGTCGGGGGCCGAGAGCCAGACGAAGGTGACGCAGGTGGCGACGCCCGCCCCCCCGAGGAGCGCCAGGGCGGCGAAGCGGTGGTACTTCGCCTGCCAGGCGGCGGCCAAGGCGCAGACGCCCCCCGCCACCCAGACCAGGGCGAAGACCCAGTCGAAGGTCCCCGGCGGCACGATCGGCCGCAGCCGCTCCGCCCCCCAGAGCATCCAGATCCCGGCGCCGAGCGCCATCAGCACCAGGATGCGCAGCTGCGGCTGCAGCCGCTCGGTCCCGGCGAAGCGGAAGAGCGCGCGCGCCCACTTCCAGGAGAGCGTCACCAGCACCCGCTCGAAAATGCGCTTGCCCTGGAGCAGGCGGAACAGCGGCGGCCCCTCGGGCGAGCGCGCCACCCAGCCCTGGAGCAGGAAATAGAGCGCGACGCCGCCCACGAAGGCGATGCAGCTCATGATCAGGGGCGCGTTCACCCCGTGCCAAATCGCCAGGCTGAACTCGGGCGCGTTCGGCCCGATCACCGACTCGACGGCGCTGAGCAGGTAGGGCCCGATGGTGAGCGCGGGAAAGATGCCGACGGCGAGGCAGATCACCACCAGCGTCTCGACCGGGAAGCGCATCCAGAACGGCGGCTCGTGCGGCTCGCGCGGCAGATCGTCGGGCAGGGGCCCGAAGAACACCCCGTGGATGAAGCGCAGCGAATAGGCCACCGCCAGCACGCTCGCCACCAGCGCGATCCAGCCCATGGACTGGTCGAGCAGGGATCCGTCATGGCTCGCCACCGCCTCGGCGAAGAACATCTCCTTGGAGAGGAACCCGTTCAGCAGCGGCACGCCCGCCATGGCCGAGGCCGCGACGATGGCCAGCGTCGCGGTGATCGGCATGGCGTGGCGCAGGCCCCCCAGCCTGCGCATGTCCCGCGTTCCGGTCTCGTGGTCGACGATGCCCGCGGCCATGAAGAGCGAGGCCTTGAAGACCGCGTGGTTGACGATGTGGAAGATCGCCGCGACCAGCGCGAGCTCGGTGTCGATGCCGATCAGCGCGGTGATGAGCCCGAGGTGGCTGATGGTGGAATAGGCGAGCAGCCCCTTCAGGTCGTGCTGGAACAGCGCGAAGAACGCCCCGAGCAGCAGCGTGGCGAAGCCCACGCCGCCGACGATGGTGAACCAGGCCTCGGTGTCCGAGAGCGCCGGCGACAGGCGCACCAGCAGGAAGACGCCCGCCTTCACCATGGTGGCCGAGTGGAGGTAGGCCGAGATCGGCGTCGGCGCCGCCATGGCGTTCGGCAACCAGAAATGGAACGGGAACTGCGCCGACTTGGTGAAGGCCCCGAGCAGGACCAGGATCAGCGTCGGCAGGTAGAGGTCGTGGGCGCGGATCTTCGCCCCCGCCGCCAGCACCCTGTCGAGGTCGTAGCTGCCGACGATATGCCCGAGCAGGAGCACCCCGGCGAGGAGGCAGAGCCCGCCCGCGGCCGTCACCGTCAGGGCCATGCGCGCGCCGTCGCGGGCGGCCGGGCTGTGGTTCCAGTAGCCGATCAGCAGGAAGGAGAAGATCGAGGTCAGCTCCCAGAACACCACCAGCACGATCAGGTTGCCGGAGATGACCAGCCCGGTCATCGCCCCCATGAAGGCGAGGAACGAGGAAAAGAACCGCGGCGCCGGGTCCTTGGGCGACAGGTAGTAGGCGGCGTAGAGCACCACCAGCAGGCCGATGGTGAAGATGAGCGTCAGGAACAGCCAGGCGAAGCCGTCGAGCCGCAGGGTGAAGCCGAGGCCGAAGGACGGCAGCCAGTCGGCGTCGCGCCGGACCACGCCCCCTTGGGCGACGTCCGGATAGAGCGACAGGGTGACCAGGAGCCCGGCGGCGGCCACCACCCCCGCGAGCCAGGCCTCCGCATGGCGTCCGTTCGGCGGCAGCGAGGCCGCCACCGCGCTGCCGAGGAACGGCAGGACAAGCAGGACCAGCAGGAGGTTCCCTTGGATCACTCGGGTGCTTTCGACCAGGTTGTGGAAGGACCGCCGCCGGTGCGGCCCGCCTCAGTCCTCGCCTCTCAAGCCCTTCGGTTCAAGCCCAAATCGCCGTCTTCCGCCGCTTTTTGCGCCGCTCCGCCGATCTGCGCCCGCAGGTCCGTGAAACACCCGAAAAAATCGTCAACCTTTGTTGAGATCGTCTGAACGTTTTTCGGAAAATATTTTGGAAACAACAAGATGGACCGCATAACACGCGTGTTGCGCCTCGCCCTTGTCTGGCTTCGCGCCGGACGAGGACTTGCGGGGGACTTTCTCAGACGGCGATGGCGTAGACGAAGCGCAGGCAGACCAGCAGCAGGAACGTCCCGAAGAGCAGCTCCAGCCGGCGCCGGGGCAGGGCATGGGCGAGGTTCACCCCGATCTGGGTGGTGAGCAGCGTCGCCGGCACCACCAGGGCGAAGCCGATGAGCGAGACGAAGCCGAGCGACAGCGGCGGCAGGCCCGCCCGGCCCCAGCCCGCCGCCACGTAGCCGAGCGCCCCGGGGATCGAGATGAGCACCCCCACCCCGGCGGAGGTCGCCACCGCCTGGTGGATCGGCCGGCCGTAGAGCGTCAGCACCAGGGTCGACAGCGCCCCCCCGCCGATCCCCATCAGCGCCGAGAGCAGGCCGATGACGAAGCCGTAGGCCTTGCGGGCGAAGCCGTCGGGCAGGTCCGGCCCCAGCCGCCAGGACTCCCGCCCGAAGAGGAGCTTCGTGGCGTTGATCGCCGCGACGAAGATGAAGACTATCTGGAAGACCTGCGGGGGCGCGAAGCGGGCGACCGCCGCGCCGAGCGCGACGCCGATCACCAGGGGCGCCGCCCAGGCCCGCAGCACCGCCATGTCGACCGCGCCCTTGGCCTTGTGCCCGGCGGCGGACTTCAGCGAGGTGGGAATGATGATGGCGAGCGAGGTGCCCACCGCGAGGGGCATGCGCACGTCGTCCGCGGCGCCGACGAGGCCGAAGACCTCGTAGAGGATCGGCACGGTGATCGCCCCGCCGCCGACCCCGAAGAGCCCCGCGAGCAGGCCCGTCGCCGCGCCCCCCGCCAGGAGCGCCCCCGCAAGCCAGAGGAGATGGGTGATGTCCAGTCCGCCGATCATGGCCCGCGCCTCGTCTCCGCCGCCTCCCGGGCGGCCGCCCGCTCCTAGCCCGCCGAGCCGGCGCTGTCACGGGGGGCGCCTGAAGCGATGGGGACGCCCACGCGGCCAGTCAGTGCAGGGAGAGCGTGATCTTCGCCGGACCAGCCGTCCCTGGACGGCGCGTCTTTCCTCCGGATGTGTGGCGGAACGGCGGCGCGGCCCTGCAACGTCAGGCGGCGAGGGCGGGCGCCGGGAGGGGCGGGCGGCCCTCCTCCGGGAGCGGCGCGCGGCAGGGCGAGACGAAGAGGACGCTGCTCCGGACGCCCGCCAGGGTCCGCGTCGCCACCACCGTCCAGAGGATCGCGAGGATGGCGGCGATGAGCGTTCCGGCGAGGTCGAAGGCCCGGACCTCGGTCAGCCGGCCGAGAGCGAGGGTGGCGAGCCCGTAGACCGCGAGCGGAAAGGTGAAGGCCCACCAGGAGAGGTTGAAGGGCAGGCCGCCGCGCAGGTAGCGCCCGGTCTTGAGGACCGCGAGCCCGAGCCACCAGAGCCCGTAGCCCCAGAGGATCAGCCCGCCGAGAACGCCGAAGCCGAAGGCCGTCGCCCCCGCCCCGGCGAGGGGGCCGTCCGTGAAGAGGTCCCTGGCGTTCTCGCCCAGGAGCAGGAGGCCGAGCGCGCCCGTCCCGATGGGCCCCAGCGCCAGCCAGGCCGTGGGGCCCATTTCGCGCTCGGGCAGCTTGTGAAGCGCCAGCCGCAGGAACAGGAGCGCCAGCACGCTCATGGCGATCGGCACGGAAAAGGCCCAGAGCCCGTAGCCCGCGAGGACCAGCGCCCGGCCCGTCGCCGGGTCGAGATGCGGCGCGAGCGTCCCGGCGCTCGCCGCCGCCACCCCGGCCGCGACGAGCGGCAGGAGCCAGACGGCCGTCATGCGCTCGAAGCTGTGGCTCTGGCGGGTAAACATCAGGAAGGGCACCGCCAGGCCGCACGCGACCGCGAGCAGCGCATCGAGGATCCAGAGGCCGAGGGCGACGCCCATCGCCGCTCCGCCGATCAGCCCCGGGCCGAAGAAAACGAAGCCGTTGACGATGGTCGCAAGGCCCATGGGGATCGTCCCGAGGAACATCGACATCACCGGATGGGCGAAGACCCGCCGCGCCTCCGCCGGAAAGAGCAGCCAGCGCGCCCCGTAGAGCAGGGCGAAGGCCGCGAAGAGTCCGATGTCGAGGAGCCAGAGCCCCGTCGCGAGGAGGCCGAGCGGCTCCGGCGCGCCGGGGACCTGCCGCAGGACCAGCGCCAGCGCCCCCACCCCCATGGTGACCGCGAACCAGTTGGGGGCGAAGTTCCGCACGACCTCCAGAAGGGACCGCGGCGGGACGGGGGAACTCGGCGAACGGGACATGGAGGGCTCCTGCGCTGAACGCCGTTGCAGATAGCCCTTCCGTTTTAATCCTTCCAATGCATTGATCAGCTTGGTATAATCCGGAAACAGGATCGTTTTTCGATGACGCTGGAGCAGCTCCGCATCTTTGTCGCTGTCGCCGAGCGGCAGCACGTCACCCAGGCGGCGGAGGCGCTCGGCCTCGCGCAATCGGCGGTCAGCCGGGCGGTGGCGGCGCTGGAGGCCCGCCACGCGGTGCGGCTGTTCGACCGGGTGGGCCGGCGGGTGGAGCTGACCGAGGCCGGGCGGACCCTGCTGCGCGAGGCGCGGGCGGTTCTGGGACAGGCGGCCCGGGCCGAGACCGCGCTCGCGGAATTCGGCCGGCTGGAGCGGGGAACGCTGATCCTCCAGGCGAGCCAGACCATCGCCGGCTACTGGCTGCCGCGGCATCTGGCCGCCTATCGCCTGGCCCATCCGCGGATCGCGATCCGGCTCGCGGTCGGCAACACCCGCCAGGTCCAGGCGGCCGTGGCGGCGGGCGAGGCGGAGCTGGGCTTCATCGAAGGGCTGGCGGAGGACGGAGACTGCCGGCCCGCGGTCGTCGCCCGGGACCAGCTGGTGGTGCTGGTCGCGCCCGATCACCCCTGGGCCGAGGGGCCGGCGCCGGGACCTGCGGACCTGGCCCGGGCGGCCTGGGTGCTGCGCGAGCCGGGCTCGGGCACCCGGGCGGTGTTCGAGGCGGCGCTGGCGGGCAGGGGGGTCGATCCGGGCCGCCTCGACGTGCGGCTGGAGCTGCCCTCGAACGAGGCGGTGCGCGGCGCGGTGGAGGCGGGGCTGGGGGCCACCGCCCTCTCGGCCTCGGTGGCGGCGCCGAGCCTGGAGGCGGGGCTGCTGCGCCTCGTCGACGCGCCCTTGCCCGAGCGGGAGTTTCATGTGCTCCGCCGCCGGGACCGCCCGCCGAGCCGGGCCGCCGCCGCGCTGCTCGCCGCGGTGGGGGCGCCGCTCGCGGAGGCGTGAGCGGGCCTTGCGTCGGCGCCGCAACCGCCTAGAATTGAAGAATTCCGCCCGATTTTCACGCGTTTCCGGGAATCGCTTCATGCTCGAGACCTTTGCGACGCCGCGCATCGACGCCGATTTCCTCGCCACCGTCCCGGGCCCGGGCGTGGCGCCCCCCGAGATCGACGTGACCGGCCCGGACCGCTTCATCAACCGCGAGCTCTCGTGGCTTGCGTTCAACTGGCGGGTGATGGCGGAGGCGGAGAATCCGGCGACGCCGCTCCTGGAACGGGTGCGGTTCCTGTCGATCTCGGCCTCCAACCTCGACGAATTCTATTCCGTCCGGGTGGCCGGCCTGCGCGGCCTGCAGCGGGCGCGGGTGGCGGCCCAGAGCGCGGACCGCCTCTCCCCGACCGAGCAGCTGCGCCGGATCGACGCCGACGCCCGGGCGCTGATGATGCGCCAGCAGGAATGCTGGGGCGTGCTGCAGCGGGAGCTGACGGCGGAGGGGATCGAGATCCTCGCCCCCGCCGATCTGAAGGCCGCCGACGTCAAGACGCTGGAGGCCTATTTCTTCGAGCAGGTCTTTCCCATCCTCTCGCCCCTGGCGATCGACCCCGCGCATCCCTTTCCCTTCATCGCCAACGGCGGTTTCGCCATGGGTCTGAAGCTGCGGCGCGAGGAGGACGACACGGTGCTGGAGGCGCTGCTGCCGGTGCCGGCCCAGGTGCCCCGGCTGGTTCGCCTCGCGCCCGGGACCAAGGGGCAGCTCCGGTTCCTGCCGCTGGAAGGGTTGCTGGAGGTCTGCCTCGACCGGCTGTTCCCGGGCTATGCGATGCTCGGCCATTGCTGCTTCCGGCTGCTGCGCGACAGCGACCTGGAGGTGGAGGAAGAGGCCGAGGACCTGGTCCGCGAGTTCGAGACGGCGCTGAAGCGGCGGCGGCGGGGCGAGGTGATCCTGCTCACCATGACCGCCGACGCCCCGGCGGATCTGAAGCGGTTGATCGTCCGCTCGCTCGGGGTGGAGGACGACGAGGTGGTCGACCTGCCCGGGATCATCGGCCTCGCCGATCTGTCGGAGCTGTGCCGGGCGCCGCGGCCCGAGCTGCTCTGGCCGCCCTTCACCCCGCGGATGCCCGAGCGGGTGCAGGATTTCGAGGGCGACATCTTCGCCGCGATCCGCCTGAAGGACATGCTGCTGCACCACCCCTACGAGACCTTCGGCACCGTGGTCCGCTTCCTGGAGCAGGCGGCGCGGGACCCGGACGTGGTGGCGATCAAGCAGACGCTCTATCGCACCAGCCGGGACAGCCCGATCGTCGCCGCGCTCTGCGAGGCGGCGGAGGACGGGAAATCCGTCACCGCCCTGGTGGAGCTCAAGGCCCGGTTCGACGAGGCCGCCAACATCCGCCAGAGCCGCCGGCTGGAGCGGGCCGGGGCGCAGGTGGTCTATGGCTTCATCGACTGGAAGACCCACGCCAAGATCTCGACCGTGGTGCGGCGCGAGGCGGGCGAGCTGGTCACCTACACCCATTTCGGCACCGGGAACTATCACCCCGGGACGGCGAACATCTACACCGACCTGTCGCTCTTCACCTGCGACCGGGCGCTCGGGCGGGACGCGACCAAGGTCTTCAACTACGTCACCGGCTATGTGAAGCCGGTGGCGCTGGAGAACCTCGCGATCAGCCCGCACATGATCAAGCCGCGCATCCTCGCCGGTCTGCGCGAGGAGATCGAGCATGTGAAGGCCGGCCGGCCTGGGGCGGTCTGGGTCAAGCTCAACGCCATCACCGACGCCGAGGTCATCGACGCGCTCTACGCCGCGAGCCAGGCGGGGGTGCGCATCGACATGGTGGTGCGGGGAATCTGCGGCTTGCGCGCGGGCGTCGCGGGGCTCTCCGAGAACATCCGGGTGAAGTCGATCATCGGCCGGTTCCTGGAGCATTCCCGCATCGTCGCCTTCGGATCGGGCCACGGCCTGCCCTCCGACAAGGCGCGGGTCTACATCTCCTCGGCCGACTGGATGGAGCGCAACCTCGACCGACGCATCGAGACGCTGGTGGAGATCGTCAATCCCACGGTCCACGCCCAGATCGTCGACCAGATCATGGCGGCGAACATGGCCGACCAGGCCCAGAGCTGGGTGGCCCAACCGGACGGGTCCTGGCTGCGCCACCAGCCGGAGGAAGCGGGGGCGGAGCTGTTCTCCTGCCACCGCTTCTTCATGGCGACGCCCTCGCTCTCCGGCCGGGGTCGGGCGGGGGCCCGCGACGCGATCCGCGAGGCGCAGGAGACGGGGTGACGGGCGCGCGCCCTGGCGGACCCCTCAATTTGTCTTGCGGGGCGAGGTCCAGGGGAGGGGGGCGACGGGAACGCCGTCCTCGATCAGCGCCCGCGCCTCGGAGGGGCGCGCCTCGCCGATGATCGGGCGGTTCGGGGCCTCGCCCGCGTGGATGCGCCGGGCCTCGGCGGCGAAGTCGCGCCCCACGTCCTCCGACGTCGCCTCGATCCGGCGGCGCAGCTCGGCGAGCGCCTGTTCGGCAGGCGAGGCCGGGGTGGCGAGGGGCCCGCGCCCGGAGGCCGCGCGGTCCTCGTCTGTGGGCGCGGGCGTTCCGGCGGCGAGGCTCGGAGCCATCAGGTCCTTTTCGAGCTGCGCATCGCCGCAAACTGCGCAGGAGAGCAGCCTCGCCCCCTGCAGGCGGTCGAACTCCGCGCCCGAGGCGAACCAGCTGTCGAACCTGTGGCCCTGGGCGCAACGCAGCGCATAGCGGATCATCGTCGTGGCCCCTCCTCTTGGCCCACATAGATATATGACGGTCCGCCGACGGCAATGCTCCTTCCTGAGAAGGGCGTCGGCTGGTATGGCCATGCCCGCGAAAGGGAGGAAAACCGCATGTCGGCCTGGCGCGTCGCGATCCTGACGCTGGCGGTCTCGACCGCGCTCGCGGCGGCCTCGGCCCTGCCTTCGGCGCCGCTGGTCGCCTTCGGGGTCGGCGTGCTCGGCTCGCTGCTCGCGGCCACCGCCTTCTGGCCCCAGCGAGAGAAGAACGCGCCGCCGGCCGAGCCTCCTCTGCCTGCGCTTGCCGCCGCGGAACGCACGGCGACCCTTGCCCCGTCCAGCCGGCCGCTGCTCGAGACGCTGCCCGCGCCCCTCCTGGTGATCGCCCGGACCGGGCGGGTGCTCTACGCCAATCCGGCGGCGCATCGCACCCTGCCGCGGTTGCAGGCGGGGGCGCATTTCGCCAACCTGATCCGGGCGCCCGCCTTCGTCGAAGCGGTCACCGCCACCCTCGCGGACAGCGGCGAGCGGTCGCTGCAATTCGCCACTCACCAGGGGCGCGAGCGGTTCTTCGAGGCCCGCGTCGGGCTTCTGCCCGCGGACGAGGCCTTCGGCGGCGAGCCGCAGGTGATCGTGCAGCTCGACGACCGCACCGAGGCGCGCCGAGCCGAGCAGCTGCGCTCGGACTTCATCGCCAACGCCAGTCATGAACTGCGCACGCCGCTCGCCTCGGTGCTGGGCTACATCGAGACTCTGCAGAACCATGCCCGCGACGATGCGGCCGCCCGCGAGCGGTTCCTCGCCATCATGGCGCGGGAGGCGGGGCGGATGCAGCGGCTGGTGGACGACCTGATGTCGCTCAGCCGCATCGAAATGACAGAGCACCTGCGCCCGGCGGAAATCTGCTCGCTGCACGACCTGGCCGCGGAGAGCGCCAGCGCCCTCGCTCCCATGGCGGAGGCGCGGGGGGCGCGGATCGAGCTCGATCTCGCCCCCGGCGACGCGGCGCTGGTCACGGGCGACCGCGACCAGCTCGCCCAGGTCTTCGTCAACCTCATCGACAATGCGCTGAAATACGGCGAGGCGGGCGGCGCGGTGCGGATCTTCTCGGCCCAGGGCAAGAACGCCGGCGGGCGGGTGGGCGTCAGCGTGGCCGACCAGGGCCCGGGGATCCCGCGCGAGCACCTTCCGCGGCTGACCGAACGGTTCTACCGGGTGAACGTCTCGTCGAGCCGCGCCAAGGGCGGCACGGGGCTCGGCCTCGCCATCGCCAAGCACATCCTCAATCGCCACGAGGGCCGGCTGGAGATCGCCTCGACGCCGGGCAAGGGCAGCACCTTCACCGTCTGGCTGCCCCGGGCCGCGGATGTCCTGCCGGCGGAACTGGACGCGAAGCCCGCGCCCGAGCCGCCCCTGCGCCGTCAGGCGTGAGCCTCGGCGCGGCCTTCACAAAAACGTCGCAGAACTGCAATAGTCGTGTCGCGGCGGGCGATATACTGCCCGAAAACGCGAGCGGCGAAGGGAGGAGACCCGCGCCGCGACAAGACAGCCGAGGCGGGTCCAGACAAGATGGCGCATATCGTATCGAGCTTCGACGAGGATCTCGTCCAGATTCAGGGCAAGATCTCGGAGATGGGGGGGCTTTGCGAGGAGCTCCTGTCCAAGGCGCTGGAATCCGTCCAGAGCCGGGACTCCCGCCTCGCCCGGGAGGTGATCGAGCGGGACAAGGCGCTCGACGTGTTGGAGTTCGAGCTGGAGGCGCAGGTGGTGCGGATCATCGCCATGCGTCAGCCGGTGGCCGAGGACCTGCGGGTGCTGATCTCGGCCCTGAAGATCGCCAACACGCTGGAGCGCATCGGCGATCTCGCCAAGAACATCGCCAAGCGGGCGATCCCGCTGTCGGCCACCCGCCAGGTGCGGTTGACCAATTCCATCGTCCGGATGGGGCGCGCCACCCTGACCCAGCTCTCGGACGTGCTGAACGCCCATGCCTCGCGCGACGTCGAGATGGCGCTCCAGATCTGGAACCAGGACTACGAGATCGACGAGATGTACAACGCCATCTTTCGCGAGGTGGTGACCTACATGGTCGAGGACAGCCGGCTCATCGGGGTGGGGGCGCACCTGCTGTTCCTCGCCAAGAACCTGGAGCGGATCGGCGACCACACCACCCATATCTCCGAGATGATCCACTACATCGTCACGGGCGAGCGCCTGAGCGACGACCGGCCCAAGGGCGAACCCTCGGGCGTCGATTTCATCCGCGAATGACGGACAGGGGGTCCGCCGATGTGCGCCAAGGTTCTGGTGGTCGAGGATGAGGAGGCGATCAGCCATCTCATCTGCTACAATCTGGAGAAGGAAGGCTTCGCCGTCGCCACGGTCGCCGACGGCGACGAGGTGATGCTGGCGGTGGAGGAAGGTCGGCCCGATCTGGTGCTGATGGACTGGATGCTGCCCAACGTTTCGGGCATCGAGCTCTGCCGCCAGCTCCGCACCCGGGCCGAGACCCGGGAGATCCCGGTCATCATGATCACCGCCCGGGGCGAGGAGGACGACCGGATCCGCGGGCTCGACGTGGGCGCGGACGACTACGTCACCAAGCCCTTCTCGATGTCGGAGCTGGTGGCGCGGATGCGCGCGGTGCTGCGCCGCACGGCGCCGGCCCTGGCGGGGGACGTGGCCACCTTCGCCGACATCGTGCTCGACCGTCAGTCCTGCCGGGTGCGGCGGGGCAAGCGCGACATCCACCTGGGCCCGACCGAGTTCCGCCTGCTCGACGTGCTGCTGCAGCGGCCGGGCCGGGTGTTCTCGCGCGAGCAGCTGCTCGACCGGGTCTGGGGACATGACGTCTACGTGGAGATCCGCACGGTGGACGTTCATGTGGGCCGGCTGCGCAAGGCCCTGAACCGCCGGGGCGACCGCGACCCGATCCGCACGGTGCGCTCCTCGGGCTACGCCCTCGACGAGACCTACGCCGGCTGAGAGCCGGAGGTCGCGTCCCGCCGGGCCGCGTCGGCGCTCACAAGCTCGCTGGCGTCGAGGCCGGCCGCCGCCCAGATGGCGTCGAGCCGGGCGAGATGCTCCGGCTTCAGCCGGCCGAGGAGGGTGCGGTGGATGGACAGCATGTCCGCCTCCCCTTGTTCGACCCGGGTCAGCAGCCGGTCGACCGTGGCGTCGTCCTTCTTGCGGCGCAGGGTCGCGGCGGCGCGCAGGCCGGAGGCGAAGGCGGCCTCGACCCCGCCGGGCCGCCGGGCGATCGCCGCGTGGATCAGCGCGAATTCCGATTCCTCGCTGCGCTTGCGGGAAAAGAAGGCCTCGGCCGGGCCCATCCGCGCCTCGAGCGCCTCGAGCGTCGCGAGCAGGTCGGCGCGGCTGACCACGAAGGGGGTGAGCGTCGGCGGCGCCCGATCGTCACGTCCCGGCGGCGGCGCGCCCAGGAGCCGGAAGGCCGCCTTGTTCCAGCGCCGGTGCTTGGCGTTCGGCAGTTCGAGCCGCGCCCGCGGCCGGCCGTCCTCCGCCACCATGGCCTCAACCCCGACAGGCCGGATGAAATGGTTCTTGGCGTCGAGGATGCAGAGGTTCGCCGCCTCGCCCCGGCGCGCCACAGCGAGCTTCAGCGCCTGCTGCACCGCCCAGCCGCGGTTGCCCCGCCAGCCGCCCTTCACGCCGAAAGGATAGCGCCAGCGGTTCGTGGTGAAGGCCGCCTTGGCCCGTTGCCAGGGCCCGCGGGGGCCGAGCCGCGAAGGGCGCAGCGCGAAAAGGTCCGCGGGGCGCAGCAGCTCGACCCGGTCGGCGAAGGGGCCGTAGTCGGGCAGGACCTCGCGCAGGGCGGCGAGGCAGGCCTCCTCCTCCCGGTCGTTCACCACCACGAGGATCGCGCCGATGCCGCGCGGATCGAGCATGCGCGCGATCGATCGCGCCTGCAGGCGGATCAGCGGCAGCTCGTCGCGATAGACGACCGTGGCGAGGTCGAGGACGGGTCGCTCGAGGATGGGCCCGTCCAGGTCAGCGGCCCCCGGCGCGACGGTCGCGGCGGGCGGACATCGGCTGGAAGGCCACCGCCACATGGGTCTCGCAATAGGGCTTGCCGGCGGCGCAGGGCAGGCCGCAGAACCAGAAGTCGTCCGTCGCCGGATCGCCGATCGGCCATTTGCAGGTGCGCTCGGTCAGCTGCATCAGCGTCAGGCGGCGGGCCTTCTTGGCCACTTCGGCGAGATTGGCCAGCGCCTCGGAGCTGATCTCCGAGCCCGCAGGCTGGGGCGGCAGCGGCTGGCCTGGGGTCGGGACCGGCGGCTTCGGGCGGATGGTCGACACGGCGGCGCTCTCCTTGGCGCGCGGGGGCTGCGCCTCGGCGGGCGCGGGATCGGCGGCGATCTCGGGCGCGGGCATGGGCGCGGGCTCCGGGATCGGCGCGGCGATCTCCTCCTCCGGCCGGTCGCCGTTCGGGCCGCGGTTCGAGAGGCCGAGGCGGTGCACCTTGCCGATGACCGCGTTGCGGGTGACCCCGCCCAGTTCCTTGGCGATGTGGCTTGCGCTCTTGCCCTCGGCCCACATGGCTTTCAGCGCCTCAACGCGTTCGTCGGTCCAGGACATCACGGGGCTTGCTCCGTCGGTTGGGGCGGTAGGGGCGCGCGCGGCGGCGGGCCGCGCTCGGGCCGCATATTAAGGGGCGGACCCCTCCGGGCGCAAGGCGAGGCCCGGGGAAAACGCCCGACCCGTGTCGCGGCGAGGCGAATGGCCGCGCCCGGCGCAAGGGCCAGGCGGCGGCGCGTCGCGATTGACTTGCGCGGCGGTCTGCGGCAGAACCGCCCCCTCCCCACCGCCGTGGCCGCCGGTGGGGTTTTGCGTTTCCGCGGCCCCGCGCGATGGAGAGCGCCCGTGATCCCTCCCGTCCTTCCGACCTATGCCCGCGCGCCCCTTGCCTTCGTGCAAGGCGAAGGCCCCTGGCTCGTGACCGAGGCGGGCGAGCGATATCTCGACCTCGGGGCGGGCATCGCCGTCTGCGCCCTCGGCCACGCCCATCCGGCCCTCGTCGCGGCTCTGGAGGCGCAGGCGAGGCGGCTCTGGCATGTGTCGAACCTCTACCAGATCCCCCAGCAGCAGGCCTTGGCCGAACGGCTGGTGGCGCTGACCTTCGCCGACACGGTCTTCGTCACCAATTCGGGGACGGAGGCGATCGAATGCGCGATCAAGATGGCGCGCAAGCATTTCGACGCCGCCGGCGCGCCGCAGCGCAACCGCATCATCGCCTTCGAAGGCTCGTTCCACGGCCGGAGCTACGGCGCGATCTCGGCCGCCGGGTCGGAGAAGATGGTCAAGGGCTTCGGCCCCGTGGTCCCCGGCTTCGACCACCTGCCGTTCTTCGACCTCGACCAGGTGAGCGCCGCGATCGGCCCCGAAACCGCCGCCGTGCTGGTGGAGCCGATCCAGGGCGAGGGGGGCATCCGGCCGCTGTCGGTCGAGGATTTGCGGGCCCTGCGCGCGCTCTGCGACGAGACCGGGGTCCTCCTGATCCTCGACGAGATCCAGTGCGGCATGGGCCGGACCGGCAGGCTCTTCCATCACGAATGGGCGGGGATCGCGCCGGACATCATGACGGTCGCCAAGGGCATCGGCGGGGGCTTTCCACTCGGCGCCTGCCTCGCCACCGAGAAGGCGGCGCAGGGCATGGTCCTCGGCACCCATGGCTCGACCTACGGCGGCAACCCGCTCGCCTGCGCCGTGGGCTGCGCGGTGCTCGACATCGTCGCCGAGCCCGATTTCCTCGACCAGGTGAGCCGGATCGGCGGCCGCCTGCGCCAAGGGCTGGAGGGGCTGGTCGCCGCTCATCCGGACGTCTTCGAGGGCGTGCGGGGCGAGGGGCTGATGCTGGGCCTGAAATGCAAGGTCGCGCCCGCCGACCTGGTCAAGGCGGGCTACGGCGCGCAGGTCATCGTGGTGCCGGCTGCGGACAACGTCGTGCGTCTGCTGCCGCCGCTGAACCTGACCGAGGCCGAGGTGGAGGAGGGGCTGCGCCGCCTCGACGCCGCGGCCGCGGCCCTGGGATCGGCGGCATGAGACATTTCCTCGACCTCCACACCACCCCGGCCGCCGACCTGCGGGCGATGCTCGACCAGGCGGCGGCGATGAAGGCCGCCCGGTCGGGCCTGCCCAAGGGCGCGCCCGACCGCGAACAGCCGCTCGCCGGCCACGTGGTGGCGCTGATTTTCGAGAAGCCCTCGACCCGCACCCGGGTCAGCTTCGACGTGGGCGTGCGCCAGCTCGGCGGCCAGTCGCTGGTGCTGTCGGGGGCCGAGATGCAGCTCGGCCACGGCGAGACCATCGCCGACACCGCCCGGGTGCTGTCGCGCTACGTCGACTTGATCATGATCCGCACCTTCGACGAGTCGGTGCTGCAGGAGCTGGCGGACTTCGCCACGGTCCCGGTGATCAATGGCCTGACCAACTCCAGCCATCCCTGCCAGATCCTCGCAGACATTCTGACCTTCGAGGAGCGGCGCGGCCCGATCGCCGGGCGCAAGGCGGTCTGGCTCGGGGACGGCAACAACGTCTGCGCTTCCTTCCTGCACGCGGCGGGGCAGTTCGGCTTCGACTTCACCTTCTCCGGGCCGCCGGCGCTCGATCCCGACCCGCGCGCGGTCGAGTTCGCCCGCGGCAAGGGAGCGCGCATCCTGATCGAGCGCGATCCGCTCAAGGCTGCGGAGGGGGCGGATTTGGTGGTCACCGACACCTGGGTCTCGATGCACGACGCCCAGTCCGCCAAGGAGCGGCGGCACAACCTGCTGCGCCCCTACCAGGTGAACGCGCGGCTGATGGCCATGGCCGCGCCGGAGGCGGTGTTCCTGCACTGCCTGCCGGCGCATCGCGGCGAGGAGGCGACGAGCGAGGTGATGGACGGCCCCGCCTCGGCGATCTTCGACGAGGCCGAGAACCGTCTGCACGCCCAGAAGGCGGTCATGCGCTGGTGCCTCGACCGATAGCCGGCGTGGCGGGCGGCGACGCAACCTTGCGGCCGCCGCCCGGGTCGGCTAGACGGAAGGGACCGCGGGTGTAGCTCAATGGTAGAGCAGCAGCCTTCCAAGCTGAATACGTGGGTTCGATTCCCATCACCCGCTCCATCGCCGCCTTGATTGATCGGCCCCTGGGGCGCTTCGCCTAGAAGTCGCGCAGGGGCGGACTTGCCTTTTCCTCCGTGCGATCCAGATTCTTCTCGCAAGATCAAGGCTGCGACGCTGCGCGCACTTTTACCCTGTGGGTTTTTGAACGCATACTCGTCAAAGCCTCAGGTCCAAGGCGCATGACGCGTCTTGTTGGAGGGAATCGCATGACTCTCCATGATCCGGTTCCGCCGTTCGAGACAACCGCGCGGTCGCGCGCGCCCGGTATCGGCGCGAAGACGGCGCGGGATGCGCGCGTCGCCGAGGGGCTGCGCCTCGCCACCACCGAATTCGAACTCGCCGCCTGCCGGCGCAAGCTGCGGACCAGCCGGTCGATCTCGGTCGCGCTCGGGGCGCTGCTTTGCCTCAGCCTCGTCGCGTGGGCTCTCGGCGGCTGACCAGAGCGCTCCGGCGCGCTTGAAGCTTCCCGGCCGGGTTGATAAGCCCCGCGCCAGCAGGGGAGCGAGGCATGGTCGAGGTCGTCGGGCTGGATCGGGACAAGGCCAAGGCGGTCGGGCCGCTGAAGGCGCTCGGGCGGTTCCTCGCCCCCTATCGCGGCCTGGTCTGGGGGGCGCTGGTCGCGCTGACCGTCACCGCCGGGCTGTCGCTCGCCCTGCCGCTGGCGGTGCGGCGGGTGGTGGACGGGTTCGGGATCGAGAACCTCGCGCTGATGGACGCCTATTTCGGCGCCGCGCTCGCCATCGCCGGGGCGCTCGCGCTCGGCACGGCGCTGCGCTTCTACTTGGTGACGCGGCTGGGCGAGCGGGTGGTCTTCGACATCCGCAAGGCGGTCTACGACAAGGTCATCGGCATGAGCCCCGGCTTCTACGAGCGGATCATGACCGGGGAGGTGCTGTCGCGGCTGACCACCGACACGACGGTGGTGTTGTCGGTGGTGGGGTCGTCGGTCTCCATCGCCCTGCGCAACCTGCTGACCCTGGTCGGGGGGCTGGGGCTGCTGTTCTGGACGAGCCCGAAGCTGACCGGGCTGGTGCTGATCGGGGTGCCGCTGGTCATCGTGCCGATCCTGGCGCTGGGGCGGCGGCTGCGGGGGTTGTCGCGCGAGAGCCAGGACCGGATCGCCGAGGGGTCGGCCCAGGCTTCCGAGACGCTGCTGGCCGCCCAGACGGTGCAGGCCTACACCAGCGAGGGATCGGCGCGGGCGGCCTATGGCCGGCTGGCGGAGGCGGGATTCGACACCGCCAAGCGCCGGATCCTGGCCCGGGCGGTGCTGACGGCGATCGTGATCTTCCTGGTCTTCGCCTCGGTGGTCGTGGTGCTGTGGATGGGGGCGCGGGACGTGCGCGCCGGCGTCATGACCCCGGGCGAACTGGTGCAGTTCGTCATCTATGCGGTGATGGTGGCGGGCTCGGCCGCGGCGCTCTCGGAGATCTGGAGCGAACTCCTGCGCGCCGCGGGGGCGACCGAGCGGCTGGTGGAGCTGCTCGACTCGGTCGACAGCATTGCGGATCCCGCCGTGCCCCTGGCGCTGCCCGCCCGGGCGGCGGGGGGCATCGCCTTCGAGAACGTGACCTTCCGCTACCCGGCGCGGCCGGAGACCGCGGCGCTGTCGGGGCTGAGCTTCGTCGCCCGGCCCGGCGAGACCGTGGCACTGGTGGGGCCCTCAGGGGCGGGCAAGACCACGATCTTCCAGCTCCTGATGCGGTTTTTCGACCCGGACGAGGGCAGGGTGACCTTCGACGGTGCCGACCTGCGCGACCTCGCCCGCTCGGATTTTCGCCGGCAGATCGCCCTGGTGCCGCAGGAGCCGGTGATCTTCGCCACCACGGCGCGGGAGAACATCCGCTTCGGCCGGCCCGAGGCCACCGACGCGGAGGTGGAGGCGGCGGCCCAGGCGGCGGCGGCCCACGACTTTCTGATGCGGCTGCCCCAGGGCTACGACACCTATGTGGGCGAGCGCGGGGTCATGCTCTCCGGGGGGCAGCGCCAGCGGATCGCCATCGCCCGGGCGATCCTGCGCGACGCGCCGGTGCTCCTGCTCGACGAAGCGACCTCGGCGCTCGACGCGGAGAGCGAACGGGCGGTGCAGGCGGCGGTAGAGCGCCTGGCGGAAGGGCGCACGACCCTCGTCATCGCCCACCGGCTCGCCACGGTGAAGCGGGCGGACCGCATCCTGGTCTTCGAGGACGGGCGGATCGTCGCCGAAGGCAGCCACGGCGCCCTGGTGGCCGAGGGCGGGCTCTACGCCCGGCTCGCGCGGCTCCAGTTCACCGACGGGGCCGCGTGAGGCGCTATCGCACCTCGATGGAGACCACGTTCGACACGGCGCGGCCGCCATGGAGGTCCCCCGGAAAGATCAGCCGCAGATGGTCGGGATCGACCTTCCCGTCGCCGCCCTCATAGGCCAGCAGCACGGCCTTGTTCCCGAAGCGCGGCGCGAACACCCCGACCGCCACCGCCACGGCGTAGCCGTCCGCGCCGGTCACCATCAGGCTGTGGCGCAGCTCGGCGTTCTTACCGCCGGCGTTCTCCAGCCCGGCCTTCTGGATGAGGTTTCAGAGCAGGACCCCGGTGTAGGTCCCGCGCTCCGGCCCCTTCGACGTCTCGAAGGCGGTCTCGACGGACGTCGCCGGCATCGCCCGAAGCGTCGCGGCGTCGAGGGTCAGCGGCGCCTTCACCGCGCCCTGCAACACTGCGGGCTGCGCGAAGGCGCCGCCGGACGCCAGAGCCAAGGCGAGCGCCCCCAAAGCCCGTCCCCAAGCCATCGCCATCCCTCCCGTGCCTCTGGCGCTATGAGGTTAGATATCATATCGCTTCGGGAGAAGCGTCAGGTGGCGGCGCGGTCGGGGAAAAGGCCAGCCAACCCTTCGGGCGTCGCCGGGCAGAGGCCCCGTTCGGTGATGAAGCCGGTGACCAACCGGGCAGGAGTCACGTCGAAGGCGGGATTGGCGGCGGGCGTCGCCTCGGGCGAGATGCGCACCGCGGCCGGGCCCCCGGGGGCGAGCCCCCAGACCGTCGTCACCTCGTCCGGGGCGCGCTCCTCGATCGGGATGGAGAATCCGTCCACGAGGCTCCAGTCGATGGTGGGCGAGGGCAGGGCGACGTGGAAGGGCACGCCGTTGTCCGCCGCGGCGAGAGCCTTGAGATAGGTGCCGATCTTGTTCGCCACGTCGCCGCGGGCGGTGACCCGGTCGGTCCCGACGATGACCAGGTCGACCGCGCCCCGCTGCATCAGGTGGCCGCCGGCGTTGTCGACGACGAGCGTGTGGGGAACCCCGTGCCGGCCCAGCTCCCAGGCGGTGAGCTGAGCGCCTTGGTTGCGCGGCCGCGTCTCGTCCACCCAGACATGGAGCGGAACGCCGGCGTCATGGGCCATGTAGATCGGCGCGGTGGCGGTGCCCCAGTCCACCGTGGCGAGCCAGCCGGCGTTGCAATGGGTAAGGATGTTGACCGGCCCGCTTCCCTTGCGCGCCGCGATCTCGCGGATCAGGCCGAGCCCGGCGGCGCCGATGCCGCGGTTGATCGCCACGTCCTCGTCGCAGAGCGCATCGGCCCGGGCGCACGCCGCCGTGGTCCGCGCCGCCGGCGGCAGGGACGCGAGGGCCGTCCGCATCTCGCCGATCGCCCAGGCGAGGTTCACCGCCGTGGGCCGCGTCGCCGCCAGCCGCGCCGCGGCGGCGTCGAGCCCGGCGTCGGACGGGTCCTCGGCCATGGCGAGCGCCATGCCATGGGCGGCGGTCGCGCCGATCAGGGGCGCGCCGCGGACCCACATTTCGGAAATCGCCCGGGCGACGTCGGCGAGTCCCTTGAGGCGCACGATACGGAATTCATGGGGCAGCGCCCGCTGGTCGATCACGACCACCGCCGGGCCGTCGCGCCAGAGGGTGCGATAGGGAACGCCGTCGACGCGCATGGAAACCTCCGCCGCTTGGTGGCGAAGGACCTCGCCCTTGGGGGCGCCCGCTGTCAAGGCGAGAGGCGCGCGCCCGTCCGGCGCGCGCCTGGCCCGCGTGTCAGCTTTCGCGGAAGGCCTTGGCGAAATAGTCCGCCATCGGTTTCGTCAGGTAGTCCAGGGGGCTGCGGTCGCCGGTGCGGATGAAGGATTCCACCGGCATTCCGGGCAGAAGTTCGATGTTGCCGAGCTTCGCCCGCGCCTCGGGAGTGATCGAGACCTCGGCGAGATAATAGCGCATCCGGGTCTGCGGATCCTCGATGGCGTCGGCCGAGACTTTCAGCACCTTGCCGTCCACCTCGGGGGTGGTGCGGGCGTCGAAGGCGGAAAAGCGCATCCGCGCGTCCTGGCCCACGTGCACGCGGTCGATGTGCACCGGCTCCACCTTGGCGCGCACCACGAGGCCCGCGTCCTTGGGCACCACGTACATCACCGGCTCCGCCGCCCGGATCACGCCGCGCAGCGTGTCGACGGTCGAGCCGTAGACCATGCCGGCCGCGGGCGCGCGCAGCTGGAGATCGTCCACTTGCTCGATCAGCGCCAGTCGCCGCTCGCGCAGCTCGATCTCGCGGTATTCGAGGTCGCGCAGCTCGCCGATGGCGTCCTCGCGGGCCTTGGAGATCAGCCGCACCCGCTCGATGGCGATCTCGGCGATCTTGCCTCCGTTCTCGGCGATGGCGGCCTCGGCCTTGCTCGCCTCGCCCTCCAGGGCCGCGTGCTCGCGCTTCAGCGCCAAGACCCGGGCGAGCTGGGTCAGGCCCTTGCGATAGAGCTCGTCCTGGACGTCGATCTCCTGCTTGAGCATATCGAGCTGGGTGCGAGTGGCCTTGTCCACCGCCACCAAGCCGTCGTTCTGCTTCTGGATCTGGATCTCGCGCTCGCTGAGCTGGGAGATTTCCTCGTTGCGGACCTTGAGCGTCGCCTCGAACTGCTGCCGCTGGGCGTCCAGCAGCTCGGAGATCTTGGGATCGGAGGCGGCGCGCTCCGCGAGATCGGGCGGAAAGACGATGCTCTCGGCCAGGTCGCGCTCGGCGGAGAGGCGCGCCTTGCGGGCGAGAATCTCGTACCACTGACCCTCGACGATGCCGAGCTCGCTGCGCTCGTCGTCGCCGGCCAGCTCGACCAGGACCTGGCCCTTCTGGACCTGGTCGCCGTCGCGCACGAAGATGCGCTCGATCACGCCGCCCTTGGGGTGCTGGACCACCTGGCGGTTGCCCTCGACCTCGATCACGCCGTGGGCGACGATCGCGCCCGCGATCTTGGTGAAACCGCCCCAGGCGCCGAAGCCCACCAGCATGAAGGCGAGGGTGGCATAGCCGAGGATCATGAACCGCCGCAGCTGCCAGCGGTCGGCGGGTTCGGGCGTCAGATCCGGGGGAAGGGCGGTCATGACTGGGCGGCCTCCTGGCCGATGCGGCCGGCGACGGCGGCGTAGTTGCGGACATGGGCCTTGAGAACCTCGTCCCGCGGGCCAAAGGCCTTGGCGATGCCGCCCTCGATGATGAGGATCAGGTCGCATTCCGCGATGCCGGCCGGACGATGGGCCATGATGATGACGGCCTTGCCGTCGGCCTTGGCCTGGCGGATCGCGAGGTTGAGGGCGTCCTGGCCGGCCGCGTCGAGGTTCGAGTTCGGCTCGTCGAGCACCATCAGCACCGGATCGCCATAGAAGGCCCGGGCGAGGCCGATGCGCTGCTTCTGCCCGCCGGAGAGACGGGAGCCGCCGGCCGAGACCGGCGTATCGTAGCCCTGGGGCAGCTGGAGGATCATCTGGTGTGCGCCCGCCTTCTTGGCGGCCTCGACCACCGCGGCGTCGTCGGGCTTCGGGTCGAGCCGGGCGATGTTCTCGGCGACGGTGCCGTCGAAGAGCACCACGTCCTGGGGCAGATAGCCGATGTAGCGCCCCAGCATGTCCTGATCGTACTGGTCGAGGGCCGCGCCGTCGAGCCGCACCGCGCCGGAGGCGGGCCGCCAAATGCCGGTCAGCACCCGGGCGAGGGTCGACTTGCCCGACGCCGACTGACCGATCACCCCCAGCGCCTGGCCGGGCTCGAGACGGAAGTCGAGCATCCGGAGACTCGCCTTCTGCTGGTCGGGCGGAAAGACGGTGATCTGGCTGACCTCGAGCTTGGCCGCGGGCCGGGGCAGGGCCGTCGGCGTTCCGGTTTCGGGGGTGGCCTCGAGCAGGGTCTTGAGGTTCGCCCAGCCGGAGCGGGCCCGCAGCACCAGCGGCCAGCCGCCGATCGCCTGCTCCACGGGGGCGAGCGCCCGGCCGAGCAGGATCGAGCCCGCGATCATCGCGCCCGCCGACATCTCTCCCCGCAGCACCACATAGGCGCCGAGGCCGAGCATCGCCGACTGCAGGAAAAAGCGGAAGGTCTTGGAAATGGTCGAGAACTGGCCCACCAGGTCCGACGAGGCGAGCTGCGCCCGCATCGCCCGCTCGCGCAGGCGGCTCCAGCGGTCGAGGGCCGCGCCGCGCATGCCAAGCGCCTGGACCAGCTCGCCCTGCTGGCGGACGGTTTCGGCGAAGGCGTCGCCCTGGAGGGTGGCGAGGTTTGATTCCGCCTCGGGCTTGCGGGTCATCGACTGGTTGAGCAGGGTGAGCGCAACCAGGATCACCATGCCGGCGAGCGCCATCCAGCCGAGCCAGGGATGGAAGGCGAAGATCATCACCACGAAGAACGGCGCCCAGGGCATGTCGAAGACCGCGAAGAGCACCGGCGACCCGGCGAGGCGGTTGACCGCTTCCAGGTCCTTCAGCGCCGAGGCGGGCTTGGCGCGCTCGTTCGGCATGACCGAACGGCGCAGGATGGCGCGGAACACCCGCGCGTCGAGCCGCGCCTGGACGATCGCGCCAATCCGCGCGGCGACACGGGTGCGCACGTAGTCGAGCACGCCCATGATTGCGAAAAGCCCGGCGACGAGGATCGAGAGCGCGAGCAGCGTCTCCTTCGACCCCGAGGCCAGCACCCGGTCATAGACCTGGAGCATGTAGAGGGAGCCGGTGAGCATCAGGATGTTCACCACCGTGCTGAAAATCGCCACCGTGGCGAACAGCCCCTTCATGCCCGCGAACCCCGCTTCGGGTCCCGTCGCTTTCGCCCGCATCCTGTCGAACTCCTCGTTCCGCCGCCTGTCGCACGCGCCCCGCGACATCATCATATCCTGCGTGACGCCTCCGTGATAGGCGTCGGCCGTCGCCGCCAAATCATAACCCATGTCGCGCCGCAGAGGATCGGCGCTTTCCGTTTCAGGCGGATGTCAGTGCACATCTGCTTAATGCAAGAGGGCCTGCGGCGAAATCCGCCCTTGAAACGATCAGCGCGCGACGGCGGATTTTTGCTGCGGTCGCGAAACGATCGGCGTCAGGCGGGCTCAAGCCAGACCGACTCGAGCTGCAGTTCGAAGGTGGGATGCATGGCGAGGCCCTGGATTCGGAGGGTCCCGTGACGGAAGATCGACCGCCAGAAAGGCTGAACCAGCACGCCCGACTCCTGCAGGATGGTCTCCAGTCGCGACATGACCATGCGCCGGTCGTCGGATTCCGGAATGGCGAAGGCCCGCTCCAGCAGAGCGTCGAATTCGGGGTCGGAGAAGCCGGTCTCGTTCCAGGGCTGGCCGCTGCGATAGGCGAGCGCATAGATCTGCACCCCGAGCGGCCGCGCGCCCCATTCCGTGCAGGAGAAGGGAAAGCGCGTCCAGTTCTCGCGGTAGACATCGGCGGGCAGGACGGTGCGCTTGACCGAAAGCCCCGCGTCGCGCATCTGGGCCGCCACGGCGTCGCAGGTGTTGCGCACGAATTCGTCGTCGAGGGAGACGAGCTCCATCTCGACCCCGGCCTGGCCGGCCGCGCGGATCAGCTCCATGGCGCGGCCCGGATCGCGGGAGATGGGTGGCAAGGGGGCGTATTCCGGATGCATCGGCCCGACGTGATGGTTTTCCGCCACCCGGCCGCGGCCCTGGTAGCCGAGGTCGAGCACCACCTTGTTGTCGACGGAGAGCTGCACCGCCCGGCGCACGTCCTGCTGGTCGAAGGGCGGCGCGGCGACGTTCATCCGCACGCAGAGGGTGTTGCCGGTCAGCGCCTCGGACCGGACGAGGCCGAGGTCGTCGAACACCTGCACGTAGCTCGGGGGCGTCTCGTAGACCGCGTCGATCCGGTCGGCCTCGAAGGCCGCGATGAGCGCGGAGGGGTCGGAGCCCGTGTCCACGAAGGCGATCCCGTCGAGATAGACCGCGCCGAGCCCGACCGCGGAGCCCCACCAGGGCGCGTCGTCGCGCCGGCGAAAGGCGGCCGAGACGCCGGGGTCGAGGTTCTCCAGCAGCCAGGGTCCGGTGCCCACGGGCTGGGCGGCAAGGTCCGGTCCGTCGAAGCCGCGGTGGACGATCAGCGCCGGATAATCGCAGAGATTGGGAATGAGGGTGATGTCGGGCGTCGAGAGGCGCAGGCGAAGCGTGTGGTCGTCGATCCGCAGGATCGCGTCCTCGCGCGGGCCGGTGACGTCGCGCACCCGCGTCTCGCGGGCGACGGAGCCGTCGGCGCGGGCGACCTCGACCTCGTAGGTCTCGGAACCCTTGCGCTCCATCAGCGGGGCCATGCGGCTGGCCATGGAGTTGCCGGGCACGTGGGCCTGGCACCAGCGGGTGAAGTTGTGGACCACGTCCTCGGCGGTGAAGGCGTCGCCGTTCGACCAGCGCACGCCTTCGCGCAGGTGGAGGTAATACTCGGTGGCGTCGGCGTTCACCTCCCAGGCTTCGAGCAGCCAGGGCTGGAAGGTGAAGTCGGGCATGTAGCGCACCAGGGGCTCGCAGAAGAGCCGGGCGAGGTTGGCCTGCTGGGACCAGTCGAACAGGCGCGGGTCCTCGATCTTCATCACCGGCATGGCGATGCGGAGCGTGCCGCCGGGCCGTCCCGCGGGCTGGGCCGCCGCCGGAGGCGCCAGGCCTGCGAGGCCGTAAGCCGCCGCCGGCGCGACGCCGAGCGCCGTGGCGAGCGCGAGGAACTTCCGGCGGTCGAGCGTCCCGTCGCGTTCTGCGCGCGCAAGCCGCAGCGCCGCCGGATGCGGCGGCTTGCCGTTGATCGTCGGGATCGCCATCGTCGTCTCCATGGATCGGTGCGCCATTGCAGAACGGAACGGCGCGGCGGTCAACGGCCGGCGTCGCGCGCTCGCGCGACCGTGTGGAGGGCGTCCACGAGCGGCCCATATCGTCCTCAGATAAGCGAGATTATGTTGTGAATGAGTTTTTCACGGGTCGTCGGCCCGTGCTGATTGGAGGTCCCACGGCCTCGGGAAAGTCGGCGCTGGCGCTGCGCCTGGCGGAGCGCGACGGCGGCGTGGTGATCAATGCCGACGCGCTTCAGGTCTATGGCTGCTGGCGGGTGCTGACCGCGCGCCCCGAAGCCGAGGACTGCGCCCGCGCGCCCCATCGGCTTTACGGTCATGTGGACGGCGCCGAGGCCTATTCCGTCGGCGCCTGGCTTCGCGATCTCGCGCCGGT
Source organism: Amaricoccus sp. (assembly GCA_965243535.1). Classification (GTDB taxonomy): domain Bacteria; phylum Pseudomonadota; class Alphaproteobacteria; order Rhodobacterales; family Rhodobacteraceae; genus Amaricoccus. The sequence continues at coordinate 27,616 of CBDEVG010000027.1, forward strand.
GCTGGCGGATTGCCAGGCGCGCGGTCTGCGGCCCATCGTCGTCGGCGGGTCTGGCCTCTACCTTGAGGCGCTGACCCAAGGGCTCGCGGAGATTCCCGCCGTGCCGCCCGAGGTGCGCCGGAGGTCCCAGGCGGCGCTCGACGCCGGGCGGCTCGCGACGCTGGTCGCTGATCTCGCCGCACGTGATCCCGAGACGCTGGCGGGCCTCGATGCGCGCAACCCCATGCGGGTCCAGCGCGCCTGGGAGGTCCTGGAAACCACTGGCCGTGGCCTCGCGGACTGGCGGCGGCGGCCCGGTGCGCCGCTCTTGGCCGAGGATACGCTGCGCTATGTGCTGGAGGTCGACACGCCCGCGCTCGACGCCCGGATCGCGACGCGGTTCAACCGGATGCTGGCGGCCGGCGCGCTGGAGGAAACCGCCGCCTTCCTGGACGCGGGCCTGTCCCTCGACGCGCCCGCGGGCCGCGCGCTCGGCGCCCGGGAGCTGGCGGCGCATCTGGGGGGCGAAATCAGCCTGGAGGCCGCCCGCGCCGCGGCGACCCTCGCCAGCCGCCGCTACGCCAAGCGCCAGCGCACCTGGTTCCGCAATCGTTTCGCCGCATGGGAGAGACTGGATCCGTCTGGGGGAACAGACCGCGTGCCGACGCGATAACCCATTGAAATAACGCAATTTAATTTACGGAGACAACATAAAGTAAACTATGGACCGTGGTTGGCTTGTCCAGAAAAATCACAGATTTTCCCGGACAAGCCAACCACGATCTGCGGCCAGGATCCTCCGGCGACTTTGACGTTACCACAAGATCTTGACGCCAAAAAGCATCTTTACTCGATCGCCTCGAATCTTCCCTTGTCGCGTTCGGACCAGCGCACGTCCAATCGATAACCTTCTTCGGTCTGCGCCTCGGCCAGGACCAGATGCTGGTCGAAGAGCCAGGCCCGCCGACGCCCCTGGTCGAAGCCGAGGGTCACGGTTTCGTCCACGGTCGGCTCGGCCAGGTCCGCAGCGACCATCGTCAGCAAGGTCTCGACGCCTTCCCCAGTCAGAGCCGAGATCGCCGCCGTCCGCGGCGTCCGGGCCGCGGTCTGGCGCAGCGCCTCGGCCTCGTCCTCAGGCAGCGCATCGATCTTGTTCCAGACCTCGAAGATGCGGCCCTGGTCGGCCTCGCCAAGGCCCAGCTCCCTCAGGATGTCGCGCACGTCCTGGGCCTGGAGAGCGCTCTCGGGGTGCGAGATGTCGCGCACGTGCAGGATCAGGTCGGCGTCCACCACCTCCTCCAGCGTGGCGCGGAAGGCCGCGACCAGCTGGGTCGGCAGGTCCGAGATGAAGCCCACCGTGTCGGACAGCACCGCCCGCCGGCCGGGCGCGATCTCGATCGCCCGCATCGTCGGGTCGAGCGTGGCGAAGAGCATGTCCTTCGCCAGCACGGCGGCCCCGGTCAACCGGTTGAAGAGCGTGGATTTTCCGGCGTTTGTATAGCCGACCAGCGCCACCACCGGAATGTCGGAGCGCCGTCGCGCCGCCCGGTGCTGGCCCCGCGTGCGCACCGCCTTGGCGAGCGCCTCGCGGATGCGCTCGATCCGTTCGTCGAGCGCCCGGCGGTCCGCCTCGATCTGGGTCTCGCCGGGGCCGCCGAGGAAGCCGAAGCCGCCCCGCTGGCGCTCCAGATGGGTCCAGGAGCGCACCAGCCGGGATTTCTGGTAGGTCAGATGGGCGAGCTCGACCTGGAGCACGCCCTCGCGGGTGCGCGCCCGGTCCCCGAAGATCTCGAGGATCAGCCCGGTGCGGTCCAGCACCTTGGCCTTCCATTGCCGCTCCAGGTTGCGCTGCTGGATCGGGGACAGCGCGCCGTCGACGATGACGAGGCCGATCTCGGCCTCCGCCACCCGCGCGCCGATTTCCTCGACCTTGCCCGTGCCGAACAGGGTCGCGGCGCGTCTTCGCGTCACGGGGGCCAGCACGGCTTCGACAACGTCGAGATCGAGCGCCCGCGCGAGGCTTTCCGCCTCGGCCAGCGCGTCCTGCGGGTTGCGGGTCTCGCCTGGCCCCTTCAGGACCGGATGCAGGACCAGCGCCCGCATCCGGGTGCTTTCTTCAGTGATCTTCGGCCTCGTAGAGGGTGATCGGCTGCGACGGCATCACCGTCGAGATCGCATGCTTGTAGACCAGCTGCGACTGCCCGTCACGACGCAGCAGGACACAAAAGTTGTCGAACCAGGTGATCACGCCCTGGAGCTTCACCCCGTTCATCAGGAAGATCGTGACGGGGACCTTGCTCTTGCGGACGTGGTTGAGAAAGGCGTCCTGCAGGTTCTGTTTTTCGGCAGCCATTGTTTTCAGCCTTCAGTTGTATATGGACGCCCTGCGAGGCGCCCCATGTTGTTATTGGGACAGAGTATGGGAGCCGCCCCCAGCGTTTTCCAGCGCCTCTAATCTTTTTTGGCGAGGGTGAGGCATGGATACCGCAGTGCGGCATTCCGTCACCTCCACCAGGCGGGATTGCAGAGCGCGATCAGCACCAGGGGCTCGATTCGCCCGACGATCATCCCCGCCCCGAGAATCGCCAGCGCCCCGTCGGACAGATCGACATAGGCGAGCCCGTCGCCGAGGACGCGGATCGCGGGACCGGTGGTGGTCACGCTGGCGATGGCGAGGGCGAGCGCCTGCTGGAAGCTGAGCCCGACCAGGGTGAGCGCGATCATCGCGAGGGCGATCGAGGTCAGGAACAGCATGAGGAAGACGAAGGCGATCCGCGCGCCCCGGGCGGTGATGGCGAAATCACCCTGGCCGTGGGGCCAGACGCTGCTCGGGTGGATGAGCAGGTCGAGCTCGCGCTGGCCCTGGCGGTAGAGCGCGTAGAGCCGCAGGAGCTTGACCCCGCCGGCGGTGGTCGCGACCCCGCCCCCCATCACCGCCACCCCGAGCAGGATCGTCCCCGGGTCGGGCAGGTCCGACCAGAGCCGCATGGCGGTCCAGTCCCGGCTTTCGAAACCGGTGGTGGTGAGGAAGGACAGCACCGTGAAGAGGCTGCCCCAGACCGCCCGCGCCGCCGCGACGATCTGGTCCTGGCGAGCGATCTCGGCCGCGCCGGCGAAGCTGCGCAGAAAGAGGAGCGTGGTGATCCCGAGGACGGAGATCAGCATCAGCCGCACCTCCGGATCGTTGATCCGCGGCCGCTCGTCCCGGCGCAGCGTGAAGGTCAGGCTGCGGTGGCTGACGGCGACGAGCAGGAAGAGGAGGATCGCCGCCTCGCCCAGCCGGCCCGAGGCCGCCCCTTCGAGCCCGCCGACCGGCGAGACGCCGCTGGTGGAGAGCGTCGCCATGGCATGGCAGACCGCGACGAAGGGCCGGTCGCCGGCGGCGATCAGCATCAGCGCGAGGATGCCGGTGAAGACGCCGTAGACCGGCCCGAGGGCGCCGGCGATCCGCAGGCCGCGGGCGCTCGCCTCCTCGATGGTGCCGCCCCGGCGGTTGGCGAGGCGCAGGTCCTCGCGCTCGCGGATCTCGAAGCCGCCGAGGTTGAGGGGGGCGAGCACCGAGAAGGTGGTGACGAGAACCAGGAACCCGCCCGCCCAGCCGATCAGCGCCCGCCAGAGGTGCAGGGATTCGGGGACGAGGAGCGGCTGCTGGAAGAGGGTCGCCCCGGTGGTCGTGAGACTCGAGAGCATCTCGAAATAGGCCCGGCCCAGGCCCAGGCCCGGGGTGATCTGGGCCACGGGGGCGGCCAGCATCAGGGGCAGCAGCAGGTAGGCGAGCAGGATCGTCGTCAGGTGGTAGCGCGCGGCGTGGCGGGGCCGGCGGTTGGCGAGGGCGACGCCCACCATCGTCCCGATCGCGGCGAAGACCGCGGCGTGGAGGAGAAAGGCCCGGGCGACCTCGGGGTGTCCGCCCCGGACGGCGTGGAGGCCGGGGACGACCATCAACGCGGCGGCGATGAGGATGAGGATCGCGAAGGCCGGGAACCGGCGCAGCATCGCCAGGGGGGTCACGCGGCGGCCTCCCGGAGACCCGAGGGGGCGCGCAGGGCGGCGGCCCGGCGGCGGGCGGCGAAGGCCCCGCCCCTGCCCGGCCGCGGCCCGGCGCCGCCTGCCCTTGCCCGCCCGATTGGTCCGGGCGCGGCGCGGCTGCGCCTGAAGCCTGCCTCGAAGGGTCGGGATTTCACGCGTGAAATTGGAGTCAAGACGCTGAAAACGCTTGATATTCCAAAAATTTTTAACCGGGTGGCCATCTTCGTGAACGAACCCTTGCGGGGGGCTGGGGCGTGTCTCGGGGGGCGCTCAGAAGAAGTCGAGGCCGGCCTGGAACAGCTGCTCGACCTCGATCACCGAGTCGCGCAGGGCGAAGATCGTCAGGAGATCCCCCTCGGCGATGCGGGTGTCGCCGCGGGGGACGACGATGCGGTCGCCCTTGCGGATCAGGCCGATCAGCGCCGACTGGGGCACGTCCGCCTCGCGCACCGTCTTGCCGGCGAGGGCGGAGGTGGAGAGCACCTGGGCCTCGATCACCTCGGCCTCGCCGTCGCCGATGGCGTAGACCGAGCGCACGCGGCCGTGGCGCACGTAGCGCAGGATCGAGGAGACGGTGGTCGAGCGCGGGTTCACGTAGGCGTCGATCCCCATCGGCCCGATCAGGCCGATCATCGAGCTGTCGTTGATCAGCGCCACCGCCATCCGCGCCCCCTCCGCCTTGGCCCGGACGCAGGCGATGAGGTTGGTGCGGTCGTCGTCGGTCAAGGCGAGGACCGCGTCCACGGTCGAGACGTTCGCCTCGTCGAGGAGGTCGAGATCGAGCCCGTCGCCGTTCAGCACCACGGTGCGCTTCAGGGTGTCCGCCACCTCCTCGGCCCGGGCGCGGTTGCGCTCGATCACCTTGAGCCGGATGCGCCGGGGATCGGCCTCGAGCTTTTCCGCGACGTTGAGGCCGATGTTGCCGCCCCCCACCACCAGGGCGCGGGCCACCTCCAGATGGGCCTTGCCGAAGACCTCCATGGTGCGGGGCACGTCCGGGGTGGCGACGAGCAGGTAGACCTGGTCGCCGTCGTAGAGCTGGTCCTCGGGCTCGGGCACGAAGAGCCGCTCGCCCCGGCGCACGCCCACCACCACCACGCGCAAGGTGGAGAAGAGCTCGGAGAGCTGGCGCAGGGGCGTGTTGAGCGCCGCGCAGCTCGCGTCGAGGGCGATCGCCACCAGCTGGGCCGCGCCGTCGAGGAAGGCCGCGATGTCGAAGGCGGCGGGCGCCGCCAGCCGCTGGATCACCGCGTCGGCCACCGAGTATTCCGGCGAGATCACCACGTCGATCGGCAGGGCGTCGGTGCGGTAGAGGTCGGAGTAATAGGCGGTCAGGTAGGCGTGGCTGCGCAGCCGCGCGATCTTCTTCGGCACCTCGAAGAGCGAATGGGCGACCTGGCAGACCACCATGTTCACCTCGTCCGACTGGGTGGCGGCGATCACCATGTCGGCGTCGCGCGCCCCCGCCCGCTCCAGCACCTCTGGGTGGGAGGCGAAGCCGGTGACGCCGCCCACGTCGAAGCTCTCGGTGATGCGCCGGATCAGCGCCGCGTTGGTGTCGACGACGGTGACGCGGTTCGCGCCTTCCTCGCGCGCCAGATGCCGGGCGATCTGTCCGCCGACCTGGCCTGCGCCGCAGATGATGATCTTCATGTCCGGTCCGAGGGCTGGGCCCTCAGACGCGCTCTTCCTCCGCGTCCTCCGGGCGGCCGTTCCTGCCGGCCGAGATCACGTTCAGCGACTTGAGCTTCCGATGCAAGGCCGATCGCTCCATCCCCACGAAGGAGGCGGTGCGCGAGATGTTGCCGCCGAAGCGGTTGATCTGGGCGACGAGGTATTCCCGCTCGAAGACCTCGCGCGCCTCGCGCAGGGCGAGCCCGGCGAAGGCGGCCCCGAGCGCCGGCCCCTGCCCCGACCCGGCCGCCGGCGTGTCGGCCACCAGGTCCTCGGCCTTGATCGGGCCGGCGTCCGCCCCGAGGATCAGCGCCCGCTCCAGCGCGTTGCGGAGCTGGCGCACGTTCCCCGGCCAGCGCATGGTCTGGAGCTGGGCCTCGGCCTCGGGGCTGAGGGCCCGGAGCGGCAGGCCCTGGGCGGTGTTGAGCTCCTCCAGGAAGTGCCGCGCCAGGAGGGGAATGTCGTCGCGCCGCGCCTCGAGCTCGGGCACCGCGATCGGCACCACGTTCAGCCGGTGGAAGAGCTCGGTGCGGAAGCGCCCCGCCGCCACCTCCCGCCCGAGGTCGCGGGTGGTGGCGGAGATGACGCGCACGTCCACCCGCACCACATGGCCGCCGCCCACCCGCTGGAAGGCCTGGTCGACCAGCACCCGCAGGATCTTCGACTGGGTGCCCATGGGCATGTCGGCGATCTCGTCGAAGAAGAGCACGCCGGTGTGGGCCCGCTCCAGGAGCCCCGGCTCCACTCCGCGGTCGGCGCTTTCGCGGCCGAAGAGCACCTCCTCCATCTGGTCGGCGCCGATGGAGGCGGAGTTCACCACCACGAAGGGCCCCTTGGCCCGTTCCGAATGGGCGTGGAGGTAGCGCGCCGCCACCTCCTTGCCGCAGCCGGCGGGCCCGGTCAGCATCACCCGGCTGTTGGTGCGCGCCACCTTGTCGAGATGGCCCTTGAGCTGGCGGAAGGCGGCCGAGGCGCCGATCATCGAAGGCGGCGCCCCCGACCCGCCCTTGAGCGCCGCGTTCTCGCGCCGCAGCCGCGAGGTCTCCAGCGCCCGGCCGATCACCACCATGAGCTGGTCGATGTTGAAGGGCTTCTCGATGAAGTCGTAGGCTCCCTGCTTGATCGCCGCGACCGCGATCTCGATGTTGCCGTGGCCCGAGATGATGACCACCGGGATCGCCGGATTGTCGCGGCGCACCTTCTTGAGGATGTCGATCCCGTCGAGCCGGCTGTCCTTGAGCCAGATGTCGAGGATGACGAGGTCGGGCGGCGCCTTGTCGATCTCGGCGAAGGCGGTGTCGCTGTCCCAGGCCATGCGCACGCCATGACCCTCGTCCTCCAGGATGTCGGCGATCAGCGCGCGGATGTCGCGCTCGTCATCCACGACCAGAATGTCCGTCATGACAGGCTCTCTTTCAACTTCCTGGCCCCTGCGGGCTCTTCACCCTCCCATCCGCGGCCGGGGGCGGCCTGCGGCAGCACGATGCGCGCCCAGGCGCCGGCGCGGTCGTTTCCGTCGAAGACGGGCGCGGGGATGAGCTCCAGCGTCCCGTCGTGTTCCTCGATGATCTTCTTGACGATGGAGAGGCCGAGGCCCGTCCCCTTGGCCCGGTGGGTGACGTAGGGCTCGAAGAGCCGGGCCGGCTGGTCGGGCAGGCCCGCGCCGTTGTCATCGATGTCGATCTCGATCCGCTCGGCGTCGGCCTTGAGGCGGATGCGGATCTCGCCCTGGGGCGGGTTTTCGCCCTCGCGGGCTTCGATCGCCTCGGCTGCGTTCTTGAGCAGGTTCGTCACCGCTTGGTTCATCAGCGTCGGATCGAGGAAGGCGAGCACGGGCTTGTCCGGCGTCGCGAGCTGGTAGTGGATCTCGGGCTTGGCGCTTTCCTGGAGGAGCGCCGCCTCGGAGAGCAGCTTGCCGAGGTCGAGGGGCTTGCGCTCGGGCGCGGGCATCCGGGCGAATTTCGAGAATTCGTCGACGATCCGGCGCAGGTCGTTGGTCTGGCGCACGATCACGTCGGCGTATTGCTCGAGGGCCTCGCGCTGGTCGCCCACCAGCGGCCCGAACTTGCGCCGCATCCGCTCGGCGGAGAGCTGGATCGGGGTGAGCGGGTTCTTCACCTCGTGGGCGATGCGCCGCGCCACGTCGCCCCAGGCCGCCATGCGCTGGGCGACGACAAGGTCGGTCACGTCGTCGAAGGAGAAGACGTAGCCCTCGAGGTCGCCCTCGCCCGACTGGCGGGTGGCGGCGCGGGCGAGGAGGTCGCGCTCGCGGCCCTGGCGGCGGAGCTTGACCTCGGCCTGGGCGACCGCGGCCTTGCGGCCCTCGACCCGGCCGAGAAGGTCGGCGAATTCGGGGGCGGCGACGCGCAGGGGCTGGCCCCAGGAGCTGTCGGGGTCGAGGTCGAGGAGCGCGGCGGCGGCGGCGTTCATCACCTCGATGCGGCCCTCGCCGTCGAGGCCGACGACGCCGGCGGTCACGCCCTTCAGCACCGAATCGAACAGGCGGCGGCGGCGCTCGGTCTCGATGTTGGCCTCGATCAGGGCGTCGCGCTGGCCCTTGACCTGGCGGGTCATGGTGTTGAAGGCGCGGCCGAGCAGGGCGATCTCGTCGTCCTGGCGGCTTTCGGGGACGCGGGCGTCGAAGTCGCCCTCGCCCACCCGGGCGGCGGCGGCGGCGAGCTGGCCGACGGGACGCGCTAGGCGCTCGGCGAACCAGAGGCCCATCCAGATGGCGCCGAGGATCACCACCAGCGCGAAGCCGAGGTAGATCAGGGCGAATTCGAAGACCAGCCGGCCGCGGTCCGATTCGAGCTGCTGGTAGAGGAGCACCGTCGCCTGGGTGTCGTCGAGGAGGCTGAGGATCTTGCCGTCCACCGCCCGGCTGACGAAGAGGTAGTAGTCGGCGAAGGCCTCGAGCTTCAGCAGGGCGCGGAACTCGTTGTTCGCCCAGTCCTCGATCACCACCACCTCGCCGTCGGCCGCGCGCTGGAGCTCGGCGGGGGTGGGCGGGTTGTAGTCGAAGAGGTAGCTGCGCTCGCCCCGGGCGCGGATCTCGCCCGCGCCGTCGATGACGTAGGCCTTGGGGAGCGCCCGCTGCATCTGGGTCTGGCCGCGGGTCAGGAGCTCGCGCAGGAGCCCGACCGTGAGCAGCGGATAGCGCTCCTTCTGGGCGTCGAGGAAAGCGGCGAGCTGGGTGGCGTCGGCCTGGAGGGTGTGGCGGTGCTCTTCCTCGTAGGCCTGGGCCGCGGCGAGACTGTTGGAGACGACGTTGCGCACCCGTTCGGAGAACCAGCCCTCGAGCCCGAAGTTGAGGGTGATGGTGGCGAAGACCGCCACCAGCAGCGTCGGCGCGAGGGCGACGAGGGTGAAGACCCGCATCAGCCGCAGGTGCAGCCGCGACCCCTCGGAGCGCTGGCGCCGCGCCGCCAGCATCTCCGCGAGCCGGCGGGCGACGAAGGCCGCCACCACCAGCGCATAGACGAAATCGGCCAGAAGCACGACCCGCAGGGCGCGGTTGCCCACCAGCGGATCGATGGCGGTCAGGGTGAAGAAGGTCAGGGCCGCGAGCCCCACCCCAAGGGCGATGAAGCCCCAGAGCAGCACGGCCCGGAAAGTCGCGTGATCGGCGAGGCGGGCGAGTCGCTCGCCCGCGTGGGTCAGTGTGGCGCTTCGCATTCTCCGGCGATCTTGGGTCCGCTGCTCGACTGTGGCAATCTTACATCATTCGTTTGCCACGTGTCACCCTGATGTCGAGATCTTTGATCTTCTTCCTCAGGGTATTGCGGTTGATCCCCAGAAGCTCGGCGGTGCGGACCTGGTTGCCCCGGGTCGCGGAGAGCGACAACGCGATGAGCGGCAGCTCCATCTCCTTGAGAATGCGGTCATAAAGCCCGTCCGGCGGCAGGCTGTCCCCATGCAGGTCAAAGTAGCGGCGCAGATGCGCCTCGATCGCCTGGGAGAGCCTCTGGGGCTGGGCGGCCTGGCCCGGGGCGGCGGAACTCGGCCGGGCGGCGATCTCCTGGGTCACCACGGCGGCGGAAATCACGTCGTCGGGGCAGAGCACGCAGAGCCGGCGCATGAGATTCTCCAGCTCCCGGACGTTGCCCGACCATTCCTGTTTTTTCAGGATGTCGAGCGCCTCCTTGGAGATGGTCTTGCGCGCGAGCCCCTCGCTCTCGGCCTTGCGCAGGAAGGCGCGGGCGAGGTCGGGCACGTCGTCGAGCCGCTCGCGCAGGGGCGGCAGGCGGATCGGCACCACGTTGAGGCGATAGAACAGGTCCTCGCGGAAGCGGCCCTCGTTGATCAGCCCGCGCAGGTCCTGGTGAGTCGCCGCGACGATGCGCACGTCCGCCGTCTGGATCTCGCGCCCGCCGACCCGGGTGTATTCCCCCTCCTGCAGCACCCGCAGCAGCCGGGTCTGGGCGTCGAGGGGCATGTCGCCCACCTCGTCGAGGAAGAGCGTGCCGCCCCGCGCCTGCTCGAACTTGCCGGGCATGGAGCGCTCGGCCCCGGTGAAGGCCCCCTTCTCGTGGCCGAAGAGCTCGGTCTCGATCAGGTCGCGGGGGATCGCCGCCATGTTGATGGCGACGAAGGGCCCCTTCTTGCGCAGGCCGAAGTTGTGGAGCGCGCGCGCCACCAGCTCCTTGCCGGTGCCGCTCTCGCCGGTGATCATCACCCCGAGGTCGGTGTTCATCAGGCGGGCGAGGATGCGGTAGACCTCCTGCATCGCCGGGGACCGGCCGATGAGCGGCAGGTTCTCGCCCCCCGCGGGCTCCTCCTCGACCTGGGCCGGCGGCCGGCTCTTCTGGTTCAGGGCCTTGGAGACCTGGGCCAGAACCTCTTTCAGGTCGAAGGGCTTCGGCAGGTATTCGTAGGCCCCGACCTCGGCCGCGCGGATCGCGGTCATCACCGTGTTCTGCGCGCTCATCACGATCACCGGCAGGCCCGGCCGGCGCTTCCTGATCGCCGGCAGCAGGTCGAGCGCGTCGCCGTCGGGCATCATCACGTCGGTGACGACGACGTCGCCCTCGCCCTCCTCGATCCAGCGCCAGAGGGTCGAGGCGGTGCCGGTCGCGCGCACCCGGCAGCCGGCGCGGGTCAGCGCCTGCGCCAGAACGGTGCGGATCGAGCGATCGTCGTCCGCGACGAGAATGGTCCCTTCCATCAGGCCTCCGCCTTGCTCACCGGCTCGTAGGTTTCGTCATCCTCTTCCGGGGCGGCGCCGTGCCAGACCGGCAGGCGCACGTGGAAGCGGGTCCGGCCCGGGCGGCTGTCGCATTCGACCACGCCCCCGTGGTCGGCGATGAATTTCGACACCAGCGACAGGCCGAGGCCGGTGCCGTTCACCTTGGAGCTGACGAAGGGGTCGAAGATGTCGCGCAACAGCGTCTCGGGCACGCCGAGGCCGTTGTCGGTGATGGTCACGAGCAGCGGCAGGCTCTCCGACCCGCCGCCGGGCCGCTGCAGCTTCACCCCCGGCCGATAGGCGGTGGCGATGGTGATCGTGCCGCCCACGCGCGGAATGGCCTCCGCGGCGTTCTTCAGCAGGTTCTGGAACACCTGCAAAAGCTGGTCCGGGTCGCCCGCGGTGGGGGGAAGCGAGGGGTCGTAGTCCTCGAAGAAGCGCGCGTGGGAGGCGAAGCCCGCCTTGGCCGCCCGCCGCGCCCGGTCGAGCACGTCGTGGATGTTGAGCGGCTTGCGCTGGGCCGGGCGCAGGTCGCCGAACTGCTCCACCCGGTCGACGAGCTTGCCGATGCGCGCCGCCTCGGCCTGGATGAGGCCCGTCAGCTCCCGGTCCGCGTCCCCGAGCCCCATCTCGAGGAGCTGCGCCGCGCCGGAGATGCCGGCGAGCGGATTGCGGATCTCGTGGGCGAGCATCGCCGCCATGCCCGTCACCGAGCGCGCGGCCGAGCGGTGGCCGAGGCTGCGGTCCATCTTTTCCGCGAGGCCCTGGGGATGCATCAGCAGCAGGATGCCGTCGGTCTCGTGCAAAGGCGCGGCATGGACGTTCTGCGGCCGGGGCGGCTGGTCGGCCCAGCCCACCGTCACCTCGTACTGCGCGACCGAGACGCCGCTCTTGCGGGCCTGGCGCACCACGTCGAGCACGGCGCTGTCCTCGCCGAGGTACTTGCCCAGGGACTTGCCCTGCATCTGCCGGGAGGAGGTGCCGCCGAAGACCTCCGCCGCCGGATTGGCGCCGCGGATCGTGTCGTCCGGGGCGATCACCAGCGCGGGATAGGGCAGCGCCCCCCAGATGGTCTCGAAGTTGATCTTCACGCCGCGTCCTCCAGGGGCTTGCGGCCGCAATCGGCGATGCGGCGGATGGCCCGCGCCACCGCCTGCGGATCGCCGAGCCGCACGATCTCGGCCCGCAGCGCCGCGGCGCCGCCGTCGAGATCGGCCAGGTACCAGCCCAGGTGCTTGCGCGCGACCCGCAGTCCGAGGTCCGCGCCGTAGAAGGCCAGCATGGCCTCGAAATGCTCGCCCGCGAGGTCGGCGAGGGCCGCGCCCTCGGGCGCCGCGGGGACGGGCCGGCCGTCGAGCGCCGCCGCCACCGCCCCGGGGAGCCAGGGCCGCCCCTGGGCGCCGCGGCCGATCATCACCCCGTCCGCCCCGGAGGCGGCGAGCGCCGCGCGGGCCGAGGCGAGGTCGACGATGTCGCCGTTCACCAGGACCGGGACGCCCACGGCGCGCTTGACCGCCGCGACCGCCGCCCAGTCGGCGCGGCCGTTGTAGAACTGGGCCCGGGTGCGGCCGTGGACGGTCACCAGCCGCACGCCTGCGGCCTCGGCCCGGGCGGCGAGCTCGGGGGCGTTGAGGGCGTCGGCGTCCCAGCCGAGGCGCATCTTCAGCGTCACCGGGACGCCGACCGCCCCGACCACCGCCGCGATGAGCGTGAGCGCCCGGTCGAGGTCGCGCATCAGCGCGGCGCCGGAGAGGCCGCCGGTGACCTTCTTGGCGGGACATCCCATGTTGATGTCGATGACCCGGGCGCCCTCGCCCTCCAGCAGGCGCGCGGCCTCGGCCATGGGGCCGGGCTCGCGCCCCGCGATCTGGACGGAGGTGCGCGCCTCGTCGAGGCCGAGGTCGGTGCGGGCGCGGGTGGAGGGCTTGCCGTGGACGAGTTCGCCGCTGGCCGCCATTTCGGAGACGACCCGCGTCGCCCCGAAGCGCAGGGCCAGTCGGCGGAACGGCAGGTCGGAGGTGCCGGCCATGGGCGCCAGAAAAACCGGCGTCCCCTCGATCCTGCCCGCCAGAACGTCACCCATCCGCCTAACCCTTGTGCATGTGATGGTTCTATCCCAGCCGGGGCGCCAAGGCAAGAACCGGCGGCGCCGCGAGACTGCCGAAAGCGCAGGCGCCATTGTAGAGCCTGCGACCGCCCAGCTATATAGCGCGCCGAAAACCAGGGAACGGGGCGCGGATGCAGGCGGCGGGACTGATCGTGGCGGCCGGGCGGGGGGCGCGCCTCGGGGCGGAAATCCCGAAGCAGTATCTCGACCTCGGCGGCGCGCCGGTGCTGGCCGTCACCTTGCGCGCGCTCCTCGCCCATCCGGGCGTCGGGCCGGTGCAGGCGGTGATCGGGTCTGAGGACGCCGGGCGCTATGCCGCAGCCGTCGCGGGGCTGGCGGATCCGCGCCTGCTGCCGCCGGTGGCGGGGGGTGGGACCCGGGCGGCCTCGGTGCGGGCGGGGCTGGCGGCGCTGGCGCCGCTGGGACCGAGCCACGTGCTGATCCACGACGCGGCCCGGCCGTTCCTGTCGCTGGCGGTGATCGACCGGGTGCTGGAGGCCCTGGCGGAGGCGCCGGCCGTCTGCCCCGGCCTGCCGGTGGCGGATGCGCTGTGGCGGGGGGCGGAGGGGCTGGCTGAGGCGGCGGTGGACCGGGCGGGGCTCTGGCGGGCGCAGACGCCCCAGGGCTTCGACTTCGCGGCCATCGCGGCGGCCCATGCGGCGGGGCCGGAGGACGCGGCCGACGACATCGCCGTCGCCCGGGCCGCGGGCCTGCCGGCGCGGCTGGTCCTGGGCGCGCCGGAGAATTACAAGATCACCACCGCCGCGGATCTCGACCGGGCGCGCCGGGAGGCGGCGTCCCGCCACGGCCCCGGACCCGGCGCAGCAGGAGGAGCGGGCATGGACATCCGCACCGGCAACGGCTTCGACGTGCACGCCTTCGACGCGGGCGACCAGGTGATCCTGTGCGGCGTGCCCATCCCGTTTTCCCGCGGGCTCAAGGGCCATTCCGACGCGGACGTCGGCATGCACGCCCTGACCGACGCCATCTTCGGCGCGCTGGCCGAGGGCGACATCGGCCAGTGGTTCCCGCCCTCGGATCCGCAGTGGAAGGGCGCGCCGAGCCGCATCTTCCTGGAGAAGGCCATGGAGCTGGCGCGGGCAGGCGGCTTCGCCGTGACCCATCTTGACGTCACGCTGATCTGCGAGGCGCCCAAGATCGGCCCCCACGCCCCGGCCATGCGGGCGGCGCTGGCGGAAATCACCAGACTGGAGGCGGGGCGCATCAGCGTCAAGGCCACCACCACCGAGCGGCTGGGGTTCCCCGGCCGGGGCGAGGGGATCGCCGCGCTCGCCACCGCCACCCTGGTGCGGCCGTGACCCCGCGCGTCGCCCGGGCCGTCGCGACCTTCGGCTATGTCGGCCTGATCCCGGGGCCCGCGGGGACCTGGGGCTCGCTCGCCGCCCTGCCCTTCGGCTACCTGCTGCACCGCTATGGGGGCTTTCCCCTGCTGGCCGCCGCGACCGTGTTCCTCTACCTGCTCGGCTACTGGGCGGTGCTGGTCGAGGTGGTGGACGAGCACGATCTCGACCCGCGCGAGGTGGTGGTCGACGAAGTGGTGGGCCAGTGGGTCGCGCTCTGGCCGCTGTCGCTCGGGCTCTGGCTCGCCGGGGCGCCCTCCGCGATGTTCCCCTGGCCGGGCTGGGTCTTCGGCTTCCTGCTGTTCCGGTTCTTCGACGTGACCAAGCTCGGCCCTGTGGGTTGGGCCGACCGGCGCAAGGGGGCCCAGGGGGTGATGCTCGACGACCTGATCGCGGGCGCGCTCGCCGCGCTTTGCGTCACGCTGATGGCCGCGATCGCCCATGGGTGGCTCCGGTGATCGCCGAGCGGCTCGCCCGCGCCGTGCTCGCCGCCGCCCGGGCCCGGGGGGTGATGGTGGCGACCGCCGAAAGCTGCACCGGGGGCCTCGTCGCCGCGGCCCTGACCGACATCGCCGGATCCTCGGACGTCTTCGACCGGGGCTTCGTCACCTATTCCTACCCGGCCAAGACCGCGATGCTGGGCGTGCCCGAGGAAATGCTCGCCGAGCATGGCGCCGTGTCGGAGCCCGTCGCCCGGGCCATGGCCGAGGGCGCGCTGCGGGCCTCCCGGGCGGGCGCGGCGGTGGCGATCACCGGCGTCGCCGGCCCCGGCGCCTCGGAGGCCAAGCCCGAGGGCCTGGTCTGGTTCGCGACCGCCGGGCCGCGAGGCCTGCGCACGGAGCGGCGCGACTTCGGACCGCTCGGCCGGGCCGCGGTGCGACAGGCCGCGGTGGAGACGGCGCTGGAGCTGCTGGCGGAGGCGCTGGCGGAGTGAGCGCGACTTCTTGATCCGGGACGCCCGACGGGCGTCCGCGAAATGACATAGTATCGCAAGAAAACCTGTCAGGCATCTGATTTCAAATACATAATTGAAAACAAGATGGCTGTCCGGTCCGACCTTGAAGGCAGGACGTTTTCCTGAGGGGGAAGGCAGGCCGCCCGCGATCCAGCACGGACGAGCCCCTTAGCTTGCCCGCGAGCATCGCCCGGAACGGGTCAAGGCGGAGGGCGAAGGGGCGCCCGCAGGCTTTTCGGCTGGGATGATCGACCGCCGCCTCAACGCGCATGCGGACGCGCCCAATCTCGCCATCAGGCCGAGCAGCAGGCTGGGCCGGCCTCAACTCGCGCGCGCAGACGCGCCCGAGGCTGCCCGCCCCGCCCAGCAGAAGGATGCGCCGCCTCAACACGCGCATTGGCCCGCCTGCCGGGACAGGCAGACGCTGGCCTTGACCGAGGGACGGAGCCGGCGGTTTCCGGCGCCGACGGTCTCTGCGCGACGGCGGAGGCGACCGGCCGGGGTCGGCGTCAGGGCCGGCGTCAGGGCTGACGGGCGGGGTCGGGCTCCGGCCGGACCGGTTGGCCTGCCTTCCACAGGCCCTCGAAGGCCGTGCCGTCGGGGAAGACGATGCGGCCCTGCCCCTCGGGAAGGCCCGCGACGAAGGCGCCCTCGTAGCGGGCGCCGCCGGGATAGAGGGCGACGCCGGGGCCTTCGAGCTTGCCCGCCGCCCAGACGCCTTCGAGCACATGGCCGTCGGGCAGGGTCATTTTGCCCTGCCCCGCCCGCTGGTCCGCCGCGAAGCCGCCCTCGTAGCGGGACCCATCGGGGCCGATCGCCACGCCCGCCCCCTCGCGGCGGTTGTCGCGCCAGCCGCCCGCATAGCTCGCGCCGTCGGGATAGGTCATGCGGCCCTCGCCCTCGCGCCGGCCGCCGACCCAGGCGCCCTCGTAGCGGGAGCCGTCGGGGAAGACCACGACGCCCGCGCCCTCGGGCAGGCCCCCCGCCAGCGCCCCCTCGTAGGCCGCGCCGCCGGGAAAGCGGATCTTTCCCGGGCTCTGCAATTCGCCGGCCGCCCAGACGCCTTCCTGGGTGGAGCCGTCGGGGCGGGTCAGCACGCCCTCGCCCTCGAAGAGATCCGCCTTGAAGCCGCCCTCATAGCGGGAGCCGTCGGCGAAGACCGCCACGCCCGCGCCCTCGCGCCGGCCCTCGACGAAGGCGCCCTCGTAGCGGTCGCCGGAGGCGGCGACGAGCACGCCCGCGCCCTGGCGCTTGCCCGCCGCCCAGCCGCCGTCATAGGTCCCGCCGTCGGCGCGGATCAGCTTGCCCTGGCCCTGGGGCAGGCCCGCGGCCAGATCGCCCTCGTAGACCGAGCCGTCCGCATAGGCGATCCGCCCCCGGCCCTCGAGCTTGCCCGCGACCCAGGTCCCCTCGCGCCGGGCGCCGTCGGCGGCGACATAGATCCCCTCGCCCTGCTGGCGGCCGTCGACGAAGCCGCCCTCGTAGCGGGCGCCGTCGGAGAAGACCACGACCCCCATCCCCTCCATGCGGCCGGCCTTCCACGCCCCCTCGTAGGTCCCGCCGTCGGGCTGGGTGATCTTGCCCTGGCCCTCGGGCTTGCCGGCGACGAAGGCGCCCTCGTAGATCGCGCCGGAGGCGAAGCGGGCGCGGCCCTGGCCCTCGATCCGGCCCGCGACCCAGTCGCCCTCGTATTCGTAGCCGTCCGGCTGGCGGTAGACCCCATGCCCCTGCTGGCGGCCGTCGACGAAGCCGCCCACATAGGTGGCGCCGTTCGGGTAATGCTTGATCTGCACCCGGTCCTGGGCGGCCGCGCCTGCGCCCGCCGCCACGAGCAGCGCGATCGCCGCCATCCTGCCGCCCGTCCGCACCGTCCCTGGCCTCCCTCGCCTTCACGCGCGCGGGACCATAAGCGCGCGGCGGACGGGGGGCAATCGGCTTTGCCTGAGCAATTCGGTTGGTTTCATATGTCACCGATCCCGCTTCCCAGCGCCCCGGCCGTGCTCTAACCTCCCGGCAGCCGCGGGAAACGCGGACAGGTACCTAGGAACGATCCAAGGGAGGAAACCGATGCCGATGGTCAGTCTGACCGTGAACGGCAAGGCCGTTCGACGCGAGGTGGAAGGCCGGACGCTGTTGATCGAGCTGTTGCGGCAGGGGCTGGGGCTGACCGGCGCCCATGTGGGCTGCGACACGTCCCAGTGCGGGGCCTGCGTCGTCCATGTGGACGGGGCGCCGGTCAAGTCCTGCTCGGTCTTCGCGCTGGATCTGGAGGGCGCGGAGGTCCGCACCATCGAGGCCATGGCGAACCCGGACGGGACGCTCGGCGTGGTCCAGGCGGCCTTCCGGGAGCATCACGGGCTGCAGTGCGGGTTCTGCACCCCGGGCATGGTGATGACGGCGACGGCGCTTTTGGCGGAGACGCCGGACCCGAGCGAGCGCGAGATCCGCGAGGCCCTGAAGGGCAACATCTGCCGCTGCACCGGCTATCACAACATCGTCAAGGCCATCCAGGCTGCGGCCGCCGAGCTGCAGGCCGGGCCGCTGGCCGCCGAATAGACCGCGAACCGGCGGCGAAGGGAGGATAGGATGCCCAAGGACGGGATCGGCGCCAGCAGCAAGCGGCGCGAGGACGTGCGGTTCCTGACCGGCAAGGGCCGGTATGTGGACGACCTCAACCGGCCGGGACAGGCCCATGTGCATTTCCTGCGCTCGGACCTGGCCCACGGCCGGATCGACGGGATCGACGTGAGCGCGGCCGAGGGGATGCCCGGGGTGCTCGCCATCTTCACCGGCGAAGATTTCAAGGACATCGGCGGGTTGCCCGCGGGCTGGCTGGTGACGGACCGCTTCGGCAAGCCGATGCTGGAGCCCAAGCACCCGGTGCTCGCCCATGGCAAGGTGCGCCATGTGGGCGATCCGGTGGTGGCGGTGGTGGCCGAGACGCTGGCCCAGGCGCGGGACGCGGCCGAGGCGGTGGTCCTCGACATCACGGAGCTGCCGGCCGTCGTCGACATGGCCGCGGCGGTGGAGGACGGACCGCTGGTCCATGACGACATCGGCTCGAACCTCTGCTTCGACTGGGGCTTCGTCGAGGAGAACCGGGACGCGGTGGACGCGGCCATCAAGAGCGCCCATCACGTCACCACGCTGGAGCTCGTGAACAACCGGCTGGTGGCGAACCCGATGGAGCCCCGGGCGGCGGTCGGGGAATACGACGCCGCCGACGACAGCCACACGCTCTGGACAACCAGCCAGAACCCCCATGTCATCCGCCTGCTGATGGGGGCCTTCGTGCTCGGCATCCCGGAGCACAAGCTGCGGGTGGTGGCGCCCGACGTGGGCGGGGGTTTTGGCTCGAAGATCTACCACTACGCGGAGGAGGCGTTCTGCACCTGGGCGGCGAAGCAGGTGGGCCGTCCGGTGAAATGGACTTCGACCCGGTCCGAGGCCTTCATGTCCGACGCCCATGGGCGCGACCACGTGACCCGGATCGAGCTGGCGCTGGACGCGGAGGGGCGCTTCCTGGCGCTCAGGACGAATACGCTGGCGAACATGGGGGCTTACCTCTCGACCTTCGCGCCCTGCATCCCGACCTGGCTGCATGGCACGCTGATGGCGGGGAATTACCGCACGCCGCTCATCTACGTGAACGTGCGGGCGGTCTTCACCAACACGGTGCCCGTCGACGCCTATCGCGGCGCCGGACGGCCGGAGGCGACCTATTCGATCGAGCGGGTCATCGACATGGCCGCGCGGGAGATGGGGATCGACCCGATCGAGATCCGGCGACGCAACTTCGTCAAGCCGGACCAGTACCCGTACCAGACCCCGGTGGCGGTGGTCTACGACACCGGCAATTACGACGCCACCATGGACAAGCTGGAGGAGATCGCCGATCTCGCCGGTTTCCCGGCGCGGCGGGCGGAAAGCGCGGCGCGGGGCAAGCTGCGGGGCTTCGGCGTCGCCTCCTACATCGAGGCCTGCGGCATCGCCCCCTCCCAGCTCGTCGGCCAGCTCGGGGCGCGCGCCGGGCTCTACGAGAGCGCGACCGTGCGGGTGAACGCCACCGGCAGCGTCTCGGTCTTCACCGGCAGCCACAGCCATGGCCAGGGGCATGAGACGACCTTTCCCCAGGTGGTCGCCTCGATGCTCGGCATCGACGAGAGCCAGGTCGACATCGTCCATGGCGACACCGGCCGCATCCCCTTCGGCATGGGCACCTACGGGTCGCGGTCGCTCGCCGTCGGCGGCTCGGCCATGGTCAAGGCGACGGAGAAGATCATCGCCAAGGCCAAGAAGATCGCCGCCCACCTGATGGAGGCCTCGGACGCCGATATCGAGCTCAGGGACGGCAAGTTCACGGTCGCCGGCACCGACAAGGCTGTGGCCTGGACCGACGTGACGCTGGCGGCCTATGTCCCCCACAACTATCCGCTGGAGGACATCGAGCCGGGGCTGGAGGAGACGGCCTTCTACGATCCTTCGAACTTCACCTATCCCGCCGGGGCCTACGGCTGCGAGGTCGAGGTGGACCCCGAGACCGGCAAGGTTGAGGTGCTGGCCTTCTCCGCCGCCGACGACTTCGGCAACGTGGTGAACCCGATGATCGTCGAGGGCCAGGTCCACGGCGGGCTTGCCCAGGGCATCGGCCAGTCGATGATGGAGCTCTGCGTCTACGACGAGAACGGCCAGCTCCAGTCGGGCAGCTACATGGACTACGCCATGCCGCGGGCCGAGGATCTGCCGATGTTCAAGGTGGACCATTCCTGCGTCACCCCCTGCACCCACAACCCGCTCGGGGTGAAGGGCTGCGGCGAGGCGGGGGCGATCGGCTCGCCCCCCGCGCTCGTCAACGCGGTGATCGACGCGCTGCAATCGGGGGGCCATGACGTGCGCCACATCGACATGCCCCTGTCGCCCGCCCGGGTCTGGGCGGCGATCCAGAACGCCAACTGAGGAGGGCGCGATGTACGCCTTTGAATTCGTCCGGCCGACGACCCTGGCCGAGGCCGTGGCGGCGCTGGCGGCGGAGGACGCCCAGGCGCTGGGCGGCGGCCAGACCCTGATCCCGACCCTCAAGGCCCGGCTGGCGAGCCCCTCCGTGCTCGTCAGCCTCAACGGCATCGCCGAGCTGAAGGGGCTGCGGCGCGAGGGCGACACGCTCGTCATCGGCGGCGGCACGACCCACGGCCGGGTGGCGCGGGAGGCGGGGGAGGCGGGGGCCCACTACCCCGCCCTCGCCGCCATGGCCGCCAACATCGGCGACCCGGCGGTGCGCAGCCGCGGCACCATGGGCGGCAGCCTCGCCAACAACGACCCCTCCGCCTGCTATCCCGCGGCGGCGCTCGGGTCAGGGGCGACGATCGTCACCAACGCCCGGCGGATCGCGGCCGACGACTTCTTCCAGGGCATGTTCACCACGGCGCTGGAGCCCGGGGAGATCGTCACGGAAATCCGCTATCCGATCCCCCAGGCGGCGAACTACCAGAAGTTCGAGCAGCCCGCCTCGCGCTTCGCCCTCGTCGGGGTCTTCGTCGCCCGCTATGCCGACGGGGTGCGGGTGGCGGTCACCGGCGCGTCCGAGGAAGGGGTGTTCCGCTGGACCGAGGCCGAGGCGGCGCTCTCTGCCGACTTCTCCCCCGCCGCGGTCAAGGGCCTGGCGCCCGGGGCCGAAGGGATGATCGGGGATCTGCACGGCACGCCGGACTACCGGGCTCATCTCGCGGGCGTCCTGACGGCCCGGGCCGTCGCCGCGGCCGGCTGAGGCCCCGGGGCCTCCGGCCATCCGGGGGCCCTTAACGTCCCGTTAGGGTTGATCGCCGCCTAATCTCCGACGTGCGTTGTGAGAGGTGCCGCGGCATGACGATCTCTTCCCCCGAGGCCGAGGCGCTGTCGCGCCAGGCGACCGGCTTTCGCCGGCAATGCCTTTTCGCGGTCACCATCCTGCTGGTCGAGGACAGCCGCGCCGCCTCCGAGGCGCTGCGGCTGATGGCGCTGGAGAGCGGCGCCCGGCTGCGGCGGGCGGACAGCCTGCACGCGGCCGCGCGGCACCTCGCCATCTACCGGCCCCAGGTGACGCTGGTGGACCTGGGCCTGCCCGACGGCGACGGGCTCGGTCTCATCCGGCAATTGTCGGCGGCGAGCCCGCCCTATCGCGGCGTGATCGCCATGAGCGGCCAGGAGCCCGGCGACTGGGAGGCGGCGGCGCGGGCCGCCGGCGCGATCGGCTGCCTCGCCAAGCCCATCCCCTCGCTCGCCGCGTTCCAGGACGCGATCCTGCGGGCCCTGCCCGACGGCGCCTCGCGGCGGCCCGACGGGCGGGACCTGAGCCTCGACGGCCGGGCCTCGGTCGCCGCCGCCTTCGCCGAGGACCTGCGCCGGGCCCAAGGCCTGCTGGCCGAGGCGGCGCCGGCGGGGGATGCGGAGACGGTGGCCTATTGCGCCCAGTTCCTCGGATCCTGCGCCCGGGTGCTCGGTGACTCGGCCCTGGCCGATGCGGCCGCCCGGGGCGACGGGGCGGAGCTGCTGGCGCTGCTCGCCCGCCGCGCCTGACGGGCGAGATCGCATCGCGCCAAGGCGGCGCAACCCTGAGGCGGCATCTTAACGATCACGCAAGTCTCCTTGATCGGAAAGGCGATTTCCGGGGCGCGGCGCTTGACCTGGACCGGAGGTCCGGAGAACCCTCTCCCCGCAACCCCCGGGGAAGGAGACCGCATGGGCCCGACGCATCTTCGCCAGGCGCTGGCGCGCCTTGGCCTCGCCGTCTTCATCGGCCTCGTCGCGCTGGCGGGGCCGGCCGCGGCGGTTCCCATGACCTGGCTGATCGAGGGCCGGGGCTCGGGCGAGATCGACGGCGCCGCCTTCACCGACGCCGCCTTCCGCTTCACCCTCAAGGGCCGGACGGAGACCCTGCGCGCCGACCGCTGGACGCAGGTGATCGATCCGCTCGACAGCGCCGGGATCTCCATCGCCGGCCATGGCACGGCGGAGCTGCGCATCCCCACCCGCCTCGGGGTGGCGCAATCCCTGGTCGGGGATGCGCCGGTGGTCTTCCTCAGCCGCGGCGGGTCGATGCTCGACCTCTTCGATTTCAGCATCGACCGGCCGGTCGGCCTGCGCGGGCCCTTCGCGGCCATTCTCGGCGGCGAGGTCTTCGGCCTCGACCAGTTCCAGGGGGTCGCGACCAGCCGCGGGGCGCTGAGCTTCGCCCGCGCCGGCCGGGTGCGGATCAGCGCGGTGCCCCTGCCGGCGGCGGGATGGCTCCTGCTCGCCGGGGCCGGGGCGCTCGCGGCGCTGGGGGCTCAGCCGAAGACGCGGGCGAAGATCGTGTCCACGTGCTTGGTGTGATAGCCGAGGTCGAAAAGCGCGGCGATCTCCTCCGCCGACAGGGCCTTGCGGACGTCGGCGTCGGCGAGGAGCTCCTCCTGGAAGTCCTTGCCCTGTTCCCAGACCTTCATGGCGTTGCGCTGGACGAGGGCGTAGCTGTCCTCGCGGCTGACGCCCTTCTGCGTGAGGACGAGGAGCACGCGCTGCGAATGGATCAGGCCCCGGAACTTGTTCATGTTCCGGAGCATGGTGTCCGGGTAGACCACCAGCCGGTCGATGACGGAGGTGAGCCGGGCCAGCGCGAAGTCGAGGGTCACGGTCGCGTCAGGGCCGATGCCGCGCTCGACCGAGGAATGGCTGATGTCGCGCTCGTGCCAGAGGGCGACGTTCTCCATGGCCGGAATCACCGCCATGCGCACCAGCCGGGCGAGGCCTGTCAGGTTTTCCGTCAGCACCGGGTTGCGCTTGTGGGGCATGGCGGAGGAGCCCTTCTGGCCGGGGGAGAAGTATTCCTCCGCCTCCAGCACTTCCGTCCGCTGCAGGTGGCGGATCTCCACCGCCAGCCGCTCGATGGAGGAGGCGATCACCCCGAGCGTCGCGAAGAACATGGCGTGGCGGTCGCGGGGGATGACCTGGGTCGAGACCGGCTCCGGCGTCAGGCCCATGGCGCGGGCGACGTGCTCCTCCACCTCGGGCGAGATGTTGGCGAAGGTGCCGACCGCGCCGGAGATGGCGCAGGTGGCGACCTCGGCCCGGGCCGCTTCCAGGCGGGCGCGGCCCCGCGAGAACTCGGCATAGGCCTGGGCGAGCTTCACCCCGAAGGTGGTGGGCTCGGCGTGGATGCCATGGCTGCGGCCGATCGTGACCGTGTCCTTGTGCTCGAAGGCCCGGCGCTTCAGCGCGGCGAGCAGGGCGTCGAGGTCGGCGAGCAGGATGTCCGCCGCTCGGGTGAGCTGGACGTTGAGGCAGGTGTCGAGCACGTCCGAGCTGGTCATGCCCTGGTGGACGAAGCGCGCGTCGTCGCCCACATGTTCCGCCAGATGGGTAAGGAAGGCGATGACGTCGTGCTTGGTCACCGCCTCGATCGCGTCGATGCGGGCGACGTCGAACTCCACGTCTTTCGCGGTCCAGATCGCGGCGGCGGCTTCCTTCGGGATCACGCCGAGCTCGGCCTGGGCGTCGGCGGCATGGGCCTCGATCTCGAACCAGATGCGGAAGCGGGTCTCGGGCGACCAGATCGCGACCATCTCGGGGCGGGAATAACGCGGGATCATCGGGGCGGCCTTTCACCTGTCGCGGGGTCGGGCGTCTGATAGACTGGCTGGAGCGGGCGGACAAGCGGAGGGCGGATGCGGCTGGCGGACTTCGCGGGGGCTTGGCGGATCGACCGGCGGATCGAGGACCGGCGCGGGCCCGAGGGCCGGCTGGAGGGCGCGGCGCGGCTGACCCCCGACGCCGAAGGGCTGGTCTATGACGAGACGGGCCTGCTGCGGCTGGGGGACGGCGCGCCCTTCGCCGCGTCCCGGCGCTATCTCTGGCGCGAGGGGCCGGAGGGGATCGAGTTGCGCTTCGCCGACGGGCGGTTCTTTCACCGCTTTCGCCCCGAGTCCCCGGAGGCCGAGCATCCCTGCGGCGCCGATCTCTACCGGGTGCGCTACGACTTCGCCGCCTGGCCGGAGTGGCGGTCCGAGTGGCGGGTGACAGGGCCGCGGAAGGAGTACCGGATGACCACCTGCTATCGCCGCGCGTGAGAGACCGCTGCGAAAGCCGCTCCCCCGCCGCAGCGCGTGGAAAGGGGGGTGGATTTCACGCGTGAAAATGAGGTCAAGATATTGTAATATAACAATATATTCTGCGACGTTAACCTCATGTCGAGGAGTGTGAACGGGTCGGAAGCGTCCGCATTCCGGGTTGCGCAGAGGCGCCTCCTGGGCGTCGGGACCGCCTTCCGGGGGGGGCGGCCTCTTCGCAGCCGCACACTGCACAGCCGCGGGTTTTCGACATGGGAGTCCGATCGCGCACATGGACGGAGGGTCCGATGTCCGCCACCGCATCGCGTGAGGTTCTGAGCGAAACCTCTTGGGCCGCGGAAGGCGCCGGCCTGTGGACCAAGCGCGCCGTCCTGGTCGCCGCCGGCGTCGCGGCGCTGACCCTCGCCGCCCAGACAAAGGCGCCGGCATGGCCCGCGCCGGGGACGGTGAGCCTCGGCGCCTTCGCCGTGCTCACCCTCGGCGTCGCCCAGGGCCGCGGCTCGGCCTCGTGACCCTGCTCGCCTGGCTCGGCCTCGGCACGGCCGCGTTTAACGTGTTCCAGAACACCGACTCGGGCGTCACCGGGCTCGCCTGCATGATGGGCGCGACCGGGGCTGTCTGGTCGGCTACCTGCGCGCGGTCCTCGCGCTCGGCTGGGCGGCGCGGCGCGGCCTCGACCGCAGCGTCGGCGGGATGGCGCTGGCGCTGCTCGCGGGCGACGTGCTGTTCTACGTCCCCGGCCTGCTGTGGCTGCGCCACCTGGTGGCGACCGGCCTGTTTGACCCGGCGAAATGCGCCTCCGCCTGGGACCAGACGCTCGCCTGGTCCCTGACCCTCTTCCTCATCGGCGACCTGCTGAAGCTCGGCCTCGCCGCGCTGGTCGTGCCGGGCCTGCGGAAGCTGGTGGGCGCCGCCCGCGCCTGACCGCCGCATTCCAGGGGCGCGCGCGGCCGCTCGCGCGCGCCCCCCGAACTCAGCCGCGCGGCATGAAACCCGTCGCGAGCGTCTCCGCATAGGGATAGCGCGCCAGCCGCCGGATCGGGTCGTGGCGGTTCATCACGCGGAGCGAGAAGGGCTCGACCCAGTCCCAGAACTCCGCCCGATGCTCCGCGGGGAAGTCCACGTCGTCGAAGGCGGCCCAGAGGCAGCCGAGCCAGACGTCCCGGGCGCGGGCGTCCACCGGCGCGCGGGCGTGGAAGCGCCCCATGTCCGGCCGCCCGAGATGCGTGGTGTAGACGGGCGGACCCCCGGTCGATTCGACGAAGTAATCCTCGATCCGGCGCACCACCGCGTCGAAGAGCCGCGGATTGCGCGGGAACATCGCCCCCGCCTCGCTGTCGCGCAGCCGCTCGTGCAGGCGGCGGGCGAGCGCGCGGACCTTCGCCTCCCCCGCGCCGCGATAGATGTTCCAGCTCGGGAAGGGGATCGGCGGCAGGCTCTTCGAGCCCTTGTCCGACCAGCGCAGCTCCGGCCCCACCTCGATGGGGGGCACGGGCGCCGGGGGCTTGTCCGGCGACTGGGCCGGGGACGGGGACGGAGTCTTGGCGGTCTCTGTCATGGCGCCATGAGGGCGGAAGCCGGGGCCCTTGTCCAGTCCGGGCGGCCCGGCCCCCGGGTTCAGTCCGTGAACCGCACCGCGCCGATATAGGGCAGGTTGCGGTTCCGCTGGGCGTAGTCGATGCCGTAGCCCACCACGAACCGGTCGGGGATCTCGAAGCCGATCCAGCGCGCCTTGACCTCCACCTCGCGGCGGGAGGGCTTGTCGAGCAGGGCGCAGACTTCCAGCCGGGCGGGCCGGCGGGTGGCGAGGATCTCGATCACGCGGCTGAGCGTGTTGCCGGTGTCGATGATGTCCTCGACCACCAGCACGTCGCGGCCCTCGATCTTGCCGCGCAGGTCCTTGAGGATGCGCACCTCGCGGCTCGACTCGGTGCGGTCGCCGTAGGAGGAGGCCTCGAGGAAGTCCACCTCCACCGGTAGGTCGAGCTCGCGCACCAGGTCGGCGATGAAGATGAAGGACCCGCGCAGGAGGCCGATCACCACCAGCTTGTCCGTGCCGGCGAAGAAGGTCCCGATCTCGCGCGCCAGCCCCTCGACCCGGGCGGCGATGGCCTTGGCGGAAATCAGTTGGTCGATCTCGTAGCTGCGCCCCATGGGTCCCCCGGCCCTTGCTTCCGCCGCCATCCTATGGTGAGCACGGGGGCCTCCACAATGCTGCGGGACCTCCCCCTGATGCCCACCCATGCCGAGAAACGGGTCCTGCCCTACAGCGCCGAGCAGATGTTCGACCTGATCGCGGACGTCGACCGCTATCCGGAGTTCCTGCCCTGGTGCGGCGCGGCGCGGATGCGCAGCCGCAAGCCCCTTCCCGACGGGTCGGGTGAGGTGCTCGAGGCGGACCTGGTGATCTCGTTCAAGGTGTTCCGCGAAAGGTTCGGCAGCCGCGTGACCCTGCGCCCCGAGGCGCGGCAGATCGACGTCGAATATCTGGACGGCCCGTTCAAGTACCTGAAAAATTTCTGGAAGTTCAAGCCGCTGACCGAGGCGAGCTGCGAGGTGGATTTTTTCGTCGACTTCGAGTTCCGCTCCGCCATCCTGCAGAAGGTCATCGGCCTGGTCTTTCACGAGGCCATGCAGCGGGTCGTCCGCGCCTTCGAGAAACGCGCCGAGCAGCTCTACGGCCGCCGGGCCTGAGCCCCTACCCGCGCCCGGGCGCCGCGCCGAAGAGCCCGTCAGGATAGCGCACGGCGACGAGGGTGAGGCCGTCGGGCGGCGCGACCGGCCCGCAGGCGGCCCGGTCCCGGGCCTCCAGCGCCGCGCGCGCCCGGTCCGGGGGCCAGGCGCCCGCCCCCACCCGCTCCAGCGTGCCCACCATGCTGCGCACCTGGTTGTGCAGGAAGGACCGCGCCCGCAGGCGGAACGCGATCTCGACCCCGCCGGGGACCGGCCGCTCCGTCACCGTGATCTCGTCGAGGGTCCGCACCGGGCTCTTGGCCTGGCAGATCGAGGAGCGGAAGGTGGTGAAGTCGTGCCGGCCGACCAGATGCGCCGCCCCCGCCCGGAGCGCCGCGAGATCCGGCCGCCGCTCCACCCGCCAGGCGAAGCCCGCGTCCCGGGTCAGGGGGGCGCGGCGGGCGATCATGCGGTAGACGTATTCCCGCTCCACCGCATCGAAGCGGGCGTGGAACTCCGGCCCCGTCTCCGCCGCCGCCAGCACCGCGACCGGCAGCGGCCGCAGATGGGCGTTGAGCGCCGCCGCCAGCCGGGACGGATCCCAGGCCCGGCCCATGTCGAGGTGGGCGACCTGGCCGGTGGCGTGCACGCCCGCGTCGGTGCGCCCCGCGCCGAAGACCGCCGGCCCGCCCGGGTCGAGCCGCGCCGCCGCCGCCTCCAGCGCCCCCTGGACCGAGGGGAGGCTCGCCTGCCGCTGCCATCCGGCGAAGGTCCGGCCGTCGTAGTCGATGAGAAGGGCGTAGCGCATGGCGGCCCCCTAACCTGCGGCAGGCGCGTTGCCTAGGGGCGGCGGAGACATTACCTGTCGGGCCCGCAAGCCTTGGAGGGTCCTTCGTGCCGCTCGCCCGCCTGACCGACAGCCTGACGCGCACGATCGAATCGACGATCCAGGGGGTGAACGAGGCGCTGTTCGACCCGGTGATCCGGCTGGGCGTCACCGGTCTCTCGCGTGCGGGCAAGACGGTGTTCATCACCTCGCTGGTGGCGAACCTGCTCGACCGGGCCCGGATGCCGCAGCTGCGCGCCGCGGCGGAGGGGCGGATCGAGGCGGCCTATCTCCAGCCCTCGCCCGACCATTCCGTGCCGCGCTTCGCCTTCGAGGACCATCTCGCGGCCCTGACCGGGCCCGAGCCGCACTGGCCCGAGAGCACGCGCTCGATCTCCACCCTGCGGCTGTCGCTCAGGGTGAGGCCCTCGGGGTTCTTTTCGGGCTGGACGGGGCCGACCACCGTCCATCTCGACATCACCGACTATCCCGGCGAATGGCTGCTCGACCTGCCGCTCATGTCCCAGAGCTATGCGCAGTGGTCCGAAGCCGCGCTCAAGGCCGCGCGCCAGCCTGCCCGCGCGCCCCATGCCGAGGCCTGGCTGGCGCTGACCGCCGCGGCCGATCCGAAGGCGGCGCTGTCGGAGGCCGCGGCCCAGGGCCTCGCCGCCGCCTTCACCGCCTATCTGGGGGCCGCCCGGGCCGCGGGCCTCTCCTCCGTCGCGCCGGGGCGGTTCCTGATGCCGGGCGACCTGGAGGGGACGCCGGCGCTGACCTTCGCGCCCCTGCCGCGGCCCGACCGGCCGGGATCGGGATCGCTCTGGCGGATGTTCGAGACCCGGTTCGACTCCTACAAGCGGCTGGTGGTGGAGCCGTTCTTTCGCAACCACTTCGCCCGGCTCGACCGGCAGGTGGTGCTGGTGGACGCGCTCGGCGCCATCGCCGACGGCCCGCGCGAGGTGGAGGACCTGCGCGCCGCCATGGCCGAGATCCTCACCTGCTTCCGCCCCGGGGAACGCTCCTGGCTCGCGCCGATCCTCGGGCGGCGGATCGACCGGATCCTCTTCGCCGCGACCAAGGCCGATCACCTGCACCACAGCCAGCATCCCCGGCTGGCGGCGATCGTCGAGGGGCTGGTGGCGGAGGCCCGCGCCCGGGCCCAGTTCCGCGGCGCCGAGACCCGCGCCATGGCCATCGCCAGCCTGCGCGCCACGGTGGAGCAGACGGTGACGCGAAACGGCCGGACGCTCGACCTCGTCCGCGGCAGGGCGCTGGACGGGGGCGAGGAGATCGCGCTCTACGCCGGCGAACTGCCCGAGGATCCGGCGGCGATCCTGGTTCCCGCCCGGCAGGGCGCGGGCGGCTGGCTGGAGGCGGCCTACGGCCTCACCCGCTTCGCGCCGCCGCGGCTGAGGCTCGCGCCCGGCGAGGGGCCGCCCCATATCCGCCTCGACCGCGCCGCCGAATTCCTGATCGGAGACCGCCTGCCGTGAGCAAGGACCCTTTCGTCATCCGCGCCGACGAGCTCGATCCGACCGACCAGACGCCCGAGGACGCCCCGCCGCCGCCGGAGGATCCGCCCAGCGGCGCCGCCATGGTCCGCATGGCCGAGCTCGCCGCGCGGCCCCGGCGCGGGGGCGGCTGGTTCTGGCCGCTCGCGGGCAGCCTGCTGAGCCTCGTCGTCTCGGTCGCAGCCTATGACTACCTGACCGGGCTGATCGCGGAATACCCGGCGGTCGGCTGGCTGGCGCTGGCGCTGACGCTGATGCTGGCGGCGGTGGTGCTGGGCCAGGTGGTCCGCGAGGTCTGGGCGATCCGCAAGCTCGCCCGCATCGACCGGTTCCGCGCCGCGGCGCTGGCGGCGACGGCGCTGACCGACGCCTCCGCCGCCCGGCGGGTGTCGGAGGATCTCGACGCCTTCTACGCCGGCCGGCCCGAGATGAAATGGTCCCGGGAGCTGCTGGCGGAACAGCGGGCGGGGCTGCTCGACCCCGACGCGGTGATCGCCGCGACGGAACGGACGCTGATGGCCCCGCTCGACGCCGCCGCCCGCCGCGAGATCGAGGCGGCCTCGCGGGCGGTGGCCGCGGCGACGGCGGTGATCCCGCTCGCCCTCGTGGACGTGCTGGCGGCGGCCTCGCAGAACATCCGCATGATCCGCCGGATCGCCGAGGTCTACGGGGCGCACGCCGGCCTCTTCGGCTCGCTGCGGCTCCTGCGGGAGGTGGCGAGCCACCTGCTCGCGACGGGCGCGGTGGCGGTGGGGGACGACCTGATCGGCTCGGTGGCGGGAGGGCATGTCTTCGCCCGCCTCTCCCGCCGCTTCGGCGAGGGGGTGGTGAACGGGGCGCTGACCGCGCGCGTCGGCATCGCCGCCATGGAGGTCTGCCGCCCCCTGCCCTTCGCCGCGCTGGACCGGCCGAAGGTCTCCAACATCATCGGCCGGGCGCTGACGGGGCTCTTCGGGCGGGAGTGAGGGCGGCCCTCGCCCCGCGACCGGGGCGGCGCCGCGACGCGGCCGCGCCCGTGGCCCGCCGGAACCCGATCGCCAAAACCCGATTGAAGGCCCCCGGCCCCGGCGCTATTGGAACGTCATGGCACGGGAAATCCGCCTCTTCGCGCGAATTACCCCGCCGGCGCTCTGACCCGCTCAGGGCCGCCGGCCTGACCGCATACGCGCCTCCCTGCCCTCCAGCATAACGGATCGCCCCATGTGCGCCGACACGCCCGACTACAAGGACACGCTGTTCCTGCCGAAGACCGATTTCCCCATGCGCGCGGGCCTGCCCCAGCGCGAGCCGGGCTGGCTCGAGCGGTGGGAGCGGATCGGGGTCTATGACCGGCTGCGGGAAAAGGCGGCGGGACGCACGCCCTTCGTCCTGCACGACGGCCCCCCCTACGCCAACGGCAACCTCCACATCGGCCATGCGCTCAACAAGGTGCTGAAGGACTTCATCGTCCGCAGCCAGCAGATGATGGGGCGTGACAGCCGCTACGTCCCCGGCTGGGACTGCCACGGCCTGCCCATCGAATGGAAGATCGAGGAGCAGTACCGGGCGAAGGGCAAGTCCAAGGACGCGGTGCCGGTGGTCGAGCTGCGCGCCGAATGCCGCAAGTTCGCGGAAACCTGGGTGGGCGTCCAGCGCGAGGAGTTCAAGCGGCTGGGCGTGACGGGGGATTGGGAAAATCCCTATCTCACCATGGATTTCCACGCCGAAGCCGTCATCGCGGACGAGTTCATGAAATTCGTCATGAACGGCTCGCTCTATCTCGGGTCGAAGCCGGTGATGTGGTCGCCGGTGGAGAAGACCGCCCTGGCCGAGGCCGAGGTGGAATACCGCGACCACCAGAGCCATACGATCTGGGTGAAGTTTCCGATCGCGCCCGAGGCCTTCGACCTGCGCGACGTCGCGGCGGAGCGGGGGCTGATCGGGGCCTCGGTGGTGATCTGGACGACCACGCCCTGGACCATCCCGTCGAACCGCGGGATCGCCTGGTCGGGCAAGATCCCCTACGGCCTCTACGAGGTGACGGACGCCCCCGCCGACAACTGGGTGGTGACGGGCGAGCGGCTGATCCTGGCCGACAAGCTCGCCGCGGAGGTCTTCGAGGCCGCCCGGGTGACCGGGTTCCGCCGGCTGGGGGACTTCCCGCCGGACGACCTGGAGGGGCTGGTCTGCCGCCATCCGCTGGCCAATCTCGATCCGTTCTGGGGCTATGAGGTGCCGCTTCTGGAGGGCGACTTCGTCACCGAGGACGCGGGCACCGGCTTCGTGCATACCGCGCCGTCGCACGGCCAGGACGACTACGAGCTCTTCGTGAAAAACGGCCTCGTGGACCGCATGACCCACAACGTGCTGGAGGATTCGTCCTTCGCGCCCCAGGTGCCGTTCTTCGCCGGCCTGCAGATCTTCGACGCCAAGGGCAAGGAGGGCCCGGCGAACAAGGCGGTGATCGAGAAGCTGGCCGAGGCGGGCGCGCTCGCCGCCCGCGGCCGGGTCAAGCATTCCTATCCGCATTCCTGGCGCTCCAAGGCGCCCGTCATCTATCGCAACACCCCCCAGTGGTTCGTCGCCATCGACAAGCCGCTGGAGGACGGGATGGGCGAGTACGGCGCGACCATCCGCGACCGGGCGCTCACCTCCATCGAGCGGCTGGTGCAGTGGACGCCGATCACCGGGCGCAACCGCCTGCATTCCATGGTGGGCTCCCGCCCCGACTGGGTGCTCTCCCGCCAGCGCGCCTGGGGCGTGCCGCTCACCTGCTTCGTCAAGCGCCTCGGCGAAGGCAAGGTCGAGATCCTGCGCGACGCGGAGGTCAACGCCCGCATCCGCGACGCCTTCGAGGCCGAGGGCGCGGACGCCTGGTATGCCGAGGGGGCGCGGGAGCGGTTCCTGGGCGGGCTCGCGAACGAGCCCTGGGAGCAGGTGACGGACATCCTCGACGTCTGGTTCGACTCCGGCTCCACCCACGCCTTCGCGCTCCGGGACCGGGCGGACGGGGTCTGGCCGGCGGATCTCTACCTGGAGGGCACCGACCAGCACCGCGGCTGGTTCCAGTCCTCGCTGCTCCAGGCCTGCGGCACGCGGGGCCGCGCGCCCTACAAGGGGGTGCTGACCCACGGCTTCACGCTCGACGAGAAGGGCATGAAGATGTCCAAGTCGCTCGGCAACACCGTGGCCCCCGAGGAGGTCATCCGCCAGAACGGCGCCGACATCCTGCGGCTCTGGGTGGCGCAGTCGGACTATACCGCCGACCTGCGCATCGGGCCGGAGATCCTCAAGGGCTGCGCCGACAGCTATCGGCGGCTGCGCAACACCCTGCGCTTCCTGCTCGGGGCGCTGGACGGGTTCCAGGCGTCCGAGAAGCTCGGCCTCGACGAGATGCCGGAGCTCGACCGCTGGGTGCTGCACAGGCTGGCCGAGCTCGACGCGGAGGTGCGCGAGGGCTACGGCAAGTACGACTTCCAGGGCCTGTTCCAGGCGCTGTTCCAGTTCTGCACCGTCGACCTCTCGGCCTTCTACTTCGACATCCGCAAGGACGCGCTCTATTGCGACGCCGCCGACAGCCCGCGGCGGCGGGCGGCGCGGACGGTGATGGACGCGCTCTTCGCCCGGCTGGTCGCTTGGCTCGCGCCCATCCTGCCCTTCACCATGGAGGAGGTCTGGCTGGAGCGGCATCCGGGCGAGGCGTCCTCGGTGCATCTCGTGGACTTCCCGGCGACGCCCCCGGCCTGGCTCGATCCGGCGCTCGGGTCGAAATGGGAGTTCGTGCGGCGAGCCCGGCGAGCGGTCACCGGCGCGCTGGAGATCGAGCGGCGGGAGAAGCGGATCGGCGCGAGCCTTGAGGCGGCGCCCGAGCTCTATGTCTCCGACCGCGACGTGCTGGCGGCGCTCCGGGGCGTGGACATGGCCGACATCTGCATCACCTCGGCGGTGATGGTGACCGAGACGCCTGCGCCGGCGGAGGCCTTCCGTCTGGAGGATGCGCCGGGCGTGGCGGTGGTTCCGGCGCTGGCGGCGGGGCGGAAATGCGCCCGCTGCTGGAAGGTGCTGCCCGACGTGGGCCGCCATGCCCATGCTTGCGTCTGCGAGCGGTGCGACGCGGCGCTCGGGTGAGCGCCGCGTCGCGGATCCGAAGGGGACGGGGGTTCCCGTCCCTCAGAGGATGAAGTCGGCCTGGTCGAGCGCGGCCAGGTCGACGTTGAGCATGGTGATGTGCCCGGTCGAGCGGAAGTTGAGCACCACGTTTTCGCCGACCTGGGTCGCCTGCGCCATGACCTGGTCGTAGGTCAGGCCGAGGTCGCGCAGGTCCATCCGGTCGACGTTCGCGGTGAAGTCGCGCACGGTGTCGCGGCCGAAGTAGTCGTCGCTGTCGGCGGTGAACTGGAAGATGTCCCGGCCGTTGCCGCCGAACATGAAGTCGTTGCCCCGGCCGCCGTCGATGCTGTCGTTGCCGTTGGCGCCCGAGATGTAGTCGTTGCCCGATTCGCCGTGCAGGCGGTCGTGGCCGTCTTCGCCGTAGAGGCGGTCGTCGTCGCGGCCGCCGTCGAGGTGGTCGTTGCCGAGCCGGCCATAGATCCGGTCGTTGCCGATGTCGCCGTCGACCGTGTCGTTGCCGGCGCCGGCGTTGATGATGTCGTCGCCTGCGCGGCCGTCGATGTTGTCGTTGCCGGCGAGGCCGATGATGTAGTCGGCGAGCGAGGTGCCGATCAGGCGGTTGGCGAGATTGTCGCCGACGATCCTGGCCATGGTGGGTATTCCTTTTCTCAGTTCATTCCGCGGCGGCGCCGCAGGGTTCGGCCGTGTGTACTCTTCCGGGGGTGCGGGCCCCGCCGCGACTCAGTCGGGGTCGCCCTAGCAAGCGGCGTCAACCTCGCATTGTGTAAGATGGAAGAGAATGCCGTCAGGCGTGAATTGGTTACCAAAGGCCCGCACGCGCGGAGGTCCGCCGATGCGGGCGCCCGGACCGTTGCGGCCCGGGCGTTCCGGTCACAGGGTCACAGGATGAAGTCGCCCTGGTCCAGGTCGTCGAGGTCGGTGCCGAGCAGGGTCAGCTTGCCGGCCCCGCCGAAGTTGAACACCACGTCGTCGCCCACCTGGGAGGCCCGCGCCATCACCTGGGCGTAGCTGCGGCCGAGGTCGTCGAAGTCGATGCGGTCGATGTTGGGCTGGAAATCCCGCACGACGTCCTGGCCGAAGCCCTGCCCCCGGTCGGTCTCGAACTCGAAGATGTCCCGGCCCCGACCGCCGAACAGCGAGTCGTTTCCGAAGCCGCCGTCGAGACGGTCGAGCCCGTCCGCCCCCGAGAGGTAGTCGTCGCCCTCGCCGCCGTCGAGCGTGTCGTTCGCGTCGCCGCCATAGAGCCGGTCGTTGCCCGAATCGCCGTCGAGGCTGTCGCTGCCGTCCTCGCCATAGAGCTGGTCGTCGCCGCTGCCGCCGTCGAGGTCGTCCCGGCCGCGCCGGCCATAGATCCGGTCGTTGCCGTCGCCGCCGTCGACCTCGTCGTCGCCCGCGCCCGCGTTGATCAGGTCGTTGCCCGCGCCCCCGTCGATGTCGTCGTTTCCGGCCAGGCCGAGGATGTAGTCGGCGAGCCGCGTTCCGTGGATTTCGTTGCTGGCGTTGTCGCCCCGGATTCTGGCCATGCTGTCGTCTCCTTGCTCTGCTCTTGTGCGCGGTCCCTCGGCGGGGACCGTGAGGCTGGATCGCCGCCGCCGAAGAGTTTGGCAAGGGGCGAGCGCGATCCCTGCGCACCAGACCCTGCGCCCGTCGCCCCGCGAAACCCGTCAGGAGGGCGTCCCGCCCCGCCGGCAGGATGCCGCCCATAAGGAACCGCCCGCCCCTCGTCCCGATCGCGTCCCCTGAAACGCAGGCGGCGCGCCGGGGCTCGCCCGGCGCGCCGCCATTTCGCCCCGAAGGGAGGGCCGTCAGAGGATGAAATCGGCCCGGTCGAGGTCGGCGAGATCGACGTCGAGCAGGGTCGCCCGCCCGGCCCCGCCGAAGTTGAACACCACGTCGTCGCCCACCTGGTCCGCCCGCGCCATCACCTGGGCGTAGCTGCGGTTGAGGTCCTCGAAGTCCAGGCGGTCGACGTTCACGGCGAAGTCGCGCACCACGTCGACGCCGAAGCCGCGGCCGTCGTCGGTCTCGAACTCGAAGACGTCGCGCCCGGCGCCGCCCAGCAGGATGTCGTTGCCCGTCCCGCCGTCGAGGCGGTCGTTGCCGCCGCCGCCGGAGAGGAAGTCATTGCCCGAATCGCCGTCGAGCTGGTCGGCGCCCGCTTCGCCATGGATCCGGTCGTTGCCCGCGCCGCCTTCCAGCTCGTCGTTGCCCGCGCGGCCGAAGATCCGGTCGTTGCCCGCGCCGCCGTCGACCTCGTCGTGGCCCGCGCCGGCGTCGATCAGGTCGTCGCCGCCGCGGCCCTCGATCTCGTCGTTGCCGCCAAGGCCGAGGATGTAGTCGGCGAGGTTGGTTCCGTTCAGCTCGTTGGCGCGGTCGTTGCCCCGGATGGTGGCCATGACGAAAGTCTCCTTCTTCATCTGTCTGCGCCGCGACGGGGGCCGCGGCCTCGGCGCCTCGGGACCCTCAAGGACCGTCGGCGCTCCCCGGCCTTGTGCCCCGAGTCGCCTGACGGTCTCCTGACGGCCGGCGTCAGCGTTCCGTCAGCAAGGCGCGGGCAGAA
The DNA here is from genome assembly GCA_965243535.1 of Amaricoccus sp. Classification (GTDB taxonomy): domain Bacteria; phylum Pseudomonadota; class Alphaproteobacteria; order Rhodobacterales; family Rhodobacteraceae; genus Amaricoccus. The sequence goes on from CBDEVG010000027.1 coordinate 63,663, forward strand.
TGAGGCCATGCGCAAAACCGTTCCCCTCCTCGCCTTCGTCCTCCTCTTCCCCCTCGCCGCCGGCGGGCAGGAGCCCGCGCCCCCGCCGCCCGCGCAGGCCCCCACCGACTTCGACCGGGCGCTCGACGCGGTCCGGCGCGGCGAGGTTCGGCCGCTGGCCGAGATCCTGCCGGAGGTCGAGCGGCGCTTCGGCGGCCGGGCGATCGAGACCGAGATCGAGACCGACCACGGCCGCTGGGTCTACGAGGTGGAGATCCTCGGAGCCGACGGCCAGCTTTTCGAGGTGGACGTCGACGCGGTGACGGGCGAAATCATCGACGTGGAGCAAGAGGTCGACTGATGCGCGCCCTGGCGGTGGAGGACGATCCGCGGATCGCGCGGGATCTGGCGGCGGCCCTGACCGCGGCCGGCTTTCGCGTGGAAAGCGCCGAGGACGGCGAAACCGCCTGGTTCCTCGGCGACACCGAGGACTACGACCTCATCGTCCTCGACCTCGGCCTGCCGCGGATGGACGGGCTGACGGCGCTCAAGCGCTGGCGGGCGAACGGCCGCGAGACGCCGGTGCTGATCCTCAGCGCCCGCGGCACTTGGTCGGAGCGGGTGGAGGGGATCGACGCCGGCGCCGACGACTACCTGCCGAAGCCCTTCCGCATGGAGGAGCTGGTGGCGCGCGCCCGCGCCCTGGTGCGCCGCTCCGCCGGCCGCGGCGCGGCGGTGCAGGAGGTGGGGGGGCTAGTGGTCGACCCCACCCGGATGAGCGTCGCGCTCAACGGCCGGCCCCTGGCGTTGTCGGCGCTGGAATACCGGCTGATCGCCTTTCTCGCCCTGCGCCCGGGCAAGGTCGTGCCCCCTTCCGAGCTGCTGGAGCATCTCTACGGCGACGAGGATTCCCGCGAGGCCAATGCGCTCGAGGCGCTGGTGGCGCGGCTGCGGCGCAAGGCGGGCCCCGGAGTGATCGGCACCCGCCGGGGCTTCGGCTATTTCCTCGAGGACGGGTCGGAGTGATCCGCGGCTCCCTGCGGCTGCGCTTCCTGCTGGCGGGGGCGGCGGCGCTGGCGGCGACGCTGGCGGTGGCGGCGCTGGGGCTCTCGCTGCTCTTCGACCGGCATGTGGCGCGGATCGCCGTCGCCGATCTCTCGGCCGAGCTCGACCACCTGGCGGCGGGTCTCACCAGCGGGCCCGACGGCCTGGTGGTGGCGCGGTCGCCGTCCGATCCGCGCTACGCCCGGCCGCTCTCCGGCGCCTACTGGCAGATCGAGACCGAGAGGGGGGTCCTGCGCTCCCGCTCGCTCTGGGACCAGACCCTCGCCCTGCCCCCCCGCGCGCCCGGCGATCCCAACCTGCGGGAGTTGCGCCTGACCGGCCCGCGGGGCGAGGCGCTGCTGGCGGCCTCGCGGGAGCTGCGGCTGGGCGCGGTGCGGGCGGAGGCGACGGTCGCCATGGACCGGAGCGAGCTGACGGCCGCCCGGCGGGCCTTCCTTGGCGATCTTGCGCCCTATCTGGCGTTGCTCGCCGCGGCGCTCCTGGCGGCGGGCTGGGCGCAGGTGAGCGTGGGCCTGCGGCCGCTCGCCCATGTGGAGGCCCGGGTGGCGGCCTTGCGCTCGGGCGGCGCGGCGCGGCTCGGAACCGATTTCCCGGCCGAGGTCCGTCCCCTCGCCGCCGAGATCGACGCCCTGATCGCCGCGCGCGAGGCCGATGTCGTCCGGGCCCGGGCCCGGGCCGGGGACCTCGCCCATGGGCTGAAGACCCCGCTCCAGGCGCTGGTCGGCGAGGCGGCGCGGCTGCGCGCCGCCGGATCCGCGACCGCCGCCCAGGGCATCGAGGAGATCGCCCGGGCGATGGACCGCCATGTCCAGCGCGAGCTGGCGCGGGCCCGGGTGGCGGGGACCGCCGGCGCGACCGCCGATCCGGCGGCGGCGATCGCCGGGGTGCTCGCGGTGCTCAGGCGCACGCCCGACGGCCGGCGCGTCGCCTGGGAGGTGTCGGCCGAGCCCGGCCTGCGCGCCCGCATCGACGCCGCCGACCTCACCGAGGCGCTGGGGGCGCTGGCCGAGAACGCCGCCCGCCACGCCCGGACCCGGGTCGCGCTCACCGCCGCCCGTCGCGGCGGGCTCGCCGCCATCGCGGTGCGCGACGACGGTCCCGGCGCTTCGGCGGAGGCCCTGGAGCGGATGCGGGCCCGGGGCGAGCGGCTGGACGCGCGGTTCCCCGGCCAAGGCCTCGGACTCGCCATCGCCACCGAGATCGCCGAGACCGCGGGCGGCGCGCTCGACCTCGCCGACGCCGCGCCGGGGCTGGAGGCGACGCTGCTTCTGCCGGCGGCTTAGCCTGGGGACTCGATCGGCCCACTCCGGGACGGCGGCGCCGGGCCGTCCGCTTCAGGCTATTGTCTTGTCGCGACATCCTGACCGCCGGACGATTCCGTCCAGCGGGGGATCGCGCTAGAGCAATATCCAACCGGACGGGATCGTCCGGTGATTAAGATATTGCTTCAAATCAAACAGCTAGAGCGGACCACCCGGTGTAGCCGGGTGGGGCTTCGCTCTAGTCTGCTGCGGCGGGCGCGGGATCCGCGGCCCGGCGGCCGGGAAAGACCTGCATGAGGAGGCCGATGCCGATCAGCCACAGGCTCGCGCCCAGCAGCCCCCAGCGCACCGCGTCGGGGGGCGTGAAGTCGTCCCAGATCGCCCAGCCCGCCAGCACGACCCAGGCGAGCGTCACGCTGAGATTCAGCCCGCGCAGGCGGCGGGTGCGCACCGGATGGATGAACTTCGCCGGGGTGAACTGGGCGATCGCCAAAAGGACGATGATCGAGAACGTCGCCCAGGGCGGCGGCGAGAACACCAGGAACACCAGGAGCGGCATCTGCCAGACCGCCGGAAAGCCGACGAAGCAGTTGTCGGCCGCCTTCATCCGCACGTCGGAGAAATAGACCACCGCGGTCAGGGTGATGAGCAGCGCCGCCACGAGCCCCCAGGGCGCGGGCAGGAGGTCGGTGTAGATCAGCGCATAGGCGGGGATGAAGACGTAGGTGAGGTAATCCACCACCAGGTCGAGCAGCGAGCCGTCCCAGTTCGGCGCATGGGTCTTGGTGTCGACCTTGCGCGCCAGGGGCCCGTCGATGCCGTCGACGATCAGCGCGAGGCCGAGCCAGCCGAACATCAGCCGCCAGTCGCCGCGCGTGGCGGCGATCAAGGCCATCAGCGCGAGCGCGGCGCCCGAGCCGGTGAGGAGGTGGACCGAGAAGGCCAGCGACTTGGTCTTCATGGCTCCGGCATACGGGTTTCCGGCCCCGAGCGGAAGCCGGTTCATCGCCTCCTGCCCAAAGCCGCGCCAGTCCAAGGCCGCCCCGACCTTACAGCCGCCCCACCGGAACCGGCGCAGCCCCCGCCCCGGCCGCCAGCAGGCAGAGCCAGTCGTGGGCCAGGGTCGCGGCGGCGAGCGCGGTGATCTCCGCATGGTCGAAGGGCGGCGAAACCTCGACCACGTCCATGCCCACGAGGTCGAGCCCCCCGAGCCCCCGCACGAACTCCAGCGCCTGCCACGAGGCGAGGCCCCCCGGCACCGGCGTTCCCGTCCCCGGCGCGAAGGCCGGGTCGAGGGCGTCGATGTCGAAGCTGAGGTAGACCGGCGCGTCCCCCGCCCGGCCCCGCGCCGTCTCGATCGCGGCCGCGACGCCGTTGCGATGGACCCAAGGGGCGGTCAGCACCTCGAGCCCTTCGGTCGAATCGTGAAAGGTCCGGATGCCGACCTGGGTGGAGCGGTCGGCCCGGACCAGCCCGTCGCGCACCGCCCGGCCCATCATCGTGCCGTGGTCGATGCGGCCGGGATCGTCGGGCCAGAGGTCGCCGTGGGCGTCCACGTGGATGAGCGCGAGGGGTCCGTGGCGCGCGGCATGGGCCTTGAGCAGGGGCCAGGTGACGAAGTGGTCGCCCCCGAAGGCGAGGAGCCGCGTTCCCGTCGCGATGATCCCCGCCGCCGCGGCCTCGATCGCGGGCGCGACCGTCTCGGGGTGGTGGGGGTCGAGCATCACGTCGCCCCAGTCGACGATGGACAGCGCCTCGAAGAGGTCGAAGCCCCAGGGGAAGGCCTTGAGCTCGGCGAGCTGCACCGAGGCCGCCCGGATCGCCCGCGGCCCCAGCCGGCAGCCCGGCCGATAGGTGACGGCGCAGTCGTAAGGAACCCCCATCACCGCCACGTCGACCCCGGAAAGGTCGCGGGAATAGCGCCGGCGCAGGAAGCTCAGCGCGCCGCCATAGGTCATCTCCGGCCAGTGGGCCCGGTCGTCCCGGGCCCGGAAGGCGGCGTCGCCGCGGTCATCCATTCTTCGCCGCCTTTCGCATCCGCAAGGTCGCGAGGAGGACGCCGAGCGCCACCACCCCGATGATGATCGAGGCGAGTGCGTTCACCTCGGGGCTCACCCCCAGCCGGACCTTGGAGAAGATCACCATGGGCAGGGTCGAGGCCCCCGGCCCGGTGACGAAGCTCGCCACCACCAGATCGTCGAGCGAGAGCGTGAAGGCGAGCAGCCAGCCCGCCACCAGCGCCGGCGCGATCACCGGCAGGGTGATGTCGAAGAACACCCGCACCGGCCGCGCGCCCAAGTCCATCGCCGCCTCCTCGAGGCTCATGTCGAAGCTCGCCAGCCGGCTCTGCACCACCACCGTCACATAGGCCATGCAGAAGGTGATGTGGGCGATCATGATGGTGAGCTTGCCCCGCCCCGCCGGCCAGCCGATCAGGCTCTCCATCGAGACGAAGAGCAAAAGCAGCGACAGCCCGGTGATGACCTCGGGCATGACCAGGGGCGCGGTCGACATGCCGGTCAGGAGCGCGCGCGTCCGGAACCGGCCGAAGCGCACCAGCACATAGGCCGCGAGCGTGCCGAGCGCCACCGCGGCGGTGGCCGAGATCGCCGCCACCTGCAGGCTGATCCCCGCCGCGGCCAGGATGTCGCGGTTCTGAAGCAGCGCGCCGTACCACTTGGTCGAGAACCCGCCCCAGACGGTGACGAGCTGGCTCTCGTTGAAGCTGAAGATCACGAGGCTCAGGATCGGCGCATAGAGAAAGACGAAACCCGCGATGCAGAAGGCGATCATGAACCAGCCGGCGCGCATCATTCCTCCTCCACCCGGGCCTGGACGCTCTTCAGGATCATGATCGGCGCCACCACCGCGACCAGCATGGCGATCGCCACCGCCGAGGCGACGGGCCAGTCGCGGTTCGAGAAGAACTCGTTCCAGAGCACCCGGCCGATCATCAGCGTGTCGGGCCCCCCCAGCAGCTCGGGGATGACGAACTCGCCGATCGCCGGGATGAAGACCAGCATGAAGCCCGCGATGATCCCCGGCATGGAGAGCGGCAGGGTGATGTGGAAGAAGGTCGTCATCGGATGGGCGCCGAGGTCGGCCGAGGCCTCGAGCAGGCTCTCTTCCAGCTTCACCAGCGTGGCGTAGAGCGGCAGGATCATGAACGGAAGGTACGTGTAGACGATGCCGAGATAGACCGCCCCGTTGGTCTGGAGCATCACCAGCGGCTGGTCGATGACCCCGAGCCACATCAGGAAGTTGTTGATGACCCCGTTCGAGCGCAAAAACCCCTGCCAAGCGTAGACCCGGAGCAGGAAGCTCGTCCAGAACGGCAGCACCACCATCATCAGCAGGAACGTCCGCCGCGGCTCCGGGCTGCGGGCGATGTAGTAGGCCATCGGATAGCCGATCAGCAGCGCCAGGACGGCCGAGACGAAGGCGACCCGGATCGAGAAGAAATACGCCTTCACATAGAGCGGATCCTGCCACAGGTAGGCGAAGTTCTCGAAGTTCAGGCGGATGTTCAGCATCAGCCCGTCCCAGTCCCAGATCGGCAGGTAGGGCGGCCGGGCGATGGCGGATTCCGACAGCGATATCTTTGCCACCACCAGGAACGGGATCAGGAAGAACACCAGCAGCCAGAGCACCGGCGCCGCCACCACCAGCCCGCGGCCGCTGAAGCCGAGCCGGCGCAAAAGCGCGGCGGTCCAGCGCAGGGGGGGCACGCGATCGAGGACGCCGGTCATCGGGTCAGCACCACGCCGCCGTTCGATTCCCACGAGACCCAGACCCGCTCGTCCCAGGTGATCTGGTCGTCCGGGTGGCGGCTCACGTTCGCCACCGTGGCGGAGAGGAGCTTGCCGGTGTCCAGCCGCAGCCGGTAGATCGAGACGTCGCCCATGTAGGCGATCTCCTCCACCATGGCTTGCAGGACGTTGAACTCCCCCGCCGGCCGGGCGCGGCTGAGGCGCAGCTTTTCCGGGCGGATGGCGTACCAGAGCTTCTGGTCGATGGTGCAGCTCACCCCGTGGCCCACATGGACGGTCGCGCCGATCTCGGGGCTGTCGATGCGGATGTATTCCGGCTCGTCCTCCGACACCCGGCCCTCGATCATGTTCACCGAGCCGATGAAATCGGCGACGAAGCGGGTCTCGGGATGCTCGTAGATCTGGGTGGGCTCGCCCACCTGGACGATCTCGCCGGCGTTCATCACCCCGATCCGGGTGGAGAGCGTCATCGCCTCCTCCTGGTCGTGGGTGACGACGATGAAGGTCACCCCCAGGGTCTCCTGGATCTTGATGAGCTCGAACTGGGTCTCCTCGCGCAGCTTCTTGTCGAGCGCGCCGAGGGGTTCGTCGAGCAGCAGCAGCTTCGGCCGCTTGACCAGGCTGCGGGCGAGCGCCACCCGCTGGCGCTGGCCCCCGGACAGCTGGTGCGGCTTGCGCCCGGCGAATTGCCCGAGCTGCACCATCTGGAGCATCTGCCCCGCCCGCTCCATCGCCTCGGCCCGCGGCACGCCCTCGCGGCGCAGGCCATAGGCCACGTTCTTCTCCACGGTCATGTGGGGGAACAGGGCGTAGGACTGGAACATCATGTTGGTCGGCCGGTCATAGGGCGCGATGCCCGTCATGGCCTGGCCGTCGATCTCGATCGTCCCGTCCGTCGGCGTCTCGAAGCCCGCGAGCATCCGCAGCAGGGTCGACTTGCCGCAGCCCGATCCCCCGAGCAGGCAGAAGATCTCGCCCTTGTAGATGTCGAGGCTGACGTCGTTCACGGCGGTGAAGTCGCCGAACTTCTTGGTGATGCGGCTGATCCGCACGAAGGGCGGCGCCGCGCCGGTGATCCAGGGTTTGGCCGTGGCGACGGAAACGGGCTGGGTCATCGGAACTCCGCTACAGGGACCGCGCCGGGCCGCCGCAGGGCCGGCGCGGTCGAGCTTAGGCGCCGGCCCGCGTCCCGTAAAGCGCGTCGCAGGGGCGCCGCAAAAGCTTCACGGGCCGGCGGAATCACGGGCCGATTTCCGGGCCCATTCCCGGGCCGGTTCACTGGCCGGTGCGCACCTTGGTCCAGATCCGCGTCAGCGCCCGGCTGTCGCGGGCGTTCGGCACCGGCTCGGGGAAGAGCCGGGCGAGGATCTCGGGCGTCGGATAGATCGCCGGATTCTCGCGGATCTCCTCGTCCACCAGGTCCGTCGCCTCCTTGTTGGCGTTGGGATAGGAGACGTAGTCGGTGACGGCGGCGATCACGTCGGGCTCCATCAGGTAGTTGATGAAGGTATGGGCCGCCTCCGGGTTCGGCGCGTCCGCCGGGATCGCCAGCATGTCGAACCAGACCATCGCGCCTTCGTCGGGGATGACATAGTCCACCTCCACCCCGGAGCCCGCGGCGGCCGCCCGGTCGGCGGCGATGAAGGCGTCGCCGGAAAAGGACACCGCCACGCAGATCTCGCCGTTGGCGATGTCGGACAGGTACTGGGAGGAGTTGAAGTAGCGGACATAGGGCCGCACCGCCATCAGCGCCGCCTCGGCCTTCTCCAGATCCTCGGCCTTGGTGCTGTTGGGGGGCAGGCCGAGATAGGTCAGCACCAGGGGGATCATCTCGGTGGCGCTGTCGAGCATGGTCACGCCGCAGTCGGCGAGCTTCGAGACCACCGCGGGGTCGAAGACCAGCGACCAGCTCGTCACGTCGAAATCCTTGCCCAGCCGCTCGGCGACCTTGGCGGGATTGTAGGCGATGCCGTTCGTCCCCCAGAGGTAGATCACCGCGTGCGCGTTGCCCGGGTCGGACTTCGACGCCGCCTCCATCAGCGCGGAGTCGAGATGGGAGAGGTTCGGCAGCTTGGACTTGTCGAGCGGCTGGTAGACGTCCGCCGCGATCTGGCGCTGCAGGTAGGTCGAGGTCGGAACCACAAGGTCGTAGCCCGACCGCCCGGCGAGCAGCTTCGCCTCCAGCGTCTCGTTGGAATCGTAGACGTCCTGGACGACCTTGATCCCCGTCGCCTTCTCGAATCCGGCGATGGTGTCGGGGCCGATATAGTCCGACCAGTTGTAGAAATGCAGCGTGCCGGACTGGGCTGCGGCGATCCCCGGCGCGGCGGCGAGGACGGCGATGAGGCAGGCGAGGCGCATCAGCGAACTCCTTTCAGCCGGCGGCGCGGGGCCGCCGCCGGGAAAATCGCGGGAAACCTGCGGGGTTCAGTGACCCGTCTTGATCTTGGTCCAGAGGCCGGTGATCACCCGGTCGGTGCGCGCGTCATGGGTCACGCCCGGGAACAGCTTGGCCTTCACCTCCGCCGTCGGAAAGATCGCGGGGTCGTCGCGGATCTCGGGCGAGATCAGCGGCATCGCCGCCTTGTTGGCCGAGGCGTAGTAGACGTAGTCGGTGATGTCCGCGGTGATCTGCGGCTCCATGATGAAGTTGATCCAGGCGAGCGCCCCCTCGGGGTTGGGCGCGTCGGCGGGGATCGCCATCATGTCGAACCACTGCAGCGCGCCTTCCTTGGGAATGTGGAAGGCGATCTCCTGGCCGGTGTTCGCCTCCTCCGCCCGGGCCGCGGCGATGAAGACGTCGCCGGAATAGCCCACGGCCACGCAGGTCTCGCCGTTGGCGAGGTCCGAGATGTACTGCGAGGAATGGAAATAGCGGACATAGGGCCGCACCGCCATCAGCGTCTCGGCCGCCTTCTCCAGCTCGGCCTTGTCCGAGGTGGTGGGGTCGAGGCCGAGGAAGGCCAGCGCCTCGGGCAGGATCTCCGAGGGGGAATCGAGCATCGAGATGCCGCAGTCGGCGAGCTTGGAGGCGTATTGCGGGTCGAAGACCAGGGCCCAGCTGTCCACCGGCGCGTCCTCGCCCAGGCGCTCCTTGACCTTGGCGACGTTCACCCCGAGGCCGATGGTGCCCCACATGTAGATGACGGCGTGTTCGTTGCCGGGATCGTAGGCGGCGGCCGAGGCCATCAGCGCCTCGTCCATGTTCTTCAGGTTCGGCAGCTTCGACTTGTCGAGCGGCTGGTAGATCCCCGCCCCGATCTGGCGCTGCAGGAAGCTCGAGGTGGGCACCACCACGTCGTAGCCGGAACTGCCGGCGAGCAGCTTCGCTTCCAGCGTCTCGTTCGAGTCGTAGACGTCGTAGACGACCTTGTAGCCGGTCTGCTCCTCGAACTTCTTGACGGTGTCCTCGGCGATGTAGTCGGACCAGTTGTAGACGTTCACCGTTCCCTTGCTCTGGGCGAAGGCGGCCGAAGCGGCGCAGAGCGCAAGCGTCGCGGCGGTCAGGCGAAAGATCATGCGGTCGTCCTTTCTCAACATGTCAGACCCCGAGCCGGTCGCGCAGGCCGTACCACCAGGCGCCGATCGCGGAATAGGGAACCCGGAACCGCCGGCCGCCGGGGAACGGCAGCCAGGGCACGCGGGAAAAGGCGTCGAAGCGGGCGAGGTCGCCGTCCACCGCCTGGGCGAGGATGCGGCCGAAGAGGTGGCTCCCCACCACCCCGTGGCCCGAATAGCCGGTGGCGTAGTAGGTCGCGGGCCCGAGCCGGCCCATCTGCGGCACCCGGCTGAAGGACAGCGCGCAGTTCCCCGACCAGGCGTAGTCCACCCGCACGCCCTTCAGCCCCGGAAAGACCTTCTCGAGGTTCGGCAGGATTTTGCCCCTGATGTCCGCCGGATCCGTGCCGCCGTAGATCGTCCCGCCTCCGAAGAGCAGCCGGCTGTCCGCCGACAGGCGGTAATAGTCGAGGATCCAGCGCAGATCCTCCACGCACATGTCCGTGGGCAGAAGCGCCCGGCCCCGGTCGCCCAGGGGCTCGGTGGCGATCATCTGGGTGGAGAAGGGCATCACCCGGTTCTCGATCTCCGGGACCGCATGGCCGAGATAGGCGTTGCCGGCGAGGATCACGACCTTGGCCCGCACCCGCCCCGCGCCCGTGCGCACGACGGGCGCCGCCCCGGTCTCGACGCCCGTGACCTCCGTCCCCTCGTGGATCACGCCGCCCAGGCGCTCCAGCGCCGCCGCCTGGCCGAGGGCGAGGTTCAGGGGGTGCATGTGGCCGCCGGTGCGGTCGAGCATCCCGCCCAGGTAGACGTCGCTCGCCACATGGGCGCGCAGCGCCGCCGTGTCGAGCATCTCGAAAGTGTCGATGCCGTGGCGCCGCCAGAGCGCCTGCTTCTCCTCCAGCTCCTTCATCTGCTTCGCGGTGAAGGCGGTGAAGATGTTGCCGTCCTTGAGGTCGCAGGCGATGGCGTAGCGCGCGACCCGCTCCCGGATGATCCGGCCCCCCTCCTGCACCACGGTCGCGACGAAATCCGCCGTGGCCTGGCCATAGCGCCCGGCGATGGTCTCGAGGCTCGCGTTCAGCCCGTTGACGATCTGGCCGCCGTTGCGCCCCGAGGCGCCCCAGCCGACCTTCGCCCCCTCCAGCGCCACGACCCGGTAGCCCTTCTCCGCCAGGTCGAGCCCGGCCGAGAGGCCGGTGTAGCCCGCGCCCACCACGCAGACGTCCGTCTCGACCTCCCCCGCCAGCGCCGGCCGCGGCGGGGCGGGATGGGCGGAGGCGGCGTAGTAGCTGGCCGGATAGGCGCCCGAGCCCGCGTAGCCCATCACACGGTCTCCATGTAGGTCTCGTGCTCGAAGGGGCTGATCTGCTGGGAAAAGACCTGCAGCTCCTGCTTCTTCATCCCGGCGAAGCCCTCGCGCAGCACGGGGGCGAAGATCCGCCCCAGCCGCTCGGTCCCCTCGAAGGCCAGGATCGCCCGCTTCCAGTCCTGGGGCAGCGTCGCCCCGGCGGTCTCGTCCATCACCGGCATCATCGGCGGCGGCGGCCGCAACCCCGCCTCGATCCCCACCAGCGCCGCCCCGAGGATCGCGGCGAGCACCAGGTAGGGGTTGGCGTCCGCCCCTGCGACGCGGTGCTCGATCCGCCGGGCGGGGTTCGGCCCGCCGGGAATGCGGATCGCCGCGTGCCGGGTCTCGTAGCCCCAGTAGACCTCGGTCGGCGCATGGGCGTTCGGCTGCAGGCGCCGGTAGCTGTTGCGATGGGGGGCGAAAACCAGCGCCGAGGCGCGCATCAGGTCGAGCAGCCCCGCCACCGCATGGCGCATCAGCTCCGACCCCTCCGCGCCGCCGTCGTCGAAGACGTTCTCGCCGGCGGCGTTGAGCAGGCTGAAATGCACGTGGAAGCCGTTCCCCGCCCGGTCGAGGAAGGGCTTGGCCATGAAGCTCGCCGCCAGCCCGTACTTGCGCGCGATCCCCTTGACGAAGCGCTTGAAATAGAGCGCGTCGTCCGCCGCCTTCAGCGGATCGGCCACGTGCAGCAGGTTGATCTCGAACTGGCCCCCGCCGTTCTCGCTGATCGCGCTGTCGACCGGGATGCCATGGGCGTCGCAGGCGGCGTAGACGTCGGTGAAGAAGGCCTCGAAATGGTCGAGGTCGTCGATGCAGAGCGCCCCGTCCCCGTCGAGCAGCTTGTGGGTCACCGGCGATTTCGGCGGCGTCGGCTCGTCGCCGCTGGTGTCGACGAGGTAGAACTCGAGCTCCGTCGCCACCACCGGGGTGAGGCCCCGCGCGGCGTAGCGCGCGACCACCGCCGCCAGCGCCTGGCGCGGGTCGCCGAGATAGGGCGCGCCGTCCTCCTCCACCAGCATGAGCGGCATCAGCGCCGAGGGAGCGCCCAGCCAGTCCATGGGCAGGAAGCCCCGGCCGGTGGGCATGCAGCGGCCGTCCACGTCGCCCTGCTTCCAGACCAGCGGGTTGTCGGCCACGTCCTCGCCCCAGATGTCGAGGAAGGCGATGGAATAGGGCATCCGCATCTGCCCCTCCAGCACCTTGCGGGCCTGGGCGACGGGCACCCGCTTGCCCCGCAGGATGCCGTTCAGGTCGCAGACCGCGGCCCTCAGGCTCGTGATGTCGGGCCGGCTTTCCAGCCAGGCCAGCGCGGTGGCGGTGTCCAATCTGCGCTCCCTCCGGTGCGCTCAATCGGTAGCATCCCGCCCGGCCCGCGCCAAGCCCGCGGATGGCGCGTATCCTGCTGAAAAAGTATGCGTTCTCCGAGGATTTCGCCGGCCCGTCCGGACACCGTCTGGACACCGGCGCGTCACGCGGTAGAACCGCCTCGCCCATGGTTCAGGATCGCGCGCATGGCGAAGAAGAACGGACCGAAGCGCAGCGCGCTCGCCGCCGCCGCGGGACTGGCGGGGCCGATCCCGGCGGTCCAGGTGGGCGCGCTCTGCTGGCGGCGCACCCGGCGGGGCGAGCTGCGCGTCCTGCTCATCACCAGCCGCGACACCGGCCGCTGGCTGATCCCCAAGGGCTGGCCCATGCGCCGCCGCACCGAGGCCGAGGCCGCCGCCCGCGAGGCCTACGAGGAGGCGGGCGTGCGCGGCGAGGTGAGCCCGCGCAGCCTCGGCTTCTTCTTCTATCTCAAGGGGCTCGGCAACGGCCGGTTCGCCCCCTGCATCTGCCGCGTCTTCCCGCTCGAGGTGCGCGAGATGCTGCGCAAGTATCCCGAGATCGGCCAGCGGCGAATCAAGTGGCTGCCCCGGGACAAGGCGGCGCGCCGGCTCATGGAGCCCGAGCTCGTCGCCATGGTGCGCGAGTTCGACCCCGACCTGCACCGCGCCGAA
>CBDEVG010000028.1:0-65757 GCA_965243535.1 Amaricoccus sp.
TCCTCCCTTCCGGAAGAAGTCTAGCGCATTTCACAAGGATTCGAGGGGTTCTCGCGCGGATTTGGTTAGCGGTTGGCGCCGGGGACCCAGAGCACGTCGGCGCGCCCCTCGTCGTTGGCGATGCGCCCGGCGACGAAGAGCCAGTCCGAGAGGCGGTTGAGGTATTTCACCGCCTCCGGGTTCACCGCCTCGGCCTCCGCCAGGGCCGTAGCGCCCCGCTCCGCTCGGCGGCATGTCGTGCGCGACAGGTGCAGATGGGCGGCGAGCGCGCTCCCTCCCGGCAGGATGAAGCTGCGCAGGGGCGCGAGGCGGGCGTTCCAGCCGTCGATCTCCGCCTCCAGCCGAGCGACCTGGGGGGCGGTCATCCGCAGGCGGGGGTATTTCGCCGCAGCGTCGTTCTCGATGTCCGGCGTGCAGAGATCGGCGCCCAGATCGAAAAGATCGTTTTGCGCCCGGGCGATGGCCTCGGCCAGCTCGCCCGAGGCGTGAAGCCGGGCGAGGCCGAGGGTGGCGTTGGTCTCGTCCACGGCGCCGTAGGCCTCGACCCGCAGGGAATGTTTGGCCACCCGGGTCCCGTCGCCGAGGCCCGTCAGCCCCGTGTCGCCGGTGCGGGTGTAGATGCGGTTCAGCACGACCATGGGGCGTCAGCTCCGGAAATAGACGTAGAAGACGATCAGGATCACCGCAACGAACTGGAGAAGCAGCCGCAGGCGCATGATCTTGTTGGCGTATTTTCGGTTGAAATCCCCGCCCTTGGCGAAGCCACCGACCCCGACCAACAGCACCGCGAGCACGGCGAGGCAGGCGAGAATGACGACGAGCAGGAAGGGATCGCTGGCCATGGGGGCGCCTTTCCGAGGATTTCTCCCGAGGTAGAGGATTTCCGGGGGGACGCAAGGGGGATGCGGTCCTCCCCCGCGCGTCAGCCCCAGAACCATCGGGTCAGATGGAAGAACAGCGGCGCGGAGAAGGCGAGGCTGTCCATCCGGTCGAGCATCCCGCCATGGCCCTCGACCATGCTGCCCCAGTCCTTGGCCCCGAGCGAGCGCTTCACCGCGGAGAGGACGAGCCCGCCGATCGCGCCGCCCGCCACCACCACCCCAGCCATGCCGAGCGCCCCCCAGAAGCCGAAGGGCGTCAGCCCGTGGACCGCGCCCCCCAGCAGCATCGCCGTCGCGCCCCCCAGGACCAGCCCCTCGCGGGTCTTGGAGGGGCTGACCGAAGGCGCGAGCCGGGTGCGGCCGAACCGCTTGCCGAAGACGTATTGCGCCACGTCGCTCGCCTGCGCCACCAGGAGGAGGAAGGCCAGCGCCCCCATCCCCCCGGCGGCCCCGGGCAGGTCGAGGATCAGCAGCGCCGGCGCGTGGCTGAGGCAATAGACCGCCAGCATCAGCGCCCATTGCACCTTGGCGACCCGTTGGAGGAAATCCTCGGTCTCGCCCTGGGCCATGGTCAGCGTCGGCAGCAGCAGGAAGCCGTAGACCGGGATGGCGATGAGGAAGACCCCCGGCCAGGGGTCGATCAGCAGCCAGTATTGCAGCGGCAGGAACACATAAAACGCCGCCGCCAGGGCGTAGTGGTCGGCGGGACGGGTGGGCGTCAGCGACAGGAATTCCCGCAGGCACCAGAAGGAGGCGAGCGCGAACAGCAGGATCGTCGCCGTTTCGCCGGCGGCGAAGACGGCCGCCAGCACCGCCACCATGATCCACCAGGAGCGGATGCGGTCGTTGAGATTGCGCAGGGTCGGCGTCGCCCCGTGACGGCGGACCAGCGCCCAGCCGGCGAGGCTCGCGACCGCGAGAAAGGCGAAGAGTCCGAGAAAGGTGAGGGCCAGGGGATCAGCCACGGGCGCGTTCCTCCGCCAAGCGCTGGGACAGGGCCACGACGGCCTCGCGGGCGCGGGCGAGAAAGGCGTCCCGGGGCTCGTCCGGGCCGAGGACGATCGGCGCGCCGAAGACCGCGCTGGCACTGACCGGGACCGGGATCGAGACCCCCTTGGGCAGGGCGCGGCCGCTGCCCTCCAGCCAGACGGGGATCAGCTCCACCTCCGGATGGGCCCGGGCCAGGTGATAAAGCCCGGACTTGAACGGCTGGGGCAGGGGGCCTGGAAACCGGCCGCCCTCGGGAAAGAGGATGAGCGAGGCGCCCTCGGCCAAGGCCGCGTGGAGCGGGTCGAGCGCCGTGGGGCCGCCGGTGGCGCGGTCGATCAGCACCGCGCGCAACACGCCGATCCCGAAGGCCCGGCGCAGGCGGCCCTGGCTCCAGTAGTCGGCGGCGGCGACCGGCCTGGTCGCGCGGCGCAGCTCGGGCGGCAGGGCGGCCCAGAGCAGCACCGTGTCGAGATTGCTGGTGTGGCCGGCGAAATAGATCCGCTGCCGCGGCTCGGGCGCGCAGCCGAGCCAGTAGGCCCGTCCCCCCACCAGGAACCGCGTCAGGCCGATCAGCAGCAGCTCCAGCATCACCCGCGCTCCCGCAGTTCTGCGGCGACGCCAAGGATCCGGCGCGCCACGGTCATGATGGCGCCGGCGAAGATCGCCAAGAGGACCAGCCGGGGCAGACCCCAGCCGCCTCCCGCCACCGCCTCGATGAAGCCGAGGGCGCAGCCCACGGTGACGGCCGCCATGCGGTGCTGCTTCGCCATGGGGCCCATGAAGCTCTGCGGCAGGCCGAGCGACCCGCCCAGCACCCGCACGTAGGCGGTGAGCACTGCGGCGACGCAGGTCCACAGGCCGAGCAGGGGCGCGCCCGCGGCGAGGCCGAAGCCGTAGAGGATGGCGACGTCCTCGATCCGGTCGGGCGCCTCGTTCCAGAGGGGCCCGAGCGGCCCGCCGCGCCCGCCCTCCACCGCCACCATGCCGTCGAGCAGGTTGGCGAGGAGCCGCAGCTGGACGCAGACCGCGCCCGCCAGCCACAGCGCCGGATGGCCGGGGGCGAAGGCGAGCGCCGCGCCGGCGAGCAGGGCGGCGAGGATCCCCGCGGCGGAAATCGCGTCGGGCGAGGCGCCCCGGACCGTCAGCCAGCGGGCGGCCGCTTGGGCGAGCCGCGTCTGGCGCGAGGCGAGGGGGCGGCGGTTCTTCAGGTCGGGCATGGCGCCTCGCGGGGGAAACCGGACGGTTCCGTTGTGGGAAAGGCGAAACCGCCCCGTTCCGATAGGCGGCGGGGCGAAACCGGTGGGTTCAGCGCGGCTCGCGGACGCGCCCCGCCTGGTCGGAGGGGGCCAGAGGGAAGCGGGGCGGGCGGAGACGCAGCCGGCGCGCTTCTCCCGGCCCCGCGCCGCTTCACGTCGCTCTGCGCCCCGGGATCGGTCACAGCCGCGCCGCCACGGCGTCGCGCAGGCCCGTCGGCAGGAACCGCCGCATCCCGCCGGCGATCCAGGTCGAGCGGGTGACGTAGTAGCGCGCCGCGGGCCGGGCGCTTTCCAGGGCGTGGACGAGCTTTTCCGTCACTGCCGAGGGGGGCAGCTGGAACCGGTCCTTCTTGGCCCCCTCCGGGGCGTAGAGCCGCTTCAGCAGCACGGATTCGTAGCGCGCCGCATGGGGCGAGGCGCGCCAGTCGATCCAGCGCTCGAAATGGGGGATCGCCTTGCGGCGAAAGGGGGTGGCGATCGGCCCGGGCTCGATCAGCGAGACCTGCACGCCGGAGCCGCGGAGCTCCAGCCGCAGGGTGTCGGTGAACCCTTCCAGCGCGTATTTCGTCGCTACATAGGCCGCCCGCCAGGGCGCCGCCATCAGCCCGAGGACGGAGGAGTTCATCACCACCCGTCCCGCGCCCGCCCGGCGCATGGCGGGCAGGAGGCGGTTGGTCAGATCCACTTGGCCGAAGAAATTCGTCTCAAAGATCGCCCGCAGCGCGTCGCGGGGCAGATCCTCCGCCGCGCCGGGGATCGCGTAGGCGCCGTTGTTGAACACCGCATCGAGCCGGTCGCCGGTGCGCGCCAGCGCCTCCGCCGCGCCGGCGGCGACGCTCTCGGCGCAGGCGAGGTCGAGGGCGAAGCTCTCCAGCCCCTCCGCCTCCAGCCGGGCGGCGTCCTCGACCGCGCGGCAGGTGGCGAGGACCCGCCACCCGCGCGCCCGCAGCGCCCGCGCCGAGTCGAGCCCGATCCCCGAGGAACACCCGGTGATCAGGACGCTCCTTCCCCGCGCCTCACCCAATTCGCTGCCTCCCGCCGTCGGATCCGTTCGTGGCCCGCCCGCGTCCGCAGGGCAAGCGGCCCGTTTCGCTTGGGTTAACGTCCATGAGCCG
Organism: Amaricoccus sp.; assembly: GCA_965243535.1. Lineage (GTDB taxonomy): Bacteria > Pseudomonadota > Alphaproteobacteria > Rhodobacterales > Rhodobacteraceae > Amaricoccus. The sequence continues at coordinate 4,243 of CBDEVG010000028.1, forward strand.
CCCGGATGAAGGCGTCGTAGGTCCGCACGAAGCCCGGATCCCAGAAAGGGAGAATCTGGGTCGCCACGATTCCCGCCCGGCCCGCCGCCGGGTCGATCCACCAGTGGGTGTTGAGGATTCCCGCCCAAGCGGAGGTCCCCGCCCGGCGGCCGTCGGGGGCGTCGGCCTCGAACCGCTGGCCGATCAGGGAATGGGATTTCGCCACCCCGGGCGCGAGATCCACGTCGGCGCTGATCCGGGCCGAGGTGCTCCGCATCAGGGGAACCCGCAGGTCACCGATCCCGTTCGCCAGAGCGGCCGCTCGCGCCGGTTCAGACAGGATCCGAGTTTTTCCCAGGAAGATGCGGAGGAACCTCATGTAATCCGCCATGGTGGAATAGAGCGCGTCGCCCATCCCCCAGAACTCCGGCCGTTCAGGCGGGGCGATCTCCAGCGGCGCGAACCCCGTCCCGTCCCGCCGCCAGGCCCGCGCCAGCCGGCCCCGCAGCGCGTCGTCGAGGACGAAGACGGTGGAGGCCATTCCGAGCGGGCCGAAGATCTCCTCGGCGCAGAAGCGGTCTATCGTCCGCCCGTCCGCCGCCTCCACCGCCAGCCCTAGCCAGTCGAGGCCGATGCCGTAAGCCCAGGCCGCGCCGGGATCGAAGGCCAGTGGATAGTAAAGCGCCGCTCGCGCGCCGGAAGCCATTGCCGGAAGGCCGGAGGCGGCGCGATACCGCTTCATGTCCTCGTTCCAGTGGGTGTAGGCGAAGCCCGAGGTGTGGGTCATCAGTTGGCGGACCGTCGCGGCGGAGGCGGGCGCCCGCAGCCGGGGGGCGTCGCCGTCCCAGCCGTCAAGGACCCCGATCCGGTCGAACTCCGGCAGGTAGCGGGCCACGGGGGCGTCGAGATCGAGCCGGCCGCGCTCGGCGAGGATCAGCGCCGCGACCGAGGCGACCGCCTTGGTCATGGAGAAGGCCCGCAGCACCGTGTCGGGTCCTGCCGCGACACCCGGGGCGGCCTCGCCTGCGCCCCCCGCGAAGCCGTCGCTCGTCATGCCGATGACGAAAGGCAGATCCCCCCGCGCCACCGATCCGTCCAGAACATCCTGCATCATGCGCCTCCCGGGCCGCACTCTGGCGGGAGCCTGGCCACAGGGCAAGCGTCTGGACCGGGCTTCGGCGAGGCGCTACACAACATCTATGGCAGACGAGACCGACGACAGCGACATCCCGTCCGTGGTGACGGAGCCCCTGGACCAAGCGCTGGGGGGGCGGTACCTCACCTATGCGCTGTCCACCATCATGCACCGGGCCCTGCCGGACGCCCGCGACGGGCTGAAGCCGGTGCACCGGCGCATCCTCTTCGCCATGCGGGGCCTGCGGCTCGACCCGACCGGGGCCTTCCGCAAATGCGCGAAGATCGTCGGCGAGGTGATGGGCAACTATCACCCCCACGGCGACCAGGCGATCTACGATGCGCTGGCGCGGTTGGCCCAGGACTTCAACGTCCGCTATCCGCTGGTGGACGGGCAGGGCAACTTCGGCAACATCGACGGCGACAACCCTGCCGCCCAGCGGTACACCGAGGCCCGGCTGACCGCCGCCGCCGCCGCCCTGATGGAGGGACTGGCCGAGGATGCGGTCGATTTCCGCGACAACTACGACGGGTCGGAGCGGGAGCCGGTGGTTCTGCCGGCGGCCTTCCCGAACCTGCTCGCCAACGGGTCGTCGGGGATCGCGGTCGGCATGGCCACCAACATCCCCCCCCACAACATCGAGGAGGTGGTGAACGCCTGCCTCCACTTGGTGAAGCATCCCGCCGCCCCGGACGAATCGCTGCTCGACCATGTGCAGGGACCCGATTTCCCCACCGGCGGGATCATCGTCGAGCCGCGCGCCTCGATCAAGGAGACCTACCGCACCGGCCGGGGCAGCTTCCGCCTGCGGGCGCGCTGGAGCGTGGAGGACCTCGGCCGCGGCCAGTGGCAGGTCGTCGTCACCGAGATCCCCTACCAGGTGCAGAAGGGCAAGCTGATCGAGCGGATCGCCGAACTGGTGAACGCCAAGAAGATCCCGATCCTCGCCGACGTGCGCGACGAGAGCGCCGAGGACCTGCGCATCGTGCTGGAGCCGCGGTCCCGCACCGTGGATCCGCAGGTGCTCATGGAAATGCTGTTCAGGCAGAGCGACCTCGAGACCCGCTTCGCCATGAACATGAACGTGCTGATCGACGGGCGCACGCCCAAGGTCTGCTCGCTCCGCGAGGTGCTGCGCGCCTTCCTCGACCATCGCCGCGAGGTGCTGCTGCGCCGGTCGCGGCACCGGCTGGAGAAGATCGACGCGCGGCTGGAGGTGCTGGCGGGGCTGCTGATCGCCTTCCTCAACCTCGACCGGATCATCGCGATCATCCGGACGGAGGACGAGCCCAAGGCGGTGATGATGGCGGAATTCGCCCTCACGGACGTCCAGGCCGAGGCGATCCTCAACACCCGCCTGCGCGCCCTGCGCAAGCTGGAAGAGATGGAGCTGCGCGCGGAGAACGAGGCGCTGGTCGCCGAACGGGCCGGGCTCGCCGCGCTGCTCGCCGACGAGGCGCTGCAGTGGAAGCGCATCTCGGAGGAGCTGCGCGAGGTTCGCAAGGCCTTCGGCAAGGGCTCGAAGGGCGGCGCGCGCCGGACGGAGTTCGAGGACGCGCCCGAGGTGGAGGTGGTGGCGCTCGAAGCCATGGTCGAGCGCGAGCCGATCACCGTCGTCTCCTCCCAGATGGGCTGGATCCGGGCGATGAAGGGCCACCTTGCCGCCGACGCCGAGCTGAAGTTCAAGGACGGCGACGGGCCCGGCTTCTTCCTCCACGCGGAGACCACCGACAAGCTGTTGCTGATGGCCTCGAACGGGCGGATGTTCACGCTCGCCTGCTCGAGCCTGCCCGGGGGGCGGGGCATGGGCGAGCCGCTCCGCCTGCTGATCGACCTGCCGAACGAGGCGCAGCCGGTGGCCCTGATGGTGCACCGGCCGGGGGGGCGGCTGCTGGTGGCCTCGGACGCCGGGGACGGCTTCCTTCTGCCCGAGGACGAGGCGGTGGCCCAGACCCGCGCCGGCAAGCAGGCGCTGAACCTCGGCGAGGGGCGGCGCGTCCGGGTCTGCCGGCGTGTGTCCGGCGACCATGTGGCGGCGGTCGGCGAGAACCGCAAGCTCCTGGTCTTCCCCTTGGCCGAGCTGCCGGAGATGGGCCGCGGCAAGGGCGTCCGCCTGCAGAAGTTCAAGGACGGGGGATTGAGCGACGCGCTCACCTTCACGCTCGCCCAAGGCCTCTCCTGGAAGGATCCGGCGGGGCGGACCCGGGTGGTGACGGATCTGGCCGACTGGACCGGTCCGCGGGCCTCGGCCGGGCGCATGGCGCCCCGGGGCTTCCCGCAGAACAACCGGTTCGACTGAGGCGGCGGCGCGCCGCAAGTTTGTCGCGATGCCGCGATCCGGGCGCGTCCGTCCGGGCGGGCGTCGCCCAAGGGGGGAGAAGACCATGAGATCGGCAATTCTCGGCGCGGTCGCCGGGGCGGTGCTGCTGGCGGGCTGCGACAGCCTGCACCAGCGCGAGGTGACCCAGGCGGCGGAGGTCTCGGCGACCGTCGCGGCGGTGAACCCGAAGACGCGCGAGATCACCCTGCGCACGGCGACAGGCGAGGCGCTCACGCTGACGGCGATGCCGGACATGCGCAACTTTGACCAGGTCAAGCCGGGCGACGTGGCGACGATGCAGATCTTCGGCACGGTGGCGGTGCGGATGGCCGACCGGAGCACGCCGAACGAGTCGAACACCTTCACGCTGCTCGGCCGCGCGCCGGAGGGCGATCGGCCCGGGGCGATCCTCGGCAAGGTGACGACGACGACGGTGCGGTTCGTCTCCTACGACCCGAGCACCTTCCAGGCGGTGATCATCCTGCCCGACGGCGACCAGATGACGGTGCCGGTCCAGCCGGGAATGCGCGCCTTCGCCGCCGCCCGCACCCCGGGCGAGCGCATCGAGGTGATGATCAGCGACACGGTGGCGATGTTCGTGAAGGCCCCCGCCGCCTGACGCCCCCGGCGGGATGCGGGCGGAGGCGCGCATCCCGCAATCCGACGCAAGCGGAGCGGCCGCGCGGCTCTCTGCCGTCCGCATCCCCGGAACGGCCGGGATCTCGTCCCGCTCCCGGCTCGGCTTTGCGCGAGGCCGAGCCGGAAAGCCGAGTCCGGGGGGCGGCCAGGCGTCAGGCCTCTACCTTTTCCTTCGCGCCGTTCTGCTGGGCGAGGCGGGCGGGCAGGGCGTTCGCCCAGGCGCTGATCGTCCCCGCCCCGAGGCAGACCAGCATGTCGCCCGGCCGGCACTCGGCCTTGACGAATTCCACCAGCGCGTCCTCGCCCACGAGCGGCAAGGCGCGGCGGTGGCCGTGGGCGATCAGCCCGCCCACGAGGGTGTCGCGGCTCACCCCGTCGATCGGCGCCTCGCCGGCGGAATAGACGTCGGTGATCGCCACGGTGTCCGCGTCGTTGAACGCCCCGCAGAACTGTACGAAGAGGTCGCGCAGCCGGCTGTAGCGGTGCGGCTGGTGCACGGCGATGACCCGGCCCTGCGTGGCCTGGCGCGCGGCCCGCAGCACCGCGGCGATCTCCACCGGGTGGTGGCCGTAGTCGTCGATGATGGCGACCCCGTTCCATTCGCCCACGCGGGTGAAGCGGCGGTTGACGCCCTCGAAGCCGGCGAGCGCCTCGCGAATAGCGTCCTTGCCGATCCCGAGATGCCGTGCGACCGCAATCGCGGCGAGCGCGTTCGAGACGTTGTGGTCGCCCGTCATCGGCAGGATCACGCCCTCGATGACCTGGCCTTCGGCGTTGAGCGCCACGTCGAACCGGGCGGAGCCGTTCTCGAAGCGCAGGTTGCGGGCCTGGACCTGGGCCTGGGGGCTGAAGCCGTAGGTGACGATCCGGCGGTCGGACACCCGGCCCACCAGCGCCTGCACCTCCGGATGGTCGATGCAGCAGACCCCGAGCCCGTAGAACGGCACCGAAGACACGAAGGCGTCGAAGGCGGCCTTGACCGCCTCGAAGTCGCCCCAGTGGTCCAGGTGCTCCGGATCGATGTTGGTGACGATGGCGATCTCGGCGGGCAGGCGGTTGAAGGAGCCGTCGCTCTCGTCCGCCTCCACCACCATCCAGTCGCCCGCGCCGATGCGCGCGTTCGAGCCGTAGGCGCGGATGACGCCGCCGTTGATGACGGTCGGATCCATGCCCCCGCCGTCCAGCAGGGCGGCGACCATCGAGGTGGTGGTGGTCTTGCCATGGGTGCCCGCGACCGCGACGCAGGATTTCAGCCGCATCAGCTCGGCCAGCATCTCGGCCCGGCGCACCACCGGCAGGTTGCGGGCGCGCGCGGCGTCGAGCTCTGGATTGCCGGGCTTGATGGCGGTCGAGATGACCACGACCTTGGCGTCGCCGAGGTTCTCGGCCTTCTGGCCGATGAAGATCGTCGCCCCCTTCCGCGCCAGCCGCTCGGTGATCGGCGAGGCCTTGGCGTCGGAGCCCTGCACGGTGAAGCCGTGGTTGAGCAGCACCTCGGCGATGCCGGACATGCCGATGCCGCCGATGCCGGTGAAATGGATCGCCCCGATGTCATGGGGCAGGCGGGTCTGTCCGTTCATGCGCGCGCCTCTCTCGTTCTTCTTGCCTTGCGTGCGGCGAGCCGTTCGACCAGCTCCGCCAGTTCCAGGGTCGCCTGGGGCCGGCCCTGGCCCCGGCTCGCCTCGGCCATGGCCTCGGCGCCTTCCGGATCGGACAGGATCGCGGCGACATGCCCCGCAAGCAGCTCCGGCGTCAACGCCTCTTCCCGGATCAGGAAGGCCCCGCCGGCGGAAACCAGCCCAGCGGCGTTCGCGGCCTGATGGTCGTCGGTGGCGTGGGGATAGGGGATCAGGATCGCCGGGCGGCCGATGGCGGTGATGTCGGCGATGGAGCCCGCCCCCGCGCGGGAAATGACGAGCGTCGCCCCGGCCAGCCGCCGGGGCGCGTCCTCGAAGAAGCTGCGCAGCTCGGCCGCGACTTCCATCTCGGCATAGGCGTCCTGGGTGCGGACCATGTCCTCGGGGCGCACCTGCTGGGCGAGGCGCAGCCGCGCGCGCAACCCCGGGGGCAGGAGCGCGACGGCGGGCGGGATGACCCGGGCGAAGGCGCCGGCCCCCTGGCTGCCCCCCATGGCGAGGACCGAGACCGGCCCCGGGCCCGGAACCGGGTAGGGCGCGTCGATCTCGGCCAGCACCGCGGCGCGGACCGGATTGCCCACGTGGATCGGCCGGGCTTCCTCCGGCGTCTCCGTGGGCCAGACCCCGCAGGCGACCGCGTCGACCCGGGTGGCGAAGAAGCGGTTGACCCGGCCCAGCACCCCGTTCTGCTCGTGGATCAGCCGCGGCAGGCCGAGCGCCCAGGCCGCGGTCATGGCGGGCATGGCCGGATAGCCGCCGAAGCCCGCCACGCAGGCGGGGCGATCGCGCAACATGGACCAGAGGCTCTGCGCCGTGCCGAGCGCCACCCGCAGGGGGGTGAGGATCCGCGCGGCGAGGCCGCCCTGCGCGAAGGTTCCGGCCGAGGTCACCCGCCGCTCCACCTCCGCGGGAAAGCCGCCGGCGTAGCGGGCGCCGCGGGCGTCGGTGGCGAGGCGGACCCGCCAGCCCCTCGCCAGCATCTCCTCGGCCAGGGCCTGGGCGGGGAACATGTGTCCGCCCGTGCCGCCGGCGGCGATCACCAGCAGCGGCGGCCGGGGCATGTCAGCGGGATCCCAGGAAGTCGTCGATGTCATGCTGCGGCCTCTTGCGCGTCATGGCGAGCAGCATCCCGAGCCCGGCGCCCGCCGCGATCAGCGACGACCCGCCGTAGGAGATCAGCGGCAACGTCATTCCCTTGGCGGGCAGAAGCCGCACCGCGACCCCCATGTTGATGAGCGACTGCATCCCGAGCAGGCAGGCGAGGCCCGTGCCCGCCAGCCGGATGAACGGATCGCGCTCCCCAACCAGCCGCAGCAGGGACCGCACCACCACGGTCATGTAGAGCGCCATGATGACGACGCAGAGGATCAGGCCGAATTCCTCGGCCGCCACCGCGATGATGAAGTCGGTGTGGGCGTCGGGCAGGATCCACTTCACCTGGCCGTTGCCGACCCCGACGCCGAGGAAGCCGCCTTCCTGGATGGCGTTGGTGGCGTAGCCGATCTGGGTGCGGGGATCGACGTCGGACTGAAGGAAGCCGTTGATGCGGCGCGCGACGTGCTCGGAGTTGTGATAGGCGAACCAGCCGCCGGCGAAGACCGCGCCCCCGACCCCGAAGAGCAGGGTGATGGGCGCGCCGGCGGTGAAGTACATCAGGCTCCAGCAGGCGATGATGAGCCCCGCCTGGCCGAAGTCGGGCTGGAGCGCCAGCGTCAGCGTCAGAACCGCCGCGGTGAGAAAGGACAAAAGCTTGCCCGGCGGGCCGGAGGGATCGTAGCTCGCCGCCATCAGCCAGGCGGCGAAGACGGCGAAGGTGGGCTTCAGGAACTCCGCCGGCTGGACAGAGATGAAGCCGAGCGAATACCAGCGGATCGCCCCCTTGCCGAAGTCGGTGCCGAAGACCGGCAGCATGGCGAGGGCCAGCACCGATCCGGCGAAGCCGATCACCGCGCCCCGCCGCAGGGTCTGGGGATCGAGCATGGAGATCACCAGCATCGTCCCCAGAGCCATCACGCCGAAGGCCGCCTGGCGGATGACGTAGTGGAACGGCGGCAGGCCGTTCTTGACGGCGAGGGGCGGCGAGGCGGCGAGGCCGAGCAGCATCCCGGCGAGGAGGAGGCCCAGGATCGCCGCAAGCGACCAGCGGTCGATGGTGCGCCACCAATGGGGAAGAATCGGCTCGCCCGGTTTCTCCGGGACGGCGCCGTAGACCATTTCGGTCATCGGGGGCTGCCCTTTCGCATCTCACGCCTGCCTCGGTCCGGCCGGATTAGCTCCGGTCCAGGTTGACAAGAAGTGTAGACGCGGAAGGGCTGGTTGGGAAGCGCGCAATGAGGAAGGGGCCGAGGCGCGAGAAGATGGCGCGGCCGGGTCGCGCGCCGTTACAAGACGTTGAAGAGGTAGAGCAGGATGATGATCGGAATGGGAAGTCCGATCAGCCAGAGCAGGACGCCTTTCATGGTGCGTTCTCCGTAGGTTGCCTGGCGAGAGAACGCGGCCGAACCGCTTCGGTTCCCGCCGCCCCCGGGGCGACGGGGGAGGGGCTCAGGCGGTCCGGGCGGCGCGGGTCTGGTCGGCGGAATCGGACCAGCCGCCCTCCCAGGCGAGATGATCGCTGGTATCGGGGCGGAAAGGGTTTTCCTCCAGGGACTTGCCGGACAGCCTTGCGGCGAACCCCTGGTCGTAGGCCCGGGGCCGCGGATCATCTCCGGCGGCATGGGGCAGGCGGGCCGCGATCTTCCGGGCGTATTCCGGCCAGGCCATCATGTCGGGCCGGGAAAATCCCTCGGGATGGTCGTCCAGCGCCTTGAGGCCGCGGGCGGTCAGCGCGAACCCTTCCTCGCCGCGGAACAGGAGCTGGGCGGAGGCGAGATCCTCGGCCAGCGCCTCGATCCGCTCGCGGATTTCTCCCTGGGAGACCGGCGGGGTCTCGTGCGCCTCGCGGAGCACGGCGTTGAGCCGCGCGACGAAGTCGTCGACCCCGGCCGGCCCCGCCTCGGCCTGGCGCAGGATCAGGGCCGTGAGGCTCGGGGTGTTGAGCAGCGGATGTTCGCGAAACTCCACGGGTCCCTCCTTGGTCTCGTTTGAGACAAGGTAGGCGAGGAGCGGACGCCTGAACAGGGGAATGCGCGGACCCCGCCGCCCCGCTTGGCGCGTCCCGCCGGGCGCGCGCGGCCTCAGGCAGGGACGGAGCGCCGGGCGCTCGCGCCCCGGGTCATGCGGTCGAGGGTCGGATCCTTGCGGACATGGGCATGGAACAGCGCCATCGCCACATGTCCGACGATCAGCGCGAGCAGCGCCCAGCCCAGCAGGCCGTGGAGCGCGTTGCCGGGCGCGGTCAGCGCCGAAATCGCCTCGCCCCCCGGCGCCGCGAGCTGGAAGCCATAGACGGAGAAGCCCCGACCGTTGCCTACAGCCCGCAGGAGGGCGAGCGTCGGCGCGAGGATCATCAGGGCGTAGAGCGCCAGATGGCCCAACCTGGCCGCCAGGGTGCCCGCCTCCGATCCCGCGTGGCGCGGACGGCGTGACAGATTGGCGAGCCCCCAGGCCCCCCGGGCGAGAACCAGCAACCACAGGGTGAAGCCGAGGGTGACGTGGGTCGACCAGAAGAACCCGGCGACGGCGCTGTCCTTGGCGACCACCCGCAAGATCGCGCCGACGAACTGCCAAGCGAAGAGCGCGGCCATCCCCCAGTGCAGCGCGCGCGTCACTGCGCCATAGCCTGCCGGACTGTCCCAGATGCGTGCGGCCATCGTTCCCGCGCTCCCTTTCTGCTGCGTTGCGGCAAAATTGCAGGCAGGATTTCGCTATTGCAACATGAGAAGGCGGGCCGACGGCTCACGATTTCGCCAGACGAAGCCTGGATTTGGGCGCTGCTTCAGCGGCAGGACTGTGCAGCTGGCAAATGTTCCGTAAATGTTCTAATCATGGCGACCATGATCGGGGACGAGTCGGACAGGCCCTTCGGGGCGCGGCCGCGGGGCCGGGGGGCGGTGACCAACCGCAGCGGGCGCTTCGAGGCGCTGGCCCGGCTGGCGATGGACGACGGCTGGGACCGGGGGGAGGAGGACCTGCCGCCCCTGCGCACCGAGGTGGCGGTGGACGCCACCCGGACCATCCTCGCCTGGAACGCCTCGCCCGACATTCCTTTCGACCGCTCGATCAATCCGTACCGGGGGTGCGAGCATGGATGCGTCTATTGCTTCGCCCGGCCCTCGCACGCCTTCCTGGGGCTGTCGCCGGGGCTCGACTTCGAGACGCGGCTGCTCGCCAAGCCGGAGGCGCCGCGGCTCCTCGCGCGGGAGCTGGGGCGGCCGGGGTATCGGCCGGCGCCGATCGCCATCGGAACCAACACCGACCCCTATCAGCCGATCGAGGCGCGGCTGCGGATCATGCGCGGCGTGCTCGAGGTCCTGGCCGAGGCGCGGCATCCGGTGACGGTCGTCACCAAGGGCGCTCTGGTGGAGCGGGACGCGGACATTCTCGGGGCCATGGGGCGGGAGCGGCTGGCGGCGGTGGGGGTGTCGCTGACCACGCTCGACCGGCGGCTGGCGCGGAGCATGGAGCCGAGGGCGGCGGCCCCCGAGGTCAGGCTCCGGGCGATCCGGCGGCTGACGGAGGCGGGCTGTCCGGTCTGGGTGAACGTGGCCCCGATCATCCCCGCGATGAACGACGCGGAGATCGAGGCGATCCTGGAGGCGGCCCGGGACGCGGGCGCGGTCGGGGCGGGCTATGTCGTGCTGCGCCTGCCACGGGAGGTGGCGGATCTGTTCCGCGAATGGCTGGCGGAGGCCTGGCCGGACCGGGCGGCGCGGGTCCTCTCCCGGGTGCGGGCGCTGCACGGCGGGCGGGACTACGACCCGGAGTGGGGCCGCCGGATGAAGGGCGAGGGGGTGGAGGCCGACCTCATCGCCCGCCGCTTCGCCCTCGCGCGGCGCCGGTGCGGCCTCGACGGGCCGCGCCCGCCCCTCGACCTCGGCCGCTTTCGCCCGCCCGCGGCGGAGGGGCGGCAGTTGAGCCTGTTCTGAACCCTCCCGAAGGCCCCCGCCCAGGATGAAGACGGCCGGAAGAAGGACCATAACACGTGTGTTATGGCGTTTATCCTATTGCCATGAAATGGTTTTTCCAAAATCGTTCAGACAATCTCCACCAAGGTTGACGACCTCTGCGAAACCTCCGGCGCCGTCGCTCTCGATCTGTTCACATCCATGAAGATCAAGTTGACGCCGTATGATATACTGAATAATATCAATATATTGGCCCCATTTTCACGGGTGAGGTTCCAGCCCCTTCCAAACTGCCGCGGCTTGCGGGACAGACTTTTGCAGAGGTCTCTCAGACGGCGTTTTGCGGGCGCTTCTCTCCCAGCGCAGAAAGCGCCCACGGCGACAGCGACCCCGCCTTCCGGTTCGGGCCTCTCTGCGCGCGGATAAAGGCGGAAGGGAGCGTTCGGGCGGGAAACCCCTGTCAGGGCCAACGAAAAGGGGCGGCTTCGAGACGCCGAGGACGTCGTCTGCTCGCGCATCCGGCGGAGGCGGGACTTGAGGCGGCTTGGTTGTGGACCGGAAGATTGGGTTCGCCGGCCGGGCGCAGCGGCGTGCCGCAAGGCTGCGGCTGCTGGGGAGACGCGCCCCTGGGGCTGCTGTGCGGCGCGTTCTCCGGATCGGGGTTCGGAAGGTCGGTCGGCGAGACGGCGGTTCGACCGTCGGGGCGGGGTGAGGGCGGGCGCGACGGGACCTTGAGACGGTCCCGGACGTCGGCGGGACCGCGCCGGAGGACCGCGCCCGGGCAGGGGCCCGGGGCGCGGCTATCCCGGATAGCCGCCCATCTCGCAGACGACGGCCCATTCCTCCGCCGTCACGGGCTGGACCGAGAGGCGGGAGTTGGTCACGAGCGCCATGCCGGCGAGCCGGGGCTCGGCCTTGCAGGCCTCGAGGCTCACCGGACGGGGGACTGGCGCCACGGCGCGGACGTCCACGCACGCCCAGCGGGGATCCTCGGTCGAGCTGTCGGGATGGGCGAGGGCTGCGACCTCGACCACCCCCACCACCGCCCGTTCCGCGTTGGAATGGTAAAAGAACCCCAGGTCGCCCAGGGCCATCGCCCGCATGTTGTTGCGGGCCTGGTAGTTGCGCACCCCGTCCCATTCCTGGCCCGCCGGCCCCCGGGCGACCTGGTCGTCCCAGGACCAGACGTCGGGCTCGGACTTGAAGAGCCAGAAGGCCATCAGCCGATCACCTTGTTCCAGGCGCGGATCTCGACCTTGGCGAAGAGGCCGGCGAGGCGGTAGGGGTCGCAGCCCGCCCAGGCCTCGGCCGCGGCGCGATCGGGGACGTCGATCACCACGAGCGAGCCGCGCATCTTGCCCTCGTCGTCGAGGAAGGGGCCGGCCTGGACCACCACGCCGCTTTCCTTGAGGTAGCCCACATGGGCGGCGCGGTTGGCGAGCCGGGTGTCGAGACCGTCCGGCCGGTCGTCGCAGATGACGGCGAAGAGCATGGGAACCTCCTTGGGATCGGATCCGGCGGACGCCGCCGGGTTCTTGAGACATCGGGGAAGTGGCGGGGGGGGAGTGGCGGGCTGGGGCGCTATTCCTCGCGCAGGGGACGGGCGAGCAGCGCCTCCATCGCCTCGGCGAGGGGCAGGCCGTCAAGCACCGCGGCGACCGCGGCGGCGATGGGAAGCTCCACCCCCCGGCGGCGGGCGAGCTCGCAGGCGGCGCGGGCGGTGGCCACGCCCTCCACCGTGCCCGAGGGCGCGGGCGCCCCGGCGCCGAGGGCCGCCCCGAGGGCGAAGTTGCGCGAGCCGCGCGAGTTGCAGGTGAGCGAGAGGTCGCCGAGGCCCGAGAGCCCCGCCAGGGTCTCGGGCCGGGCGCCGAGGGCGGCGGCGAGCCGGGTCATCTCGGCGAAGCCGCGGGTCATCAGCGCCGCCCGGGCGGAATGGCCGAGCCCCGCCCCCTCGACCATGCCGCAGGCGATGGCGACCACGTTTTTCAGCGCGCCGCCGAGCTGGGCCCCGATCAGGTCGTCGGTGAGGTAGAGCCGCATCCGCGGCGTCGACAGCCGCGCCTGGAGCGCGGGGCCGAGGTCCGGGTCGGCGCAGGCGAGGGTGAGCGCGGTGGGAAGCCCGCGCGAGATCTCGCCGGCGAAGCCCGGGCCCGTCAGGACCGCGAGCGGCCGGCCCGGCAGGGCCTCGGCGGCGATCTCGGACTGGAGGCGGAAGCGGCGGGCGTCCACCCCCTTGGCGCAGAGCACGAGCGGCGCGTCGGGCAGGGCCGCGCCATGGGCGGCGAGGAAACCCTCGGTGGCCTGGGCGGGCAGGACGAGGAGCAGCGCCTCGACGCCGGCCAGCCGGTCGAGGTCGTCGGTGAGCGCGACGCCCGCGGGCAGCGCGACGCCGGGCAGGCGCAGGGCGACGGAGGCGGGGGTCGCGGCGCGGCCCCAGAGCGTGACGGACCGCCCCCCCGCGGCGGCGGCGCAGGCGAGGGCGGTCCCGAAGGCCCCGGCGCCGATCACCCCTATGCCGATCCCCCCGATCATGCCTTGGCGCCTTTCCGGCCCGATCCGATCAGCGGCGCCGCGGCGGCGTCGAGGGGCCAGCGGGGCCGGGCCGAAAGCGCGAGGTCGTCGGGCCCGCGCAGGGCGAGCCGTTCCGCCGCGGCCCAGGCGATCATCGCGCCGTTGTCGGCGCAGAGCCAGAGCGGGGGCGCGCGAAAGCCCGCGCCCGCCTCGGCGGCGACGGCGGCGAGGGCCGCGCGGATCGCGCCGTTGGCGGCGACCCCCCCGGCGACGGCGAGCTCCAGCGGCGCCTCCGGGTGGAGGTCGCGAAAGGCCGCGAGCGCCCGGCGGGTCTTTTCCGCGAGGGTCTCGGCCACCGCCGCCTGGAAGCTCGCGCAGAGATCGGCGCGGTCGGCGCGGGTGAGCCCGCCCTTTTCCGCCGCGATCAGGTCGCGGGCCCGGCGCAGGGCGGTCTTGAGCCCGGAGAAGGACAGGTCGCAGCCCGGCCGGTCGAGGAGCGGCCGGGGCAGGGCGAAGCGCCGCGGGTCGCCCTGCGCCGCCGCCGCCTCCACCTCCGGGCCGCCGGGCTGGCCGAGGCCGAGGAGCTTGGCGGCCTTGTCGAAGGCCTCGCCGGGGGCGTCGTCGATGGTGCCCCCCAGGCGGCGGAAGGTCTCCGGCCCCTCGACCGCCAGGAACTGGCAATGCCCCCCGGAGACGAGGAGCATGAGGTAGGGGAAGGCCAGCGGCTCGGTCAGGCGCGGGGTGAGGGCGTGGCCCGCGAGGTGGTTCACGCCCAGGAGCGGCAGGCCCCGGGCGGCGGCGAGGCCCTTGGCGAACATCACCCCGGCGAGCACGCCCCCGATGAGGCCGGGCCCCGCCGTCACCGCCACCGCGTCGAGGGCCGAGAGCGGCAGGCCGGCGGCGGCGAGCGCCTCCGCCGTCACCGCGTCGAGGCGCTCCGCATGGGCGCGGGCGGCGATCTCGGGCACGACCCCGCCGAAGTCCGCGTGGAGGTCCTTCTGGCCCCGGGCGACGGCGGCGAGGATTTCGCCGCCGGCCTCGCCCGGGCGGGCGCGCACGAGGGCGGCCGCGGTGTCGTCGCAGCTGCTCTCGAGGCCGAGGAGGACGAGCGCGCGGGCCAGGGCCGGCTCCCTTGCTGAGGTCGCCGTCCGGGTAGCATCGGCCCGGCGGGGGCGCAAGGACGGGCGGGGTCGGGCGGAAGGACGGGCGCGTGCGGAGGGGCGGAAGCGCGAGAAGGGACTTGCGGGCGCCCTCCGCCACCGGCGCCGCGGGATATCGCGCGGACAGGCAGGAGCGCGAAGCGGACAGCCGGGAGCGCGAAAAGGGACGGGCGCGCGGCGGGACGCCCCCCATCCAGCCCGGCCGTGATGCGCTGTTCGAGGAGGGACGGGGCGCGCGGAGGGGCGGAGACGCAAGGGCTGGGGCGCGCAAGGGCGTGCGGACGCGGCGGGGCGCGGTTGGGAAATCGGGCGGGCGCGGGGGCTTGCGTCCGACCGGCGGGCTCGGGATGCTGCGGCGGTCTGGAGCGGGGAGGGCGCATGGGGCGGACGGCGCGAAGGATCCTGATCTGTCGGCCGCGGGACCAGGCGGAGGCCTTCGCCGCGGCGCTGGAGGCGGCGCTGCCGGGGCGGTTCGCGCCGGTGATCGCGCCCCTGACCGGGATCGAGCCGGTTCCGGGGGCGATCGACCTTGCCGATGCGCGGGGGCTTCTCTTCACCTCGGCCAACGGCGTGGCGGCCTTTGCGGCGGCCTCGGCGGCGCGGGGGCTGCCGGCGCTCTGCGTGGGCGAGATGACGGCGCGGGCGGCGCGGGAGGCGGGATTCGCCGCCCGGTCGGCGGACGGCGACGTGGAGAGCCTGGCGGCGCTCGCGGCGAGAGAGCCGGCGGGGGCCGGGGTCTGGCTGCACGTGCGGGGGCGGGAGGCGGCGGGCGACCTGACCGGGCGGCTGGCGGCGGCGGGGATCGCGGCGCGGGGGCTCGAGATCTACGCCCAGGCTGACCTGCCCATGCCGGAGGCGGCGGCGGCCCTGCTGGCGGCCGGCGCGGTGCCGGTGGCGACGGCCTTCTCGCCGCGCTCGGCCGCGCGCTTCGCCCGGGCGGCGCAGACGGCGGGCTGGCCGCTCGGGGGCGTGACGCTGGTGTCGCTGAGCGCGGCGGCGGACGCGGCCCACGACGCGCCGGAGCCCGGCCGGCGGGTGGTGGCGGCGCGGCCGGGGCGCGAGGGGATGATCGCGGCGCTGGCGGGGATCTGAGCGCGCTGCGAAACCCTCGGGCGGGCGCGCCCCGGATCCGTTCACACAGATGACCATCTGGTTGACGCCTTAGAATATATACATTATTATCAATACATTGAGCCAATTTTCACGCGTGAAATCCAGCCCCTTCCGAAGCGATGCGATGCGGCGCGGGGGAGAGGCTTTCGCGGAGGTCTCCCGAAGGCTGTCGAAGAATTCTGACGCGTCGACCCGGCGCGCCCCTCCGCGTCCCGGGACGTCGCTCCCGTCCCCCGACACTCCGATCGGGAGGGACAGGGTCTCCTGCCGGCATCCCGAAAATCCCCCCGCCGCAGGTCCCGACAGCCTCTCGGAATCTCGGGCGGGGCGAGGGCGGGAAGCCGGCGGCGCGCGCCCTTCGCCGCCGGATCCAACAGGACCGGGCCTCGGGCCGCGCGGGGCCGGGGGGCTGGCGGAAGGAGGGCTGCGCGCGAGCGGGCCTCGGCGGCTTGTTCAGCCCGGATCCTTCCCCTAGTATCCCGCCCCGGCGCCCCTTCGCGGCCTTGAGGCACGGGGGCTTGATCGGGGATTTGCGACCATGGCGAGAAAGAAGGCCGAGCCCGGAACCGGCGACAAGGCCGCGCCGGCGAACGGCGACACCGCGCGCGAGGAGGCGGCCGTCTGGGGGGGCGAGACGCCGCCCGAGTCGATCGAGGCGGGGCCGGGCGCCGCGCCCGAGGCCGGAACGCCGCCCGAGGAGCTGCCGGAGGGCGCGGAGGCGCCGCTCGCCGATCCCGCCGCCGCGGCGCCCCTCGCCTCCGACCCCACCTGGGAGGGAGCTTCGGCGCAGGCTCCCGACGCCCCCTGGACCCCGGTCGAGCCGGCGGCGCAGGCGTCGGACGAGGCCGGGTCCGAAACCAAGGCCGAAACCAAGGCCGAGCCCTGGACCGAGCCGAAGTCCGAGCCCGCCTCCGAGTTCATTCCCGAGCCTGCGGCCGAGGTCGCCGCCGAGCCCGTCGCCGAGGCTTTCCCCGAGCCCCGGCCCTGGGAGGAGGCGACGCCCGCGGCCGAGACCGGCGCGACCCCCGATCCGGTTCCGGGCGACCCCGCGCCCGGCGACCCGGTTCCCGCCGAGCCGGTCGAGCCGGCCGATCCCTGGATCCGCGCCGAAGAGCCGGCGGCCCCCCCGCCGCCGCCCCTCGAGTCGACGCCCGCCGAGTCGCGGATCGAGCCGCGGGTCGAGGAGACGACGATCGTCGAGGAAGAGCCCGTGGAGGAGGAGCCGTCCGGCTCGTCCTTTGCGGCCAAGGCCCTGGCGGCGCTGGCGCTGCTGATCGTGGGCGCGGGCGCGGGCATCTGGGCGGCGCCGCGGATCGCCCCGCACCTGCCCGCGGGCATGGCGCCGGTGGCGGCCTGGCTCACCCCCGGCGCCGCGCAGACCGAGGCGCGGCTCGCGGAGCTCGACGGCAAGATCCAGCAGGAGCTCGCGGCCCTGCAGGGCCAGGTCGCGGCGCTGCCGACCCCCGACGCCCTGAAGGGCGAGACCCAGGGCCTGGTCGACCAGGCCTCGGCGGGGCTCTCGGGCGAGATCGCCGCCCTGCGCGACCGGCTCGACAAGGCGGGCGACCCCGCCGACCGCTTCGGGCGGATCGAGAGCGCGGTGGCCGGGCTGACCGCCCAGCTCGCGACGCTGCAGACCCAGGTGGGCGCGGCGGCGGACGGCGCGGGCGCCGCGGCCCTCGACACCTACCGGGCCGAGGTCGACGGGCTGAAGGCGGAGGTGGGCGCGCTCTCGGGCGAGGTCTCCTCGCTCGGCGAGCGGCTCACCCAGGCGCAGAACGACCTGGAGGCCCGCGCCAGCGCGGCCGAGGCCTCCGCCGAGCAGGTCAGGACCGAGGCGGCCGCCGCGATCGACCTCGCCGCGGCCAAGGCCGCGCTCGCCCAGATCCGCGGCGCGCTGGAGAGCGGCGCGCCCTACCAGGCCGAGCTCGACCGTTTCGCCCAGGCTTCGGGCGCGGCGATCCCCGCCGGCCTCTCCGCCTCGGCGGCGAGCGGCGTCGCCACCCTGACCGCGCTCGAGACCGACTTCGCCGAGTCCGCCCACCAGGCGATCCAGGCCAATGTCATCGCCGCGGCGGGGGACGACATGTGGAGCCGCGCCAAGGCCTTCGTCGGCGCCCAGATGGCGAGCCGGTCGCTGACCCCCCAGGAAGGCGCGGCGCCCGACGCGGTGCTCTCCCGGGTGGAGGCCGCGCTGAAGCGC
Source organism: Amaricoccus sp. (assembly GCA_965243535.1). Lineage (GTDB taxonomy): Bacteria > Pseudomonadota > Alphaproteobacteria > Rhodobacterales > Rhodobacteraceae > Amaricoccus. Next base: position 21,946 of record CBDEVG010000028.1, read on the forward strand.
GACGACGTGCAGGCGGCGGCGGCCGAGGCCGAGACGCTTCCCACCGAGGCCAGGGCCGCCATGGCGGACTGGATCGCCAAGGCCGAGGCGCGCGCCGCGGCCGAAGCCGGGCTGGCGGAACTGTCCGCCGCCCCCAACATGAATTGAGGCGGGTCCCGCGATGCTGTGGTCGCTCCTGAAGATCGTCGTATTCCTGGCCGTCGCCGCGGCCCTCGCCTGGGGCGTGGGCTATCTGATCGAGGCGGACGGCCGGGTCACCATCGCCCTCGGCGCGCGCGAATACGCGCTCACCCCCATCGGCTTCGTGATCGCGCTGGTCGTGCTGGTGATCGCCGCGCTGATCCTGTTGCAGGTCGTGGGCTTCCTTGTCGCCCTGCTGCGCTTCGTCCTCGGGGACGAGACGGCGATCACCCGCTTCTTCAGCCGGCACCGGGAGCGGCGGGGCCTCGACGCCCTGTCGGGCTCGATGCTGGCGCTGGCCTCGGGCGACGCCCAGCTCGCCGCGCGCAAGGCCGCGCGGGCCGACCGGCTGCTCGGCCGGCCGGAGCTCACCCGTCTGGTCTCGGTCCGGGCGGCCGAGGCGAAGGGCGACGACGCCAAGGCGCTCGGCCTCTACAAGGCGATGCTGGAGGACGACCGGACCCGCTTCGTCGCCGTCGAAGGGCTGATGCGCCAGAAGCTCGCCGCGGGCGAGACCGACACGGCGCTGGCGCTGGCCAAGAAGGCCTTCGAGATCAAGCCCGACAACGACGTGGTGCTGAACACGCTCTTCGACCTGCAGTCGCGCAGCGGCGACTGGGCCGGGGCGCGCGAAACGCTCAACGCCAAGATCCACGCCCGCCAGCTGCCCCGCGACGTGGGCAAGCGGCGCGACGCGATCCTGTCCCTCGCCGACGCCCGCAAGGCGCTGTCGGCGGCGGCGAGCGCCGAGGCCGAGGCCGAGCGGGCCGCCCTGCGCGGCGAGCCGGCCCTAGCCGATGCCGAGAAGGCGCGGGCGGCGCGCGAGCTGCAGCGGGGCCGGGAAGCGGCCAAGGAGGCGGGTAAGCTCGCCCCGACGCTGGTTCCCGCGGCGGTGGTCTCGGCCGAGACGCTCATCGCCGAGGGGTCGAAGCGCAAGGCGGTCAAGGCGCTGACCACCGCTTGGGCCTCGGTCCAGCACCCGGACCTCGCCGCGGCCTTCGCCGACATCGAGCCGGATGAGACCCCCGCCGCCCGGCGCAAGCGCTTCGCCGCCCTGACCGCCGCCGCCCCCTCGAGCCCGGAGAGCCGGCTCCTGGAGGCGGAGCTCGCCCTTGCGGACGAGGATTTCCCCGCGGCCCGCAAGGCCCTGGGGGACCTCGCCGAGAAGGAGCCGACGGCGCGCAGCCTCGCGGTCATGGCGGCGATCGAGAAGGGCCAGGGCGCCGCGGACGAGGTGGTGCGCGGCTGGCTCGCCAAGGCGCTGGTCGCGCCGCGGGGCCCGCAGTGGATCTGCGAGAAGTGCAACCACGTCCACGCCGCCTGGACGCCGATCTGCGAGAGCTGCGGCGCCTTCGACACGCTCGCCTGGAAGGCCCCGTCCCACGCGGAGGGCGACAGCCTGGGCCGCTCCGCCATGCTGCCGCTGATCATCGGCGGCGGCGTGCGGCCGGGCGCGACCCCGACGGTGGTCGAGGAGGCCGAGGTGACGCTCGATCCGGCCGCCGCCAAGGCCTGATCGCCCGGAGGCCTGACGTCCCCGAGGCCGGGGCGCCCGCGCGCGCCCCGGCCTTTTCCGTGAAGCCCCCGCGGCGGGGTTGACGCCCGCCGCGGGGCGGCTATAAGCGCGGCTCCTCCCGTCCGGTTGGGGCGGGGGTCATGGCGTCCGCGGGCCCCGCAAGGGGAAGCCTGTCGGCCGGGGAAACCCGGCAAGAGGAGGGCGCCGGCGATATTGAAACCGATAGAAGGAACGGAAGCGTGACCAAGCGCACCTCCGCGAAGTACAAGATCGACCGCCGCATGGGCGAGAACATCTGGGGCCGTCCGAAGTCCCCGGTGAACAAGCGTGAATATGGCCCCGGTCAGCACGGCCAGCGCCGCAAGTCCAAGATGTCGGACTTCGGCACCCAGCTGCGCGCCAAGCAGAAGCTGAAGGGCTATTACGGCGACCTGACCGAAAAGCAGTTCCGCCGCATCTACGCCGAGGCCGAGCGGATCCGCGGCGACACCGGCGAGAACCTGATCGGCTTGCTGGAGCGCCGGCTGGACGCGATCGTCTACCGCGCCAAGTTCGTTCCGACCGTCTTCGCCGCCCGGCAGTTCGTGAACCACGGCCATGTGCTGGTGAACGGCAAGCGGGTGAACATCGCCTCCTACCGCGTGAAGGAAGGCGACGTGGTCCAGGTCCGCGAGCGGTCGCGCCAGATGACCGCCCTGCTCGAGGCGGTCGGCTCGCCCGAGCGCGACGTGCCGGAATATCTCTCCGTCGACCACTCCAAGATGACCGCGGAATTCCTGCGGGCGCCGGCCCTGTCGGACGTGCCCTACGCCGTCGTGATGGAGCCGAACCTGGTCGTGGAGTACTACGCCAAGAACTGATCCGGGCCTCGGATCATCGTCATAGGGCCGCGCCCGCGGGCGCGGCCTTTCTCGTTTCAGGGGCGGCTTTTCCGCCCAAGTCAGACCCCTTCGTGAAGGAGCCCGACCCGTGCCGAAGCCCTATCCCAACCATGGCCGCATCGACGGCGCGATCGTGATCGTCGGCTTCGGCTCGATCGGGCAGGGCACCCTGCCCCTCATCGAGCGGCATTTCACCTATGACCCGCACAACATCCATGTGATCGAGCCCTCGGACGAGCATGCGACGTTTCTCGCCCAGCGGGGGGTGAACCACATCCACGCCGGGCTGACGCCGGAGAACTACCGCGAGGTGCTGACGCCGCTGTTGGCCCGGGGCGGGTTCTGCGTGAATTTGTCGGTGGACGTGGATTCGCTCTCCATGATCCGCCTCTGCCGGGAGCTCGGCACGCTCTACATCGACACGGTGGCCGAGCCTTGGGCGGGGTTCTACTTCGACCTCTCCCGCGATCCGGCGGAGCGGTCCAACTACGCCCTGCGCGAGGCGATGCGGGCCGAGGCCCGGGCCAATCCCGGCGGGACCACGGCGGTGAACTGCTGCGGCGCCAATCCCGGGATGGTCTCCTGGCTGCTGAAGGAGGCGCTCCTGCGGCTGGCGGAGGACACGGGGGTGGATGCGGGCGCGCCGGCCGCGCGCGCGGACTGGGCGCGGCTGATGCAGCGGCTGGGGGTCAAGGGCGTGCACATCGCCGAGCGCGACACCCAGGCGGGGCGGGATTCCAAGCCCCTGCACACCTTCGTCAACACCTGGTCGGTGGAGGGCTTCGTCGCCGAGAGCTTCCAGCCCGCCGAGCTCGGCTGGGGCAGCCACGAGAAGTGGTTCCCGCCGAACGGCCATCGCCACGCCCAGGGCTGCAAGGCGGCGATCTACCTCGACACGCCGGGGCTGCTGACCAAGGTCCACACCTGGACGCCCGTGGCGGGGCCCCAGTACGGCTTCCTCGTCACCCACAACGAGGCGATCTCGATCGCGGATTATTACACCGTGGGCGAGGGCGACCAGCCTGCGTTCCGGCCCACCTGCCACTACGCCTACCACCCCTGCGGCCAGGCGGTGCTGAGCCTCCACGAGATGCTCGGCGCAGGCAAGGTGCAGGAGGAGATGAAGATCCTCGACGAGAACGAGATCCTTTGGGGCGAGGACTGCCTCGGCGTGCTGCTCTACGGCCATGCGCGGAACGCGCTCTGGTACGGCTCGCGGCTGTCGATCCAGGAGACGCGGGCGCTCGCGCCCTTCCAGAACGCGACCGGCCTCCAGGTCACGAGCGCGGTCCTGGCCGGCATGGTCTGGGCGCTGGAGAACCCGACCGCCGGGATCGTCGAGACCGACGAGATGGACCATGTGCGCTGCCTGGAGATCCAGCGGCCCTATCTCGGCCGGGTGGAGGCGCATTACACCGACTGGACGCCGATCTCGACCCGCTGGCCGCAGTTCGCCGAGGAGATCGACGAAAGCGATCCCTGGCAGTTCGAGAACGTGCTGGCGACCTCCTGACCTGAACGAACGCCGCGCTCCGGCGCGGCGTCAGTCCGGCGCGATCGTCGCCCGGACCTCGTAGCGCAGCAGGCCGTCGGCCCGGGTTTCCCAGTGCCGGCGATAGAGGAACGCCACCCGGGTCTCGCCCGGGGCGAGGGCGCGGAAGGCGAAGCAGGCGGGCGCGACGCCGCCTGTCGCCGGGCCCTCCGTCCGGGCCCCGGGACAGGCGGCCTCCTCGGGCGCGAGGAGCGCCGGGCCCTCGCCCCGTATCTCCCAGGAATAGCCGGTCGAGGGCTGGGCCGGCAGCAGGATCCGCAAGGCCTCGCCGACCCGCAGGTGGACGGCCTCGGGGATCGGGCCGGTTCCGCTCAGCTCGATCCGGGGCTGCAGCGTCACGTCGGCCGCGAGGGGCGCCGCGGCGAGGCTGACCGCCAGGGCGAGGGGTATCCGCCAGCGGTGCGGAAAGGCCGGCGGCGCGCCGCAAGTTGTCATTACGCCGGATCTCTCATCGAACGTGTTCCTGGTCCGGTCGGCCGTGCGAATTCGTCGCCTTTCTGGCGCAAGAACGGGAAAGGCGGTCGTGGAGGCGCCCGATCGGCGGGGCGCGGTGGTGAATGTCTGGGGCCGCCGTGCCCGCGCCACGCGCCGGCGTGCCGCCCGTCTTGAACGGGCGTGGCTCCTGCGCTCCTGTGGAGGGATTGGCGAAGAGCCGGCGCAGCCCCCCATTGACGCCCGGCGCGTCGCGTGAGGCGCTTCGTTTCGCCTGGCGGGTCGCAAAGCCAAGATCGCGAAAGATGCGGTTTTCGGGGTCGGCCTCGATCATGGCCTGTGTCCCTACCATGTCCGGAGAGAACCCCCGCCATGAATCTGCGGGTCAGGGGTTCGCAAGGGGTCGCCCGTCCCGTCGTGGAGACCTTCCAGGCCGTCGCCCCTCCCGACACGCCGTCGCGCGCCTTCACCCCCGGCGGAGCGCAGGGCGGGTCGGAGTTTGGCGCGATGGCCAGCCAGGATCGCCAGGGCTTTCCGGGCGCCCTTCCGGTGGCGGCGCTGCGGGGCTAGAGCGGACTCCGTCCCGGCAGAGCCGGGCCGTCCGCTCAACATTATTGTTTTGTCGCGATATCTTAACCACCAGACGATCCCGTCTGGTTGGATATCGCTCTAGTCGCGCGTCGCATCGTTCTCGGCCAGGACACAGGTCGCCTGGGGGCGCCCGGTTCCCCTTGGCCTTCAATCCGTTGAGGATAGGGACGGCCCGCGCCGCCTTCGCCAAGAAGGGCGGGCCGGCGGCGCCAGAAGACGAATGCGGGGGCTGGATGCGGATCCTGCCCGTCGAAGGCCGGGCGCGAGCCTCGCGTCCGGCGCAGGGCGGACATGATCCGCCGAGGGGGCGAATCCCCCTCGCCAAGGCGGCGCGGCGGGAGTAGGGCTCGGGCCGCCATGGCTCATTTCCTCCGCGCTCCCCTTCCGCCGCTCAACGTTGTCTCGCGCCGGCCGGCCTTTGCGCCGCGGCCACCGATTTCGATCTGGAGCGGAGGCGGCGCGCAGGCGCCCCGGGCGGCGGAGTGACCGGGATGGCCGCGCAGGCGAAGTTCCTCTCCGGATCGACCATGCGCCATGTGGTGACGATGACGCTGACCAGCGCCATCGGCCTCACCTTCATGTTCCTGATCGACGCCGCGACGCTCTTCTGGGTGTCGCGCCTCGGGGAGCCGAAGCTGATGGCGGCCCTGGGCTTCGCCTGGGCGATCCAGTTCTTCATCATCTCCTCCGGGCTCGGCTTCGCCATCGCCACCACGGCGATGGTGAGCCGGGCCCTGGGCGCGGGCGGGCGCAGCCAGGCGCGGCGCTACGCCTCGGGAGCGATGGCGATCACCCTCGCGACGCAGATCGTGCTGGCGATGATCGCCTTCGTCTGGCGGCGCGAAGCGCTGGTCCTCGCCGGGGCGCAAGGCGAGACGCTGGACCTCGCGACGCATTTCCTCGCCATCACCCTGCCGGCGCTGCCCTTCATGGCGCTCGGCATGACCGGGGGCGGGACCTTGCGGGCGATCGGCGACGCCTGGCGGGCGATGGCGGTGACGCTGGCCGCGGGCTGCATCGCCGCGGCGCTCGACCCGCTCTTCATCTTCGGCTTCGGTCTCGGGCTCGACGGGGCGGCCTGGGTGATGGCGATCGCGCGGTGCAGCGTCACGGTGCTGTCGATCTGGTTCCTGGTCCGGGTCCACGACATGCTCGGGCGGATCTCGCTGCGCGAGATCCGCAAGATGCTGCACCCGTTCTTCCTGATCGCGGGGCCGGCGGCGCTGACCCAGCTTTCCACCCCCTTCGGCAACGCGCTCCTGACCGCCTTGATGGCGAGCCACGGGGACGAGGCGCTGGCCGGGCTCGCGGTGGTGACGCGGCTGACGGTGCTGGCCTTCGGCGGCATCTTCGCGCTCTCGGGAGCGATCGGCGGCATCTTCGGCCAGAACTACGGCGCCGGGCAGATGGATCGGGTGCGCTCGACCTATCGCGACGCGCTCGTCTTCAACTTCGTCTACACGCTTGCGGCCTGGGCGCTGCTCTGGTTCGGGCGGGACGCCATCGCCGACGTCTTCAAGCTCCACGGCGAGGCGCGGGCGATCCTCGACGCCTTCGCCGCGGTGGGGGCGGGGGGCTTCGTCTTCGGGGGGGCGCTCTTCGTGGCGAACGCCGCGTTCAACACGCTCGGCCGGCCGCTGTGGTCGACCGGGTTCAACTGGCTGCGGGACGGGCTGGCGCTCTGGCCGCTCGCCGCGGCCGGCGCCTGGGTCTGGGGTGGCGCGGGAGTGATCTTTGGCCAGGCGGCGGCGGGGGTGCTGGTGGGCGCGGCGGCGGCCTGGCGGGGGCGGCGCTTCGTCGCGGGGCTGCGCGACCGGCGGCCGGGCTTGGAAAAACGCGCCGAGCCCTTACATCCTGCGCCAAATCCCTCGACATGAGAAAGGCGACCGATGTTCAGCCTGTTCAAGACCGAGCTGCCCGCCGCGGGCGCCGCGCTGCCCGGGCGCGCCGCGGCCATCCGCACCGCGACGACCCACTACGTCTTTGACCGCCCCCTCAAGGGTCCGGTTCCCGAGGGGATGGAGCAGGCCATGTTCGGCATGGGCTGTTTCTGGGGCGTCGAGCGGCTGTTCTGGAAGCAGCCGGGGGTCTGGCTGACCGCCGTGGGCTATGCCGCGGGCGAGACGCCGAACCCCACCTACGAGGAGGTCTGCTCGGGCCGCACCGGCCACGGCGAGGTGGTGCTGGTCACCTATGACCCCAAGGTCGTCTCCTACGAGGCGCTGCTCAAGGTCTTCTGGGAGGGGCACGACCCGACCCAGGGCATGCGCCAGGGCAACGACCGCGGCACCCAGTACCGCTCGGGGATCTATGTCTTCGACGCGGCCCAGCGGGCGGCGGCGGAGGCCTCGCGCGAGGTCTTCGGCGCGCGGCTGAAGGCGGCGGGGCTCGGGGCGATCACCACCGAGATCCTGGACGCGCCCGAGTTCTTCTATGCCGAGGACTACCACCAGCAGTACCTGGCCAAGAACCCCGGCGGATATTGCGGCCTCGGGGGGACCGGGGTGAGCTGTCCGATCGGCCTTGCGGTCTGAAGGCGCGCCGGGAGCCTCGCGTTTCACGCGTGAAAGTCGGGTCATCCCTTTGAATTGGAATGATAATCCGAAAATCGTTCAGGAAATCGCAACCAAGGTTGACGGTTTCCGACGGCGGGGGGGGGCAGGCGATTTCCTGCGATTTCGCTGATCCGGGCAAATCCGGCTGCTTTCGTTCGGGTCCGGCCCCCAAAGGCCGGACCTTCCTGTTTCCGGGCCTGTTTCCGGGCATGAGCGCGCATCCGCGAATGCGCGAGGGCGCGCCGCCGGCCGGGGCGGAGGCGTCGCGGGGAGCGCTCGGCGGGAGCGATTAGACTCTGTTTGAAAATCCGGACGGGTCGACCCGACGGGTCTTTTCGGGCTCCGGGGCGTCGTTCCTTTCCGCCAATATCCCGATAGTGACGGAAAGAATCTCCTGCCGGGATCCCGAAAATCCCGCGCCGGTTCTCTACCGCCGCATTTCCAAACAGTCTCTTAGAGCGGGCGGTCTTCCGCGGGTCCTTCGGCTGGGGATGAGCCGGGCGCGGCTGTCTCCGGGCGCACGAAAGCGCCTGGGGCAAGACAGGCGCGCTCCGGTCAGGCGTGAGCCCGAGCGGGGCGCGGCGGCCATTCCGGACAGGGGCGCGCGGCGCAGGGGCGAAGCGGCCGCGCGAGGCCGCAGGCGGCGTCAGTTGTCGGGGGCGCGGTCGCGCAGGGCGGCGAGGGCGGCGAAGGGCTGGAGGTCGGCGTCGGCGAGGGGCGCGACGCCCGGCGGCGCGCTGCGGGCGAGGGGGCCGAGCTCGGCCCCGTCCAGCCGGGGATAGGCGGGCAGGGCGAGCGCCAGCGCCTCGATCGCCACCAAGCCGAGGTCGATGGAGGAACCGAGCGGCTCGGCCTCGTCCTCCTCCTCCGCCTCGAAGTCGATCTCGGTCGCGGGCGCCGCATGGGGCGAGAAGAGGCGCCGCACGGGCGCGTCGATGCGGGTCGTCACCGGCTCCAGCGTCACCACGCAGGTCTGGACCACCGTCGCCCCCAGCTCCCCCTCCAGCCGCCAGGCGGATTCGGGGGCGTGGAAGAGGCGGCCGCGGAAGCGGAGCTTGCGCACCGCCCGGGCCTCCATCAGCCGGGCGAGCGCCGCGGCCTCCTCGGGCGTGGGGGAGAGGTCGAAGGGGAAATCCTCGACGCCGCGCAGGCGCTGGATCTCGATCACCCGGGGAAATTCGGGGTTCACCGGGGAGCGGGCGATGATCTCGGGCATGGGGCTCCTCTTCCGCGAGGGCGGCCGCGCCCCCGGCGCGAGCCAAGTTTCTTGAACATAGACCATGGGCAGGATAGGGGAGCAAGGGAAATCCGGTCGCCCCAGAAGGTTCGGCATGTCCCCCAAGGCCTTGCGCTCTCCCGCGATCCTCGCCTTCGCCTTCGCGGCGGGGCTCGGCGCCTGCGCGCCCACCACCCAGGTGCACGGCTACATGCCGTCGGCCGGGGACATCGCGCGCATCCGCCCGGGGGTCGACACCACCGCCACGGTCGAGGAGATCCTCGGCCTGCCCACCAGCACCGGCCTGTTGCGCGACACCGCCTGGTTCTACGTCCAGAGCACCTTCGAGAACTACACCTACCACAAGCCCAAGGTCATCGACCGCACCGTGCTGGTGGTGAACTTCAACCAGAACGGCACGGTGACGAGCATCGACAAGTTCGGCATCGACAAGGGCCGGATCGTGCCCCTGACCGCCCGCACCACGGACACCGGCGGCCGCCAGCTCGGCGTGCTCGAACAGCTCTTCGGCAACCTGCTCAACCTCGACGCCGGCAAGTTCGGAGACGGGGCCGGCCAATGACCGCCTATCTGCTGCCGATCGGGCTGCTGCTCGCCTCGAACGTCTTCATGACCTTCGCCTGGTACGGGCACCTGAAGTTCGGCACGGCGCCGCTCTGGGCGGTGGTGCTGATCTCCTGGGGGATCGCCTTCTTCGAGTACTGCCTCGCGGTGCCGGCCAACCGGATCGGCCACCACGTCTATTCCGCCGCCCAGCTCAAGACCATCCAGGAGGTGGTGACGCTGACGATCTTCGCCGGGTTCTCGGTGCTCTACCTCAAGGAGCCGCTGACCTGGAACCATGCGGCGGGCTTCGCGCTGATCGCGCTCGGCGCCTCGCTGATCTTCCGCGCCTGAGGTTCGCGCGCCTGGTTCGCGCGCCTCAAGCGCCCGCGCCTCGGGCCGCGCCCGACGCCGACACGCATCCGTCGCGCGGCGGTCACGGGGATCTCACAGGCCTGCGGCAAGGTGGGGCGGTCGGAGACGGGTCGGGCGGTCCGGGACGGGCCGGGCGGGGATCGCGGTGCGCAAGAGGTTCAGGACCAGGCGGGCGGAAGGCCCCGCGGATCTCGCCCGGATCGAGGCGCTGCGGGCGGCGCGGTTCCGCGGCGACCCGGGGGCGCGCGACCTCGACGCCTTCGACGCCCGGGCGATCCAGGTCATGGTCGAGGAGATCGACACCGGCCGGCTCGCCGCCTGCTTTCGCCTGCTGCCGGTCGAGGACCTGCAGGCGAGCTATGCGGGCCAGTTCTACGGGCTGGAGCCGCTGGCGAGCTACCCGGGGCCCATGGCCGAGCTGGGGCGGTTCTGCGTCGCCGCGGGCGAGGACGACCCGGCCGTGCTGCGCCTCGCCTGGGGGGCGCTGGCGGCGGAGATCGAGGCGCGGGGGATCGCGCTCGTCTTCGGCTGCGCGAGCTTTCGCGGCGCGGAGGCGGAGGCCCATGCGGAGGCCTTCGCCCTGCTGCGGGCGCGCCACCTCGGGCCCAGCCGCTGGGCGCCGCGGGTGAAGGCGCCGGCGGTCTTCCGCTTCGCCCGGGCGCAGGCGGCCCGCGGCTTCGACCTCGCCGCGGGGCTGAAGGCGATGCCGCCGCTGTTGCGGAGTTACCTCGCCCTCGGGGGCTGGGTGTCGGACCATGCGGTGGTGGACCGCGACCTCGGCACCACCCATGTCTTCACCGCGCTGGAGACCCGGGCGATTCCCCCCGCCCGGCTGCGCGTCCTGCGGGCAGGGTGAGCGCCGGCCGGCCGCGGCCGGAGGTGCTCGCGGGGGCGTGAGGGTTGCATCTTTGCACAGTCCGCGGCGCAACCGCCACGCCGGAGGCGCTTCGCGCTGGCCTGAGCCGGGCTTTGGCCTTATCCAGTTCGCCAGAGCAGGCAAAAGGCGCCGCGCACCAAGCCGCGGGCGGGAGTCAGGCATGAGGTTCCACACCGGCATCCTGCGGGCGGCGACGGCGCTGGCCCTGGCGGCGCTCGCCGCGGGCTGCACCCTGCCGCGCTCGGGCCCAACCGCGAGCGAGATCTTCGCCGGAGACCGGGAGGAGGACGGCGCCGTGCGCATCGTCCCCGTCACCCCCGCCATCGCCCGCACGGCGAGCGTGGAGCCCAAGCTCGGCTTCGGCTCGGACTTCCTGCGGGCGGGCGCGGTGGCGGCGGACGGCATCAGCTCCGGCGACCGGGTGACGGTGACGGTCTGGGAGAACGTCGACACCGGCCTCCTGGCCGGGGTGGGCCAGAAGGTGACGGCGCTCAACGAATTGCAGGTCGACGCCCAGGGCCGCATCTTCGTCCCCTACGTGGGCAACATCCAGGCGGCGGGGCGCACCCCCGACGCGCTGCGCCAGGAGATCACCGAGGCGCTGCGCGACCAGACCCCCGATCCCCAGGTCGAGGTGCGCCGGGTGACGGGCGTGGGCTCCACCGTCTCGGTGATGGGGGGCGTGGCGAGCCAGGGGGTCTATCCCATCGAGGCCCCGACCCGGCGGCTTTCCGGGATGCTCGCCCAGGCGGGCGGGGTGACGATCGTGCCCGACGTGGCCCAGGTCAAGGTGGAGCGCGCCGGCCGGTCGGGCCGGGTCTGGCTCCAGGACCTCTACGACAACCCAAGCTACGACATCGCCCTGCGCGCCGGTGACCGGGTGATCGTCGAGCAGGACCGCCGCAGCTACACCACGCTCGGCGCCGCGGGAAGCCAGAAGCGGGTCTCCTTCACCAAGCGCAACCTCTCGGCGATCGAGGCCCTGGCGGATTCCGGCGGGCTCGACGGCCGGTCGGCGGATCCCACGGGCATCTTCATCTTCCGCACGGAGAAGGAGGAGGTCGCCCGGCAGGTGACGGCGCGGCAGGACCTGATCGGGCCGCAGCCGATGGCCTATGTCTTCGACCTGACGCGGCCCGAGGGGCTGTTCGCCGCGCGGGAGTTCATCGTCCATGACGAGGACACGATCTACGTCACCGAGGCGCCGCTGGCGGCCTGGTCGCGGGTGATCGCCATCGCCGGCGGGGCGGTGAACTTCGGCAGCAACGTCGTGGTGCTCGACAACCGCCTGACGAACTGAGGCGGGGCGCGCCGGTCGGGCGCGCGTCCGCATCGGCGGCCTTAGAGCCTGACCCAGAAGTCCGGGGCGACGGTTCACGGCAGAACTTCGCCGGGAGTCTTCACCGCACTTGGCCCCAGAAGCGGGCTTTCGATGGCGTCGAAGCCGCCGGGAAATCGCGAAGCCGCTCAAGGCAGGCGGGCCTGGGACTTTTGGGGCAGGCTTTTGGAGGGCCGCCGCGAGGGTCGGAGGTCGGGACGGGCCGATCCGGAGCGCGGGAGACCGGCGGGGCGGGTCAGGCGGGAGCAGTCAGGCCCGCAGCCAGGTCGCCCGCAGGTCGCCGCCCACCGGGCGCTGGTCGGCGAGCCGGAAGCGGGGGGCGAGGGCGAGGGCGCCGACGTTCATCGCGCCGACCGCCGGCACCGCCTCCTCGCCGAGGGCGAGGCCGGCGGTGTAGGTGACGATCTCGTCCACCAGGTCGGCGGCGACCAGCGCGGCGGAGAGCCGGCCGCCCCCCTCGCAGAGCACTCGGGTGAGGCCGCGGTCGCCGAGGCGCTGGAACATGCCCGCCAGATCCATGAGCCCGTCCGGCTGGAAGGGGGCCTCGATCAGCTCGGCGCCGCAGTCGGCCCAGGCCTTGCGCCGGGCCTCGGAGGCGTCGGCGTGGTGGACGAGCCAGAGCGGCGCCTGGCGCGCGGTCTGGCCGAGATGGCCCGAGCGGGGCAGGGCGAGTTCCCCGGTCACGACCACGCGCACCGGCTGGACATGGCCGAGGCCAAGCTCGCGCACGTCGAGGCGGGGGTCGTCGGTGCGGGCGGTGCCCGCGCCCACCAGCACGGCGTCGGAGCGGGCGCGCATCAGGTGCACCTCGCGCCGGGCGAGGGGCCCGGTGATCCAGCGGCTTTCGCCCGCGCTGGTGGCGATGCGCCCGTCGAGCGAGGTGGCGAGCTTGAGCGTGACGCGGGGGCGTCCGCGGGTGACGCGCGACAGGAAGCCGGCGTTGAGGGCGGCGGCCTCCTCGGGGAGGCAGCCGGTGACGACCTCCACCCCCGCGGCCATCAGCCGGCGGAAGCCCCGCCCGTCGGTGCGGGGGTCCGGATCGACCAGGGGGGCCACCACCCGGGCGACCCCGGCCGCGATCAGCGCGTCGGCGCAGGGGCCGGCGCGGCCCTCGTGGGCGCAGGGCTCGAGCGTCACGTAGGCGGCGGCGCCCCGGGCGAGGGGGCCGGCGGCGGCGAGCGCCATGGCCTCCGCATGGGGACGCCCGCCCGCCTGGGTCCAGCCGCGGCCCACGACCCGGCCGCCGGCGACCAGCAGGCAGCCCACGGCCGGATTGGGCCAGACCCGGCCGAGCTCCCGCCCCGCGAGGCCGAGGGCCACGCGCATCCAGTCCGCATCGCTTCGCGTCGTCATCTCGCCTCCTTCGGCGGGCCCCGGGTCAGGGCCCCGGGTCAGGGGCCGGGGGCCGGGGGTCGGGTGGCCAAGGGTCGGTCGGCCGGGTCTGGGGGCCCGGGCCGGCTGGCTCGCGGTGGAGGGCGCAGGACTTGGCCCCCCGGGAGGGCGGCGGAGCGGGTCGCGCGCCGCCGCCTTGAGCGCGGGCTCAGAGGCCGGCGTAGATGGGGAAGCGGTCGCAGAGGGCCTTGACCTTGGCCTTGACGCCCGCCTCGACCGCGCCGTTCCCCTCGGGGCCGTTGGCGGCGAGGCCGTCGAGCACCTCGACGATCAGCCGCCCCACCTCCTCGAACTCCGCCGCGCCGAAGCCGCGGGTGGTCGCCGCGGGGGTGCCGAGGCGCACGCCCGAGGTCACGGTGGGCGGCTGCGGGTCGAAGGGGATGCCGTTCTTGTTGCAGGTGATGTGCGCGCGGCCGAGCGCGGCTTCGGCGTCCTTGCCGGTGACGCTCTTCGGCCGCAGGTCGACCAGCATCAGGTGGGTGTCGGTGCCGCCGGTGACGATGTCGAGGCCGCCCTTCATCAGCGTCTCGGCCAGGACCTGGGCGTTCTTCACCACCTGGGCGGCGTAGTCGGCGAATTCGGGCCGCAGCGCCTCGCCGAAGGCCACCGCCTTGCCGGCGATCACGTGCATGAGCGGGCCGCCCTGGAGGCCGGGGAAGACCGCCGAGTTGATCTTCTTCGCGATGGTCTCGTCGTTGGTCAGCACCATGCCGCCGCGCGGGCCGCGCAGGGTCTTGTGGGTGGTGGTGGTGACGACGTCGGCGTGCTCCAGCGGGTTCGGATGCTGGTGGCCTGCGACGAGGCCCGCGAAATGGGCCATGTCGACCATCAGGTAGGCGCCGACCGAATCCGCGATCTCGCGGAACTTGGCGAAGTCGATCCGGCGCGGGATGGCGGAGCCGCCGGCGATGATCAGCTTCGGCTTTTCGGCGGCGGCGAGCTCGGCCACCGCGTCGTAGTCGAGCTGCTGGTCCTGGCGGCGGACGCCGTAGTGGACCGCCCGGAACCACTTGCCCGACATGTTGGGCTTGGCCCCGTGCGTCAGGTGGCCGCCCGAGGAGAGGTCCATGGCGAGGAACGCATCCCCGGGCTGGAGCAGGGCGAGGAACACCGCTTGGTTCGCCTGGGACCCGGAGTTCGGCTGGACGTTGGCGAACTTCGCGTTGAAGAGCTTGCAGGCCCGCTCGATGGCGAGGTTCTCGGCCACGTCGACGAACTGGCAGCCGCCGTAGTAGCGCCGGCCCGGATAGCCTTCGGCGTACTTGTTGGTCATCACCGAGCCCTGGGCCTCGAGCACCGCCCGGCTGACGATGTTTTCCGAGGCGATCAGCTCGATCTCGTCGCGCTGGCGGCCGAGCTCCGAGCCGATGGCCGCGGCGATCTCGGGATCGCGGGCGCCGAGGGGTTCGGAAAAGAAGCCCGTATCGGGAAGGATGTCTTTCATGGCCGGATCTCCTGCCGCGGAAAGGGGGTTTGCGCGCGCCATATCGGAAATCCCGCTCGGGGGGAACCCCGGCCGGGACGAGGCGGCGCCGGCCCCCTGGCTTCGAGCGCGCCATCTTGAATTCCCCGGGCCGCCGGTCCACTCTCGCGGACCAACAGCCCCGGGACCCCGCATTGGCCTTCCACAACATCCATTTCGTGTCGAGCGGGGTCGACATCGCCGAGGAGGCGCGGGCGCGGCTGGCGCATCGCCACGGCCAGGCCCCCCTCGGCATGGCCGACGTGATCGTGGCGCTCGGGGGCGACGGGCTGATGCTCTCGACGCTCCACGCCACCCAGGGGCTGAGCCTGCCGGTCTACGGCATGAACCGGGGCACCGTCGGCTTCCTGATGAACGAATACGCCGAGGAGTGGCTGCCCGCCCGGCTCGCCGCCGCGGAGGAGGCGGTGATCCATCCCCTGCGCATGCGCGCGACGATGGCGGACGGGACGGTGATCGAGGCGCTGGCCATCAACGAGGTCTCCCTGCTGCGCGCAGGACCCCAGGCGGCGAAGCTGCGCATCACCGTCGACGGGCGGGAGCGGATGGCGGCGCTGGTGGCGGACGGGGCGCTGGTCTCGACCCCCGCGGGCTCGACCGCCTACAACTATTCCGCCCATGGGCCGATCCTGCCCATCGAGGCGGACATCCTGGCGCTCACCCCCATGGCGGCCTTCCGGCCCCGGCGCTGGCGCGGCGCGCTTCTGCCGCGCAGCGCCAAGATCGGCTTCGAGGTGCTGGAGCCGGACAAGCGCCCGGTCTCCGCCACCGCCGATTCCTTCGAGGCCCCCCGGCCGCGGATGGTCGAGGTGGAGAGCGTGCCGGACGTGGCGCACCGGCTGCTGTTCGACCCGGGCCACGGCCTGGAGGAGCGGCTGATCCGCGAGCAGTTCGCCTGAGGGGCGGGGGCGATCCCGCCCGGGCCGCCGGGGCGCGGCGCGGGGTTTCGCGGCGTGGGGTTTCACGGGGCCGGGTGTCAGGAGGCTGGATTTCACGGGACCGGCGCGGATTTCGCGCTTCAAATCGCCGGCGCGGCGGGTATAGTGACGCCCATGACTGTCATGGGGCGACATACCGGATTCGGATCTGCGGCTGGGCGCGTCCCGGCCCGTCGCCTGTCGCTAGGCCGCCTCTGAGCGCGCCAAGCTGACGGCGCGCGCGCTCAGGGGATCGCCGACACCCGCGCCGGACCGACCGCATTCGCAATCGCAGGACAGACTATCATGACCATCGCATCCGAACAGGACCGCGTCTTCATCTTCGACACCACGCTGCGCGACGGCGAGCAGTCCCCCGGCGCCACCATGACGCTGGAGGAGAAGCTCGAGATCGCGGCGCTGCTCGACGAGATGGGCGTCGACATCATCGAGGCGGGCTTTCCCATCGCCTCGGAGGGGGATTTCGAGGCGGTCTCCGCCATCGCCCGGCAGACCCGCAACGCGGCGATCTGCGGCCTCGCCCGCGCCAATTTCAAGGACATCGACCGCTGCTGGGAGGCGGTGCGGAACGCGGCGCGCCCGCGCATCCACACCTTCATCGGCACCTCGCCCCTGCACCGGGCGATCCCGAACCTCGACATGGACCAGATGGCGGAGCGGATCCACGAGACCGTGACCCACGCCCGCAATCTCTGCGACAACATCCAGTGGTCGCCCATGGACGCGACCCGCACCGAGCACGACTATCTCTGCCGGGTCGTCGAGATCGCCATCAAGGCGGGCGCGACCACCATCAACATCCCCGACACCGTGGGCTACACCGCCCCGCGGGAAAGCGCCGCGCTGATCCGCATGCTGCTGGAGCGGGTGCCGGGCGCGGACGAGGTGGTCTTCGCCACCCACTGCCACAACGACCTCGGCATGGCGACGGCCAACGCGCTCGCCGCCGTCGAGGCGGGCGCGCGGCAGATCGAATGCACCATCAACGGGCTCGGCGAGCGGGCGGGCAACACCGCGCTGGAAGAAGTCGTGATGGCGCTCAAGGTCCGCAACGACATCATGCCCTACCGCACGGGCGTGGACACGACCCGGATCATGAACGTCAGCCGCAAGGTCGCCACCGTCTCGGGCTTCCCGGTGCAGTTCAACAAGGCGATCGTCGGCAAGAACGCCTTCGCCCACGAGAGCGGCATCCACCAGGACGGGATGCTGAAGAACGCCGAGACCTTCGAGATCATGCGGCCGGAGGACGTGGGCCTCAACGCCACCAGCCTCGTCATGGGCAAGCATTCGGGCCGGGCGGCGCTCCGCGCCAAGCTCCAGGAGCTCGGCTTCCAGGTGGCGGACAACCAGCTCACGGACGTCTTCGTGCGGTTCAAGGCGCTCGCCGACCGCAAGAAGGAGGTCTACGACGAGGACCTCGTCGCGCTGATGCAGGACCAGGGGACCAACGCCGCCAACGACCGCATCCAGGTCAAGCGGTTGCGGGTGGTCTGCGGGACCGAGGGGCCGCAGACGGCCGAGCTGACGCTTGCCATCGACGGCGAGGATCGCGCGGTCGAGGCGGCGGGGGACGGGCCGGTGGACGCGGCCTTCCGCGCGGTGCGCGAGCTCGTGCCGAATTCCGCCCGGCTGGCGCTCTACCAGGTCCATGCGGTCACGGAGGGCACCGACGCCCAGGCGACGGTGAGCGTCCGGCTGGAGGAGGGCGGCAAGATCGTCACCGGCCAGTCGGCGGACACCGACACGGTGGTCGCCTCCGCCAAGGCCTATGTGAACGCCCTGAACAAGCTCCTGGTGCGGCGGCTGAAAACCGCGCCGGGCGAGGCGGTCGCCGCCTCCTGAGGGGCGGCGCGCGGTCCCCTGGCGCAAGCCCGGGGGGCCGTGGGGTCCGGCCGGCGCGCCGGGGGGCGGGGTCTCTTCCGGCGCGGCTGGGGCGCTGAGGGCGGCGTATGCCGCTTTTGCGGTCCCGATGGCTCGTGAGGGTGAGGGCTGAGGCGTCCTGACCCTTTTCTCCGCCACGAAGGGCAACGCGTCCTTTCGCCATGAATCTGGCGCGTCCTTGCAGTGACTGTCGCTGAAACCTGGCGCTTGCCGCAGGGAGATCAGGTCGAAATCGATCCGGCAGCCCTTCGCAGGGGAGCATTTTCCCCATGGGCGTTGTGCTCGGCGGCCGGAGCGCAGGACGGCTTGGGGGAGGCGGCGTCTGTCACGTCCTCGTGGGCGCGGTTTCCTTTTCCGGCCCGGCGGCTAGGATCACCGAAAGCATCGCGAGGCGGGATGAAGTTCGGAAGCCAGGTCGTCGTCACCTTGGGCGTCGTCGCCGTCGCCGCGGCGTCCTGGGCGGCGCTCGCCCCGGGCGGGGCGTCCCTTCGCGCCCGGCTGGGCCTGGGGGAGCCGGCGGCGGAGGCCGCGGCCCCCGCGTCGGGTCCTGCGTCGGGGTCCGCGCCCGGGACGGCGCGGTCGGGGAGCCCCGGCGGCGGACCCATGGTCGTGATCGGCGGGCCGGTGGGCGAGGGACGCGCCAACGCCCAGGTCTCGGCCATCGGCGACGCGCGGGCCCTGCGCGCGGTCACGGTCAAGCCGCTGGCGAGCGGGCGGCTGGTCTCGCTCGACGTCGCCGCGGGGACCGAGGTGCGCGCGGGCGACGTCATCGCCCGGCTCGACGACGGTCTGGAGACCATCGCGCTGGAGCGGGCGGAGCTCGGGGTCGCCGACGCCGAGGCGACCCATGAGCGCGTCCGGCAGCTGCGCGGCCGCGGCGCCGCCACCGACGTGCAGGAGCGCGAGGCGCGGCTGTCGCGCGACCGGGCGGAGCTGGAGGCCCGAAACGCCGCGCTGGAGCTGGAGCGGCGCAAGGTGCTCGCCCCCATCGACGGGGTGCTGGGCCTGCCGGCGGTGGAGCTCGGCGCCCAGGTCGACCCCGGAACCGCCATTGTCGCCATCGAGGACCGATCGAGCCTGCTCGTCGAGTTCCGCGTGCCGGAGCGGGCGGTGGGGCGGATCGCGCTCGGGGACCCGGTGGCGGCGACGCCGCTCGCCCGGCCGGAGCTGAGCCTGGAGGGCCGGGTCAGCGCCCTCGACAACCGCCTCGACCTCGCGAGCCGGACGCTGCTCGTCCAGGCGTCGCTGCCGAACGCCGACGACCGGCTGCGCCCCGGCATGGCCTTCGCAGTGGAGATGCGCCTGCCGGGCGATCCCTTCCCGGAGGTCGACGCGCTCGCCATCCAGTGGGGGGCCGAAGGGGCCTTCGTCTGGGCCGAGCGCGACGGCCGGGCGGCCAAGGTCCCGGTGCGGGTGGTCCAGCGCAGCGCGGAAAGGGCCCTGGTCGCGGGCGACCTGCGGCCCGGGGAGCGGGTGGTCTCGGAAGGGGTCCAGCGCCTGCGCGAGGGCGCAGCCCTGCGCTTTGTCGGCGACCCGGCCCCCGAGACCCCTCCTGCGCCCGGGCCTGCATCCAATCCCCCGCCCGGGGCCGCCCCGCCGGCGCGCAACGGCGACGCCGGCCCCACCGCCCGGGAGACGACGCCGGGGGCGAAGCCCGCCGCCTGGGTCGCGCCCCCCGCCGCGGCCGGGGGACGGGACGGATGACCCCGGAACCCGAGCCCCGCGAGACGGCGGAGGATCTGTCCCGGGGCGGCGTCGCGCTCTTCGTGCGGCGGCCGGTGCTCGCCTTCGTGATGTCGGCGCTCATCGTCATCGCCGGCATCGCCAGCCTGCTCGGCGCCGAGGTGCGCGAGCTGCCCGACGTGGACCGGCCGGTCCTGACCGTCAGCACCAATTTCGACGGCGCCTCGCCCGAGACGGTGGACCGCGAGATCACCGCCCGGATCGAGGGCGCGATCGGCCGGGTGCCGGGGGTGGCCTCGATCTCGTCGAGCTCGCGCTTCGGCCGCAGCCGGGTGACGGCGGAGTTCACCGATGGAACCGACCTCGACGCCGCCGCCTCGGACGCCCGCGACGCGGTGGCGCGGATCCGCAACAGCCTGCCCGAGGACGCCGACGAGCCGCGCATCGTCAAGGCCGACGACCAGTCGGATTCGGTCATGCGCATCTCGGTCACCTCGCCCGACCGATCCGTCACCGACCTCTCCGAGCTGGTGCGCGACCGGGTGGAGGACCGGCTGGTGGCGGTGCCCGGCGTGGCGGACGTGCAGCTTTTCGGGGCGCGGGAGAAGCTCTTCCGGGTGGACATCGACCCCGCCCAGATGGCGAGCCGCGGCCTGACGCTGGCCGAGCTGCGCGCGGCGCTCGCCTCGGCCGCCTTCGACAGCCCGGCCGGGTCGATGCAGAGCCGCGACCAGGACATCGTGGTGCGCACCACCGCCGCCCTCGCCACGCCCGAGGAGTTCGAGGCGATCCAGCTCGGCGACGGGGTGCGGCTCGGCGACGTCGCCACCGTCACCCTCGGCCCCGACCGCAACGCCAGCGTCACCCGGGCCAACGGCGAGACCGGCGTGGGGCTCGGGATCATCCGCCAGGCCCAGTCGAACGCGCTCGACATCTCGGCCGGGGTGCGGGCGGTGGTGGACCAGCTCGCCGCCGAGCTGCCCGAGGACGTGTCGATCTTCGTCAGCTCCGACGACGCGGTCTTCATCAAGGGCGCGATCCGCGAGGTGGCGATCACGCTTGGCCTCGCCGCGGTGATCGTGGTGGCGGTGATCTTCCTGTTCCTGCGGGACTGGCGGGCCACGCTGATCCCGGCGGTGGCGATCCCGGTGGCGCTGATCGGGACGCTGGCCGCGATCTATCTGGCGGGATTCTCCATCAACATCCTGACCCTGCTCGCCCTGGTGCTCGCCACCGGCATCGTGGTCGACGACGCCATCGTGGTGCTGGAGAACATCGTGCGCCGCCGGGCCGAGGGCATGGGGCCCAGGGCGGCGGCGGTGCTGGGGGCGCGGCAGGTGGTCTTCGCCGTGGTGGCGACGACGGCGACGCTGGCCGCGGTCTTCGTACCGCTCTCCTTCCTGCCGGGGCAGGTGGGCGGGCTCTTCCGGGAGTTCGGCTTCACCCTGGCGATCTCGGTGACGCTGTCGGCGCTGGTGGCGCTGACGCTGACCCCGGTCATGGCCGCGCGCCTGCTCGGGCCCCATCCGGAGGCCCACGGGACCGGCCCGCTCGCCCGGATGGGCGCGGCGCTGGAGCGGGGCTATGGGCGCAGCCTGCGCGCGGCTCTGGGGGCGCCGCTGGTGGTGGTCGCGCTCGCCTCCCTGTCGGTCTGGGGGGCCTGGGAGCTTTCCGGGTCGATCAAGCGCGAGCTGACCCCGCCCGAGGACCGGGCGGTGGCCATCGCCTCGGTCACCGCGCCCCAGGGGGTGTCGCTCGACTACACCGCCGGCAAGATGGCCGAGATCGAGGCGCGGCTTCAGCCCCTGCGCGCCAGCGGCGAGCTGCGCGCCATGTTCCTGATCTCGGGCTTCTCCGGCCAGGCGAACCGCGGGCTGGCGGTGCTGACCCTCGCCCCCTGGGGCGAGCGGACCCGCAGCCAGGCGGAGATCGTGGCGGAGGTGAACGCCGCCCTGCGCCAGGTGGTCGGCGTGCAGGCGACGGCGATGCAGCCGAATTCGCTCGGCATCCGCGGCGCGGGCCAGGGGCTGCGCTTCGCCGTGCTCGGCCCGGACTATCCCCGCCTCGCCGAAGAGGCGGAGGCGCTGGCCGAGCGGATGCGCGCCGACCCGGATTTCACCGAGGTGCGGATCAACTACGAGCCCAGCCAGCCCCAGCTCTTCGTCGAGGTGGACCGGCGGCGGGCCTCCGACCTCGGGATCGACATCGAGGGCCTGGGGCAGGCGTTGCAGGGGATGCTCGACGGGCGCACGGTGACGACCGTCTTCGTCGGCGACCAGAGCTACGACGTGAAGCTCGCAAGCACCACGACCCCGGTGAACGACCCCTCCGACCTGGAGCGGGTGTTCATCCGGACCGGGAGCGGCGCCATGGTGCCCTTGTCAGCCATCGTCACCCTGGAGGAGCGGGCGGTGCCGCCGGAGCTCGGCCGCGAGGCGCAGCAGCGGGCGGTGGCGGTGACGGCGACGCTTGCCCCCGGCGCGGCGCTCGGCGATGCGCTGGCCAAGGTCGAGCGGCTGGCGGAGCCGCTGCTCGGCCCCGGCCGGATCGTGCCCCTGGCCGAGGCCGCCACCCTGGCCGAGACCTCGCGCGGGCTGACGGTGACCTTCGGCTTCGCCCTGCTGGTCGTGCTCCTGGTGCTCGCCGCGCAGTTCGAGAGCTTCGTCTCGGCCTTCATCGTCATGGCGACCGTGCCCGTGGGCCTCGCCTGCGCGGCGCTGGCGCTCTGGGCCTCGGGGACGAGCCTCAACGTCTACAGCCAGATCGGCCTGGTGCTGATCGTGGGGATCATGGCCAAGAACGGCATCCTGATCGTCGAGTTCGCCAACCAGTTGCGCGACGAGGGGGCAAGCGTGCGCGAGGCGATCGAGCGCGGCACCATCGTCCGGCTGCGGCCGGTGATGATGACCATGATCGCGACGGTGGCGGGGGGCGTGCCCCTGATCTATTCCCACGGACCCGGGGCGGAGGCGCGCGAGGCGCTCGGCTGGATGATCGTCGGCGGCCTCGGTCTCGCCACCGCCGCGACGCTCTGGCTGACGCCGGTGGCCTATCTGCTGCTCGCGGGCCTGTCGAAGCCCCGCGCGGCGGAGGAGCGGCGCCTGGCGGAGGAGCTCGCCCAGGCCGGCGCGGGGCGGGCCTGAGCAACTGGGTCTGAGCAACCGGGCTTGAGCGGCTTGGTTTGAGCGGCTTGGTTTGAGAGGATGGGGCTGATCCGGGAAAAGGGGGGGTTCGCGCGGAGGGTCGGCCCGAGGAAGGGGGTCGCCCGAGAGGCCTCTGCGACCCCTTCGGCGTGGTCGCTCTCGACCTGTTCACACTCATGAAGGCCAGGTTGACGCCATGAAAAATAACCAAGAATATCATATTCTTGATCCCATTTTCACGCGTGAAATTCCGGCTTTCGCAAAGGGCTGCGGCTTGCGGGACAGACTTTCGCAGAGGCCTTTCCGAGCGAAGGGGCTGGCGGGGGGCGGGCTCCCGTGCGACCATGGGTCGCGACCCGATAAGGCAGGGAGACCGCCATGATCGAGATGCCCCGGCCCGACGCCGCCGTCCTCGCCCGCCGGGACGAGATCATCCGCCGCCTGCGCGCCGTCCTGGGCGAGCGCGGGGTGATCTCCGACCCGACCGGCCTGCGCGCCTACGAGTGCGACGCGCTGTCGGCCTATCGCTGTCCGCCCCTGGCGACGGCCTTGCCCGCCTCCACCGCCGAGGTCGCGGCGACGCTGCGGCTCTGCCGCGAGATGGGGGCGCCGGTGGTGCCCCGGGGCTCGGGCACCAGCCTCGCGGGCGGGGCGCTTCCCACCGCGGACTGCGTGCTGCTCGGGGTGTCGCGGCTGACGCGGACGCTGGAGGTGGATTACGCCAACCGCTTCATCCGGGTCGAGGCGGGGCGCACCAACCTCAGCGTGACGGCGGAGGTGGAGGAGGACGGGTTCTTCTACGCCCCCGACCCCTCCAGCCAGCTCGCCTGCGCCATCGCCGGCAACATCGCCATGAATTCCGGCGGGGCGCATTGCCTGAAGTACGGCGTCACCACCAACAACCTGCTCGGCGTGACGCTGGTGCTGATGGACGGCACGGTGGTGGAGCTGGGCGGGCCCCACCTCGACGCGCCGGGCTTCGATCTGCTCGGGGTGGTCTGCGGGTCCGAGGGCCAGCTCGGCGTGGTCACCGAGGCGGTGCTGCGCATCCTGCCGAAGCCGGAAGGCGCGCGGCCGGCGCTGATCGGCTTCAACTCGGCCGAGGTGGCGGGGGCCTGCGTCTCGGACATCATCCGGGCGGGCCTGCTGCCGGTGGCGATCGAGTTCATGGACCGCCCCTGCATCCGCGCCTGCGAGGATTTCGCCCATGCGGGCTATCCGGACGTCGAGGCGCTGCTGATCGTCGAGGTCGAGGGCTCGGAGGCCGAGATCGCCGACCAGATCGGCCGGATCGTCGAGATCGCCCGCCGCCACGATCCGGTCGAGCTGCGCGAGAGCCGCTCGGCCGAGGAAAGCGCCCTGATCTGGAAGGGCCGCAAGTCCGCCTTCGGGGCCATGGGCCAGATCGCCGACTACATCTGCCTCGACGGCACCATCCCAGTGAGCGAGCTGCCCTTCGTGCTGCGCCGGATCGAGGAGCTGACGGCGAGCTACGGCCTCGGGGTGTCCAACGTCTTTCATGCGGGCGACGGCAACCTGCACCCGCTGATCCTCTACGACGCCAACAAGCCCGGCGACCTCGCCAAGGCCGAGGCGCTGGGGGCCGACATCCTGCGGCTCTGCGTCGAGGTGGGGGGCTGCCTGACCGGCGAGCACGGGGTCGGCGTGGAGAAGCGCGACCTGATGTCGGTGCAATACGCCCCCGCGGACCTGGAGGCGCAGCTGCGGGTCAAGGACGTCTTCGACCCCGACTGGCTGCTGAATCCCGCCAAGGTCTTTCCCCTGGAGGTCAGCGCCGCGCGCCGCGCGCCTCACGCGGCGCATGAGCTGCGCCACGTAACTATCTGAATCGGCGCGATTTCAGGCCTGCGTAGGCGAGGGCCGGCCGGTTTCGGCCGGCCAGTCCTTCAGCGCATCTCCTCCATCGGCGTGACCCCGAGGATCCCGAGGCCCGCCGCGATCGCCACCGCCGTCGCCCGCACCAGCGCCAGTCGCGCCCGGGTGGTCTCGGGGGCGTCCTCGCGCACGAAGCGCAGCTCCGGCTCCAGCTTGCCCTGGTGCTGGAGCGCATGGAACTCGCTCGCCAGCTCATAGAGATAGAAGGCCACCCGATGCGGCTCATGCGCCCGGGCGGCGATCTCCACCTGGCGCGGCCATTCGGCCAGCTTCCGCACCAGCTTCATCTCGCCCGGCGCGGTCAGGGGCGCGAGATCGACCGCCGCCAGCTTGGCGTCGTCGAGCGCCAGCCCCGCCGCCTCGGCCCGGCGCATCACCGAACAGGCCCGGGCGTGGGCGTACTGCACGTAGAAGACCGGGTTGTCCTTGGACTGCTCCAGCACCTTGTCGAAGTCGAAGTCGAGCGGCGCGTCGTTCTTGCGGGTGAGCATGACGAAGCGCGCCACGTCGCGGCCCGCCTGCTCGACCACGTCGCGCAGCGTCACGAAGGAGCCGGCGCGCTTGCTCATCTTCACCGGCTCGCCGCCGCGGGTGAGCTTGACGAGCTGGCAGAGCTTGACGTCGAGGGGCACCCGCCGGCCGCTCAGCGCCGCCACGATCGCCTTCAGCCGCTTGACGTAGCCGCCATGGTCCGCCCCGAGCACGTCGATCAGCTCGTCATAGCCGCGCTCGACCTTGTCGAAGTGATAGGCGATGTCGGGCGCGAAATAGGTCCAGGACCCGTCGGATTTCTTCACCGGCCGGTCCACGTCGTCGCCGAAGAGGGTGGAGCGGAACAGCGTCTGCTGCCGCGGCTCCCAGTCCTCGGGCATCTTGCCCTTGGGGGGCTCGAGGTAGCCCTCGTAGATCAGACCCTCGGCGGCCAGGCGGTCGAGCGCGGCCTCGATCCGGCCGGTGCCGTAGAGCGATTTCTCGGAGAAGAAGTTGTCCATCTCGACGCCGAGCAGCGCCAGATCCTCGCGGATCATCGCCATCATGCGAACGGTCGCGAATTCCCGCACCAGCGCCAGCCAGTCGGATTCCGGGCGGTCGAGCAGAGTGTCGCCGTATTCCGCCTTCAACGCCTCGCCGACCGGCACCAGGTAGTCGCCGGGATAGAGGCCTTCGGCGATCTGCGGCTCCCGGCCCCAGGCCTCGCGGTAGCGCTCGTAGGCGGAGCGGGCGAGGACGTCGACCTGGGCGCCGCCGTCGTTGACGTAGTATTCCCGGGTGACGTCGAAGCCCGCGAAGCCGAGGAGGCCGGCGAGCGCGTCGCCGAAGACCGCGCCGCGGGCGTGGCCCACGTGCATCGGCCCGGTCGGGTTGGCCGAGACGAACTCCAGGTTCACCTTGCGCCCGGCGCCGAAGGTCGAGCGGCCGAAGTCCGCGCCCGCGCCCAGGGCCGCCGGCAGCACCGAGCGCCAGACGGCCGGATCGAGCCGCAGGTTGAGGAAGCCGGGGCCCGCCACCTCCGCCGAGAGGACGCCGGCGGCGCTCGTCAGCTCGGCCGAGAGGAGCTCGGCGATCTCGCGCGGGGCCATGCGGGCGGGCTTGGACAGGACCATGGCGGCGTTGGTCGCCATGTCTCCGTGGGCCGCGTCGCGCGGCGGCTCGACCGCGACGGCGGAGAGGTCGAGCCCCTCGGGCAGCCGCCCCGCCCGGACGAGCCGGCCCACCGCCGCCTCGACTTCCGCCTTCACCTGCGCAAACACGTCCATGATCCGACCGCTCCTGACCTTAGGCCGCTGCGGTTATCACAGGCGCCCGGCGGCGGCAAACGCCGGCGGGTCGATCGGGAGCCGGCTGCGGGGGTCAGGGAGACCTCTGCGAAAGCCGCTCGTCCAAGGCGGCGTCCAGGCGGCGTCGCCTTGGAAAGGGCCGGATTTTCACGCGTGAAAATGGGATTATATCATTGAAATCATTCGATATATCCTGCGGCCTTAACCTGGCCTTCATGGACATGAACGGGTCGGGAGCGACCGCGCCAAGGGGTTCATCCGGGTCTCTCAGAGCTTCGAGGAAATCATGCCGGTGGCGAAGCCGCCCATGCGCAGCTCGCCGTGGAGGCGCTGGAACTCGATCTTGGGGCAGCGGTCCATGACCACCTCGATCCCGCGCGCCTCGGCCCGGGCGGCGGCCGCGGGGTCGGCGACGCCGATCTGCATCCAGATGGTGGAGAGGCCCCGGGTCGCGAGATGCGCCAGCGCCTCGTCCACCACCTGTCCCGCGTCGGCCGAGCGGCGGAAGATGTCGACCATGTGGATCTCGCCCGCCTCCGGCGGGATGGCGGCGAGGCTCGGGCGCACCGTCTCGCCGAGGAGGGTCTCGCCCGCATAGGCCGGGTTCACCGGGATCACCCGGAACCCCTTCAGCCGCAGGTAGCGCGCCACGTAGAAGGAGGGACGGATCTCGTTCTTCGACATGCCCACCACCGCGATGGTCCGGGTGCGGGCGAAGATCGCGCGCAGGGCGGCGTCATCGGGCGAAGCGATCATGGGCGGGATCCTCGGTCGAAAGGGGAGGCAAAAAAAGGCGCCCGGGAAGCCCGGGCGCTGAAGTCGGAACGAGGGACAGTGAGATGAAGCAGGGGCAGTTCCGATCCGACTGCTTCGGCTCACAGGTGGGGAACGCAGGTCCCGGCGTAAAGTTCCACGCACCGAATCGTGATTGTGAGGCCACGGTCAAGCGCCGATCCGTCGCGCCGCATAAAGGGCGACGGCTGTGGCATTCGAGACGTTGAGCGAGCCGAAGGCCCCCGCCGCGGGGATGCGCGCCACCCGGTCGCAGAGCTTGAGGGTGAGCTCGCGCAGGCCCGGACCCTCGGCCCCGAGGGCGAGCGCCAGCGGCCGGTCGCGGAAGGGCGCGAGGGCCTCGTCGAGGACCAGCTCCGCCGCGCCGTCGAGGCCGACGACGGCGTAGCCCATGTCCTTGAGCGCGCCGATGCCGTTGGCGAGGTTCGGGATCCGCAGGTAGGGCTGGCGCTCCAGCGCGCCCGAGGCGGTCTTGGCGAGCGCCCCGGTCTCGGGGGCGGAATGGCGGTGGGGGGCCACCACCGCCCGGGCGCCGAAGACCTCGGCCGAGCGCAGCACCGCGCCGACGTTGTGGGGATCCGTCACCCGGTCGAGGAGCACGACGAGCGGCGCCTCGCCCCGGGGCGCGCAGCGCTCGGAGACCGACCCCCAGTCCAGCGGCTCCGCCTCCAGCGCGGCGCCCTGGTGGACGGACTGCGGGTCGAGGGGGGCGGAAAAGCGGCGGGGGTCGGCGATCTCCGGCGTCATGCCCGAGGCGGCGATCTCGGCCGCGAGCCGGTCGGCGGCGTTGCGGGTGACGATCAGCCGGCGCCGGATGCGGGCGGGGTTGAGGAGCGCGTCGCGCACCGCATGGATGCCGAAGAGCCAGACGGTCTCGCCCGTTTCCTCGCGGCGGGCGCGGTCCCGCGCCACGGCCCATTCCGGTTTCCTCGCCACGCGCGCCTCGCCCCCGTCCTGTCGCGCCGGGATGGCACGGGCGGGCCGTCGCCGCAAGCGTCCGCGCGCCTCACCCGGCCCCGATCCGCCCCAGCCCGACCCCGATGGCGAAGACGATCGCGCCGCCGAGGATCACCTGCACGATCGTCGCCCAGAGCCGGCCGCCCATGAAGCGCCAGCGGATCCAGGCGATGGCGATCAGCTCGCAGACCACGACGGCGGAGGCGACGCGCATGGCGGTCGGGAAATCCGGAATCAGGAAGGGCAGGGTGTGGAGCATCCCCCCCACCGCGGTGGCGACGCCGGTGATGGTCCCGCGTCCGAGCGGCGTGCCCCGGCCCGTGACCGTACCGTCGTCGGAGAGCGCCTCCGAGAGGCCCATGCTGATCCCCGCCCCAAGCGAGGCGGCGAGGCCGACGAAGAAGGCGTTGAGGGGGCGCCCGGTCAGCCCCGCCGCCGCGAAGATCGGCGCGAGGGTGGAGACCGAGCCGTCCATCAGCCCGAGCAGCGCCGGCTGAATTTTCTGCAGGATAAAGCGCTTGCGGTCTTCTGTTGCGGCGGCGTCCTCGATCATGCCTCGTCTCCCGCGGGTCAGTGGGTGAGCCGCATCCGGTCGCCGCTGATCTCGATCCGCTCGAAGCGGTTGAGATAGGCCATGCCGAGCAGCGAGGTGCCGAGGGCGCCGTCGGTGACGCTCGCGGGCAGGTTCCGGGCGGTGACGTCGCCGAGCGTGACGCTGTCGAGGCGGACCTGGGCGGTGCGCACCGCGCCGTTGGCGGTGATGGCCCGGCCGGTGAACGCCAGCCGGTCAAGATCGATCCCCGCCCGGGCGGCGTCGGCGCGGGACAGGACGATGTCGGTCGCGCCCGTGTCCACCATGAAGCGGATCGGCGCGCCGTTCACGTC
This sequence comes from Amaricoccus sp., assembly GCA_965243535.1. Taxonomy (GTDB): domain Bacteria; phylum Pseudomonadota; class Alphaproteobacteria; order Rhodobacterales; family Rhodobacteraceae; genus Amaricoccus. The sequence continues at coordinate 50,855 of CBDEVG010000028.1, forward strand.
GAGCGTCGCCTGGAAATGCCCGTCCGATCCCCGGCGCAGCTCCACCCCGCCGCCTTCCATCCGCACGGCCGAGGCGGGGAAGAGCGCCTGGCGCAGGGTGTCGCGGTAGCTGTAGGCGATGATGACCATGGCGAAGATCAGCCCCCAGACGATCAGCCGCCCCGCCGCCGCGACGATGGCCCGCGGCCCGCCGAAGATCGAGAAGCCGAGCACGCCCAGCAGCAGGATCAGCAGGTAGACGAGCCGGGCCGTGTCCTCCGCGTTGTCCGGCATGTCAGTTCCCGAAGCCGAAGTCGCGCAGGCCCTGGAGCACGAACTGCACCGCAAGCGCGGCGAGCAGCATCCCGAGCAGGCGGGTGACGACGTTGATCCCCGTCGGCCCCAGCACGTGCTCGATCGCACCGCTCAGCCGGAAGAACAGCCAGCAGATCGCGAGCACCAGCGTCATGGTCAGGTAGACGGTCGCCTGGGCGGCGATGTCGCCGGGATGCTGGCCGATGAGCAGGATCATGGTGGCGAGCGCGCCGGGCCCGGCGATAAGCGGGGTGGCGAGCGGGAAGACCGTCGGGTCGGGCAGGGCGTCGGCCTCGTGGACGCTCTTTTCGCGCCGGGGCTGGCGCTTCTCGAAGAGCATGTCGACCGCGGTCAGGAACAGGAGCAGCCCGCCGGCGATGCGGAAGGCGGGGATGCCGATCCCGACCGCGCCGAGCAGCGCCTCGCCGGCGAAGCCGAAGAGCGCGAGCAGGACGAAGGCGATGCCGATGGCCCGCAGGCCGATGGAGACGCGCTGCTCCTGGCCCATGCCCCGGGTCAGCGCCAGGAACAGCGGCGCGAGCCCGACCGGGTCGATCACCACGAAGAGGGTCACGAAGACCGTGGCGGCGAGGTCGAGACTCATCGAGGGGGTCCTTTCGCCGTCCCGGTGGTTCCCTCTGGTTTTGGGGAGCCGCGGGGCGGTTGGCAACCTTTCAGACGCAGCGAAGGCCCCGCAAGGGCGCCCGGGCCTTGTCCCCCCGGATCAGGCCCGCCGCTCCTCCGCCGCCTCCAGCCGCTCCAGCGCCGCGAGCCACATGGCCTCGGCACGGGCGAGGCCCTCCATGACCTCGGCGTGCTTGCGGCGCAGCTTCTCGATCTCCTCCGCGTCGCCGCGCGCGTAGAGCACCGGGTTGGCGAGGCGGGAGTCGATCGTCTCGCGCATCTCCTCGAGCTTGGCGACCCGGGCCTCGCATTTGGCCACCTCGGCCTTGAGGGGCGCGGCCTGGGACCGGGGCAGGGGCTTGGCCGCGGCCCGGGGCCGCTCCTCGCGGGGCTTCGCCGCCCCTCCGCCCCGCTCCGACAGCAGCATCCGGCGGTAGGCCTCCATGTCGTCCTCGAAGGGCCGCACGGCGCCGTCCTTGACCAGCCACAGCCGGTCGGCCACCAGCTCCACCAGATGGGGGTCGTGGCTGACGAGGATGACCGCGCCGGAATATTCCGTCAGCGCCTCCACCAGCGCCTCGCGGCTCTCGATGTCGAGATGGTTGGTGGGCTCGTCGAGGATGATGAGATGGGGCGCCTCCAGCGTGGCGAGGAGCAGGCTGAGGCGCGCCTTCTGGCCGCCGGACAGCCGCCGCACCTCGGTGGTGGCGATGTCCGCGCCGATGCCTCCCGCGGCGAGCCGCGCCCTGAGCTTCGCCGGCGTCTCCTCGGGGCGCAGCCGCTGCAGGTGCTGGAGCGGCGTCTCGTCGAGCTCCAGCTCGTCGACCTGGTGCTGGGCGAAATAGCCCACCCGGAGCCGGGACGAGGCGATCTTGCGCCCCGCCTGGGGCGCGAGGCGATCCGCCAGCAGCTTCGACAGCGTGGATTTTCCCTGGCCGTTCTGACCGAGGAGCGCGATGCGGTCGTCCTGGTCGATGCGCAGGTCGAGGCCCTTGAGCACCGTCCGGTCGCCATAGCCGATCGAGACGTCCTCCAGCCGGATGATCGGCGGCGACAGCTCCTCCGGCTCGGGGAAGTTGAAGGCGGCGACCGCGTCCTCGACGATGGCTGCGATCGGCTTCATCCGCTCCAGCGCCTTGATGCGGCTCTGGGCCTGGCGGGCCTTGGAGGCCTTGGCGCGGAAGCGGTCGACGAAGGACTGCATGTGCGCCCGCGCCGCGTCCTGGCGCTTCTTCTCCGAGACGAGCTGTTCGAACCGCGCCCGGCGGGTGGCGTCGAAGGTGTCGTAGTTTCCCTGGTAGAGGGTCAGCTTCTGCCGGTCGAGATGCAGGATCGCGCCCACCGACCGGTTCAGCAGGTCCCGGTCGTGGCTGATGACGAGCACCGTGTGGGGGTATTTGGCGAGGAAGGTCTCAAGCCAGATCGCCCCTTCGAGGTCGAGGTAGTTCGTCGGCTCGTCGAGCAGCAGCACGTCGGGGCGCGAGAACAGCACCGCGGCGAGCGCCACGCGCATCCGCCAGCCGCCGGAGAAATCCGCGCAAGGCCGGGCCTGGGCGGCGGCGTCGAAGCCGAGGCCGTGGAGGATGGCGGCCGCCCGCGCCTCGGCCGAATGGGCGTCGATGTCCGCGAGCCGGGTCTGGATCTCGGCGATCCGGTGGGCGTCGGCGGCGACCTCGGCCTCGGACAGGAGCGCGGCGCGCTCCAGGTCGGCCATGAGCACGGTGTCGAGGAGGCTGTCCCGGGTCGCGGGCGCCTCCTGGGCCACGCCGCCGATGCGGGCGCGGCGGGGGGTTTCGATCTCGCCGCCGTCGAGGGCGAGCTCGCCCCGGATCAGCCGGAAGAGCGTGGTCTTGCCCGTGCCGTTGCGCCCGACGAAGCCGACCTTGTGGCCGGTCGGGATCAGCGCCGAGGCGTCGTCGAAGAGCCGCCGGCCCTCCAGGGTGAAGGTGATGTTCTTGAGGGCCAGCATGACCCGCCATGTGGCGCGGCCGGCGCGCCATGTCAACAAAGCGCAGGCGCCGCGGCCGGGCGGACGCCGGGCGGCCTGTCCGGGACGACCGCGGCGCGGCGGGGCGCGCGTTCCGCGACTCCCCGGCGCGCCGCGCGACCGTCCGGCGGGCCCGCGCCGAAATGGACCCTTTCCCCGGGGGGGGCGGCCGTGCTAACCGGGGCGCCGCAAAACGAGGGACACCCGTACATGGCCATCCAGCGCACCTTCTCGATCATCAAGCCCGACGCCACCCGGCGCAACCTCACCGGCGCGATCAACGCCAAGCTCGAGGCCGCGGGCCTGCGCATCATCGCGCAGAAGCGCATCCACCTGTCGCTCGCCCAGGCCCAGACCTTCTACGCGGTCCACAAGGAGCGGCCCTTCTTCGGCGAGCTGACCGAGTTCATGTCCTCGGCCCCGATCGTCGCCCAGGTCCTGGAAGGCGAGGAGGCCATCGCCAAGAACCGCGAAGTGATGGGCGCGACCAACCCCGCCGAGGCCGCCGAGGGCACCATCCGCAAGGAATTCGCCCTGTCGATCGGCGAGAACTCGATCCACGGCTCGGACGGCGCCGAGACCGCGGCGCAGGAGATCGCCTATTTCTTCTCCGGCCTCGAAATCGTCGGCTGAGAGACGGCGACGGGGCGCGCGGCTGACGCGCGTCCCGACGAGCGGGCCAGGGAGCCTGTGGCGCGCTGACGGCTCCGAGAGACCTCTCTCCCAAAGCCGCGCTTGGGGAAGGGTCGGGATTTCACGCGTGAAAACCGGCTCAAAATATTGAAATCATTCAATATACTCTGCGGCCTTAACCTGGTTTTCAGAAACGTGAACAGGTCGAGAGCGACCGCGCCGCGGGTTTCGCAGAGGTCTCTCTGAGGAGCCGCAAATCCGCTCCCGCAATCGCCCGGGGGGTTATGCGCGTTTATCGGCTCGACGGCGGCCTTCCTGCGACGCTGCGGAGGCGCCAGCCGTCAGGGCCTGACCGGAGCCTGACCGGAAGGGCCGGCTCCGCGCCTGCCTTCCGTCAGGGTCTTGCCCCGAAAGCGGGTCAGTCGAGGCTCGCGGCCACCTCGGCCAGCCCGACGCCTTCGCGGATTTCCCGCAGGCGCAGATAGGCGACGGCGACGAAGGCGGCGCCCAGCAGATAGACCAGCGTCGAGAAGGTCGCATCGACCAGGATGGCGATGGCGAAGCTGTCCTGGGCCAGCGCCACCACCGGCAGCAGGGCGGCGAAGCCCAGCGCGCACAGCATCCCCATCGCCAGCACCGCGCCGGCGAGCGGCCAGCGGTAGCCCTCGGTCAGCTCCTGCGCCCGGCCGAGGCCCGACCAGCCGGCGTTCTCGAACACCACGGCAGGGGTCCAGGGCAGGAACCGCCCGGCGATGTAGAGCCCCGGCACGATCAGCGCCGCCACCCCGAGGGTCGTCGCGACGGACAGGAGCAGGCCGAGCAGGATCAGCGGCCCGATATGGCGCAGGGTCTGGCTGACGTATTCGCCCATGCTGTGGCGCTTGCCCAGCGCGACGTCGAGGGCCGCGAGGCAGGCGACGCCGGTGATCGCGGGCCCGCCCACAAGCTCCAGCGCGAGGCTTGCGAAGGCCGCGAGACCCGTCTGGGCTTCGGTCACGAGCGGATCGGGACCGATGGCGTAGGCGATGGCCGAGAGCGCCAGGGACGGCGTCAGGACCAGCGGGAACAGCAGGCCGAAGCCCTCCCAGGCGAGGCGGAAGCTCCGCCCGACGAGAGCCAGCGGCCGAAGCGGAGTCGCGGTCATGGGGCGCGCCTCACCCGAAGTCCGAGGGACGGGCCTCGTGGGCCATGTGGTCGAGCACGCCGTTCACGAACTTCACCTCCTTGCCGGAGGGGTAGAAGGCCTTGGCGATCTCGAGGTATTCGGTGATCGTCACCTTGGGCGGCGTGTCCGCGCCCACGAACTCCGCCCCCGCCGCCCGGAACAGCGCCCTGAGCGTCGGGTCGATCCGGTCGATCGGCCAGCGCGCGGCGAGCGCCCGGGCGGTGAGCTGGTCCACCTTCGCCTGCTGGCTGACCGCCTCAGAGAGCAGCAGGCGGAAATGCGCGCGGTCCGCCTCGCCGAACTTCACTCCGTCGAGCTCCGCGCCCAGGCGATGCGCCTCGAATTCCTCGATGATGGTGGGCAGCGGCACGCCCGCCTGCTCCATCTGGAAGAGCGCCTGCACCGCATAGAGGCGCGCCGCGGTGCGCATCCGCCGGGCCTGGGCCGCGGTCGGCTTCTTGGCTCCGGGCGCCGCGCCGGTCACGCGCGGTCCTCCGGGGCGAAGCGCCGGGCGAGGGCGATCAGATGCAGGCAGGCCTCGGCCGCGCCGCCGCCCTTGTTCAGGCGCGCGGGATCGGCCCGCGCCTCGGCCTGTTCGATGTTCTCGACCGTCAGGATGCCGTTGCCGATGCAGAGCCCCTCGAGGCCCAGCAGGGTCAGCGCGCGGGAGCTGTCGTTGCAGACGGTCTCGTAATGGGTCGTCTCGCCGCGGATCACGCAGCCGAGCGCCACGTAGCCGTCGTAGAGCCCGGAGAAGGAGGCGAGGCGGATCGCCGTCGGGATCTCCAGCGCGCCGGGCACCTCGACGAGGTCGGTCTCGACGCCCGCCGCCTCCAGCGCGGCGCGGGCGCCGGCGATCAGGTGGTCGGCCACTTCGCGATAGAAGGGCGCCGCCACCAGCAGCGCCCGCACGGGTTCGGCGAAGACCGGCGTCGCCAGCCCGTGGCCCAGGTCCCTCTCGGCCATGTCCTCAGTCCTTTCGCGCCGGAATGGGCCGGGTGGCGGCGATGGAGAGGCCGTAGCCCTCCAGCCCCACCACCTTGGGCGACGGCGAATTCGTCAGCAGGATCAGCTCGCGCAGCCCCAGCGCGCTCAGGATCTGCGCCCCGATCCCGTACTGGCGCAGACGATGCGGCGACACGTGGTCCCCGAGGTCGAGCTTGGCGGCCATGTCGCGCAGCAGCACCACCACGCCCCGGCCTTCCTCGGCCACCGCCAGCATGGCGTCGCGCAGCTGGTGCGCGCGGCCCGGATGCAGGGCCAGCATGTCCTCGACCGGATTGGCGGCGTGCATGCGCACCAGCACCGGCGCGGGCGTCGAGATGTCGCCCTTGGTCAGCACGATGTGCTCGCCCCCGCCGGTCACGTCGCCGAAGACCCGCATCGACCAGGTCCCGCCGTATTCCGACTCGACGCTGCGCACGGAGGTCTCGCGCACCAGGTTGTCGTGGCGGCGGCGATAGGCGATCAGGTCCGAGATGGTGCCGATCTTGAGCCCGTGCCGCTGGGCGAAGCCGATCAGGTCGGGCAGGCGGGACATGGTCCCGTCCTCGTTCATGATCTCGCAGATCACCCCGGCGGGGTTCAGCCCCGCGAGGCGCGCGATGTCCACCGCCGCCTCCGTGTGGCCCGCGCGCACCAGCACGCCGCCGTCGCGCGCGCGCAGGGGGAAGACGTGGCCGGGGGTGGCGATGTCCTGGGGGCCCGAGCGCGGGTCGATGGCGACCGCGACCGTGCGCGCCCGGTCATGGGCGGAAATGCCGGTCGTCACCCCCTCGCGCGCCTCGATCGACACGGTGAAGGCGGTCTCGTGGCGCGAGGAATTGGCCTGGGCCATCAGCGGCAGGCCGAGCGCGTCCAGCCGCTCGCCGGGGAGGGTGAGGCAGATCAGGCCGCGGCCGTGGGTGGCCATGAAGTTGATGGCGTTCGGGGTGCACATCTGCGCGGGGATGACGAGGTCGCCCTCGTTCTCCCGGTCCTCGTGGTCGACGAGGATGAACATCCGCCCGTTGCGGGCGTCCTCGATGATCTCCTCCACCGAGGAGATGACGTCGCGGAAATCTTCGCTCATGGGTCAGGCCTCGCCCAGCCGCGCGACGTAGCGCGCCAGCGTGTCGATCTCGAGATTGACGAGATCGCCGGCCGCGACCTCGCCCCAGGTGGTGGCCGCGCGGGTGTGGGGGATGAAGTTCACGCCGAACTCCGCCCCCTCCACCTCGTTCACGGTGAGCGAGGTGCCGTTGAGCGCCACCGAGCCCTTCGGCGCGATGAAGCGGGCGAGGGAGCCCGGCGCGCGGAAGCGCACCCGCAGGCTGTCTCCCTCGGGGGTGAGCGAGACGACCTCGGCCACCCCGTCCACATGCCCCGAGACGATGTGCCCGCCGAGCTCGTCGCCCACCTTCAGCGCGCGCTCCAGGTTCACCCGGCGGCCCTCCGCCCAGGCGGCGCGGCCGGCGCCGATCTTGGTCTTGGCCAGCGTCTCGGCCGAGATGTCGACGTCGAACCAGGCGCCTTCGGACGCGGGGCCGCGGTCGACCACGGTCAGGCAGACTCCGTCGCAGGCGATGGAGGCGCCGAGCGCGATGCCCTCCGCCGGATAGCGGGTGAGAAGGCGCGCGCGCAGGTCGCCGCGATCCTCGAGCCGCTCGATACGGCCGATGTCGGTGACGATCCCGGTGAACATCCGCCCCTCCCGCCCTGTGCGCGGGAGGGGTGGTATCGCGCGCCCGCCCCGGGGGCAAGCCCTCGCTGCGGTTCGGATCCGTCCGGGCGGGGCGGCTTGCCCGCGGCGGCCGGGCGGGCTAGTCCCTTGCCGAGGGAGGCGAAGGGGGATCGGCATGGCGGCGCGACTGCTCAACCTGCTGGCCTGGGCCGCGGCCGCGGCCTGCGTCGCGCCGATGATCGCGGCGGTCGTGGCGGCCGCGCTCGGCGATCTCGCGACCTGGCGCGCGCTCGCCGACACGGTCCTGCCGGTCTTCGTGCGCAACACCCTCGCCCTCGCCGCCCTGGTCACGCTCGGGACGGCGGCGGTGGGGACGGGGGCGGCCTGGCTCGTCACCATGTACCGCTTTCCCGGCTCGCGCTTGCTCGAGGTGCTGCTGGTCCTGCCGCTCGCCTATCCGGCCTATGTGCTCGCCTACGCCTACACCGACCTGCTCTCCCATCCCGGCGCGGTGCAGACCGCCTTGCGCGCGGCGACCGGCTGGGGGCCGCGGGACTATTGGTTTCCGAACATCCGCTCGCTGCCGGGCGCGGCGCTGATGTTCGTCTGCGTGCTCTATCCTTACGTCTACCTGCTGGTGCGCGCGGCCTTTTCCCAGCAGGCGGCCAACGCCTATCTCGCGGCCCGCTCCCTCGGCCGCGGACCCTTTTCGGCCTTCCTGCGGGTGAGCCTGCCCATGGCGCGGCCCGCCATCGCCGCGGGAGTTCTGCTGGCGCTGATGGAAACCATCGCCGACTACGGCACCGTCGCCCATTTCGCCGTGCGCACCTTCTCCACCGGCATCTACCAGGCCTGGTTCGCCATGCAGGACCGGGCGGCGGCGGCCCAGCTCGCGCTCTGCCTCCTCGCCTTCGCGCTGGTCGTCGCCACCCTGGAGCGGAGCCAGCGCGGCCAGGCGCGGGCCCACATGCGCGGCGGCGGCCGGCTCGGCGGGATGGAGCCCGCGCGGCTCGCCGGCTGGCGGGCCTGGGCGGCGAGCGCCGCCTGCTTCGCCCCGGTCGCCGTCGGCTTCCTGCTGCCGACGGCGGTGCTGGCGGAGATGGCCTGGGGCTCAGGGCAGAATCCGTTCGAGGCGCGCTACTTCGGCTTCCTGCGCAATTCCCTCACCCTGGCGAGCCTCGCGGCCCTTGTCACCGTGGCGGGCGCGGTGGCCGTGGGCTATCGCGCCCGGCTGCGGCCGGGTCTCGCCTCGCGGGCCATGACCCTGTCGGCGGGGCTCGGCTATGCGGTGCCGGGGGGCGTGATCGCGGTCGGCCTCCTCGTGCCCTTCGCGGGGCTCGACAACCTCGTCGACGGCTTCGCGCGGGCGCATTTCGGCGTCTCGACCGGGCTCGTCTTCACCGGGACCATCGGGTTGCTGGCGCTCGCCTACATGGCGCGGTTCATGGCGATCGCGCTCAACGGCTTCGACGCGGGCATGGCGGCGGTCTCCCCGGCCATGGACGCGGTCGCCCGCACCCTCGGCCGCACCCCGCCGCGGGTCCTGCGCGAGGTGCACCTGCCGATCCTGCGCCCGAGCCTGCTGACCGCGCTCCTGCTCGTCTTCGTCGACGTGATGAAGGAATTGCCGGCGACGATGATCATGCGGCCCTTCAACTTCGACACTCTCGCCGTGCAGGCCTATCGCCTCGCCTCGGACGAGCGCCTGGCCCAGGCCGCGGCGCCGAGCCTCGTCATCGGCGCGGTCGGCGTGCTGCCGGTCATCCTGGTCTGCCGGGCCATCGCCGCCCAGTCCCGCCGGTCGGGGCCGGACGCAGGACCCGCGTCGCGGCTCCAGGCGGCGTCCTAGGGCGCGATCCGTCCCGGCGGAGCGGGACCATCCGATCCAGATCATCGTCTTGTCGCGCTATTGCAACCACCAGACGATCCCGTCTGGTCGGACGTTTCTCTAGAGCGAAGTCTCGCCCGGCTGCGCCGGGCGCTCCGCTCCAGCTGTTTGATTTGAGGCAATATCTCAATCACAGGACGATGCCGTCCGGTTGGATGTTGCCCTAATTCGCCGCCTCCTCCGCCAGCACCCCGTCGAGGAAATCGTCGAGCTGCCGGCCCGAGGCGAGCAACTCCCGCGCCGCGCCTAGGCTTGGCCGGCCGAGCGCCGGCGGGGCGAGGCGGAACGCGGCCTCGGGGGTCAATTCGGCCTCCGGGGGCGGGGCGGCTCCGCGCGGCGCGCCGCGCGCGGCCATGTAGGCCGCCATCGCGGCCCGGGCCGGGTCGTCCCCCGCCGCTGCGCCCGCCGCCTCCCAGTCGCTGGCGATCCAGGCGTAGGCCGCCGCCTCCTCCGCCAGCCCCGCGGCGCGCAGCGCCTCGGCGGCTCGCCCGGGCTCGCCTTCGGCGGCATGGGCGGCGGCGCGCAGGCGGACGGCCTCAATTCCCTCTAGCCCGGCCAGCGTCGCCAGCGCCGCCGCGGGTCGGCCGAGCGCGAGCTCGGCCGAAGCGACCAGCCGCAGCGCCGCCGCGTCGCCCCGCAGGGTGGCGGGGGCGAGCAGGTCGATCGCCGCGTTCGGCAGGCCGAGGTCGATCAGCCGCCCGGCGATGATCCGCCGCTCCGGGTCGAGCGCCACGCCGTCGCCGATCCGCCGGGCGAGGCCGAGGGCGGTCTGCGCATAGGCCGAGGCGCCCGCCTGCGCCGGATCGGCCTCTGCGGCCGCCCGGGCGACCAGCGCCATCAGTTCGGCCCGCGCGGCCGGCGTGGCCGCGGCGCCCCGGTCGGCCTCGGCCAGGGCCTCCACCAGCGCCCCCCGGGCGCCCAGCGCCCCGACGAGCAGGCCGCGCAGCTCCCCTTCCTCCGGCGCGCCGCGCGCCACGGTGACGGCGGCGGCGAGATCGGCGATCAGCCCGTCCGGCGGCGTTCCCCCCTGCGCGAGCAGGATACGGGCGAGCTCCGCCAGCGCCTCAGGCGCGATCGGCGCGCCGCTTTCCGCAAGCCCGCGCAGGTCGGCGACCGCCCGGAGCCCGTCGCCCTCCGCCGCGGCGAGCCGCGCGCCCGCCAGCGCCTGTTCGGGCGTCGGCGGCTCTCCCGGGCGCAGGGAGATCGTCTGGATGAGCTGCGCCTCGGGCGCATGGCCCGCGTCCAGCAAAGCGCCCACCAGGCCGGGCCCGAGCAACTGGCGCAGATCGACCGGCAGCTCGGCGAAGGCCTCCTGCACCGCCGCGAACTGCGCCGGTCCGCGCCAGGCCGGCGCGGCGCCCCCCAGAGCCAGCCAGAGCCCGTGCAGCCCGGGGCAATCCTCGGCCAGCGCCAGCGGCCCCTCCGGCGCGACGGGCCGACCCTCCACCGCCCGGGCCAGATCGGCCAGCGTCGCCCGGTCGGGCAGGTCGGCGTCGGCGAAGGCCGCGAGATCGGCCTCCGCCTCCAGACCGAAGCCGTAGCGGATCTCCAGCCGCGCCACCGCCCGCAGCGCGGCGGGGTCGGGGCGGTCGAACTCTCCCACCACCCGCCGGCGCAGGCGCGCGGCCTCCGCCGCATAGCCCGTCCCGTCGGTCCAGGCGGCGATGTCGAGATCCGCGTCGGGCAGGCAGACCTCGGGCGGCGGAACCGCGGCGCGCAGGGCGGCGAGCGTCGCGTCGTCCCGGTCATAGACGGTGATCGCCGCGATCTGCTCGGCGAGGACGCGCTCGGCCGGATCCGGCGCCGCAGCCTGGGCGACCGGGCGGGCCGGGGGCGCGGGAACCGCCGGCGCCGCCGCCTTTGTCTCCGCCTCAGGCGCGGGTTCCGGCTTGGGCGGGGCCGCGCCCGGGGTCAGCGTCACCACCCCCTGGTCGATGGCGTGGGCGATCTGGCGCGCCAGCGCCGCCTCGGCCGAGGCCACCGCCTCGGTCTCGCGCGCCTCCCGCGCGGCCTCGGTCTCGCGCCCCTGGGGCGGGGCGATCACGGCATCCCGGTCGATCACGTCGATGGCGAGCAGCCGCGCGCCCACGAAGGACGCGGCCACCCGGCAGTCGCAGCCGAGCCCCAGCGTCACCCGCGCGCCCTCCGGCCCCCGGTCCGCGGCGATGGCGGCGACCCGGGTGCGCGGGATGCGCTCCCAGACCCCGGAGAGGTCGAAGGCGATGGGACGGCCGGGAAAGAGGATCGTCGCCTGGCCGTCGCGGGTCTCCAGCGACCATTCGGTGGCGGGCTCGATCTCCATCACCACGCGGGTGAAGCCCGGGTGCTCGCCCGTGCGGATCGGCCCCCCCTCCCGCGCCAGGGCCGGCGCGGCGGCGAGCAGCAGGAGCGCGAGAAGCCTCATGCCGCGAGGCTCTGCCGCGAGGCCTTGAGCGCCTCCTCCAGCGCGTTGTAGCTCGGCCGGACCCCGGAGGGCGCGTTCTGCCGGCCCACCTCGACGCAGATGTTGGGCGCATGCTGGTGCAGGGCCGCCACCATCACCTCGCGGATCAGCGCATAGAAATGCTGGTCCTCGTCGATCACCGCCTTCACCTTGGAGGCGAAGGGACCGACCAGCCCATAGGCGAGGAACACCCCGAGGAAGGTGCCCACCAGCGCCCCGCCGATCATCTTGCCGAGGATCTCGGGCGGCTGGTCGATCGAGGCCATGGTCTTGATGACGCCGAGCACCGCCGCGACGATGCCGAGCGCGGGCAAGCCGTCGGCCATGTTCTGGAGCGCATGGGCGGAATGGAGCGCCGCCTGGTGGTTCGCCTCGATCCGCTTGCCCAGCACCTCCTCGACCTGGTGGGGGTCGTCGTAGTTCATCGAGGCCGAGCGCAGGGTGTCGCAGATCAGCGCCACCGCCTCGCCGTCCGCGAGGATGCGCGGATAGGCCGCGAAGATCGGCGAGGCGCCCGGATCCTCGATGTGCTGGTCGAGCTCCGCCGGGCTCTGGCGGGCGATGCGGATGAGCTGGAACATCAGGCAGAGCAGGTCCTGGTAGTCCTGCGGCTTCCAGCGGGGGCCCTTGAACACCTTGCCCACGTCCTTCAGCGTGTGCTTCACCCCGTGCATGTCGTTGGAGATGATGAAGGCGCCGATGGCGGCCCCGGCGATCATCATCATCTCGAAGGGGGCGGCGTGGAGGATGATCCCGAGCTTGCCGCCGGCGATGACGTAGCCGCCGAAGACCATGACGAAGACGATAGCGATCCCGGCGATTCCGATCATGGTCCTCTCGCGAGTGTCTGTCCTGCGCGCCCTCCTTGCCCCAGCGGGCTTAAGGAAGGCTCAAGCGGCCTAGCGTTTCGGCACGCGGGCGTTGCGGCTGGAGGCGGTCAGCGTCAGGGCGTAGGCCGCCTCGGGCTCCATCCCCGCGAGGATGGCCGCGGCCTTCCCGGGCTCCAGCCGCACCAGGAGGCCCGAGGCGAAGGTCACGTCCATCTTGGAGAAGATCCGCGCGGCGTCGGCGGGCTTCATGCTCTCGTAGACCGCCGTCATCAGGTCGATGTCGCGCTCGGCGGCCTTGTCGGCCTTGGCGAGGGTGGCCTCGAGCCCCGCCCGGGCCTTCTCGAAGGCGGCGAGCTGCTCGGCGAGCTTGGCCTCGGCCACGTTCAGGGTCTGCTGCCGCTCGGCCATCTTGCGCTCCGCCTCGGCGAGGGCCGCGTCCCGGACGCGGATGGCGGCGAGGAGCGCGTCGGTCTCGCCGTCGGGCGTGTCCGCGACGCCGAGCCGCTGCGCAGCCTCGCCCGCGATCGCCGCGCCGCTGTCGATCAGCCGCAGCCCGGCCGAGCCGAGAAAGCACAGCATGATCAGGGCGACGCCCCCCATCGCCCGGCGGCGGCCCTTCATCTCAGCGGTCTCCGCCGGCGAGGGCGGCCAGCGCCGCGACCACGTCCTCGTCGGCCGGATCGGCCTCGCCGGCCGGGGCCCGGCGGCGCATCAGCCCGCCGATGGAGAGGGCGCGGCGCGGCTTCGGAACCGAGGCCGGATCCTCCTCCGGGCCCGCCGCCCGAGGCTCTCGCATGCGGTCCTGCACGGGCTCGCGCCCGGGCTCGGGGGCGGCCTCACGCCTGGACTCGGGGACGGAGTCGGGGGCGGGATCGGGCACCAGACGCGGGCCGGCCGGCTCCTGCCGGCGGGCGGGCGGAGGCTCGACCGGGACGGGCGCGCGGGCGGGGGCGGGGGCCCGCTCCGCCGCGGCCAGCAGCAGCCGCAGCTGCGCGGCGGCGGCGTCGGCGCGGGCGGTCAGCTCGGCCAGGTCCTGACGGGTCTCCCGCGCGCCGGACTTCGCCTCCTCCAGCGTGGCGCGGGCGAGCTCGATCTGGCGGGTGAGCGTGACGATCGCCCCCCCGAGGCCGGCGTCGAGGGATTGCAGCGCCCGGACCCGGCGCGACAGCACCCAGCAATAGAGCGCCGCGAAGAGGCTGGCGGCGAGCAGCAGGCCGTCCATGATGACGTCCATCGTCGGACCCTCAGTTGAGGATGAACTCGGTGACGAGCAGGTCGCGCACGCGGCCCTCGCCCGTCACCACCTGCACCCGGCGCAGCATCTGCGCCCGCAGCCGCTGCACCGCCGCCGGGCTTTCGAGATCGGCGAGTTCCACCGCCCGCAGATAGGTCCCGAGCGTGTCGAGCACCCGCGGCGTCAGCGCCGCCACCTCTGCGGCCCGGGCGGGGTCGACCTCGAGCTGGCCGGTGAAGCGCAGCCGCCGGGCCGAGGCGCCGGGGGGCAGGGTGATCATGATGGGCTCGAGCGCGACGAAGGCCACCTCGACCGCCGGGGCCGCCGCGTGATCGCCCGCCGGGAGGAGCGCCGTTGGGTCGAAGAGGCCGCTCCAGACCGCGTAGAAGCCGCCCCCGCCCAGAAGCGCCGCGAGCCCGAGACCGAGCAGCAGGCCACCCTTGCCCCTGGCCGGCTTTGCATCCCCGGCTGGGCTTGCGACGACTGCTTCGGCCATGATTGCTCCGGTGAGGGCGGGGTACGTTGCGTTAAACGTCCTTACCCGCAGCACCCCTAACCGATGCTTAACGTCGCCCTTCCGCCGGAAAGGTTCGGACCTCAGGCCTCGGGATCCGCCGGCTTTTTCGGCGCCCCGCCCTTGTCGCGATAGAACGCGGCCCGGCCGAGCAGCATCAGCGTGACCGGGGTGGTCACGGTGACGAAGACCCCGAGCAGGACCTCGTGCACCACCAGCCGCTCGCCCGTGGCGGAGAAGAGCAGCATCGAGGCGAGCACGATCCCGGCCGCGCCCCAGCTCGTGCCGAGCGTGGGCGCGTGGATGCGCTGGTAGAAGTTGTCGAGCCGGGCGAGCCCGATCGCGCCGAGAAGGGTGAGGAGCGCGCCCGCGACCAGCAGGAACGCCGCCGGCAGGGCGATCCAGAGGGGGATATCGGCGAACCGGCTCACCATTCGATCACCTCGCCGCGCATGAGGAACTTGGCGAGCGCCACCGTGGCCACGAAGCCGAGGACCGCGATGACGAGCGAAGCCTCGAAGAAGAACACGCTGCCCGTGCGGACGCCCAGCGTCACGAAGAGCAGCATCGTGGTGACGTAGAGCGCGTCGAGCGCCAGCACCCGGTCCTGGGCCCGGGGGCCGATCAGG
>CBDEVG010000029.1:0-76780 GCA_965243535.1 Amaricoccus sp.
CGCCGCCCCGGCCGATCCCGCGATCTGGCGGCGCTTCCTCGCCGGTGGCCGCGGGCCTTCGGTGGCGGGCCTCTGCGGTGTGACGGATCCCGCCGCCATCGAGGCGGCGCAGCGGCTGATGAAGGCGGACACGGTGTTCCGCGACACCACGCTCTTCTTCCTGCGCCGTTTCGACGCCGCCCTGCGCGACATCGCCCAGGACGCGGGCGACGCCGAGATCGCCGAGATCGCCGACACCCGCTCCGGCCGCGCCTTCCAGCTCATGGCCCGGGCGAGCGGGGCCTTCGACTGACGGCGCCCGCGCCGGCCGGCGGCCTCCGGGATCGTCCGGAAATCCGGACGGATCGGCCCGACGGGTCCTTTCGGCCCCGGGGCGTCGCGCCTGTCCGCCGCCATCCCGATCGCGGCGGATCGGATCTCCTGCCGGGATCCCGAAAAGCCTGCGCCGGCGCTCCGCCGCCGCAGGCCCGGACGGTCTCTCAGAACGCCTTGAGCGCGTCGAAATCCATCTGCTCGATGACGGCGAACATCTCGTCGGCGGTGGCGGAGCCCTCGGCGGAGACCAGCACGCGGCCGTCCACCACGCCCTGGACCTGGCCGTCGTGCACCGCGAAGACCTGGCGCTTGATCCGCCGCGTCTCCATCCCGGAAATCCCGGCCACCCCGCCCAGCATGGCGGCGACGCTGGAGACCATGGGGGAATCGGCGATCAGGGTCAGGGTGAATTCCTCCTCGCCCTTGCGATAGACGGCCGCCGACGAGACGCCGCCGCCGAACATGGCCATGGCCGCGGTCTGGTCCTCGCCCTCCTCCCGGGTCCAGCCCTCGGGCGCGGCGGGCAGGAAGGTCGTGAGCCCCTTGGCCTTGGCCGAGGCCAGAAGCTGGCTCGCGAAGTCGAGGTCGGCGCGGGCCCCGTCGATGTCGCCCCCGCGATAGGCCTGCAGCGCGCTTTCCACCGTATCGGTGAATTCGTCGGCGGCGGCGAGACGGGGCAGGCAGGCGGCCAGCAGGGCGGCGGCGAAGGCGATACGCATGAATTTCCTCCGGAACAAGGCGCGGGCCCCGATCCTTAGGCGCTTGCGCCGCCGCTGTCAGCCCCCGGGACGGCGGAGCGCGGCGAGGGCCTCCCCCAGGTCCCGGTGCAGGTCCGCCCGCTCGCCGGGGCTGAGAAAGGCGCCGAGCTCGATCTCGCGCCCGTTGCCGGTCAGGGTCAGGTAGTTCTCCACCACCCGCCCCTCGGCGAAGAGCTGCAGCCGCACCCAGAAGGGATCGGCGTGCCAGCGGCGCAGGGTCCCCTGGGGCTCGCGCCGCTCCACGGTGATGAGGTCGGGCCAGAGGCGCAGGTCCTCGCGCAGCCGCCCCGAGACGGCGCTGGCCTTGAGCGCGAGATAGAGCCCGCCCAGCGGCGCCGCCAGGAAGGGCAGCATCCCCCAGGCGACCGCGCTCCCCGCCAGGCCCACCAGGGGCAGGCCCAAGCCCGCCGCGGCGAGGCCCAGGGTCCAGGCCCCGCCCCGCGCGGTCAGCGGCCGGTTCGGCCAGAGCGTCAGCGCCAGGAGCGGCGGATCGGTCCGCGCGAACGGATCGGGGGCCGGCGCAGCCGCGCCGACCCCCGTTTCGTCCGCGTCCGGACCCGCGCCCATCAGTGATGCGGCGACGATCCGCGGTGATCCCACATGTCCGGCGTGGGCAGGGTCTCGAAGGTGTGCTCCGGCGGCGGGTTCGACAGCGTCCACTCCAGCGTCGGATCGGGCTGCGGCCCCCAGTACTGCGGGTTGGTCTCCCGCCGGCCGTACTTCAGCGAGTAGAAGACGATCCCGAAGAAGAACAGGAACGACAGGCCCGACAGGAAGGCGCCCAGCGACGAGACGTAGTTCCAGAGCGCGAACTGCTCGGGATAGTCGATGTAGCGCCGCGGCATCCCCTGCCGCCCCAGGAAGTGCTGGGGGAAGAAGGTGACGTTCGCGCCGACGAACATCATCCAGAAATGCACCTTGCCGGCCCATTCCGGATAGTCCTTGCCGGTCATCTTGGCGAACCAGTAGTAGACGCCCGCAAAGATCGAAAACACCGCGCCGAGCGACATCACGTAGTGGAAATGCGCCACCACGTAGTAGGTGTCGTGATAGCTGCGGTCGAGCGCCGCCTGGCTCAGCACCACGCCGGTCACGCCGCCGACGGTGAAGAG
This sequence comes from Amaricoccus sp., assembly GCA_965243535.1. Lineage (GTDB taxonomy): Bacteria > Pseudomonadota > Alphaproteobacteria > Rhodobacterales > Rhodobacteraceae > Amaricoccus. Next base: position 2,186 of record CBDEVG010000029.1, read on the forward strand.
GAAGAGGAAGCCGAGCGCGAAGAGCATCGGCGTCTTGAACTCGACCGAGCCGCCCCACATCGTGGCGATCCAGGAGAAGATCTTGATGCCGGTCGGCACCGCGATCACCATGGTCGCCAGCATGAAATAGGCCTGCTGGGTGGTGGAGAGGCCCACGGTGTACATGTGGTGCGCCCAGACCACGAAGCCGAGCACGCCGATGGCGATCATCGCATAGACCATCGGCAGGTAGCCGAAGATCGGCTTGCGCGAGAAGGTCGAGATCACGTGGGAGATGATGCCGAAGCCCGGCAGCACGATGATGTAGACCTCCGGGTGGCCGAAGAACCACAGCAGGTGCTGGTAGAGGATCGGGTCGCCGCCGCCCGAGGGCTCGAAGAAGGTGGTGCCGAAGTTGCGGTCGGTCAGCAGCATGGTGATCGCGCCGGCGAGCACGGGCAGCGCCAGCAGGATCAGGAAGGCGGTGACGATCACCGACCAGACGAACAGCGGCACCTTGTGCAGGGTCATGCCCGGCGCGCGCATGTTGAGGAAGGTGGTGATCATGTTGATCGCGCCGAGGATCGACGAGGCGCCCGAGAGGTGCACGGCGAAGATCGCGAGATCCATCGACATGCCGGTCTCGGTGGTCGAGAGCGGCGGATAGAGCACCCAGCCCACCCCGGACCCGAGCTCGCCCCCGCCTCCGGGCGTGAACAGCGAGACCACGGCGAGCGAGGCGCCCGCCACGTAGAGCCAGTAACTCAGGTTGTTCATCCGCGGGAAGGCCATGTCCGGCGCGCCGATCATCAGCGGCAGGAAATAGTTCCCGAACCCGCCGAAGAGCGCGGGAATCACCACGAAGAACATCATCAGGATGCCGTGGCCGGTGATCAGCACGTTCCAGAGATGCCCGTTCGGCACCCCGTCCGCGACCATGTACTGGACGCCCGGCTCCATCAGCTCGAGGCGCATGTACATCGTCATCGAGACCGAGACGAGGCCCAGAACGGCCGCGGTCACCAGGTACAGGATGCCGATGTCCTTGTGGTTCGTCGACATGAACCAGCGCGTGAAAAAGCCCGGACGGGCATGGGCATGGTCGTGCCCGTGTGAGGCGCCGTGGGTGTGCGCGTCGGCCATGAAGATCTCCATCCAGCCCGCTGCCTGCGGCAAGGCAGTTTCATTCGTGATAAACTGCGCCGCAACCGTGCTCAAGTCCTGCTTGCGCAGGAGGCGATTTGGCCGCCGGGCCCGCCGGCGCGCGCGCCCCGCCTCGACGCCGGCCGAAAACCCGCCATCATGGGACGCGATGCGGCGCCCCCTCGGCGCCGCGCCCACCGCAGCGAGACGCCCATGCTCCCCGACATCCTCACCCTTGAGTCCCTGCGCGCCGCCTATGCCGGGGGGACGAGTCCGGTCGAGGTCCTGGCCGAGGTCGTCCGCCGCCGCGCCGCCTGGCCCGACCGGGCGGTCTTCATCGCCGAGACGCCCGGGGAGGTCCTGCGCGCCGAGGCCGAGGCCCTGCTCGCCCGCGCGCCCGAGCCGAACAGCCTGCCGCTCTGGGGCGTGCCTTTCGCGGTCAAGGACAACATCGACGCCGCCGGCCTGCCCACCACCGCCGCCTGCCCGGCCTTCGCCTACGACCCCGCCGGCGACGCGGCGACCGTGGCCAGGCTCCGGGCCGCCGGGGCGATCGTCATCGGCAAGACCAATCTCGACCAGTTCGCCACCGGGCTGAACGGCACCCGCTCGCCCTACGGGGCGCCGCGCTCGGTCTTCGACCCGGCCTACGTCTCGGGCGGCTCCTCCTCCGGCTCGGCGGTGGCGGTGGCGGCGGGGATCTGCGCCTTCGCGCTCGGCACCGACACCGCGGGCTCGGGGCGGGTTCCCGCCATGTTCAACAACATCGTGGGCGTCAAGCCCACCCCCGGCCTCGTCTCCGCCGCGGGCCTCGTGCCCGCCTGCCGCTCGATCGACGTCATCACCGTCTTCGCCCCCACGGTCGGCGACGCGGTCGCCGTGCGCCGGCTGATGGAGGGCTGGGACCCCGCCGACGCCTTTTCCCGCCGGGCGGTCCCGGTCGGCCTGCCGCCCGCCCCCCGCATCGGCGTCCTTGCCGGGGCGGAGCGGGAATTCTACGGCGACGCGGAGGTCGAGGCGCTCTACGACGCCGCCATCGCCCGGGCGGAGGCCCTAGGCGCGACCATCGTCCCCTTCGACTACGCCCCCTTCCGCGAGGCGGCCTCCCTGCTCTACGACGGCCCCTTCGTGGCCGAGCGCCTGGCGGCGGTCGAGGGGTTCCTCGCCGCCCACGCCGACGACTTCGACCCGACCGTGCGGCGCATCATCGAGGGCGCGATCGGCAAGACCGCCGTCGAGGCCTTCCGCGGCCGCTACCGCCTGGAAGAGCTGATCCAGGCCGTCGCCCCGGTCTGGGAGGCGGTCGACCTGCTGATGCTGCCCACTTCGCCCACCACCGCGACCGTGGCGGCGATGCTGGCGGATCCGATCGGCGAGAACTCAAAGTTCGGGCGCTATACCAATTTCGCGAACCTGATGGGCCTTGCGGCCATCGCCGTGCCCGGGGGCTTCGGCCCCTCCGGCCGGCCCGCCGGGGTGACGCTGGTCGGGCCCGGCTTCTCGGACGACGCCCTCGCCCCCTTCGCGGCGCGGATGCATGCGGCCGCCGCCTGCGGCCTCGGCCGGGACCGGGGCGCCCCCGTGCCGCCGCCCCCCGCGCCCTTCGTCCCCGAAGGCTGGATCCCCCTCGCGGTGGTCGGCGCCCACCTGACCGGGATGCCCCTCAACCCGCAGCTGACCGGGCCGGGCGGCGTCTGCCTCGGCGAGGCCGCCACCGCCCCCTCCTACCGGCTCTATGCGCTGAAGGGCACGGTCCCGCCCAAGCCCGGCATGGCCCATGATCCCGGCTTCCAGGGCCCGGGCCTCGCCGTCGAGCTCTGGGCGCTGCCCCCCGCCGCCTTCGGCGCCTTCGTCGCCGCCATCCCGGCGCCGCTCGGCATCGGCAAGGTCCTGCTCGCGGACGGGCGGGCGGTCTGCGGCTTCCTCTGCGAGGGCCATGCGCTGGAGGGCGCCGAGGAAATCACCGCCTTCGGCGGCTGGCGCGCCTATCTGGCGAACCGCTGAGGGCAACCACCGCCTTCGGCGGCCGGCGCGCCGCGGAGGGGCATCACCGCTTTTCGCGGCTGGCGCGCCACCCGGTGCGCGCGCGCCGGCCCCCGCGGCTGGCGGGCCTGCTTGGAGCGGCGCTGAGAAGCGTCGCCGCGCCCCGCGGCCGGCGCGCCGCTCCGGCGCGGTCCTGAGGCGGGCGGCCGGCGCGCGCGCCCCGGCCTGCGCCGCCCTCGCCTGCGCCGCCTTCAGTAGTCCGACCGGACCGAGGCCGGCAGGCGCAGGGTGACGGCCGTGCCCTCGGGTCCGGTCTCGACGTCGAGCTTGCCCTGCAGCGACTGCACGAACTGGGAGACGATGCGCCCCCCGAGGCCGCCCGCGCCGGTCCAGGCGGCCGCCTCGGCCATGCCCACGCCGTCGTCGGCCACCTGCAGCTCCAGCCCGCGGTCGGGCAATTCGCGCAGGCGCGCGCTCAGATGGCCGTGGTCGCGGCCGACGAAGGCATGGCGCAGGGCGTTGGTCAGCACCTCGGAGACCACGAGGCCGATCCGCACCGCCGTCTCCATCGGCACGGTGACGGTGTCGGTCTCGAGGCTGATGCGCAGCCCGCCCCGATCGTCGAGCTGCATCAGCGTGCCGGCGATGCGGTGCAGGTACGCCCCCAGCGCCACGGCGTCGCTGCTCTCGCCGCCGCCGTAGGTCAGCTCCTCATAGAGGAGCTGCAGGCTCTCGACCCGCCGCGCGAGCGTGTCGAGGTCGATGGTGTCCCGCCGCGCCTGCATCCGGATGAGGCTGACCACCATGGCGAGGTGGTTCTTCACCCGGTGCTGGATCTCGCGCAAAGCCTTGTCGGCGGCCGCCTCGCCCGCGGGCGGGCTCGCGCCCAGCGACTTCTGCACGCCGACGAAATACTGGACCCTGCCCTCGGCGTCGGTGAGCGGCGCGATCATCAGGCGATTCCAGAACGGCGCGCCGTCGGCGCGATAGTTCAGGATGTCGACCATGATCTCTTCCCCCGCCGTCACCGCTTCGCGGATCCGGTCGACGGTGCGGCGGTCGGTCCCCTCGCCCTGCAGGAAGCGGCAGTTGCGGCCCAGGACCTGGGCGGGGGCATAGCCGGTGGTGTGCTCGAAGGCGGCGTTGGCGTAGACGATGGGATTGTCCTCGCGCCGCGCGTCGGTCAGCAGCAGCGCATAGGGCGCGCGGGCGACGATCTGCAAGGCCATGCCGTCGCTCAGGTCATCAGGCGGTCGTGGATCCAAGACGTTCCTCTTCAGGTCTGCATCGCCGCTCGCAGGCGCGCCGATTCCCGGCGCCTAGCAGCAGGATCCGGGCGGCGCCACCCGGCGAACGGGCCGGAGCGGGCTTTCGCCCAAGCGCCGGACAACCCCCACGCGCCTGGGTTCGTTCCCTGCCGTCCGATTCCGGTCCGCGCGCGGCCCGGCGGCCCTCACCCCTTCCCGGCCCGGCGCAGGCCCACGCCGGAGCGCGAATCGGACCGGGCCGCGCTCAAGGCCGGGCCGCGCTCAATGCGCCGCCGCCCAGTTGGCCCCCTGGCCCGCCTCGACGACCAGCGGCACGGACAGCTCCACCACCGGCGCGGCCGCCGCCTCCATCACCGCCTTGACCCGCGCCGCCGTCTCCGCCGCCGCGTCCTCGGCCACCTCGAAGACCAGCTCGTCATGGACCTGGAGCAGCATCCGCGCCGGCAATCCCTCGATCGCCTCCGGCACCCGGATCATCGCCCGCCGGATCACGTCCGCCGCCGTTCCCTGGATCGGCGCGTTGATGGCCGCCCGATAGGCGAACCCCGCGTGCGGGCCCTTGGAGTTGATCTCGGGCGTGTGGATGCGCCGGCCGAACAGCGTCTCCACGAAGCCATGCGCCTTGGCGAAGTCCCGCGTCCGGGCCATGTAGTCCTGGATGCCGGGGAACCGCTCGAAATAGGTGTCGATGAAGCGCTTGGCGTCCTCGCGCGGGATGCGCAGGTTGTTGGCGAGACCGAAGGCCGAGATGCCGTAGATCACCCCGAAGTTGATCGCCTTGGCCTGGCGGCGGATCATCGGGTCCATGCCCTCGACCGGCACGCCGAACATCTCGGAGGCGGTCATGGCGTGGATGTCGATCCCCTCCCGGAACGCCTCCTTCAGCGCCGGGATGTCGGCGATATGGGCGAGGATGCGCAGCTCGATCTGGCTGTAGTCGAGGGAGAGCAGCACGTTGCCCGCCTCCGCGACGAAGGCCTCCCGGATGCGCCGGCCCTCCTCCGTCCGCACGGGGATGTTCTGCAGGTTCGGATCGGTCGAGGCGAGCCGCCCCGTCGCCGCCCCGGCGATGGAATAGGACGTATGCACCCGCCCCGTCTCGGGGTTGATGGCCGCCTGGAGCGTGTCGGTGTAGGTCGACTTCAGCTTGGAGAGCAGCCGCCAGTCCAGCACCCGCGCCGGCAGCTCGTGGCCCTGGGCGGCGAGCTCCTCCAGCACGTCCGCCCCGGTGGCGTAGGCGCCGGTCTTGCCCTTCTTGCCGCCCGCAAGGCCCATCTGGTCGAACAGCACCTCGCCGAGCTGCTTCGGCGAGCCGACGTTGAACTTGCCGCCCGCCAGCCGGTGGATCTCCTCCTCCAGCCCCGCCATCTTCTGGGCGAAATCTCCCGACAGCCGGCTCAGCCGCGCCCGGTCCACCCGGATCCCGTGCATCTCCATCTCGGCCAGCACGGGGACGAGCGGCCGCTCCATGGTCTCGTAGACCCGCGTCACCCGGGCGAAGGGCAGGCGCGGCTTCAGCGCCCGCCACAGCCGCCAGGTGACCTCGGCGTCCTCGGCGGCGTAGGGGGTCGCCTCCTCGATCGGAACCTGGTCGAAGGTTCGGGCCGACTTGCCCCCGCCCAGCAGCGCCTTGATCGGGATGCACTCATGCCCGAGATAGGTCGCCGCCAGCGCGTCCATCCCCTGCCCGTGCAGCCCGGCGTGGAGCGCGTAGGAGATCAGCATGGTGTCGTCGAAGGGCGCGATCCGCACCCCGTGGCGGGCGAGGATCTTCCAGTCGTACTTGAGGTTCTGGCCGATCTTGAGGATCGCGGGATCCTCCAGCGCCGGCCGCAGGATCTCCAGCGCCCGCTCCCGGTCGATCTGGCCCGGGGCCCGGCCGGCGCCGAACAGGTCCCCCGACCCGGCCACATGGCCCAGCGGCGCATAGGCCGCGACCCCCGGCCCGACGCAGAGCGAGATCCCCACCAGCTCCGCCTGCATCTCGTCGAGCGAGGTGGTCTCGGTGTCCACCGCCACGACGCCCGCGGCGCGGATCCGCTCCACCCAGGCGATCAGCGCCGCCTCGTCGCGCACCGTCTCGTAGAGCGTGCGGTCGATGGGCGGAAATTCGGCGGCGAGGGGGTCGAGCGCCCCGGACCGCCCCGGCGCGTCCGAAGCCGGCGCCGCCGCCGCGGGGGCCGCGACCGGCGCGGGCGCCTCCGCCCCCAGCTTGGCCGCGATCCGGGCGGTGAGGCTGCGGAACTCCATCCGGGTCAGGAAGTCGAGCAGCGTCCCCGCCTCGGGCGCGCGCAGCTCCAGCGCCTCCAGCGGCTCCTCCACCGGGGTGGCGCAGTCGAGCGTCACCAGCGCCCGCGACACCCGGATCTGCTCGGCGAAGTCGATCAGGGTCTGGCGCCGCTTGGGCTGCCTGATCTCCGCCGCCCGCTCCAGCAGCGCGTCGAGATCGCCGTATTCCTGGATCAGCGCCGCCGCGGTCTTGATGCCGATCCCCGGCGCGCCGGGCACGTTGTCGACCGAATCGCCCGCCAGGGCCTGCACGTCCACCACCCGCTCGGGGGCGACGCCGAACTTCTCGAAGACCTCCTCCGGGCCGATGCGCCTGGCCTTCAGGGTGTCGTACATCTCGATCCCCGGAGAGACGAGCTGCATCAGGTCCTTGTCGGCCGAGACGATCGTCACCCGCCCGCCCGCGTCCCGCGCCCGGCAGGCGTAGGCGGCGATGATGTCGTCCGCCTCATACCCCTCCATCTCGATGCAGGGCAGGCCGAAGGCCCGGGTGGCCTCGCGGATCAGGCCGAACTGGGGCACCAGATCCTCGGGCGGCTCCGGGCGGTGGGCCTTGTAGAGCGGGTAGATCGCGCTGCGGAAGGTCTTGGAGGAATAGTCGAAGATCACCGCGAGATGGGTGGGCGCGTCCGATCCGCGCTCCTCCGCCATCATCTTCCAGACCATGTTGCAGAACCCCGCCACCGCGCCGATGGGCAGGCCGTCGGACTTGCGCGTCAGGGGAGGCAGGGCGTGGTAGGCCCGGAAGATGAAGCCCGAGCCGTCGATCAGGTGCAGGTGGCTGCCCTGGCCGAAGGGGGCGGTCTCGGTCACGGCGAGGTCCTGGCGGTCGTCCTGGCGGTCATGGGCCTAGTGGTCATGGGCCTCGGCGCCCGCCTTCAGCACGTACTTGCGGTCGCAATAGCCGCATTCGACGTATCCCGCCTCCGGATCGATCTGCAGCCAGACCCGGGGATGCCCCAGCGCGCCGACGCCGCCGTCGCAGGCGACGCGGGTCTTGGTGACTTCGATAACCTCGGGCGGCGGGACAGGCGGCATCGGCGGCTCCGTTGGGCTGACCTCTCGGCCCCTGACTTAGCCCCCCGGGAGGCGGGCGGCAATGGGCTGGCCGGCCGCGCCGGCGGCGATGGGCTGTCCCGCGCGAGCGGCCAGGGCCTCGGCTCCCCCGCGCGAGCGGCCAGGGCCCCCGCACATCCGCGCGGGCGGCGACGGCTTCAGCCCAGCGGTTTCTCGGCGCCGTTGACGATCCAGGGCGTGCCGAAACGGTCGATGCACATGCCGAACCCCTCGGACCAGAAGGTGGGGGCGAAGTCCGTCATCCGCGTCCCGCCCTGCGCCAGCCGGTCGAAGACCGCCGCCATCCGCGCGGTGTCGCCGTCGCTGATCGCGACCGAAAACCCCTGGGGCCGGCTGAAGAACCGGGGCGGCGCGTCCGCGCCCATGATGCGGCGCGCGCCGACCAGAAGGCTCACATGCAGGATCCGGTCGCGGTGGCTCTCGGGCGTCTGCTCCGCCATCGGCGATTCGCCGTAGGTCATGCGGCGCTCGATGGTCCCGCCGAGGACTTCGGCGTAGAAATCGAAGGCTTCGGCGCAGGTTCCGTCGAAGCTGAGATAGGGCGCGATTTCCATGCTGATCCTCCCGTGCGCGGCCGCCCGCCTCCCGCCGCCCGCGCGGCGCCGTCGCGGCTGCGCGCCTCGTGCGGCCTCCGGCGAACGCGCCGACAGCCGCCGCAGTTCCCCATCCCCCGCTGGACCGTCGGCCCCTCGAACGCCTGTCCCCCCAGCCGGAGGCGTGAGGCTCCCGGCGCTCCAGGACCCCCACTGCGGAGGCGCTCCCCTAAGGGCGTCCCGGGCCGCCCTGGGAAAGCGCGCCCAGGGCGGGCGCGCCCCCGCCCGCCGTCCCGGTCAGGCCCGCTCCAGCATCCGCCCCAGCACCCGTCCGCCGAGGATGTGGAAATGCAGGTGCGGCACTTCCTGCACCCCCGCCTCATGGGCGTTGGCGATCAGCCTGTAGCCCATCCCGCCCGCCGAAGGCGCCGCGCCCACCTCGGCGCAGAGCCGGGCGATCAGCCGGTTGTAATCGAGAATCTCGGCGTCGCTCGCCTCCGAGGCGAAATGGTCGAAGTTGATGTAGGGCCCCTTGGGGATGACCAGCACATGGATGGGCGCCTGGGGGCGGATGTCATGGAAGGCGAGGCTGTGCTCGGTCTCGGCCACGGTCTTGTTGGGGATTTCGCCCCGCAGGATTTTCGCAAAGACGTTCTGGTCGTCGTAGTCGTAGGCCATGCGCACCTCCCTCAGCCGCGCCATTGGCCCCGGCCCGCGCCCCCCCGTCAAGGGCGCCCGCCCCGCCCTGACTCGCGCGGCCTGCACCGCCTCGTCCCCGGCCCGCCTGCCCCGCCTCGTTCCCGGCCCGTCCCCGTGCAGCGCCCCCGGACGCCGCTCCGATACGCCGCTCCGATCCGGCCGGAGGCCCGAGCGCCTGACCCGAAGGTCCCGCGCCCGTCGTCCTTGGGCCGCTTCGGGGTTTCCCCCCGCTCCGACGCCCTTGAAACGCTTGGTTCTCGGGCCAAGTCGCGGCGCCGCCTTCCGGCGAAGCTCCGCCGCGAGGCGGCGCGCCGGACCTTTGGATCAGGCTCTTGCGCAGCCCGCCGACCAGGCGGGCGACCTCCGAAGCCCCCTGCGGGACCCGGCCCGTTCACGAAGGTTTCCAACGGGTTGACGTTTTCCAAAAAACTGAAATAATTTAATGGCTTGATCCCATTTTCACGCGTGAAATCGAAGCCTCCGCCCCACAGGCTGAACGGTTCCGCAGGGGCCTCCCGGGAAACGGCGCGCCCTGATCGCCCCCCCGCGCCCCTCAGAGCCTGACCCGAAAATCCCCCGGTCCGCCCGCCTAAGGCGGAGTCGCGATCTCCAGCGGCTCCGACCCATCGAAAGCCCCAAGTCCGGGACCCGCCGCGGCGCGGAGTCCCCGTGAAGCTCCGCCGCAAACCGGCGCCCCGGCCTTTCGGGCCAGGCTCTCAGGCCGGGGACAGGGCCGCGACCGGGTTCAGCCCCGCCGCCCGCCGCGCCGGCAGATAGCCGAAGACCACCCCGATCAGCATCGAGGAGCCCACCGCCATCACGATCGACAGCGGCGAATAGACCAGCCCGAACTGCGTCCCCGAGGCCTGGAACGCCGCCCCCAGCCCCAGGGCCGTCGCCACCCCGAGCACCCCGCCGAGCGCGCAGACCAGCACCGCCTCCGCCAGGAACTGCCGCAGGATGTCGGACCGCCGCGCCCCCACCGCCATGCGCACCCCGATCTCCCCCACCCGCTCGCTCACCGAGACCAGCATGATGTTCATCACCCCGATCCCCCCCACCACCAGCGAGATCACCGCGATCGACCCGATCAGCAGGGCGAGCGTCGCGGTGGTCGAGGTGATCGTCTGACGGATCTCGTCGGTGTTGACGATGAAGAAGTCCTGGACCCCGTGCCGCTCGGTCAGCAAGGCGGTCACCGCCGCCTCCGCCGCCGCCATGTCGGCCTCGTCCGCCACCCGCAGGGTGACGCTGCGCAGGGTGCTCGACCCGAGGATCCGGGTCTGGACCGTGCTGAACGGCAGGTAGACGTTGAGGTTGTCGTTGCCGCCGAACCCCTGGCGCGGGTTCACCACCCCCACCACCCGCATCGGCGCGCGCCCCACCAGCAGGACCTGGCCCAGAGGATCCGCGCCGGCGAAGACCCGGTCCCGTGTCCGGGTGTCGATCACCGCCACCTGCGCCCGCTCCGCCACGTCGGCGGGCTCGAGCAGCCGCCCCGCGGCGAGGGTCACGCCGCGGGCGTCGAAATAGCTTCCCGCCACCCCCATCACCGTCGCGGTCGCCGCCTCCGCCCCCCGGCGCAGGGTCGCGCTCGTCTGCACCGTCGGCGTCACCGCCGCCGCAAAGGGCTGGGCGGCCAGCGCCGCGGCGTCGGCCGCGACCAGCGTGCGGATCCGACCCGAGCGCACGTCGCCCATGTCCTTGCCGGGGAAAATCTCCAGCGTGTTCGTCCCCAGACCCGAGATGTCGCGCAGCACCTTCTCCTGCGCCCCGGTCCCCAGCGCCACCACGTTCACCACCGCCGCGATGCCGATGACGATGCCGAGCATGGTGAGGAAGGTCCGCAGCCGGTGCGCCTTCATCGCGCCCAGCGCCATGGCGAGGATCTCCCGCGCCCCGTCGAGCCGCGCCAGCCGCGCCCGCCGGGGCTGTTCCGCCGCCGGCGCCCTGGCCGCCCGCGGCGGCTCGGTCCGCCGGTCCGAGACGATCACCCCGTCGCGGATCTCGACGATCCGCCGGGCGCGCCGCGCCACCGCCATGTCGTGGGTGACGATGACCACCGTCCGGCCCTCGGCGTTCAGCTCCTCGAGGATGCGCAGGACCTCCTCGCCGGAGCGGCTGTCGAGCGCCCCGGTCGGCTCGTCGGCGAGGATCGCCTCGCCGCCGTTCATCAGGGCGCGCGCGATGGAGACCCGCTGCTGCTGCCCGCCCGAGAGCTGCCCCGGCCGGTATCCCAGCCGGTCGCCGAGCCCCAGCCGGGCGAGCAGCGCGCCCGCCCGCGCCCGTCGCTCCGAGGGGGCCGCCCCCGCATAGATCGCCGGCACCTCGACGTTGCCGAGCGCGGTCATCTCGCCGAGCAGGTGATAGCGCTGGAAGATGAAGCCGAAGGTCTCGCGCCGGAGCGCCGCCAGCTCGTCCCCGTCGAGGGCACCCACGTCGCGCCCCCGCACCCGATAGGTCCCGGCGGAAGGCTGGTCGAGGCAGCCGAGGATGTTCATCAGCGTCGACTTGCCCGAGCCGGAGGCGCCGACTATGGCCACCATCTCGCCCTCGGCCACGGTCAGGCTCACGTCGCGCAGCACCGCCGTCCGGCCCTCGCCCGAGGGAAAGGTCTTCCAGACGCCGCTCAGCTCCAGCAGCGGCGCCACGTCAGAGGCCCATCGGCGGCGGCATCCGCCGCGCCCCCGCGCTCCCCGCCCGCGGCCCGTCGGCGGAGCCGGTCACGACCCGCTCCCCGACCGCGAGCCCCGACAGCACCTGGACCTGCGCCCCGTCGTCGAGCCCGACCGACACCGCCCGGGTCTCCAGCGCGCCCTCGGGCCCCTGGACCTGCACCTCCCGCGTTCCGTCGGGGTTGCGCGCGCCCAAGGCCGCCGTCGGGATCACCGGCACGTCCTGCGCCCGGCCCAGCACCACATGGACCTCGGCGGTCATGTAGGTGCGCAGCCGGCCGTCGGGGTTCGGCACGGTGAAGAGGCCGTTGTAGTAGATCGCCTCCGACGAGGTGGTCGAGACCGCCTCCGAGGTCTTGCCTGTCAGCAGCGTGTCGTTGGTGATCGAGGCAGGGGCCGGCGCGATGGAGGCGAGCGTCGCCGGATGGCGGGTTTCGGGGTCGCCGAGGATGGTGAACCAGGCCTCCTGGCCGGGGCGCACATGCACCACGTCCGCCTCCGAGATCGCGGCCTCCACGCTCATCACGTCGAGCGCCCCCATGACGACGATGGTAGGGGTGGTCTGGGTGGCGTTGACCGTCTGGCCCTGCTGGGCGACCACCGCGAGGATCGTGCCGTCCATCGGCGCGGTGATCCGGGCGTAGCCGAGATCCACCCGGGCGTCGTCGATCGCCACCTGGGTCGAATCGATCCGGGCGTCGAGCGCGGCGATGCGGGCCTGGGTCACCTCCACGTCGGCCTCCGCCGTCTCCACGTCCGAGGCGGCGGCGGCGGACCGGGCGACGAGCGCCTGCTTGCGGACCAGCACCCGGCGCTGCTCGGCCAGGGTCGCCTCCTGCTCCTGCCGCTCCGCCCGGACGCCGGCGAGGTTCGCCTCGGCCATGCGCAGGGCGTTCTGGCGGGGAACCGGGTCGATCTCGGCGATCAGCTCGCCCGCCTTCACCGGCTGGCCGAGGCCCACCGCGAGCCGGGTGATCCGGCCCGAGACCTGCGCCCCCACGGCGACGAGTCCCGTGGGCTTGAGGAGGCCGGTGGCGAGCACCGCGTCCTCCACCGTCCCGAGCGTCACCGGCGCCGTCACCACCGCCGGCTGAGCGGGCTCGGCCGCGCGCATCCAGACGAAGGCGCCGAGCCCCGCCGCCAGGGCCAGCGCCGCGGCGACCCAGGCCCAGCGGCGCCCGCGCGCCGGCCGGGCCGGAAAGGGGGCGACGGGAACCGGGGTCGCCGTCTCCCGGGGCGCGGGCCCGGGCAGGCCCACCGGTCCCGCCGCGCCGCCCCTCGCCTCGCCCCGCGTTCCCGCCATGCCCCGTCCCCCTCGCCGCCGCCCTTGCAGTTGGGCCCTCGCCTTCTGCAACGCAACGCCGGGGCCCTTCCGTCGCGTCCCCCGCTCACGGTTTCGACAGGGGGGCCCTGCGCCCAGCCGCCGTCGGGGCCTTGCGCCCAGCCGCCGTCACAGGCTGGAGGGGCCGGGACCCGCCGCCCCGGTCCGGCGCTTTCGGCTGCGCGTCGGATGGATTATCCTGTCGCTGTCGACTTCGAGGGCGACTCAGATGACGCGGATCGGATTGTTCGGCGCCGCCGGCCACATGGGATTGACCCTGATCCGGGCGATCGGCGCAAGCGGGACCTGCACGTTGGCCGGAGGATGCGAACGGAGCGACTCGCCGCATCTGGGGGCGGACCTCGGCGCGCTCGCCGGGCTTGCGCCGCTCGGACTGGCGGTGACGGCCGATGCGGCCGCCCTCTGCCGCGCCTCGGACGTGGTCGTCGACTACAGCGCGGCGTCGGCCACCATGTCCCTGCTGCCCGCCGCCGTCGCGGCGCGCACCCCGCTCCTGGTCTGCACCACCGGCTTCAGCGAGGCGCAGGCCGCACGGCTCCGGGAGGCCGGACAGGTCGTGCCGCTGCTCGTCGGGGCGAACATGAGCCGGTCGGTGATCGCCATGTACGATCTCGTCAGGACGGCGGCGCGCCTGCTCGGGGACGAGTTCGACATCGAGATCTTCGACTTCCATCCCTGGGACAAGATCGATGCGCCCTCCGGCACCGCGCTGGAGCTCGCCGCCCATGCCGCCGAAGGACGCGGCGTCGAGCTCGGAGAGGTCATGACGACCGCGCGGCACGGCGAAACCGGACCGCGCCGGCGGGGCGCCATCGGCTTTTCCTCCGCCCGCGGCGGCGACGTGCCGGGCGAGAACTCGGTTTTCTTCGCCGGCCCGGGCCAGCGGCTCGAGATCGTCAGCCGGGTGACCGACCACAGGGCCTTCGCCGGCGCGACGCTCGAAGCCGCGGCATGGGTCGCGCGGCAGAGGCCCGGCTATTATGGCATGGACGACATGCTGCGCGAGGGCGGATGAGGCCCACGGCCCCGGCGCCGGGCCGCGCCTGATCCCGCCCGGAACCATCCGGCCAGGGGTCGCGTCGTAACGGCCCGCGCCCGGCGTCCGGAGGCGGGTCCAGGCCGACGACGGGCCCTTTGGGACGGGAATGCCCCCATGGACCTTTCCTTCCTCCCGGATTTCCGCTATGGGCCGCGCCCTGCGGTCTTGCACCCTTGGAGGAAGGCCGCGTCGATGCCATTCAAAGGAGTCTGGATCATGGCCGAAGCGCCTGTTCTCGAAGCCGTGGCGCGCACCGGGACCGGCAAGGGGGCCGCTCGTTCTGCGCGTCGCGAGGGATTCGTTCCCGGAGTGATCTACGGCGGGGGCCAGGATCCCGTCGCGATCAACGTGAAGTTCAACGAGCTGCTGAAGCGGCTCAAGGCCGGGCGCTTCCTGTCGACCCTGCTCAACGTGCGCGTCGACGGCGCCGACGTCCGCGTCATCTGCCGCGGCGTGCAGCGCGACGTGGTCAAGGACCTGCCGGTGCACGTGGACTTCCTGCGCCTGAGCGAGAAGTCCCGCATCAACCTGCACATCCCGGTCGAGTTCATCAACGCCGACAAGTGCCCGGGCCTGAAGCGCGGCGGCACGCTGACGATCGTGCGCAACGACATCGAGCTGGTGGTGACCGCGGGCGACATCCCGGAAAAGGTCGTGGTCGATCTGACCGGCTACAACGTCAACGACTCGATCCACATCTCGAACGTGACCCTGCCGGCCGGCTCCAAGCCCGCCATCGCCGACCGCGACTTCGCGGTGGCCTCGATCCAGCCGCCCTCGGGCCTGTCCGCGGGCGACGACGAGGCCGAGGAGGCCTGATCCTCCCCGGACCCCATGGACCGGAGGGCGCGCCGTCGGGCGCGCCCTTTTCGTTTCCGGCTCCGGGCGGGCCGGCCCGCCGCTCAGATGACGCCGAAGGCGCGCATCGGCTCGGCCACGCGGATGAAGCCCGCGATGTTCGCCCCGATCACGTAGTCGCCCGGCGCGCCGAACTCCTCGGCGGTGGCGTAGCAGCTGTCGTGGATGTTGCGCATGATCGCCGCGAGGCGGGCCTCGGTCTGCTCGAAGGTCCAGCGGTCGCGCGAGGCGTTCTGCTGCATTTCCAGCGCCGAGGTGGCGACGCCGCCGGCGTTCGCGGCCTTGCCCGGCCCGAAGCGGACGCCCGCCTCCCGGAAGATCCGCACCGCCTCGGGGGTGCAGGGCATGTTGGCGCCCTCGCCCACCGCGATCACGCCGTTCTTCACCAGCTTGGCCGCGTCCTTGCCGGTCAGCTCGTTCTGCGTCGCCGAGGGCATCGCCACGTCGCAGGGGACGCTCCAGATGGAGCCGTCGCTCGCGCTCACGAAGTGGGCGCCGTTGCCGCCGCCCTTGCGCTTGACGTAGGTCGAGATCCGGGCGCGGCGGATCTCCTTGATGTCCTTGAGGAGGTCGAGGTCGATCCCGTGCTCGTCGACCACGTAGCCCGAGCTGTCGGAACAGGCGACGACCTTGCCCCCGTAGGACTGGACCTTCTCGATCGTGTAGACCGCGACGTTGCCCGAGCCCGAGACCACGACCCGCTTGCCGTCGAAGTCGGTCCCCGCGGTCTCGAGCATCGCGCGGGTGAAGTAGGTGTTGCCGTAGCCCGTCGCCTCCTTGCGGGCGAGCGAGCCGCCGTAGAACAGCCCCTTGCCGGTCAGCACCCCCGCCTCGAAACGGTTGGTCAGCCGCTTGTACTGGCCGAAGAGATAGCCGATCTCCCGCGCGCCCACGCCGATGTCGCCGGCGGGCACGTCGGTGTATTCGCCGAGATGCCGGTAGAGCTCGGTCATGAAGCTCTGGCAGAAGCGCATCACCTCGCCGTCCGAGCGGCCCTTGGGGTCGAAGTCCGAGCCGCCCTTGCCGCCCCCGATCGGCAGGCCCGTCAGCGCGTTCTTGAAGGTCTGCTCGAAGCCGAGGAACTTGATGATCCCGACGTTGACCGACGGATGGAAGCGCAGGCCGCCCTTGTAGGGGCCCATGGCCGAGGAGAACTGCACCCGGAAGCCGCGGTTGATCTGAACCCGGCCCTTGTCGTCGGTCCAGGGCACGCGAAAGATGATCTGGCGTTCCGGCTCGCAGATCCGCTCGATCAGCGCGTCCTCGAGATAGTCCGGCCGCTTCGCGACGACGCGGCCGAGGCTTTCGAGCACCTCGCGGACCGCCTGGTGGAATTCCGGCTCGCCGGCGTTGCGCCGGGCCACTTCGTCGAAAATCGGTTCGAGCTTGTCGTCGAGGATGGTCACGTCTTGTCCCCCAAAGGGCGTGCGGAGGCTATGTTCAGTTATTAGGCACGCCGCTTGCCGTTAGCCGCTGTTTTCGGCAAATGGAAGACGTCACCCTTTGGTGACATGAGGCTTTTCGGCAACATTTCGTCGCCGGCCTGGACGGCGCTCCGGGCGGGGGCGGGCTGTCCGCGGCGCGCTGTTGCTGCTAAAAGCCCCTGCGTCGCATCGGGAGGGACTGCATGAAGCTCATCGTCGGCCTCGGCAATCCGGGCGCGAAATATGCGCGCAACCGGCACAACGTCGGCTTCCTCGCGCTCGACGCCATCTCGGCTGCCCATGGCTTCGCCCTCTGGCGCTCGAAATTCCAGGGTCAGGTTTCCGAGGGCCGGCTCGGGACGGAAAAGGTCCTGCTGCTCAAGCCCGAGACTTTCATGAACCTCTCCGGCGACAGCGTCCAGGCGGCCCTCGCCTTCTACAAGCTGACGCCGGCCGACCTCATCGTCCTCCACGACGAGATCGACCTGCCCCCGGGCCGGGTCCGCATCAAGACCGGGGGCGGCGCGGCCGGCCACAACGGCCTGCGTTCGATCGCGGGCCACATCGGCCCGGATTTCCAGCGGGTGCGCATCGGGGTGGGGCATCCGGGCGACAAGCGGCTGGTCTCGAACTACGTGCTCGGGGATTTCGCCAAGGCCGAGGCGGACTGGCTCGACCCCCTGCTCGCCGCCATGGCCAAGGCCGCGCCGGACCTCGCCGCCGGACAGACCGCGCGGTTCCTCGGCGCCCTCGGCCCCGCGCCGCAAGCCCGCGTCGCCGCGCCGAAACCGGCCGCCGCGGCACGGGCGGAGCCTCCCGCCGCGGCCGACCTGACGCCCCCTGTGGCCCCGCCCGCGCCCGCCGACGATCGCAGCCCGCTCCAGCGCCTTGCGGACCGGTTTCGCTGACCATGGCGGGGCGGGGATCCCCGCTGCTCTTTGCCGCAGCGCGCGATCCCCTCTGGTTCTGCGGCCTGGAATCCGGCATCCTGTGGTCATTCCCAGGACCGACCGCTTGCGCCGGAACCCGAGCCGGGGAATGTGTGGCGTAACCGGGGTAAGCAATGAAATACAGACGCGAAATCGACGGTCTGCGCGCGGTCGCAGTATTGCCCGTCATCCTGTTCCATGCGGGGTTCACGGTCTTTTCCGGCGGCTACGTCGGGGTGGACGTGTTCTTCGTCATCTCGGGCTTCCTCATCACCACGATCCTTCTGGGCGAGCTGGAGGCCGGCGACTATTCCATCGCCCGCTTCTACGAGCGCCGCGCCCGGCGCATCCTGCCGGCGCTGTTCCTGGTGCTGGCCTGCGCCTCCGTTGCGGCTTGGGCGATCATGCTGCCCAGTCAGCTCGACGAATTCGGCCGGTCGCTGATCTCGGTGGTGCTCTTCGTCTCGAACGTCTTCTTCTGGAAGGAGAGCGACTATTTCGCTCCCGCCGCCGAACTGAGCCCCCTGCTCCACACCTGGAGCCTCGCGGTCGAGGAACAGTTCTACATCGTCTTTCCCATCGTGCTCGCGCTCGTCTGGCGCTTCGGCCGGCGCAGCGCCTTCTGGCTGGTGGCGGCGATGTCGGTGGCGAGCCTGCTGATGGCGCAATGGGCCTCCGGGGCCAAGCCGACCGCGAACTTCTTCCTCATTCCCACCCGCGCCTGGGAGCTGGGGGCGGGCTCGATCTGCGCCTTCCTCCTGCATGGCCGCGCGCCGCGGCCGAGCGCGGCGCTCTCGACCCTGGGGCTCGCGCTCGTGGTTGTTCCGATCTTCGTCTACGATGCGACCACGCCCTTTCCCTCGGTCTGGGCGCTCGCGCCGGTGGGGGGGACCGCGCTCGTCATCCTCTTCGGCGCCGCCGGCACGCCGGTCGGGCGGCTGCTCTCGACCGCGCCCTTCGTCGGGATCGGCCTCATCTCCTACAGCGCCTATCTCTGGCACCAGCCGCTCTTCGCCTTCGCCCGGCTGTCGAGCACGGTCGTCCCGTCGCTCCAGGTCATGGGCGGGCTCGCGCTCGTGACGCTCGTCCTCGCCTGGGCGAGCTGGCGCTTCGTCGAGCAGCCCTTCCGCCGCGGCCCCGCCTCGCTCCTGCCGACGCGGGCGCAGATCTTCGGCGCCTCCGCCCTGACAGGCGCGGCCCTGGCGATGGTCGGCGGCTACAACGTGGCGACCGACGGCCGGCTCGAGGCCTGGAAGGCCGCGCATCCCGACCGGGCCGCCACCTATGCGCTCATCGAGGCGGCGGGCAAGATCACCAATCGCTATCTCGACGACGGCGGCTGCCGCTTCAACGTCAAGGTGATGGACGCCCAGGCGGCCGAGCGGGCGATCGCCTGCGCCAGGGCCGACGGCCCCGGGGTGGCGGTGATCGGCGACAGCCACGGGATCGACTTCTTCAACGGCATGGACATGGCCTATTCCGGCCGCTTCCTGATGGGGATCACCTCCCCCGGCTGCCGCCCGGCGGAGCCCAAGCCCGACTACGTGGAGGAATGCCCCTACGACGCCTTCGCGGCCTTCGTCGCGGCCAATCCGCAGGTCTTCTCCGACGTGATCTTCACCCAGTCGGGGTCGCATCTGATGACCGACGGCTCGGAATCCGCCGACGACCTGCTCGACGAGATCCCCGAGACGGCGCCGGCCCCCGCCCATCTCAAGATCGAGCGCGGCGAGATCGAGCGCGCGCTCGGGTATCTCGACAGGCTGGCGGCGGCGGGCCCGCAGGTGATCTGGCTCGGGCCGCGGCTCGAGCCGCGGATCGGCCTGAACTTCATCCTGCGGGGCGGCTGCGCCTATCCCTACGCCCTGCGCGAGGGCCAGGCGGCGATGTTCGGCAAGGTGGACGCGGAAATCGCCGCGGCGGCCCGGCAGGCGGACGCGACCCCCGGCCGGGTGGCCTATGTCTCCCAGATCGACGCGCTCGGCTTCGACATGGGGCAGGACTTCATGACCTGCGACCGGGTCTATTGGCGCGACGGCGACCACTGGAGCGCCGAGGGCGCCAAGCGGTTCGTCGGCCGCCTGCTCGACGGCCCCCGCCCGGCGCTCGCCCAGGCGCTCCACGGCTGATCGGCGCACAGGCGCGCCACGGCCGACCAGCGCAAGGCCGCCCCTCGGGGGCGGTCCCTTTGCGCAAACAGGCGCCGGCGCGGCGCTCTGGGACATTTCCAACCGCGCCGCGACCGGCTATAGGGCGGCCATGCGCCCCAATCCGCCAGACCTGCGCCCCGACCGGGCGCCCGAGCCCCTGATTCGCGACCTCGCCCCGCGGGAGGGCCAGCCGCGCGTCGGCATGGTCAGCCTCGGCTGCCCCAAGGCGCTGGTCGACAGCGAGCGCATCCTCACCCGGCTGCGCGCCGAGGGCTACGCCATCTCGCCCGACTACCAGGGGGCGGACGCGGTGATCGTGAACACCTGCGGCTTCCTCGACAGCGCCAAGGCCGAGAGCCTGGAGGCGATCGGCGAGGCCCTGGCCGAGAACGGCCGGGTCATCGTCACCGGCTGTCTCGGGGCCGAGGAAGGCGTCATCCGCGACGTCCACCCGAGCGTGCTCGCCGTCACCGGGCCCCAGCAATACGAGGCGGTGCTCGACGCCGTGCACGCCGCCGCGCCCCCCCGGCCCGATCCCTATCTCGACCTGCTGCCCGAGAGCGCCGTGCGGCTGACCCCGCGCCACTACGCCTATCTGAAGATTTCCGAGGGCTGCAACCACAAGTGCCGGTTCTGCATCATCCCCGACCTGCGCGGGCCCCTCGTCTCCCGCCCCGCCCATGCGGTGCTGCGCGAGGCGGAGAAGCTGGTCGCCGCGGGGGTGAAGGAGCTCCTGGTCATCAGCCAGGACACCTCCGCCTACGGGCTCGACCGGCGCCATGACCTCCACCCCTGGAAGGGCGGCGAGGCGCGCAGCCACATCACCGACCTTTCCCGCGAGCTCGGCCGGCTCGGGGCCTGGGTGCGGCTGCACTACGTCTACCCCTACCCCCATGTGCGCGACCTGATCCCGCTCATGGCCGAGGGGCTGGTCCTGCCCTATCTCGACGTGCCCTTCCAGCACTCCCACCCGGACGTGCTCAAGCGCATGGCCCGGCCGGCGGCGAGCGCGAAGACCCTCGACGAGATCGCCCGCTGGCGCGCGATCGTCCCGGACCTGACCATCCGCTCCACCTTCATCGTCGGCTTTCCCGGCGAGACCGAGGCCGAGTTCCGCCACCTGCTCGACTGGCTGGAGGAGGCCGAGCTCGACCGGGTCGGCTGCTTCCAGTACGAGGACGTGAAGGGCGCCCGCGCCAATGCCCTCGACGGCCACGTCGCGCCGGAGCTCAAGCAGGAGCGGTGGGAGCGGTTCATGGAGGCCGCCCAGGCGATCAGCGCCCGGCGGATGGAGGCCAAGGTCGGCCGCCGCCTGCCGGTCATCGTCGATTCGGTCGACGCGGAGGGCGCGACCTGCCGCACCCAGGCGGACGCGCCCGAGATCGACGGCAACCTCTACATCGACGAGGGGTTCGAGGGCCTCGCCCCCGGCGACATCCTCGAGGTGGAGGTGGAGGAAGCCGCCGACTACGACCTCTGGGGCCGGCGCGTCTGACCGAAGGCCCGGCGACTGAAGCCCGCCGACCGAAGGCCCGCCGCCTCAGGCCGCGAACCGGCGGAAGAGCACCTGCTCCTCTAGGTAGATGTGGGCGACCATGTCCTCCACGAAGCGCTCCAGTTCCTCGTAGAACCGGAGCCACAGCCCGTCGTCGGAGGGCGCGCGATAGCCCTGGGTGACCGCCTCCAGCCGCAGGACGAAGGGCGTCGCATCCTCGTGCTCGCGCCGCAGAAAGGCGATCCACTCGCCCAGGCGCTCGTGCCGCCCGTGCAGCATCATGGGGAAGACGCGCAGTTCCTCCTTGCGCATGTGCTCCTCCATGGCGAGGTCGACCGCCCCGATCAGCTGGGCGAGCTCCCGCGGCTCGGGGGCCGCCTCGATCCGGTTGGCGAGATCGAGCGCCAGCGCCCGCAGCACGGGCATGTCGGCGCGATGGCCGGCGTGATAGCGCTCCAGGATATAGGCGATCAGGTCCTCGGTCGGCCAGGCCGAGCGCGCGCCGGCCTGGGCGGCGAGGTCCTCAAGCGCCCCCACGATCGCCGGCAGCGACAGCGCCCGCTCCGCCGCCGCCTGGGCGAGCGGCAATTCGGGCGACGCGCTCGCCGTCATGCCGCACCGCCGCAACACGCCCGCCGCGCCCGGCAAACCCGTCGCAAGACGCCCCAGGGACAGGGTGGGAAGACGTGTCGCTGCAAACATGGCTGCTCTTTTGAAAATTGAAATTGGAGTTTCTAATTCCACTTTATGGGGAGCGAACGGATGGTGTAAAGACTTTGCATGCGCCTGACGTTCTTCACCGACTACGGGCTGCGCATCCTGATGCGGCTCGCCCTCGAGCCGGATCGCCGCTTCACCGCCGAGGCGATGTCCGACGACCTTCACCTGTCGCGGACCCATGTGGCCAAGGTGGTGCAGGCCCTGCGCGAAGCCGGATGCGTGGCCACCCTGCGCGGCCAGGGCGGGGGATTCGCCCTCGCGCGGCCGGCCGAGGACATCCGAATCGGCGCCGTGGCCCGCAGGCTGGAGGGACGCCAGCCCATCGTGGAGTGCTTCCGCCCCGACGGGGGAAGCTGCACGATCCTGTCGCGCTGCCGGCTCCGGTCCCGGCTCGAACGGGCGGGCGAGGCCTTCTTCCGGGAGCTCGACGACCTCACCCTCGCCGATTGCGTCCGCGCCCCCGCCGGACCGGTTTGACCGCAAGCGGCGGGGCGCGGCGGCGGGGCGCTTCCCCTAGATTTCCCGACGAGACGCCCCCATCCTTCTCGTCCGGGAGAAAGCCCATGTCCGCCCGCGCCACAGCCTTCGACACCGAGACCGCCCGCTGGGCCGCCGTCTGCGCGCGCGACGCCGGCGCGGACGGGCGATTCGTCTTCGCCGTGCGCAGCACCGGGGTCTACTGCCGCCCCGGCTGCCCCGCCCGCCGGCCGAAGCGCGAGAACGTCGCCTTCTATCCCGACGGCCCGGCCGCCCGGGCGGCGGGGTTCCGTCCCTGCCGCCGCTGCGAGCCCGACGCGGCCCCCGAGCGGCGGATCGCCGCCCAGGCGGTCGCCGCCGCGGCCGAAATGATCGCCGCGGCCCTGGCGGAGGGAGACCCCGCCCCCGGCCTCGACGCCCTCGCGGCGCGGGCGGGCTATGCGCCTCACCATTTCCACCGCCTGTTCCGCAAGGCCCTGGGGGTGACCCCCCGGGCCTACGCCGCCGCCCTGCGGGCCCGCCAGGCCGAGGCGGCGCTGGCCGAGGGCGCGAGCGTCACCGCGGCGGCCCAGGCCGCCGGCTACGGCGCGCCGAGCCGGTTCTACGCCGGCGCCGCGCCGCGACTGGCGATGGCCCCGGCGGCGCGGCGCGACGGCGGGCGGGGCGAGACCATCCGCTACGCGATCGTCGAGACCTCCCTCGGCCCGGCGCTCGCCGCCGCCACCGACCGCGGGCTCTGCGCGCTCCAGTTCGACGCAGGCCCCGACTGGCTCGCCGCGCGCTTCCCCCGGGCCCGCGTCGAGCCCGCCGGTCCCGAACGCGCCGCCGCCCTCGCCGCCGCCGCGGCGGTCGCGGACGGGGCGGCCGCGGACGGGGCGGCCTCCGCCCTGCCCCTCGACCTGCGCGGCACCGCCTTCCAGGAACGGGTCTGGCGCGCGCTCCGGGCGATCCCCGCCGGGACGACGGCGAGCTATGCCGAGGTGGCCGCGGCGATCGGCGCGCCCCGGGCCGTGCGGGCCGTCGCCCAGGCCTGCGCCGCGAACCCGGTGGCGGTCGCGGTGCCCTGCCACCGGGTGGTGCGCGCCGACGGCGGGCTCTCGGGCTATCGCTGGGGCCCCGCGCGCAAGGCCGCCCTCCTCGCCCGGGAGGCGGCAGTCGCCTCCGGAAAGAAAATTTCGCGCTCCGCCGAGCACGCGCAACATTCGGCGGAGACAAGTCTTGACGCGCCGGGGGCTTGCGCCTAGTAAGGCCGCCGGAGAACGCGAATGACCACCAAACTGGTAATTCTGGAGAGGCGCGGCCAAGGACGGGGGTGATTCCCCGACCCTTGCGTCGCGCCGCGCCCCCTTTCGGGGGCGCTTTCGTTTCAGGCGGCAGGACAGACGGAAGAGAGAGAACAGCGATGCACCGGCAGATGACAGGCGCGCAGATCGTCCTTCAGGCGCTGAAGGACCAGGGCGTGGACACGGTCTTCGGATATCCGGGCGGGGCGGTGCTGCCGATCTACGACGAGATTTTCCAGCAGAACGAGATCCGCCACATCCTCGTCCGCCACGAACAGGCGGCGACCCATGCGGCGGAGGGCTACGCCCGCTCCACCGGCAAGCCCGGCGTCGTCCTCGTCACCTCGGGGCCGGGCGCGACCAACGCCGTCACCGGGCTCACCGACGCGCTGATGGATTCGATCCCGATGATCGTCCTCTCGGGCCAGGTCCCCACCTTCATGATCGGCAACGACGCCTTCCAGGAGGCGGACACCGTCGGCATCACCCGGCCCTGCACCAAGCACAACTGGCTGGTGAAGGACACCGCGCGCCTCGCCGAGACCATCCACCAGGCCTTCCACGTCGCCACCCACGGCCGCCCCGGCCCGGTGCTCGTCGACATCCCCAAGGACGTCCAGTTCGCCACCGCGGGCTACGTCCCCCCGGAAAAGGCTTCGACGGGCCACTATGCGCCCCGCACCCGCGGCGACGCCGCGGCGATCCTCGCCGCCGTCGAGGCGCTGGAGACGGCGGAACGCCCGATCATCTATTCGGGCGGCGGCGTCGTGAACTCCGGGCCCGAGGCCTGCCGTCTCCTGCGCGAGCTGGTCGCGGCGACGGGCTTTCCCATCACCTCGACCCTGATGGGCCTCGGCGCCTATCCGGCCTCGGGGGAGAAGTGGCTCGGGATGCTCGGGATGCACGGCACCTACGAGGCGAACTGGGCGATGCACGACTGCGACGTCATGCTCTGCGTCGGCGCGCGTTTCGACGACCGCATCACCGGCCGGATCGACGCCTTCGCGCCCCATTCCCTCAAGATCCACATCGACATCGACCCCTCCTCGATCAACAAGAACGTCCATGTGGACGTGCCGATCGTCGGCGACGTCGGCTCGGTCCTCGCCGAGATGCTCGAGATCTGGAAGGCGCGCGGATCGAAGACCGAGGCCGCCGAACTCGCCGCCTGGTGGAAGAAGATCGACCACTGGCGCGCCAAGGACTGCCTCTCGTTCCGGAACTCCGACACGGTCATCAAGCCCCAGCACGCGCTCCAGCGGCTCGAAGCGCTGACCAAGGGGCGCGACCGCTACATCTGCACCGAGGTCGGCCAGCACCAGATGTGGGCGGCCCAGTTCCTCGGCTTCGAGGAGCCGAACCGCTGGATGACCTCCGGCGGGCTCGGCACCATGGGCTACGGGATGCCGGCCTCGCTCGGAGTCCAGATCGCCCATCCCGACGCCCTCGTCATCAACGTCGCGGGCGAGGCCTCGTGGCTGATGAACATGCAGGAGATGTCGACGGCGGTGCAGTACCGCCTGCCGGTCAAGCAGTTCATCCTCAACAACGAGCGCCTCGGCATGGTCCGCCAGTGGCAGCAGCTCCTGCACGGCGAGCGCTATTCGTCGAGCTGGTCCGAGGCCCTGCCCGACTTCGTCAAGCTCGCCGAGGCCTTCGGCGCGAAGGGCATCCGCTGCGCGGACCCGGCCGGGCTCGACGCGGCCATCCAGGAGATGCTCGACTATCCCGGCCCGGTGATCTTCGACTGCCTGGTGGAAAAGCACGAGAACTGCTTCCCGATGATCCCGTCGGGCAAGGCTCACAACGACATGCTGCTGGGCGAGGCCTCGACGACCGGCGCGATCGACGCCGGCGGCGCGGTCCTGGTCTGAGCGCGGAGGAACGACGGATGAACGCCCTGGCCCTCAAGCGCGGCGCGAGCAAGCACAGCGCCTATGACCTGCGCAATCCCCTCGGGGACCATCAGGAGACCCATACCCTCGCCGTGCTCGTGGACAACGAGGCGGGGGTTCTAGCCCGGGTCATCGGACTCTTTTCCGGCCGCGGCTACAACATCGACAGCCTGACCGTGGCCGAGACCGACCACGAGGGCCACCGCTCGCGCATCACCATCGTCACCACCGGCACCCCGGCGGTGATCGAGCAGATCAAGGCCCAGCTCGGCCGCATGGTCCCGGTCCACGACGTCCACGACCTCACGGTCGAGGGCCCCTCGGTCCAGCGCGAGCTGGCGCTGATCCGGGTGGTGGGGACCGGCGACAAGCGGGTCGAGGCCATGCGCATGGCCGAGGTCTTCCGCGCGCGCATCGTCGACACCACCCTCGACAGCTTCGTCTTCGAGCTGACGGGCGCGCCCGACAAGGTCGACACCTTCGTGTCGCTGATGCGCCCCCTCGGCCTCGAGGACATCGCCCGCACCGGCGTGGCCGCCCTCGCCCGCGGCAAGAAATAACGCCGCCCGCGCCCCGGCCGCCGCGCCCGAAGGCTTCATGAGGCGACCTCCTATCGGGCAGGACGGGGCCCCGCCAACAGCCGGGCGAAAACGACTCGCGGGCCCACGGGCCCGCTCCGCAGCGCAGGCCCGCAACGGCGGGCCGGAACGGCGGCGGCCGAGCGGGACCCCTTCGAGGGGGCCCCGAGGTCGCCGCTCCCGCGCCCCGGGCCTCGACGCGCGCCGCGATTCGCCCGGCGGGGCTTGCGGCGGCGCCGGCGCTTGGCTAACCGGGGCCCCGAACGACAGCCCCGAGGAGCCCCGTCATGACCGAACCGCTGCGCATCGCCATCGCCGGTCTCGGCACCGTGGGCGCCGGGGTGGTGCGGATGCTCCAGTCCCACCGCGACCTGATCGCCGCCCGCGCCGGGCGGCCGATCGAGATCGTCGCCGTCTCCGCCCGCTCGCGCCGCCGCGACCGGGGCGTGGACCTCTCGGCCTATTCCTGGGAGGACGACCCCGTCGCCCTCGCCCGCCGCAACGACATCGACCTGGTGGTCGAAGTGATCGGCGGCGAGGACGGCCCCGCCAAGGCCGTCGCCGAGACCGCCATCGCCTCGGGCCGCAGCGTGGTGACGGCCAACAAGGCGCTCCTCGCCCGCCATGGCCAGGCCCTGGCCGAAGCCGCCGAGGCGAACGGCGTCGGCCTCGCCTTCGAGGCGGCGGTGGCGGGGGGCATCCCCATCGTCAAGGCCCTGTCCGAGGGGCTCGCGGGCAACGCGATCTCCCGGGTCATGGGGGTGATGAACGGCACCTGCAACTACATCCTCACCCAGATCGAGGCCACCGGCGCCCCCTACGAGACGGTGCTCGCCGAGGCCCAGCGGCTCGGCTACGCTGAGGCGGACCCCTCCTTCGACGTGGGCGGGATCGACGCGGCGCAGAAGCTCGCCCTGCTCGCCGCCCTCGCCTTCGGGGCCCAGGTGGATTTCAGCGGCGTCGCCGTCGAGGGGATCGAGCGGGTGAGCCTCGCCGACATCCGCGCCGCCGCCGACATGGGCTACCGCATCAAGCTGCTCGGGGTCGCCCGGGACACCGGGGCGGGGATCGAGGCGCGGACGCAGCCCTGCCTCGTGCCCGCCGCCTCGCCTCTCGGCCAGCTCGAGGGCGTGACCAACATGGTGGTGGTCGAGGGCGACTTCGTTGGCCAGACCATCTACCGCGGCCCGGGGGCGGGGGCGGGCCCCACCGCCTCGGCCATCGTGGCGGACGTGATCGACCTCGCCCGCGGGCTGCGCCGGCCCGCCTTCGGCCGTCCCGCCGCCGGGCTCGCCGCGCCGCGCCGGGCGGGCGACGGGCCGGAGGCCGCCTTCTACCTGCGCCTCGCCCTGACGGACGCGCCGGGCGCCCTCGCCCAGGTCGCGGCCGAACTCGGCCGGGCCGGCGTCTCCATCAACCGGATGCGCCAGTACGAACATGCGGAGGCGGACGTGGCCCCGGTCCTGATCGTCACCCACCCGAGCGGCCGGGCGGCGCTCGACCAGGCCCTGGCGGCGATCGAGGGCCTGCCGGTCTGCCGCGCCCATCCGGTCGCCCTGCGGATCGAGGAAGTCTGACCCGCTCTCCCTTCGGCGTCCGAAACCACCCCTCCGCCCGGTCCGGCCCCAAGGACCGGACCTTTCACAAGGATCGGGAGGAAAATCCCTTCGACCCCGCCGACGCGCGCCGCCGGTCGCGCAAGGTCGTCGCCGGGAGCGAGCGCGCCAAGGCGAGGGATTATCCGCACCCCAGCGGTCAAAGCGATCGGGCCGCGGACCAGGCGGCTCTCCCCCGGACGAGACGACGCGCGCCGCGTCCCCGCCTGCCCGACGCCGGGGGACCCGCCGCGAACGCCCCCGCGCCTGCTCAGGCCCGCCGCCCGCGCCGCGCCGGGGCCCCGAAGGACCGGAGGCGGCGCGCCGACCGGCGCGAGGGGGCTCGACGCCTCGATCACGCCGCGGCCCCCGGCCGCCGCGCTTGCCCCGGGGGCGTCCCATCGCCTAGAAGCGGGATGACGCAGCGTAGGAAAGTGCTCTCATGTCCTCAGTTCCGCAGGAAACCGACGGCCTCTTCGCCGACCGGATGCTTTCGCTCGGCCTCGCCCGCGTGTCCGAGCAGGCCGCCATCGCCGCCGCCAAGCTCGTGGGCCGCGGCGACGAGAAGGCGGCCGACCAGGCGGCCGTGGACGCCATGCGCAACCAGCTGAACCTGCTCGACATCCAGGGCGTGGTCGTCATCGGCGAGGGCGAGCGCGACGAGGCGCCGATGCTCTACATCGGCGAGGAGGTCGGCACCGGCAAGGGCCCGGGCGTGGACATCGCCCTCGACCCGCTGGAGGGCACCACCCTCTGCGCCAAGGACATGCCGAACTCGCTCGCCGTGATCGCCATCGGCCCGCGGGGCTCGATGCTGCACGCCCCCGACGTCTACATGGACAAGCTCGCCATCGGCCCGGGCTACGCCAAGGACGTGGTCGGCCTCGACATGACCCCGACCGAGCGCATCCAGGCGCTGGCCAAGGCCAAGGGAACGGGCCCCGAGGGCGTCATGGTCTGCGTGCTGGAGCGTCCGCGCCACGAGGACCTGATCGCCGAGATCCGCGCCACCGGCGCCCGCATCCGGCTCATCCCCGACGGCGACGTCGCCGGCGTCATCCACTGCGCCGAGGCCGCCAAGACCGGCATCGACATGTACATGGGCTCGGGCGGCGCGCCGGAAGGCGTGCTGGCGGCCGCGGCGCTCAAGTGCATGGGCGGCCAGATGTGGGGCCGGCTCCTGTTCCGCAACGACGACGAGCGCGGCCGGGCCGACAAGGCCGGCATCACCGACCTCGACCGCATCTACTCGCGCGACGAGCTGGTGACCGCCGACGTGATCTTCTCGGCGACCGGCGTCACCGACGGCTCGATCGTCCAGGGCGCCCGGCGCGACGGCGAATGGCTCGAGACCGAGACCATCCTGATGCGCTCCAAGACCGGTTCGGTCCGGCGGATCCTGTACCGCCAGCGCAACCAGTGACCGAAGCGCCGCGCTCCCGGGCCGCGCGGCGGGGCCCGATCGTCTTCATGGCGGTCTGGCTGACGCTGTGGAGCGCCGCGATCCTCGTGGTGCTCTGGATGCTCGGGGGGGCGGCGCTGTCGGGAGATCTGGGGGCCGCGCCCTTCCTGCTGCTCTGGCTCGGCTTCGCCGGGCTGGGGCTCTATGCGGGGCTGCGGCGGATGCGCGCCCTCCTGGGCCTCGCCGGCCCCCCCGCCCCGCCGCCCCCCGTCCCGTCCCGGCGCGGCCGCTGGGACGACGGCCTCGCGCCGCGGGAGGCGGGCGCGCCCGCTTCGCCTGCGCCCCCCACGCCTGTGCCTCCCACGCCTGCCCCCGCCATGTCTGCCCCCGCTTCGCCTGCGCCCACCTCGTCGGGGGCTGTCTCGTCGGGGGCTGTCTCGCCTTCGCCCGCCTCCTCTGCCTCCCCCTCGTCTGCGCCCGGCCTCATGCCCCCCTCCCCGGGCCCTTCCGGCCGGGCCCCTTGGGACGACGGCATCGCCCCCCGGACGGAGCGGGCCTCCGTCAGGCCGGCGTCCCCCACGCCTGCGCCCGAGCTAGCCTCGCCGCCCCCGGCCTCTTCCGGTCGCGGGTATGGGGATGACGGCATCGCGTCGCGGAGGAAGGGCGCGTCCCCGCCCGCCTCACCCGCCCTCACCCCGCCTGCGCCTGCCTCGCCTAGGCCAGTCCCCGCGTCGCCCCCGCCCCTGCCGCCGGAGGCGCGGGATGGCTGACGGGATGGGAGAAGCGCCGGCGCTCTTCGAGCCCGCCTTCCTCGGGGTGACGCGCTCGGCCCTCGGCCGGCGCTGGGTCGGCCCAGGGGCCGAGGAGGACCGACTGGGCCGCGCCCTCGCCCAGGCCTGCGGCGCGCCCGACATCGTCGGGCGGATGCTCGCCCGGCGCGGGGTGGCGCCGGCCGACGCCGCCGCGCACCTCGCCCCGAGCCTGCGCGACCTGATGCCCAACCCCTCGCGCCTGCGCGACATGGACGCGGCGGCCGACCGGCTGCACCGGGCCGTCGTCGGGGGCGAGCGCATCGCGATCTTCGCCGACTACGACGTGGACGGGGGCGCCTCGGCGGCGCTCCTCCTCCTCTGGCTGCGCGCGTTCGGCCTCGCCGCCACCCTCTACGTCCCCGACCGCATCGACGAGGGCTACGGCCCCAACGTTCCCGCCATGCAGGCGCTGGGCGCGGCCCACGACCTGGTGATCTGCGTCGACTGCGGCACGCTTTCCCATGAGCCGATCGCGGCGGCGGGCTGCGACGTGGTGGTGCTCGACCACCACCAGGGGGGGCTGACCCTGCCCGACTGCGTCGCGGTGGTGAACCCGAACCGCCAGGACGAGGACGGCGCCCTCGGCCACCTCTGCGCCGCCGGGGTGGTGTTCCTCGCCCTGGTCGCCGCCAACCGCCTGCGCCGCCAGGCGGGGCTCCCGGCCCCCGACCTCCTGCCCCTCCTCGACCTCGTGGCGCTCGCCACCGTGGCGGACGTGGCGCCGCTGGTGGGACTCAACCGCGCCTTCGTGCGGCAGGGGCTCGCGCTCATGGGCCAGGGCCTGCGCCCCGGCCTCGCCGCGCTCGCGGAGGCGGCGGGGGTCAAGGGCGCGCCCACGGCCTATACGCTCGGCTTCGCGCTGGGTCCCCGGATCAACGCCGGCGGCCGGGTGGGCGCGGCGGACCTCGGCGCGCGCCTCCTCGCCACCGCCGACCCTTCGGAGGCGGCCGCGCTCGCCGCCCGCCTCGACCGCCTGAACGCCGAGCGCCGCGCGATCGAGGCCCGGGTCCTCGCCGCGGCCCTCGCCGCCGCCGAGGCGAACGGCGGGGCGCAGGGCCCCCTCGCCTGGGCCGCCGGCGAGGGCTGGCACCCCGGCGTCGTCGGCATCGTCGCCGCCCGCCTGAAGGAGGCCTTCGGCCGCCCGGCGGTGGTGATCGGCCTCGACGGCGCCGAGGGCAAGGGCTCCGGCCGCTCCATAGCCGGGGTGGACCTCGGCGCGGCCGTGGCCCGGCTCGCCGCCGAGGGGCTCATCTCCAAGGGCGGCGGCCACCGGATGGCGGCGGGGCTCAGCCTCGCCCGCGGCCAGCTCGCCCCCGCCATGGCCCGCCTCGGCGAACTCCTCGCCCGGCAGGGCGCGGGGGAGGAGGCGCCCGAGACGCTCCGCCTCGACGGGGTCATCGGCCCCGCCGCGGCGACGCTGGAGCTCTGCGACGCGCTCGCCGCCGCCGGTCCCTACGGCGCCGGCGCCCCCGCCCCCCGCATCGCGGTGGCGGAGGCGCAAGTCGCCGCCCTGCGCCCGGTCGGCGAAAGCCACCTCGCCCTGACGCTCGCCGACGGCCCCGGCGGGCGGCTCGAGGCCATCGCCTTCCGCGCCGCCGGCACGCCCCTCGGCGAACTGCTCGCCCGCGCCCGCGGCGCCCGGCTCCACCTCGCCGGACGGCTGGAGGCCGACGCCTGGGGCGGCCGCCGGCGGCCGAAGCTCCACCTGGAGGACGCGGCGGAACCGCGCGCCTGACGGGCAGCACCGGACCTGCAAAAAGACGCGATTATCCCCTTGATCGCCCCGACGCGCCCCTATACATGGGGCCCCGGCTCCGGTCCCTTCGTCTATCGGTTAGGACGTCAGATTTTCAATCTGAAAAGACGGGTTCGACTCCCGTAGGGACTGCCAAGCCGCCTCTTGCAGGCGGCGGGCGACAGAGCTAGAAAGCGCCGCGCTTGGCCCCTTCGTCTATCGGTTAGGACATCAGATTCTCAATCTGGAAAGACGGGTTCGACTCCCGTAGGGGCTGCCAGCGCCGGACGACCCGCCGAAAGGCGGGTTTTTGCGTGCCGGAGGACGCATGTCCCTGACCTCCTGCCTGATCGTGATGCTGGGGGGCGCGCTCGGGACGCTGGCGCGCTACGCCGTCTCGGTCCTCGCCGCGCCGATCAGCCGCAGCCTGCCCTGGGGGACGATCCTCATCAACGCCTCGGGCTCGTTCCTGATCGGCTTCTTCGGGACGCTCACCCTCGCCCAGGGGCGATTCCCCGTCTCCGACAACCTGCGGCTCTTCGTGATGATCGGCGTCTGCGGCGGCTACACCACCTTTTCCTCCTTCAGCCTGCAGACGCTCGACCTCCTGCGCTCCGACGCGCTACTGCGCGCCGGGCTGAACATCCTGCTGTCGGTGGCGCTCTGCCTCGCGGCCATCGCGCTCGGCCACGCGGTCGCCGCCCGCCTCAACGGCGGGGCGACGACCATCGCCCAGGTGGAGATCGAGGAAGAAGCCTGAGGCGGCCCGAGCGGCCTCAAACCCCTCAGCCCTCGTCGGCGGCCGGCTTCTCGACCGTGCCGGAGCCGCCGCACAGCGGACAGGTGCGCTTGCCCTGCACCTCGCCCTTGCCGCCGCAGCCCGGGCATGTCGGCTCGCGCTCGGGGTCGAGCCCGCGCCGTTGCAGGTCCCGCAGGTCACCATCGCCGGCACGGACCCCGATCCGCCGCATTTCGGACAGGTCATCGTTCCCATCGCTCCGCCTCCTCCCAAGGCCGTCGTTCGGAGGAGCGTAGCATGATCGCAATGCGAGGGGTCACAGGATCTGCGCCCCCTTCGCGGGTTCAGGCGGCGAGGGGCTGCGCCGCCCGCAGGCCCGCTGGCGGCGAAGACAGGCGCCGGCGGAAACCTCTCTTCGGGCGGCCAGAGCGCAATCCGTCCCGGCAGAGCCGGGCCCTCCGCTCTACATTATTGTTTTGTCGCAATATCTTAACCACCAGACGATCCCGTCTGGTTGGATATCGCTCTAGCGGTCAGTTGACCGCCGGAACCATGCCCTTCTCGGCGGCGAGCTCGCGCATGCGCTTCTGCAGCTTCTCGAAGGCGCGGACCTCGATCTGGCGGATGCGCTCGCGG
The DNA here is from genome assembly GCA_965243535.1 of Amaricoccus sp. Lineage (GTDB taxonomy): Bacteria > Pseudomonadota > Alphaproteobacteria > Rhodobacterales > Rhodobacteraceae > Amaricoccus. The sequence goes on from CBDEVG010000029.1 coordinate 34,941, forward strand.
CTGACGTCGTATTCCTTCGACAGATCCTCCAGCGTCACCGGATCGTCCTTCAGCCGGCGCTCGGTCAGGATGTGCCGCTCGCGCTCGTTCAGGCCCCCCATCGCCTCGAGCAGCAGCTCGCGGCGGCTGTCGAGCTCGTCGCGCTCGGCATAGGCCATGGCCTGGTCGGCGTCCTCGTCCTCCAGCCAGTCCTGCCATTCGGCGGTGCCGTCGCCGTCGCCCTTGATCTGGGCGTTGAGCGAGCTGTCCCCGCCGGACATCCGGCGGTTCATCGAGATCACCTCGTCCTCGGACACATTCAGGTCCTTGGCGATCCGCGCCACGTTCTCGGGGCGCAGCTCCCCTTCCTCGATGGCGCCGATCTTGTTCTTGGCCTTGCGCAGGTTGAAGAACAGCTTCTTCTGCGCGGCGGTGGTCCCCATCTTCACCAGGGACCAGGACCGCAGGATGTATTCCTGGATCGAGGCGCGGATCCACCACATGGCGTAGGTGGCGAGGCGGAACCCCTTGTCCGGGTCGAAGCGCTTGACCGCCTGCATCAGCCCGACGTTCGCCTCCGAGATCACCTCGGCGGTGGGCAGGCCGTAGCCGCGATAGCCCATGGCGATCTTGGCGGCGAGGCGCAGGTGGCTCGTCACCAGCTGATGCGCCGCCTCCTTGTCGCCATGGTCGACCCAGGCCTTGGCGAGCATGTATTCCTGTTCCGGCTCCAGCATCGGGAACTTGCGGATTTCCGTCAGATAGCGCGACAGGCCCTGTTCGGGCGACGGCGCGGGAAGCTTGCTGTAGCTCACGAGACCCCTCCGGACGGGCGGTTCCCCGTCGTATCTTTGGCGACCAGTATAGAGACTTCTGCGAATCGTTAAAACGCGGCCGCGGCGTCATTCCGTCGCAAATGCGTCAACAATGCTTGAACGTCCGCGGGCAAGGGCGCTGCAAAGCGCATCTCCGTCCCCGTGCGGGGGTGGACGAAGCCGAGCGTGGCGGCGTGGAGCGCCTGGCGGGGAAACCCGGCCAGGACCGGATCGGCGGTGGTCCGGCGGCGGCCATAAACCGGATCGCCGATCAGCGGATGTCCGACATGGGCAAGGTGGACGCGGATCTGGTGGGTTCGGCCCGTCTCCAGGCGGCACTCCACCAGCGCCGCGGGAAAATGGGGGCTCGGGCCCAGTTTTTCAAGGACCCGGGCGCGGGTGACGGCGCTGCGCCCCCCCTCCTGCACCACCGCCATCTTCTTGCGGTCGGCGGCGCTGCGCCCGATCCGCGTGGCGATGCGCAGCACCGCGCCCGGCTCCCACGCCACCCCCGGCAGGCCCGAGACCCGCGGGTCGGCGGGGTCGGGCGCGCCCCAGGTCAGCGCCAGGTAGCGCCGCTCCAGCGTATGGGCGGCGAACTGGGCGGCGAGGCCCTGGTGGGCGAAATCGTTCTTGGCGGCGACGAGAAGGCCCGAGGTCTCCTTGTCGATGCGGTGGACGATGCCCGGCCGCGCCTCGCCCCCCACGCCCGAGAGGCTCGCCCCGCAATGGTGGAGGAGCGCGTTGACCAGCGTCCCCTCCCGCGCGCCGGGGGCGGGATGGACGACCAGCCCCGCGGGCTTGTCGATCACGATCAGGTCGTCGTCCTCGTGGACGATGACGAGCGGGATGTCCTCGGCCTGGGCCCGGGCGGGGGCGGGCGGCGGCAGGGCGATCTCGATCTCCTCGCCGCCGCGGACCTTGACGCGGGGGTCGTCGATGGGCAGGCCGCCGAGCGTCACCGCCCCCTCGCCGATCAGCGCCTGGAGCCGGGACCGGCTGAGGCCCGAGCCGTCTGGCGCGGCGGCCGCCAAGGCCTTATCAAGCCGTTCGCCGGCGAGATCCGGCGACAGCGTGAGGCGAAGGGTCTGGAGGGGCGCGGACATGGGTTCCAATCTCGGGAGCGCGGAGGAGGGCCCGGAGCCCCCCGCCCTGCGCCGCCTGCGCCGGCTGGTGACGACGCTGACGGCGGTGCTGATCCTCGGCGTGATAACGGTCGTGGGCCTGCTTGTCATCCGCCTCGCCCAGCTCAGGCCGAGCCAGCCGGCACTGCCCGCTTCCCTCTCCCTGCCCGCGGGCGAGACCCCCGGGGCGGTGACCTTCGGCACCGGCTGGGTCGCGGTGGTGACCCGCGACGCGGAGGGGCGCGAGCGCATCCGCGTCATGTCCCCGGACGGAGCCCCGCTCGGCGACATGGAGATCGCGCCCAGGCCCGCGCCCTGACCGAAGCGGCGCGCCGAAGGCTTCCCGCTTGGATCGGCGCGCCCGACTAGGTCCGATTTCTCAACCAAGATGACCCCCGGGTTAATGAAAATAGGATAATCAAGCTTTTTCAGTATCTTGACCACAATATCACGCGTGATATCCCGCGCCTTCCGGCGTCGCGCGGACCGGTCAGAGGCTGGAGACGTCCCCGGCGAAATCGACCAGCGTGACCCGCCCCACCCCGGGCAGGCGGTCCCGGGCGGCGCGGATGGCCTCCCGGTCCATCAGGCAGAAGGCCGTCGAGGCCCCGTCGGCGATCGCCGCCCGCTCCGCCTCCACCGCGACCGTCGACCAGAGCGCGGGCTCTCCCCGCGGTCCCAGGATGTGCAGCTCGGCCCCGATCCGCATCGCCCCGGGGCTCGACACCGCCAGCGCCCCGCCCAGGATCCGGCGCTCCCCGAAGAGGCCGATCTGCGGGTCGGCCAGGCCCAGGGCGAAGGGCCCGCCGAGGGCGGCGAACTCGCCCATGTCGACCAGCGCCGTCCCGTAGCCCGCCTCGGCCAGCGTCGCCCGGACCCGGTCCGCGGCATAGCCCTGGGCGATGCCGTTGAGGGTCAGCCCCTGCCCCGCCCCGAGCCGCGGGGCCGGCCCCGGCCTCACCTGCGCCCAGCCGATGGCGTCGCGGGCGGGCCCCGGGTCGCGCCCTTCCGCCAGCGCCCGCCACAGGGGCTGGACGGTGGGATCGAAGACGCCCCCCGTGGCCGCGTGCATCTCCCCCGCGATCTCCAGCAGGTCCGTCAGCGCCCCCGGCGCCGCCTCCAGTCTCCCTGCGGCGTTGAGGCGGGCGAGGGCGGAGTCCGGGCGAAAGAGGCTCGCCGCCGCCTCCACCTCCTCGACGAGCGCGGCGATGCGGGCGGCCGTCGCGGCCCCGAGCCCGCGCGGCCCCCGCAGGTCCACCCGAACCTCGCCCCCGAGCGCCGGCGCGCGCCAGGACGTGACCTCAGCCCGCGCGGCCGGGGCGGCGAAAAAGGCCGCCGCGATCGCGAGGAAACGCCGCCGCCTCATGCCGCCTTCCTCGGCGCCCGGCTCCGCGCGGCCAGCACCAGCGGCACGCATTGCCGGGGGTCGTCGTGGATGGTCACGCAGTCGAGGCACTGGAAGCACTCCGCATACCCGACCTCGCCCGAGCGGTCGATCGCCCCGTAGCGGCAGCGGACCTTGCAGAGCTGGCAGGGCGCGCCGCACTGCGCCCGGCGCGGGATCCAGTCCCGGGTCCGCAAGAGGCCGCCGATCGCCATCAGCGCCCCCAGCGGACAGATCCACCGGCAGAAGGGCTTGAAGATCGCCAGCCCGAACACGAGCCAGGCCGCCGCATAGGCCACATAGGGCCACTCCCGCTGAAAGCCGGTGGTGATCGCGGTCTTGAAGGGCTCGACCTCCGCCGCGGTCTCCGCCTGTTCGGGCAGGAGGAAGGCGATGGCGACCAGCCCGGCGAGGACGAGGTACTTCACCGCCTTCAGGGGCCGGTCCCAGACGGGCGGCGGCTCGCGGTCGAGACCGAGGCGCCGGCCCAGGTGATGGGCGAACTCCTGCATCGCGCCGAAGGGACAGAGCCACCCGCAGAAGAGGCCCCTGCCCCAGAGGAAGAAGCCGAGGATCGCCGCCCCCCAGATCATCAGCGAGAACGGATCGTAGAGCAGCACCGCCAGGCTGCCGCCCCCCGCGAGCGCCCTCAGGGCGGCAAGCACGGTGACGATGGAAAGCTGCCCCTGCCCGTGCCAGCCGACAAAGCCGATCACGACGGCGAGGACAGCCAGCCGCAGCGGCGTGAACCAGGCGAGCCCCGCGACCCGGCGCAGCCCGAAGGCCAGCGCGCCCACCATCCCGGCGAGCAGGACGGCGAGGAGGACCAGATCCCCCCGCCGGGCCTCGATCGCTTCGCGCCAGGGCGGTCGCATGACCGGCGCCGCCGGCCGGGCGAAGAACCGCGGGTCCGACCCCATGGCCAGGTCGAAATGCGCCGACCCCATCTCGGGCTGGAGCATGCCGTGGGCCCGCACCGCCTGGGCGGTCAGCGTCCAGTCCCGGGTCGGGTCGAAGCCCAACCGCCGGTCGGTCCGCAGGATCATGGCGACGCCCTGGGGCGCCTCCGGCCGGGTCTCGAACACGAGGTCCGCATCGCGCAGGGCGACGGGCAGCCCGTCCTGGGTCGCCGACAGCCGGTCGGGCTCGGTGTTGCGCACGAAATCCGCCGAGACCAGGCCGTGACGCCCGGCGTCGACCACGAAGATCGGCTCGTCGTCGGGCGAGACCGCGCGGAAACGCTCCAGCTCGGCGAGCCCGTCGGCGTCCAGCACCGCCCGGGCGACCGCGGGCGGGCCGATGTCCGCCGCCCAGAGGTCGAGGTAGAGCCCCTCGGAATCCGCCCTCGCCTCGGGATCGTCGTCGGCCCAGATCCCGCCGGCGAAGGCGCGGTCGAGCTCGGCGTTGGTCACGGCGAGCCGCCTCGCGAGGCCCTGGGCGACCAGCGCGGGCCAGTCGAGCGGCTCGTCCACCGTCGGGTCGGGCGCGGCCGGCGGCCCCGCCGCCACCCCCTGCATCCGGTCCCGGGCCACGGCGAGGGCGGCGGCGAGGATCGATTCATGGGCGATCCGCACCGAGGCCGTGGCCTTGGCCACCCCGTCCAGGCGCACCAGGTCCGAGCCTGACCCACCGGATCCCGCGGCGGCGCCGGACGGCGCGCCATAGGCGGTGCCCACCACCAGCGGCTCATGGATCGAATGGCCGCGGTACTGTTCGAGAAAGGCGCGGAACGGCGCCTCGCCCAGGCCCGAGACGAAGATCGGCTCGTTGTGATGCAGCAGCCGCACGTCGAGGAACCGCCCCTGGGCGTCGAGCGTCACCAGCATGTCGATGGGCTGGCCGGAGAATCCCGGCAGGGGCGCGAGCGGACCCGTCTCGAAGACGTGGCCCGCCGGCGCGCCGCCGGAATTCAGCAAGGTCCAGACGCCCTTGTCGTTCACCGGATCGCCCAGGGCGTAGGGGGGCGCGACCAGAGGCGCGATCTCGTCCCGGGTCAGCGGCGCGGCGGCGAGCCACGCCGGAAGCAGCGCGAGCAGCGCGGCGATCCGCAACATCCGTCCCATGGCCAGCCTTCGGGCGCGTTTCCTCGCGGAAAGGCTAGGATGGGGCGGCGGAGGCGGGAATTGGACCTAGGTCGTAGGGACTCAGTCGGCGAAATCGAAGATGACCATGCGGCAGCGCCGGCCGACCGCCGCGTGCTCGACCAGGGTTGCGATCTCCCGGTCGGTCAGCCTGCAACCCGGCAGCACCTGGCGCACGTCATGCACCGCGCGCCGCGTGGACAGGACGCGGCGTTTGCGCTCGGTCGCGCGGACGTAGGAATCGACCACGCAGACGGCAGGCTCGAAGGCGGGCATGAAGGTCATTCCGTGTCCTTTCGTTATGATTCCGAGCCAGGGGGAGCCGGGTGAGCATGGGGCCCAAGGGGGCTCCCGCGCAACCGCTTATAGCGGAGCGCGGGCGGGATTTCGGCTTTAAACGACAGCAAGTTTCGAGTTTTAGCGAAGCAAGTTCACGTTGCGGCGCCGCAGTTTTTCCGCAGGTGCGCGGCAACCATGACCTCCGCCGCCGGCTTGCCACGGAATCGCAAAGAGATAAGGTTTCGGCGACGATTCCCGCCGCCCCGCCCGGGGCTCCGCGGCACGCCACGACGAAGCCATATGAGGACGGGTTCATGAAACGCATGCTGCTGGCCACCGCCGCCGCCCTGATCGCCACCGCGGCCTCCGCGCAGGACAGCGCCAACGTCGGCATCATCCTGGGCTTCACCGGGCCTCTGGCCTCGATCACGCCGCACATGGCCTCGGGGGGCGAGCTCGCCTTCAAGGAGGTCTCGGACTCGGGCAAGCTGCTCGACGGGCTGAAGCTCGCCCCGGTGCGCGCCGACTCCACCTGCATCGACGCCGCCGCCGCCACCGCCGCGGCCGAGCGGCTGGTGACCTCGGACAAGGTCGTGGCGATCCTCGGCGCCGACTGCTCGGGCGTGACCACCGCGGTCGCGACGAACGTCGCCGTGCCGAACGGCATCGTGATGATCTCGCCCTCGGCCACCTCGCCGGCGCTCTCGACCCTCGCCGACAACGGCTTCTTCTTCCGCACCGCCCCCTCCGACGCCCGCCAGGGCGAGGTGCTGGCCCAGGTGCTGAAGGATCGCGGCATCGACGAGGTGGCGGTCACCTACACCAACAACGACTACGGCAAGGGCCTCGCCGAGAGCTTCTCGAAGTTCTTCGGCGAGGCCGGCGGCAAGGTCGCGACCAGCCAGCCCCACGAGGACGGCAAGGGCGACTATTCGGCCGAGGTCGCGGCGCTCGCCGCCTCCGGCGCGCCGCACCTGATGGTCTTCGGCTACGTGGACCAGGGCGGCCGCGGCATCATCCAGGCGGCGCTCGACACCGGGGCCTTCGACAGCTTCATCGTCGGCGACGGCATGTATGGCGAAAGCCTGATCCAGGCGATCGGGCCGGAGCTCGACGGCAAGCTGATCGGCACCGTCCCGGGCTCCGACACCGCCGGCACGGCGACCCTGGTCGATCTCGCCACCCAGGCGGGCTTCGACGGCACCTCGTCCTACGTGGCGGAAAGCTACGACGCCGCCGCGCTGATCGCGCTCGCCATCCAGGCCGCGGGCTCGACCGAGGGCGCCAAGGTCAAGGAAAAGGTCATGGAGGTGGCCAACGCCCCCGGCGAGAAGATCAACGTCGGCGAACTCGCCAAGGGGCTGGAACTGATCAAGGAGGGCAAGGACATCGACTATGTCGGCGCCACCAACGTCGAGCTGATCGGCGAGGGCGAGGCGGCGGGCAGCTTCCGCGTCTTCGCCATCGAGAACGGCGCGATCGAGACGCTCGGGTTCAAGTGACCCCGAGCCAGGGCGAACGGCAGGGTCGCGCCGGCGGCGCGGCCCCGGGAGGCGGCCGATGATCCGGGTCGAGGACCTGCACATGCATTTCGGCGGCCTGCGGGCCGTCGACGGCGCCTCGATCGAGATCGCCAAAGGCGCGATCACCGGCCTGATCGGCCCGAACGGCGCGGGCAAGAGCACCCTCTTCAACGTCATCGCCGGGCTCTATTCCCCCACCTCCGGACGGGTCTGGCTCGACGGCGAGGACATCACCGGCCTCAGCCCGCACGCCTTGTTTCACAAGGGTTTGCTGCGCACCTTTCAGATCGCCCATGAGTTCGGCACCCTGACCGTGCGCGAGAACCTGATGATGGTGCCGGCCGGGCAGCCGGGCGAGGCCCTGTGGGACGCCTGGTTCCGCCCCGGCCGGGTCCGCGGCCGCGAGGCGGAGGTGCGCGCCCGGGCCGACGAGGTGATCGACTTCCTCGAGATCCGCCACGTCGCGGACGAATATGCCGGCAACCTCTCCGGCGGCCAGAAGAAACTCCTGGAGCTCGGCCGCACCATGATGGTCGACGCCAAGATCGTCTTCCTCGACGAGGTGGGCGCGGGGGTGAACCGCACCCTGCTCAACACCATCGGCGACGCGATCCTGCGCCTGAACCGGGAGCGCGGCTACACCTTCTGCATGATCGAGCACGACATGGATTTCATCGGGCGGCTCTGCGACCCGGTGATCGTCATGGCCGAGGGCAAGGTCCTGGCCGAGGGCTCGGCGGCGGAGGTCAAGGCCAACGAGGCGGTGATCGAGGCCTACCTCGGCCGCGGCCTGAAGAACAAGCCGGGCGTGACGATCCCCTGAAAGCGGCCCCGGGCGCCTCTCCCGCCGCAAAGATGGCGGCCCAGATCATCGAAGCGGCCGCCGCTTCCTGCAGGGCGCGCCGCGGCCCTGCAGGAAGCGTGGAAGGGGGCCCTCAGTCTTCCGGCTCTTCCGCCGGCGCGTCCGCCGCTCCGACCGGCGGGCGCGGGGCGTCCTCCCAGATCTCGTCGAGGTCGAGGGTGGAGCGGACCCCGATATCGTCGAAATGCGCGTCGAGCCAGTCCTGCGCCCACGCCCGTCCATGCTGGAACAGCTTCTGAAGATAGGCCCATTCGGCGTTCAGCTTCGAGGAGGCGGCGAGATCCTGCACCTCCTCCTCCGCATGGATGATGTGCAGGAACGTCCGGCGATGACCGAGGTCCAGCCCCGCGTCGTCCGCGAGCCGCTGCATCATCGCGATGGCCCGCATCTCCTTGATGAGGCTGGAGTTGAAGCTGATCTCGTTGACCCGGTTGATGATGTCGCGCGCCGAGCGGGGCAGCTCGCGGCGCACGATCGGGTTGATCTGGACGACGACGATGTCCTGGCTCGCCCGGTTGTCGATCAGCGGATAGAGCGCCGGGTTGCCGGCGAAGCCGCCGTCCCAGTAGGCTTCGCCGCCGATCTCGACCGCCGGGAACATCTGCGGAAGGCAGGCCGAGGCCAGCACCGCGTCGGCCGTCACGTCGCCCCGCCCGAAGATCCGCGGCCGGCCGGTGCGCACGTTCGTCGCGGTGACGAAGACCTGGACCTGGCGGCGGCGGTTCACGTTGTCGAAATTGACGTGGGTTTCGAGGATGTCCCGCAGCGGGTTCACGTTGCGCGGATTGAGCTCGTAGGGGGAGAAGATGCGGCTCAGCCCCTCCATGAACAGGTAGCCGGGCGAGCGATCGAGGCTGTAGCGGCCCATCGCCCGGTCGAGGGGGGTGCGCTGGATCGGCGAGAAGCGGGCCGCGTCGCTGACCGCCTTCCAGAAGGCGGCGAGCGCAGCGCGCGCGCCCTCGGGCCCGTCCCGCTCGAAGCCGTCGGCGAAGACCACCGCGTTCATCGCCCCGGCGCTGGTGCCGCTGATGGCGCTGATCCGCAGCCGCCCGTCCTCCAGCAGCCGGTCGAGAACCCCCCAGGCGAGCGCCCCGTGGGAGCCGCCCCCCTGCAAGGCGAGGTTGATCCGCTTGCCCGTCCGTCGCCGCGGCGTGGTCATCGTCCGCTCCCCTGTCTGGCCGGCGCAGGCTGCGCCGCGCATCGCCGACCTTGCTATGCTGCGCCGCACATCGAAGCAACCGCGCGGACGCGCGACGACAGGCCCGGCGGCGCGCGACGCCGCCCTTGCGCCCGCCGGGATTGCAGGCATAGCTGGAGAGAAAAGAGGACGCATGCGCGACGACGCGACTTTCCCCCCGCCTGACGCTCCGCGCCCCGCCGCGGGAGTCCCGGCATGAGCTTTCTCATCGGCGCGGAGATGACCGGCGGCTACGGCGGCGCGGACATCCTCCACGGCTGCACCATCGCCGTCGACCGCGGCGAGATCGCGGTGATCGTCGGCCCCAACGGCGCGGGCAAGTCCACCGCCATGAAGGCGGTCTTCGGGATGCTGAAGCTGCGTCAGGGCCATGTCCGGCTCGACGGCCAGGACATCACCGCCCTCTCCCCCCAGGAACGGGTGCGCGCCGGCATGGGCTTCGTCCCGCAGGTGGCGAACGTCTTCACCTCCATGACGGTGGAGGAGAACCTCGAGATGGGGGCCTATATCCGCGACGACGACTTTCGCCCGACCATCGAGCAGATCTATGACCTCTTTCCCATCCTGCGGCAGAAGCGCCGCCAGCCGGCGGGCGAGCTCTCGGGCGGCCAGCGCCAGCAGGTGGCCGTGGGCCGCGCCCTGATGACCCGGCCCAAGGTGCTCATGCTCGACGAGCCGACGGCGGGCGTCTCGCCCATCGTCATGGACGAGCTCTTCGACAAGATCATCGAGATCGCCCGCGCCGGGGTCTCGATCCTGATGGTCGAGCAGAACGCCCGCCAGGCGCTGGAGATCGCCGACAAGGGCTACGTGCTGGTTCAGGGCGCGAACCGCTTCACCGACACCGGCGCGGCGTTGCTGGCGGATGACGAGGTGCGGCGCACCTTCCTCGGGGGGAACGCATGACGGATTTCCTCAACGCCCTCGTGGTGCTGGCGAATTTCGTCATCATCCCCGCCGCGGCCTATGGCGCCCAGCTCGCCCTCGGGGCGCTCGGCGTCACCCTGATCTACGCCGTGCTGCGCTTCTCGAACTTCGCCCATGGCGACACCATGGCCTTCGGGACGGCGGCGACCATCCTCGTCACCTGGGGGCTGCAATCGGCCGGGATCGGGATCGCCCCCCTGCCGACCGCGCTCCTCGCCCTGCCTTTCGGCATCGCCGCGGCGGTGCTGCTCACGCTCGGCACAGACCGGGCGGTCTACCGGTTCTACCGCCGGCAGAAAAGCGCGGGCGTGATCTTCGTCATGGCCTCGGTCGGCGTGATGTACATCTACAACGCCCTCACCCATTTCCTGATCGGCCCCGACGACCGCCGTTTCGAGGACGGCGAGAGATTCGTCATCCGCGTCAACGATTTCAAGGCGATGACCGGCCTCGACCAGGGGCTCGCGCTCCGCACCAGCCAGCTCCTGACCGTCGTGGTCATGGTGCTCGTGACCGCGGCGGTGTTCTGGTTCCTCCAGCGCACCCGCACCGGCAAGGCCATGCGCGCCTTCTCCGACAACGAGGATCTGGCGCTCCTCTCCGGGATCAATCCCGACCGGATGGTGGCGATCACCTGGATCCTGGCGGCGAGCCTCGCGACCATCGCGGGCGTCCTCTACGGCCTTGACAAGTCGTTCCGGCCCTTCACTTATTTCCAGCTCCTGCTGCCGATCTTCGCCGCGGCGATCGTCGGCGGCATCGGCCAGCCCTTCGGGGCGATCGCGGGCGGCTTCATCATCGCCTTTTCCGAGGTGACGCTCACCTACGCCTATCGCCAGGTGCTGGGCTACGTGCTGCCGGCGGACTGGGCGCCCTCGGGCATGGTCCAGCTGCTCGGCACCGACTACAAGTTCGCGGTCTCGTTCATCATCCTGGTCATCGTGCTCCTGGTGCGGCCGACCGGCATCTTCAAGGGCAAGGTGGTATGACCGGCGCGCCCCGCATCCTCGTCCTCTATGCCGCCATGGCGGGCCTGATCCTGGCGGTCGGGACGCTGCAGAGCTGGACGCTCGCGCTCACCATCCTGAACCTCCAGCTCATCTCGGCGGTGATGGCGCTGGGGGTGAACATGCAATGGGGCTACGCCGGGCTCTTCAACGTCGGCATCATGGGCTTCGCCGCCCTCGGCGGGGTGGCGGCGGTGCTCACCTCCATGCCGCCCGTGCCCGGGGCGCTGTCGGCGGGGGGCTGGAACCTCGGCCTCGCGGCGCTCGCCATCGTCGCCACCATCGGCGCGGCGCTGTTCGTCCGCGACCGGATGGCGCCGGGTCTGCGGGGGCCGGCGGGGATCGTGGTCGTGCTGATCGGCTACGGGATCATGCGGGTGTTCCTCGACCCGGCCTCGGCGGCGATCGAGGCGATCAATCCGGCGGCGGCGGGCTATCTCGGCGGTCTCGGCCTGCCGGTGCTCATCTCTTGGGCCGTGGGCGGGCTCTTCGCCGCGGGGGCGGCCTATCTCGTGGGCAAGATCGCCCTCGGCCTGCGCTCCGACTACCTCGCCATCGCCACGCTCGGCATTTCCGAGATTATCCTCGCCGCGCTGAAGAACGAGAACTGGCTGACCCGCGGGGTCAAGAACGTCACCGGCATCCCCCGGCCCGTTCCGACCGAGCTCGAGTTCCAGCAGATGGCCTGGGTCGCCGATCTCGCCGCCCGCTTCGACGCGCCGCTCGCCACCACCGCGGCGGTGCTGGTGCGGCTCTCCTACGCCTGCCTGTTCTCCGTGGTGCTGGCCGCGATCTTCTGGCTCTGCCAGCGGGCGCTGCGCTCGCCCTGGGGGCGGATGATGCGGGCGATCCGCGACAACCGCGACGCGGCCGAGGCCATGGGCAAGGACGTCACCGCCCGCCACCTCCAGGTCTTCGTGCTGGGCTCGGCGGTGGTGGGGGTGGCCGGCGCGATGCTGGTGACGCTCGACGGTCAGTTCACCCCCTCCTCCTACACGCCCCTGCGCTACACCTTCATCATCTGGGTGATGGTGATCGTGGGCGGCTCCGGCAACAACTGGGGCGCGGTGCTGGGCGCGTTCCTGATGTGGTACGTCTGGGTGGTCGCCGAGCCGGTGGGCCACACGCTGATGACCGCGGTGACGGCCGGGATGCCTGCGGATTCGGTGATCCGGGCCCGGCTCCTGGGCGGCGCGCCCTTCCTGCGCCTGTTCCTGATGGGGCTGATCCTGCTGCTTGCGCTGCGCTTCGCGCCCCGCGGCCTGATCCCGGAGGCGCGCGGGCGATAGCCGAGGGCCGCGCGGCTGCAGGCGGCCGCGCCCTCCCCGGCTTGACATCCCGACGCCGCGACCCGATGCTGCACTGCGTCGAGGTTCCCCGGTCCGCAAGGTCCGGGGCGAAGAGGGAACGCGGCGAAATTCCGCGGCTGCCCCCGCAACTGTAGGCGGCGAGCCCCGTCCATCAAGCCACTGGGACCCGTCCCGGGAAGGCGGACGCGAGGCGGCGACCCGCGAGCCAGGAGACCTGCCCCGACGTTCACCCATCCGGCCGCGCGGGGCGCGCGGCAGGGGCGGCGATCCGCAGCGGTGACGTGAAACCGCCGTCGGATGCGCCCGGACCCGTCCCTGCGCCTCGGACGCTCGCAGCAACCGCCGGGCCATCGCCCGGCCGCAGGCCAAAGGAGCGGCGCAAGTCCATGCGTTTCGCGATGCCCATCGCCGGGTCCCTTCCCATCCTCGCCGTCGCCGCGCTGCCCGCCGCGGCGCAGAGCCTGATGCTCGACCCGATCGTGCTCAGCGCCAACCGCGCGCCCTCCCAGCCCGCGCTGACCGGCTCTTCCGTCGACGTGCTCGACGGGACGGCGATGGAGGCCGACGGCCGGCCCTTCGTCCTCCAGCAGCTGCGCGACCTGCCCGGGGTGACCGTCAACCAGTCGGGGCCCCCGGGCTCCATCTCCGGCTTCGCGGTGCGGGGCGCGCCGTCGCAATATGTCCGGGTCGAGGTGGACGGGATCGAGATCTCCGACCCCTCGGGCACCCAGGTCACGCCGTCGCTCTCGGGCCTGCTGACCGACGACGCCAGCCGGGTCGAGGTGCTGAAGGGCAGCCAGTCGGCGCTCTACGGCGGCCAGGCGGTGGGCGGCGTGGTCTCGATCACCTCGCCGCGGCCGACCGAGCCCGGGCTCCAGAACAGCTTCGTCCTCGAGGGCGGCTCGTTCTCCACCTTCCGCGGCTCCTACACGCTCACCGGCCTAAACGATAAGGGCGAGTTCGCGCTGAGCGCCAACCGCTTCCAGACCGACGGCTTTTCCGCCGCCGAGGAGGCGGATGGCAACACGGAGAAGGACGACAACCAGACCACCCGCCTCTCCGGGTCGGGGCGGCTCCACCTCACCCCCCAGGCGGACGTCTTCGCCGCCGGCTTCTGGCAGAGGCAGGACGGCAACTTCGACAACGGGGCGGGTCCCGGCCAGGACGCGGACAACCCCTACGAGACCACCCAGTGGGGCCTGCGCGGCGGCGCGGACTTCACCACCGACGCGGGGCTCATGAACACGCTGGCGCTGTCCTACTACGACACCGACCGCGACCTGACCCAGTTCGGAACCGCGTCGACCTACCAGGGCCGGCGCACCAAGGCCGAGTACCAGGGCGCCTGGACCCACTCCGCCGCCGTGGGCTTCCAGTTCGGCGCCGACTGGTCGCGGGAGGAGTCGGAATCGACCTGGGACGCGTCCGAGTCCACCTGGATCGCCGGCGCCTGGCTGCAAGGCAACTGGACGCCGAGCGAGCGCTTCGTCTTCAACGCCGCCTTCCGCGCCGACGATCATTCGGAGTTCGGCTATTTTCCCACCGCCCGGGCGACCTTCGCCTGGCTGGCGGCGCCCCGGACCACGATCCGCGGATCGCTGGCGAACGGGTTCCGGGCGCCGTCGAACTACGAGCTCTTCTCGGTCTACGGCAATCCCGACCTCGAGCCCGAGACCAGCGTCAGCGCCGACCTCGGCGTGGCCCAGAGCTTCGGCGGCGGCAAGGGCGAGGCGAGCGCCACGGTGTTCTGGCTGGAGATTGAGGACCTGATCCAGTTCGAGACCCTCTCGGCGGATCCCTTCGGCCGCTACGTTCAGACCGACGGCAAGACGAAGAGCCGCGGGCTGGAGCTGGCCGCGGCCTGGGCCTTCTCGGATCTCTTCGCCCTGCGCGGCGGCTATACCTATACCGACGCCGAGCAGCCGGACGGCCAGCCCGTCAATCGTATTCCCCGGCACGACCTCTCCCTGACCGCGACCGGGGCCTACAAGCGGGTGAGCTACGACCTGGGGGCGGATTTCGTCTGGGACTACACCGACGACAGCGCCGTCGACTGGACGACCGGCGAGGTGATCGAGTCCAGGGGCTGGGCCAGGGACTACGTAGTGGTGAACGCCCGGGTCGCCTATGCGGTGACCGACGCCGCCGAGGTCTATGTCCGGGCGGAGAACCTGTTCGACGAACAGTACCAGACCGCCCGGGGCTACGGCACATCCGACCGGGCCTTCTACGCCGGGGTCGCGGCGCGGTTCTGAGAGCGTCGCCGAAAGCCCCCCGCCCCGCGCGAAAGCGCGCCGGGGCGGGGCGCCAACACGCGTGTTATGCGGGTTATCCTGTTGGTATTGAGGGATTTTCCGAAAATCGTTCAGGCGATCTTGACCAAGGTTGACGACCTGTTTCCCGGGCCGGCCAAGGCCGCCCGGAGGATGGGGGGCGTCGCCACCCTGCTCGGGGCGGCGGTCTTCGCCCTGGAGGCGGCGGCCGCGCCCGCACGGGTGGTCTCGACCAACCTCTGCACCGACCAGCTCGCCATGCTGATCGCGGCGCCGGGCCAGCTCGTCTCGGTGAGCGCCGTGGCCCGGGACCCGGTCTCCTCGGCCATGGCGCGGGAGGCGGCCGCCTATCCGGCGAACCACGGCGCGGCGGAGGAGATCTTCCTCCTCTCCCCCGACCTGGTGCTGGGGGGCGAATTCATGCGCCCCGACACCCGCGCGACCCTGGAGCGGCTGGGGCTGAAGGTGGAGACCCTGCCGCTCGAGACGAGCTTCGCCCAGTCCCGCGCCAACATCCTGCGGATCGGGGCGCTGCTCGGCCGCGAGGACCGGGCGGCGGCGCTGGCGGCGGAGATGGACGCAGGGTTAGAGGCGGGCCGGGAGACGCCCGCGCCCGGGGCCCGTCCCACGGCGACGCTCCTCTATTCCGGCGGCTACACCTCGGGCGCAGGCACCCTCGCGGACGAGATCCTGCGGCGCGCGGGGCTCGACAACCTCGCCGCCCGCGACGGGGTCCAGGGGCTGGCGCGGCTGCCGCTGGAGCGGCTGGTCATGGAGGCCCCCGACCTGCTGGTGCTCGGCCAGAACTACGGCAAGCCGGCGCTGGCGCAGGAGATCCTGCGCCATCCGGCGGTCCGGGCGCTGGGAGCCGATCGCGCGGCGATCGCCGACAACCTCTGGGTCTGCGGCCTGCCCCAGAGCGGCGAAGCCGTGTCCCGGCTGCGCGCCTGGGTCGAGGCGCGGCGGCCGTGACGAGGGGCTTGCGCGCGAGGCCCCCGGAGGGTTGGCTGCGGGCCATGTCGGATCGCGCGCGCTATCGCCTGACCCTCGCCCTGCTCGGGGCCGCCGTGGCGGCGCTGTTCCTCGCCTCGCTCCTGATCGGGCCGGCGGACCTGCCGGTCGGCGCGAGCCTGCGGGCGCTCATTCTCGGCGACGGCGGGCCGATGACCTTGGTCCTGCGCGAGATCCGCCTGCCCCGGGCGGCCCTCGGCCTGCTGATCGGCGCGGCGCTCGGCCTGTCGGGCGCGGCCTTGCAGGGCTATCTCCGCAACCCCATGGCCGAGCCCGGGCTGCTCGGCGTCTCGGGGGCGGCGGCGCTCGGGGCGGTGGTCGCGCTCTACACCGGGCTCGCCGCGGCCTTTCCCCTCGCCCTGCCCCTCGCGGCGCTGGCGAGCGCCCTCGCCGCGGCGCTGCTGGTGCAGGGGCTGGCGGGGGCGGGCGCCTCCTCGGTCACGCTGATCCTCGCGGGGCTCGCGGTCTCCTCCCTGTCGGGGGCGCTGACGGCGCTGGTGCTGAACCTCGCCCCCAATCCCTTCGCCGCCTCCGAGATCGTCTACTGGCTGATGGGCTCGCTCGTCGACAGGTCGCTGCCGCACCTGTGGCTGGCGGCGCCCTTCATCCTCGGGGGCTGCGCGCTGCTCTTCGCCCTTGGCCCCGCGCTCGACGCGCTCACCCTGGGGGAGGAGGCGGCGGCCTCCCTCGGCGTCTCGCTGGCCCGGGTGCGGTTCCTCGCGGTGACGGGCACGGCGCTCGCGGTCGGGGCCGGGGTGGCGGTGGCGGGCGCGATCGGCTTCGTCGGGCTGGTGGCGCCCCATGCGCTGCGGCCGCTGGTCGGGCACCGGCCCGCCCGGCTCCTGCCCGCCTCGGCGCTGGGGGGGGCGGCGCTTCTGCTCCTCGCCGATGTGGCGGTGCGGCTGATCGCCCCGGAGCGGGACCTGAAGCTCGGGGTGATGACGGCGCTGGCGGGCGCGCCGATCTTCCTCCGCCTCGTCTGGCGCCGGCGGCGCGATCCCGCATGAGCCTGCTCGCCCTCGACCGGGTCACCTTGCGGCGCGGGCCGCGCCTGGCGCTCGACGCGGTGACGCTCGCCGTCGCGCCGGGCGAGGTGGTGGGCCTGCTCGGGCCGAACGGCGCCGGCAAGTCCTCGCTCCTGCGCGCGGCGCTCGGCCTCCTGCCCGCCGAGGGGACGATCCGGCTCGGGGACGCGCCGCTCGCCGCGCTCTCGGCCCGGGAGCGGGCGCTGCGGGCCGCCTACGTGCCCCAGGACCGCGGCGTCGCCTGGGCGCTCGACGTGGCGAGCCTGGTCGCGCTCGGCCGCCAGCCCCATCGCGCCGCGCCCGAGGCGGACGCCCGGGCGGTGGCCGCCGCCATCGCCGCCATGGACCTGGAGGGCTGCGAGGGCCGCCCCGCCACGGAGCTCTCGGGGGGCGAGCGCGCCCGGGCGCTGATCGCCCGGGCCCTGGCGCAGGAGGCGCCCCTTCTGCTGGCCGACGAGCCGACGGCGGGGCTCGACCCCGCGCACCAGCTCGGGCTGATGGCGCGGTTCCGGGCGCTGGCCGCGGAGGGGCGCGGGGTGATGACCGCGCTCCACGACCTCTGGCTCGCCGCGCGCTGGTGCGACCGGGTGATCCTGCTCGACCGGGGGCGGGTCGTCGCGGACGGCCCCCCCGGCGCGATCCTGACCGGCGCGGCCCTCGCCCGGATCTATGGGGTGACCGCCTTCATCGGCGCGGACGCAGGCGGGCCGCTCGTCCTGCCGACGGGGCTGGCCTGACCGGCGGCGCGCCCTATGATGCCCGCCGCAAGCGACGAAGGACCCCCCGCATGAAGATGAACCCCCTCGGCCGGAGCGGCATCGAGGTCTCGGAATTCTGTCTCGGCACCATGACCTGGGGCAGCCAGAACGACGAGGCCGAGGCCCATGCCCAGATCGACCTGGCGCTCGACCATGGCGTGAACTTCCTCGACGCCGCCGAGATGTACCCGACCACCCCGCTCGCCGCCGCCACCTCGGGCGACACCGAGCGCATCATCGGCGCCTGGCTCGCCCGAACGGGCCGGCGCGACGACGTGGTGCTCGCCACCAAGATCGTCGGCGTCGGCAACCGCACGGTGCCCGGCCGCGACGGCGCGGGGATCTCGCCCGCGACCCTGCGCACGGCGCTGGAAGGCAGCCTGGGTCGCCTGGGCGTCGAGACCGTCGACCTCTACCAGCTGCACTGGCCGAACCGCGGCAGCTATCACTTCCGCCAGAACTGGCGCTTCGACCCGAGCCTCCAGTCCCGGCGCGAGCCCGAGCGGATGGCCGAGATCGTCGAGACGCTCGGCGCCTTCATCGCCGAGGGCAAGATCCGCGCCTGGGGCCTGTCCAACGACAGCGCCTGGGGCGCGGGCCGGATGATCGCCCTGGCCGAGGCGGCGGGCGTCCCCCGCCCCGTCTCGATCCAGAACGAATATTCGCTGCTCTGCCGGCATTTCGACCTGGATCTGGCGGAGCTGTCCCATCACGAGGACCTGGGCCTGCTCGCCTATTCGCCCCTGGCGGCGGGGCTCCTGACCGGCAAGTACCTGGGCGGCGCGATGCCGGAAGGGTCGCGGGGGTCGATCAACAAGGGCCTCGGCGGGCGCGTCGTGCCGGAGGTGGAGCCCGCCGTCGCCGCCTATGTCCAGCTCGCCCGGGAGAACGGGCTCGACCCGGCGCAGATGGCGCTGGCCTTCTGCCGGGAGCGGCCGTTCATGACCTCGGTGATCCTCGGCGCCACCAGCCTCGACCAGCTCCGCACCGACCTCGGCGCGGCGGAGGTGACGCTGGCGAAGGAGATCCGGGACGGGGTCGCCGCGATTCGGCGCCGCCATCCCATGCCGATCTGAAGGGGCCAGGCCCGGCCCCCGCAACAGGAAGACCCTGAAACAGGAAAGGCCCGCAGACAAATCGTCCGCGGGCCCATCCTGATTCAATGCCGTCGCCTCCCGGGGAAGGCTGAAATCGGCGTCGTCTCAATCGAGAATGTTTGAAGGCGCACCCGAATGCCGAGTGGTATAGCACAGGGCCGCTTCGTCTCAAAGTCGACGATCGCAAATGCAACCATAGATTGAACGGCGGAAAATCGCCGATAAGATGGCAGGTTAGGCGGCCACCTTGACAGCGAAGCGGCACGGCGACTGAAAAATATCGCCTCCCCGAGCAAGGCGGCCGGCGCCGCTCGCCTAAAGGCTGAGAATCACGCGTAAAATGCACGCGGAATTGGCGCATTCCCCGAAGGCGGCGCGTCTCGCCGCCTTGTGGGCCGCGGAAGCTTCGGCATAGGGTTCCGGGAAATCGTTTCGGGAGTCGCGGTGTGTCAGAGGACGTGAGCGTCGAGGAAGATGAGCATGTCGCGCGCCTGATCGCCGAGTACCGCCCCCCCGCCGGCGCCGCCGACGAGCTTCTCGACAGCGAGGGGCGCATCCGTCCGGTCTGGCGCGAGTTCATCCGCCATTTCGCCCGGCTGACCCGGGACGACGTCGCCCGGCGCTTTTCCCGGGGCGACCAGTACCTGCGCGACGCAGGCGTGTTTTACCGCCAGTACGGCGCCGCCGGCTCGACGGAACGCGCCTGGCCGCTCGCCCATGTCCCGGTGCTCATCGAGGCGGCCGAATGGCGCCAGATCGCCTGCGGCCTGATCCAGCGGGCGGACCTGCTGGAGGCGGTGGTCGCCGATCTCTACGGGCCCAACCGGCTGGTGGGCGACGGGCACCTGCCGGCCGAGCTGATCGCCGCCTCGGGCGAATGGCTGCGGCCGATGGTGGGGCTGAAGCCGCGGGGCGGGCGCTACCTGCATTTCATCGCCTTCGAGATCGGCCGCGGGCCCGACGGCACCTGGTGGGTGCTGGGCGACCGGACCGAGGCGCCCTCGGGCGCGGGCTTCGCGCTGGAGAACCGCGTCGCCACCAGCCGGGTCTATTCGGACGTCTATTCCGAGGCCCGGGTCGAGCGGCTGGCCGGGTTCTTTCGCGACTTCCGCGACGCGCTCCAGGCCATGTCGGACGAGCCCGGGGCGCGGGTGGCGATCCTGACCCCGGGGCCGCTGAACGAGACCTATTTCGAGCACGCCTACATCGCCCGCTATCTCGGCTTCATGCTGCTGGAGGGCGAGGACCTGACGGTGGAGGACGGCCGGGTGATGGTGCGCACCATCGCGGGGCCGCGGCCGGTCCAGGCCCTGTGGCGGCGCATGGACGGCGCCTTCTCCGACCCGCTGGAGCTCTCGGCCGAGTCGCGGATCGGCACGCCGGGGCTGGTGAGCGCGGTGCGCCAGGGGACGGCGACGCTGATCAACGCGCTCGGCTCCGGGGTGCTGGAGACCCGGGCGCTGCTCGCCTTCCTGCCGCGGATCGCGCCCGAGATCCTCGGCGAGCCGCTGATCCTGCCCAACATCGCCACCTGGTGGTGCGGCGGCGCGAACGAACGCGCCCATGTGAAGGCCGAGGTCGACCGGATGATGATCGGCTCGGCCTTCTCCACCCGCCTGCCCTTCGAGACCGAGGACGCCACCGTCCAGGGCGGATCCCTGCGCGGCGCGGCGCGGGCGAATCTCGGGGCCTGGCTCGAGTCCGAGGGGGCGCGGCTGGTGGGCCAGGAGACGGTGACGCTCTCGACCACGCCCGCCTATGTGGACGGCCGGCTCGCCCCCCGGCCGATGAGCCTGCGGGT
The DNA here is from genome assembly GCA_965243535.1 of Amaricoccus sp. GTDB lineage: Bacteria > Pseudomonadota > Alphaproteobacteria > Rhodobacterales > Rhodobacteraceae > Amaricoccus. Next base: position 55,395 of record CBDEVG010000029.1, read on the forward strand.
GTTCCTCGCCCGGACCGAGGCGGGCTGGCAGGTGATGCCCGGCGGCTTCGCCCGGATCGGCCGCACCCCCGATCCGGCCGCCATCGCCATGCAGCGGGGCGGCTCGGCCGCCGACGTCTGGATCGTCTCGGACGCGCCGGTCGAGCCCGCGACCCTGGTCCCCGTCAGCGACGGCCGCCGCTTCGCCCGGGTCCAGGCCACCGCCCTGCCCAGCCGGGCGGCGGACAACCTGTTCTGGCTCGGCCGCTACGTGGAGCGGGCGGAAGGCGCCATGCGGCTCTTGCGCGCCCTGCACCAGCGGCTGGCCGAGACCGGGGACCGCCAGGCCCCGCTGATCGAATACCTGGAGGACAAGCTCGACGACATGGGAATCGACGCGCGGGAGGGCGTGCCCGCGGGGCTGCGGCGCATCCTGTCCTCGGCGATCTTCAGCGCGGGCAACGTGCGCGACCGCTTCTCGCCCGACGGCTGGATGGCGCTGAACGACCTCGCCCGCACCGCGGGCCGCATGGCCGAGACGGTGATCCCCGGCGACGACAACGCCCGCGCCATGGGGGTGCTCCTGCGCAAGATCACCGGCTTTTCCGGCCTGGTCCACGAGAACATGTACCGCTTCACCGGCTGGCGGTTCCTGTCGGTCGGCCGCTCGCTGGAGCGCGCGCTCGCCATGACCGAGAACCTGCGGGCGCTCGCCGACCCGGAGGCGCCCGAAGGGGCGCTCGATCTCGCGGTGGAGGTGGGCGACAGCGTGATGACCCACCGCCGGCGCTATGCGGTCGCCACCAACCGCGAGACGGTGGTCGACCTGCTGGCGCTCGACGCCATGAACCCGCGCGCCGTGCTCTACCACCTGAGCGAGGTGAAGAAGCACGTCGACCTTCTGCCCGGGGCGGAGGAGGAGAACGGCCAGATGTCGCCCCTGTCGCGCGCGGTGCTGAAGGCCCAGGCGGGACTGGCGGTGCAGGAGCCCGAAACCCTCGACACCGCGGCGCTGGAGGCGCTCGCCGACGAAATCGCGGGCTTGTCGGAGCTCATGTCCGACGCCTATCTACGCTGAACCATGCTCTACGACATCGGACTGACCGTCACCTATTCCTACGACAGCCCCGCGGCCGGCGGCCGGCACCTGCTGCGCCTCGCGCCGGCGGCGCTGCCCGACGCCCAGCGGCGGCTGAGCTGCTGGCTCGAGGTGACGCCCGAGCCCGCCGAGCGGCGGGAGTTCCGGGATTTCTTCGGCAACGAGGCGGTGGAGGTGGTCTTTCGCGAGGTCCATGACGAGATCGCCTTCCGGGTGTCCTCGCGGATCGAGCGGCTGGCCCAGGCCCCCTCGCTCGACATCTCGCCCGACCTGCCCCGCCTCGCCCAGGAGATCGCCGACTGGCGCGGGCTGGGGCCGGACGCGCCCCATCACTTCCTGCCCACGAGCCCCCGGGTCGGCCGCCTGCCCGAGGCGGCGGCCTTCGCCCGCAGCCGCCTCAAGCCCGGCATGACCGCCTTTTCCGCGGTCTGCGCCGTGGGCGAGGCCTTCTACGAGGAAATGACCTACGACCCGGACGCGACGACGGTGGACACGCCCCCCGCCGAGGCCTTCGCCAAGCGCAAGGGCGTCTGCCAGGACTTCGCCCACATCATGATCGCCGCGCTGCGGGGCGTGGGCATCCCCGCGGGCTATGTCTCGGGCTTCCTGCGCACCATCCCGCCCGCGGGCCAGCCCCGGCTGGAAGGCGCGGACGCCATGCACGCCTGGGTGCGCGCCTGGTGCGGCTGGGAGCTCGGCTGGGTGGAGTACGACCCGACGAACGCGCTGGTGGTCGGGCTCGACCATATCGAGATCGGCCGCGGCCGCGACTACGGCGACGTGGCCCCGGTCTCCGGGGTGCTGAAGATCTCCGGCTCCCAGACGACGGAACAGGCGGTCGACGTGCTGCCCGTCACGCCCCAGACCGCCTGAGGCGCGCGGGCGGGACGGGGCGCGGGACCGGACAGGGGGGCTGGACGGCGGCCGCTTCGGCTGGCATCTGCGGGAGGGCCCAGCGAGGGGGACGGCGCTTGGACGTGCAGGACTACACCCGGGCGATCGAGGCGGCCCCGGACAACGAGGCGCTCTGGCGGCTCGCCGTGCGGTTCTTCCGCTCCCACGGGATTCCGCGGATCGCCTACATGCACCAGCCGCCCTACGGGGCGCCGGATTCCGGCCGGACCACCATCCGCCACGACGGCTTTCCCTACGAATGGGTCGAGGAATACGTGGGCAAGCGGCTCTACCGGGTCGATCCCCACGCGATCTTCTCCCAGCAGGCGGCGCGGCCGTTCTTCTGGAGCGACATCGACAACCTGCGCGACGTCACCCCGGCGGAGCGGGCCTATCTCGACAAGCTCGGCGCGGCGGATCTCGGCGACGGGCTCGGCGTCCAGGTCTTCGGCCCCTCGGGGCGCAACGGCTATTGCGGCATCGGCATCGACCCGGAAGCCCCGCACCTGACGGACCGGCAGATCCGCGAGTTCCAGTGGTTCTGCCAGGTGGCGCATCTGCGCTACTGCGAGATCCGGGTGGAGAGCCTGCCCCAGCCCCAGCCGCTCACCCCGCGGGAGCGCGACATCCTGGACTGGGTGGCGCGCGGCAAGAGCAATTCGGTGATCGGCGACCTGCTCGGCATCTCGCCCCATACGGTCGACACCCACCTGCGGCGCATCTACGCCAAGCTCGGGGTGTCGGACCGGATCAGCGCCGCCCTCGCCGGGGTGGGCGTGGGGCTGATCCATGCGGGCTGAGGTCGCGGCCTGAATTCGCGGGCCGAGTTCGCGGGCTCCGGGCGCGGCGCCGGAGGCCGGAGACAGGAACGGCGGGCGTTGCGGCCCGCCGACGTTCCCTTCGCAGCCGGTCGCGCCGATCAGGCGGCTTCGGCTTCCGCCTCGCGCTGGTGCTGGCGCTCGCTCTCCTCGCGGCTCAGCGCCACGGAGGTCCGCACGCCCTTGCGCACGAAGTCCATCATGCCCTTCACGGTGCGCTCGTTGGGGTCGATCCCCGCACACATCAGCACTTCGCGGCCGTCGCGGGACCGCGCCCAGCGGGCGATGACCTCGGGGCCGTTGCCGTACTTCTTGTCGTCAGCGATCGCATCGTCCAGCGCGGCAAGCACCACGGCCGCAAAGAGCTTCTGCGCTCGGGCTCCCTGGTCGTTGGTGAATGCGACTTGATCCACGGAATCGAACACGGGTTCGTCCCCTTTCTGCCTTCTCGGTTTCGGCGCGCACTATGACGATCCGATGACGAATCACACCTGCAAAACCTGCATGGCTGACATGCGTGGATCGTATGGGCGCTTGCACAGGGGCACTTAGGCTTCCCGCGCTGCAAAATCAATTCCCTTGTGGGGCGGATGGTTCCCTTCGCCCTCGTCCGACCAGTGCAGCCGGCGGTAGTCGAAGCCCTGTTCCAGGGTGGGTTTCACGATCTGGAAATAGGGCGAGATGTCGAAATCCCGCGGCGCGTACAGGGAATGGTGGCGAATGTGAAGGATTTCCCGGCGCTGGAACTGCGCCGCGTCGGTGCGCCTCGCTTCGCGCGAGATCTGCGGCAGGATCGGGTAGCGCACCCGCCCGAAGGCCTCGGCGATCAGCGAGGAGCAGATCGCCCGCGTCGGATCCCCCGCCCCCATGGCGAGCATCCTGCGCCGCCAGCGCACCGGCACCGGCGGCGTGGGCATGAAGTAGCGCAGCAGGTCCGTGACGTTCTTCAGGTCGTAGCGCTTGCCGAGGCTGTCGATCATGAAGCCGACGACCCGGTCGCGGTCCTCGGGGGTGAGACCCTTGGCCCGGCAGATGCGCACGTGGACATGGTCGTACTTGCTGAGCGGGGAGGCGACCACCCCCTCCCCGAGGTTCGCCTCGATCAGGCAGCGGGGATCGGGACCCGCCTCGCCGAGCGCGTCGCCGACATAGAGCGCGGAATGGGACCAGGTGGACTGGGTGAGGTACTTGATGGCGATCGAGACGCGGTTCGCCCCCTCGACCAGCAGCACGTCGCCCGGGCGCAGGGTCCGGCGCAGGGCCCGGGGGTCGCCGTAGGCGTAGGGACGAAAGCCCGGCGAGGGGCGCTCCAGCCGGGCCGCGAGCCGGCGGCCCAAACGGTCCATCAAGGTGTCGCCTTCGGCGCTCATGCCCTCTCCCGTCGTTTCCGGCGGCGCGACCTTGCCCGAGGGGCGCGGTCGGGGCAATGTCCGGGCCGCAAGGAGCGAGGGATCGGGATGCGCGACGCCGAGGCTGTGACATTCGCGGGCGCGGGCCTCGACCGGGCGAGCGGCCTGCGCGGCGACGCGGCCGCCATCGCGGCGCTGGAGGCGGCGCCCGAGGCGCGGACCCTGGCGCTCTGGCGCGGCCGGCCGCTCTTCGACGCAAGATTCGACGTGGCGCAGGCGCTGGCCTGGCTGCCGACGGGGCACGCGGTCTTCGCCGAGGCGCCGGGCGCGCCGATCTTCCTCGGGCTGAGCGACGGCGCGCCGCGCTTCGCCCGGGACCTGTCGGGCTGGGCGGGCCCCGGCCCCCTGGCGGAGGCGCCGGCGGGCCATGCGGACGCCGACCGGATCGGCCACCCCGCCCTGCCCGAGAGCTTCGGCTTCTGCGACCTGCGGGCGGTGATGGCGGGGCTCTCGCCCGAGGATGCGGGCGTGGCGGCGGCGGCGAAGGGGATCTTCGCCTGGCACGCCGGCCACGGCTTCTGCGCCGCCTGCGGCCATCCGTCCGACATGGCGGACGCCGGGTGGAAGCGCATCTGCCCCGCCTGCCGCGCCCAGCATTTCCCCCGCACCGATCCGGTGGTGATCATGCTGATCCTCTCCGGGGACGACGTGCTGCTCGGCCGCGCGCCGAGCTGGCCGCCGGGAATGTACTCCCTGCTGGCGGGGTTCATGGAGCCGGGCGAATCGATCGAGGCCGCGGTCCGGCGCGAGGTGCTGGAGGAGACGGGCGTGCGCGTCGGCCCGGTCGACTACCTGTCGAGCCAGCCCTGGCCCTTTCCCTCCAGCCTGATGATCGGCTGCCGGGGCGAGGCGCTGAGCCGCGAGATCGCCCTCGACCCGACCGAGATCGAGGACGCCCGCTGGGTCGACCGGCAGACCGCGCTCGACGGCCTCGCCGGGCTGAACCCGGACATCCGCCCCGCCCGCCGCGGCTCGATCGCCCGCTTCCTGATCGAGCGCTGGCTGGCGGACAGCCTGGCCTGACCTCCGCTTTCGCCCCCGACCTCGTCCCGAGGAGCCGCGCCGCCATGACCCCGATTCTCGCCGCCCTGATCGCCCTCGCCGCCCCGGCCGCGGCCGAGGACGCCTCGCAGGGCCTGTCGCTCGTCTATGCCTGCGACGGGGGGGCGCGGCTGAAGGTCGCCTATCTCAATCCCAAGGACGGGCCGTCGCTGGCGGTGGTGGACTGGGAGGGCGCGCTCGTCCCGATGGCGGCGGGGCCCGCCGCCTCGGGGGTGCGCTACGTGGCCTACGAGGGCGGGCTCGTCTGGTGGAGCAAGGGTCCGGAGGGGACGCTCTACCGGACGGAAGGGACCGAGGACGAGGTCGTGCTCGGGGGCTGCCGCGAGGCGGACTGAAAATCTCCCCCGCGACCTGCCAAGGGAAGGGAGGCAGAGGGAACCGGCGGGCGCGCCCGTCGTTGCCCTCGCAATAGTCGTTGCATCCGCCACAGTCGTTGCCCCCGCCCCAGGAGGACGCCCCATGCCCGATCCTGAAACCGCCCGCCCCGACCGCCGCAAGCCGGCCGTGCCCGAACACGCCGATCCGACCCTGGTCCCCTCCCGCTCCGAGCTTGGCGAGGGCCGGCTGGCCGACCCCCGCGAAGGCCCCGCGGCGGCCGAAAGCGTGCGGGGCGACGTGGAGGACGACGCCTCGATCCCGCGGCAGGACTCGGTCCGGGCGGGCATATGAGAGGCCCCCGCAACGCCCGCGGCGTGGCGGCCTTCGACCCGTTCACCTTCATGAAGATCAGGTTGATGGATCAGAATATATCGAATGATCTCAATAGCATGACCCCATTTTCACGCGTGAAAACACGCGTGGGATCCAGCCTTGCCCAAGCGCTGCGGCGGGGAACGGAGGCCTTCGCGGCGGTCTTTTCGGCGGGAGAGGACCCGGGATGGGCCCTGGCCCCGGTCAGATGCCGCCGGAGCCGTAGTTCGACCGGCGGAACGGATCGGCCGGGTAGACCCCGAGGATCTGCAGGCGGGTGGTGAAATAGCCGAGCTCGTCGAGGGCGCGCGCCACCGCCGGATCCTCGGGCCGGCCTTCGACGTCGGCGTAGAACTGGGTCGCGGTGAAGCGCCCGCCGATCATGTAGCTCTCGAGCTTGGTGATGTTCACCCCGTTGGTGGCGAAGCCCCCGAGCGCCTTGTAGAGGGCCGCCGGCAGGTTGCGCACCCGGAAGACGAAGGAGGTGACGGCGGGCGCGGGGGGCGCCGGCCGCGGCTCCGGAGACATCACCAGGAAGCGGGTGGTGTTGTTCGACTGGTCCTCGATATGGCGCGCGAGCACGTCGAGGCCGTAGATTTCCCCCGCGAATTCGGAGGCGAGCGCCGCGAGGGCCGGATCGCCCGTCTCGGCCACCACCTGGGCGGAGCCCGCGGTGTCCGCCCCCACCTTCACCGCAAGCCCGTGCTCGCGCAGGAAGGCGCGGCACTGGCCGAGCAGGACCGTGTGGCTCATCGCGGTGGTCACGTCCGCAAGCGTCGCCCCCTTGACCGCGAGGAGGTTGATGTGAACCCGCAGGAAATGCTCGCCGATGATGTGCAGGCCCGAATCCGGCAACAGGTGGTGGATGTCCGCCACCCGGCCGTAGGTCGAGTTCTCGATCGGCAGCATGGCGTGGCCCGCCCGCCCCTCCTTGACCGCGGCGATCGCCGCCTCGAAGGTCTCGCAGGGCAGCGCCGCGCGGCCGGGAAAGACCTCGGCGCAGGCCTGGTGCGAATAGGCGCCCGGAACGCCTTGGAAGGCGATGGGAAGCGCTGTCAGGGGCATGGCTCTGGTCCTCGGGTCCTGATGCGGCGCGACCCATGGCCGAGGCGCGGCGGAAAGGCAAGCGTCCGCCGCCGCTCTGGCGGGCGGGCGCCTTCGCGCTTGCGCTTGGAGGGCGTTGCGGATTAATTCGACCGCAGCGACGCGCAAGGGGTAGCCCCGGCCCCGGATGGAAGGTGCTAAGGCCAATGAATACGATGGAGATCACGAAGTTCGTCGGCGCCTTCTGCGGCGCCCTCCTGGTCTTCCTGCTGATCGGCACCGTCTCCGGCGCCGTCTTCAACACCCATTCCGAGCATGTGGCGTTCTCGATCGCCGCGCCCGACTCGGGCGGCGGCGAGGCCGCGCCGGCGGAGGAGGTGGACGTGCCCGCCCTGGTGGCCGCGGCCGACACCGCCAAGGGCGCGACCGTGTTCAAGAAGTGCGCCGCCTGCCACAAGGTCGACGGCACCAACGCGGTCGGTCCGCACCTGGAGAACGTCGTGGGCCGGGCGGTCGGCAGCGTCGCGGACTTCAAGTACTCGGGCCCCATGGCCTCCCACGGCGGCACCTGGGACGAGCAGACGCTGTTCCAGTTCCTGGCCTCGCCCAAGGCCTACGTGCCCGGCACCGCCATGTCCTTCGCCGGCCTGCCCAAGGCGGAGGACCGCGCCAACGTCATCGCCTATCTCAAGAGCCTCGAAGGCTGATCCCGCGGCGCAGGGCCGGGGGTTCGCGGGCGGTCCCTCCGGGGCCGCCCGTTTCGTGACCGCCGCTGGCGGGGCAAGACCCCGCCGGGCCTCACGAAAAGCTGTGCGCGGGCGGCGACTCGGCGCTTTACCAACTCGCCTCCAAGGCTAGAGTGACCCCGATCCGCTCCGTCCCCCCGTGAGGCTCCGCCCGATGATCCCAAGCGCCCGGCCCGCCCCGCCCGCCCTGTCGTCCTGGCGGGGGATCGTCGCGGCCGGGATGCTGGCCGCCTGGGCCGGAGGCGCCGCGGCCGAGGAGGCCGCCGCGCCCGCGGTGATCGAGAGCCACGGGATCTCGACCTTCGGCGACCTGAAGTATCCGGCGGATTTCAAGCATTTCGACTATGTGAACCCGGACGCCCCCAAAGGAGGCGCGATGTCCTTCCGCGGCACCGGGGCGAGCCAGACCTTCGACAGCCTGAACGCCTTCATTCTCAAGGGCGAGCCGGCGCAGGGGCTGGGGCTGCTCTACGACAGCCTGCTCGTCGGATCGGCGGACGAGATCGACAGCGCCTATGGCCTGGTCGCCGAGAGCCTGGAGTACCCGCCCGACCGGTCCTGGGCGACGTTCCACATGCGGCCCGAGGCACGCTTCGCCGACGGGCAGCCGATCACCGCCGAGGACGTGGTCTGGACCTTTGAGACGCTGCGCGACAAGGGCGCGCCGAGCTACAGGATCATGCTCGCGGACGTGGCTGGGGCCGAGGCGCTCGATCCCCACACGGTCAGGTTCAACTTCAAGGCGGGCGTGCCCACCCGCGACCTGCCCGGCCTGGTCGGGGGCCTGTCGATCCTGCCGAAGCACTACTACGCCACCGTGCCCTTCGAGAACTCGACCCTCACGCCCCCGGTGGGATCGGGGCAGTACCAAGTGGCGGCGGTGCAGCCGGGGCGTTCGATCCGCTATTGCCGCATCCCGGACTACTGGGGCAAGGACCTGCCGGTGAACGTCGGGTCGAGCAACTTCGACTGCTACGTCTATGAGTATTTCGGCGACAACACCGCCGCCTTCGAGGCGCTGAAGTCCGGCCAGTACCTGTTCCACGAGGAATTCTTCTCGGCGATCTGGGCGAAGGATTACAACTTCCCGGCCCTGAACAAGGGCTGGGTCAAGCGCGAGGAGCTGCCGGACAACCGCCCCTCGGGCACCCAAGGGTTCTGGATGAACATGCGCAAGCCGCAGCTCCAGGACATCCGGGTGCGCGAGGCGATCGGGCTGATGTTCAACTTCGAATGGTCGAACGCGACGCTGTTCTACGGCAACTACGAGCGCACCGTCAGCTTCTTCCAGAACTCTCCGATGATGGCCGAGGGCCTGCCCGAGGGCGAGGAGCTGGCGACGCTGGAGCGGTTCCGCGACCAGCTGCCGCCCGAGATCTTCACCGAGCCCGCCTACCTGCCGCCGGTCAATTCCGCCGAACGCAACAACGACCGCTCGGCGATCCGCCGGGCCTCAAAGCTGCTCGACGAGGCGGGCTGGGAGGTGGGTCCGGGCGGCCTGCGGCGCAACGCCCAGGGCGAGACGCTGAAGATCGAGATCCTCGAGGACAACCCCTCGCTGGAGCGGGTCATCAACCCCTTCGTCCAGAACCTGCGCCAGATCGGCATCGACGCCTCCTTACGGATGGTCGACAGCGCCCAGATGGAGGAGCGGCAGAAGAACCACGACTACGACATCCTGCCCGGGCGGCTGGTGATGTCCATGGCGCCCTCGGTGGAGCTGCGCACCATCTACGGCACGCAAGGCGCCGAGGCGGCCGGGAGCTACAACTTCTCCGGCGTGGCGGATCCGGCAGTGGACGGCATCATCGAGCTGATCGTCGCCGCCAAGACCCGCGCGGAGCTCGACGGCCGGGTCAAGGCGCTCGACCGGGTGCTGCGCGCCAAGCAGATCTGGGTGCCGAACTGGTCCAAGGGGTCGTTCTGGATCGCCTACTGGGACGTGTTCGGCCGCCCCCCGGCCCCGCCGGAATATTCCCGCGGGGACGCCTACTGGTGGTTCGACCAGGCGAAATTCGACAAGCTGAAATCCGAGGGCGCGCTGCGCTGACATGGCCGCCTATATCCTCCGCCGGCTGATGCTGATCGTCCCGACGCTGATCGGGATCCTGCTGGTCAATTTCATCCTGGTGCAGTTCATGCCCGGCGGCCCGGTCGAACAGGTGATCGCCCGGCTGGAGAGCGACAGCTCCGCCACCGGGCGCATCTCCGGCGGCGGCATGGAGGCGGGCGGCGGCTCGCAGGGCGACTATCGCGGCGCGCAAGGATTGCCGCCCGAATTCATTGCCGACCTGGAGCGGCAGTTCGGCTTCGACAAGCCGCCGGCCGAGCGGTTCCTGCTGATGCTGCGGAACTACCTGACCTTCGATTTCGGCGAGAGCTATTTCCGCTCCATCAGCGTCTTCGACCTGGTGCTGGAAAAGATGCCGGTGTCGATCACGCTGGGGCTGTGGTCGACGCTGATCGCCTACCTGATCTCGATTCCCCTGGGCATCCGCAAGGCGATCCGCGACGGGGGGACCTTCGACACCTGGACCTCGGGCCTGATCATCGTCGCCTACGCGATCCCGAGCTTCCTCTTTGCGATCATGCTCCTCGTGCTCTTCGCCGGAGGGTCGTTCTGGCAGGTCTTCCCGCTGCGCGGCCTCACCTCCGACAATTGGGCGGAGCTGAGCCTGTGGAGCAAGGTCACGGACTACCTCTGGCACATCGTCCTGCCGGTGACCGCCTCGACCATCGGGGCCTTCGCCACGCTGACGCTCCTGACCAAGAACAGCTTCCTCGACGAGATCAAGAAGCAGTACGTGGTGACCGCCCGCGCCAAGGGGCTGACCGAGACCCGGGTGCTCTACGGCCATGTCTTCCGCAACGCGATGCTCATCATCATCGCGGGCTTTCCGGCGCTGTTCATCTCGGTGTTCTTCGGCGGCTCGCTCATCATCGAGACGATCTTCTCGCTCGACGGGTTGGGGCGGCTCGCCTATGAGAGCGCTCTGCAGCGCGACTATCCGGTGGTCTTCGGCACGCTCTACGTCTTCGGGCTGATGGGGCTGGTCGTGGGCCTGCTGTCGGACCTGACCTATGTCTGGGTCGATCCGCGCATCGACTTCGAGAGCCGCGAAACGTGACCCTGACCCCCCTGCAACGCCGGCGCCTCGCGAACTTCAAGGCGAACCGCCGGGCCTTCTGGTCGTTGTGGATCTTCCTCGCGATCTTCACCGTCACGCTCTTCGCCGAGTTCGTGGCCAACGACCGGCCGCTGGTCGTGCGGTTCGACGGGGAATGGCGCTTTCCGATCTTCCGCTTCTATTCCGAGGCGGATTTCGGCGGCGAGTTCCAGACCGAGGCGGAATACGCCTCGCCCGAGGTGAAGTGCCTGATCGCGACCGGGGGAATGGAGGCCTGCCTCGACGATCCCGAGGGCGTCCTGGCGCAGGTCCCGAGCGGCAAGGTGGACGGCGAGGCCATCGCGAACCCGGGCTGGGCGCTCTGGCCGCCGATCCCCTACAGCTTCGACACGGTGAACTACGGGGTGAAGACCGCGCCCTCCGCCCCGGACGCCGCCCACTGGCTCGGCACCGACGACCAGACCCGGGACGTGGTGGCCCGGGTGATCTACGGCTTCCGCATCTCCGTCCTCTTCGCCCTGACCGTGGCGGCGATCTCCAGCGTCATCGGCATCGGCGCGGGGGCGATGCAGGGATATTTTGGCGGCTGGGTCGACCTGTTCTTCCAGCGGGTGGTGGAGGTCTGGCTGAACATGCCGACCCTCTACATCATCATCATCCTGTCGGCGATGTTCGCGATGAACTTCTGGCTGCTGACCTTGCTGATCGCCTTCTTCTCCTGGACCTCGCTGGTGGGGGTGGTGCGGGCGGAATTCCTGCGGGCGCGGAACTTCGAGTATGTGCGCGCGGCCAAGGCGCTCGGCGTCGGCGACTTCACCATCATGCGCCGCCACGTGCTGCCGAACGCCATGGTGGCGACGCTGACGCTGATGCCCTTCCTGATCACCGGGGCGATCGGCGGGCTGGCGGCGCTCGACTTCCTGGGCCTCGGCCTGCCCCCCTCCTATCCCTCGCTGGGGGAACTGGCGCTCCAGGGCAAGAACCGACTGAACGCGCCCTGGCTCGGCTTCACCGCCTTCTTCACCTTCGCGATCATGCTCAGCCTCCTCGTCTTCATCTTCGAGGGCGTGCGCGACGCCTACGACCCGCGAAAGACCTTTCGATGAGGGATTCGCGCCATGTGGGCGAGCGCGTTCTGGAAGTGCGCGACCTCGCCATCGCCTTTCGCCAGGGGGGCGCCTCGACGCTCGCCGTCCGGGGGGTGAGCTTCGACCTCCATGCGGGCGAGACGCTGGCGATCGTGGGCGAAAGCGGCTCGGGGAAGTCCGTCACCGCGCTTTCCACGGTGAAGCTCCTCGCCGACAACGCCGAGGTTTCGGGCTCGGTCCGCTACAAGGGGACCGAGCTTCTGTCCCAGGACGAGCGGACGCTGCGCCGGGTGCGGGGCAACGACATCAGCTTCATCTTCCAGGAGCCGATGACCTCGCTGAACCCGCTGCACACGATTGCGCGGCAGATCGGCGAGAGCCTCGCGCTGCACCAAGGCCTCGCCGGCAAGGCGGCGGCGGCGCGCATCGTCGAGCTTCTGCGCCAGGTCGGCCTGCGCGACCCGGAGGAGCGGCTGGGGGCCTATCCGCACCAGCTCTCTGGCGGCCAGCGCCAGCGGGTGATGATCGCCATGGCGCTCGCCAACAATCCGGCGGTGCTGGTGGCGGACGAGCCGACCACGGCGCTCGACGTCACCATCCAGGCGCAGATCCTGACGCTCCTCGCCGAGCTGCAGCGGGCGCGGGGGATGGGGATGCTGTTCATCACCCACAACCTCGGCATCCTGCGGCGGATCGCCGACCGGGTGGCGGTGATGCAGGGGGGCGAGATCGTCGAGACCGGGCCGACGGCCGCGATCTTCGACGCGCCGCAGCACCCCTATACCCGCAAGCTGCTGGCGGCCGAGCCGACCGGGCGGCCCGATGCCGCGCCCCTGGGCGATCCGGTGATCGCGGCCGAGGGCGTGCGGGTCTGGTTCCCGATCCGCCGCGGCCTGCTGCGCAAGACCGTGGGCCATGTGAAGGCGGTCAACGACGCGAGCCTCTCCATCCGCGCCGGCGAGACGCTGGGGCTGGTGGGCGAGAGCGGCTCGGGCAAGACCACCCTCGGCCTCGCGCTGATGCGGCTGATCTCGTCGGAGGGACGGATCGCCTTTCTCGGTCGCGACATCCAGGGCCGGGGGAGCCGCGAGCTGCGCGGGCTGCGGCGCGACCTGCAGATGGTGTTCCAGGACCCCTATGGCTCGCTCTCGCCGCGGATGTCGGTGGCGGACATCGTGGCGGAGGGGCTGGGCGTCCACCGCCTGCCGGGCGATCCGCGAACTCGCGTGGCGGAGATCCTGACCGAGGTGGGGCTCGGGCCCGAGGCGATGGACCGCTATCCGCACGAGTTCTCCGGCGGCCAGCGCCAGCGCATCGCCATCGCCCGGGCGATGATCCTGCAGCCGAAGCTCGTGGTGCTGGACGAGCCCACCTCGGCCCTCGACATGACCGTGCAGGTGCAGATCGTCGAGCTGCTGCGCGCGTTGCAGCGCAAATACGGGCTGGCTTACGTCTTCATCAGCCACGACCTGCGGGTGGTCCGGGCGCTCGCGCACCAAGTGATGGTGATGCAGGCGGGCGAGGTGGTCGAGGCGGGCCCGGCGGACCAAGTCTTCGACGCGCCGCGGACGGACTACACCCGGCGGCTGATGGCGGCGGCCTTCGACCTCGAAGTAGTCTCCGGCTGAGGGAGAAAGGCGCCGCAGGACCCGGGCGGGCGCGGAGGAGGATGCGATGACGCTCTGGCACTTTCATGCGGCGGTCTCGCTCGACATGCGGATCGCCCGGCCGGACGGATCGGTGGACTGGCTGGCGGACTATCCCCCGGACGCGGAGGATTTCGCGGCCTTCCTCGCCGAGGTCGACCTGATCGTGATGGGCCGGTCCACCTACGAGGCGGTGCTGTCCTATGGCGCAGGGGCCTGGCCCTATCCCGGCAAGGAGACGATCGTGCTGACCTCGCGCGCGCTCGACGATGCGCCAGCGGAGGTCTCCGTCCGCTCCGATCTGGCGGCGACGGTCGCCGAGATCGAGGGTCGCGGCCTTGGTCGGGTCTGGATCGAGGGGGGCGGCCGGCTTCTCGCGGGGCTGCGCGCCCTCGGCCGGCTCGACGTGATGGAGCTCGCGGTCCTGCCGGTGGTGCTCGGCGCGGGCGTCCCCGCCTTTCCCGACGGCGGGCCCGAGGCGTGGTTCCGACTGGAGAGCGTCCGGCCCTGGAGCCGGGACGCCCTCTGGCTGGTCTATCGCCGCCGCTGAGCGGAGGGGGCGGGCCCGCCGGTCACTGCACGATGAACTCGGCGTGCAGCGCGCCGGCGGCCTTGATCGACTTCAGGATGTCGATCATGTCGTTGGCCGACACCCCGAGCGCGTTCAGCCCCGCCACGACCTCGGGCAGCGAGACCGAGGTCTCGACGAGGGCGAGGCCGGTGCCCGGCTCCTCGTCGATGGCGGCGTCGGTGCGTGGGATCACCACCGTCTGGCCGTCGGCGAAGGGGTTGGGCTGGACCACCAGGGGCTCCTCCTTCACCCGCAGGGTGATCGAGCCTTGCGTCACCGCCACCCGGCTGATGCGGACGTTCTCGCCCAGGATGATCGTGCCCGAGCGCTGGTCCACCACCACCCGGGCGCGGGTCGAGGTCTGGACCTCGACGTTCTCGATCTGGGCCATCAACAGCGCCGGCCGCTCGATCCCGTTCCCGGCGAGGTCGAGCTGAACCGTGCCGGAATCGAGCATCCGCGCGATCTTCGCCCCGATGTTGCGGTTGATCGCCGTCTCGATCCGGGCGGCGGTGGTGAAGTCGGGGTTGCGGAGCGCCAGCCGGAGCTCGGCGGCCTGGCTGAAATCGTAGGCCACCTCGCGCTCGACCCGGCCGCCCGAGGGGATGAGGCCCGCGGTCGGCACGCCCTGCGTCACGCTCGCGGCCTCTCCCTGGGCGACGATGCCGCCGGCGATGATCGAGCCCTGGGCCACCGCGTAGATCTGGCCGTCGGCGGCGTTGAGCGGGGTCATCACCAGCGTGCCGCCCATCAGGCTGGAGGCGTCGCCGATGGCCGAGACCGTCACGTCGACCTGGCTTCCCGCCCGGGCGAAGGGGGGCAGCGTCGCGGTCACCAGGACGGCGGCGACGTTCCGAGCCCGGATCTGCTCGCCAGTGACGTTCACGCCGAGCCGTTCCAGCAGGTTGACGATGGCGTCCTCGGTGAAGGGCGAATTGCGCAAGCTGTCGCCTGAATTGTTGAGGCCCACCACCAGGCCGTAGCCGAGCAGGTCGTTGCCCCGGACCCCATCGATGTCGACGAGATCCTTGATCCGGGCCGGGGCGGTCACGCCCGGGCCGGGCAGAAAGGCGCAGAGGATGACGATCAGGCAGGCGAGGAGGCGCATGACCTAACGCATGTAGTTGGAGAAGCGGAGCTCGGAGAGGTTCGCCATCACCGTGTAGAGCGCCTCGAGCTGGACCTTGTAGGCCTGGTAGGTCGAGGCGGCCTCGGCGTCATCCACCCCCACCATCTTCGAGCGGGCGAGGTCGAGGGTGTCGCGCTCGGCGACGCGTTCGGCCTTGGCGGTCTCGACGACCTGCTGGGACACGCCGACCCTGGCCTGGAGCCCGAGGATGTCCTCGCGCGCCTGGACCATCGCCCGGCTCGAGGCGGCGAGCAGCTCGATCTGGGAGTCGCCGTCGCCCGCGAAGGCGCCCCCCGCCACCACCGCCGCCAGCGCATGGGACTTGAGCAGCGAGACGATCTCGGGATCCGTCGCCTTGACCTGGTAGTCGAGCCGCGACCCCTCGCCGATCTCGACCGCGGTCAGGGGATCGTTCGAGCCGGTGTAGGCGTCGGCGAAGAACCCCCCGGCTGGGGCGGTGAAATAGGCCTCGATCGCCGCGGCGGCGTCCGCGCCCGTGGCCGCCCCCGCCGCCAGCGCGTCGAGATCGGCGAGCATCGCATCGGCGGTCTCCAGCGCCCCCCGGTCGGTGGCGGCCCCCGCGAAGAGCGCCTGCCCCGAGACCCGGGTGTTGAGCAGCCCCACCGCATCGGTGAAGGCCTGCCGCGCCCGGGTCGCGTGGATCCGGCCGGTCGAGACGTCATGGACGCCGGCGGCGTTGGCGAGGTCCACCTGCAGGTCCGCAGTGGGCGCGAGCAGCTGGCCGAAGGCCGACTGCATCACCTCGAGCCGCATCCCGGTCAGGGCGATGGTGTCGCTGAAGACCTGGTTGCGGTCGAGCGAGCGTTCCAGCGCGAAGAGCCGCGTCAGGTTGCCCCCCGTCGCCTCGAAGCGGCTGGCGGCCTGGGCGGTGGTCATCTCCAGCGCCGCCTTGTCCATGGCGCCCCGGGCGCCGATGGCCTGGCGCTGGACCATCTGGATGCGCGCGAGATCGGAAGAGCCGAGCTTCATCGGGATCAGGCCTTCAACAGGAGCTGCATCAGCTCGTCCACCACGGAGAGGACCTTGGCGTTGGCCGCGAAGGCCTGCTGCACCACGGTCAGGTTCTGGAGCTCGGCGTCGGTGTCGACCCCGGTCAGCCCCGCCTCGCCTTCGGCCAGCGCGCTCTGGCGCGCCGCGAGAAACGCGCGCGATTCCTCGCCCGACGCCGCCCGGGCGGCGAAGAAGGAGGAGATTTCCGAGGCCATGGTCGCGGCGTCCGAGGCGGCGTTCTGGGTGATCCAGCCGGTCGCCGGCCGGGCGGCGGACATGGCGTCGGCCAGGGCCTGGAGGATGGCGCCGTTGCCTTCCTCGCCCGGGGTCGCGGCGGCGAGCCCGTCGCGCAGCCGCCAGGCCGCGCCGCCCCGGGTCGGGTCGACGGCGGCGTTGACCGCGATCCGGCCCGCGGCGCCGACGCCCGTCCCGCCGTCGACGAAGAGCCCGTTTCCCGCCCCGTCGCGTGCGGCGGGGGCGAGGGTGCGGAACCGGTCGACGAGTTCGGCGGCGTAGCGGTCGATCTCGGCCTGGAAGGCCGGGGCGATCTCGTCGCGGATCTGGAAGAGCGCCGAGAGGGAGCCCCCGTCCATGGAGGCGCCCGCCGCGGCGGGCAAGAGCCCGCCCTGGTCCTGCATCAGCCGGCCGAGCGGCGCGCCCAGGCTCATTTCCGGCGTCACCACGCTCGGGCCGCGCTGGAAGCTCAGCTCCCACACCCGGCCGTCGAGCAAAGCGCCGCCGCCGGTGCTGTAGACCGCCATCTGGTCGCCCTCGCGCTTGACGGCGCGCACCGGGATGATGGCGGCGATCTGGTCCAGCAGCCGGTCCTGCTCGTCGCGCAGCGCCGAGATGTCGCCCCCCGCCGCGCGCATGGTGGTGATGCGGGCGTTGAGGTCGCGGATCGCGGTCAGGGATTCGTTCACCACCCCCACCTGGCGGGCGATCTCGGCGTCGGCCTCGCTGCGCAGGCGGGTGGTCTCGTCCGAGACGGCGTTGAGGCTCTCGGCGAGGCTCGTCGCCCGCGCCACCGCATCGGTGAGCTCGGTCAGGGACTGGGGCGCGGCGACGGCGGACATCAGCGCCGTCTCCAGCGCCGTCGCCCGAGTGGCCATCGCGCCGGTCTCGCCCGGCTCGCCCAAGGCGTCCGCGAGCCGCCCGTAGGCGTCGGACAGCGTTCCCGCCTGCCCCGCCGCCGCGTCCATGCCTCGGCGCTCGGCGGTGACGAAGACCGCCTCGCTGCGCGTCGTCCCGGTCACCCGCACGCCCGATCCGTAGCCGCCCAGCGACAGCGAGGAAAGCTCGGTCACGCGCTTGGAATAGCCCGGCGTCAGGGCGTTGGCGACGTTGCTCGCCACCGTGTCGGCGAGCCGCGACGAGGCCGAGAGGCCGCTGGCCGCATTGTTGAGCGCGCTCGAGATGCCCATGGCTTAAGCCTCACCGCTTGAGGTTGGTGGTTTCCTGCAGCATCTCGTCCACCGTCTGGATGATCTTGGCGTTGGACGAATAGGCGCGCTGGGTCTGGATGAGCTGGGTCAGTTCGTCGGCGATGTCGGTGGTGGAGTTCTCCCGCGCGAAGCCCTGGATCGAGCCGGTGGGGCCGCTGCCCGCGTCCCACAGGAACATCGCGCCCGACTCGTTGGAGATCGTGAAGGTCTGGCTGTCGAGCACGCGCAGCCCGTTCATGTTCGGCACGTCCACCACTGGCACTTGGTAGATGACCCGGGTGAAGCCGGTGGAATAGCTTGCCGACATCATGCCCTTCTCGTCGATCGTCACCCCGGTGAAGGTGCCCGCGGGCGAGCCGTCCTTGGAGACGCCGACGGTCACGAAGGTATCCGACAGCTGGGTGAGGTGGTTCGGCCCAGAGGCGCTGGTCGAGCCGAGGCCAACGGAGATCGACTGGTTCCCCAGGTCGAGCGACACCTCCCCGGTCGTGGCGTCATAGGCGGAGGAGAGCGGCGCGGTCCCCGCCGCGGTCTGGGTGACCGAGGAAAGGTTGCCGGCGGTCGGCTGGGTGTTGCTGAAGACCAGCCGGTAGGTTCCCGCCGACAGGCCCGTCACCTGGTCGGTGATGGTCATGTCCCAGGCGTTGCTCTGGCCGCTGGTCGGCACCACCGGGGTGAAGCCGAAGGAGAGGGTCTGCGAGGCGCCGAGGTTGTCGAAATACTCGACCGTGATCGGCCGGGCCGTCCCCGCCGCCCCTGCCTGGGTGTCGGTGGCGGGCAGGTTGGCGTTGAGCATGACGTTGGAGGTGGGCAGGGCCGCCACCGCCGACTGGTTGATGCGGATCGGCTGGAGGCCGCTGGGGCTGTCGCGCGGCTGGTCGGGGATCGATCCGTCCGCCGACGCCGGCCAGCCCAGCAGCGCCAGGCCCGAGCTGGTGCGCAGGTACCCTTGGGCGTCGGTGTTGAAGGAGCCGGTCGAGGTCATCATGAAGGGCATCGCGCTCGAGGTCTCGCCGTTCGCGCCGAGCGCCGACAGGTCGGTCACCGGCAGCATGCCCCGACCGGTGATGGCGAGGTCGGTGGCGTTCGAGGTGGTGGCGAGCGATCCCTTGGCGTCGATGTCCCAGACGGCCGCGGCGCGCACGCCTCCCGCGGTGAACCAGCGCCCGCCCCCCGGGGTGTTGGGCGAGTTTCCGTCGCTGATGGCGAGCGAGCTGAAATCCACGTCGGCGCGCTTGTAGCCGTAGGTCTGGGAATTCGCGATGTTGTCCGAGATGGTGGCGAGCTTGTTCGCGTTCGCGTTGAGGCCGGAGACGCCGGCGTTCATCGACGAGGAAATGCCCATGCTCGTTCCTTCCGTGAGGGTTCGGGCGGCGGCGAGCGCGCCGCCCCGAGGCGTCTTCATGGGCGCGCCAGGCTTAAGATCCGCCTAACGCCCGTTCGGGCCGCGGTCGGCTAGCGCCTCTCGCCCCCGCCGAAGCTGCGCAGGAGGGTGATCTCGATCCGCCGGTTGCGCGCAAGGCTGTCCGCCCCCGGCGCGGGGCTGCGGTCGGCCTTGCCCGTCACCCGGTCGAGCCGGGCGTCCGCCACGCCGGCGGCGGTCAGCATCGCCCGCGCCCGCTGGGCCCGGTCGGCGGAAAGATCCCAAGGGTCGCCGGCCGCGTCGCCCGGCGCAAGATGCCCCGCGATGGCGACCTGGTTGCCGGTCGCCGCCAGCACCCGCCCGACCATGGCCAGGAGCCGCTCCAGGATCGGGTTGGGCAACGCCGTCCCGTCCGCGAAGAGCGGCGAGCCCGGGATGTCGAAGACCTCGATGATCAGGCCCTCGTCCGTCACCCGGGTGCGGATGTGCTTGAGCAGCGGATCGGCCGCCACCGCGTCGCCGGTCGCGCCGCGCAGGCGGTTCTCGAGCTCCCACAGGCTGGCGTCCGCCGCATTGTCCCGGGTCTCGGCCGCGGCCGGGTCGCCCTTGCGCCCGGTCGCGTCCTGGGCGAGCACGTCCTGGCTGAACATCGAGGCCCCGCCGAAGGGGCCGTCGCCGCCG
Organism: Amaricoccus sp.; assembly: GCA_965243535.1. Classification (GTDB taxonomy): domain Bacteria; phylum Pseudomonadota; class Alphaproteobacteria; order Rhodobacterales; family Rhodobacteraceae; genus Amaricoccus. The sequence goes on from CBDEVG010000029.1 coordinate 75,198, forward strand.
CCGTTGGTGGAATGGATCGGGATCGTCGGGCTGAAATAATCCGCGAGTCCGAGCTTGGTTTCCTCGTCCGTGGTCGACAGCAGCCACATCAGCAGGAAGAAGGCCATCATCGCGGTGACGAAATCCGCATAGGCCACCTTCCACGCGCCGCCATGGTGGCCGCCTTCGACCACCTTGGGACGCTTGATGACGATCGTCGCCTTCGAGTTCTTGCGATCCATGCCCCGACCCCCCGATCAGGCCTCCAGATGCGGGCGGAAACCTTGCGCCGCCGTTACCGCGATCGCGAAACGTTCTGGGAAAACGCCGCGAATGCGCCGGGTTCGGTTCATCTTTCGCTAACCATTCCGCCGCAAGGCTCGGGGCCCAGGCCCCTCTTCCGCCCTGGCCGAGGTTCTCCCCCATGCCCCCCGCCGACGCGCTCCTGAAGAAGCTCTCCCGCGGCGGCGCCGCGCGCCCGCCCCTGCCCGAGACCGACGCGCTCGGACCCGCCTTCGCCCGCGGGGTGGAGGACCGCCTGCGCCCCATCCTCGGCGCGCTGGTCGCGGCGCAGGCGGAGGCGCCCCGAGCGGCCCGGCTGGGCGAGGCCGCGGCCGCGGTGACATCGCCGGCGCTCGTCGGCGTGGCGGAGCTTCCGGGGGCGGAGTCGCCCGCGGTGGTGGCGGCGGACTTCGCGCTCGCCTGGCACATGACCGACCTGACGCTCGGCGCCGATCCAACCGGCGCGCCCTCCCCCCTGGCGCGCCCGCTGACAGCCATCGACTTCGCCCTCGGGCGGCTGCACCTGGAGGCGATCCTCGCCGCCCTGGGGCCCGCCCTCGGCGCCGGCCTCGGCCGGCCGCTGCCCGGGCCCTTGCGGCTGGCGCAGGCGCGGCAGGATCTGGCCGAACTGCGCCTCGGGCCCGAGCGCAGCGACGCCCTGGTGCTGCGTCTCGGAGTCGCGGTCGGCGAGGGGGGCCGACGCGGAGCCGTCACCGCCATCCTGCCGATGGGCGCGCTCGACGCCCTGCGCTCCGCCGCGGGCGCAGCGCCGGCGGACGGCGCCGAGGCCCGGCGCGACGACCTCTGGCGCCGGCACATGCGCCGCACCGTCGCCGCCGCCCCAGCGCCGGTCGAGGCGGTGCTGCATCGCCAGACCATGAGCCTTGCCGCCGTCGAAGCCCTGCGGCCCGGGCAGGTGCTGGAAATCCCGCGCGCCGCCGCGGAGACGATCCGCCTCTGCATCGCCCAGCCCGGAGGCCGGACGGCGACGATCGCCACGGGCCGGCTCGGCGCGCTCGACGACCGCAAGGTGGTCAAGCTCGACGAGGAGCCCGATCCCCGGCTGATCCAGCATCTCGCCGCGGCGCTGCGCCCGCCTGCTCCCGCGGAGTCCGTTCCGCTGACGCCCGCCTCACCGACGCCCACGCCGCCCGCGCTCGCCGATCAGCCGGCGAGCTGAGACCAGCAGGGCCGCAGGTCGCCCGGCCGCGGACGCGCCGCATGGACCGCCCGCGCGGCCGCCCGGGCGAGGCAGACCGCCGCCGCATGGCCGAGCGCGCTGCGCCGGGCGGGGGAGGGCCCGCCCCCCGCCCCTACCGTCC
>CBDEVG010000030.1:0-82552 GCA_965243535.1 Amaricoccus sp.
GAGGTCACCGGTCAGCACAGGCCCGAGCTCCGTCGGGTCCGCGTAGGTCCGGACCACGTCGCCGAACACGTCGGTCAGCCCGACGCACCGGTCGCTGAGGACGCGCGCACCGGTGGCGGCGGCGTCGAAGAGCCGGTTCGACACGAATCCCTGGGCCGCCATGTCGGGCCAGTGGTCGTTCAGCACGACGCCGGCCGCCGCGTACGCCGCCGGCAGGTCGGCGTTGGGCAGGAACTCCCCCGCGATGACGTCGGCCGGCACGAACCGGTCCCAGCCGACGCCGTACAGGTCGACCGGCACGCCCGCCGCCAGGGCGTCGCGCACGACCGGACGGAGCTCTCCGCGCGTCGACCCGACGAACAGCACCCGCGAGCCGCTGTCCGGCGGTGCGGCGTGCGGCGTGAAGCGGCCGGGATCGGTGGCCTGGAGCAGGGGCCGCACCGGCACGCCGAACGAGCCGGCCCGCGACCAGTGCGCGCTGGCGGCGAACGTCGCGTCGTAGTCGCCCGGCTCGTCGTCCTCGACCAGCTCGGGGTGGCTGATGACCCACAGCAGCCAGGTCGCGCGACCGCGTCTGGGCACGACGCGCCGCAGCCCGCGCAGCACGAGTACGACGTCGTCCTCCTCGCGGGCCGGGCTCGTCGATCCGGACCGGCGCACGACTCGGGCGCGCTCGCCCGCACGCTCCAGCGCGGCGACGAGGTCGTGCGCGAACCAGGTGTCGCCCCACTGGTCGCCGTCGGGACCCTTCGGCGCCGCGACCACGACCGACCACTGGCGAGGCCGACGTCGAGCTGACCGTCGCCACAACGCCACGATCAGGCTCCGGTGTCCGGTGTGCCCGAGGACGCGTCGCGTCGCTCGGCGCGCGGCAGGCCGCGCCAGAACCCCGCACCCCAGGCCCCGTGCATCGTCGCGTAGACCAGCGGCAGCCGGACGGCGGCGCGCGGCGACAGGGGGCTCTGCGCCCGGGCGCTGACGGCGGCCGCGGCGAGGTCGAGCATCGCGTACCCGATCGGCGCGGCGAGCCCGAGCCCGACGAGGCCGGGGCGGCGCGCGAGGGCGCCGGCCGCGGCGAGCGCGAGCCCACCGGCGACGCCGGCGACCGCGACCGGGGCGGCGAGGTAGCGGGCCGACACGGTGGTCGGGTGGCGGCGGACGACCTCGCGCCGCCACCGGCCGTAGTCGTGGTACTGGCGCGCGAGCGCGCCGAGGGTGTGCCGGGGCCGGTACGTGACGCGCAGGTCGGGGGTGAACCACACCACGCCGCCGGTCTCGCGGATGCGGAGGTTCATCTCCCAGTCCTGTGCGCGGGCCATCGAGTCGTCGTAGCCGCCGACGCGCTCCAGCGCGGACCGGCGGAAGCAGCCCAGGTAGACCGTCGGCGCCGGTCCTGGCTCACCCCCGACGTGGAAGGACGCCCCGCCGACGCCGAACCGCGAGGTCATGGCCCGGGCGACGGCCACCTCGAAGTCGTTGGTGCCCTCGGCCGCCATGACACCCCCGACGTTGTCCGCCCCCGTGCGGGTGAGGACGTCGACGGCGGTCCGGACGTACTCGGGACCGACCATGGCGTGACCGTCGATGCGGACGACGATCTCGCTGTCCGTCGCGGCGATCGCGGCGTTCAGGCCGCTGGGCGTGCGGCCGCTGGGGTTGTCCACGACGCGCACGTGCGGGTTGGCCGCGGCGAGCGCCCGGGCGACCTCGTGCGTGGAGTCCCTCGACGGCCCGACGGCGACGACGATGTCCAGCGGGCCGGGGTAGTCCTGCGCGAGGAGGCGGTCGATCGCGTCGCGAAGGTGCCGCTCCTCGTTCAGCACCGTCATGACGACCGACACGCTCGGCCACGCACCGGACATGCGCCCATTCTGGCCGACGAGCCACGGGTTTGTTGAGCGGCCGTGCGTGGGCGCTGCGTCGGCGCTGAACGGGCGGGGCGACGCGCTACGCCGTGCCCAGCGCCGCACGGGGGAGGAGGCCGGGGAACGTCGCCGCGGTCCGGGTGAGGAAGTGCTCGTCGCGGACGCTGGCGGTCCGGTCGCCGGCTCGGCGCACGTAGGTGTAGCCCAGCCCGTGCGTCCGGTAGACCAGACCCCCGTCGGCGAGCACCCGGTCCAGCAGCGCGCGGTCGACGGACTTCGGCACCGGTCGCCAGCCGCCTACGGCGGCCAGGTCGGCGCGGGAGATCAGCATCGTGCCGCCCGCGACGAACGGCGCGTACTTCTCCGCGGCATAGACCGGTCGCAGCACGGTGGTGTCGGCGCGCTCCAGGTACACCCAGTCGAGGGTCTTCCCGACGACCTGGGCGCCGGAGAACGCACGGGCGAGGACGAGGTCCCACACGTGCTCGGCGCCGTAGTAATCGTCGTCGTCCATCTTGGTGACCAGCGCACCCTCAGCGCGGTCGGAGCACCGCTGCAGCGCCTCCCCGAGGGTGAGGGCGCCGTCGACCGCAACGGTGACCACGGGATGGGGGACGTCGCTCGCCAGCCCCCGGACCGATGCCTCGTCGAAGCCGTCGCCGTGCAGGCCGAGGACGACCTGCAACCGCGGGTAGGCCAGCCGGGAGACCTGTGTCAACGCATGCGCGACTTGTTCGGGCCGATGGGTCACCAGGACGATGCTGACGCTCGGCCAGGCGTCCAACGCGGCCCACGGGCCGTGCTCGCGCAGCGCGTGCCGTCGCTCGTGCACGGATCGCTCCTGCCACAGCAGGTCGTCGGACTCGCCCGGGCCGGCGGCACCCGGCAGGTCGTCGCCGCGGGCGGTGACCACGACGCCGCACGCGGCCAGCTGCTGGGCGACCCGGGCCGGGAGGTCGGCGCCCACCACGGCGGCCACCGAACGGAGCGCGGCGACGGCGACGGCGTCCACGTCGTCGCGGACCACCACCGGGCCGTCCGGTGCGTCGATCGTGACGACGTGGACGCCGTCGCGGCCCGACTCGACGACCGCCGCGGCCACCGGCCACGGCCCGACGCTGCGACGGCCCAGGGGCCGGTGCACGGCGGGGTCAACCGTGACGGCGAACCGTTGCTCGCCGACCGTCCACGTGTCGGCTCCGACGACGACCGTCCGCGTGCGGGCCGGGGCATCCGTGGGCGGCGGCGCGGCGCACACGAGCGTGTCGCTCCGGCGTACGTGCGCGTCCCGCTCCTCGTCGGGCAGCACGACGTCGCGCACCCACCCGGCGAGCAGTCCGGCGCGTGCCGGCAGGCCGGCCGCGAACGACGCCTCGGCCGGGGCGTCGAGCGGCGCCGTCGGCCGCAGGATCCGCACGACGGCGGCGAGGGCGAGGCCGGGATCGCTCGGTGTCACGAATGTCAGCCGGACCCGGACCCCGCCCTTGTCCGGCTCGACGGACAGTCCGCCGACTCCTGGGCAGCGGGGGCTGCCGATCCAGCCGGCCCGCGGCGGGCGCCACCGCTCGACCTCGACCTCGACGGCGTCGACCGCCGACGCGCCGATGCTCGCCACCGCGAGCGCGGCGACCTCGTCCAGGCGCCCGGCCCGGACGTGCCAGCTCCCGGCGCGGACGCGCACCCGCACCCCCGGGACCTGCGGCACCGTCACGGACGGCAGCCTATTCGCGCTCCGAGCAGGCGACCGGCGCGACTACGACAGGCGGCCGAGGACCTGCTTGGCCATCACGATGCGCTGCACCTGGTTGGTGCCCTCGTAGATCTGGGTGATCTTCGCGTCGCGCATCATGCGCTCGACCGGCCAGTCCTTCGTGTAGCCGGCACCGCCGAGGGCCTGCACGGCGTCGGTCGTGATCTCCATGGCGACGTCGGAGGCGAAGCACTTGGCGGCGGCCCCGAAGAAGGTCAGGTCGGCGTCCTCACGCTCGCTCTTGGCGGCGGCCGCGTACACGAGCTGACGAGCAGCCGCCAGCTTCATCGCCATGTCGGCGAGCATGAACTGCATCCCCTGGAACGACCCGATCGCCTTGCCGAACTGCCGACGCTCGCGCACGTACGCGGTCGCGACGTCGAGCGCCCCCTGCGCGATCCCGACGGCCTGGGCGCCGATGGTCACCCGCGTGTGGTCGAGCGTCTGCATCGCGGTCGCGAAGCCGGTCCCGGGCTCACCGACGATGCGGTCCCCGGGGATTCGGCAGTTGTCGAAGAGGATCTCCCGCGTCGGCGAGCCGTGGATGCCGAGCTTGCGCTCCGGCGTCCCGAGCGAGAAGCCCTCGTCGTCGGCGTGCACGACGAAGGCGGAGATCCCACGGGCGCCAGCGCCGGGGTCGGTGACCGCCATGACCGTGTAGTAGGTCGACACCCCGGCGTTCGTGATCCAGCTCTTCTGCCCGTTGAGCACCCAGTCGTCGCCGTCGGCGACCGCGCGGGTCTTCATCGAGGCGGCGTCGCTGCCGGCCTCGCGCTCGCTGAGCGCGTACGAGAACATCGCCTCGCCGCTGGCGACCTTCGGCAGGTACCGCGTCAGCAGGTCCTCGGACCCGCCGACGATCAACGGCATCGTGCCGAGCTTGTTGACGGCCGGGATGAGGCTGCTCGCCGCGCAGCCGCGGGCGACCTCCTCGATCACCAGGCACGCGGCCAGCGCGTCGCCGCCCTCCCCGTCGTACTTCTCGGGGATGTGGATCGCGTGGAAGCCGGACGCGCGCAGCGCCTCGTACACGTCCCACGGGAACTCGCCCGACTCGTCGACCTCTGCTGCTCGCGGCGCGATCTTGTCGGCCACGAGCTGGCGCACGGCGTCCTGGAGCGCCTCGTGCTCCTCGGTTAGGGTGAATTGTTGGAAGTCCTTGTTTCTGGCCACGGCGGACACAATACCCGGGCAGCTGCGCTCACGGGCAGCCGTCCGGGAGGCGATTCCGGCGACGTCGCAGCCGCCACTAGCCTTGCCGCATGCCGCTGCGCATCTCCGTGATCGGGACCGGATACCTCGGCGCCACCCACGCCGCCTGCATGGCCGAGCTCGGCTACGAGGTCATCGGCGTCGACGTCGACCCGGCGAAGGTGACACTGCTCTCCTCGGGCCGCGTGCCTTTCTACGAGCCGGGCCTCGACGACGTGCTGGCCCGCAACATCGCCGCAGGTCGGCTGAGCTTCACGACATCGTTCGCCGAGGCGGGCGAGTTCGCCGACGTGCACTTCGTCTGCGTCGGCACTCCGCAGGCCGCCGGGGCGCAGCGCGCCGACACGTCGCAGGTCTTCGGGTCGGTCGAGTCGCTCCTGCCGCACCTGCGGCCCGGCGCCCTCGTCGTCGGCAAGTCCACGGTCCCCGTCGGCACGGCGGCGCAGCTCGCCGACCGGATCGACGAGGCGGGGCCGGAGGGTGCCGAGCTGGCCTGGAACCCGGAGTTCCTCCGGGAGGGCTTCGCCGTCGAGGACACCCTCCACCCCGACCGGCTGGTCGTCGGCGTCCGGTCCCAGCGCGCCGAGGACGCCCTGCGCGAGGTCTACGCGCCGATCATCGCGCAGGACGTCCCGTTCCTGGTCATGGACTTCGCGACGGCCGAGCTCGTCAAGGTCGCGGCGAACTCCTTCCTGGCGACGAAGATCTCCTTCATCAACGCGATGGCCGAGGTGTGCGAGGCCGCCGGCGCCGACGTCGTCCAGCTCGCGGGGGCGATCGGACTGGACCCGCGCATCGGCAGCCGCTTCCTCGCTGCCGGTCTCGGCTTCGGCGGCGGCTGCCTGCCGAAGGACATCCGCGCGTTCACGGCCCGCGCCGGCGAGCTCGGCGCGGAGGACGCGGTCGCGTTCCTGCGGGAGGTCGACCAGATCAACCTGCGCCGCCGGTCCGCGACCGTCGACCTCGCCCGGGAGACGCTCGGTGGGGAGCTGCGTGGCCACCGCGTCACCGTGCTCGGCGCGTCGTTCAAGCCCGACAGCGACGACGTGCGCGACTCGCCCTCGCTCGACGTCGCCGTCGCGATGAACGCCGCCGGCGCGCACGTCGTCGTGCACGACCCGAAGGGCCTGGTCAACGCCGAGCGCGTGTACCCCAACCTCGTGTACCAGGCCGACCTCGACGCCGCCTTGCGCGGTTCCGACCTCGTCGTCCTCGGGACGGAGTGGCGCGTGTACCGCGAGCTGGACCCGGCGCACGCCGCCGGACTGGTCGCCGGTCGCCGCGTCATCGACGCCCGCAACGCGCTCGACCCGGCCACGTGGCGCGCAGCGGGCTGGACCTACCGGGCCCTCGGCCGCCCGAACGCCTAGCGGGACGCGCGCCGGCATGAACGACCCTGAGGAGATCCGAGCCGTGCTCGGCCTGCACACGTGGTTCGTCGTCGGGCTCGGCGACAGTCCCGAGCGGGCCGCGTACGGCGTCGCGGCGGCCCTCCAGGGCCGCGGCAAGCGCATCGTGCCGATCCACCCGCGGGCCGAGGTCGTCCACGGCGAGCAGGGCTACGCGACGATCGCCGACGCGGTGTCGGCCGTCGGCGCACCCGACGTCGTAGACGTGTTCGTACGGTCCGATCGCGCCGGTGCGTTCGCCGACCAGGCGGTGAACGCGGGAGCCAAGGCGGTGTGGTTCCAGCTCGGCGTCGTCGACGAGGAGGCGGCCGCCCGCGTCGAGGCCGCCGGCCTCACGATGATCAGGGACACCTGCCCGAAGATCGAGTACGCGCGGCTCGGCCTCTAGGTCCGTCAGCCCGTCACCGAGTCCTCGGTCTCCACCCCCAGCGCGGCCGGCGGGAGCGGGGTCCGGCGCGAGGAGTCGAGGCGGCGCGAGACGTAGGCGTCGGCCGCCACCACGACCGCCCCAGCAGCGATCTCCCAGTTCGCGGCCGTCTTGGTCCAGAACTCGTCGATGACGACGAGCGCGACGAGGATCGTGACGACGAACAGGTGCACGCGAACCTGCGGGGTGATCCGGCCGGCGCCGATCCACGTCAGCACGGCGAGGGCCGCCATGACGAACGCCAGCGGGGCCGTCGTCCAGTCCGCGGTCACCTCCGGCCCGGTCTCGCCGAACGGGATGAGCATCACCATCGAGAACCCTGCGGCCGCTCCCACCGCCCCGAACATCAGCGGCCAGTGCATGACGTACCAGGCACGCAGCCGCCACGGCTTCGTCGGCATGCCGGCGGGCACGACGCTGGAGAAGTACACGCTCCAGACGGCGAAGACGACGACGAACGTGAGGACCATGAACATCGGGTTGGGGATCTCCGGCTTTCCTCCCAGCGCGGAGACGAGGCTGACGAAGGTCTCGCCGAGCACGATGATGACCAGCTGCCCGAGCCGCTCGGTGAGGTGCTCGTCGTCGCCCAGCACGGGCAGGCGGCCGACGACGACGAAGGGGCCGACCGCGATCAAGGCGACCGCGACGGTGAGCAGCCACGGCGCCGGGTCCGTCGGTCCCCACCCGACCTCTCCCGGGAACAGCATCCCGGACAGGAGGACGAGCGAGCCGGCGCCACCGGTCAGGACGACCAGGAGCGCCGACCGCCGGTCGCCGATCCCCCGGACCAGCGGGATGGCGTACATCAGGGTGCCGCAGGCGAAGGCGACGCCCATCCCGCCGAAGCCGGCCCGGGCCGGCAACCCCTCGTCCGCGACCATCCCGAGCGCCCCGACGACCAGCGCCATCATCTGCACCAGCCCCACGATGCGACGCCACGTGAAGTCGCCGGGGAACAGGTTGTGGTTCAGCGTCGTCAGCGACCAGAGCACGAACATGATCAGCACCCAGGCGCAGATCCAGAACCCGAAGGACCACGTCGGGTGGTGCGCGAACGAGTGCGCGGCGTAGCCGACGGTCGCGACGATGACCAGGTCGTAGAACAGCTCGAACCAGCCGACCCGCTGGTGCTCGTGGATGAGGCGCGGCGGCACGTCGGACGTCCGGATCAGCGGGCGAGGTTGGCGTTCTTGGCGGACGCGTCGGCCTGCAGGCGCTCCTGGAACGCGGTCATCGCGTCCGCCAGCGACGGATCCCCGATCGACAGCATCCGCACGGCGAGCAGGCCGGCGTTGCGCGCGTTGCCGATGGCCACGGTCGCGACGGGGACGCCCGCGGGCATCTGCACGATCGACAGCAGCGAGTCCATGCCGTCGAGCACGCCCAGCGGCACGGGGACCCCGATGACCGGCAGCGGCGTGAGCGACGCGAGCATCCCGGGCAGGTGCGCGGCGCCACCCGCCCCGGCGATGACGACCTTCAGGCCGCGAGCCGCGGCGTCGGAGCCGAACGCGACCATCTCGCGCGGCATGCGGTGCGCCGACAGGACGCGCGCCTCGTGGGGCACCCCGAACTCGTCGAGCGCGTCTGCCGCGGCCCGCATGACGGGCCAGTCGGAGTCGCTGCCCATGCAGATCGACACCAGGGGGGACTCACTCATCGATCGCTCCCGAGAAGTAGTCGGCCGCATGCCGGCCGCGGGCCAGCAGGTCGTCGAGGTCGGTCCCGACGACGGTCACGTGGCCGACCTTGCGGCCGGGCCGGACGTCCTTGCCGTACAGGTGCACCTTGAGGCCCGGGTCGCGCGCGAGCACGTGCTTGTAGGCACCGTAGAGGTCGCCGACGCCACCGCCGAGGATGTTGACCATGACGGCATGCGGCGCGACCGGCCGCGGCGAGCCGAGCGGGAGGTCGAGCACAGCGCGCAGGTGGTTCTCGAACTGCGACGTGCAGGCGCCCTCGATCGTCCAGTGCCCGGAGTTGTGCGGACGCATGGCCAGCTCGTTGACGTACAGGTCGTAGCCGTCGTCGAAGAGCTCGACCGCCAGCATCCCCGTCACGCCCAGCGCTCCGGCCAGGCGCAGGGCGAGCTCCTGCGCCTGGGTCGCCCGCTGTGCCGGCAGGCCGGGGGCAGGGGCGACGACCTCGGCGCAGATGCCGTCCCGCTGCACGGTCCGGACCACCGGGTACGCCACGGCCTGGCCGCTCGGCGACCGGGCGACCTGTGCCGACAGCTCCTGCACGAAGTCGATCCGCTCCTCGACCAGCCAGACCGCGCCGGCGGCGAGCGGTGCCGCGAGCACCCTCGCGGCCTCCTCGGCGTCGGCCACGACCCACACGCCCCGCCCGTCGTAGCCACCACGGGAGGTCTTCAGGACGACCGGCCAACCGGCCTCCTCCGCGAGCGCCTGCACGTCGGCGAGGTCGGTCGCGACCCGCCACCGGGGGCACGGGGCACCGAGGTCGGTCAGCGCCTTGCGCATGTGGACCTTGTCCTGCGCGTGGAAGAGGGCCGACGGACCTGGCCGGACGGCGATCCCCGCCGCCTCCAGCTGCTCGAGGTAGGCCGGCGGCACGTGCTCGTGGTCGAACGTGACCACCTGGCAGCCCTCGGCTACGCGCAGCAGCGCGTCGAGGTCGTCGTGCCGGCCGAGGACGACGTCGGGGATGGCCTGCGCCGCTGACTCGTCGGCCGCCGTGGCCAGGACGCGAAGGTGGACACCGAGGGCGGTCGCGGGCGCGGCGGACATGCGCGCGAGCTGCCCGCCGCCCACGATCGCCACCGAAGGCGCCGCTGAATCCACGGGGGAAACCTACTGTGACCCCGGTTTACACTCTTGTCCGTGTCCACGAGCCCCACCCAGGCGCCGGCACCCGAGCCCGCGCCGGTGGCCGGGGGCGACGGGCGTCTGGTCGACCGTCTCTACGCGCCGTTCCGCACCCTGGTGCACGAGATCGCCAAGTTCGGCATCGTCGGCTCGATCTCGTTCGTCATCGACGTCGGCCTGTTCAACGTCCTGCTCTACTTCGGCCCGCTCGAGGGCAAGCCGCTGACGGCCAAGGTCGTCAGCGTGGCGGTCGCGACCACGTTCGCCTACTTCGCGAACCGGTACTGGACCTTCCGGCACCGCGGCCGCACCAACATGGGCCGCGAGTACCTGCTGTTCTTCCTGCTCAACGGCGTCGCCATGCTCATCTCGGTGGGCTGCCTGTGGGTCAGCCACTACGCCCTCGGCCTGGACTCGGCGCTGGCCGACAACATCAGCGCGAACGTCGTCGGACTCGGGCTGGGGACGCTGTTCCGGTTCTGGTCGTACCGCAAGTGGGTGTTCCCCGCCGTGCCGGACGACCCCGCCGACCTGGAGCTCGCCGAGCGCGACGCCGCGACCCCGATCTAGCGGCTCCCCACCGTTTCTCCCGCTTTGCGGGACGCACGGGCGGCTGACGGCGCGATGTGGCCCCGAGCCGCCCGGTTGTCCCGGTCCTTGCTCCTCGCCGGGTCAGGTCGTGCTGTTCGGCGGCAGCTGCCCTCCGCTGTTGCCGCGCCGGCGCTGCTCGTCCGCCTCGATGTACTCGTAGACGTTCCGCTGGATGTCCTCGACGTCCGGCACGTCGCTGACGGTCAGGCCGTCGTTCTCCCCGGCCGACTGGATCACCAGCTCGCCGTAGTTGAGGACCCGGCCCAGCGGAGGCACGTAGAAGGACACGTTGTTGACCTTGGCCAGCGGCATGTCCTTGCCGTGCCGGGTGATGATCCCCGACCGCACGATGATGCGTCGGTCGGTGAAGACGTAGTCGGTCGTCAGCCAGCGCAGGAACGGGCGCACGGCCCACAGCGCCAAGATCACGATCCCGCCGGCGAGCACCACCCAGCGAAGCGCCGTGCCGCCGAACCAGTTGGAGTCGATCCAGAAGTACAGCAGCGACATGCCGAAGATGGTGGCCAGCAGGACGATGCTCGGGCCGAGCAGTCCGCGCCAGTGCGGACGGGTCTCGAACTTGATCGTCTCGTCGGGCGCCAGGAGCTTCTGCGGGTAGGCCATGCGCTGATCGTGGCGGGAACCGGGCACGGGGGCAAGGATGGATATGGTCACGGCGTGGCCGGCCGCTCGCGCATCGCCCGCGTGACGGGAGCCGCCGTCGCGCTCGCGCTCGGGTGCTCGGTCGGTCCGATCGCACCGGCGAACGCCGCCGGCCTGTCCCCCAAGGGACCGACGGAGTCCGGCTACGTCGTCAGCCGCGTGGTCGACGGCGACACCGTCCACGTCGAGCGGGACGGCACCGACCTCACCGTCCGGCTCATCGGCATCAACTCCCCCGAGTCGGTCAAGCCGGGTTCACCGGTCGAGTGCTACGGACCGCAGGCGTCGGACTTCGCGAAGGCCGCCCTGACCGGCCGGGCCGTCCGGCTGGAGTTCGACGCCACGCAGGGCCGCACCGACCAGTACGGCCGCACGCTGGCCTACCTGTGGGTCGAGCGGCCCGGGCGCGCGCCGACGCTGTTCAACCGCACAGCCGTCCAGCGCGGCTACGCGTTCGAGCGGCAGTACGGCTCGACGCCGTACGCCTGGAAGGCGACGCTTCGGCGGGCGCAGGAGCAGGCGCAGCAGGCGCGCGCCGGGCTCTGGCGGGCCTGCCGCTGAGGGACGGCCTCAGATCGAGGCGTGGACGACGTCACCGGCGGTGACCCGCACCATCGTTGTCCCGTCGTCGACGAGCAGGTGGCCGGAGTCGTCGACGTCGGCCACGACCCCGGTCAGGCGCGAGCCGTCCGGCAACGCGACATCGACCAGCCGGCCGATCGTCCGGCAGGCGAGTCGGTAGTCCGCCAGCAGCGCCGGATCGCCGGTCCGCCACTGCGCCGCCCGGACCGGCAGGGCCGCCAGCAGGGCCACGAGCAACGCGCCGCGATCGGTCCTCCCGCCCTCGAGGAAGACCGACGTCGCCTCCGGCACCGGCAGCTCGTCGCCGCGTAGCGACACGTTCAGGCCCATCCCGATCACGACACCGTCGTCGCCGACCGTCTGGCTGAGGATCCCGCCGAGCTTGCGGTACCCGACGTTCGCGCCGCAGGCCGCGGCGACGACCACGACGTCGTTCGGCCACTTGAGGTCGGCGCGCAGGCCGCAGGCCGCCGACAGCGCGTCCAGCCCCGCCAGCCCCGCGACCAGCGACAGCAGACCCCACCGCCCCTTGGGCTGGTCGCCCGCGCGGACCAGGACCGAGGTCCACAGCCCGGCCCCCGCGGGGCTGGCCCAGGCCCGGTCCAGCCGGCCGCGGCCCGCGGTCTGCTCCTCGGCGACGACACACGTCCCCTCGGGTGCTCCGGAGGCCGCCAGCTCCGCCACGTCGTCGTTGGTCGAGCCGGTGCTCGACACGAGGGTCGGCGTCGGCCAGGACGATCCCGCGTCGGCGAGGGCCGCGGCCACCTGTGACCCAGACAACGGCGTTCGCGAGCTCTCTACCGCATCCACGCGACTAGGGTACGGAGCCGACACCTAGGAGGAGCGATGAGCGCGGCGCCCGTCGACAAGACGATCCCGGACCGCCGATCGACCGCCGGGAAGGCGGCCGATCTCGCCGAGCGTCGAGCCGAGGCCCAGGACCGGCGCAGCGGCGCCGTCGACAAGCAGCACGCCCGCGGCAAGAAGACCGCGATGGAGCGCATCGAGCAGCTGCTCGACCCGGACTCCTTCCAGCAGCTCGACGGACTGGCCCGGCACCGCTCGTACGCGTTCGGCCTGGAGAAGACCCGCCCCTACGGCGACGGCGTCGTGACCGGGTACGGAACGATCGACGGCCGGCCCGTGTGCGTCTTCGCGCAGGACTTCACGGTCTTCGGCGGGTCCCTCGGCGAGGTCTTCGGCGAGAAGATCGTCAAGGTCATGGACATGGCCATGAAGATCGGCTGCCCGGTCATCGGCCTGAACGACTCCGGTGGGGCCCGCATCCAGGAGGGGGTGGTGGCCCTCGGCCTGTACGGCGAGATCTTCCGCCGCAACGTCCAGGCGTCCGGCGTGATCCCGCAGATCTCGATCATCATGGGGCCGTGCGCCGGCGGCGCCGTGTACTCCCCCGCAATCACCGACTTCACCGTCATGGTCGACCAGACGTCGCACATGTTCATCACCGGTCCGGACGTGATCAAGACCGTCACCGGCGAGGACGTCGCGTTCGAGGACCTCGGCGGAGCTCGCACGCACAACTCCAAGTCCGGCGTCGCGCACTACATGGGCACCGACGAGGACGACGCGATGGAGTACGTGAAGGCGCTGCTGTCGTACCTGCCGAGCAACAACCTCGAGGACCCGCCCACCTACGGGTTCGAGGCGGACCTGTCGTTCAGCGACGAGGACTACGAGCTCGACACCCTCATGCCCGACTCCTCGAACCAGCCGTACGACATGCACCGCGTCATCGAGCACCTCATGGACGACGACGAGTTCCTGGAGACCCAGCCGCTGTTCGCCCCGAACATCATCTGCGGCTTCGGACGGATCGAGGGCCACGCCGTCGGCGTCGTCGCGAACCAGCCGATGCAGTTCGCGGGCACCTTGGACATCGACGCGTCCGAGAAGGCCGCCCGGTTCGTCCGCACGTGCGACGCCTTCAACATCCCGGTGCTGACTCTCGTCGACGTCCCGGGCTTCCTGCCGGGGACCGACCAGGAGTGGGGCGGCATCATCCGCCGCGGCGCGAAGCTGATCTACGCGTACGCCGAGGCGACGGTGCCACTGGTCACCGTCATCACCCGGAAGGCCTACGGCGGGGCGTACGACGTCATGGGGTCCAAGCACCTCGGCGCCGACCTCAACCTCGCGTGGCCGACCGCCGAGATCGCCGTCATGGGCGCCCAGGGTGCGGCGAACATCCTGTACCGCAAGGAGATCGCGGCCGCCGACGACGCGGACGTCGAGCGCAAGCGCCTCATCGACGAGTACCAGGACACCCTGGCCAACCCGTACACCGCCGCCGAGCGTGGATACGTCGACCGCGTCATCTTCCCGCACGAGACGCGGATGATGGTCACGCGCGGCCTGCGCGCCCTGCGCAACAAGCGGGCGAACCGGCCGCCGCGCAAGCACGGGAACATCCCCCTGTGACGAGCACCGACCCCGCCCCGGTCGTCCGCGTCGTCGCCGGCGACCCGACGGCCGACGAGCTCGCCGTCGTCATCGCCCTGGTGACCCGCCGGCGGGCGGCCCCGGCCGAGCCGGCGCCGTCGTTCAGCCTGTGGTCGCGCAAGAGCCGCAGCATCCGGCCGGCCCTGCGGCCCGGGTTCGGCGCCTGGCGCGCTTCCACGATGCCGCGGTGACGACCCCGCCGGCCGCCGTGCCGCGCGTCGTCCTCGCCTCCGCCTCCCCCGGTCGCCGTGACGTCCTCGTGCGGGCGGGCGTCACCCCCGAGATCGTCGTCAGCGACGTCGACGAGGAGGCGCTGCTCGCCGCGCTCGGCCCAGCCTCGCCAGCCGACCAGGTCCTGCACCTGGCCCGGGCGAAGGCGACCGACGTGGCGGGCCACCTGAGCGAGGTCGACCCCGGCGTGGTCGTCGTGGGCTGCGACTCGATGCTCGACGTGGGCGGGACCGCCGTCGGCAAGCCGTCGTCGGCCGCCGAGGCGAAGCAGCGGTGGCTGCAGGACATGGCCGGCCGCAGCGCGGTCCTGCGCACCGGTCACTGGCTCGTCCGACCCGCGACCGGACAGCAGGTCGGCGCGGTCGCCAGCACGACGGTCTGGCACGGCACGCCCACGGAGGCCGAGCTCGACGCCTACATCGCGACCGGCGAGCCGCTGCGCGTCGCCGGGGCGTTCACGATCGACGGCCTGGGCGGCGCGTTCGTCGACCGGATCGACGGCGACCCGTCGAACGTCGTCGGCCTGTCGCTGCCGCTGCTGCGCCGACTGCTCGGCGATCTCGGGGTCCGCTGGACCGACCTGTGGGCGGCCCCGGGGGTGCCGACGTGATACCCGACACCTGCAGCCCGACTCAGCCCCCTCAGCGTCCTCACGGTCGATACGCTGCCCAACGGGCCGGACGACTTCGCTCCGCCTGCGGGCGCACCGCAACCACAGAGAGGCCCACGCCGCCGTGCATACCGTCCTGATCGCCAACCGCGGTGAGATCGCCGTCCGCGTCATCCGCGCCTGCAAGGACGCCGGCCTGACATCCGTCGCGGTGTACGCCGAGCCGGACCGCGACGCGCTGCACGTCCGCCTCGCGGACCAGGCGTACGCGCTCGGTGGCTCCACGGCCGCCGAGAGCTACCTGGTGATCGACAAGATCCTCGATGCCGCCCGCGCGTCGGGTGCCGACGCCGTCCACCCCGGCTACGGGTTCCTGTCCGAGAACGCCGACTTCGCCCAGGCCGTCATCGACGCGGGCCTGACGTGGATCGGCCCGCCGCCGGACGCGATCCGATCCCTCGGCGACAAGGTGTCCGCCCGGCACATCGCCCAGCGGGCCGGCGCTCCGCAGGTCCCGGGAACGGCCGATCCGGTGACAGGCGCCGACGAGGTCGTCACGTTCGCCAAGGAGCATGGCCTGCCGGTCGCCATCAAGGCGGCGTTCGGCGGCGGCGGCCGCGGGCTGAAGGTCGCGCGCACCCTGGAGGAGATCCCGGACCTGTACGACTCCGCGGTGCGCGAAGCGGTGTCGGCGTTCGGGCGCGGCGAGTGCTTCGTCGAGCGGTACCTGGACAACCCGCGCCACGTCGAGACCCAGGTGCTCGCGGACACGCACGGCAACGTCGTCGTCGTCTCGACCCGTGACTGCTCGCTGCAGCGCCGGCACCAGAAGCTCGTCGAGGAGGCGCCTGCGCCGTTCCTGACCGACGACCAGCTGCACCGGCTGTACGAGTCGAGCAAGGCGATCATCAAGGAGGCCGGCTACTACAACGCCGGCACCTGCGAGTTCCTCGTCGGCGTCGACGGCACGATCTCGTTCCTCGAGGTCAACACCCGCCTGCAGGTCGAGCACCCGGTGACGGAGGAGGTCGCCGGGATCGACCTCGTGCGCGAGCAGTTCCGCATCGCCGAGGGCGGCGTCATCGACTACGACGACCCCGTTCTCCGCGGCCACTCGTTCGAGTTCCGCATCAACGGCGAGGACCCCGGCCGTAGCTTCCTGCCGGCCCCAGGCACCCTCACGGTCTGGAACCCCCCGAGCGGTCCCGGGGTGCGCGTCGACGCCGGGTTCTGCGCCGGCGACGTCATCGGCGGCAACTTCGACTCGCTGCTGGCCAAGCTGATCGTCACCGGTGCGACCCGGGAAGAAGCACTCGAGCGGTCGCGTCGGGCACTGGCGGAGTTCGAGGTCGACGGCATCGCGACCGCGCTGACGTTCCACCGCGTCGTCGTGAGCGACCCGGCGTTCGCGCCCGAGGATGGGGAGCCCTTCCGAATCCACACGCGCTGGATCGAGACCGAGTTCGACAACACGATCCCGGCGTACTCCGGCGTCAGCGACGCGGTGGCCGAGCCGGACGCCCGCGAGACCGTCGTCGTCGAGGTCGGCGGCAAGCGGGTCGAGGTCACGGTCCCGGCGGGCCTCGGGGCCGCGGCCGCACCGACCGCCGCCGGGCCGAAGAAGCGGGCCGGTGGCGGCAAGAAGGCCGGGGCCGGGGCGACCGGCGACTCCCTCGTCGCGCCGATGCAGGGCACGATCGTCAAGGTCGAGGTCACGGACGGCCAGACGGTCGCGGCGGGCGACCTCGTCGTGGTGCTGGAGGCCATGAAGATGGAGCAGCCGCTCACGGCGCACAAGGCCGGCACGATCGCCAAGCTCACCGCGGAGGTCGGGAGCACGGTGCCCACGGGCACGGTGCTCTGCGAGATCGTCGACTAGTCCCTCTGGCCCCCCGCGCCCGTCGGGGCGGCGGGCGGCGGAGGGATTGGCCCTGCACGGCCCGTACACGTACCGTGGAGGGATGACCTCGCGCCGCGCCGTCACCTTGCTGTTGGCCGCCCTCGTCTCGATCCTCGCCGTGCTCGCCACGGCCACCCCGGCCCAGGCCGCACCGGACGTGTCCGCCGCCGCCGCCGCCCTCCGGTCCGGCGACTCCGTCTACAGCGACCCGGCGGCGGAGAACGCGCTGACCGACGGCCAGGTCTCCGATCTCACGGCCCAGGTGTCCGCGAGCGGCGTGCCGATGTTCATCGCGGTCCTGCCCGAGAGCGCCGCGGGCGGTTCGTCGACCAACGAGGTCCTCACCGCGCTCCACGACGAGGTCGGCCTCGGCGGGATCTACGCCGTCGTCGTCGGCAGCCAGTTCCGTGCCGGCGCCACCGGGAACGCCAACAGCGATGCGTCCGCCCTGGCCACCCAGGCCCTTCGCGAGAACCGCGAGGGCGGGGCCTACGCGATCCTGTCCGGCTTCGTCGGGCTGGTCGCGCAGAGCAACGGCGCCCCAGCGACCTCGGGGTCGTCCACGTCGACGCCGATGAGCACGACCGCCGTTGCGCTGATCCTGGGGTTCCTCCTCTTCGTGGCGGCCGTCATCGCGCTCCTGATCGTCCTCGGGGTCCGGGCCAACCGGCGCAAGACTGCGGCGCAGCTCGCCGCTGTGCGCACGACGATCGACGCCGACATCACCACGTACGGCGAGCAGCTCGGCGCACTGGACACGAACGACCCGGACATGGACGACGCCGCGCGGGCGGACCTCCAGCGGGCGTTCGACGGCTACGACCGGGCGAAGTCAGCGGTCACGGCGATGCGCAGCGCGAACGACGCCGGCAGCGTCACCAAGGAGCTCGAGGACGGCCGCTTCGCCCTCGCCTGCGCGCAGGCCCGGCTCGACCAGCGGCCGCTGCCCGAGCGCCGGCCGCCGTGCTTCGTCGACCCCCGGCACGGCCCGAGCGTGGCCGACGTCATGTGGGCGCCGCCCGGGCTCACCGAGCGCGACGTGCCGCTGTGCGCCGCGTGCCAGACGACCGTCCTCGGCGGGGGTCAGCCGGCCGGGCTCGAGGTCGCCACAGCCGGCGGGCGGGTGCCGTACTACCAGGCCGGCCGCGAGTTCGGCGGGTACGCCGGCGGGTACTTCAACTCGTTCGCACCCGTCATGTCGGCCGTCCTCGTCGGGACGGTGCTGTCGAGCATGTGGACGATGCCCGGCGTGACGTCCAGCGGGATGGACACCGCCGGGTTCGGCGGCGGCGGGGGCGACTCCGGCGGCTGGGACTTCGGTGGCGGTGGCGGCGGGTTCGGGGACGGCGGGTTCGGCGGCGGCGACTTCGGCGGCGGCGACTTCTAGCCCCACCCCCACCGCCGACGCGCCTGGAACGGTCGTAGTTCGCGCCGAGATGCCCGACTTAGCGACCATCCCAGGCGCGTCGGCGGTCAGGTGCCGATGGCGCGGCAGGGGTGCTCGCGCAGCCGCGTCACGTACGCGCCCGGCGCGCCGCCCGCCTCCGCCGCGTCGGCGATGACGCCGAGGTAGTGCGCCGACGGCAGGCCGCCCTCGTAGGCGTCGAGCACGTACAGCCAGGCCAGGTGCTCGGCGCCGGCCGCCCGGACCCGCACGCGGAGCTTGCGCCACAGACCCAGCGCCGTGCCCTCCCAGGCGTCGAGCGCGGCCTCGTCCAGCGACGGGACGTCGTACAGCATGACGAAGACCGACCCGGCGGGATCCTCGACCACCGTCGCCAGGGCGCCGTCCCAGCCGACGTCCTCACCGGCGAAGGTCAGCCGCCAGCCGTGCAGCCAGCCCGTGCCGAAGACCGGCGAGGCCGGTGCCCGCACGGCCATCCGGTGCGGGTCGAGGTTCGACCCGTAGGCCGCGTACAACGTCACGGCGCCCAGCGTAGGGACCCTCGCGGCAGGTACGAAAGGATGACCCGCGTGACGCGCAACGCACCAGGCGAGGGTGGTCGATGAGCGGGGTTGTGATCGTCGGCGGCGGTCCGGGCGGCTACGAGGCGGCACTCGTCGCTCGCCAGCTCGGGGCCGAGGTGACCCTCGTCGACCGCGACGGCGTCGGCGGCTCCGCCGTCCTCACCGACTGCGTCCCGAGCAAGGCGCTCATCTCGACCGCGAACGCGGTGACGGCGGCCGCGAGCAGCGGCTCCCTGGGGGTGCTCCTGGACGGCCGCACCCCGGACCCGGCGCACGTGGGCGTCGACCTGCGCGCCGTCAACGAGCGCATCGGCGCGATGGTGCGCGCCCAGAGCGACGACATCCGCTCCCGCCTGGTGGCCGAGGGCGTCACGATCATGCCCGGCATCGGTCGCCTCGACGCCGCCGGCGACGTCGTCGTCCGTCGGCGCGACGGCCGCACCGAGACCCTCGAGGCCGACACGATCCTGCTGTCCACCGGTGCCCGACCCCGCGAGCTGCCCGACGCGCAGCCCGACGGCGAGCGCATCCTCACCTGGGAGCAGGTCTACTCCCTCGCCGAGGTCCCCGAGCGGCTGGTGGTCGTCGGGTCCGGCGTGACCGGTGCGGAGTTCGCGAGCGCGTACCGGGCGCTGGGGTCGCAGGTCGCGCTGATCTCGTCGCGGGACCGCGTCCTGCCCGGTGAGGACCCCGACGCCGCCCGCGTGCTGGAGGGCGTGTTCCGCCGCCGCGGGATCGAGCTGCACGAGCGCAGCCGAGCCGTCTCGGCCGCGCGCACCGACGACGGCGTCGCCGTCACGCTCACGACCGGCGAGGTCATCACCGGCAGTCACGTCCTGCTGGCCGTCGGCTCGCTGCCCAACACCGACGACCTGGGACTGGCGGAGGCCGGGGTCGACACCGACGAGGGCGGCTACATCCACGTCGACCGCGTGAGCCGCACGTCCCGGCGCGGCGTGTACGCGGCGGGCGACTGCACGGGCGTGCTGCTGCTCGCCTCGGTCGCGGCGATGCAGGGCCGGATCGCGATGTGGCACGCGCTCGGCGACGCCGTCACGCCGATCGAGCTCGGCAACGTGTCGAGCACCGTGTTCACCGACCCGGAGATCGCCACCGTCGGCCTGACCCAGCGCGACCTGGACGAAGGCACGTTCCGCGGCGACGCCGTCCTGCTGCCGCTGGCCGGCAACGCCCGAGCGAAGATGCAGGAGCAGCACGACGGGTTCGTCAAGATGTTCTGCCGTCGCGGCTCGCGCATCGTCGCCGGCGCCGTGGTCGTCGGACCGCATGCCAGCGAGCTGATCCACCCGCTGACGATCGCGGTCGAGCAGCGGCTCACCGTCGACCAGCTCGCGTCGACGTTCACCGTGTACCCGAGCCTGTCCGGCTCGATCGCCGAGGCGGCCCGCCGCCTGCACATCGCCGCGGAGTAGGCCCGCAGAGCCGCCGCTCCGCCGGGCCGGGCAGCACCGGCGTAGCCCGGCATCGGCCCCGCGCCACGCGTTAGTGTCGGGCGTGTGAGCGACCACCCCAGCACCGTGCAGGCGACCGAACACGCGCGGGAGGCGGCAGCTGCCCTGGCCCTGGCCACGGGCGTGGCGCGCCACGACGTCGCGGTCGTGCTCGGGTCCGGCTGGGTGCCGGCCGCCGACCTGATCGGGACGACGCTGGCCGACCTCCCGGTCACCGACCTGCCGTACTTCGCCCCGCCGGCCGTCGAGGGCCACGCCGGGCGCGTGCGCAGCGTCGACGCCGACGGCACCGCCGTGCTCGTCTTCCTCGGCCGCACGCACCTGTACGAGGAGCTCGGCGTCGATGCGGTCACGCACGCAGTCCGCACCGCCTCGGCGGCCGGGTGCCGGACCGTGGTGCTGACCAACGGCTGCGGTGGCCTCGACCCGACGTGGACGCCGGGCACGCCCGTCCTCATCCGCGACCACATCAACCTCACGGGCGCCTCCCCCCTGCACGGTGCGCACTTCGTCGACCTCACCGACCTGTACTCCGCTCGGCTGCGGGCGCTGTGCCAGGAGGTCGAGCCGGGCCTGCCGGACGGTGTCTACGCGCAGTTCCGCGGCCCCATGTACGAGACACCGGCCGAGATCGGCATGGTGCGGGCCTTCGGCGGCACGCTCGTCGGCATGAGCACCGCGCTCGAGGCGATCGTCGCGCGGTCCCTGGGCCTGGAGATCCTGGGGTTGTCGCTGGTCACCAACCTCGCCGCCGGCATGACCGGTGCCCCGCTGAACCACGAGGAGGTCCTCGAGGCCGGCCGCGCGGCCGCCGAGCGGATGGGCGCGCTCCTCGCCCAGGTCATCGCGCGCCTTCGATGAGCCCGGCCATGGACGACCTGCTGCTCGACGCCGCGCGCGCCTGGCTGGACGCCGACCCTGACGCAGCCATGCGGGCGGAGCTGTCCGACCTCCTCGATCGCGTCGGCGCCGGCGACGCGGAGGCGACGGCGGAGCTGGCCGACGCGTTCGGTGGCGCTCTCGCGTTCGGGACCGCCGGGCTGCGAGGGCGCATCGGCCCCGGCCCGAACCGCATGAACCAGGTCGTCGTCGCCCGCGCCGCAGCGGGACTGGCGGCGTACCTGAACGACCGGGGCGGCGGGGCCGTCGTCATCGGGTTCGACGCGCGGCGCGACTCCGACCTGTACGCGGCGACGACCGCGCGCATCCTCACCGGCGCCGGCCTGTCGGTCATGATGATGCCGGAGCCGCTCCCGACCCCCGTCCTCGCGTTCGCGATCCGGCACCTGGGGTGCGCGGCCGGCGTCATGGTCACGGCCAGCCACAACCCGCCGGCCGACAACGGCTACAAGGTCTACCTCGGCGACGGCAGCCAGATCGTGCCGCCCGCCGACGCCGAGATCGCCGCGCACATCGCCGCGGCGACCGCGCTGGGCCCGGTCACCGCGCTGCCGCACGGAGACGAGTGGGTCACGCTCGACCGCGAGGTCGTCGACGCCTACGTCGCCCGGGCCGTCTCGCTGGTCGAGGCCGGGGCCCCGACCGACGTGCGGATCGCCTACACCGCGATGCACGGCGTCGGTGGCCGCGTGCTCGTCCGGGTGCTCTCGGAGGCGGGCTTCCCCGAGCCCGTCGTCGTCGCCGCGCAGTTCGACCCGGACCCGGCCTTCCCGACCGTCGCGTTCCCCAACCCGGAGGAGCCCGGGGCGATGGACCTGGGCCTCGCGATCGCGCGCGAGGCGGACTGCGACCTGCTCATCGCCAACGACCCCGACGCCGACCGCTGCGCCGTCGCCGTCCCCGGCCCGGACGGGTGGCGGCTGCTGACCGGCGACGAGACGGGTTCGCTCCTGGCCTGGTGGATCGCCGCGGGGAACCGCCGCCTGTCGCGCGCGGCCGTGTTCGCGGAGTCGATCGTCTCCGGCACGATGCTCGCGCGCATCGCCGCCTCGGCGAACGTCGGGTACGCGCAGACCCTCACCGGCTTCAAGTGGATCGCCCGCGTGCCCGACCTGGCGTACGGGTACGAGGAGGCGCTGGGCTACTGCGTGGACCCCGGTGCCGTGCGCGATAAGGACGGCATCACCGCGGCCCTCCTGATCGCCGAGGCGGCCGCGCGCGTGAAGGAGCGCGGCCGCACCCTGCTGGACGTCCTCGACGACCTCGACCGGACGTACGGCGTCCATGCGACGAGCCAGGTCTCGGTCCGCGTCGCCGACCTCGCCGTCATCGACGCGACCATGGCCCGGCTGCGCTCGGCTCCCCCCGCGCACGTGGGGGGACTCGCGGTCCGCCGGGTCGACGACTTCGCCGCGGGCGTCGACGGGCTGCCGCCGACCGACGGCCTGCGTTTCACGCTGGCGGGCGACGCCCGCGTCATCGTGCGGCCCAGCGGCACCGAGCCCAAGGTCAAGTGCTACCTGCAGTGCGTCGAGCAGGTCGGCGACGAGGGCCTCGCCGCGGTTCGAGCCGCCGCGGCCGGTCGGCTGTCGGCGGTCGCGAACGACGTCGCCGGCTGGCTGGACCGGCGTGGCTAGGGTGGTCGGCATGACCGGCCTGCCGACAGATGCGCGCGAGCTGCGCCGCTTCCTGCACGGCCTGCCCGGCGTCGACGAGGTCGGGGCACTGGGACGGGTGCAGGGCCTGGCGACCCGGTCGATCAAGACGACCGCCAAGGCATGGGCGATCGACACCGCGATCTCGATGGTCGACCTGACGACGCTGGAGGGCGCCGACACACCCGGCAAGGTGCGCGCCCTGTGTGCGAAGGCGCTGCGCCCGGACCCGACCGACCCGACCACGCCGGCGGTCGCCGCCGTCTGCGTGTACGGCGATCTGGTCGAGACGGCGCGCCGAGCCGTGGGCGACGAGGTCCATGTGGCCGCTGTCGCGACGGCCTTCCCGTCGGGCCGGGCGAGCCTCGCCGTCAAGCTGCTGGACACCGCCGACGCGGTCGCGGCCGGCGCCGACGAGATCGACATGGTGATCGACCGGGGCGCCTTCCTCGCCGGCGACTACGAGCGCGTGTGGGACGAGATCGTCGCGGTGAAGGCAGCCTGCGGCGCGGCCCATCTGAAGGTGATCCTGGAGACCGGGGAGTTGCGCACGCTCGACAACGTGCGCCGCGCCTCGTGGCTGGCGATGCTCGCCGGCGCCGACTTCATCAAGACCTCCACCGGCAAGGTCACCCCTGCCGCAACGCGGCCGGTGACCCTGGTCATGCTCGAGGCCGTGCGGGACTTCGCCGACGTCACGGGGCGTCGGATCGGGGTGAAGGCCGCGGGTGGCATCCGGACGAGCAAGGACGCGATCGGCTACCTCGTCCTGGTCAACGAGACCGTCGGCGAGCAGTGGCTGACCCCCGGACCTGTTCCGATTCGGCGCGTCGACCCTGCTCAACGACCTCCTGCTGCAGCGTCAGCGGATGACGACCGGGCACTACTCCGGTCCGGCGTACGTGACGATCGACTGAGGGCGACGGAGGCAGAGGCCATGGCATTCGAGTACGCGCCCGCGCCGGAGTCGCGCTCCGTCGTCGACATCGCACCGTCCTACGGGCTCTTCGTCGACGGCGAGTTCAGCGACCCGGTGGACGGTGGCTACCTGGAGACGGTGAACCCGGCCACCGAGGAGGTGCTGTCGAAGGTCGCGGACGCCGGCGCGGCGGACGTCCGCCGGGCGGTCCAGGCCGCGCGCACCGCGTACGAGCGGGTCTGGGGGCCGATGCCCGGCCGCGAGCGGGCGAAGTACCTGTACCCGCATCGCGCGGCTGATCCAGGAGCGCTCGCGTGAGCTCGCCGTGCTGGAGACCCTCGACAACGGCAAGCCGATCCGCGAGTCGCGGGACGTCGACCTGCCGCTCGTGGCCGCCCACTTCTTCTACCACGCCGGCTGGGCAGACAAGCTGGAGCACGCGGGCCTGGGCCCGCGGCCGCGCCCGCTCGGAGTCGCCGCCCAGGTCATCCCCTGGAACTTCCCGCTCCTCATGCTGGCGTGGAAGGTCGCGCCGGCACTTGCCTGCGGCAACACCGTCGTCCTCAAGCCCGCGGAGACCACGCCCCTGACGGCACTGGCGTTCGCCGACATCTGCCGCCAGGCCGACCTACCGCCGGGGGTCGTCAACATCCTCACCGGCGGGGGCGAGACCGGCCGCCTGCTCGTCGAGGAGCCCGGCCTGGACAAGGTGGCGTTCACCGGATCGACGGAGGTCGGGCGGCAGATCATGCGCTCCCTCGCCGGGACCGGCACGAGGCTGACCCTCGAGCTCGGCGGGAAGGCCGCGAACATCGTGTTCGACGATGCTCCGGTCGACCAGGCCGTCGAGGGCATCGTGAACGGCATCTACTTCAACCAGGGTCACGTGTGCTGCGCGGGCTCCCGGCTGCTCGTGCAGGAGTCGGTCGCCGACGAGGTGCTCGCCGCCCTTCGCCGCCGGCTGGGAACCCTTCGCCTGGGCGACCCGCTGGACAAGAACACCGACATCGGCGCGATCAACTCGGCCGCGCAGCTGGCCCGGATCACCGAGCTGACCGCGAGCGGCGACGCCGAGGGAGCCGAGCGGTGGACCGCACCGTGCTCCCTTCCCGATCGCGGCTACTGGTTCCCGCCGACGGTGTTCACCGGCGTGACGCAGGCCCACCGAATCGCCCGCGAGGAGATCTTCGGTCCGGTGCTGTCCGTCCTGACGTTCCGCACCCCCGACGAGGCGGTCGAGAAGGCGAACAACACCCCGTACGGCCTGTCCGCCGGGATCTGGACGGAGAAGGGCAGCCGCATCCTGTGGGTCGCCCAGCGGCTGCGGGCCGGTGTCATATGGGCCAACACGTTCAACCGGTTCGACCCGACGAGCCCGTTCGGCGGCTACAAGGAGTCCGGGTTCGGTCGCGAGGGCGGGCTCACCGGCCTGGCCGCGTACCTGGATGCCAGCGGAGGTGAGCGATGACCGATCGGCTCGAGGTCCGCAAGACCTACAAGCTCTTCGTCGGCGGGGCGTTCCCGCGCAGCGAGTCGGGCCGGACGTACGAGGTGGCCGCTGCCGACGGGTCGTTCCTCGCCAACGCGGCGCTGGCCTCGCGCAAGGACGCGCGCGACGCCGTCCTCGCGGCCCGCAAGGGCTTCGGCGCGTGGAGCGCCGCGACCGCGTACAACCGCGGCCAGGTCCTCTACCGCGTCGCGGAGGTCATGGAGGGCCGGCGTGCCCAGTTCGTCGACGAGGTGACCGCTGCCGGCGCGACGCGCGACCACGCCGTGGCCGAGGTCGACGCCGCCGTCGACCTGTGGGTCTGGTACGCCGGCTGGACCGACAAGCTCGCCCAGGTCCTCGGCGCCACGAACCCCGTGGCAGGCCCGTACTTCAACTTCTCGCTGCCCGAGCCGACCGGTGTCGTGGTCGTCGTCGCGCCGGCTCGACCGTCCCTGCTGGGGCTGGTCGGGGTGCTCGGTCCCGTCATCGCCGCGGGCAACGCGGCGATCGCGCTCGCCAGCACGCCCGCCCCCCTGCCGGCCATCACTCTGACCGAGGTGCTCGCGACGAGCGACGTGCCGGCCGGCGTCGTCAACGTGCTGACCGGTCAGCAGGCCGAGATCCTGCCGTGGTTGGCGACGCACGGCGACGTCGACGGCCTCGATCTCGCGGGCGTCGACGACGAGGCCCTCGCCACCTCCCTGGAGGCCGATGCGGCCGGGACGCTCAAGCGGGTGCGGGGGCCGCGCCCGGCGCAGGACTGGGCTGCCGACCCGGGTCTGGTACCGCTGCGCGCCTTCGTGGAGACCAAGACCGTCTGGCACCCTCAGGGGGTATGACCGGTCTCGCGGACCTGCGCGACGCCGTCGTCCGGCTGCCGCTGCGCCGGGCCCGTCGGCCCGAGCGGGTCCGCCTGTTCGGCCTGCTGGCCGTCAAGGACGCGATGCGCTACCTGCCCGGGTGGTTCGCGACGAACGCCGCTCACCTCGACGGCGTCCTCGTGTACGACGACGGCTCGGTCGACGGCAGCGCGGAGTTCGCGGCCGCCCAGCCGAGCGTCCTGGAGGTCGTCCGGCGTGATCCCACCGCGCCACCGGGCTGGGACGAGTCCCGCACGCGCCGCGCCCTCCACCTGGCCGCCGCCGGGCACGACTCGGACTGGCTCGTGGCAGTCGATGCCGACGAGCGGCTGGAGGAGCAGTTCGGCGCACGGGCACGGCGGGAGATCGTCCGCCTCGAGCGGCGCGGGATCGACGCGGCCGCGATCCGCGTGCCCGAGCTGTGGGGGGCGGCGGACCAGGTCCGAACCGACGGCATCTGGGCCGAGCGCTGGCGGGCGCGGCTGTTCCGCTGGCGGGCGGACGCGCGGATCGACGATCGCCGGCTCCACGGGCACTGGGCACCGCTCGACTCGGCCGTGCGCGGCGGCTTCGTCCCCGTCGACCTCGCCGCCTACCACCTGCACATGATCGATCCGGCCGACCGGCGCGCGCGGGCCGACCGCTACGAGCGGCTGGACCCGCAGCACACGGCACAGCCGGCCGGCTACGACTACCTCGTGGACGAGCAAGGGATACAGGTCGAGCCCCTGCCACCCGGCCGGGCCTACGCGCCCCTGCACCGGGACCCGGACCTGGCGGTCGTCGTCCTCGCCGTCGGGTGCCCGGCGTCGCTGCCCGACGCCGTCGCGTCGCTGCTGGCGCAACGGCCGCGCCCGGAGGTGTGCGTGATCAGCTCCGGCGGGCACGGCGCCCGCGCGGCCGTCGCGCCGATGGGCGTCCAGGTCGTGGAGGTCGAGCACCTGTTGCTCCCCGGGGCGGCGCGGAACGCCGGAATCGCGCGCACTCGCGCCCCGGTCGTCGCGTTCCTCGCCGCCGACTGCCGGGCCGAGCCCGGCTGGGTCGCCGCCCGGTTGTCGGCGCACCGCGCCGGCGCGCTGGCCGTCGCCAGCGCCGTCACGAACAGCGCTCCGGACAGCGCCCCCGCGAGGATCGGGCACATCCAGTCGTTCGGCCGCCGGCTTCCGGGCGTCCCCGCCGCGCGCGCCGCACGCTACGGCGTCTCCTACGACCGCGCACTACTCGCCGCCACCGGAGCCTTCCGCGAGGACCTGGCGACCGGCGAGGACACGGAGCTCCACCGCCGCCTGGGCGTACCCATCGCCTGGGTGCCGTCGGTCCGGACGGTCCACCTCAGTCCCACGACCGCGACAGCGCTGTGGCACGACCAGCGACGACGCGGCGCGAACGCTGCCCGGGCCTGGGCCCACCTAGACGGGCGGAGCCGGCTTCGCACGGCGGCCGCCCAGCTGCGGGGCCTGCCGGCCGACCTCGTCGTCGCCTGGCAGGCGACCCCGTCCGGCGAGCGCGGTGCCCTCGTCCGGGCGACGCCCTGGCTCGCCCTGGGCTGCGCCGCTCGGCTCGCCGGTTCGCTGAGCCTCTCCGGTCCGGTCCGCAGGGGTGCTGGCCCCGAAGACGGCCACTAGGGTCCGTTCGTGCAGGCAGAGCAGGCAGAGCGGCCGGAGCAGGCGAAGGGCGAGCATCGGGCCGTGTTCGACGACGGTCGTGCGGCGCTCCGCTTCACCGCGTTGACCCGCCCAGGGGCGCCGTTCGCCTCAGGCGCGCACGTCCCCGAGGGGTGCACGCTGTCGGCCGCCGCGCGCGCGGCGGTCGGGCAGCTGCCGGGCTGGCTCCTGCAGACCGAGGACTTCGGTCTCGCGGCCGCCCTCATCAAGGCCGGCGCGCGTCCGGTCCGGCATGCGTTCGCGATGCAGTCCGACCTGCGCTGCTACCCCCGGCCACAGCCCGCGCCGCCCGGGCTGCACGCCGTCCCGCTCGACGCGGATTGCTCGGACGAGGAATGGGCGGACGTCCTGCCGTCGTGGCACGCCGCCTTCCCGCCCGATCACCCTGACCACTTCCGCGGAGACGACGCGGCGGCGATCGAGGCACTGCGGCTGCTGGTCAGCGGCGCCGAGATCGGTCCGATGCACGCGAGCTCGACGCTGGTTCGCGACGACGCCGGCAGTGTCGTCGCGGGCATCATCATCACGGTGAACTCGGCCGATCCCCCGTGGAACGGTCCGTGGGTCGGCGACCTCTGGCGAGATCCGTCGATCCGCGGGACCGGAGTTGGCGGCTGGCTGCTGGGCCAGGCGCAGCATCACCTCGCCGATGACGGGTTCGTGAGTCTCGGGCTCGCCGTCTCCGCAAGCAACCCGGCCCGCCGAACCTACGAAGCCGCCGGCTTCCGCGTCGTCGCGGAGACCCAGACGGTGCAGCTGCCGGCCGACGCACCGACGGTGACGTTCCCGGCCTAGGCGTCCTCGGACGCCTGGCTCCGCCGCCGGCGCACGACGACGAACGCCACCCCACCGACAACGGCCACCGTGCCGACCGCTGCCAGCACGACCCCGGCCACGAGGATCCGCGGCGCCCAGCGTCGGCCCGCCTCGATCGCCGTCTCCGCCTTCCCGAGGGCCTCGTCGGTCGCCCCGAGCACGGCGTCGGTGCGGTCGAGCGCCCCGCGCACTCTGCCCAACTCGGCACGTAGGTCGTTGACCCGCGTCTGTCCGTTCTCGACCACGTCCACGATCGCCACGACGCCTCCCTCGGTTCGTGGCTCAGCCTACGTCGCGAGCCGGGTCCGTCGGCGGTTCAGCCGTCCCCAGCGCCAGTAGTGCCGGACGACCAGGATGGCGGACCCCGGATGCCGCCAGGTCAGTCGCGGCGGCGGCGGGCCGACGCGACCGGTCAACCGTGGGATCAAGTACTCCCGCGCCAGCATTCCGGCCTCGTCCTCGCGCCCGATCCGCAGCAGCCAGGCCACCATGACCAGGCACGTGACGCGCGTCATGACGTCCTGGCGCTCTCGACCGGCGGCGACGAAGTCGCTGGTCGGATGCAGATACGCCCGCGTCGGACGGACGAGGTCGCCGATGTACGCCCCGTCTCCGGCGTGGCCGAGCACCCGGGTGAGGAACACGTCGGACAGGTTGGCCAGCGACATCTCGGACGGATAGGGCTTCAGGATGTTCCGGAAGGCCACTGCCTGCTGGGGGACGAACATCCACGGGCACGCCGCGATCTCCGCCGAGGCCCAGTCCCGGTAGTGGTCCGGGGCGTCCCCGAAGTTGGCCTGCGTCCCGTCCAACGTGTACCTGTGCGTGTCGTGGAAGCAGAAGACCAGGTCCGGGCGGGAGTCGAGGAACCCGACCTGCGTGGCCGCCTTGCGCGGGTCGTCCCAGTAGTCGTCGCCGTCGCAGAACAGGACGTACTCGCCGACCGCCGCCGTCAGCGCCCGGGCCATCGAGGCGCCCGCGCTCGCACCGTTGGTCTCCTGCAGCAGGAGCTGGAACCGGCCCGGGTACCTGCGCGCGTACCCCCGGAGCACGTCGACCGTGCCGTCCGTCGACGCGTCGTCGTGCACGATGATCTCGACCGGGAAGTCGACCTCCTGGGCGAGCAGGCCGTCCAGGCACTGCCCGATGAGGTCGACGTGGTTGTACGTGATAACGACGAAGCTCGCCTTCGGGCGACTCGTCTCCCCCGTTCCGTCGGTCACGGCGTGCCGGTCATCCGTTCCGCCAGGACCGCACGCAGCGCCGCGTACGCCGGCTTGATGTGCGTGTTGATCATCGCCAGCCGCTCGTCGAACGGCAGGAAGGAGCTCTTCATCGCATTGATGGTGAACCACTGCAGGTCGTCCAGGCCGTAGCCGAACGCCTCGCTGAGCTGCTCCATCTCCTTGCTCATGCTGGTGTCGGACATCAGCCGGTTGTCCGTGTTGACCGTGACCCGGAAGCCGAGACGGCGCAGCAGCCCGATCGGGTGTGTCGCGATGCTGTCGGCCGCCCCGGTCTGGACGTTGGACGTCGGGCACATCTCCAGCGGGATCCGCCGGTCCCGGACGTACGCGGCGAGCCGGCCCAGCCGGGCCTGGCCATCGGCGCCGATCTCGATGTCGTCGACGATCCGCACGCCGTGCCCGAGCCGGTCGGCGCCGCACCACTGCAGCGCCTCCCAGATGCTGGGCAGCCCGAACGCCTCCCCGGCGTGGATCGTGAAGTGCGCGTTCTCCCGGCGCAGGTACTCGAACGCGTCGAGGTGCCGGGTCGGGGGGTAGCCCGCCTCGGCGCCGGCGATGTCGAACCCCACCACCCCGCGGTCGCGGTACTCCACGACGAGCTCGGCGATGCGGCGTGAGTGGGTCGCGGTGCGCATAGCCGTCAGCAGCACGCCGACGCGGATCGGGTGGCCGGCCGCGGCGGCGTCGCGCTGACCCTGGACGAAGCCGGAGATGACGGCCTCGACGATCTCGGACTCGGTCAGCCCACGCTGTGTGTGCAGCTCCGGAGCGAACCGCACCTCGGCGTAGACGACGCCGTCCGCGGCCAGGTCCACCGCGCACTCCCGGGCGACGCGGGACAACGCCTCCGTCGTCTGCGTCACGGCGATCGTGTGGGCGAACGTCTCCAGGTACCGCACGAGCGATCCGGAGGACGAGGCGGCGATGAACCACTCGCGCAGCTCGTCGGCGTCCGTCGTGGGCAGCCCCTCGTACTCGACGTCGGCCGCGAGCTCGACGATGGTCGCCGGCCGCAGGCCGCCGTCGAGGTGGTCGTGCAGCAGCACCTTCGGCGCGCGCAGGACGAGATCGGCGGGGACGGGCGCGTAGGCACCAGGGTCGAGAGCCATGTCCGCAACCTAGCGCCCGTCTGGACCGGCTGCCGGTCGGGACGGAACAGCCGCCTGCCGCCTCCGAGATGCGCCCCCACCGAAATGACGGGGTCGCGCGGCACCGGCCATCGTCCATGCACCCGTAGGTTGGACAGGCTCGGGCGACGCACGACGCGCCGGCCGCTTCGCACGACGAGGAGCCCTCACGATGCGCCGGCCGCTTCCCCTGCTCGCCGTCCTGTCGCTCACCGTCGGCCTCTGTGTCAGCGGGTGCTCGGCGTCGACCTCGTCGGGCGGGCAGGAGCCGATCCGCGAAGCTGCGGCAGACACGGCCGCTCCCGTGTCAGGGCCGTCCGCGGCACCCGCCGGCGCGTCCACGGCATCCGCCGCCGTTTCCGCGGCGGCCGAGCCGTCCGGCAGCCCCGAGCCCTCCGGCCGCCCCGTGTCGAGCGGCGACGCAGCCCAGGGTGCCGCCGCGAGGCCGACCTACGTGACGTCGGTCGCGGCCACTGCCCGCGACCGGGCGATCGACGTGTCGTGGGAGCCGGCCCCGGACCTGCGCGGCCAACCCGGCTGGCAGGTGACCTACAAGCCCGTCGACGACAGCCAGGAGGCGATGACGGTCCCGACACGAAAGACCTCCATGCGGCTGCCTGACCTCCTGAACGGCGTGACCTATCGGATCCTGCTGTACTGCGTCTCCCCCACGATCTGCCCGTTCCCCGACCCGGTCACGGCCGAAGCGACGCCGAGGCCGTCTCCCGATGCCCCGGCGGAGCTGACCGCCCGGGCCAGCCAGCCCGGCCAGATCACGTTGTCGTGGCGCGGTCCTGCCGGGGGAACCACGCCGACGAGCTATGTGGTCGAGTACGTCATGAACGAGCACCGCGCCCACGGGGGCATCCACTTCACGACCGAGACCAAGGACGCCACGACGAGCTACACCGTGAAGGACCTGAACCGGGGTGATGTCATCACCTTCGCGGTCGCGTCGCACAACCAGTACGGGACGTCCGGCTGGACCTCCACCGTCACTGCCACCGCCTCCTGAGACGGCCGAGCGCAGAGCGCTACTCCGGGTCGCCGTAGTCGTCGTCGCCCGCGCGGTGGACCATCTCGCCGTGGAAGGCCGGCACGCACACGGCGACGTATCGGGCGCCGTCGGTGGACGTGTAGCGGACCCGCTCCCCCGCGCGCGTGATGACGGCCTGGCCCGCGCGGACATGCACGACACCGTCGTCGTGCTCGACGTCGATCGATCCCTCGAGGACGACCGTGAACTCGTCGAACTCCGGCTCCTGCGCCGGCTCCGACCAGCCGGCCGGCGCCAGCATCTGGGCGACCGACACCGCGTCGTCACCGCTCGACGCGTGACCGACGTACTCCTCGATGATCTTGCCGCCGGGGACCGGGATCGTGGCCGGGGCCGGGATGAGCTCAGGCATCGCCGCCACCCTCCAGTTCGGTGACCTCGACGAGGTCGCGTGGGGCCATTCCCGCCGCCTGGTAGACCGCGTCGACCATCCGCATCGTCGCGACGGCGTCGGCCGCGTCGGTCGGGACGGGTTCGCCCAGACGCACGAGCCGCGCGAACGCATCCAGCTGGTAGTCGTAGCTCGTCCGTCGGCCGAGCTCCTCGGTCCGCTGCTGCGTGCCGACGGTGACGATGACGCGGTCGTCGATGTGCGGCAGGACGAACGCCGGGGCGAACGCCTCGCCGTGCGTGCCGACGATCCGCAGCGAGAAGTCGAGCACGCCGTGGGTCATGCTCGACGCGAGGACGCCCTGGGCGCCGGTCGCGAACGCCACGTCGGCCTCGATCCAGGCGTCCACCCCGGGCAGGCCGGGCAGCTCGCGGCCATGCGCCCGCTCGACGACCGGGTCGCCGCCGAGGAGCTCGCCGACCGACCGCAGGGCGTGGACCGCGTAGCAGCCGACGTCCATGAGCCCGCCACCGGCGAGCAGCGGGTCCCAGCGCGGGTCACCGGCCGAGGGCGGCGGCATCAGCATCCGCGCCTCCACGAGGACCACGTCGCCGATCTCCCCGCTGGAGACCAGCTCGAGCATCCGGAGCGTGACCGGGTGGTACCGGTAGTGGAACGCCTCCACGCAGTGGACGCCGGCGGCGGACGCCGCGAACCGCACGGTCATCGCCTCTTCGGCGTTGCTGGCGAACGGCTTCTCGGTCAGGACGTGCTTGCCCGCAGCGATCGCGGCGAGGTTCCACGGGCCGTGCAGACCGTTCGGCAGCGGGTTGTAGACCGCTTCGACCTCCGGGTCGTCGATCACGGCCTGGTAGGAGTCCAGCACCCGCTCGACACCGCTGGCGGCCGCGAAGGCCTCCGCGCGCGCCCGGTCACGGGCCGCGACGGCCACCAGCCGGTGGCCGGTCCGCTGGGCCGGTCCGACGATCGCCGCCGCGCTGATCCGCGAGGCGCCGAGCACGCCGATCCGCAGCGGTTCCACGGCTGGTGCCGCTACTCGCGGCCGAGGACGAGGACGGCGAAGATCCCGAACAGGGCGAAGATCGCGGCGACGACGACGGACCCGAAGGTCTGGCCCGCGTTCATGAGGCTGATCCCGTAGCCGATGAGACCGGCGAGGATGAGGACGAGGATGACAGCAGGGACAGGGTGGGCCTTGTGCGCGTGCTCGCTCATCGATGCTCCTCGCAGGTGCGACGGTCGGTGGTCAGGTGAGTCGGTCGATCACCAGGGGAAGGCGTTCCATCGTAGAGCCCGGCGGGCTGACGACGACGGCGCCCGTCAGTGCCTCGTGCGCGGACGCGAAGCGGCCCGGCTCGTCGGTGAGCATCGTCAGCAGTGGAGCACCGGCGTCGACGTGGTCTCCGGGCTTGACGTGCAGGCGGATCCCGGCGCCCGCTTGCACGGCGTCCTCCTTGCGGGCCCGTCCGGCACCGAGCCGCCATGCGGCGACCCCGACCGAGAGCGCGTCCATCCGGGTGACGACTCCGCTCACA
The DNA here is from genome assembly GCA_965243535.1 of Amaricoccus sp. GTDB lineage: Bacteria > Pseudomonadota > Alphaproteobacteria > Rhodobacterales > Rhodobacteraceae > Amaricoccus. The sequence continues at coordinate 33,593 of CBDEVG010000030.1, forward strand.
TCCGCGTGCACGACGTGCGACTCCGCGGCGACGGGCAGGGGGGCGTCCGGGTCGCCGCCCTGGGCCCGGATCAGCCGACGCCAGGCGTCCATCGCTCGACCGTCGCGCAGGGTGTCGGCCGGGTCGACGTCCGGCAGGCCCGCCAGGTCGAGCATCTCCCGGGCCAGCAGGATCGTGAGCTCGACGACGTCGGCTGGGCCGCCGCCGGCGAGCACCTCGACCGACTCCTCGACCTCGATCGCGTTGCCGACCGTGAACCCGAGCGGGACGTCCATCGCCGTGATCAGCGCCCGGGTGCGCACCCCCGCGTCGTTCCCGAGCCGCACCATGGTCTCCGCGAGGATGCGGGCCTTCGCCGGGTCGGCCATGAAGGCGCCGGAACCGGTCTTGACGTCCAGGACGAGCGAGCCGACGCCCTCGGCGATCTTCTTGCTCATGATGCTGCTGGCGATCAACGGGATCGCCTCGACGGTGCCGGTCACGTCTCGCAAGGCGTAGAGCTTGCGGTCCGCGGGGGCGAGTCCGTCGCCGGCGGCGCAGATGACACCACCCACGTCCTCCAGCGTCGTCAGCATCTCCTCCGGTGACAGCAGCGCCCGCCACCCGGGGATGGACTCCAGCTTGTCCAGGGTGCCGCCGGTGTGGCCGAGGCCACGCCCACTGAGCTGGGGCACCGCCGCGCCGCACGCGGCGACGACCGGCACCAGCGGAAGGGTGATCTTGTCCCCGACGCCACCGGTCGAGTGCTTGTCCACGGTCGGCCGAGACAGCCCGGAGAAGTCCATCCGCTCACCGCTGTGCACCATCGCGCCGGTCCAGCGGACGATCTCCTGCTCGCTCATGCCGTTGAGCAGGATCGCCATCGCCAGCGCGGACATCTGCTCCTCGGCGACCGCCCCCCGCGTGTACGCGTCGATCACCCAGTCGATCTGCGCGTCGGTCAGGGGCCGGCCGTCGCGCTTGGCCTTGATGACGTCGACGGCCGCGAACGGCTCAAGCATCGTGGTCCTCCGCGCGGTCGAGCAGGTCGTTGGGTCCGAACGCCTGGGGCAGGATCTCCGCGAAGGTGCGCACGCCCTCAGGCGTCGAGATGAGCGACGTCGGCGTGCCGTGCTCCCACAGCAGCTGCCGGCACCGGCCGCACGGCATGAGCGACTGCCCGTGCTGGTCGACGCAGGCGACCGCAACGAGGCGTCCGCCGCCACTGGCGTGCAGCGCCGAGACCATCCCGCACTCGGCGCACAGGCCCACGCCGTACGACGCGTTCTCGACGTTGCATCCGCTGACGACGCGCCCGTCGTCCACCAGGCCCGCGACGCCGACCTTGAACCGGGAGTAGGGGGCGTACGCGTGCTCCATCGCCGTGCGCGCGGCGGCCGTCAGCCCGTCCCAGTCGACGTCGGCCGCCTTCGTCTCCTTCACGGTCCTGACCGTATCGGTCACCCGCCGGATCCGATCGCCATGCGTCCCGAAGAGACCTGCTCCGCGACCGCGTCGACCTGGCCGCGCGCCGGCTCTGGCACGTCGCCGAGCTCCAGCCGCACCCCGCCGTCGGCGAGCGAACCCTCCACGACTCCGCTCGAGAAGGTCCCGTCCGCGACCTGCTGCGCGACGGCGAGCGCCGGCACGGACAGGTCGTCGACGATCCAGCCGAGCGCGTCGTCGGGGCGGACGCCGCCCCGGCCGATCACCCGGACACCGGCGGGCACCGGCAGCGACGCCAGGCCCTCGGAGGCGAGCAGGACCACCGACACGCCCGCGTCCGCCCATCGCTGCACCGCCTGGGCGGCGCGGGCCTCGTCTACCACGAGCCGCCCAGGGCGCACGTCGACCCGCGCGCCGTCCTGGCTCGCGCGGTGGTCCGCACCCGCGGCGAACGCCGCCACGGCGGGACCGGCCGCCGGGTCGTCCTGCAGGCCGATCGCCGCGACGACGCCGTCCGACGTCGAGGCCGCGGCCAGGTAGCCGGCCACGAACGCAGCGCCCGAGACATCACTGTCCAGCCGGGCCAGGTTGGCCGGATCCGCCGCGGCGGTCGGCACCCCGGTCGCCGCGAACGGCAGGTCCGGGTGCTCCTTCGCGGCGCGCAGCATCTCCTCCCCGCGCGAGGCCGAGACGGACAGGACCAGCGCGCAGCGGGTGTCGAGCAGGTCGGCGAGGGCCGCCGACGTACGGACGCGAAGCCCGGCGTCGGCGAGCTCGGTGGCGATACGCGTCGACGGCGCGTCGTCGCCGACGAGGACGCAGGCGTCGGCGAGCACCGGGCTCGCCGTCGGCTCGGCCGCGCTCGGCGAGCTCTCCGCCGACGTGCGAGGGAGGGCAGCGCCAGCCGACACCGATGGCGCGGGAGCGCCGGAAGGTCCCGCGCAGCCGGCCAGCGCGGCCGGCAGCAGGACCGCCATGACCGCTGCGGCGACGGCGATCGTCGCCCGGGGCACTAGTGCTCTTCGCCCTTGAGGTACGGCTTGCCGTCCGCTGCGGGCATGCGTAGTCGTTGCGTCGCCAGTGCCAGCACGAGCAGCGTCGCGACATAGGGCGTGACGAACGCGACCTGCGGCGGCACGTCGTCGGTGGTCGCCCACCACAGGACCATCGCGCCGGCGATCACCAGGCCGACGACCGCGCCGATCCAGCGACGCCGGTACAGCAGCCAGCCGGCGTACGCGACGAGCAGCAGTGCGACCAGGAGGAGCAGGGCGTGCACGGCCCCACCACCGCGGAGCTGGAGGGCGTCGGTATAGCCGAACAGCCCGGCCCCGGCCGCGAGACCTCCCGGGCGCCAGTTGCCGAAGATCATCGCGGCCAGGCCGATGTAGCCACGGCCCCCCGTCTGACCTTCGCGGTAGATGCCCGCGGCGACGATCGCGAGGTATGCGCCGCCGACACCGGCGAGCGCGCCGGAGGTGATCACGGCGATGTACTTGTACCGGATCACGTTGACGCCCAGCGTCGCCGCGGCGTACGGCGCCTCGCCGCACGACCGCAGGCGCAGGCCGAAGCTCGTCCGCCACAGGACGTAGAACGTGCCGACGATCAGCAGGATCGCCAGGATCGTGATGAACGACACGTCGGTCGTGAGTCCGGCGATGATCGCCGCGAGGTCGGAGACGAAGAACCAGCCCTGCTCGGCGATGGACTTGGCCACCGACGACACGACCGGGAGAGTGACGGTGCCCATCTCGGGGATCTGCGGCGACTGGGTCTGGCCGCCACCGTCCGTGCCGACGAACCACTCCGCAGCCAGGAACTGGGTCATGCCCAACGCCAGGATGTTGATGGCGACGCCCGACACGATCTGGTCGACCGCGAACGTCACCGTCGCAATCGCGTGCAGCAGCGCCCCCAGCGCACCGAAGGCGACCGCCGCGACCAGCCCCGCCCACGGACCCCACTGGTAGCCGGCCCAGCCGGCCCCGAACGTGCCGAGGATCAGCATGCCCTCGAGGCCGATGTTGACGACGCCGGCGCGTTCCGACCAAAGGCCGCCCAGGCCCGCCATCGCGATCGGCACGGCCAGGCCGAGGGCCGCCGCAGCGGTCCCGGCGGCGGTCAGGTTGCCGGCGTCGGTGATGACCCGGACGACCGAGAACAGCAGGAGCAGGACGGTCGCCAGGTAGAGCATCCGCATCCCGGTGAGGCGCTTGCGCGACTGCTTGCGCAGCGTCGGGTCGAGGAGCGCGTCGGGCATCGAGACGTCGGTGTTGCTCATACCGATGCTCCCGCCGCTTGCGGGGCCGGCGGCAGGTTGTCGAGCTGGCGGCCCACCTCCGCCGCGATCATGCGCACGCGGTACCGCCGGACCAGCTCGTAGGCGATGACGACGGACAGCACGATGACGCCCTGCATGATGAGGACGGTCTGCTTGGGGACCCCCTCGAACTCGAGCGCGTTGGAGGAGTTGTCGAGGAACGACCACAGCAGCGCGCCGAACGCGATGCCGATCGGGTTGTTGCGGCCGAGCAGGGCGATCGCGATGCCGGTGAAGCCCAGGCCCGTCGGGAAGTCCAGGCCGTAGGAGTGGCTCGCTCCGAGCAGCTGGGGCATGCCCACCAGACCGGCGACCGCACCGGACAGCAGCATCGCGATGAGGATCATCTTCTTGACGTTGACCCCGCTGGCCACCGCCGCCGGCTCGGACATGCCGGTCGCCCGGATGTCGAAGCCGAAGCGCGTGCGGTTCAGCACGTACCAGTAGGCCAGACCGACGACCGCCGCGAGGATGATCAGTCCGAACACCTGGTTGTCGGTGCCGGGGATGATCGACAGGCCGGGCACCTGGCCGGACTCCGCGATCGGCTTGGTGCCGATGTTGTTCGACCCGGCGACGGAGACGGCGAGGCGTCCCGGCGACAGCAGGTACGCCACGATCCCGGTCGCGATGAAGTTCAGCATGATGGTCGAGATGACCTCGCTGACACCCCGGGTGACCTTCAGCAGGCCGGCGATGCCGGCCCACAGCGCGCCGACGATCATCGCGACGACGATGACGAGCCCCACGTGGAGCACGGGCGGCAGGGTGACCGCTCCGCCGACGGCGGCCGCGAGCATCGCGGCGAGGCGGTACTGGCCGTCGACACCGATGTTGAACAGGTTCATCTTGAAGCCGATCGCGACGGCGATGGCCGACAGGTAGTACGTCGTCGCGTTGTTCAGGGTGTTGACCTGGATGCGCGGCCGGCCGAGCTGGCCGAGCATCGTCGAGAACGCCGATACCGGGTTGTTCCCGGAGACGAACAGCACGACGGACGTGACGAGGACCGCGAACAAGATCGCGAGCACGGGCGCGGCGATCGCGAGCACGATCCTGCGGGTGCGGGTGCCGCCCATGTCAGCTCGCTCCCGTCATGGCCGAGCCGAGGTCCTTCGGGGTCACGGTCATCGGGTCGGCGCTGGCGACGAGGCGTCCGCGCAGGATGACCCGGATCGTGTCCGACAGGCCGATGAGCTCGTCGAGGTCGGCAGAGATCAGCAGCACGGCCAGGCCCTCTCGCCGGGCCGCGCGCAGCAGGTCCCAGATCGCGGCCTGCGCCCCCACGTCGACGCCCCGGGTCGGGTGCGAGGCGACGAGGACGGTCGGGTTGCCGCTCATCTCACGGCCGACGATGAGCTTCTGCTGGTTGCCGCCGGACAGCGACGAGGCGAGCACGTCGATCGACGGCGTCCGGACGTCGTACTCCTCGACGATGCGCTCGGTGTCGGCCCGCGCACCGGACCGGTCGATCAGCGGGCCGCGCGCGCTCGGCGGCGTCGTCTGGTGGCCCAGGATCCGGTTCTCCCACAGCGGCGCCTCCATGAGGAGCCCGTGGCGGACGCGATCCTCCGGGATGTACGCGATGCCGGCCTCGCGGCGACGGCGGGTGGCGAAGGCGGTGATGTCGTCCCCGGCGAGCAGGACCTGCCCGGCGCTGGCCGTCCGCATCCCCATGATCGTCTCGACGAGCTCGATCTGACCGTTGCCCTCGACGCCCGCGATCCCGAGGACCTCGCCGCGGTGGATGTCGAACGTGATGTCCTCGAGGAGGACCCGTCCCTCCGCCGAGACGAGGGACACACCGCGCAGACTCAGCTCGACGACGTCGGTGACGGTCGACTCCTGCGTCTGCGGTGTCGGCAGCTCGCTGCCGACCATCAGCTCGGCCAGCTGCTTGGCGGTCACGTCCGCGGGCAGCACCGTGGCGACGGTCGTGCCCCGACGGATCACCGTGATCTCGTCGGCGACCTTGAGGACCTCGTCGAGCTTGTGCGAGATGAAGATGATGGCCAGGCCCTCGGCCCTGAGCTCGCGCAGCGCGTCGAACAGCTCGTCGACCTCCTGGGGGACGAGCACGGCCGTCGGCTCGTCGAGGATCAGCGTGCGCGCCCCTCGGTAGAGGACCTTGAGGATCTCGATCCGCTGCCGCTCGCCGACGCCGAGGTCCTCGACGAGCGCGTCGGGATCGACATCGAGCCCGTACCGGTCGGAGATGTCGGCGATGCGGGCGCGGGCGGCCGGGAAGTCCAGCCAGCCGGCGCGGGTCGGCTCGTCGCCGAGGACGATGTTCTCCAGGACCGTGAAGTTGTCGGCCAGCTGGAAGTGCTGGTGCACCATGCCGATCCCGCGGGCGATCGCGTCGGACGGGCTGTGCAGGACGACCACGTCGCCGTCGATGACGATCGTGCCCTCGTCCGGCCGGTGCATGCCGTAGAGGGTCTTCATCAGCGTGGACTTGCCGGCTCCGTTCTCGCCGACGACGGCGTGGACCGTGCCACGGCGGACCATCAGGTTGACGTCGCTGTTGGCGATGACGCCGGGGAACGTCTTCGTGATGCCCCGTAGCTCGACCGCCGGAGCGGTCGAGACGGCTGTCGCGCTGATGTCGCACTCCTTCCGACGAAGGGGCCCTGGACGGACCGTGGGCCCGCCCGGCACGCTACACATGCCGGACGGGCCCACGCACCCGTTAGCCCACGTTTCCGCGGACCACCGGTGGGACTACGACCCGGAGACGGTCTCCGGGACGGTGATCGTGCCGTCGATGATCTGAGCAGCCAGCTCGTCGGTCTTCGCCTCGTAGGGCTCGACCGCCGGGTTGGACTTCGAGTAGCCGACGCCTTCCTTGGCCAGGTCGAAGACCTGGACGCCGGTCAGCGGGGCACCCTCGACGAACGACTTGATGTAGTCGTAGACCGCCACGTCGACGCGCTTGAGCATCGACGTGAGGACGACGTCCTTCACGTCCGCGGAGGCCGTCAGGTACTGGTCGGAGTCGACGCCGATCGCCCAGCCCTCAGCCGCCTTGGCTGCCTCGAACACGCCCGCACCGGAGCCACCAGCCGCGTGGTACACGACGTCGGCGCCGTTCTGGAACATGCCCTCGGCCGCGACCTTGCCCTTGGCCGGGTCACCGAAGCCGCTGAAGTCCGGCGGCTCGGTCAGGTACTTGGACTGGATCGTGATGTCCGGGTTCACGGCCTTCGCGCCGGCCTCGAAGCCCGCCTGGAACTTCTGGATCAGCGGGACGTTCACGCCGCCGATGAAGCCGACGTTGCCGGTCTTCGACGCCTGCGCGGCGATCGCGCCGACCAGGTAGGAGCCCTGGTTCTCGGCGAACGTCAGGTTGGCGAGGTTGTCCAGCTGCGAGGACGCGTCATCGATGATCGCGAAGTTCACGTCCGGGTTGGCCTTGGCCACCGCGTCGACCGACACCGCGTAGGCGAAGCCGACCGCGATGATCGGGTTGTAGCCCGCCTCGACGAGCGAGGTGAGGCGCTCCTCCTTCTGGGCGTCCGTCTCGCCGTTGGCTGCCTCGAGCTCCTTGGACTGGATGCCGAAGTCGGCCGCCGCCAGGTCGAGCCCGGCCGCTGCCGAGTCGTTGAACGACTGGTCGCCACGGCCGCCGATGTCGTAGGCCAGGCCCACCATGACGCTCGAGCCGTCCAGCGTCGCGGCCGCCGAGGCCTCCGCCGTCGCCGACTCCGCGGGGGCCGCGGACTCCGACGCTGCTGCGCTCGCCGACGTCGCGGCGGATGTCGCGGCCGACGACTCGTCGGACGACGAGCTGGAACAGCCCGCCAGCGCCATCGCCGACACGGCGATGACCGCCGCCGCCAGCTTCAGATTGGTCTTCAATGTGCCTCCTTGTTAGTGCGGTCCGCCGAACGGCGGGGCACAGTGCGCCTCACCCTAGCCATGGGCCGTCGAAGCGCGCGAGCCGCGAAGGCCCTTCCCGGAAGATCGTTACGAGGCAGAAACAATCGCCAGTCCGCTCGCCCGGAGCACCCCCTCGTAGCGCGCGCGGTCGGCCTCGGTGGCCGGTGTCCAGTCCCGTGCCGGGGACCGGACTCCGTGAGTGGCGAAGAGGTTGATCCGGACGGAAATGTTCGGATCAATTCCGGTGAGCCAGCCGGCCGTCCGCGCCAGGTCGGCGTCCGAGTCGTTGAGCCCGGGGATCAGGAGCAGGCGCACCTCAGTGAGGCGGTCCAGGTCGGCGAGGACGCGGATCGACGTCAGCACGACGTCGTTCGAGCGGCCGGTCAGTGCGGCGTGCACGACCGGGTCGAGCGCCTTCAGGTCGATCATCGCCCCGTCCATGACGGGGGCGAGCTCGTGCCAGACCTCGGGCGCGGCGTCGCCGTTGCTGTCGACCAGCGTCGACAGCCCGGACAGCTGCGGATCGACGCGGATGGCGGCGAAGAGGTCCCGGACGAACTCCCACTGGCCGGTCGCCTCCCCGCCGGAGACCGTGATCCCGGTCACGTACGGCAGCGACTCCCGCAGCCGCTCGAGCACGTCGGCGACCGTCATCGACGTCGCATGCACCGACTCGCACGGGATCGTCTGCGGGTTGTGGCAGGCCAGGCAGTCGAACCCGCAGCCCTGCAGGAACAGCGCGAAGCGGTTGCCCGGTCCGTCGACCCACGAGAACGGGATGACGCTGGCGACGCGCGCGGTCCGGGTCAGGTCGGGCCGCTGGAGGTCAGTCCCGGGAGCCGGCCGCGCTCTCACCGCTGATCACCCGCTTCACCGCGCGCTGGTCGACGTGCGACCCGGCGACGGACCCGGCGGCGAGCAGGTCGCTGCCGTGCCGTGCCCCGGGCATGCGCGCGAGGTCGGACTTGCGCACGAGGTACCCGGTGATCCGGATGAAGTCGTTGCTGTCGAGGTTGAACGTGAAGTCGCGCATCCCGCTGGCGAACGCCCCCCGGATCACGTCGACGACGGCCTGCGGGTTCCGCTCGGCCGTCTCGTCGAACGACAGGACGTCACTGATGCCGGCCGGGAACAGGCGATGGTGCCGGGCGACCGTCCGCAGGTGCTGGAGCAGCGGTGGCTCGGTACCGATGGGGATCCGGGTGCCGGCGGTCACGTCGATGTCGAGGTCGATCCCGGCCTGCGAGTGCAGGAGCGCGCGTCCGCCGCCGCCCGCGCAGTAGGGCATGGGCCGCTGCCGCACCCAGGCGGAGATCGCCGACGTGATGCGGAACGCGAGGTCGTCCGCGTCGGCGTCGTGCCCGTACGTGCCGACCGAGCCCGAGCGGGCCATGAGCAGGTTGGTCGCCTCGGCGAGCCCGTAGATCCCGAACATCGCCGAGAAGCGGTCCAGCGACAGCAGCCCCTCGCGCGCGAGCCAGTCGGTCTCGAAGAACCCGGCGTCGTCGACGAGGTAGCGGATGCGCGAGTCCATGAGCTCCGCGGTCAGCTCCAGGTGCTCGGGCAGGACGAACGCGAGATAGGAGTCCACGCCGTTCGCGCAGGCGAGCACCGACTCCTTGAGGTTGATCCGGACGAGCGTGTGCGAGCCGCCACCGATGCGCAGCGAGTTGTAGCAGCTGACCGCCGCGTATTCGTCTCCCAGGTCCGCCCGCATCATCGGGTCGTTGACGAAGTGCGGCTTGCCGCAGGCGAAGACCGTGCGCACGGCGTCGAGGAGGTAGTCGTCGCTCGTGCGGTCCGGGTCGACCTTGAGCGTGATGTTCGGCACGACCTGGAGCAGCTCGCGCTCGAGGCGGAGGATCGCCCGGGCGACGCGGTTGTCGACCGGGCTCAGGTCCGTGTGCGCGAACGCGTCCGGGAACATCCGGTCCAGGCTGAGCCAGAACCGCCGCAGGCGGGCCAGCAGCGCGTCGTCGTCGATGCCGTCGACGTACGGCAGCAGCAACGTGTCGAGGTCGCCGAAGTACACCGGGTAGCCGGTGATCGACGGCACGTTGGCGTAGGCGATCAGCAGGTGCGCGAGCGCGTCGTCGAGGTCGCGCGCCGGTGGCAGCTCGAGGAAGTCCGATCCGTTCGCCAGCAGCTTCGCGTAGTCCGGCAGCGTGTACCGGGGCCGGTAGGGCGCGTTGCCCTCGTGCATGTCGCAGACGATCCCGCAGTCGACGGCCGCCCGGCAGGCCCGGCTGACCGGCGGCGGCTCCAGCAGGTTCTCCGCCAGGCCGGCGAGCGCCTGCACGCGCTGGCGGTACGTCAGGTTCGGGTCGGTCACCGTCGCGCGGATGGCATCGAGCGTCGTCACAGTCGAATCGTACGGATGCGAACGACCCCGCCGGGCAGCCGAAGGTCCCGACCTCCGCGCCCCTGCAGGCGCAGGTACCGTACGGCCGTGCGCAGCGTGGATCTCGATCTGGAGGACCCGGACTTCGTCCGCGACCCGTACCCGACGCTCGCCCAGTGGCGGGCCGACGGCCCGGTCGTGTGGCACGAGGGGCTCGGCATGCACCTGGCCTGCTCGCTCGACGCGGCGAACGCGGTGCTGCGGGCGAAGTCGCTCGGCCGGATCTGGGCGGACAAGGAGCCCGACGAGCTGTGGCGCACCTTCAACTGGCTCCACTCCGACTCCATCCTGGAGTCCGAGCCGCCGAAGCACACGCGGCTGCGGGCGATCGTCGCCGGGGCGTTCGCGCGTGGTCGCATCGAGCGCCTCCGCCCGGCCGTCGCCGAGATCGCCGACGACCTCCTCGACGCCGCCCAGCGCCGCCAGGCGCAGACCGGCTCGTTCGACCTCATCGAGGACTACGCGGAGCCGCTGCCGGTCGCCGTCATCGCCGAGCTCCTCGGCGTCCCCGCCGACCGGCGTGACGACCTGCGCACGTGGTCCCAGCGGATCGTCCGCATGTACGACTACCGGCGAACGGCGGAGGACGAGCGGCTCGCCCGCGCCGCGGCGGACGACTTCGCCGCGTTCATGGGCGACCTCGCCGCGGAGCGCCGGCTCGCCCCGGGCGACGCGCGGCGGCGAACGCCGTCTCGGCCCTCGCGCCCGAGGTCGAGAACTTCGACGAAATCCGTCTCGACGCGGTCATGCCCCCCTCGATGGAGCAGGACCTGCGCCAGATGACCGGCAACGACCAGCTCACCCCGGAGGCCCTGGCGGAGCAGGGCCGGGCGCTGATGGGCGCGGTGATCGACCGCGAGGACCTGACCGAGGCCCGCGACATCGTCATCGGCGCGGCGCGGCAGATGCTGCGCAAGCCGGACGAGGCGACGGCCATCTTCGACGCCGCCGCCCAGCGCATGACCGCCCCCGACGGCCCCCTGGGCGAGCAGCAGTTCGACGAGCTCCAAGGCGCGCTCGCCCAGCGCTACGGCATCTCGCCGCAGGAGTCCGAGGAGATCGCCAACCGCTGGCGCGGCGAATTCGTCGAGGCGCGGGACCAGGCCGTCCAGACCTGGCGCGAGGCCTATGACGCCGCCGCCCAGGGCGTGACCGAGGCCCGCGACGCCGCCATCGCCGCCGCCAAGTCCGCCGCGGACGCCGCCGCCAGCGTGGCCTGGTGGAGCGCGATCGGCGGCATCTTCGGCCTCATCGCCGCCGCCGCCGGCGCCGCGATGGGCCGCCCCGACCCGGTCGCCGTCCGGGCCTAACGCCCGACGGCCTCCGCATGGCGTGCGGCGCGCTCGGATCCGGTACGGTCACATTGATTACGGTCACATTGATGGCCGTCAGGTTAACGGCGCAAAACATATTGAATGACATCAATATGATAAGCCGATTTTCACGCGTGAAAACGCCCTCCTCGGATCACTCCGGGGAGGGCGTTGCAGTTCTCCCCCTCAGGATCGCCTGGCCCGCCCGATCCGGTCCGCGGTAGGACGGCGCTCCGCGGCAGGGCGGCGCGCCCGAGGGCCTCGCCCGTCAGCAGGCCTTCAGCAGGCGGGAACGTTCACCGCCAGTCCCCCGAGGGAGGTCTCCTTGTAGCGGTGGTCCATGTCCCGGCCGGTCTGGCGCATGGTCTCGATGCAGGCGTCGAGCGAGACCAGATGGCTCCCGTCCCCCCGCAGCGCCAGCGACGCCGCCGAGACCGCCTTGATCGCCCCGAGGCCGTTCCGCTCGATGCAGGGGGCCTGCACCAGCCCCGCCACCGGATCGCAGGTCATGCCGAGGTGGTGCTCCAGCGCGATCTCGGCGGCGTTCTCCACCTGCCGCGGGGTTCCCCCCAGCGCCGCCGCCAGTCCGGCGGCCGCCATGGCCGCGGCCGATCCCACCTCGCCCTGACAGCCCACCTCCGCCCCCGAGATCGAGGCGTTGGTCTTGAGGAGCCCCCCGATGGCCGCCGCCGTCAGCAGGAAGTCGGGCACGCCCCGGACGCTTGCGCCGGGGCAATGGTCGAGCCAGTAGCGGATCACCGCCGGAACCACCCCGGAGGCGCCGTTGGTGGGGGCGGTCACCACCTGATGGCCGGCGGCGTTTTCCTCGTTCACCGCGATGGCGTAGACCGAGATCCAGTCGTTGATCGTGTGGGGCGGGGCGAGGTTCGTCCCTCGCTCCGCCTCCAGCCGGGCGCGGATCGCCCCGGCCCGCCGCTTGACCCGCAGGCCGCCCGGCAGCTCGCCGGTCGCCGCGGCGAGGCCCCGGTCGATGCAATCGGCCATCACCGCCCAGATGCGCGCGAGGCCCGCGTCGAGCTCCGCCGGCCCGCGCCGCGCCAGCTCGTTCGCCCGCTTCATCGCGGCGATGGACAGGCCGGAGCGTTCCGCCATCTCGACCATCGCGGCGGCGGTGGCGAAGGGGTAGGGGATCGCCCCGCCCCCCGCGGCCGCCGGCGGATGGGCGAGCTCCTCCGCCGTCACCACGAAGCCGCCGCCGATGGAATAATACACCTCCCGCGCATAGGGCCGTTCGGCGGCGTCCCAGGCCTCCAGCGTCAGGCCGTTGGCATGGCCGGGCAGGGGGGGGCCGTAGTCGAAGACCAGATCCCGCTCCGGGTCGAAGGCGAGGGAGCCGAGCCCTTCCGCCTCCACCCGCCGGGTCGCCGCGATCCCGGCGAGCGCCGCCTCGGCCCCCGCCGCGTCGAAGGCCTCCGGCGTGAAGCCCGCGAGGCCGAGGATCACCGCGCGGTCGGTCGCATGGCCCTTGCCGGTGAAGGCGAGGCTGCCGTGGAGCCGCGCGCCGAGCCGCGCCGGCGCGCCGGCCCCGGGCGGCCGCTCGGCGGCGCGCAGGCGGTCGAGAAAGCGCGCGGCCGCCACCATCGGGCCCATGGTGTGGCTGGAGGAGGGGCCGACGCCGATCTTGAAGATGTCGAAGACGCTGAGAAACATGATCCCCCTTTCTCGCCCGGGCGCGCGCCGCCGGAAAGGGGGTATTTCCTGCCCCCGCGCCCTTTCGGCCCCGGCCCGCAGCGCTTATAACCCTTGCACCCCCCGAAGGAGCGCCCAGATGACCCAAGCCCCCGTCGATTTCGCCAAACGCGCCGCCGCCGAAGCGGCGCTGGAGCTCGTCCGCGACGGGATGCGCCTCGGCCTCGGCAGCGGCTCCACCGCCGCCTGGTTCGTCAAGCTCCTGGGCGAGCGCGTCGCCCAGGGGTTGAACGTCACATGCGTCGCCACCTCGAGCGGCACCGCCCGGCTCGCCGCCGAGGCGGGCGTGCCCCTGGTGCGCCTCGCCGAGGCCGCCCCCCTCGACCTGACGGTGGACGGCGCGGACGAGCTCGACGCCGACCTGCGCCTCATCAAGGGCGGCGGCGCCGCGCTTCTCCAGGAAAAGATCGTCGCCGCCGCCAGCAAGCGGCTGGTGATCGTCGCCGACAGCGGCAAGCGGGTCCAGACGCTGGGCGCCTTCCCCCTTCCGGTGGAGGTGGTGAAGTTCGGCTGGCCCGTCACCCAGGCGGCGATCGAGCGGGCGCTGGCGGACGCCGCCGTCGACAGCCGCGGCGTCGCCCTCCGCGTCCAGGACGGCGATCCGATCGTCACCGACGAGGGCCACTACATCCTCGACCTCCGCCTCGGCCGGATCGGCGCCCCCGAGGCCCTGGCCGAAGCGCTCAGCGCCATCCCCGGCGTGGTGGAGCACGGGCTCTTCATCGGCATGGCCGAGAGCGCCATCGTCGGCCATACCGACGGCCGCGTGGAGCACCTGCTGCCCCAGCCCAGGATCGCCGACGAGCACTACGTCGAGGAAGTCATCCGCAGCCTCGACGCCTGATCCATGAGCGCTCCCTTCGACTTCGACCTCTTCGTCATCGGCGCGGGCTCGGGCGGAGTGCGCGCCGCGCGCATCGCGGCCGAGCACGGGGCGAAGGTCGGCCTCGCCGAGGAATACCGCTGGGGCGGCACCTGCGTCATCCGCGGCTGCGTCCCGAAGAAGCTGATGGTCTACGCCGCGAGCTTCCGCGACGCCTTCCACGACGCCCGCGGCTTCGGCTGGGGCGCGACGGAGCCCGCCTTCGACTGGACCCGCTTCCGCGCCGCCAAGGACGCCGAGATCGCCAGGCTGGAGGCGGCCTACGCCGAGACCCAGCGCCGGGCGGGGGTGGCGCTCTTCGCCTGCCGCGCCACGCTCGATGACGCCCATACGGTGCGGCTCGCCACAGGGGCGACCTTCCGGGCCAAGCACGTGCTGATCGCCACCGGCGGCGCGCCCGACGTGCCCGCCTTCCCGGGGGCGGAGCACGCCGTCACCTCGAACGAGATCTTCGACCTGCCCGAGCTGCCCGCCCGGGCCCTGGTGATCGGCGGCGGCTACATCGCCTCCGAATTCGCCGGCATCCTCAACGGCCTCGGGGCGCAGGTGATCCAGGTCTACCGCGGCCCGCAGATCCTGCGCGGCTTCGACGACGACCTGCGCGATCACGTGGCCGACGCCATGCGGGTGCGCGGGGTGACCATCGCCCTCAACCGCGACATCGCCGGGGTGGAGCGGCGCGAGGACGGGCTCCACGTCCGGCTCGACAACGGCCAGACCCATGTGGTCGACCTCGTCCTCGCCGCCACGGGTCGGCGGCCGAACACCGCCGGCCTCGGGCTGGAGGAGGTGGGCGTGAAGCTGGGGCCCAAGGGCGAGGTGGTGGTGGACGACTGGTCGCAGACCTCCGTCCCCTCGATCTTCGCGGTGGGCGACGTCACGGGCCGGATCGCGCTCACTCCCGTCGCCATCCGCGAGGGGCACGCCTTCGCCGACACCGTCTTCGGCGCCCGGCCGACCAAGGTCGACCACGGCCTGATCCCGACGGCGGTCTTCACCCAGCCCGAGGTCGGGACCGTCGGCCTGACCGAGACGGAGGCCCGGGCGAAGGGGCCGGTCGAGATCTATCGCGCGGTCTTCCGGCCGATGATGAACGTCCTCGCCGGCCGCGAGGAGCGCACGCTGATGAAGCTCGTCGTCGCGGCCGGCGACCGGCGGGCGCTCGGCTGCCACATCGCCGGGCACGGGGCGGCGGAGATGATCCAGCTCGCCGCGGTCGCGATCCGCATGGGCGCGACCAAGGAGGATTTCGACGCCACCCTGGCGGTGCATCCCACCGCCGCCGAGGAACTGGTCACGATGCGGCGCCCCGTGGCCGAAAGGCTTGCAATCGCCGGGGCCCCCATCGATTCATGATCGCGGCCCGCACGCCACGACGATGACGACGAAGGAGTTGAATACCCGATGCCATACAGCAACAACGGCGGCCCCTGGGGCGGCGGCGGCAAGGGCGGCGGCCGCGGCCCCTGGGGCGGCGGCAACAAGGGCGGAGGGGGCGGCGGCGGAGGCGGCAACGGCGGCGGGCCGGGCGGCCAGCCGCCCATCCCCGACATCGACGAGATCGTCCGCAAGGGCCAGGAGCAGCTCAAGATCCTGATGGGCGGCGGCCGGCCCGGCCAGCGCGGGCCCTCCTCCGGCGGCGGCGGCTTCGGCAAGCGGGGGCTGATCCTGCTCGGCGCGGCCGCGGTCGGCGTCTGGCTGCTGATGTCGTTCTACACCGTGCGCCCCGAGGAACAGTCGGTCGAGCTCACGCTCGGCGAATGCCGGGGCGACTGCATCGGCCAGCCGGGCCTGAACTTCGCCCCCTGGCCGATCGTCACCCACGAGATCGTCCAGACCACCGGCGAGCGCACCGAAGAGATCGGCTCGGGCACCCTGCGCGGCACCTCCGCGGGGCTGATGCTGACCGGCGACGAGAACATCGTCGACATCACCTTCCAGACCGTCTGGAACGTGCGCGACCCGGCCAAGTACCTCTTCAACCTCGCCGACCCCCAGGCGACGATCGAGGCGGTGTCGGAATCGGCGATGCGCGAGGTCGTGTCGCGCTCGGACCTGTCGCCCATCCTCAGCCGCGATCGCGGCGCCATCAGCCAGGAGGTCCAGCAGCTCATCCAGCAGACGCTGGACGAATACGACTCCGGCGTGAACATCGTGCGCGTGAACTTCGACAAGGCCGACCCGCCCGCCGAGGTCATCAACGCCTTCCGCGAGGTGCAGGCGGCCCGGCAGGAACGCTCGACCCTGCAGAACCGCGCCGACGCCTACGCCAACGAGCGGCTCGCGGCGGCCCGCGGCCAGTCGGCCCAGCTCCTGCAGGAATCCGAGAGCTACCGCGCCCAGCAGGTCAACTCCGCCCAGGGCGAGGCCAGCCGCTTCAACGCCGTGCTGACCGAATATCTCAAGGCGCCTGACGTGACCCGCCAGCGTCTCTATCTCGAGACCATGGAGGACGTGCTCGGCGACGTCGACATGTTCCTGGTCGACACGCCCAACGGAGGAAACGGCGTCGTGCCCTATCTGCCGCTGAACGAGCTGCGCCGGCCCGCCGCGACCGAGGAGGGCCAGCGATGACCCGGGGGACCATCCTGCTCGGCCTCCTCGCCGCGCTGATCTTCGTCGCCTTCAACGCCTTCTTCATCGTGGACGAGCGCCAGAAGGCGATGGTGCTCCAGTTCGGCCAGGTGCGGGCCGTCAAGGAGACGCCGGGGCTCGGGGTGAAGATCCCCTTCATCCAGAACGTCGTCTTCTACGATAGCCGCATCCAGGGCATCGACACGCCCTCGCTCGAGGTGACGCCGCTGGACGACCGCCGGCTGATCGTCGACGCCTTCGCCCGCTGGCGCATCGCCGACGTCGAGCAGTTCCGCCGCGCCGTCGGCGTGGGCGGCATGACCACCGCCTCCCAGCGGCTGGGCTCGATCCTCAACGCCAACGTGCGCGAGGTGCTGGGCTCGGTCCGCTCCGAGGCGGTGCTCTCGGCCGACCGCGTCGGGCTGATGAACCGCATCCGCGATCAGTCCATGGCCGAGGCCCAGGCGCTCGGCGTCGACGTGATCGACGTGCGGCTGAAGCGCGCCGATCTGCCCGAGCAGAACCTCGACGCCACCTTCAACCGCATGAAGGCCGAGCGCGAGCGCGAGGCGGCGGACGAGCGCGCCCGGGGCAACGAGGCGGCGCAGCGCGTGCGCGCCCAGGCCGACCGCACCGCGGTCGAACTCGTCTCCGAGGCCGAGCGCGACGCCAACGTCATCCGCGGCGAGGCCGACGCCGAGCGCAACGCCATCCTCGCGGCGGCCTATGGGGCGAACCAGGAGTTCTTCGCCTTCCTGCGCTCGATGCGGGCCTACCAGACCGCGCTCAAGGGCGACCACACCACCATGATGGTCGCCCCCGACAGCGCCTTCTTCGACTACCTGCGCTCGCCCGACGGCGCCGCCCCGGCGCAGGGTGATTGAGGACGCCCTCCTCGGGCTCGGCTTCTGCGCCGTGCTCGAGGGGCTCTTGCTGGCGCTTGCGCCCGGACGCCTCGGCGAGGCGTTGCGGGCGCTCGACGCCCTCGGGCCCGACCGGCTGCGGCTGGTCGGGCTTTTCGCCGTCGCGGCCGGGGTCGGGCTGGTCTGGCTCGCCCGCGGCTGACCCCCTCGGGGCCCCTCCGGCCGCCGCCTGCGCCTGCCCGTCCGCCCGCCCCTGCGGCTCATCCCGAAACTCCCTTCCGGAGTCTCCCCCCGAAGCCTCACAGGGACGTTAGGGCACGCAGCCGTGACTTGCGCCAAGTTACGGTCGGGATCATCTGGCGTTCAGACACGGCGCGCTGCGATCGACGCCCTGCGCGCATCTCGAAACCGAAGGAGGCGACCCTTGACCCATCCGCTTGCAACGCTCGTCCGCGGGGCCGCAGCCTCGGCTCGTCCGCGCCTCGCCAGCTCGGGCGTCGCGCTGGCCGCGGGGCTTGCGCTCGGCCTGGGGGCGGTGGCGCCCGCCTTCGCCGAGACGACCAATCTGAGCGAGGCCGCGCCCGTCGTCCAGATGGTGCCCAACAGCTTCGCCGACCTCGCGCAGAAGCTCAGCCCCGCGGTGGTCAACATCACCACCACCACCACCGTCGCCCGCGCCGACCGCGGCCCGGCGCCGATCCTGCCCGAGGGCTCGCCCTTCGAGGAATTCTTCCGCGACTTCATGGACCGCCAGCCTGGCCAGCCCGGCCAGTCGGGCCCGCGCCAGCGCCGCTCCAACGCCCTCGGCTCGGGCTTCATCATCTCGCCCGACGGCTACATCGTCACCAACAACCACGTCATCGACGGCGCGGACGAGATCCGGGTCGAACTCTTCGAGGGCGGCGAGCTGACGGCCAAGCTGATCGGCCGCGACCCCCGCACCGACATCGCGCTGCTCAAGGTCGACAGCGACAAGGCGCTGCCCTTCGTCACCTTCGGCAACAGCGACGCGGCCAAGGTGGGCGACTGGGTGCTCGCCATCGGCAACCCGCTGGGGCAGGGGTTCTCGGTCAGCTCGGGCATCATCTCCGCCCGCAACCGGACCCTCCAGGGATCCTACGACGACTTCATCCAGACCGACGCGGCCATCAACCGCGGCAACTCCGGCGGCCCGCTCTTCAACATGAACGGCGAGGTGATCGGCGTGAACACCGCGATCCTGTCGCCCAACGGCGGCTCGATCGGCATCGGCTTCGCCATGTCCTCGGCGGTGGTGGACCGGGTCGTCGCCCAGCTCAAGGACTTCGGCGAGACCCGCCGCGGCTGGCTCGGCGTGCGCATCCAGAACGTCGACGCCGACATGGCCGAGGCGCTCGGCCTCGACGCCGCCAAGGGCGCGCTGATCACCGACGTGCCCGAGGGTCCCGCCGCCAAGGCCGGGCTGAAATCGGGCGACGTGGTGCTCCAGTACGACGGCGAGACGGTGGACGACACCCGCGAGCTCGTCCGCCTCGTGGCCGACACCGAGGTGGGCAAGGCGGTCGAGGTCCAGGTCTTCCGCGACGGCAAGGTCGAGACGCTCCCGGTCACCATCGGCCGGCTCGAGGAGCCGACCCTCGCCGCCGCCGAAGGGCCCGACGGCACGACCGTGGCCCCCGCCGAGGAAACCGTGCTCGGCATGTCGGTCGCGCCGCTCACCGACGACCAGCGCCAGGCGCTCAACATCGGCGCCGAGGTGAACGGCCTCGTGGTGGTCGGCGTGACGGAGAACACCGACGCCTTCGACAAGGGCATGCGCGAGGGCGACCTCATCACCGAGGTGGGCCAGCAGCCCGTGGTCTCCGCCAAGGAGATGCGCGAGCGCATCAAGGCCGCCGAAGAGGCCGGGCGGAACTCGATCCTGATCCAGGTCCGCCGGGACGGCGCCCCTCGCTTCGTCGCGCTGAACCTGTCGAACTGACGGCCCCCTCGGCCTCGCCCACGAGCGGCCCCGCCGTCAGGGCGGGGCCGTTTCCGTCTCCGGCGGACGCTCCCGCGCCACATCCGGGCGGGAAAGTCCCGACGGGTCTGGCCCCGGCCGCCTGCGGCCGCTAGAAGACCGTCACGTGTGGCTTCAGGCGGTTTGGAGGAGCGCAGGCATGGCGCGCATCACCTATATCGAACACAGCGGCGCCGCCCATGTGGTGGACGTGCCGAACGGGATGACGGTGATGGAAGGCGCCCGGGACAACAACGTCCCCGGGATCGAGGCCGACTGCGGCGGCGCCTGCGCCTGCTCCACCTGCCACGTCTACGTGGCCGAGGACTGGGTGGACCGGCTTCCCGCCAAGGACCCGATGGAGCAGGACATGCTCGACTTCGCCTGGGAGCCCGATCCGGTCCGCTCGCGCCTCACCTGCCAGCTGCGGGTGACGGACGACCTCGACGGGCTGGTGGTGCAGCTGCCCCTGAAGCAGATCTGACCGACGCGCCCTTCGGGGCGCGCCCCCGAACGCCGACCCGGTCCTGCCCCGCCGTCCGGGCTGGCTTCCCCCTTGCACGGGATCCTCCAGAGCCCGTCGTCCGCGCCCGACCGGCCGCGGCGGGACCGCCCCGCGACCCCGCTGATCCCGCTCGGCTCTTTCGCGCCCCCCAGTCCGCCCCGGACTCCGTCCGGAGCCGCGCCTTCGCGTCGCGCGGGCCCTCTGATTTTCGCCGAAGACCGGCCGCCGCCGGATTTATTTTAAGGCAGTTTCCGAAAGTCCTGCCGATTTTGTCCCCACTCCTAATGGTGGACAGAAGGGCCCCGGTGGCGGACCATTGACGCGACCTCCCGGCCCCGGTCCCCTTGATGCGGTGCGGGCGGTCCAATGAAGCGGCCCCGGCTCTCCCCCCGGACAGCGGAGCGCCAGGCCGGCCTGACCAACATGAGGAGATGTCGATGGCGACAGCCGTTCACCCAGTCGATGAGATATTGCCGGCGCCGAAGATGTTCGCGCTCGGCCTCCAGCATGTGCTCGTGATGTACGCGGGGGCGATCGCCGTCCCGCTGATCGTCGGGCGGGCGCTTCAGCTCGAACCGGCGGATGTCGCCTTCCTGATCTCGGCGGATCTTTTCGTCTGCGGCATCGTCTCGGTCATGCAGTCCTTCGGCCTCGGCCCCTGGTTCGGGGTGAAGATGCCGGTGATGATGGGCGTGACCTTCGCCTCCGTGGGGCCGATGGTCTCCCTCGCCAACGCCAATCCCGGGCCCGAGGGCGCGCGGATCATCTTCGGCGCCATCATCGGCGCGGGCTTCCTCGCCATCCTGATCGCCCCCCTGATGAGCCGGATGCTGCGCTTCTTCCCGCCGGTGGTGACGGGCACGATCATCCTCGTCATCGGCATCTCCCTGATGCGGGTCGGCATCAACTGGATCTTCGGCGTGCCCGCCGGTCCGACCGCGCCCCAGATCGTCAACCCCGAGCACGCCGCCTGGCTCGAGCAGATCAAGGCGCTCGGCGAGGCCGCGCCGCCGATCCCCGAGGGGCTGAAGCTCGCCGCCACCCAGAACAACCCGCTCTACGCGCCGATCTCCAACATCGTCCTGTCGATGGTCGTGCTGGCGGTGGTCGTGCTGATCGCCCGCTTCGCCAAGGGTTTCCTGTCGAACGTCGCGGTGCTCGCCGGCATCGTGGTGGGCGCGATCATCGCCGCCGCGCTCGGCATGATGCACTTCGACAAGATCGCCGAGGCGAGCTGGTTCGCCCCGATCACGCCCTTCCACTTCGGCATGCCGGTGTTCCAGCTGGTGCCCATCGTCACCATGACGCTCGTCATGATCGTGGTGATGATCGAATCGACGGGCATGTTCCTCGCGCTGAGCGACATGACCGGGAAAAAGCTCGACTCCGCCTCGCTCTCGGCGGGCCTCAGGATGGACGGCCTCGGCACGGTGATCGGCGGGGTGTTCAACACCTTCCCCTACACCTCCTTCAGCCAGAACGTCGGCCTCGTCGGCGTGACGGGCGTGCGCTCGCGCTTCGTCTGCGTCACCGGCGGCGTCATCATGGTCATCCTCGGCCTCACCCCCAAGATGGGCGCCCTCGTCGAGAGCCTGCCGACGGTCGTGCTCGGCGGCGCGGGCCTGGTGATGTTCGGCATGGTGGCCGCGACCGGGGTGCGCATCCTCTCGGCGGTCGACTTCAAGTCCAGCCGCAACAACCTCTTTGTCGTGGCGATCTCGGTCGGCATCGCGATGATCCCGCTGGTGGCGCCGAACTTCAAGATGTGGCTGCCCCATGCGATCGATCCGCTGATCGAATCGGGCATCCTGCTCGCGGCGATCTCCTCGGTGGCGCTGAACATGATCTTCAACGGCGCCAAGATCGACGAGGCCGGAATGCGCGAAGCGGCGCTGGCGGGCGGCGAGCACTGATCGACCCCGCCTGACCCCTGGGACGGCCTGCGGGCGACCGCGGGCCGTCCTTGCGTTCCGGGGCAGGGCGCTCGGGCGCAGGCTCTCCGAGGAAAGGCCCCGGCCCGTAGGCGGTCTCCGTCCTGCGAAAGCCGGACCCTCCGCTCCGGGCCGAGGTCTCGCCGCGCGTCTTGACCGCCAGGCGCTCCCGGCCGATCGGATCGCGATCTAGAGCGGAATCCGTCCCGGCAGAGCCGGGCCGTCCGCTCCAGATTATTGTTTTGTCGCGATATCCAAACCAGACGATCCCGTCTGGTTGGATATCGTTCTAGGGTCGGAAGTCCCGCCGCATCACCGCCCGCCGCGCCGAAGGGCGCGAGACCTCGACGAGGCCGGCGGCGGCGAACATGGCGCGCGAGCCGACGCTGAGCTCCCCCCAGGCCACGTCCCGGCCCGGCTCGACGAGGAGCGGATAGCCTTCGATCGCCCTCGCCCCGCGCGCTTGGGCGAAGGCCGGGGCGGCGCAGGCGAGCGCCGTCGCCACTCCCCGGCGGCGAAATCGCGCCCGGGTGACGAAGCAGGCGGCCGCCCAGACCGAGGCGTCGTCCCGGTCCTCGGTCCGGCCCGCCCAGACGGTCGCCGACTGGCTCTGATGATAGCGCAGGAAATCCGTCCTAGGGCCGACCGCGCACCAGCCCACGGGCGTCCCGTCCAGCCAGGCGACGAGGCCCGACGTCGCCTCCGCCTCCGGTCGGCCGCAGGCGGCCTGCTCGACCAGCCGCGCCCGCCGCTCGGCGAGAGGCATGTCATGCCACTGTCGATGGGGCAGGCGCGCCCGCTGGCAGAGGCAGCGCGCCGCTTCGCCGCGCCGGCCGAAGACCGCCTCCAGCGCGGCGCAGGCGGCGCGGTTGGCGGGGAGGGCGACGATCTCCCCCGCCATGGCTCAGCGCAGCCGGCGGATCAGGCTCGACGTGTCCATCCGCCCGCCGCCCGCCGTCTGGACCTCCTTGTAGAACTGGTCCACCAGCGCGGTGACGGGCAGGAGCGCGCCGTTGAGGTTCGCCTCGGCGAGGCAGATGCCGAGATCCTTGCGCATCCAGTCCACCGCGAAGCCGAAGTCGAAGCGGTCCTCCAGCATGGTCCGGCCGCGGTTCTCCATCTGCCAGGACCCGGCCGCGCCCTTGGAGATGACCTCGAGCACCCCTTCGCCGTCGAGCCCCGCCTTCTGGGCGAAGGCCAGCGCCTCGGACAGCCCCTGGAGCAGCCCCGCGATGGCGATCTGGTTCACCATCTTGGCGAGCTGGCCCGCCCCCGCCGGCCCCATCAGCCGGCAGGCCTTGGCGTAGGCCGCGATCACCGGCTCGGCCCGGGCGTAGGCCTCGACCGGCCCGCCGCACATCACCGACAGCTGCCCCGTCTCGGCCCCCGCCTGGCCGCCCGAGACGGGGGCGTCGACGAACCACGCCCCCCGGGCCTCCGCCGCGCCCGCAAGCTCCCGCGCCACGACCGCCGAGGCGGTGGTGTGGTCGACGAAGACCGCGCCCGCGCCCAAGGTCTCGAAGGCCCCGCCGGGTCCGGTCGTCACGCTGCGCAGGTCGTCGTCGTTGCCGACGCAGGCGAAGACGAACTCCGCCCCCTCCGCCGCCGCCGCCGGGGTCGCCGCGGCGCGGCCCCCGTGGCGCTCGACCCAGGCCGCGGCCCGGGCGGGGCTGCGGTTGTAGACCGTCACCTCATGGCCCGCGGCCGCCAGGTGCCCGGCCATGGGAAAGCCCATGACCCCCAGTCCGATGAACGCCGTGCGGGCCATGGAAGCCTCCCGGGATGGTTGCGTTGTCCTCCCCCTGATGGCCTGCTATCGGGGGAAGGGTCAAGCGAGCGCGACCCGCGAGGAGCACCCCCCGAAAATGGCCGTCCTGTTCCGCTGGCTCATGCGCCTGGTCGTCGCGCTGGCCCTGATCGGCCTCGCCGCGGCCGGGCTCGCCTACTACCTCGCCGGCCGGTCGCTGCCCGACTACGACCGGACCTACGCCCTCGACGGGCCTGCCGCCCCCTTCGAGATCGTGCGGGACCGCAACGCCATCCCCCATATCCTCGCCGCGACCGACGCCGACGCCTTCTTCGGCCTCGGCTTCGTCCACGCCCAGGACCGGCTCTGGCAGATGACCCTGCTGCGGCGCACCGCCCAGGGGCGGCTCAGCGAGCTCTTCGGACCCGCGACGCTCGAGATCGACCGGCTGATGCGCGCGCTCGACCTCTACAACCTCGCCCAGGGCGCGGTCGCCCGCCAGACGCCGGAGACGAAGGCCGCGCTCGAGGCCTATGCGGCGGGCGTGAACGCCTGGCTCGGGGTCGCCCAGGACGAGGCGCTGGGGCGGGGGGCGCCGGAATTCTTCTTTTTCGACAACCAGATCTCCCCCTGGACCCCCGCCGACAGCCTCGCGGTGCAGAAGCTGATAGCGCTGCGCCTGACCGACAGCGCCGCGCGCGAGATCCTGCGCGCCCGGCTCACCGTCGCCCTGCCGCCGGAACGGGTCCACGACCTGATGCCCGACGCCCCGAGGCCCCCCGCCGCCAGACCGGCCGAGGGCGCCGCCCCCCAACCGGCCCCCCCCGCGCCGACCGCGCCCGGCCCGACGACCCCCGGCCCGACGGTCCCGAACGCCCCCGCGCCCGCGACCCCTCCGCCCACCGACCAGGGCGCCGCGCCCGGCCGCGACGCCCTGCTGCGGCTCGCCCTCGACCCCGTCGCCCCGGTCGGCCGGGCGGGCGCCTCGAACGCCTTCGCCGCCGCGGGGGCGCGCACCGCCGGGGGCAAGCCGCTCCTCGCCACGGATCCGCATCTCGCCCTCACCGCGCCCGGCATCTGGATGCTGGTGCGCCTCGACCTCGCCGCCGGCCCGGTCATCGGCGCGACCATCCCCGGCATCCCGGCCGTGCTCATCGGCCGCAACGACCGCATGGGCTGGGGCCTGACCGCGAGTTACCTCGACGACCAGGACGTCTTCGTCGAGCGGCTGAACCCCGACGATCCGGACGAATACCTCACCCCCGACGGCTTCGCCCGTTTCGCCGCGCGCGAGGTGGTGATCGGGGTCAAGGGCGAGGCGCCGCGCACCGAGCGGCTGCGCTGGTCCCGCCACGGCCCGGTCCTGCCCGGGGACGCCTTCGGCGCGGCCGCCGTCACGCCCCCCGGCCACGTGGCGACCCTCGCCTGGACCGCCCTGACCGAGGAGGACCTCTCCGTCGGCTCCGCCATCGCCCTGATGCGCGCGGGAACGGTCGAGGACGCGCGCGAGGCGATCCGCGGCTACGTCGCCCCCTCGCTCGTGGTCACCATGGCCGACCAGACCTCCATCGCCCAGCAGCTCGCCGGCGCCGCGCCCGCCCGCGACCCCGGCAGCACCAGCCGCGGCGCGACGCCGAGCGCGGGCTGGCTCGCCGTCAACGACTGGCGGGGCATGCGGCCTTTCGAGAGCAACCTCTGGCGGCTCGACCCGCCCGAGGGGGTGCTCGCCGCCACCAACGACCGGCTGACCGACGCGCCCTTCCCGGACCATCTCAGCTTCGACTGGGGCGACGCCTTCCGCATCCTGCGGGCGGAACGCCTCCTCTCCGAGCGCCGGGTGCACAGCCGCGACAGCTTCGTCGGCATCCAGACCGACGCGGTCTCGGAGGCGGCGCGTACGCTCCTGCCCCTCATCGGCCGGGACCTCTGGTTCCCCGGCGGCGCCGCGCCGGAGGGCAGCTCCGAGCGGCTGCGCCAGCAGGCGCTGGAGCGGCTTGCGGCCTGGAACGGCGAGATGTCCGAACACTTGCCCGAGCCGCTGATCTACGCCGCCTGGGCGCGGTCGCTGCAACGGCGGCTGATCCTCGACGAGCTGGGGCCGGCGCTGGCGGCGGCCTTGCCCCAGCCCGATCCGGTCTTCATCGAGCGGGTCTTCCGCAACGTCGACGGGGCGGGGGCCTGGTGCGACGTCGTCCAGACGCCGGCGGCCGAGACCTGCGCCGACATGGCCCGCCAGGCCCTCGACGCCGCCCTCGTCGAGCTCGTGGCCGCCTACGGCCCGCGGATCGAGGGCTGGCGCTGGGGCGACGCCCACCAGGCTCTGCACCGGCACCAGACGCTCGGCGCGCTGCCGGTGATCGGACCGCTCGTCAACATCCGCCAGTCGACCTCGGGCGGGGACGAAACCCTGATGCGCGGCCAGATGCCCGGCGATGGGCCCGAGCCCTATCTCAACCAGCACGCCTCGGGCTTTCGCGGGGTCTTCGACTTCTCCGATCCTGACGCCAGCGTCTTCATCGTGGCGACGGGGGAAAGCGGCCACCCGCTGTCGCGCTTCTACGACGATCAGGCGGGGCTGTGGCGGCGGGGGGACTACCTGCCCATGGCGCTCGACCCGAGCCTCGCCCGGGCGGGCGCGGTGGGAGTGACGCGCATCCGTCCCGCCGGAACGGCGCAAACGGGGGCGGAGCCGGGGGCAGGGACCGCGGCGGCGCGGCCCTGACCCAGGGGGCCAGGCCGCAGGCCTCGCCCCGGCGCGCGCGCGGCGTCGGCCATTGCGGCGACCCGCCCAAACGGGCGCGCCCACCTCGCCCCCGGCGTCAGTCATGCGCGACCTGGTCCTGCGGCCGCAGGTGGCCCTCGCCCCGGCGCGCGCGGCGTCAGCCGGTTCGAGGATCGGGGGAAAGCGGCGGTCCGGCCTCGCCCCCGGCGCCTCAGCGATAGATGCGGCTGTACTTCGCGCCGCCGAGGCTCGCGTCGGCGATCAGGCCGCGCTGGCCGAAGATCACCTCGACCATGGGCCGGTTGTAGGTGGCGCTGTCGATGCCCGCGGCGGCGCCGTCGGTGTTGAGGACCACCGCGGCGTCGACGCCGAGCGTCCAGCCGTCCGCCAGGCGGAACTGCTGCAGGGCCTCGGGGGTGATGAAGAACAGCGCCTGGTTGAAGGCCTGGGCGCCGATGGTGAACCCGAGCGAGACCGCGCTCAGCGAATAGTAGTCGACCGTCACCCCGCGGATGCGCAGGGCGCCCTCGCCATAGGCGCCGCCGGCGAAGAAGCCGAGCTGGTTGATGTTCGGGATCACCAGCACGCCCTGGGCGCGCTGGGCGAGGGTCTCCGATCCCTTGATCGAACCATAGAGCTCGACCAGCGCCGCATCCACCGCCGCGTCGATCTCCGCGCCGGGGATGTTCGCGACGCCGGGGACGCCGGTCATGCCGGAAGGTTGGGTGGCGCAGGCCGCAAGGCCGCCGCCTGCCGCCGCCAGCACCCCGCGCCGGGTCCAGTTCGCCATGCTCGTTCTCCTGCTCCGGGCTCGCCCGCCGGTCGGCCGCCGGCTTGGGGCGGCAGGCTAGCACGCCCCGGGACCCGGCGTCGAGGCGCGAGCGCCCCCTCCCGCGTCCCCATCCTGGACTCGCCGCGCGCAAGACCTGGACAATCCGCTCGCCGCCCCCCCCGGACCCGCCCGCGCCCCGAGATCGCCGTACGCGCAAGGTCGGACGATCCGCTGGCCGCCACCCGCCCGCGCCCCGGAATCGCCATATGCACAAGGCCGAACGACCCACTGGCCGCCCAGCCCCTGGAATCGCCACGCGCGCAAGGCCCGGACAATCCACGCGCCGTCCCCCGGACCCCGCCCGCGCCCCGGGTTCGCCTTATGCGTAAGGCTGGAAGATCCGCCGACCGGTTCCGGGCTCCGCCCCAGCTCCAGGGATCGCCGCGCGGGCAAGGCCCGGACGATCCGCGCGCCGCCCTCAAACCCCGTCCCCCAGGATCGTCGTGCGCAAAAGCCGGGCGATCCCGCCGGCCGCCCCGCCACCGGGCTCCCTCTGCTCCCGGGATCCGGCTCGCGTGACGCCGGGGGCGCCTCTAAGCTGAGGCGAAAGGCAGGTTGGGGAGGACGCAGGATGACGCATTCGGATACGGGAACCTTTCTCAAGCCTGCCGAGAGCGCCCTCGTCTGGTCCGACGGCGGCCTCCGGCTTCTGCTCCCCGACTGTCCCGAGACCGCCGCCGCGCCGGAGCGGGATCTCGTGCTGGCCGCGATCTTTCTGCGGCTGGAGGGGGATCCGCGCTTCGTCCAAGAGCAATTGGGCTGGTTTTCGGAGAACGCCGACGCCTGACGGATCGGGTGAAGCCCTGAGGTGAAGCCCCGGGGTGAAGCCTCAGGCGCGTTCCGCGCGCGCCGGGCCCGGCTGCGTCTTGTTCCGACCCTGCCGATGCCCAAGGCCTGCAATTGGCCGCACGCCGCCCCGTCCCGATCCGTTCCTGCCGATGCGCAAGGCCCGTGACGGATCAGGACGGGCGGCGCGCCGGTCCGCGCCGGCGGGCCGCGCCGCCCCCGGCCGGCGAACCGGCGCGCGGCCCGTCGCGGCGAGACCGTTCCGAAAGGCCTGGGTCGAGAAGCCCGGTCCGGCAGGCCGGGCCGTCGCGCCCTGGACAGGGGCGGGCGACGCAAAGGTCCCCATCCGGCTCGCCGGGCGAGGCCTTTGGAAACCCTGAACCCCGGCGCGCGCCCTTCACGAAGGTTGCCATCGCCCTAACGATTTTCTGAAAATCTAGAATTTTCAGATACTTGACCTGATTTTCACGCGTGAAATCCTGCCCCTTTCCGTGCAAGGGCAGGGCGCGTCGCGGGGGGTCAGAGCTCCGCCAGATCCTGGGGCGGCGGCGCCGGGGCAGGGCGGGCCGGAACCGGCAGGGTCGCCGTGTTCAGGGCCGAGATCACCCGGATCGTCTTCACCCCGCGCAGCTTCAGCTCGTCCAGGAAGGCGGCGGTCATCAGCAGCCGGGTCCGCTCGGGGCCGATCGCCTCGGGCGCGAGCGGGGGCACCGCCACCAGCCGCAGGGTCACCACCCCGGCCGCGTCGGGCCGTCCGTCGTCGTCGGGGACCAGCACGGCGTTGAAATAGCCCTGGGTCGGCGCGACCCCGGTCGCCCGGATGATCACCCCGCCATAGCCCCGTTCCAGCGTCGCTTCGCGCATCGGAACGGGCACGGCGTCGGGCAGGTCGACGGGCGCCCGGCTGAAGAAGCCGCTCAAGAGCCCGCGCTCGTTTTCGTCCAGGCTGTCGTTTCGCGTGTATTCCGGGTTCGCCTGCCGCTCGGAGGCGGGCAGGCCGAAGGGCATCTGGCAGCCCGCCAGCAGGCCCGCCAGCAGGACGGGCCCCGCAAGCGTCGTCGCGGTCCGGAAATGGCGCGTGGTTCGACCCATGCGCCTCCGTTATCGTCCCTTTCGCCGCTTGGAAAGGGTGAAACGCGCGGTCGCGGTGGACCCCCGGCGCAGGAGCGCCTATCTGCCGGAACGACAGAGGAAAGGACCCGCCCGTGGCGACAGACCGCTTCGAATCTATCGTCGAGGATTTCGCCTTTCTCGACGACTGGGAAGACCGCTACCGCTACGTGATCGAGCTCGGCCGGGCCATGCCGCCCCTGCCCGAGGCGCTGCGCACCCCGGCGACCAAGGTCGAGGGCTGCGCCAGCCAGGTCTGGATCGTGCCGCGCCTGACCGGCGAGGGCCCCGCGGCGCGGTTCGATTTCGAGGGCGAGTCGGACGCGCTCATCGTGCGCGGGCTGATCGCGGTGCTGCACGCCCTCTACGCCGGGCTCGACCCCGCCGGGGTGCTGGCGGTGGAGGCGCCGGCGGAGCTCGGCCGGCTCGGGCTCGACCAGCACCTCTCGTCCCAGCGGTCGAACGGGCTGCGCGCCATGGTCGCACGAATCCGCGGCCTGGCCGAGGCGGCGCTCGCCCGGGTCTGAGCCCGTGCTCGCCGCGGCGCTGACCTCCGGACGGGTGGTCCTGGCCGACGGGGGCTTGGGCACGGCGCTCTTCGCCGCCGGCCTGCCCCGGGACGCTGCGCCGGAAACCTGGACCGAGGCGCGGCCCGAGGCGGTGCGGGCCGTCCACCGGGCGGCCATCGCCGCCGGGGCCCGGGTGATCCTCACGAACTCCTTCGGGGCCAATCCCGTCCGCCTCGCCCGATGGGGGGCAGCCCACCGCTTCGAGGCGCTCAACCGCGCCGCAGCCCGCCTCGCCCGGGCCGAGGCGGGCCCCGGCGTGACCGTGGCCGGGGCGATCGGGCCGCTCGGCGCGCCTGCCGATCGGGGGGAGGCGGCGGCGGCCTTCGAGGCCCAGGGGCGGGCGCTCTTGTCCGGGGGCGCGGATCTGCTCTGGCTGGAGACCTTCGGCGTCCTGGCGGAGTTCGCCGCCGCCGTCGAGGGCCTCGCCCGGATCGGCGCCCCCTGGGGCGCGACCATGAGCTTCGCCGCCGACGGGCGCAGCTGGGGCGGCGCGACCCCGGCGGACTTCGCGGCGGAGGCGGGGCTGGCGTCCCTGCCGCCGCTCGCCCTCGGGGCGAATTGCGGGACGGGGCCGCAGGCGGCCCTCGACGCGCTCGATGGGCTGCGGGCCGCAGGGGTGGTCCTGCCGCTGATCGCCAAGGCCAACGCCGGTCTGCCCCGAGCGGGCGAAGGCGGCCTCGCCTATGACGTGACGCCTGCGGAGATGGCGCGCTATGCTGTCGCCGCGCGGGCTCGGGGGGCGGGGATCGTCGGCGGCTGCTGCGGGGTCGGGCCGGCGCACCTGGCCGCGATGGCCGCCGCGCTGGAAGAGGAGACCGCATGACCCGCGCCAAGACTCGCACGATGAACCGCGCCCGCGCCATCTCCGCCGCCCTTCTCCTCGCCGCGCTCGCCGGACCTTCCGCCGCCGCGCCTGCCGAAGCGCCGCCGCGGATCGCCGTGCCGCCCTTCGACTTCACCGACGCCTCCGCCGCCGCGCCTCCGCCGGCCGCGCCCCTGCCGGGCATGATGCGCGCCGCCCCGCCTGCGCCCGCCGCAGCTGCCCCCGCACCCGCTGCCGAAACTCCGGCGGCCCGGCTCGCCGCCTTCGCTGACCGGCTGCGCGCGGCGATCGACGCCTCTGGACGGGCCGCGACGGTCGCGCCCGCCTGCGCCCCGGCCTGCTCGCCCCTGCGCACCCCCTTGCCGCAAATGGCGGAGGCGGCGCGGGCCGCCGGGGCCTCGCTGCTGCTCGCCGGCGGGGTCAAGCGGATCAGTCCGGCCATGGGAACGGTGCGGCTGGTTTTGATCGACCTGCCCGCCGACAAGGTGGTCTGCCAGCGCGAGCTCACCTATCGCGGCGACAGCCCCGAGGCCTGGGCCAAAGCCGCGGATTTCGCCGCCGAAGACCTGCTCGCCCATTGCCTGAAGTGACCCCGGCCCGCGCCTGCGCCGCCCCCGGGGGTGGACTTTGCGGCGTCGATCGGGCATAGGCGGACCCGACCGCGGCCCCGGCGCCGCCCCCCGACGGACCATTCGCCATGGCGCGCATCGCTCTCGTGCTCGGGCTCCTCGGAGCCGTCGGGCCCTTCGCCATCGACATGTACCTGCCCGCGCTGCCCGCCGTCGCCGCCGACCTCGGCGCCTCGGCCCAGGCGGTGCAGGGCACCCTCTCGGCCTTCTTCATCGCCTTCGGCCTGTCGCAGATGGCCTATGGCCCCCTCTCCGACCGGATGGGGCGGCGGCCGCCGCTGCTGATCGGGCTCGGGGTGTTCCTGGTGGGAACGATCGCCTGCGCCCTCGCCCCGAACGTCGCCGCGCTCACCTTCGCCCGCGCGGTGCAGGGGCTCGGGGCGGCGACGGTGATGGTCGTGCCCCGGGCCGTGATCCGCGACCTCCATTCCGGGCCCGAGGCCGCGCGGATGATGGCGACGATCATGCTGGTCATCGCCGTCTCGCCCATGCTCGCGCCGCTCGCGGGCTCCGGCGTCCTGGCGCTGTCGGGCTGGCGGGCGATCTTCGCCGTGCTGGCGGTCGCAGGGGCGGTCTCGATCGCGCTGACGGTCTTCGCCCTGCCCGAGACGCTGGCGCCCGAGTCGCGGGCCTCCGTGCGCCCGGCCGAGATGGGGCGGGCCTGCCTGCGCCTGCTCGGCGACCGGCGGTTCATGGGGCTCACCCTTTCGGCGGGCTTCGGCATGGCGTCGTTCTTCGTCTTCATCGCCTCGGCCTCCTTCGTCTATGCGCAGAGCTTCGGCCTGGGGCCGACCGCCTTCAGCCTCGCCTTCGCGCTCAACGCCATCGGCTTCTTCGGCGCCTCGCAGCTGGCCGGACCCTTTGGCGCGCGCTTCGGCATGGAGCGGATGGTGATCTGGGGCACCTCGGGCTTCGCCGCGCTGTCCCTCGCCCTCCTGGGGCTGACGCTGGCCGGGTTCGGGACGCTGCCGGTCATCGTCGCGATGCTCTTCGTCGCCAACGCCTGCCTCGGGGTGGTGATTCCGACGACCTCGGTGCTGGCGCTCGACCCGCACCCGGACATCGCCGGGCTCGCCTCCTCGCTCGGGGGGACGCTGCAGATGGTGGCGGGGGGGCTGATGATCACCCTGCTCGGGCCGTTCTTCGACGGGACGCCCCTGCCCATGGTGGCGGCGATCGGCCTTTGCGGCGCGCTCGCCTTCGTCTCGGCCCTGGCGCTGCGCGGGCGCCGGGCGCCGCATGCCTGCCTCGCCGACTGAGCCATGCCCCCCGAAGAGCGTCTCGACCAGATCCTCGGCCGTCACGAATTCCTGGCGGCCAAGCTGAACGCCGGGCCCGCTCCGGGCGAGCTCGCCGCCCTGTCGCGGGAATACGCCGAGCTCGGCCCGGTGGTGGAGCGCATTCTCGCCTGGCGCGCTCTCCAGCGGGAGGCGGCGGAGGCGGAGCGCCTGCTCGCCGATCTCGAGATGCGCGACTTGGCGGAGGAGGAGCTCGCCCGCCTGCGGGCCGCCCTGCCCGAGGCCGAGCGCGACCTGGCCCGGGCCCTGCTGCCCCGGGACGCGGCCGACGACCGGTCGGCGATCCTGGAGATCCGGGCGGGAACGGGGGGCGAGGAGGCGGCGCTGTTCGCCGCCGACCTCGCGCGGATGTACCAGCGGCTGGCGGACCGGCGCGGCTGGCGCTTCGAGGTGGTCGACGAGAGCGCGACCGAGCTCGGCGGCTACAAGGAGCTGGTGGCCGAGATCTCCGGCCGCGGCGTCTTCGCCGCGTTGAAGTTCGAGAGCGGCGTGCACCGGGTCCAGCGGGTGCCGGCGACCGAGAGCGGCGGGCGCATCCACACCTCGGCCGCCACCGTCGCCGTGCTGCCCGAGGCGGAGGAGGTGGAGATCGACATCCCCGCGGGGGACCTGCGCATCGACACCATGCGATCGTCCGGCGCGGGCGGCCAGCACGTCAACACCACCGATTCGGCGGTGCGGATCACCCATCTGCCGACGGGGATCGTGGTCACGAGCTCCGAGAAGTCCCAGCATACGAACCGCGCCAAGGCGATGCAGGTGCTGCGCGCCCGGCTCTACGACCTGGAGCGGCAGCGGCTTGCCTCGGCCCGTGCGGCGGAGCGGCGGGGGCAGGTGGGCTCGGGCGACCGGTCGGAGCGGATCCGCACCTACAACTTTCCGCAAGGCCGGCTGACGGACCACCGCATCGGCCTGACGCTCTATCGCCTGGACGCGGTGATGCAGGGCGACATCGACGAGGTGCTCTCGGCGCTGGCCGCCGAGGACGAGGCGCGGCGGCTGGCCGATCTCGACGCATGAGCCTGCGGGGTCAGAGTGTGTGGGGCATGAGCGTGCGGGCATGAGTGTGCGGGCGGCCTTGGCGGCGGCGGCGGCGCGGCTGGCGGCGGCGGGGGTTCCGGACGCAGCCCGGGATGCGCGGCTGTTGATGGCGGACGCCCTGGGCGTCGGGCCCGACCGCGTGACGCTCGCCTTGGGCGACTCGCTGCCAGAGGCGGCGGCGGCGCGGTTTGCAGCCCATGTGGCGGCCCGGGCCGATCGGCGGCCGGTGTCGCAGATCCTCGGCCGCCGGGCCTTCTGGAGCCACGAGTTCCTGGTGACCGCCGACGTGCTCGACCCCCGGCCCGAGACCGAGCTGTTGGTGGCGCTGGCGCTGGAAGGGCCCGCGCCCCGGCGGCTGCTCGACATCGGGGTGGGAAGCGGGGCGATCCTCGCGACCCTGCTGGCCGCCTGGCCTGCGGCGCAGGGAGTGGGGACCGACCTTTCCGCCCCGGCGCTGGCGGTGGCGCGGGCGAACGCGGATGGGCTGGGCGTGGGGCCGAGGGCCGAGCTGGTCGCCGCCTGCTGGGCGGAGGGGGTGGCGGGGCCCTTCGATCTCGTGGTCTCCAACCCGCCCTATATCGCCGAGGCCGAGATGGCCGAACTTTCGCCCGAGGTCCTGTATGAGCCGCGGATGGCGCTCACCCCCGGGGGCGACGGCCTCTCCGCCTATCGCGCCATCGCGGCCGATCTCGACCGGTTGTTGGCGGCGGATGGGCGAGGCTTTTTCGAGATCGGCGCGACGCAGGGTCCGGTGGTCGCGGCGATCTTCGTGGCGGCGGGGTTCGCCGCGCAAATCCATCCGGATCTGGCCGCTCGGGACCGGGTCGTGGCGGTCAGGCGGCCCGAACCGGCGGATTGATGCGGTTTTTTGCTTGTGTTCGGCGGCGTGGGGCCTATATCGTGAAGGGCATCCTGACCTGACCGCCTGCGTTTGACGTCCCTCGGACGGGTCGGATGGATACGGAAACATCGGAGCCTTCGACCGACGCGCCGGACCCCCGGCGGACTGGCGCAGCCCGATCCAGCCGAAGAATCGCGGAAAAACCCACGGTATGAGACCTTCCAACAAGTCCCGTTCCCGCAACAAGCCTGGCGGCATGGGCGGCAATCCGAACAACGGCGGCAACGCCAACAACAACCGCCAGCGGCTCGGGAACATCGTCAACCGCGTCTTCGAAAGCGCCGGGCCCGACGGCAAGGTGCGTGGCACCCCCCAGCAGATCATCGACAAGTACCAGGCGCTGGCCCGCGACGCCCAGTTGTCCGGCGACCGGGTGGCCGAGCAGAGCTTCCTGCAGTATTCCGAGCACTACAGCCGGATGCTCGGCGAGGCCCAGGCCGCCCAGCAGGAGGCCCGCCAGGCCTATGAGCGCGACGACCGTGGCGAGGAGCGCCGGGACGGACGCGACGACGGCCGCCCGGAGGGACGACAGGACCGTCGCGACGAAGGGCGGCGGGACGAGGGGCGCGAGAGTTTCGAGCCGCGTCGCGACCAGCGCGAGCCCCGGCGGGACCAGGGCTTCCAGCCGCAGCCCCAGCCGGCGATCGCCTCGGGCCTTGCCACCATCGACGTGAACGACGGCGATGACCACGGGCTGATCTACACGCCCGAGAGCGGCGGCTTCGCCCCGAACGCGGGTCTGAACGCGAGCCCGATCTCAAACCCGGAGCCCGCCTTCCCCCCCGCGCCGGCCGAGCCTGCCTTTGCGCCGGAACCTGCGCCTCAGTCCACGCCCTCGCCGGCTCCGCAGGCTGAGGCGCCTGCGCCGGAGGCTCCGGCAGAGGCGGCCGTCGAGGCCGTGGCCGAGCCCCAGCCGGAACCCGCGCCCCCGCCGGCCCCGAAGCGCGGCCGGCCCCGCAAGAAGGCCCCGAAGGCCGAGGAAGCCGCCGCGCCCGCCGCGGAGCCGGCTCCCGCCGCCGCGGAAACCCAGGCGGAGCCCGCCCCCTCCGAATGACGCCTTGCACGCCCCGGCCTTGAGCCGGGGCGGTTCGTTGAAGAGAGTGGGCGCCCACGAAACCTGCGCGTCCGGCCGCAGGCGGAAAGCGCGCCGACGAGACGGGGCGCAGCATTCCGGCGACGTCAGCGGTTCGAAACCTGATCCGGCCTTCAGATGGGGCGAAACAGCCCCGGATATCTCACCCCTAGCGGCGATCCGCCACCAGTCTGGCGAGATGGCAGAAAGCCTCCAGCCCCACGGTTTCCGCGCGGTCAGTCGGCGCGATGCCCGCCGCTTCCAGCAAGGCCTCCACGTCGCCGCCCAGGCCCTTGAGGCTCGCCCGCAGCATCTTGCGCCGCTGACCGAAGGCCATGGCCACCACGCCGCTCAGCACCCCCGCATCCGCCGGGAAGCGCGGCGCCTCCAGACGGTCCAGCTGGACCACCGCGCTCGTCACCTTGGGGGGAGGGGTGAAGGCCCGGGGCGGGATCTCGAAGGCGATCCGCGCGTCGCAGCGCCACTGCGCCAGGATCGACAGCCGGCCATAGGCCTTGGAGCCGGGCGCC
This sequence comes from Amaricoccus sp., assembly GCA_965243535.1. GTDB lineage: Bacteria > Pseudomonadota > Alphaproteobacteria > Rhodobacterales > Rhodobacteraceae > Amaricoccus. Next base: position 69,441 of record CBDEVG010000030.1, read on the forward strand.
GCCACGATCCGCTCGGCCACCTCCTTCTGGAACATCAGCGTCAGGCTGTCCCAGAAGGGCGGCCAGGCGGGAGGGGTGAGCCAGCGCACCAGCAGCTCCGTCCCGACGTTGTAGGGCAGGTTCGCCGCCACCCGGATCGGCGGCGTCAGATGGGGCAGGGGGTCGAGCGCCAGCGCGTCCCCCTCCAGCACAGTCAGCCTTCCTGGGTAAGCCGCGGCGACCTCGGCTAAGGCGGGCAGGCAGCGGGCGTCGCGCTCGATCGCCACCACATGCCGCGCCCCCTCGGCCAGCAGCGCCCGGGTCAGGCCGCCGGGCCCCGGCCCGATCTCCAGCACGTCGCAGGCGGCGAGGTTTCCCGCCCGCCGGGCGATCTTGCCCGTCAGGTTCAGGTCGAGGAGGAAGTTCTGGCCAAGCGCCTTCTTCGCGCTCAACCCATGGGCGGCGATCACCTCGCGCAGGGGGGGCAGGCCGTCCGTCACGCCCGGCCCGCCCGGCGGGCGCCCAGGTCGCGGGCCATGCGCAGGGCCGTGATCAGGCTGGAGGCGTCGGCGCAGAGATCGGCGGCGATGTCATGGGCGGTGCCATGGTCGGGCGAGGTCCGCACGAAGTCGAGCCCCAGGGTCACGTTCACGCCCCCGGCGAAATCCAGCGTCTTGATCGGGATCAGCGCCTGATCGTGGTACATGCAGATGGCTGCGTCGTAGCGCGCCCTCGCCCCCGCGTGAAAGAGCGTGTCGGCGGAATGGGGGCCGGTCACCGCCAACCCCTCCGCCCGCAGCCGTTCGAGCACCGGGGCGATCAGCGTGATCTCCTCCCGCCCCATGGCCCCGCCCTCGCCCGCATGGGGGTTCAGCCCCGCCACCGCCAGCCGCGGCGACCGCAGGCCGAAGTCGGAGGCGAGCCCGGCCGCGGCGACCCGCAGCGTCGTCTCCAGAAGCTCGGCCGTCAGGGCGCGGGGCACCTCGGACAGGGCGATATGGATGGTCACCGGGATCACGCGCAGCTCGGGGCAGGCGAGCATCATCACCGGCAGCGGCGCGCCGCAGAGATGGGCGAGGAATTCCGTGTGGCCGGGGAAGGCGAACCCGGCCCCCTCCTGCAAGGCGCGCTTGTGGATGGGATTGGTGCAGAGCGCCGCGGCCGCGCCGGAGCGGACGAGCGCCACGCCGCGCTCGATCATCGCCACCACCGCTGGGGCGTTGGCCGGATCGGGACGGCCGAGGTCGACCGGACGGGGCAGGGGATGGGCCAGCACCGGCAGGCCGGCGAGCCCCGCCGCCGCCGCCTCGCCCGGCGCGGCGATCGGGCGGATGGGCAGGCCGAGCCGCGCTCCGAGCCCCGCCATATGCGCCGGGTCGCCGATCAGGAAGAAGGAGAACTCGCCGCGCAGCTCGGCCCAGGCGCGCAGCGTGATCTCCCCGCCGATCCCGGCGGGATCGCCGAGGGTCAACGCGACGGGCGGGATCATCGTGTCACGATCAGCGCGTCGCGCTGCAGCTCCTGGAGGTAGCCCTGGCCGAAGGTGGCGATCCGCTGGGCGAAGACCTGTTCGCGCAGGACGTTGCGCGCCTCCTCGTCGCTCATTTCCGGCGGGCGGGCTTGGGGCGGCGCCTGGCGGATGCCGTCGAGCCGGAGGATCGCCACTCCGCCGCCGATGGGGATCGGCCGGGTCACCTGGCCGGGGCGCAGCAGCAGCACCTGGCTGCGGATTGCGGGCGGCATGCCCGCGGCGGGAACGGGCGGCATCCGGCCCCCCTCGGCGGCGCTTTGGGAGCGGCTGTACTGACGGGCCGCGGCGGCGAAAGAGGATCCGGTTTGGAGCTGGCGCGACAGCCGCTCGGCCAGGGCGAGGGTCTCGGCCTCGCCCCGTTCCGCGAAGGGGAGGGCGATTTCCGACATCTCGACCATCTCGACCGGCTGGTTCTCGGCCTGCGCCATGGCGGCGTCGAGATCGGCTTCGGAGGGCATGGCCTTCTGGCGGAAGCGGGTCGAGACCACCTCGCGCCACATCAGCCCGGCCTCGACAAAATCGTCCATGGTCTGGCGGTCGATGTTGCGCGCGGTCAGCGCCTCGAACACGTCGTCCATGGTCAGGCCCCGCTGGGCCGCGAATTCCTCGATCCCCGCATAGATCGCGCCCTCGGGCAGCTCGATCTCCATTTCCTTGGCCGCCTGGACCTTGAGCCGGTCCTCGGTGAGCTGGTCGATCGCTTGCTTGCGCAGGTCGCCGCGCGCGCCGAGCGCGTTGAGCAGGGCGATGCGCTGGTCGATGTCGTAATGGGTGATGACGCTGCTGTTCACCAGGATCGCGGGCTCGAACGGGTTCTGCGCCCGGGCGGACTCCGCGCCCCCGAAGGCCAGCAGGGCGACCGCCAGCACCAGACCAAGCCGTGACATTCCGCCCATACCTCGCGCGCCCATGCTTTCCCTCAGCGCAACCCGTTCGCCACGCAGGCGCGGGCCGGCCAGTCGCGTTCGCCTCCCGACGCGCCGAGTCCGGCCAGGCGCAGGCCGAAACCGATCGTCGTCGCGGCGGGGAGATTAGCCGAGGACGTATACCGACGCGAGACGGAAAGGTCCAATTCCAGACATTCGTTGCCGTAGACGATGCCGCCGCCCGCGCGCAGGTTCTGGCCCCGCGTGGCGTCGTAGCGCCAGTTGCCGCGGATCTCGACGCTGGGATGCACCCGGTAGCGGGCGTTGAGCCCGAGCTCGCTGGTCTCGCCTTGGTTGCCGAGATAGTAGTTGGTGTTGTCCTCGGCGAGATGGACGTAGCTCGCCGCCAGCGCGCCCTTGGGCCCTTCGTAGCGCATCTGGAACTCGTTGCGGGTGAAGTCGAGATCGTCGCTCACCAGCACCCGTTCGGTGAGCGCGAGCCCCCAGTCGAAGTCGAGGTTGAGCGCGCCGACATAGTCCGACCAGCGCCCGTCGAGGCCGGTTCCTTCGGGGAACTGGTTCAGGCCATCCGCCCGCAGCACCCGGCCAAAGGTCACGCCGAGGTTCCAGCCGGCCGGGTCGTAGCGGGCGTATTCCAGCCCGAGATTGGCGCGAAGGCCGTTCTCCAGCCGGTCGCGGCCGGGAAAGCGGTTGGTCGAGAACAGGTTGGCGTAGGAGAACTCCGGCAGCTCGCTGTCCTCGTTCGGCAGGTCCTGGTCGCCGTAGCTGTCGGACCAGATCACTTGGACCACCGGCTCCAGCACCTGGTCCGCCCGGCCGCCGCGCTTGACCAGGGGCCAGCGCAGTTCCGCCTGGACGAGGGGCGTGAAGCGCGTGGGCGTGGCGTCCTCGAAGTTCGGGTCCTGCCACAGCCGGTAGGCGTCCACCGCCATCGACCCCGCCGCGGCGAAGCGGAGGCCGTGGAGCAGGGTCCAGTCCCGCCGCCAGTCCCCGAGCGCCGTGCCGCGCAGCATGTTGTCGCCGGTGTCCCGCGTCACCCCGAGCGCCGCCGCCTCCCAGGAGAGCCGGCCGCCCAGGACCGGATCCTCGAGGATGCGGGTATAGGAGAAATCCGGCACGATGGCGGGGACGGTCGAGCTGTCCTCCTCCGGCAGGAGGCTCTGGAAGGCGATGGCCTCCAACCGCAGATTGTCCTTGGCGCGGGTGCGCCGGATCTGGGCGGTGGAGGTGAGAAGGTCCGCGTCGGAATAGTCGAACTGCTTCAGGAAGACGTCGTCGCTGACCGCGCTCACGTTGAATTCGGCGACGAAGCCGCGGCCGAGGGCGTAGTCGCCCATGGTGTTGAGGAACCAGCGGCTGTGGTCGCCCCCGAGCGAAGCGGGCAGCCCGTCGTCCAAGGCGTAGATTCCGTTGAAGCTGATCCCGCCGCGCAGGACCTTGCGGCGGTATTCCCCCTCCAGCAGGTAGCCGCCCTGGTTGGTGATGAAGGGCGTCACCGTCATGTCCGCCGAGGGGCCGAGCACCTTGTAGTAGGGCGTCTTCACCCCCGCGCCGTAGATCTGCGAATTGACGAAGATCGGCGGCAGGAAGCCGGAGGCGCGCTTGGCCCGCGGATCGGGGATCGACATGCGCGGCAGCCAGGCGATCGGCACGCCCAGCACCTCGAGCCGGGCGTGCTCGAAGTAGATCCGCATCTGCCGCTCATCCTCGACCACCCGGCGGGCGCGGATGGCCCAGGTGGGGGTCGGGTCGCCGGGACAGATCGTGCAGCTCGAGGCGATGACCCGGTCCATGGAGACGAAGCGCCCCTGCCGCCGCCGCGCCTCGGCCGCCGCGAGCTGGAGCTGGCCGGCGATCAGCAGCCGCGCCCCTTCGATCAGCCCCTCGGCGAGGTCGGGGGTGAGCGCGGCCGAGTCGGCGAGCATCACCCCGGTCGCGGGATCGACCAGCACGATCGGCCCCTCGGCGCGGATCGTGCCCGCCTTGTCGTCATAGACGATGCGCGAGGCGCGCAGGATGCGTCCCTGGTAGAGCGCCTCGACCGAGCCGGTGGCGATCAGCCGGCCGGTCTCGCGGTTATAGGTCACGTCGTCAGCGAGCAGCGTCACCGGAGGCTCGCCAGCCGGCGCGGGGTCGGTCCCGGGCGCCTGGGCGGCCGCGGCCAGAGCCGTCAGCAGGAGGCCGGCGGCGAGCGACAGCGTTCTCATCATCGCGCGCGCCTCAGCCATCTTCGAGATGCAGCAGCAGGCCGAGCGCCAGCAGGATCGCGGCGAGCGGCGGCGTCCAGGCGGCGGCCATGATCGGGATCGAGCCGCTCGCCCCGAGCGACTCGGCGAAATCCTTGAGGAAATAAAGCGAGAAGCCGGCGAGCACGGCGAAGAGGATCATCACCCCCACCTGGCCGAACCGCGCGGGCCGGAGCGCGAAGGCCGCGCCGATCAGCACCATAGCGGCGAAGAGCGCGGGCTTCGCCAGCTCGCTCTGGAAGAACAGCCTGTGCCGCCGCGCGGAAAAGCCCGCCGCCTCCATCTGGTCGATGAATCGGCGCAGCTCCCAGAAGGGCACGGTCTCGGGCGGGGAGAAGCTGTCGAGGATCTGGTTGCTGGTGAGCTCGGTCGGGAGATCGATCGCGACGCTGTCGGCGGTCTTCTCGAAGCGGCCGTCCGGCTGGCGGTCCCAGCGGGTGGCGTCCTCCAGCGTCCAGGCGCCGGAGTGGAGCGCGGCATCCGCCGCCTCCAGCCGGGCGTAGAGCCGGCCGCTCTTGTCGAAGCGGTGCAGCCGCGCCTGGCTGAGCCGGGTGCCGTCGGGATTGGCCCGCGCCGCCTGGATCACCGTCTGGCCGTCCGGGTCCGCCTGGCGCAGCCAGAGCCCGTCGCGGGAAAAGCTCAGCCGGCTGACGTCCCGGCCGCGCAGCTCGTCGGTCACCACGTCGCCGCGCTTGATCGTCGCCGCGACGATGGGATTGATCGCCGCCACCGTCGCCACCGCGAGGAACAGCGCCGCGAACCCCGGCACCGAGATGAGCCGGAGCGCCGAGACCCCGGCCGCGCGCATCACTACCAGCTCGGAGGTGCGGGCGAGGCGCAGGAAGGTGACGAGGCTCGCCAGCATCAGCACCAGCGGCAGCGCCTTGTAGAGCACCTGCGGGGCCTGGAGCAGGGTGACGCCCGCCACCGCGCCCGCGGAGGCGTCGGAGAAGCGGCGCAGGTTCTCGACCCCGGCGGCGAGCAGCACGACGAGCGCGATCACCACCTGGACCGCCAGCAGCGCCTTGAGGAAGCAGACGAGGAGATAGCGCCACAGGGTCATGCCAGCGCCGCCCGGCGCGGGGTCCGCGGCCGGCTCAGCCGCAGGGTCAGCGCGATCACATAGGCGAGCCCGAGGGCCACGGGCAGGTAGAGCGCGGGCCAGAGGGCGGGATCGTCCTGAGCCCGCGACCGGGCGACGATGGCGATGGACTGGAGGGCCACGCAGACCGCCACCGCGACGATCACCCGCCTCCCGAAGCCCGACCGGCGATAGCCCCCGGACAGCAGCGTCACCAGCGCCACCGGCGGATAGAGCCAGGCGAGCAGCGGCAGGACGATGCGGTAATGCCCCTCGGCGATGAAGGGCCCGAGCCGCGCCTTGCGTCCGGCGAGCATCTCGGGCGTCGGGTTCAGCAGCTGCGGCAGGGCGTATTCCGCCGGGCGGGGCGAGCGGTCCTCGTCCGTGGCGAGCAGGTCGCTGATGTCGAAGACGAAGCGCTGAAACTCCACCGCGTTCAGCTGGCGCGAGCCGGCGTCGAGGCTGAGCGCCACGCCGTCGTCCATCACCAGCCGCGCCTCGTTCCCCTCGCGCAGGAAATGCGCTCGTTCGGCGGAATAGGTCACCACCCGCACCGGGTCGCGCTGGTCGTTGAGGAAGAGGCCGGAGAGTTCGCCCCCGTCGCCAACCTCGGCGATGTAGAGGGTGAGGCCGCCGACCGGGTGGATGAACTGCCGCTCCACGATCAGGGCGCTGGCGAGGTCCGAGCGCAGCTCTTGGGTGCGCTCGGCCAGCGCCGCGGCGCCGCGGGGCGCGAGGATCATGACCACCACCCCGAGCGCCGCGGCGATCAGCGCGCCGAAGACTGCGACAGGGCGCAGCAGCGCCGCCGGGCCGACGCCCGCGGACATCATCACGATCAGCTCGCTTTCCGAGTAAAGCTTGTTGAGCGTGTAGAGCGCCGCCCCGAGCGCCGACAGCGGCAGGACGATGACCATGACCTCGGGCAGGACCAGGGCGGAGAATTCGAGCAGGATCATGCCGCCGCGCCCGCTCGACACCACCGTGTCGACCAGCCGCACCGCCTGGGTCAGCCAGACCACCCCGGTGAAGACGAGGGTGAAAAAGCCGAAGGACACGATGAGCTGGCGCAGCAGATACCTGTCCAGTCGCCTCAAACCTGCCTCTCCCGGCCTCTGGCCTTCCCTTTGGGGCCGCGCTAGACCAGCCCGAGCCCTGGGGCAAACTAGAGGAGAAGGCCGTGACCGCGCCAGTCCAAATCACCTTCGTCACAGCCGATGCGGGGGCGGTCGCCGATCTTTCCGGGCGGATCGCCGTCTTTCTCGACGAGGCCGGCAAGATCGACCCCGCCGCCCGGCGGCTGGACGCCAAGGCCCGCGGCCTGCTGCGTCGCTTCGCCGCCTCCGAGACCTTCGCGCGGATGAAGGCGGGGGAGGGCCATGTGCTGAGCTATCCCACCGGCCTGCTGGCCGAGGCGGTTCTGGCGGTGAAGCTGCCGCGCAAGGCGACCGCGATCGAGGCCCGCAAGGCCGGCGCCGCCATCGCCGCCTTCAACGCCGCCGCGCCGCTCGCGGTCGCGGCCGCCGGCGTGGCCCTGGCCGCCGAGGTGGCGACGGGCCTGGCGCTCAAGGCCTATGATTTCCGCGAGTTCCGCACCCCGGACAAGGACTGGAAGGCGCCGAACGCCGAGGTCGTCTTCCACGTGCGCGACGCGGAGGCCACCGCCGCCGCTTATGCGCCGCGGGGGGCGGTCGTCGAGGGCGTGTTCTTCACCCGCGACCTGGTCAACCTGCCGGCGAACGTCCTGACCACGGTCGACTTCGCCGAGCGGCTGGAGGGCCTGCGCGACCTCGGGGTCGAGGTCGAGGTGCTGGACGAGGAGGAGCTGGAGCGGCTCGGCATGCGCACCCTGCTCGGGGTCGCCGTCGGCTCCGAGACCCCGGCCCGGGTCGTGGTGATGCAGTGGAAGGGCGGCGCGGACGAGGCCCCGCTGGCGCTGGTCGGCAAGGGCGTGGTCTTCGACACCGGCGGCATCTCGATCAAGCCCGCGGCGGGCATGGAGGAGATGACCTGCGACATGGGCGGGGCCGGGGTGGTGGCGGGCGTGATGCGCACGCTCGCCCTGCGCAAGGCCAAGGCCAATGTGGTGGGCCTGGTCGGCCTCGTCGAGAACATGCCCGACGGCCGCGCTCAGCGGCCCGGCGACATCGTGAAGACGATGAAGGGCGACACGGTCGAGGTCATCAACACCGACGCCGAGGGCCGGCTCGTGCTCGCGGACGTGCTCTGGTACGCGCAGGAGCGGTTCCAGCCCGCGGCGATGATCGACCTCGCGACCCTGACCGGCGCCTGCGTGATCGCGCTCGGCCATGACATGGCGGGCGTCTTCGTGAACGACGACAAGTTCGCGGGCGACATCCTGGCCGCGGCGGCGGTCGAGGACGAGGGGGCGTGGCGGCTGCCGCTCGCCCCGGTCTACGATCGGCAGCTCAAGAGCCGGCTGGCGGACGTGGCCAACGTCGGCGGGCGTCCGGCGGGGGCGGTGACGGCGGCGCGGTTCCTGGCACGTTTCGTCAAGGAAGGCCTGCCCTGGTGCCACCTCGACATCGCCGGGGTGGCGCTGATGCCGCGGGACACCGACATGGCCCCCAAGGGCGCGAGCGGCTGGGGGGTGCGCACCCTCGACCGGCTGATCGCCTCCCGCTTCGAGAAGTAGTGGCCGAGGTCCTGTTCTACCGGCTGAGCGACTCTCCCCTGTCGGCGACCCTGCCCGACCTGCTGGAGAAGTCGCTCGCCCGCGGCTGGCGCGCCCTGGTGCGCGCCGGCTCGCCCGGGGCGGTCGCGATGCTCGACGACCTGCTCTGGACCTGGCGCGACGAGAGCTTCCTGCCCCATGGGACGGTCGGCCCCCAGGCCGCGCGCCAGCCGATCCTGCTGACCGCGGGCCGGGAGAACCTGAATGGCGCCTCGATCCTGATGCTGACGCTGGGGGCCCGGGTGGACCCGGCGGAGGCGGCGGGCTTCGCCCGGGTCTGCCTGATCTTCGAGGAAGCCGACGCCGGGGCGCTCGCCGCCGCCCGAGAGGACTGGCGGGCCGTGGTCGCCGCCGGCCTGCCCGCCAAGTTCTGGGCCCAGGAGCGGGGGCGCTGGGCGCTGAAGGCCGAGGGGTGAAAGCCACCCTGCGGACGCGGGATTTTCACGCGTGAAAATTAGATCAAGCCTATGATATTGCTTATTTTTCCTGAAATCGGAAACCAGATCTTCATTTTCGTTCACGAAAGATGACGCTGGCCGCCGCGTCGAGACAGGGCGGTTGTCATGCGTCTTCCGAAACGCGGATCCGGCGCCGCCCGGCGCGCGGGCGCTGGCGAATGGGGCGCCGGCGCGGCGATCCGCCGCAACCTCACGGGCTCGATCCCGGGAAATGACTGATGGATCCAAGGTCCAAGGTCCAAGGTCCAAGGTCCAAGGTCCAAGGTCCAAGGTCCAAGGTCCAAGGCCAAGGCCAAGGCCAAGGCCAAGGCCAAGGGCCGGAACCTTCCCGCCTTTCGGCGCGGCGGGTGAGGGGAGGCAGGTCCCGACGCGCCCTGAGCCTGCGCCGGAACCAAGGCGAAGCGCCTTGTCCGGGGGATCGGCTTTCGCCAATATCGCCGTCATTGCGACCGCGGGCGGAGCGCCGGCCGGGAGGTTTTGATGGTGATCGATAGACAATGGCATTACGCGGCGGGCGGGACTTCGGTCGGCCCCCGAACCACCCACCAGATGCAGGCGCTGATCGGGTCAGGCGAGGTCACCGCCCAAACCCTGGTGTGGAGCGAGGGTATGGCCGAATGGGCCGAGGCCGCCGCCACGGAACTGCGCGGGTTCTTCGCCGCAACGGTCGCAACGCCGCCTCCCGCGCCGCCAGCCGACCTGCCTGGGGGCTTCGGCGCGACGTTCGCCTTCGCGGGTGGGGCAGCGCCTTGGATGGGGTTCGGCGAGGCGGTGCGCTCCTGCCTGACCAACTACGCGAAGTTCTCCGGCCGGGCCTCCCGGTCGCAATACTGGTTCTTCACGCTGTTCCTGACGGCGGTGAACATCGGGATTACGCTGATCGACATCGCCACCGGCGCCACGGTCGAACCGATCGGCGCCGGCGGGATGGTCCTGATGGCCGTCTCCCTGCTTTTCGCCTTGGGCATGTTCATCCCGTCGCTCGCCGTCACCAGTAGGCGCTTTCACGACGCCGGATGGAGCTTCTGGTGGTTTCTGCTGATCCTTGTGCCGCTGGCGGGGCTGGTCTTCGTCTTCGTCGTGAGCCTGCTCCGCGATCCCAACCCGAACCGCTTCGACGCGCCCTGAATCCCGCCTGGGCAGCGGGCGTCAGCCCCGGAGCGTGAAGGCCGCCTGCGTCGCGCCGGTCGCCTCAAGCAGGCGGCCGGGGGTGACGGAGAACACGTGGTGCGGCGTGCCCGCCGCCGCCCAGATCACCGGAAAGGCCAGCAGGTCGGGGTCGAACCAGGTCGCGATCGGGGTGAGGTGGCCGAGCGGCGAGACGCCGCCGATGGCGAAGCCGGTGTGGGCGCGGATCCCGGCCGCGTCCGCCTTTTCCAGCGGCGCGCCGACCAGGGCCGCGGCGGCCTCGGGATCGACCCGCGATCCCCCCGCGGTCAGGAACAGCACGTGGCGGTCGGAGCCCGCCACGCGAAAGACGATGGACTTGACGATCTGGTCCACCACGCAGCCGCAGGCCCGCGCCGCGTCCTCGGCGGTGCGGGTTCCGGCCGCGAGATGCAGCACCTCGATCCCGAGGCCGAGGCGCTCCGCCTCGGCCTGCACGCGGCGGACCGAGGCGCTGGAGGCCTCAGCGGTTCTCGACGTCGACATAGTCGCGCTGGGTCGCGCCGGTGTAGAGCTGGCGCGGCCGGCCGATCTTGAACTGCGGATCGGAGATCATCTCCTTCCACTGGGTGATCCAGCCCACGGTGCGCGCCAGCGCGAAGATCGGCGTGAACAGCGACACCGGGAAGCCCATGGCGTCGAGGATGATGCCCGAGTAGAAGTCCACGTTCGGGTAGAGCTTCTTCTCGATGAAATACGGATCCTCGAGGGCGATCTTCTCCAGCTCCTTGGCGACCTGGAGCGTCGGGTTGTTGTGGATGCCGAGCAGGCCCAGCACCTCGTCCGCCGACTGCTTCATCACCTTGGCGCGCGGGTCGAAGTTCTTGTAGACCCGGTGGCCGAAGCCCATGAGCTTGAAGGGATCGTTCTTGTCCTTGGCCCGGGCGATGTATTCCGGGATGCGGTCGACCGTGCCGATCTCGCGCAGCATCTCGAGACAGGCCTGGTTGGCGCCGCCATGGGCCGGACCCCAGAGACAGGCGACGCCCGCGGCGATGCAGGCGAAGGGGTTCGCGCCCGAGGAGGAGGCGAGCCGCACCGTCGAGGTCGAGGCGTTCTGCTCGTGGTCCGCATGGAGCGTGAAGATGCGGTCCATGGCCCGGCTCAGGATCGGGTCGACGACATAGTCGGCGGCCGGAACCGAGAAGCACATGTTGAGGAAGTTCGAGGCGTAGTCGAGGCTGTTCTTCGGATAGACGAAGGGCTGGCCGATCGAATACTTGTAGGCCCAGGCGACGATCGTCGGCATCTTGGCGATCAGCCGGATCGAGGCCACCTCGCGCTGCCAGGCGTCGTTGATGTCGGTGGAGTCGTGATAGAAGGCGGACATCGCCCCCATCACGCCGCAGACGATCGCCATCGGATGGGCGTCGCGCCGGAAGCCGCGGAAGAAATACGCCATCTGCTCGTGCAGCATGGTGTGGTTGGTCACGCGGCTCTCGAAATCCTCGAGCTGGGCGGCGGTGGGGAGCTCGCCGTAGAGCAGGAGATAGCAGACTTCGAGGAAATGCGACTTTTCCGCCAGCTGCTCGATGGGATAGCCGCGGTAGAGGAGCTCGCCGACGTCGCCGTCGATATAGGTGATCGCGCTCTCGCAGGAGCCGGTGGAGGTGAAGCCGGGATCATAGGTGAAGACCCCGCCCTGGGAGTAGAGGCTGCGGATGTCGATGACGTCGGGGCCGATCGTCCCGCTGTAGATGGGCAGGTCGAGCGTCTTGTCCCCTATGGTCAGCTTTGCGGACTTGTGGGCCTCGTTGGTCATGAGTCATCCCCTGTTACTGGCCCGCTCGCGCCGGCCGCGTTCCCCGCCGCGGACGGGACCGCGACGGCATTCCCCTCTGGCCCGTCTCCTCCTCCTGACCCGTTTCCGGCGATCAGCCCGCAGTTGCGGGCGCGTCGGCGCAGTCCTGAAGACGGGCGATGCTTTCCTCGCGGCCGAGGATTTCCATCAAGTCGAAGACGCTGGGCGAAACGGCGCGACCGGTCAGCGCGGCGCGGACAGGCTGGGCCACCTTGCCCAGACCCCTGCCTTCCTCGGCCGCGAAATCCCTCACGCATGCCTCCAGCTCGCCCGCGGTCCAGCTAGCATGCTGCAATCGCGAAGTCAAACGGCCCAGCATGCCACGGGATGCAGGATCGAGCAGCTTCGCGCCCGCGGCATCCGCCTCGACAGGACGTTCGACCAGGGCGAAGCGTCCCATCTCAAGCAGTTCCGGGAGGGTCTTTGCGCGTTCCTTCATGCCGGGCATGGCGCGGAGGAGAGCGGAATGCTGCGCCGCGGTCAAGGGCGGCCGCTGTTGCGCCGCGAGGAAATTCTCCAGCTCCGTCAAGAGGGCGCCGTCCTCGCCCGCGCGGATGTGCTGGCCGGACAGATGGGTGAGCTTGGAGAAGTCGAATCGCGCGGGCGCCTTGCCCAGGTGGTTGAGGTCGAACCAGGCGACCGCCTGCTCGGTGGTGAAGAACTCGTCGTTGCCGTGGCTCCAGCCCAGCCGGGCGAGGTAGTTGCGCATGGCCTCGGCGAGGAAGCCCATGTCGCGATAGGCCTCGACCCCGACCGCGCCGTGGCGCTTGGACATCTTGGAGCCGTCCGGCCCGTGGATCAGCGGGATATGCGCCCAGACCGGCGTCTCCCAGCCGAGGGCCTGGTAGATCAGCCCCTGCCGGGCGGCGTTGGTCAGGTGGTCGTCGCCGCGGATGACATGGGTGACGCCCATGTCGTGGTCGTCCACCACCACCGCGTGCATGTAGGTGGGCACCCCGTCGGAGCGCAGCAGGATCAGGTCGTCGAGCGTCTCGTTGCGGAAGACGACGCGGCCCTGGACCACGTCCTCGACCGCCGTCTCGCCCTCGCGCGGGGCCTTGAGCCGGACGGTGTAGGGGCCGTCGGGCCAGGTCGCGGGATCGGCGTCGCGCCAAGGCGACAGGAAGAGGGGCGGGCGGCCGTTGGCGCGGGCCTCGGCGCGGAAGGTCTCGATCTCCTCCGCGGTGGAATAGCAGCGATAGGCCGCGCCTGTCGCCAGCATCTCGCGCGCGACCTCGGCGTGGCGCTCGAGGCGGGTGAACTGGCT
>CBDEVG010000031.1:0-97855 GCA_965243535.1 Amaricoccus sp.
AAGCTCATCCAGCGCCTGGTCCCAATCCTCGTATCCGGCGCCGGGCCAGCGGCGCTCGATCCACGAGAACTCCCACATGGTGATGGCGCGAGGCCGCTTGATCGCGGGCTTCATTATCCGGGCTCTCCTTCCCTCGGGCGCTCGGCGAGCGACCTGTCATTATCGTTGGCGGCGATTTTTATACCGTACAATCCGATATTGACAACACCTTTGGCTCATGCTTTTTGCATTTCAAATTGAACCTGTCATATAGGTTGAAATGAACAGCAGCGGCCATCTCCGCCCCGTCGACGCCTCGGATGAAGAGGAGACGCCGACGAGCCTCGTCTCGAAGGTCATTCATGGCATCCGCGCCATGATCCGTTCGGAGGGCATGAAGGTCGGTGATCCCTTGCCGAGCGAGACCGCGATCGGCGAACAGCTCGGCGTTTCACGGGCTGTGGCGCGCGAGGCCTATCGCTCCATGGCGGCGCTCGGGCTGATCAGCGTCTCCAATGGCCGGCGCGCCCGCGTCTCGGCGGTGGATGACGAGGTGCTGGCCTTGGTCATCGACCACGGCGTCCAGACGGATCAGGTCTCGGTGCAGCAAATCCTCGATGTGCGCCGCACGATCGAGATGCGCACGGTGGGCCTCGCCGCGCTGCGGCGGACGGAGAAGGAAGCGCGCGAGATCAAGGCGCTCGCCGCGGCGATGCGCGCCGATTTCCACCAGATGGACAAGGTGATGGAACACGACATCGCCTTCCACGAGACCATCGCCCGCGCCTCGCGCAATCCGATGTTCGCGCTGATCGTCGGCTCGTTCCACGTGGTGACGCGCCAGACCTGGCGCGTCGGCTGGCTGGCGCGCGGCAATGACGGCGAGCGCTACGAGAACGTCGCCTGCCACGAGGCGATCGCGGCCCATATCGAGGCCGGCGACCGCACCGCCGCCGAAGCGCAGATGGCCGCGCATTTCGACAACACGGTCAAGATCCTGCTGGCGAGCGGCATCAACTGACGCCCTGCATTTCGGACCGATGCCTTGGGAGGGGCTGGCGGTGAAAATCGAGAAGATCGAAACGATCCGGATCGCGGAGCATGCGAATATCTGCTGGGTGCTCGTCCACACGGATGACGGCCTGACGGGGCTCGGGGAGACCTTCTTCGGCGCCCAGGCGGTCGAGGCCTATCTGCACGAGACGGTCGCGCCGCTCCTGATCGGGCGCGATCCGCTGCAGATCGACGGCATCGGCCGCGCGCTGACGGGCTATCTCGGCTTCGCCTCGACCGGCGTCGAGACGCGCGGCAATTCCGCGATCGACATCGCGCTCTGGGATCTCTTCGGCAAGTTCAGCGGACAGCCCATCGCGCAATTGCTCGGCGGCTTCACACGCCAGACGATCCGCACCTACAACACCTGCGCCGGCAGCGCCTATATGCAGAAGGGCGGGCAGACGGTCGCCAATTACGGCCTCGGCAAGCGCGCGGCCTATGCCGATCTCGACGCCTTCCTGCACCGCGCCGACGACCTCGCCGAGGAACTGCTCGAGAGCGGCATCACGGCCATGAAGATCTGGCCGTTCGACACGGCCGCCGAGAAGTCGGGCGGGCTCTATATCAGCGCCGCCGACATGAAGGCCGCGCTCGCCCCGTTCGAGAAGATCCGCAAGCGCGTCGGCGACAAGATGGACGTAATGGTCGAGTTCCACTCCATGTGGCAGCTCATGCCGGCCATCCAGATCGCCCGCGAACTCGCCCAGTTCCGGACATTCTGGCACGAGGATCCGATCCGCATGGACGCGCTCGGCGACCTGAAGCGCTATGCGGAGGCCTCGACCGCGCCGCTCTGCGCCTCGGAGACGCTGGCGACGCGCTGGCGCTTCCGCGACCTCCTGGAGACGCAGGCGGCGGGCGTGGTGATGCTCGACCTCTCCTGGTGCGGCGGCATCTCGGAAGCACGCAAGATCGCCGCCATGGCGGAGGCCTGGCACCTGCCGGTCGCGCCGCATGACTGCACCGGCCCGGTGGTCCTCGCGGCCTCCACGCATCTGTCGCTGAACGCGACCAACGCCCTCGTCCAGGAGAGCGTCCGCGCCTTCTATCACACCTGGTACCCGGAGGTGGTCACCGCCATCCCGACGGTCGAGCACGGCTTCATCACCGTGCCGCCCGGCCCCGGGCTCGGAATGGACCTGCATCCCGATCTCGACAAGCGCTTCACGACGACGAGGAGAACGTCGCAAGCGAACTGATTGCAACGAATAGTGGGGAGGACATCATGAAGAAACTGACCATGGCGCTGGCAGCGGGCGCCGCCTTGGCGCTGCTTTCCGGCACGGCCGCTCTCGCGCAGGACGGGGCGCCGAAGATCATCTTCGCGCCGCATGCCGATGCCGGCAACGCCTTCTGGCTCACCGTCAAGAAGGGCTTCGATGACGCCTGCGGCCTCGTCCAGGCCGATTGCCAGATGCTGTTCACCTCCAAGGTGGGCGACATCCAGGGCCAGGTGGCGAACATCCAGTCGGCGATCGCACAGCAGCCCGACATGATCATCGTCACCATTCCCGACAACAAGGCCTTCGACGAGGTGATCAAGGAAGCGCGCGACGCCGGCATCACGGTCGTCGCCAACAATGTCGACGATACCGAGGGGGCGGCCGGCAATGCCCGCCAGGCCTTCATCGGGCAGGACTTCTTCCTGGCCGGCCAGGCGCTCGGCGCGGCGACGGCGTCGAAGTTCCCGGCCAGCGGTCCGATCAAGGTGCTCGTCGGCGTCAATGCGCCGGCCGACAACTGGTCGCGCCGCCGCGCCGACGGCGTCGAAGCGGCGCTCGAAGCCTGGAAGAAGGCCCATCCGGATCGCGAGATCTCCTGGGACGAGATCGATGCCGGCCTCGACTACGGCACGACGGGCGACCGCTTCGGCAATTACCTGACGGGCACGCCGGACCTGACTGCCTATGTGGACACCGGCTTCTGGGATGTCGGCGTCGTCAACGTGCTCAAGGATCGCGGCATCGAGCCGGGCAAGGTCATCGTCGGCGGCTTCGATCTCGTTCCGGACGTGCTCGCCCGGATGAAGGACGGCTACATCCAGTTCCATGTCGACCAGCAGCCCTATCTGCAGGGCTATGCGCCGGTGATCCAGGCCAACCTCATCAAGAAGTACAAGCTCGCCCCGTTCGACGTGAACACGGGCAGCGCCATCGTGACCGCCGATCAGGTCGATGCGATCGAGCAGCTGAGCAAAGATGGCTACCGATAGGCTCGGAACTGCAGCGAAGGCGGCCGGCAACGGCCGCCTTCCGACCGCCACCGGCACCCGGAGGACGTCGCCGATGAAGCGCCTGCTCAAGATCTACATGGAAAGGCCCGAGCTGGTCGCTTTGGTGGTGCTCGTCGCGCTCGTCGGCTATTTCACCATCCGTTCCAACGGGTTGTTCCTGTCCTACCAGAATCTGCGCGGCATTTTGAGCCTCTTCCCCGAGCTCGCCATCATGGCGCTCGGCTTCGGGCTCCTCATGATCGCCGGCGAATTCGACCTCTCCATCGGCTCGATGTTCGGCCTCGCGCCGATCGTGCTGTGCTCGCTGACCACCGCCGGCATGCCGTTCTGGATCGCCTTCGCACTCGCCCTCGCCGTCTGCCTGCTGGTCGGCTTCCTGAACGGGTCGATCTCGCTGACCTTCGGGATCCCGAGCTTCATCACGACGCTCGGCATGCTGTTCATCCTGCGCAGCCTGTGCGTCGTCATCTACCAGAGCGGCGCGGCGCCGGCTCTGCCCAGCGACGCGCCGACCTGGGCATTCACGGATCCGATCGGCTTCATCCGCGTCTCGACGCTCTGGATGATCGGCCTCGCCGTGCTGATCTACCTGCTGCTCGAGCGGACCAATTTCGGCAATTGGGCACGGGCGACGGGCGGCGCGCTCGAATCCGCCAAGTCCATGGGCATTCCCACGCATCGCGTGAAGATCGTGTGCTTCATGATCTGCTCGCTCTGCGCCGGCCTCGCCGGGATCATCCAGGTGGTGCGCATCGCCTCGCCGCTCCCCTCGCTCGGCGACGGCGTCGAGCTGCAGGCGATCGCCGCGGCGGTGATCGGCGGCATCGCTCTGTCCGGCGGCGTCGGCAATGTGCTCGGCGCGATTGTCGGCATGGCGATCATCCGCGTCATCGACTCCGGCATGGTCATGAGCCGCGTCGACGCCAACTGGTTCAAGTTCGCCATCGGCCTGCTGATCATGATCGCCGTCATCGCCAATATGTGGCTCGCGCGGCGCGCCCGCGCCATCAAGGTGGAGACGGGCGCATGAAGACCCCGATCATCGAATGCCATCGCCTCGAGAAATGGTACTCGGGCGTGCATGCGCTCAAGAATGTCAGCCTGACCGTCAATCGCGGCGAGGCCGTCGGCCTCGTCGGTGACAATGGCGCCGGCAAGTCGACGCTGATCAAGATCCTCTCCGGCGTGCACGAGCCGGATGCGGGCTCGATCCGCATCGAGGGCCGCGACGTGCGGATCCGCAATCCGCGCCAGGCCATGGAGCTCGGGCTGGAGACGATCTACCAGTACAATTCCATGGTCCCGACCATGACGATCGCGCGCAACGTGTTCATCGGCCGCGAACCGCTGACCTGGTCGCTCTTCGGCTTCGGCTGGATGGACAAGAAGAAGATGGACCGCGAGAGCGTCCAGGCGATCGCCGATGTCGACCTGCATCTGCGCTCGCCCGAGGCGCTGGTCGGCGAACTTTCCGGCGGCCAGCGGCAGGGCGTCGCCATCGCGCGGGCCATGCACTTCAAGTCGAAGGTGCTCATCCTCGACGAGCCGACCAACCATCTCTCGGTCAAGGAGACCGACAAGGTCATCGGCTTCGTGCGCGATCTGAAGAAGCAGAACGTCACCGGCATCTTCATCTCGCACAACATGCAGCACGTGTTCCAATGCTGCGACCGCATCGTGGCCATGGCGCGCGGCGAGATCGTCTTCGACCGGCCGGTCGGCGAGACCTCGATCGACGAAGTGCACGGATATCTCTGATGGGTGACTTCGCGGGACGCACGGTTCTTATCACCGGCGCGCTCGGCACGCTGGGCACGGCGCAGGCCGAGGCCTTCGCCAGGCTCGGCGCGGCCCTCTTGCTGCTCGACCGGCCGGACGATCCGCGCGGCGCGGCCCGGGCCGCCGAAATCGCCGAGCGCTACGGCGTCGCGGCGCGCTATGTCGGGCAGGATCTCGGCCTGCTCAAGGAGAGCGAGGCGCTCGTCCGCGGCCTCGCGGACGCGGTGGGCGGCATCGACGTGCTGGTGTCGAATGCCGCGCTGATCATCAACAAGCCATTCGAGGATTTCTCGATCGAGGAATATGAAGACCAGCTCCGCGTCAATTCCGCCGCGACCTTCGCCCTCGCCCGGGCGGTCGCGCCCGGCATGAAGCGCAAGCGGAATGGCCAGATCGTCAATTTCTGCTCGGTGACGCTGAATGGCCGCTGGGACGGCTATGTCCCCTATGTCGCCAGCAAGGGCGCCATGCTCGGGCTCACCAAATCGCTCGCGCGCGAGCTCGGCCCCTTCAACATCCGCGTCAACGCGGTCTCGCCGGGCGCCGTCGTCTCGGAGGCGGAAAACCGCGTCTTCGCCGACCGGCTGCAGCAGTATAATGACTGGATCCTCGAGAACCAGTGCCTCAAGGCGCGGATCAATGCCGACGATGTCGCCGATCTCGTCGTCTTCCTCGCCTCCGAGCGCTCGCGCATGATCACGGGCCAGAACATCGCGGTCGACGGCGGCTGGTAGGCGGCTCCTTCTGCCGCTGCCCACACGCCAAAAAGCCCGCCCGCTCTGCGGTTGCGGGCGAGCGTCTGCGCGCCGCCTCTGGCTCGCCGGGCCAAGACCCGGTAAGACCCGATGGTGCGCGGAACGGGAGAGCAGACGCCGAACGAGTCGTGGCGATTGCTTCACGCCGTTGGGGTGGATGTGGGCGGCCTGTCGCCTGCCTCGCGCAGATGGCCTCGTAGGGCAATGAAGGAGGTTCTCGACATGAAATTCAGAGATCTGGCGCGGGCGACGCTGTTGCTCGGCGTCCTCGGCATGACGGCCAGCGCCGCCTGGGCGGCGGACACGCCCAAGAAGCCGCATGTGCCGCTGGCGAAGACCATCGGTCAGGTGACGCCGACCGGACCCGAGCCGTCCCTCGCGGTCATCAATTCCGCCGGCGCGACGCTCGAAGGCACCAAGCTCACCCTCACGGGCGTCTCGGCCAATTCGATCGTGTTCGCCGACCGGCCGATTCGCGCCGCCGGCCATGTCACGACCGCGCAGTTCATCCAGCAATGGGATGTCGGCAAGAACAGCTTCGACATCGATCCGCCGAACGCCACGATTTCGGTCCTCGGCGGCGACGGCTCCGACGTGAGCGACGCCGTCGTCACGCTGAAGTCGCCGAAGCTCGACGGCTCGACGCTGACCTTCGACGTCGTCGTGCTCGAAGGCAGCCTTGACGGCGCCAAGGGCCCGGCCGCGCTGTTCATCGACTGGTTCGCCGCCCATTACGGCACGCCCGGCGGCTATCACGGCACAGTCGCCGGCGGTGGCGGCGCCTATTGGCACGCACCGGTCTATCACGGCGCCTGGTATGGCGCCGGAGCCGGCGCTGCCGTCGCGGCGGGTGTCGCAACCGGCGTCGCAGTCGGCGCGGTCGCCGGAGCCGCTGCGGCTGCCCCGCGCTACGCCTATCCCTACCCCTACCCGCCGCCCCCGCCGGCCTGCGGCTATTACCCCTACCCGCCCTGCTACTAAGGCAGAGCGCCGGCCGGCCGCCCTCGGGCGGCCGGCCGATCCGCGTCAGACGCGGCCATACGGACAGCGCCGGAACCGCGCTCGAACGTCATGCCTGCCGAGGCGGGCGACGCCAGGTTTCTCAATCGGATTGCAAAGCGACTGTCGAGAGCTGCGGCCTGCGGCGGTGCCGTCTTGCGCGCCAGAAACGACAAAGGGCCCAGCGATTTCTCGCTAAGCCCTTGAAAAGGATGGTGGGCGTGACAGGGATTGAACCTGTGACCCCTACGATGTCGACGGCTTTCCTGCCCCGAAAAGCAAGAACTCTGGTGGAGAGTGTCGCGCCGTTTCAGGAACGTGTTGCCATCACGTTCACGTTCTTGGATTCATCGAACCATAGCGAACTGTGCAGCGCCGAGATCGGAGCCGGCACGATGGCTGACTGGGTGATCAGGTCCATGGCAGAATGGCAAGCAGCCTCCAAATGGGGGGCCAGGTGGGCGGCGTGGCGGGCTACGGAACCGCAGCGAGCCGGCTATGCGTCAAATCCTCAAACGGGGGCCAACCGAATGCTCCTTGACGGCCATTCGCGCCCGACGATTACCTTGTGGCTCATCGTCATCGTGACCGCTCATGCCGTCTTGAACCTCGTGCCTCTCTGGCTCCTCCCCGAGAGCTTTGCCGATTCGACCCTGCAAGCCACTCGGACGGTTCTGGAGCTCTATACGGATGACGATTCCTGGGGGCCGATGAAGGATGCCGTCGACTACTTCTATTCGGACCCGGGACCTGGCCCGGCTCGAATATATCAACACACGTTCTTTGAGGACAGGGTCAAGTTCCAGTATCCGCCGATGGCGCTACTGATCTCCAGCGCGGCGCGATGGCTTCATGCTGACGGCGATCGGTCTGGATACGCCCGTATCGGCTTTGGTTTTCTCATTCTCGCTGCAATCAGCACATTCATCGTCGTCGAGATGAGGCTGGCCGTTTCAGGCGCGGCGCAAGAGCGGACCGTCCTCGCTCGCTCGCTCCGACTGGCCTGCATCCTATTCCTAACCTTCACGTTCCGACCATTGGTCAGTGCCTTTGCCGTTGGGCAAGTACAGGTCTGGCTCAGTTCTATGTTCGCGATAGCGCTCATGCTCTGGCTCGCCGGCCACCCGAGAATTGTCGGAGCGCTTGTCGGCGTCATGTGCTGCGTCAAACCTCAGTACGCCTTCATCCTGCTCTGGGCACTGGCGGCTGGACAGTGGTCGATGGCGGCGGCCGGTGCGCTGACCTCAGCCGTCCTGCTCGCGATCTCCATCGCGATATTCGGCGTGCAGAACCACCTCGACTACCTCGAGGTGGCATCAGCACTCTCGCGGACCGGAGAAGCCTTCCATTCCAACCAATCGGTCAACGGCCTGCTCAACCGCATCTTGTCCGTCCAGCGCCCCGACGAGTTCAACAATCTCCTTTGGCGAGGCGACCATTTTCCGCCCTTTACTCCATTCGTCTATGGCTCGACGCTTGCCACCTCCGCCCTGCTCTTGCTGGCCTCGCTGGTCCACGGATACCGTTCCCGCCGACTGGACCTGACACGCTCATTCTGTATCGCCGCGTTGACTTGCACCATGGCCTCGCCGATCGCTTGGGAACACCACTATGGGGTTCTCTTTTCCGTCTACTTTCTGCTCCTCGTCGACGTGCGACGGTCACCGCTATGGGCCGGATTGATCGCCGCGCTTTACCTCATGATGGCGAACCGCTTTTCGATTTTTGACTTCACCGCGGGATCGTATTGGAATTTCCTGCAGTCGGGGATATTCGCAGCCGGTCTTGCGACTCTGGCCGCTCTGTATCTGGCCCCAGCGGGAGTTGATCGGACCGCGGCCTCCCTGGAGAGCCGGCCGCGCCAAGCTGCCGGTTAGGCTGTTGAGGACGTGGGGTTGGAGCGACGATTTGAAGCATGCAGGGCTTGATGGAGGCTCAGGCTAGACGCGTAGGATAGCCAAGGGTGCGAAATGGCACGCGTCTTCGACTCGGAGCTCTCAGCGCCGCCGCACTGAACTCTTTAGGAGATCGCGTAGTTAGTCCAACTACAGCGGTTCCCGGATTTCTACGCGGCCACGTCCGCCAATCTTCGCCGGCGCGTAGTGGCCGCCCCGTCGAGGGTTGTGGCGGGCCGATTTGAACCGCCAGCTTGCCGGCCACGAGCCTGGCGAGCTACCGGACGACGCAACAATAATGAGGACAACGGGGCATTGCCGTGGAGACCGCATTGGCGCCAAGGGCCAGGCCGGACGTCAACGGACCGTAGAGAAGACTGCTCGGCTCTCGCCGAACCACCTGCGAACCGCCGCCGCGCTCAAATACGAGGATATTGGTTCATCAACCGGAAGCGCGCTACGTAAACGAACGCTAAGCCCTTGAAAAGGATGGTGGGCGTGACAGGGATTGAACCTGTGACCCCTACGATGTCAACGTAGTGCTCTCCCGCTGAGCTACACGCCCATCCTGTTCCAACGCCGGCGGGACCGGCGGTGTGGGGAGCGATATACAAGGTCGGCCCGCATCGTTCAAGCGCCGTTTCGGCCATCCACAGGCCAATGCGCTTTCGTGCCGTCGCCCTTGACTCGCTCAGGCGGCCAGGAGCCGCTCGACCTCGGTCACGAGGTCGCGCAGATGGAAGGGCTTCGACAGCACCTTCGCATCCTTGGGCGCATTCGAATCGGGGTTCAGTGCGACGGCGGCGAAGCCGGTGATGAACATGACCTTGAGGTCCGGATCGAGCTCGGTCGCGCGGCGCGCCAGCTCGATGCCGTCCATCTCCGGCATGACGATGTCTGTGAGCAGCAGCGTGAAGGGCTCCTCCCGGATCCGGTCATAGGCGCTGCGGCCATTGTCGAACGACACGACGTCATAGCCGGCGCCCTGCAGCGCCTTGGCCAGGAAGCGACGCATGTCATTGTCGTCTTCAGCGAGAAGAATGCGGTTCATGAGCGGACCCGTCAGAGCTTCGAAGGATCGCGGGCCGGACGTGTCTGTCTCCGGTGCACGCGGATCATCTTGGTTATCGGATTACGTCCAATCCCGGTAAAGATCGAGTGAACGGGCCGCATGATGGCGCCGCGGCGCCGCGTTTTGTGGACACGGGCGCGGCGTCCGGGCAACATGGCGGCTTGCCACGCACGGATGACCCGCCCGGGGAGAAAGACGATCGACGCCTTCGCCCATATGCCGCTGTTCGAGGTGCTGGCTCCGGCCGAGCAGCGGATTCCCTTCGTGTTCAATTCGCCGCATAGCGGCCGGATCTATCCGAACGACTTCCTCGCCGCCTCGCGGCTCGACGAGATGACGATCCGCCGCTCGGAGGACAGCCATGTTGACGAATTGTTCGCCTTCGTTACCCCGTTCGGCGCCCCGCTCCTGCGCGCCAATTTTCCGCGTGCCTGGCTCGATGTGAACCGCGAGCCCTATGAGCTCGACCCGCTGATGTTCGATGGCGCCCTGCCGCCTTACGCGAATTCGCGCTCGCTGCGCGTCGCGGGCGGGCTCGGCACCATCGCCCGCGTCGTGTCGGAGAATATGGAGATCTATGCCGAGCCGCTCTCCGTCGCCGATGCGCTGCAGCGCATCGAGACCGTCTACAAGCCTTATCATGAGAGGCTGCGCGCGCTTCTCGGCGCCACCTTCGAGACGTTCGGGTTCGCGGTGCTGATCGACTGCCATTCCATGCCGTCCTCCGTGCGCGCGCTGCCGGGACGGATCCGGGCGGACTTCGTGCTCGGCGACCGCTACGGCTCAAGCTGCGCGCCGGAGCTGTCCGAGGCCGTGCATGGCTTCCTGACGGCGGAGGGCTATTCGGTCGCCCGCAACAAGCCCTATGCCGGCGGCTTCATCACCGAGCATTATGGCCGGCCGACCCGCGGCATTCATGCGCTGCAGATCGAGATCAATCGTGGTCTCTACATGAATGAGCGGACATTGCAGAAGAGCGCCGGCTTCCATAAGGTCGCGGCCGATCTCGCGCGCCTCGTTCACCATATCTCCACCCTGCCCGATGCCGGACTTCATCCCTTGCCGCTCGCCGCAGAGTGAAAAGCAAGCGATCGGCAAAGAAAAAGGGCCGCTCGTGAAACGAGGCGGCCCAAGTCTAGGGAGGAAACGCCCAAGGAGGGCAGCGGAAGCTCGACGCCAATCGAACTACCGCACCGCAATAAATTGAGCTTGCACTGCAAAAATAGCAAGAGGCAATTTTCAAATTGCCGCGAGACTGTGCAAATCGGCAACAATGCCGATGCGCGCATCGTTTCGCCGACGACAATCTGTCACGATTTGAGCATATCGATCAAAGCCTTGCCGGCTACGCCTGGCAACGGATCACCCGATGCCAAAGCGCGTCGCGCCGAGGAGAGACCCTGCCCATGACCGACCTCAGCCTTCTGCCGTTCCTCGATCGGCTCGCCGACGCTGCCTCAGAAGCGATCATGCCGCATTTTCGATCGCTCGATTCGATCGAGAACAAGGCGACGACCGGTTTCGACCCGGTGACCGTCGCCGACAGGGCGGCGGAAGCCGCCATTCGCGCGCTGATTACGGCCGAATTTCCCGATCACGGCATCATGGGCGAGGAGTATGGCTCCGAGCGGCTCGATGCGGAGAAGGTCTGGGTGCTCGACCCGATCGACGGCACGCGCGCCTTCATTTCCGGCCTGCCGGTCTGGGGCACGCTGATCGGCCTGCTCTCTGGCGGCACACCAACTCTCGGCATGATGGCGCAGCCCTTCACGGGCGAGCGCTATGCGGGCGACGGCGTGAGCGCCCGCTATACCGGCCCCGGCGGCGCGCGGGCGCTGGCGACGCGATCCTGCGATCATCTGAGCAAGGCGACGCTGTTCACCACCACGCCCGCCCTCTTCCAGGGCGCGGAACGCGAGGCCTATGAGCGCGTCGAGCGGCAGGTCCGCCTCGTGCGCTATGGCTGCGATTGCTACGCCTATTGCATGGTGGCCGCGGGCTATGTCGACGCGGTGATCGAGACCGGCCTGCACGCCTATGACATCGTCGCGCTGATCCCGGTGATCGAAGGCGCGGGCGGACGGGTCACCAATTGGGAAGGCGGCCCGGCGGCCGCGGGCGGGCGCGTCGTCGCCAGCGGCGACAGACATCTGCACGACATCATCCTCGAGACGCTGAACCGCTAATTCGGCGTCAGACGTCGCTTCCCGGAACGAAGGCGTCGAAAGCGGCCCAGAACAGGCCGCGCATCGGGTCGCGCTCCATCAGGATCTCGTGCCGTCCGCCCGGTATGACGATCTGCGAGCCAAGCCGCATTTCGCGCACGAACCGCTCAACGGCGAGCGGCGAGACGATACCGTCCTCGCCGCCGACGACGATCAGGCTCGGGATCCGCACCGAGGCCGCGAATTCGGGCTTCGACGCTTCGTCCATCGCCGGCAGGCGGCATGCAGCCAGCCGATGGTCGGCGGCCCGATCGCGACCTGCGGCAGAGCGCGCGCGATCGCCCGGTTGCGCTCGAAGCGCTTCTGATCGCCGGTGAGTGGATTGTTCTCGAAGGCGCGGCCCTCGACGCGCGCCAGCGCCGCACCGGGCGGCCAGGCATCGCCGAGCCCGAGCAGGGCGAGGGAGCCCGCCGCGAGGCCGACGATACGGCGCGACGGCGCGCGCGATCCGAAATCGACCAGAGGCGAGGTCAGAACCATGCGCTCGAAGACGAGACGCGACCGGCGGGCGACACGGAGCGCACACGAGTCGCGCCCGTTGAATGAGCGAGCGCGTAGATAGGGCGGCGGGCAATCAGGCAGCGCGACCTGCTGCAGGAAGGCGTCGAGATCGCGCTCATATTCGACGAAATCGTCGACATGCCCCTTGTGCGGATTGCGTGAGGCAGCGGTCTGCGAGCCGCCCTGCCCGCGCCAATCGAAGCGTCGCCACGGCGAAATGGCGGGCGAAAGCAGCTCGCTGCACCGACCTCGAAATATTTCTCGATCGATCTCGGCCCGGCCATGAAGGAGACAGACCGTGCCGCTTGGACAGCGACCGGCCGGACGCCACATAGGCGGCGCGCAGCTTGCACGTCCATCCGACGCTCCTCACCGGATTGCGCGACGACGCCATCCGGAAGCGGGATTGTCAGGGAAAGGAAGTAAAAGTCCATGGCGTCGCGCATTCCGGAAGCGTTCCGTCCGGCCTTCTGGGCATCGAAAAAGACCGGCAGCCTTCCGGTCGCCCGAAACATAGCGTCAACCGGCCGTGCCGCAAGGGCATTGCACCAGGAGCCGGCAAAACGACGATGCCGGCGGCGTCTGGGGATGCCGCCGGCCCGGACGACCGGTCCTCGTTCGGGGGGCGGACGGAGACCGGCCGACTTCAGGAAGGGCGCTCGTGCTGGGTTTTGCGACGCCAGCGCGGCTACCAGCGGCTGCCAGTCCATGCCCCAGCCGCCATTGCCAGCCGCGATTGCCAGCGCCAGCCATCGCCGGCGGGCCGTGCGCGCAGCACGTCGCCGGAGCGCGCAGTCGACGACGAGGATCAGGTCGCGGCCGCGGCGAGGCGGCGCGGACGATGGTGACCCTCTCGCGCTGGTTCAGGATCTCGGCGCCGAAGAAGCCTTGGTAGCGCAGCGTGCGGGCCAGTTGCCACGGCGGCATGACGTCGTAGCGATCGCGGCCGCGATAGTCGCCGCGCGGCTGGCCATAGCCGTCACCGCCGTTTCCATCCCATCCGGGACCGCCGCGGCCACCGCCCCAGTCGCCGGCGGCCTGCGGTCCGCGCTCGAAGCTCTGCGCCGCGGCGGGTGCGACGGCGATGCCGACGAGAGCGGCAGCAAGCGCGATGACCTTGAACATGATCGGAACTCCATTCTGGTTCGCCGGAGAAGCGGAACAGCGCCGCCTCGATGTCGAATGGAGTAGCGCCCCGCGGCTGAACCGTTCCGGAAGGCGCCGCGCCGCGCCTGCCCGCGGGGCCCCTCAGACCGCCAGCGGGCTTGCGGCGATCGTCGCGGCCTCGTTCTCGGCGAGGCGCGGCGGGGCCTCGCTGATCTCCGGGGTCGCGCCGTGCATCAGCCGGGTTGGATCATCCACGTCCCCGAGGCCGAGGACATGGCCGATCTCATGGGCGAGGGTCCATTCGCTCGCCCCGGCGGAGAGCACGACCCCGGGTTGTCCGTCCGGGCTCTTCGGCGTGCCGAGGGCGGCGGGGACGAGGTCGTCGACGATCAGGGCCACCAGATCCGTCTCGCGCGGGGCTCACCCCGAAGCCGCGCGCGGACCGCGCCAGCGCGTGCAGCGCCGAAAGCTCGTCCGACGCCTGCCCGTCGAAGCCGCCGTAGAGCCGGCGGAACCGCTCGAAATCGCCGCCGGGCTCCGTCGCCTCCTCCCGCGAGGCCTCGTAGATCTCGACCCCGCCCGCGGCGTAGGCGGCGATGGCGTTCTGCATCATCGTGTCGAGCGAGGCGTGTTTGGGCGGCGCGATGACCTTGGTGTGGACGCGCACCTGCTTCGGCAGGGGCAGCGACTGCAGCGAATAGACCTGGTAGCAGTGCCGCCGCGTCTCGGCGACGTGATCCCCGAAGGTCGGGTTCCCCTCGCCGAGCGGGGTCTTCTCGATCCGGTCGATCCCCTTGAGGTCGGCGTCGTCCGTCGCGGTCGACAGGCGCTTCGCCGTGGCGAAGAGCACGCCGAAGCCCGGACCCCATCCCGGCGCGCCCGCGCCCGGCGTCGTGCTTGCGATGTTGCTGCGGTTCGCGTCCGGATCCCAGAACAGGAAGGCGTCCTTGCCGTCGACCACGTCATGGGCGATGGCGAGGACGTAGTGCTCGGGCCGCGGAAACGGCCCCCGCGCGCCGCTGAGCACGCCCGCACTGGACGAAGCCCTTGGCGTCGATCACCGCCCGCATCCGGGCGTAGGCCGCCTGGAGCGCCGCGGGATCCGCGTGGCGGACCTCCTGCTGGCCGACGTCATTGCGCGCCGGGGCGCTGGGCACGGTCTCGACCACGCGCGCCCCGGCGACCTGGCCGTCGCTGAGCGGCGGCAGGGCGGGCAGGGCCCGCGCCTTGCCGACCTTGCGCGCGAGCGCGGCGCTCACCTGGAAGCAGCGGTCCTTTTCGAGCTCGCGGGCGGCGAGCGCCTTGCCGAGCGAGGCCGAGGACCCCGACCAGTAGGGATAGGCGGGGATCGCGTCGCCCGACCAGATCTGGTCGAAGTCCGCCCGCGCGGCCGCGGCGTCGGCCTTGCCCGCGGCGCTCGTCCGGAACATCGCCCGGATCGCCGCCATGTCGCCGTTCGACTCGAGGAGGTCGAGCATGGCGTTGATCGCCGTCGCGCTGATCAGCCGGACGTCGACCCGCAGCTTCTCGCGGAACCACTTCAGGGCGTTCTCGAGCTGCTCCGGGCTGAACATGAAGCGGATGTTGGCGCGCAGCTCGCTCTCGATCACGCCAAGCATGTCGTCGACGGTCCGCCCGGTCACGTAGAACTGTCCGTAGGCGTAGAGCTGCGAGTGGGTCCCGAAGGTCTTCTTGAACTCCGCGACGGCGGCGTTGAACTTCGGCGTCGCAAAGGCCATCGGATGTTCCCTCCAATCCGCCGACCCCGAAGGATCCCATCGTCCGGGAGGGTTCTCAAGCGCAAACTTGGGAGGCGCGCGCCGGGCGCGCGGGCGGCTTCGTCCTATCCGGGGGCGATTTGGGGTTCGATTCTGTGATGCCTCATGGGGTATTTCCGTTTCGGGCCGGTCGTTTCGGGGGGCGCGTCAGGCAGGGAGGTCTGGGGCCGGGCCTGGCGGGGCGGGGCGCTAGAGCGAAGTCCCACCCGGCTGCACCGGGTGGTCCGCTCCAGCTGTTTGATTTGACGCAATATCTTAATACCGGACGATTCCGTCCGATTGGATATTGCTCTAGTCGCGGCCGGCCCAGGGGACCAGGGCAGCTTCCAGGCGGCGCACGGCGAGCTCCAGGGCGAAGGCGACGGCGGCGATGACGACGATGCCGAGGACGACGGTTTCGGTGTCGAGGAAGTTCGCGGCCGACTGGATCATGAAGCCGAGGCCCTCGGTCGCGGCGATCAGCTCGGCCGCGACCAGGGTGGTCCAGCCGGCGCCGAGCGCGATGCGCAGGCCGATCAGGATCTGGGGCAGCGCGCCCGGCAGGACGACATGGCGCAGGACCTGTCCCCCGCTCGCCCCGAGCGCCCGGGCGGCGCGGAGGCGATCGGGGTTCGCTCCGCGCACCCCGGCGGCGGTGGAGAGCGCGATGGGGGCGAGCATGGCGATGGCGATCACCAGCACCTTCGAGGGCTCGCCGATGCCGCACCAGATGACGATCAGCGGCAGGTAGGCCAGCGGCGGGATGGGGCGCAGGATCTCGAGCAGCGGGTCGAAGACGCCGCGGCCGAGCGGGCTCGCCCCGATGGCGAGGCCGACGGGCACGCCGATCGCCGCCGCGAGGGCGAGGGCGGCGAAGACCCGGCCGAGGCTCGCGCCCAGATGCCGGCCGAGGGCGGCGTCGCCGTAGCCGTCCTGCAGGATCGCGACGAACTTGGCCGCCACCGCCTCGGGCGCGGGCAGGAACAGCGGCGCGACGAGGCCGAGCCGGGTGACGGCCTCCCAGGCGAGGAAGAGCCCGACGAGGGTCAGGGCGCTGATCCTGCGGGCGGTCCAGAAGGGGCCGGCGGGGGCGGAGCCGGGGACGGGGACGAGGGCGGGCGCCTCGGGGGCGGCGGGGGCGCGCCTTTCGGCGGCGGCGGCCCGGGCGGCGGCGAAGTCCCGGCGGGGCGCGGGCGTCCCGATCTCGGCGCGGATGTCGGTCATGCGGGCTCTCCCTCGAAGATGGCGGCGGCGAGCTCGGCGCGGGCGGCGGCGAAGTCCGGGTCGGCCTTGAGGGCGCGGAGGGGCTCGCCCCCGCGCCAGCGGGTCGCGAAGGGCGGTTCGAAGATCCGGGCGATGCGGCCGGGGTTCGGGGCCATGACCACGACCCGGGTTCCGAGCAGCAGCGCCTCCTCCACCCCGTGGGTGACCATCAGCGCGCCGATCGGCCGGTGGGCCCAGAGCTCGAGCAGGAGGCCCTGCATCGTCTCGCGCGTGAGGGCGTCGAGGGCGCCCAGGGGTTCGTCCATCAGCAGGAAGTCGGGCTCCGCCGCCAGCGCCCGGGCGAGGCCCACCCGCTGGCGCATCCCGCCCGAGAGCCGCCAGATCGGGCTGTCGCCCTGGCCCTCCAGCCGGACCCGGGCGAGCAGCGCCTCGGCCCGCGCCCGGCGCTCGGTCTTGCCGAGTCCCCGGAGGCGGAGGGCGAAGGCGACGTTCTCGGCGGCGCTCAGCCAGGGAAAGAGCGCGCCGGACTGCAGCGCCACGGCCCGGTCGGCGCCGGGGCCCTCGATGGGCCGGCCGTCGAGGGCGGCGACGCCGGCGCTCGGCGCGACGAAGCCGGCGGCGACATTCAGGAGCGAGGTCTTGCCGCAGCCGGAGCGTCCCGTGAGCACGACGAAGTCGCCGGCGGCGATCGTGAGGCTCGCATCCTGCACGGCGGGCTCGGCCGCGCCCTCGTAGCGGACGGAGACATGGGACAGGGTCAGGCGGGGCATGGGATCCTCCGCGCCTTGCGGCGCTGGGTGTGGTTTGCGCCTCGGGGCGCGGGTGTGGTTTGCGCCGCGCGGCGCAGAGTTTGCTTTGCGCTTCTCGGCGCAGGGTGTGGTTTGCGCCTTCCGGCGCAGGGGTCGGGCTGGCGGTCGGCGGCGCGGGACCGGGCGGCCCCGGTCTCGGGCGGCGGGGGAGGGCGGTCGGCGGCGGGGCGCGTCGTCAGGGCTTGCGCCGGCCGCGCCGGGCCAGGCCGCGCCGCCGGCGGGAGGGCAGGCCGGCCCCGACCCCTGCGGGCCGGAGCCTGCCTGCGGCGGGCGGTCAGTTCAGCTTGGCCGCCTCGGTCACGAAGGCGGAGGTGACGTAGGGCGCATAGTCCGGCAGGACGGCGTCGATGCGCCCCTGGGCCTGGAGGAAGGCCGAGGTCCGGGCCACCGCCTCGGCCGTGCCGCCGCCGAGGAGGGCCGGCGAGGCCTGTTCGGCCAGGGTCGGGAAGACATAGCCGGTCAGCAGCCCCGGCACCTCCTCGGCCTTGGCGCCGGTCAGGTCGGCGATGGCCTTGGCGTTGGCCGCGCTCCAGCCGGCCGGATCGGCGAGATAGGCGTCATAGGCCCGGGCCGTCTCGGCGACGAAGCCGCGCACCGCTTCGGGGTGCTGTTCGGCATAGTCCTTGCGAACGATCCAGGCGTCGAAGGTCGGCGCGCCCCAGTCGGCCACTTCGGCGGAATCGAGGATGACCTTGCCGGTCTCCCTGATCTGGCCGAGGGCCGGATCCCAGACATAGGCCGCGTCGATGTCGCCCCGCGCCCAGGCGGCGGCGATCTCCGGCGGGCGGAGGTTGAGGATCTCGACCTTTTTCGCGTCCACCCCTTCATGGGCGAGGGCGGCGAGCAGGCTGTAGTGGGTGGTGGAGACGAAGGGCACGGCGACCTTCCTGCCCTCCAGGTCCTTCACGCCCGAGACGCCGCTTCCGTCGCGGGCGACGAGCGCCTCGGAGGAGCCGATGAGGCCGACGACGAAGAAGGCCTCGACGGGCAGCTTGCGGCTCGCCGCGGCGGCGAGCGGGCTCGAGCCCACATAGCCGATGTCGAGCGCGCCGGAGGCGACGGCGGCGATCACCTCGGCGCCGCTGTCGAACTTGCGCCAGTCCACCTCCGCCCCGGTGGCGGCGTCGTAGGCGCCGGCGGCCTGGGCGGCCTTGGAGGGTTCGACCACGGTCTGGTAGCCGATGGTCAGCCTGTCCGCCGCCTCGGCGGAGGCGGCGAGCGGGGGCAGGGCGAGCGCGGCCAGCGCCGCTCCCAGGATCAGGAGTCGGGTCATGGATGGGCCTTCGGATGAACGGCGCAGGGGACATCTGAGTCCCGGAGGCGCGGGAATCGGGGGCGCTTGTCCCCCCGGGGAAAGGGGTCGGCTCGGGCGCGTCAGGCGGTCGAGGCCGGGGCCCTCCGCCGCCGCGCAAGGGGACATCGGCGCGTCATGGCCGTTCGCTCCTGCGGGATCGTCAGGAGGGAAGTTGACCGTCCCGGCGCGGAAAGGTCAATGAAATAAACAGGCTGTCCTGACGCCCCTCGTGGAGAAGGAGTTTCGCTTTCGCAAGGCCAATGAGAAAGGAACCCGCCCGCGCAGGGGATGAGGGCGGACCAGGCGGGGCGAATCACCCGAGCTCGGCCAGGATCCCGGCGCAGACGAGGCCCGAGGCGGCCAGCGCCAGGGCATGCCAGATGGCCTGACCGAAGCGCAGGTCCTCGCGGAGAGGGATCAGCCGCCAGGCCAGGCAGGCGACGCCGCCGAGAAGGACCAGCCGCCAGGCCTCGGGCGAGAGGGCCGCGAGCGCCGGCCGGATCGCGGCGAGGCCGCCGAGCGCCACGACGAGATGGATCGCAAGGCTCGCCGCCCGCATCCGGGGCGGCCCCAGGGCGCGCAGGCCCGCCCCCGCCGCGGCGAGGGCCCAGGGCGCGGCGGCGGTCCCGGGCGGCGCCTCCGCCACGGCGGCGCGGGCGTCGCAGGTGGCGGCGAAGGTCAGGTAGATCGCCGCATGGTCGATCTTGACCGTCACGTCCCGCCAGGCGGCGGGCCCGTGCTGGTACAGCGCCGAGGCGGGGAAGCGCGCCTTTTGCGGGCCGCCGATCACGTCGCCGACCAGGACGACCGCGTAGAGCGCCAGCAGCCCGGAGACGCCCTCGGACGCGGCGAAGAGGGCGGGGGCGGCCGTCGTCAGGGCGGCCGCGGCGCCGGCCAGATGCACGGCGGCGTCGGCGCGGCGGGCGGCCGGATCGCGCCAGCGCCCGGCGAAAGCGGCCGCAGGGGCGGCGGAGGCGGAGGCTGCGGGCGCAGGGGCGGGGGCGGCGAGGTCGGGGGTCATGGCGGGCCCGAACCGGGGCGGGGCAAGCCGGGGCGATCCGCCCGGCCGTCCCGGAGCTTTCCGCCCGCGACGCCGGCCCCGCGGAAATTGCTTCCGCCGCCGCAGGCGATATGCTCGCGCTTCGACGCCCGCCTGAACTTCGACGCCCGCCTGAAGGAGCCTCCGATGTCCGCCGATCCCCGGTTCGACGCCCTGCCGACCCCCTGCCTGCTGCTCGACGAGGCCAAGCTGCAGGCGAACCTCGATCGCCTCGCCGGGCGGGCCCGAAAGCTCGGCGTCGCCCTGCGCCCGCATCTGAAGACGGCGAAATCCGTCGACGTGGCCCGCCGGGCGCTGGCCGGGGGCGACGGCCCGGCCACGGTCTCGACCCTCGCCGAGGCGGAGGCCTTCGCCGCCGCCGGGGTGCGCGACATCTTCTATGCGGTCGGGATCGCGCCGCAGAAGCTCGACCGCGTGCTCGCCCTGCGCGCGGGCGGCTGCGACCTGAGCGTGCTGCTCGACTCCCGCGCCCAGGCCGAGGCGATCGCGGCGGCGGCGGCGCGGGCGGGCGCGCCGATCCCGGCGCTGATCGAGATCGACAGCGACGGCCACCGCAGCGGCCTCGCCCCCGGGGACCCGGAGATCGTGGAGATCGGCCGCATCCTGCACGCCGCAGGCTCCCTGCGCGGCGTCGCCGCCCATGCGGGCGAAAGCTACATGGTCGCGGGCGAGGCGGCCCATGCGGAGTTCGCCGAGCGCGAGCGCGCGGCCGTGGTCGCCGCCGCCGAGGCGCTGCGGGCGGCGGGGCTGCCCTGTCCGGTGGTCAGCGTCGGCTCCACCCCCACGGCGCACGGGGCGCAGGACCTCTCCGGCGTCACCGAGCTGCGGGCGGGGGTCTACATGTTCCAGGACCTGGTCATGGCCGGGATCGGGGTCTGCCCGCCGGAGGCGATCGCGGTCTCGGTGCTCGCCACGGTGATCGGCCATCAGCCGGCCCAGGGCTGGGTGCTGATCGACGCCGGCTGGATGGCGATGTCCCGGGACCGGGGCACCGCCGCCCAGGCGGTCGACCAGGGCTACGGGCTCGTCTGCGACGAAGACGGGACGATCCTGCCGGACCTGATCGTGATCCGCGCCAACCAGGAGCATGGCGTCGTCGCCCGCCGCCCGGGCGCCGAAGGGCCGGCGCCCGATCTGCCCCTGGGCGCCCGGCTGCGCATCCTGCCGAACCACGCCTGCGCCACGGCGGCGCAGCACGACCGCTACCACGTGCTGCCGGCGGGGGGAGGCGACCTGATCGAATGGCCGCGCTTCGGCGGCTGGTGAAGGCCGGGGGCGCCGGGCCTGTCGCGGAGGCGCCGGCGCCGCGTTCGGGGTTTGGGGAGATCCTGCGGCCGGGATGTCGTCGTTCCGCCAGGGCGAATTAGCCCCCTGTCCCTCAGGGATCGCCTGGCCTCCCGTTCTGGCCCTGGGAGACGGAGGGGGAGAGGGAAGTCCGGCGCCCGCCGGATCTGGCGGGTGTGGCGCGAAGGAGCGCCTCCCCCTGGGCCATGCCGCAACCCGGCTTCCGGATCCGGCGCTTTTGCGACGCGTCCGGACCGCGCATTTCTCCGGCAAGCTCGCGGCGGTTCCAGCGCCCGGCGATCTCGTCGCGGGGGCGCTCGAGAGGGTCCTTGGATGTGGTGGGCGCCGGCCATCGCGCGCTCGACCGGCCGGGTGAAGGCTTCGGCTGTTTCAGCCTCAGAGCGGGACGCGCGATCCCCAGCGCCTTGCGCGCGGGAAGGTCCCTCAAGCCCGACAGACCTATCGCGGCAAGCCCGAGATCGCGACCGAGGAGATCGACCGGATGCGCGCCGCCGGCGTGCGGTTCGGCTGCGTCCTGACCGATGCCGGCTCCGGCCTCTCGGCTTCGTTCCCGGCAGGCCTTGAGCGACCGTGGGCTTTCCTGGGCGGTCGGCGTTTCCGGCAGGCGAAAAGTATGTCCGGCCGGAGGGGGGCTTTCCCCCGTCTCGAAACGGAAGTCTCCTAAAGGTAGAAGCCGCCCTGGGGCATGTAAATTATTATCATGTAATGATAGTTATGTTAAAATATTCATAGTTATATTACTTTACAAATCTGCAGGAACTGGCCTTTCTCCAAGATCAGAAGCCCCAAGGAACTGA
The DNA here is from genome assembly GCA_965243535.1 of Amaricoccus sp. Classification (GTDB taxonomy): domain Bacteria; phylum Pseudomonadota; class Alphaproteobacteria; order Rhodobacterales; family Rhodobacteraceae; genus Amaricoccus. The sequence goes on from CBDEVG010000031.1 coordinate 21,848, forward strand.
CCGCGCGGCTTTTCCGTAGAGCGGGAGCGTGATCAGCTTCCTCCGGGTCGGGCGAAGAGCGCCTGGGACGCTTTGAACTGGTCGGACATTTTCGATACCCTTCGCCCCCGACGCTTCTCGCCGCCGGTTCCGTTCTCAACGGTCTTGCGCCCGAGAGGCCCTCGCCGCGCCTCGAACCCGCCCGAGCAGGCGCCCGGCAAATTCCGACGCAAGTGTGATATGCAAGGGCGACACGACGGCGAGGAGCGCGCGCGATGCCCGGCCCCCCGCCAAGCCGAGGTTCTCTTCAGGCGTCAGAAGATTCTGGCCGACTTCGGCGAGTTCGCGCTTCAATGCGAGGATCTGGACCAGGTTCTGGCCGAAGCCTGCCGCCTGGTGGCCGAGGCGATGGAAACCCGGCGCGCCAAGGTCTTCGAACTCGCGGCGGACGGCCGCAGCTTCTTCGTCAAGGCGGGGGTGGGCTGGAGCCCCGAAGTGGTCGGCCAGGTGCACATCTCCAGGGAGCAAGCCTGCTCGGAGACCTATTCGCTCATGCTCGGCGAGCCCGTCATAAGCCGTGACATCCGCGCGGAGGCGGGCTTCGGCCTGCCGGATTTCATGGCGCGCGAAGGCGTGGCCGCCTGGGCGAACACGCCGATATTCCTTTCCGAACGCCGGGTCTACGGTCTCCTCCAGGTGGACGATGTCGAGCCCCGTGACTTCGCAGAGGACGACACGGCCTTCCTGCGCACCTATGCGACCATCCTCGGTCCGGTGATCGACCGCCTGCTCAAGGTGAACGCCCTGCGCCTCTACCAGGAACGTTTTTGCCTGACCGTGGAAACGGCCACCGACTACGCCATCTTCGTCACGGATTCCGCAGGACGGATCACGGACTGGCTGCCCGGGGCGGCGGCGGTCTTCGGCTGGAGCGCGGAAGAAATCATCAGCCAGGAAACCGCGATCCTGTTCACCCCCCAGGACCTGGCGGCAGGCGCGCCGGAGGAGGAACTGGAGACGCCGCGCCGCTACGGCAGCGCCCCCCGACGTGCGATGGCATCTGCGAAAGGACGGAGAGCGGGTCTTCATCGAAGGGGGCGTGCGGGCGCTCCACGATGCGCAGGACGTTCCCCGCGGCTTCCTCAAGATCGGTCAGGACGTCACCGAACGCCGCAAGGCCGAAGTCAAGCTGCGGGCGAGCGAGCAACTCTTCCGCCAGTTCGGAGAAGCCTCCGTCGATGCGCTGTGGATCCGCGACGCCGACACCTTTCGGCTCGACTACATGTGTCCGGCCTTCGAGCGGATCTACGACATCGCCCGGGCGGAAGCCCTGCAAGGCGCCCCGGTCCTGCAATGATTCAGGCAGGTGCATCCCAAGGACCGCGCGCGGGTGATCGACGCGATCCGCCGCCTGCGCGCGGACGAGCCCGTGACCCATGCCTATCGCATCCTTCGCCGCTCGGACGGCGCGCTGCGCTGAATCCGCAACGCCGACTTTCCCCTTTTCGACCCGTCCGGGCAGGTGCGCCGAATCGGCGGCGTCTCCCATGACGCCACCAGGAGATCGAGACCAGCGAAAGGCTGCAGATCCTGGTGGCCGAGCTGCAGCACCGCACACGCAATCTCTTGACCGTCGTATGCTCGATCGCGGCCCAGACCATGGGGGCGACGAGATCGAGCAAGGCGTTCCACGAGCAGTTCAGCGCCCGTCTCGCCGCGCTCTCGCGGGTGCAGGGTCTTTTATCGCGGGCGGAGGAGAAGCCGATCACGCTGCAGGCGTTGCTCGAGATGGAGATCGCCGCTCTGGCGGGCGCGAAGCGGGAGCGACTGCGGCTGGAGGGGCCTTTGGTGCGCATCCGGTCCTCGCAGGTGCAGACGCTCGCCCTCGCCTTCCACGAACTGGCGACCAACGCCCGAAAATACGGCGCCCTCTCGGAGGCGGGCGGCGCGCTGCGGGCGTCCTGGCGGCGCGTCGGCGACGAAAGGCGCGAGAGCGTCGCGATCGAATGGCGGGAGGACGGCCTGGCTCCGGGCGGGACGGCCGGATCGGAACGGACGCCGGGCGGGGGATACGGGCGCCGCCTGATCGAGCAAGCCCTGCCCTACAGCCTGGGCGCGCGCACGACCTACGAGCTGGAACCCGACCGGCTTCGCTGCACGATCGAGCTGCCGCTGACGCCGCCGGTCTCGGGTCGCCGTTGAGACGGCGGGGCCCTGAAAGAGGAGATTTCGTGATGTCGACCGTCCGCTCCCTCGCCGAACGCCATATCCTCGTCGTGGAGGACGACTACTTCATCGCCGTCGACTTTGGCGGGCGCGCTCGAGGCCATGGGAGCCACGATCCTTGGCCCGGTCGCCGCGGCAGGCGCAGCGCTCGAGCTTGTCGAGGCCGCGCCGCGTCTCGACGGCGCGATCCTCGACATCAACCTCAAGGACGGCATGGTCTTCGCGGTGGTCGATCTCCCGCGCGCGCGGAACGGCGATCGTGTTCGCGTCCGGCTACGACCGCGGCGTGGTGCCCGCGCGCTCCGAGGAGATACCCCTCGTGCAAAAGCCCGCCGATCCTGCAGACTGCGCCGCCCTCCTCTTCGGATGAGGCGAATTTCGGCGCAACCCTTCACCTCCAGCTTCCCGGGCGGGGGGCGCCCGCGGATCGCATCTCCCGCCCCAGGGCCCACCCCTCCAGCCGGAGAAGAGCCGCATCGCCCGCGTCAGCGGCCCGCCTGAGCGCCGCTTTCGCGCAACTTGGCGCATTTCAGCGTGACCTTCGAAAGACGGCTCTCGCTCCCCGTGGCCATGGCTCCTTTCGCGTCGAGGCTCTTTCCGAAGCGCCGCTTCGGCGGATTAGAAGCCTCCCGCCTCGGCGTGGCGGTCTTGGGAGGCGGCCCTGGAACGCTCCTGGCATGGCGCCGATCGAACCGGTCTCCCGGCGCAAGGGTCCCCGTGTGGCGCGGGGGGCTCGCCTGCCGGCGCGCAGGGGCGCGCCGGCAGGCCCGGCTATTCGGCGGCCTCCTTCGGGACCGGCGCCCTGGGCGTCCCGTAAAGCCGCGGATCCGTCGGCCCGAGGTCGCCCCTGTCGTCCGGCCCTCGTCCTGACGAACGAGGCCGGTTCGGTTGCGCGCAGAGGGGGAAGAGAGCCAGCGCCAGAAGGCGTCGGGCCGGTCGAATGTCTCGAACCTGGGGCGGAGCCGGATGTTCCTCGCGCCTTCTCACCCTCCGCCCTGCGCCGTTCCCGGGAACGCGGGCCGCCTGGACGAGGCTCAGGGCAAGAGACGCTCCCGCCTTCGGCTCTGTCCCCTTCGTTGGAGCGCAGGAGGCGCGGCCGCGGCGTCCTCGATGTCCAGCCCTGCCAGGGGTTCAGTCCCGGCGCCGGTCTCGCGTCGGGCCGGCGGAACACCCACCCGGCTCGCGGGTTCGGGTGCCGCGGCGGATCGCCGACGGAAAAAGGAAGCCGAGATGAAGCATCTGACCCTGGCGCCGGCGCTCGCCGCGCTGCTCGCCGGATCGGCGACGGCGCAAGCGCAGGGCGAAGTCGGGCTCTATTCGGACGTGACGATCCAGGGGGCGGTGCTGGAGCCGCGTCCGGTTCCGGTGGCCGAGGAGGACGCAGCCCAGACGGCGCGCCTGAGCGTTCCGGAGGGCTTCACGATCGGCGTCTTCGCCCGCGACCTGGTCAATCCGCGGATGCTGGCCTTTTCCCCCGACGGGGCGCTCTACGCCACCCGCCGGTCCGTGGGGGACGTGGTCATGCTGAAGGACTCCGATGGCGATGGCCGGGCCGACGCGGTGGAAACCGTGGCGAACCGGCCGGGGATGCACGGCATCGCCTTCGACGGGAGCCAGGTCTTCCTCGCCACCGTCAACGACGTCTACGTCGCCGACGTGGCCGCGGACGGCGGCTTCGGCCCTCTGACGCGGATCATCGACGACCTGCCCGACGGGGGCCAGCATCCCAACCGGACGCTGGCGGTGGGGCCGGACGGCATGCTCTACATCTCGGCCGGCTCCACCTGCAACGCCTGCGCCGAGACCGATCCGGAAAGCGCGACCCTGCTGCGCGCCAAGCCCGACGGGACCGGCCGGACGATCTTCGCCTCGGGCCTGCGCAACACCATCGGCTTCGACTGGGAGCCGTCCTCCGGCGCGCTCTGGGGGATGGACCACGGCATCGACTGGCTTGGCGACGACGCCCAGATCGAGGAGCTGAACCACATCCGCGAGGGAAAGCGGTACGGCTGGCCCTACGTCTTCGGCGCGAACGAATTCAACCCGCAGGACAATCCGCCCAACGGCATGACGCTGGAGGACTGGGCGGCGCTGTCGCAAGAGCCTGCGCTCGGCTACACGCCCCACAGCGCGCCCATGCAGATGGCGTTCTACGACGGCGGCATGTTCCCGCAGGACTATCGCGGCGACGCCTTCGTGGCGATGCGCGGCTCCTGGAACCGGCGTCCGCCCTCGGGCTACGAGGTGGTCAGGGTCGTCTTCGAGGACGGGCGGCCGACGGCGATCGAGCCGTTCCTGACCGGCTTCCTCGTCGAGGAAGAGGGCGGATACGGCTATCTGGGCCGGCTCGCCGGGCTGGCGGTCGGACCCGACGGCGCGCTCTACGCCTCCGACGACGCGCAGGGCGTGATCTATCGCATCGCCCATGAGCCGCCGACCGAGGCGGCCGCCCAGACGGAGCCGATGACGAAGCCGATCCCGAACCCTCTCGCGCCGCCGCCGCCTTCGGACATCGCGCTGAACCTGACGGCGGCGAAGGAGGAAGGGGGGCTCGATCTCGCCTCCTCCTTCGCGTCAGGCGCGCCGATCCCCTCGGCCCATGCGGCCGAAGGCCATGACGCCTCGCCGGCGCTGGCCTGGAGTCGGCCCGAAGGTGCCCGCTCCTTTGTCGTGGTGATGGAGGACCCCGACGCCCCCGAGCCGAAGCCTTTCGTCCACTGGCTCGCCTACGACATTCCGGGCGAAGCCGCCGGCCTGCCGGAGGGAATGCCGACGGAACCGTTGCTCGCCCAGCCCGCGGGGACGAAACAGGGCGTCAACAGCGCCGGCGCGACCGGCTACATGGGGCCGAAGCCGCCGCCGCAAGATCCGCCCCACCGGTACCACCTGCAGGTCTTCGCGCTCGACGTTCCCTCGCTGGACCTCCCCGCGTCCGCGACCCGCCAGGAGGTTCTGAAGGCGATGCAGGGCAAGGTCATCGCCAAGGGCGAGATCGTCGGTCTCTTCGAGCGGTAGCTGCGCGCCCGGGGCGGGGCGGTGACCGCACGGGGGAGCCATCTTGCCCCGCACTGGCGTCTAACGCCGCCTGCGCGTGGGGGAGGATCGACCCAATCAAGCCCGGCCGGTCGATGTCCTGAACCGGCGCGAGGCGCCGTTCCTCGCCAGGGACCTCGAACGGGGGATCGAGGGTCGTCGGCCGCGACCTTTGCGGCAGGCTCGCGCTTGTCGAGCCGCGCGCCCGGCGGCCGGGAGCGCGCGGCGCGCCTTCGAGCATACGATCGAGCCGATCGTCGCCTCCGCGCCGGGGCTCGGTCCGGACCTCGATCCCACGACGCATGACCGCCCCGCCGCCTCGTCCACGCCCTGGGGGGATCATGCGGCGAAATACATCGCGGAACAGGAAACAAACCCGGTGCGGGCGGGGTTCGGCCAATGCAAACAGGAGAGCCGAAATGCGTGACCGATATCTTCGCGGGGGCTTGGCCGCCTTCCTGATCCTTTGCGGTTCTGCCGCCTTCGCGCAGGAACCCCAGGCTTTCGCCCAGACCGCCAGCGCCTCCAACACCTACGAGATCGAAACGAGCAAGCTTGCCCTCGCGGCGACGCAATCCGATCCCGTGCGCGCCTTCGCCGAACAGATGATCGCCGACCATACCGCAGCCGGGCAGAAGATGGCGGCGGCGGCTCAGACGGACGGCGTCGCCGTCGCCGCCGCCATGACCGAGGACCAGCAGGCCAAGGCGGCCCAGTTGCGGGGGCTGTCGGACGCCGATTTCGACGCGGCCTATGTCGCGGCGCAGGTGGCGGCCCATGACGAGGCGGTGAGCCTCTTCGAGGCCTTCGTCGCCCAGTCCCAGCCAAGCGCGCTTCGCGACTTCGCCGCCGAAACCCTTCCCGTGCTCGAACAGCATCAGGCCCATGCCCATTCCCTGAAGCAGGGGAGGTGAGGCAGGGCGGGCGGCCAGACTGCCGGGTCCCGCCTGTTCGCCTGGCGGCCCGCGGGGACCGGACCCGTCGCCAGGCAGACTCAAGCGAAACGGATCGAGGGGCGGAATCGCCTGGTCGGTCCAAGGGCCCGGGGAAGGAAAGCCGCTTCATGTCCAGCCGTTCAGGAAAACCCTCCATCACCAAGTACCGCGGCCCTGCGGGCGGCTGGGGGTCGGCGAAAAGCGTCATGGGCATCCTCGCCCGGGAACGGACGCCGGGACGGGGGCCGAACATGCTCCTGCGCCAGAACCGCCCGGAAGGTTTCATGTGCGTGAGCTGCGCCTGGGCCAAGCCCGCCAAGACGCATCCGCTGGAATTCTGCGAGAACGGCGCCAAGGCCACCGCCTGGGAGATCACCAGCCGCCGCGCAGGTCCCGAGTTCTTCGCGACCCATACCCTCGCCGCGCTGGAGCAGTGGCGCGATCATGATCTCGAGGCGCAGGGCCGGCTCACCCATCCCATGCGGTGGAATCCGGCCACGGACCGCTACGAGCCGGTTTCCTGGGAGGCCGCCTTCGCCGAGATCGGCGCCGAGCTCCGCGCCATGGCGCCGGAGGCGGTGGAGTTCTACACCTCCGGGCGCGCCTCGCTCGAAGCCTCCTACATGTACCAGCTCTTCGCGCGGATCTACGGCAGCAACAACCTGCCCGATTCCTCGAACATGTGCCACGAAAGCTCGTCGGTCGGCCTGCCCGAGAGCATCGGCGCCGCGGTCGGAACCGCGATCCTCTCCGATTTCGAGAACACCGACTGCATCTTCCACATCGGCCAGAACGTCGGCACCTCCTCGCCGCGGATGCTCCACGACCTGCAGGACGCGGCCGACCGGGGCGTGCGGATCGTCGCGATCAATCCGCTGCGCGAACGGGGACTGGAGCGTTTCGTCAATCCGCAATCGCCCACGCAGATGCTGACCGGGCGCGAGACGCGCATCGCCTCCGATTATTACCAGGTCCGGAACGGCGGCGACATCGCCGCGCTCTTCGGCGTCTGCAAGGCGCTGATCGAGGCCGACGACGCGCTGAAGGCCTTCGGCGACAGCCCGGTCGCCGGCGCGGACGCGACCCCGGCGGATCCGGCGGACGCCGCCGCAGTGGCCTTCGCCAAGTCGATGGCCGCGGCTGACAGGAAGCATGTGCTCGACCACGACTTCATCGCCGAGCACACCCTCGGCTTTGAGGCCTTCGCCGCCGCCGCCCGCGCGCAGGACTGGGCGGAACTGGAACGCGTCTCCGGTCTGAAGCGCGCCGAGATGACCGAGGCGGCCGAGACCTACGCCAACGCGAACGCGGTGATGCTGCTCTACGGCATGGGCCTCACCCAGCAGGTCAAGGGCGTCGAAAACGTCCACATGGTGGCCAATCTCGCGTTGCTGCGCGGCAATGTCGGCAAGCCGGGGGGAAACATCTGCGCCATCCGCGGCCATTCCAACGTCCAGGGCCAGCGGACGGTGGGCATCACCGAAAAACCCGGCCTCGTGCCGCTCGACCGCCTGGCCGAGCTCTACGCCTTCGACCCGCCCCGCTGGAAGGGCCACGGCTCGGTCGAGGCCTGCGAGGCGATGTGCGCCGGCGAGGTCCGCGCCTTCGTCGCGCTCGGCGGCAACTTCGTCCGGGCGGCGCCCGACACCGCGGCGGTCGAGGCCGCCTGGCGCAAGCTCCGCCTGACGGTGGGCGTCGCCACCAAGCTCAACCGCAGCCATGTGATCCACGGCGAGGTCGCCTACCTGTTGCCCTGCCTCGGCCGGATCGAGGTCGACCGCCAGGCGACGGGAGACCAGGCGGTTTCGATGGAAAGCTCGATCGCGCATTTCCACGGTTCGCGCGGCCGGGCGACCCCGGCCAGCGACACGCTCCTTTCCGAACCCGCGATCGTCGCGCGCCTCGCTCAGGCGACCCTCCAGGGTCGGGGCGCTGTGGACTGGGAGGGGTGGGCGGGCGATTACGCCCGCATCCGCGACGCCATCGAGCGCACCTATCCCGAGACCTTCCGCGACTTCAACAAGCGCCTCTTCCAGCCGGGCGGCTTTCCCCGGCCCCTGCCCGCCCGGGAACGCAAATGGGCGACGACGAGCGGCAAGGCGCACTTTCTCACGCCTTCGAGCCTGACGGCGGACTTCGCCCTGACGCCCGGGGAAGACGTGCTCACCCTGATGACCCTGCGATCCAACGACCAGTTCAACACCACGATCTACGGCTACAGCGACCGCTTCCGCGGCATCGAGGGCACCCGCCAGGTCGTGCTGATGAACCCCCTCGACATCGCGCGGCTCGGCCTGCGTCCGGGAGACCCGGCCGAACTCGTCACCGCTCTCGACGACGAGGTCCGCCGGGCGGTGACGGGATTGCGCGTCACGCCCTACGACATCCCGCAGGGCTGCTGCGCCTGCTACTATCCCGAAGGCAATCCGCTCGTGCCGCTCTCGCACCATGATCCCAAGGCGAAGACGCCGGGCTACAAGGTCCTGCCGGTCCATGTCAGGACGCGCGGAGCATCTCGCCAAGGACTGAAAAACGTCGGGCCGGCCCCTTCGTCCTTTGACCGGCTCGCGCTGATGGCGCTTGTGGTCCTCGCCGCAGGCCGCCGCCGCGAGGCGCGCGACCTCCGCCTCGATCCCCCGTCGCCGCCGCGCTGCAGGATATCCGCCTGATGCCGAGCCGCATCTCCGGCGCCCCTCCGGAACTCTACTTCGCCCTCGGCCGACCCTTCGACGCCAACGCCTATGCGCTCGCCCAGGGCAAGCGGCTCTACGCCTGGTTCGGCTGCCCCGCCTGCCACGGCGAGGCGGCCGCGGCCCCCCCTTCCTCGACGGCTGGTGGATCTACGGCCCCGGAATCGTCTCCGTCGTCGCTTCGATCCGCGACGGCCGGCCCGGCGGGATGCCCGCTTTCCGCGACCGGATGACGATCGAGCAATCTGGCAGCTGTCCGGCTACGTCCGCGCCATCGGCGCCTATGCCGCGACAGGGGCCGCGCCCGGCTGCAACGACGACCCGGAGATCCGCCCGGCCGAGAACCGCGCGCGCCCGCCGCCCTCCTCGTCGATCCCGGCCCCCGCATCGGCCTGCCCGGACCGGACCCCCGGCCATGACCTGGCGCGCGCCCCTTGGGCTCCTCCTTCTCGCCGGCCGCCGGGGACACGCCCCGTGCCGTCGCCGACGACCTCGCCCCGGCGGAGGAGATCGGGCGCCTCGTCGCCACCTGGCGCACGCCGCCGGGCCTCTGGGGCGCGCTCGCCACCGTGGATCACAAGATCATCGGCCGGCGCTACATCGTCACCGCCTTCGCCTTCCTGACCCTCGGCGGCCTTCTCTCGCTGGTCATGCGGCTGCAATTGGCGCGTCCCGAGGCGGGCTCGTCCGTCCCGACCGCTACAACCAGCTCTTCACCATGCACGGCTCGACGATGATGTTCCTGTTCGCCGTGCCGGTGATGGAGGCCTTCGGCGTCTGCCTCGTGCCGCTGATGGTCGGCACGCGCAACATCGCCTTTCCGCGGCTCAACGCCTTCTCCTACTGGATCTTTCTCGCGGGCGGGCTGCTGCTCTGGATCGCCTTCGCGATCGCCATGGGGCCGGACGTCGGCTGGTTCGCCTATACGCCGCTCTCGGGCCCCGAGTTCAGCTCCGGCAAGCGCGCCGACATCTGGGCCCAGACGCTCACCTTCACCGAACTCGCCGCGCTCGCCGTGGCGGTCGAGATCGTCGCCAGCGTCTTCAAGCAGCGCGCGCCAAGCATGACCCTCGACCGCATCCCGCTCTTCGTCTGGGCGATGCTGGTCACCTTCTTCCTCGTTATCCTCGCGATGCCCGCGATCATGGTGGCGAGCTCGACGCTGATCCTCGACCGGCTGGTCGGCACGCATTTCCACAACCCGGCCGAAGGCGGCGACGCGCTGCTCTGGCAGCATCTCTTCTGGTTCTTCGGCCATCCGGAGGTCTACATCATCTTCCTGCCCGCGGTCGGCATGGTCTCCTCGATCGTGCCGACCTTCGCCCGGCGGCCGGTCTTCGGCTATGCCCGGTGATCGTCCTGTCGCTTTCGGGCAGACGCGCCGTGTTCTCCACCACGTCGCGCATCGACGATCCGACAGCCCCATGGTCCGGCGTCTTTCTTGACCGGAGCAGTTCGACGAGATCGGCCTCCGACCAGCGGCCGATGGCCTGCGGGGTGATGTTCGGGACGAAGCCGACGCCTTCGGAATCGGGTCCGCCTGCGAACCGCGCCTCCTCCCGGATCGCCCCCAGGAAATTTCGCGTGGAATGGCATTCGGCGCAATGCCCGAGGGTCTCGACCAGGTAGGCGCCGCGGTCGATCTGCGGGTCACCGGAAAGCGCCGGACCCCGGCCGAGGTCGAAGAACAGCGCCTTCCACAAACCGATCGTCCGACGGAGGCGGAACAGGGGCGACAAGCGGTGATCCGGCGCAGGGCGGAAGACCGGCGGCAGCGTGCGGAGATAGGCCATCAGGTCCCGGACATCGACCAGGGTCATGCCGGTGTAGCTCGTGTAAGGAAATGCCGGGAAGTAATGCGTTCGCTTCGGCGAAGCGCCAGATCCGCGTCGCTCCACCCTCCGATCCCGTAGACCGGGTCGGGCGAGATGTTGGGAGGACGAAAGGTTCCGACCGGCGCGGCGAGCGCGAGCCCGCCGCCCAGCTTCAGCGGATCCGGCTGGCCCGGGCTCGCGCGGCAGGAGGCGCAATCCCCGGCTGCAAAGGCAAGCTGGCCCTTCAGCGGGTCTCCGTCTCCCTGGACGTGGATCGTCCAAGGAAAAGGGCGCGCGGGGCGCGGAGACCCCCCATGCGCCGGCAAGACCCAAGGCCAGAATCGTCAGGAGCCCAGAAATGCGCAGCATGGCGCAAGACCCATAGTTCGTGGCCTTTGTCGAACCCTCTGGCCGCCCGGGATGTTCCTCCGCTTGCGCGGCCCGGGGCCCGCGAGCCCGCGAGCCCGCCAAGACGCGGCTCCCGACAAGGAGCCCGTCAAGGAGCTTGTCATCTGCGGGGAGGAGCCACCGGGGAAGAACTCCGCACCATTCCCATGCCGCCGGCCAGCATCACCGCGCCCCAGATCAGGAAGCCGATGTCCCAGAAGATCCACCGCTCCGGCGGCGCCAGCTCGTTGACATGGTGCAGGCCGAGAAGGTGGTGGTTGATCGCCCCTTCCACCAGGTTGAAGGCTCCGAACCCGATCAGCAGCGCCCCCCCCAGACGAGGGGCCGGCCACGCCCCGTCCCCGCGTCGCGCCGCCCGCCACAATCCGACCACGCCGGCGACCACGAAGACATAGGTCAGCACGTGAAAGAGCCCGTCGAAGAAGACGTTGAACTGCAGGTTTTCGAGGCTGTCGGGCGGATGTCCCGCCGAACTCAGCATGTGATGCCATTGCAGGATCTGGTGCAGCACGATCCCGTCGAAGAAGCCGCCCAGGCCGAGGCCCAGCAAGACGCCCGCGCCAAGCGGAAACTTCCCGCCCGGCGCGGCCGAGCCGCGCGGGACGTTTCCGCCTGCGAAATCCGGGTCCGGCATGAAGCCTCCTTCCTCTGCGTGAGGGGCGTCGGCGATCGCGCCTCAGCCGCCTGGCGATTCCGCCGCAGGCGCAGAGCGCGCGGTCAGCTCGATTGCGTCTAGGACCGCCGGCATGTCGGTCTGATGGACCATGTGGCCCGCGCCGGCGACCGAGCGGAACTGGCTGTGGGGAATGTCGTGGTGCAGTCTCAGCGACTGCTTGCGGCAGTTCACCAGCCGGTCCTCTTCGCCGGCGACGATGACGACCGGCTGGACGATCTCGGCGTACCGGCTCCGAAACGCCGCCGCATCCGGGATCATCAGCATGGCCTCCGCCGCGCTCGCCCGCAGCTGCGACGGCCGGACCGCCATCTCGACCGGGAAGCCCTCCGCGAACTTGGCCGGAACCGGCGGCGGCCCGAAGATCATGCGCAACAGCGCCGGCCAGGCCAGCCGGGTCGCCAGCGGCCCCAGGGTATGGCGGATCACATCTCCAAGGATCGGAACGGCTGGCGCGGACAGGGCCGGCACGTCGAGGCGCGCCGTGGGGTAATAGTAGCCGGAGACCAGCGTGAGACCGCGCACGCGCGCCGGGTGATCAAGCGCAAGCGCCACGGCGACCGAGGCGCCCCAGGAATGACCGAGCACGATCGCAGGCTCCGCCCCGAGACGCTGCAGGGCCTCCGCGATCAGGGCCGCCTGCATTCCCGGCGACCAGAGGGTGCGCCGCGGTCGCGACGTGTGCCCATAACCCGGACGATCGAAGACGATGACGCGGAAACGCTCCGCCGCGCGGTCCACCAGGCCGCTGGATTGGAAGTCCTGGATCATGCCGCCATTTCCGTGCAGCAGGACAAGCGGCGGACCGGAGCCCCGCTCCAGGAAATGCAGCCGCACCCCCCCGATGTCCATGAACTTGCCTTCGGGAGGATTCCGCCGCTCCGCCCGGGCGGCGAGCTTGTGGTTGGCGATCGCGGCGACGCCCAGGGCCGCCGCGCCCGCGAGAGCGGCTGTAGCGTAAGGATGGTCGCGGCGAAATTTTCCGGCCGCGCCTTTCGACGTCGATCGCTGTCGCAACGACCGGGAGGGGAGGAAGGTCATGGCCAGTCTTTCTATGGGGTGCGCTGTCGGGGGCTCGCGTGGTCTGCGGCCGAACCTGCGTTCCCCTGAACCTGCGTTCCCGAAGTGTTTCTTGCGTGAAGGTTTCGCCGACGGGCCGTCAGGCCATCGCTCGCGATCGGCGTCACCCGCCGCCGATCGGCGTGGCCACCTTGCCCGAGCCGCCGCATTCCGGGCAGGGATGAGAGTCGATCCGACCGGATCCCTGGCAGTTGCGGCAGATGTTTTCGCCAGCGCCTTCGGTCCCCGGAGGAACGGCTTCTGGATTGGCGGGGGCGCGCTTTCCGGCTCCATCCGCATCATTGAAGTTCTGCATGGTCCATAATCCTTGGGTGCTCCCCATGCCAACCAGCGGGCATGATCTCTGTTCCATTCGCGCAGCGGCGAAGAAAAAGCGTCTCTGAATTACAAAAAAGCGTCGCCTGGATTGGATCCTGTCGCCCGACAGATGCGGGCCGCCCTCCGGCCGCGCGCCGTGTTGGTCTTCGGCAAACGTCCTCTCCGTCGTCAGGAGAGACAGGCGATACGGGGGATCATGATCGCCCGGCTTCCTCGGAGGGCAGGTCTTTCGTCGCTTCATCGGCTTTTGGAAGCCCCTCCGCCGGCGAAGCAGACGTCCTCGCTTCGCTGGGGAAAGCCTTGACGGCGTCGCTCAGAGCCCGGAATTCCTCCGCCACGGCGAACTCGACGCTCAAGGCCTCGACGGGGACTGCGCCCGGATCTTCCTGGCCATCGCGAAGCACTTGGCGCTCCTCCAGAAAGTCGCGTAAAGCCGCCCCGTCGTCCCGGCCGCAGAACGCGATCACGATGCGCGCCAGAAGCCGACGATGGGCCAGAAGCTGGCCCTCCAAGCTGGTTTTCGATTCCATCGACTGGATCCTCGGATCGCGGGGACGAAAGGTCCGCCTGCTTCGTCAGAGAGCCCTCAAGGCGACGAGCAGGATAAGGAGGAGCAAGAGGCTGACCGCCGCGATCCAGACCCTTCTCTCCCCACCCCACACAGGCGCGAACAGGGTTCGGAGATCCCGGTCAGGCCGGCCCCGGCTGGGATCGTCGGGACGGTTGTGGACCTCCGCCTCGCGGGCGAGTCGAAGTTGCTCCCGAGTGGGGGGCGTCCCGGCCGCCTCGTCGTCCGTCCCGAGCGGCGCTGCGGCGGGGTCGCGGAAATCGACCTTGTCGCCGCCGCGACCGTGGTCGAGATCGTCGCGCAACCGATCGGCCGTGTCGGGAGGCGACCTTTCCGGACTTTGCATTGTGATCTCCCCTTTCCTTCTCGCTCCCCGGAACCGCCCCTTCGGCAGATTGTTCCCAAGGCGGACTGGATGGGACGTTCCGGAAGGCCCGACCGATCCGGGGCCCGCGCGCCCGTCAGAGCCGATCCTCAGGACCGCTCCTCCGGCCGGGGGAGCGGCAGGCGGATACGGCAGGTCAAGCCGTCGTGGCCCCGGCTGCCCGAGACCCCGGCGTCGATCTCATAGGCGAGGGTGCGCTCGAACAGCTCCGCCCCGAAGCCGGAGCGCGACAGCCGGGGGCGTGACGGTCGAGGACGCCCCCCGTCGGCCGCAGGGCCGCCGCGCTCGACCCAGTCGAGCGTCAGCCGGGCGCGCGCCTCCTCGCCGGCCCCGGCCTCCTCGATCCGCCAGGCGATGGCGACCCGCCCGCCCCGGCGCGACAGCGCGCCGAATTTCACCGCATTGGTGGCGAGTTCGTGCAGGGCGCGGACGACGCCGCCGACTGGCGAAGGACCGGGAGAAATCCCTCGCTCCCGCCGAGGCGCGCATCTTCATCGCCCATATCCGCCTCCTGACCAGGCGCCTCGCAAGGCATTGGCGCGGCCCGCAGAGTTTGGAGTCCGGCTCCGAGAGCATCGGGGGGGCCGCCTGCGGTGCGATGCTGGGAAGCGGATCGCTTTCAGCGGCGTCGATCTGGGCGAAGGCTTCGAGCCGCATGGAGCGGCGCCGGCTCCGCCCTTCGTCGTTCTGCTCGAGGAGGACGGCGCGGATCAGACGGACGCGGCCGTCCTCGGTGGGGGAAGACGCCGAGGACGTCGGCGCGGCGCCTGGCCTCCTTGGCGAGGGGCGCGAGCGGGTTTGCGCTGCGCCGCTTGGCGCGGCCCTGGGCCGGAAAGCCCATGTCGGCGCGCGCGTCGGCCGCGCTCTCGTCCCTCGGCGTCGCGCGCCAACGTGCCGGTTCGGACGCCGTTTCAATCCACGCCCCCGCGAAGGGGGCGACGACAGCCCCAACAGCTTCGCGACCCGGATCGTCATGTTTCAATCCACGCCCCCGCGAAGGGGGCGACGCACCCGCGCATCTCGCTGTCGCGGCAGCACGCGTTTCGCTCCACGCTCCCGCGAAGGGGGCGAGGCCCGCGTGCGCGTCCGAGATCGCCAGCTTCACGGCCCTGCAGCCCGCGGCTCTTCAGGCTGCGCGGAAAGTCGGTCCGGAAGATCTCCGCCTCCGACGGGCCGACGCGCAGGCCGACGCGCAGGCCTCCGACGGGCCGACGATCTCGCGCCGTCCGCCGGCGGCGACCGCCAGGGCGATCAGGGCGGACTCCGTCCCGGCGGAGCCGGGCCGTCCGCTCTGCATTATTGTTTTGTCGCGATATCCTGACCACCAGACGATCCTGTCTGGTTGGATATCGCTCTAGGGCGGCGACGGAGACGCTGCCGCCCGTCCTCGCGCCCCTCGAGGCAGGTCGCGTCGAGCCCGGGAGAGGGCCGTTCGCCGGGGGAGCGTCAGAAGCTGTGTGTATGGGGGCGGCCGGTCGAGGAACTCCCGGACACGGTCGTCATGCGCCATTGTCCTCGGACCAGTGGCGGACCAATGGCTCATTCTTGGCGCAGCTTCGACACCTGGCTTTTGGAAATGCCGCTCAGCTCCCTGGTCAGTGGTTTTCCCTGAGGTAGGGTTTCGAGCTTTTGGAGGATGCCAGGAATGCCGCGAAAGAAGCCCCCGCCGGCAGAGATCGTCGCGAAGCTGAGACGGGTCGACGTGCTGCTGTCGCAGGGTCGACCTGTTGCGGAAGCGATCCGGACGATCGGCGCGGCTCCAGGAAGCCCGGGAAGGACGAGCCCTGCCGCAGCTTCGGCGCCCGCGGGTTCAGCGCTCCGAGCCGCGTCTCAGCTCGCCGTCCCGATAGCCGTTGCGCCAGCTCCGCCGCCCGTCGCCGCGCTCGGAGCGGCCGGCGCCCACCCCGCCCTCGGAGCGGCCGGCGCCCTCAGGAGCCGCAGCGCCGCCTCGGCGACAGAGCCCAGGAAATCTCCGCCACCCTGCTCTTGCACAAGCTCGATCAGCGGCAAGGTGGTCGCGGTCACCGGGGCCTCCATCGGCCCGTGGCGGAAGTCCGCAAACTCCCCCAGAGCCCACGCCCTCAAGGGCCACCCCGCCCACACCGAAAACGCAGCGCAAAACTCCACCACAAATTCGGACGATAACGATGGCTGGTAAGTCGGGCCGGTCGATCGCCCTGCCCCGGAGGCGGCAGAAGCACGGCGGCGCGTTCCTAGGCCAAGGGGGCGCGCTTGTTGTCCCTCGGAGTCTGGCTCAAAAGTCCCGGCAGCGTGCGATCCGGCGGGTCATGAGCTGGATAATGGCGATCGGGAAGAGGGCGCGGTGAAACGGCGGGGCGCCGTTGTGCGCCGCCAGCCTTGGGCCGGAGACGCGGGCGCCGGCGCCTTGATCCGCTCCACGACCCGTTCCGGCGTCCTTTGCGGGTGGCTCCCCTGGATCGGCGGCAGGTCCTTCAGCCCCGCGAAGCCCTGCGTCTGGAACCGCCGCTTCCGGTGATGGAAGCTCCTCCGGTCCAGCCCGCGCCGCCGCGGCCTCGCCCCGGCTCCTTCGCCAGTTCGAGCTCGGCCGGCTCCCCGCCAGCCTGGTTCCGGCGTCCCGCGCCTGCGGCCGAGCCCCTGTCGAGCCTCGTCCCGGAGCCTCCCCTCCAAAGATCAGCACGGAAAGAAGGGGAGGCGGACGCCTCAGGGCGTCCCGGCCCGCCCTTTTCAGGGAGACCTCTGCGAAAGTCCGTCCCGCAAGCCGCAGCCTTTGCGAAGGACGGATTTTCACGCGTGAAAATGGGATCAACCATATGATATTATTATATATATTTCACGGCGTCAACCTGGTCTTCATGAGTGTGAACAGGTCGAGCGCGACCGCGTCGAAGGGTGCGCGGACGTCTCTCACAGGCCGGAGCCGGACGCCCAGGGCCGGCCGATGAGCCAGGCGAGCCAGATCGCCAGGGCGAGCCAGGGGCCGAAGGCGACCCGGGCCGAGCGGCCGAGGCCGGTGGCGAGGGCGAAGGCGAGGCCGCCGATCGAGGCGACGGCCAGGATCGCCGGGAGCGGCTGCCAGCCGAGCCAGGCGCCGCCCACGGCGAAGAGCTTGGCGTCGCCGAGCCCCAGCCCGTCGCGGCCGCGCCAGCGGAAATAGGCTGCCCCGAGGAGCCCGAGCGTGGCGTAGCCCGCCGCGGCGCCGAGGACATGCGCCGGCAGTCGCTCGGGGTCGAGGAGGCCGGTCCGCGCCAGGCCCGCGACGATCAGCGGCAGGCTCAGCCAGTCGGGGATGCGAAAGGTCCGCAGGTCGATCAGGGCGATGGCGAGCAGCCCTGCCCCGAGGAGCGCGGCGTCCGGGGTCAAGACTCCGGCTCCTCGGGCGCTTCGGGAGGCGAGGCCAGCGCGTTCCGGCGCGCCACCACCACGACCTCGGGCAGGACGACCCCGGGCGCGCCGCCGGGGACGCGGCGGCGCTGCAGCAGGCTCTCCATCGACTGGACGGTGTCCCCGACGCGGACGGTGGTGCGGACCCGGTAGAGGTCGGAGGCGAGGCCTGCGGTTCCGGGAAGGTCGATCCCCGCGTCGGAAAGCGTCTCGGGGGTGAGAAAGCCGAACGCGCGCCGCAGGTCGACGACCTTTTCCGCCAGCGCGGGGCTGGCGAGGAGGAGCGCCAGCAGCTCGGGCGCGGCGGAATTGACGTTGACCGGCGCGGCCCCCGGCAGCGCGGTGACGAACCTGGCCAGCCGCCGGACCGCGGCGGGCGTGAGGACGCCCCGGCCGACAAGGTCGCCGGGGACCTGGAGCGGGCCCGCGCCGCCGATCGAGCGCGCGATGGCCTCGGCGGTCCCCTCGGGCAGGCCGGCGGCGGCGGCGATCGCCGCGAGGGCCTTGCGCGCCTCCTGGGCCTCCCGCGCCCTGGGGGCGACCGCGTTCAGGTTGAAGCGGTCCTGCGCGTCGGAGATCGTCAGCGCGAAGCCGCCGCCCTCGATGGCGACGGGCTTCTGCGCGACCAGGCCCCAGGGCTCGCCGGGATGGTCGACGTCCGGGGCGAGGACCATGTCGCGGCGCAGGGCGACGATCGCCGACCGCTCGCCCGCCTCGATGAGCGCCAGCGCCCGGCCGCCCTCGGAAAAGCGCTGGCTGCGGGCGATGGCGCGATCGCCGGTGTCGATCATCAGGGCGACGAGGACGCCCGCGAGGCCGAGCACCACCAGCACGTTGACCAGGATGACGCCCCCGTCGCCCGGTCGCCTTATGGCGACGCCGCCGTCGCCCCGGCGCGTCACGGCGACGTCGTCGCCGCCTGGGCGCATCACGGCGACGCCGACGTCGCCTGGGCGCCTCACGGCGCGGCCTCCGCAGGCAGGGGCAGGATCCGGCGCAGGCCGCCCGAAAGCCCGGGACCGGCCAGGGTTAGCTCCACCGCCACGGCGGCGGGATTGCCGGGCGGCCGCATCGGCGCGGAAGCCGGGCCGGGCGTCGGCTCCGGCGCAGGTTCCGGCGGGGGCGCAGGTTCCGGCGGGGGCGGCCAGTCGGACCGCCAGCCGCCGCGCGGGTCGTAGAAGCGCCAGTCGACGCCCAGGACGCCGGGCAGCAGCGCCTGGCGCACGACGCCCAGGCCAGGGCCCCCGGAGACCTCGCGAACGAAGCTCGACCCCTCCAGGAGATAGCGGACGGCCAGATCCCCCTCTGCGCCGCTGCGCCGGAAGGCGACGCCCTCGCCGCCGGCGGCGAGGCTGCCGCCGGCGGCCTGGAGGAAGTCCCGGGTCAGCACGTAATTCGTCCGCTCGATGCGGGCCAGCCGGTCGAGCCGGCCCTCGGTCGCGGCCTGGACCTGGAGGATCTCGCGGAGCACGGTGAAGGCGGCGCTGGCGATCACCGCGAAGAGCGCCAGCGCCACCAGCATCTCCACCAGCGTCAGGCCCGCCTCGGCCGGACGCGCAGGACGCGCAGCCGGCCGCGCGCGCGGAAGAGCGGCCAGAGGAGGAGCGGCCAGAGGAGGAGCGGCCCCCGGAGGCGCGGCCCGGAGGACGCAGGGCGAGACGCACGGACGCGCGCGCGCGCGACGCGGCGCGCGCGGGGTCACGTGCCGCTCACCTCGCCGATGGCGACGATCTCGCCGCCCTCGACGGTCAGCACCGCCAGGTCGCGCTGGCAGCGGCCGCTCTCGAGAAAGCGGAACCGTCCCAGCGCGCCCTCGAAGCCTTCCGCCCGCAGGAGGCCGGCGCGATCGAGCGTCCGGCCGGCGCCGAGGGTGGCGGCGACGAGGGCCGCGTCATGGCCGAGCGCCGCGACGACGCCGGCCTCCGCGCCGAAGCGCGTCTGGAAGACGTCGAAGAACGGCAGCAGGCGCTCGGGCGGCGGCGCGGCGAACCAGGCGCCTTCGAGCCCGGCGACGCTCGTCACGTCGAGGCCCCACTGCACCCCGCCCATGAGCCGGGGCCCGGCGCCCGAGAGCGCCGCCGCGAAGGCCGCGAGATCCCGGCCGCCGTCGGGCAGGAAGACCGCGTCGGGGAGCTTGCCGCCGCTCGCCGATCTCAGCGCCCCGGCCAGTCCCGGCGCGCCGCTTGACCGCGTCAGCGTCGCGGTGAGCGCGAGGCCGCCGGCCGCGGCCAGCTCGCGCGCGGCGAGGGCCGTCGCCTCGCCGAGCGGGCCCGGCGCGGCGACCACGGCGACCCGGCGGACCCCCTGGGAGCGGGCGTAGCTGAAGGTGGCGGCGACCGACTGGGCGGGGGTGATCCCCATCACGAAGGCGCCCTGCCCCGCCAGCCGGTCGTCGTTGGAGAAGGTGACGACCGGGATCTCCCCGGCCGCCGCCAGCACCGCCGGCGTCTGGGTGGCGCGCAAGGGGCCGAACAGCATGCGCGCGCCCCCCGCAAGCGCGGCCTCGGCGGCGCTGCGCGCGCCCTCGGGCGTGTCCCTGGTGTCGAAGACGGGGGTCTTGCCGTCCTTCCCGGCCGCGACGAGGGAGGCGGCGCGCGCCATGTTCTCGCCGAGCCCGGCGGCGGCGCCGCTCGTGGGCAGGAGCAGGGCGGCGTCGCCGCCCGCGCCCCCGAAGCGGGACGCCAGGGGAAGCCCCGGCAGCCGCGCGCAGGCCCCGAGCGGCGCGATGGCGGCCACGCCGAGAAGGCTGCGGCAGAAAGTCCGTCGGCTCCAGGCAGGGTCAGCGCGCATCCGTCCTTCCTTGTCGCTTCTGGCCGCGGACGCGCTCAGAGCCCCGCGAGACTGTTCATCGAGATGATCGGCAGCATGATCGCCAGCACCATGAGCATGACGAGGCCCCCCATCACAAGCAGAATGCCCGGCTCGACCAGCGCCACCATCGTCCGCACCCAGGCGTCGAGGTCCCGTTGCTGGTCCTCGGCGGCGAGGGCGAGCGTCTCGCCCAGATTGCCGCCGGCCTCGCCGCTCGCCACCATCGCGATCAGCATCAAGGGGAAGCAGCCGGCGTCCTGGAGCGCGTCGCGCAGGGTCCGCCCCTCGCGGACGTTGAGCGCCGCGGTCTTGGCCAGCTTGCGGATCTGCAGGTTGGGGGTCACGGCCGCGGCCGCGTCCATCGCCTCGACGAGCGGGACCTGGCTCTGCACCAGCATCGCCAGCGTGCTGGTGAACTGCGTCGCGCTGATCCGGTGGACGTAGCGCGAGGTGATCCGGTTGCGCGCCAGCCGCCGGTGGAAGCGCAGGCGGTTCGCGGGACGGCGCAGCCAGCGGCGAAAGCCGACCGCCGCGAGCGCCAGCGCGCCGGCCGCGGGCAGCCCCCAGGAGACGAAGGCCCCGCTCGCCAGGATCAACCCCCGGGTGAGGATCGGCAGGTCGACGCCGTTGGTCGTGAACACCCGGGTGATGCTCGGCATCACGTAGATCATCAGCATGCTCATGATCCCGAAGGACAGCGCCGCGAGGATCAGCGGATAGATCAGCGCGAGCTGGATCGACTGGGCGTTGCGGGCGCGGGTCTCGAGGAACGTCGAGAGGCGGCGCAGCACCTTCTCGAGCTGCCCCGACTGCTCGCCGGCCGCGACCGAGGCGCGGTAGAAGCCGGAGAAGACCTCCGGATACTCGGCCAGCGCCCGGCCGAAGCTGCGGCCGTCGAGCACGGCGGCGCGCACGTTGAGCAGCACCGCGGCGGCGCGGGGGCGGACCTGCTGCGCCACCGTGCCGAGCGCGTCCTCGACCCGGACGCCGCTGCCGACGAGGGTCGCGAGCTGCCGGGTGATCAGGGTGAGCTCCCGCGCGCCGACCGCCGGCAGCAGGCGCCTCAGGAGGGACGTCCCGCCCGCCGGGCGATGGCTCGCGCCGGTCGCGCTCGCCACCACGTCGATCGGCAGCAGCCCGCGGGCGCGCAGCTCGGCCCGGGCGGAGACGAGCGAGGCGGCCTCGAGCACGCCGGACTGGCGGCGCCCGGACCGGTCGACGGCGCGGTAGGCGAAGGCGGCCATCAGTGGTCGTAGGCGAGGCGGGCGACTTCCTCGACGGTCGTCGCGCCGCTCGCCACCTTGCGCACGCCGTCCTGCACCAGGCTCGGGCCCCGGCGGCGCGCCAGGGCGGCGAGCTCGGCCTCGGAGGCGCCGGCGTGCACCAGCGCCGCCATCTCCCGGTCGAAGGCGACGATCTCGTAGATCCCGGTCCGGCCGCGATAGCCGGCGCCGTGGCAGGCGGGGCAGCCCTGGGCGCGGCGAAGCTCCGCGCCCAGGGCGATCTCCCCCTCCAGCAGGTCGACGTCCGCCTGGGTCGCGACGTCGGGGCGCGCGCAGGCCGGGCAGAGCCGGCGCACGAGCCGCTGGGCCACCACCCCGCTCAGGATGGGCGCGAGCAGGAAGCGCTCGACCCCCATGTCCACGAGCCGCGCGACCGCGCCGATCGCGGTGCTGGTGTGCAGCGTCGACAGCACGAAATGGCCGGTCATCGCCGATTCCACCGCGATCTGCGCCGTCTCGCCGTCGCGGATCTCGCCCACCATGATCACGTCCGGGTCCTGGCGCAGGATCGCGCGCAGGCCGCGGGCGAAGGTCAGGTCGTTGCGCGCGTTCACCTGGGTCTGGCCGATGCCGTCGATGGAGTATTCGATGGGGTCCTCGACGGTCATGATGTTCCGGCTGCGGTCGTTGAGCTGGCCGAGGGCCGCGTAGAGCGTGGTGGTCTTGCCCGATCCGGTGGGCCCCGTCACCAGCAGGATGCCGTCGGGCCGCGCCAGCAGCTGGTCGAAGGCGGCGCGGTCGCGCGCGCTCATCCCGAGGCTGTCGGCCCCGAGCCGCGCGGCGTCGCGGTCGAGCAGGCGCAGCACCACCCGCTCGCCGTACTGGGAGGGGATCGTCGAGACGCGCACGTCGATCTCGCGGCCGCCGACCCGAAGCGAGACGCGCCCGTCCTGGGGCAGGCGCTTCTCGGCGATGTCGAGCCTGGCCATCACCTTGATGCGGCTGACGAGCAGCGGCGCGAGGCCCCGGCGCGGCGTCAGCACCTCGCGCAGGATGCCGTCGACCCGGAACCGGACCACCAGCCGGGTCTCCTGCGTCTCGATGTGGATGTCGGAGGCGTTCTCCCGGTTCGCCTCCAGGAGCAGCGCGTTGATGAGGCGCACCACCGGGGCGTCGTCGCTCTGTTCGAGCAGGTCGTCGACGCGCGCCGCGCTGTCGGCGAGCGCCGCGAGATCCTCCTCGGCCGCGGCCACTTCGGAGGCGTTGGAGGCGGTGTCCTGGTAGGCGCGCGCCAGCACGGCGTTGAAGTCGCCGGGCTCCAGCGTCTCGACGTCGATCTCGGGGCCGGCCAGGCGCTGCGCCTCGATCATCCCCTGCACCGTCGCGCCGGTGCGGCAGGAGCAGACCAGCCGGGCGCCCTCGCGCCGCAGCACGACCCCGTGGCGGCGGGCGAAGGCGTAGGGCATCGCCGGCGCCGGCGGGAGGGGGGCGGTCGGCATCCGCGTCACCGCGCCAGGACGAGGCGCGCGCCGACCACGCCCGGATCCGGGCGCCGGTCCATCTCGACCGAGACGGGGCGCAGGGCGTGGCTGCGCTGCAGCGCGTCGATCCAGCGCAGGACGTCGTCGAAGACGGCGTCGGCGAGCTCGACCCGTACCCCCGCGCCCTCCGCCGCGAGCAGGCGGATCTCGAGGCCGAACTCGGGCGCGGTGTCGGTCAGCACCGTCGTCACCGGGCCGTCGTCCTGCGCCTGCGCGGGCGGGGGCGGCGCCGCCGCCAGCCGCGCCAGGCCGGCGTCGGACTGGGCGATCCGCGCGGCGGAGGCCGACCGGACGGCGAGGACCGGCCGGGCGACGCCCACGATCCCGCCATAGAGGAGGAGCGTCGCGCCCGCGACCGCCAGCAGCAGCCGCTCGCGCGGACTGCGCTGCGCCAGCCAGGCGCGGGCCTTGCGCCGGAGCGCCGGGAGCAGGGGTTTCATCCGCCCGGTCCCCGGACCAGCAGGGTGGTTTCGGCCGTCCCGTCGGCGATGGCGGCGGCCCCCGGGGTCGCCAACACCGGCAGGGCCTGGAGCGCCGCCTCCATGCGCTGCAGCGTGGCGAGGTTCGGGGCCTGCACCACCAGGGCGAGGCCGTCGTCCGCCCGGTAGCCGAGGCTCTTGAGCGTGAGCCCCGGCAGCGGCGCCAGCGCCCGGGAGACCTGCGCCAGAAGCGGGAGGAACCCGCCGGCGTCCGCCGCGGGCGGCGGCGGCAGGGCGCGCTGGAGGGCGACAGCGAGGGGCAGGCCCGGGGGAAGTCCGGGAACGCGTGCGGCGATGGCGCTCCGCAGCGCGGCTTCGCGCGCCTCGGCGGCGCGCGCCAGCGCGATCGTGTCGCCCGCGAAGATCGCCGCATGCGCGGCGACCGCCAGGGCCGCGACGGCGACGAGACGCCGCCGCCAGGCGCGCGGCGCCAGGCTCCGGGCGTGGACGCCCTGGAACAGGTCGAACGCCGCGGCCGGCCCCGGCGCCCCCTGGGGCAGCAGCCGGGTGACGCCGACCGGTATCTCGTCCGGCAGCTCGCCCCCGTAGAGCACGACCTGCGGCGCGCCGTCCGCGCGCCAGAAGGTCTCGAAGAGCGCGGCGCGGGTGGCGTAGCCGGTGCCGTCGGCGCGGCGCGCCAGCACGCGGCCCTGGGCTTCGCAGACCGAGCAGAAGCCCGCGGCCGGAACCGGCAGCCCGAGGACGTCGGGCGTCAGCCGCATCCCCGGCGGCGTCCAGGACGCCCAGTCCTCCATGTCGCGGTGGGAGACGGCGACCACCAGGTATTCCCCCGGCGCGAGCTCCGGCCCGATCACGACATGGGTGTCCTCGAGCGGCGCGGCGATCTGGTCCTCGATGGCGAAGCCGACCGCGGCCCGGCGCTGGCGCTGGGTGGGCAGCGGCAGCGCCGCCCGCAGCACGTGGACGAACTCGCTCGGGATCGCGACCGCGTCCGCGCCCACGTCGCCGGTCATGCCGCCGGCCACGCCGCCCGTCGGGACGGCGGCCACGTCGCCGATCGGAGCGGCGGCGGCCGGAAGGCCCTCCGCCGCAATTCCGGCCGAAGCCATCGCAGGTCCTGCGCGACTGGCCATTGCGGACGGGTCTCCCAGATCAGGAATATGCAGGACCGGAAGGAACTTGCCCTCCCGCCGGTATGGTATCAGCATCGCGCGCTCTGGTGTATAGCCGAGTGGATGGGAATGGCACGCAGGACAGGGCCGACGGCAGGGCGTCGGCGACAGCGCAGGTCGGACGCGGGCGTGACGCTGATCGAGATGATGGTGGTGCTGGTGATCATCGCCATCGTCGCGGCGTTGGTCGTGCCGAACGTGATCGGCCGTCCCGATGAGGCGCGGGCGACCGCGGCGCGCGCCGACATCCGCACCATCGCCGCCACGCTGGAGATGTACCGGCTCGACAACCGCGCCTATCCCACCACCGCGCAGGGGCTCCAGGCGCTGGTCGCGCGTCCCACGACGCCGCCGCTGCCGCCGAACTGGGCGGCCGGCGGCTATCTGCCCCAGCTTCCGTCGGACCCTTGGGGCAATCCTTACGTCTACCGCTCGCCCGGGCAGGGAAAGCCCTACGAGCTCATCTCGCTCGGGGCGGACGGCGCGCCCGGGGGCGAGGGCGTCGATGCCGACATCGGCGGCTAGGCCCCCTGCCCCGCGCGGGCCGACCTCCGGGCTCACCCTCGTCGAGACGCTCGTGGCGCTCTCCCTCCTCGCGGCGATGGCCGGCGCCCTGATGCTGTCGCTCGGCGGGATCGGCCGGGGCGCCGCGGGCGAGCAGGAGGCGAACCGGCTGGCGGCGCGGCTCCAGGCCGCCGCCGACCTCGCGCTCGTCACCGGCGCGCCCCTGGCCCTGCGCTGGGATCCCGGCGGCTACCAGTTCCTGGCCTGGGACGCGGCCGATGGAGACTGGCGGCCCAGCGGCGCGGGCGACCTCGGCGACCGGCGCGCCCTGCCGGCGGCGCTGCGCCTCGCCCGCGAGGACAGCGGGGATGCGCGGCCCATCCGCATCGAGGCGGATCGGCCGAGGAGCGCCGTGCTCCGCCTCGACGCCGGAAACGGCGTCTTCGGTCTCGACGGCGGGAACGGCGTGTTCGGCCTCGACGGCGGCGCCGTCTGGCGGATCGACTTCGACGGGATCGGCGCGACGGTCCGCGCGGGCGGCGACCATGCCCCGTAGGCGCGATGCGGGGTTTTCCCTCGTCGAGTCGCTCGTGGCCCTGGCGGTGCTCGGGATCGTGTCGACGGCGCTGCTCGTCGCGTCGCAGGGCTACGTGCACCGGATCATCGGCCTCGAGGACCGGGCGCTGGCGCAGATCGCAGCCGAGAACGCCCTTGCGGAGCTCCAGCTCGGCCTCCCGCCCGAGGCGGAGCCCGCGCCGCTCCTGAGGCGCCGCTTCGGGATCGAGGCGATCGCCGCCCCGACCGACGACCCCGACCTGGAGCGGATCGAGATCGTGGCCACCGATCTCGACACCGGGACGCGCCACGCGGGCTTCCTCGGCTTCTTCGGGACGGAGGGCGCCCGATGATCTCCCTGCCGCGCAGCGCCCTGGTCTGGGGCGCCGCAGTCCTGGCGGCCGTCTCGCTCGTCCCCGCCGCGCTGCCGCTCGCGCGGCGCCTGACCGATCGCCAGGAGAGGCCCCCCGCCGAGGCCGCCGCCGCCCGCGCGCCGGAGGATTCCCTCGTGGAGCCGATCCTCGACTGGGCCCCCTTCGGGCGGTCGGACCCGGCGCCGCTCCTGGACCCGGCGCCGGAGGTCCGCGCCCAGCTCACGCTCACCGGCGTCGCGATCGCGCGCGGGGGGCGCTCCTGGGCCATGCTCGCCCGCGACGGGTTGCCGGAGCGCTCCTTCGCGCTCGGCGAGGAGGTGGCGCCCGGCGTCACCCTCGCGGCCGTCCACCCCGACCATGTGGTCCTGACGATCGAGGGCCGGGACGAGGCGCTCGGCTTCCCGAACGCCACGCCCCCGCCGCCTCCCGAGTGACGCCTGCAAGGGCGCCTGCGCGCGTGTCGGCAATTGGGCAACAATCACAAATAATTTTGTAAATCCTGATCTTGCCGGGTTACATTCATCCGCCCCGCCCGGCATTCTGCGCGCCGAGGGTAGGGACGGCCGGCGTCAGCCCCGCCTCAGGTCATTGATCGGATTGGTCTTGGGCGTTCGCGTCTTGCTCCTTGCTGCTTTGCTGGTCACGGGCGCGCCCGGGTCGCCGGCGTCCGCGCAGGAGCCGTCCGGACACCCCCCCGCGCCGCAAGCCGCGACGCCCCAACCCGCGACGCCCGGGGACGGCCAGGCGCTCGCCGACACGGGCGAGACCTTCGTGATCAACCTGCGCGACACCGACATCCGCGTGCTCTCGGAACAGGTCTCCCAGATCACCGGCCGGTCGCTGATCCTGGAGCCGGCGGTGACCGGGGCCGTCACCGTGATCTCGGCCCAGCCGCTGACCCAGGCCGGCGTCTGGGATCTCTACCAGTCGGTGCTGCGCGTCCAGGGCTTCG
The DNA here is from genome assembly GCA_965243535.1 of Amaricoccus sp. Classification (GTDB taxonomy): domain Bacteria; phylum Pseudomonadota; class Alphaproteobacteria; order Rhodobacterales; family Rhodobacteraceae; genus Amaricoccus. The sequence goes on from CBDEVG010000031.1 coordinate 48,892, forward strand.
CCGCGGTGCAGGCGGGCGCCATCTGGCGGGTGATCGCCCAGCCCGAGGTGCGCGAGGCCGGGGGCCGGCTCGGCGACGCCGCGGGCTCCGGGCAGTTCGACGTGGTGACGAGGATCGTCAAGCTCGACCACTTCCCCGTCGCCACCGCCGTCGCGGCCCTCTCGCCGCTGGTGGCGAGCTTCGGCTACATCCAGGCCCTGCCGGAAACCAACTCCTTCGTCATCACCGACACCGCCGAGAACGCCGACAGGATCGAGGCGATCGCGCGCAACCTCGACGAGGGCGACGGCAGCCAGCTCTCCACCATCCCGGTGCGCAACGGCGACGCCGCCACGATCGCCGCCTCGCTCAACAAGGTGCTCGGCAGCGGCCCCAACGGCCTGGCGGCGCGGGTCGCGATCGAGGCGGGAAACGACGTCCTCCTGGTCCGCGGCAGCCCCGAGATGACCGACCGCGTCCGGATTCTGGTCCAGGACCTCGACCAGCCGGCGCGCCAGCCGCCGCAGCTCGTCCAGGTCACCCGCGTCTACCGCCTGCGCTTCGCCGACGCCGTGCAGATGACGAACGTCCTGCGCGGCGTCCTCGGGGCGGGCGGGGAGACGGCCGTGACCAATCCGGTCGCCGGCGCGCTCGCCGCCTCCGGCGCGCCCTTCGACACGGACCCGGGCGGCGGGCTGGGCGGCGATCCGGGCGGCGGGCTGGCCGACGGGCTGGCCGACGGGGCGAGCGCCGAGGCCCAGATCGGCTTCGTCGGCTCCCGGGCGGCGGCGCTCGCGGGCGAGAACATCAGCATCCAGCCGGCGGTCGACCTCAACGCCGTGGTGGTGCGCGCCCGCGCCCAGGTCCAGGACGACATAGCGCGCCTGATCGCCGAGCTCGACCAGCGCCGGCCCCAGGTCCTGATCGAGGCCGCCATCGCCGAGATCTCGGGCGACATCGCCGAACAGCTCGGGGTCCAGCTCGGCTTCGGCAACGCCGCGACCAACCAGACCTTCGCCGCCACCTCCTTCCCCGAGGGCGGGCTCGCGATGAAGAACATCCTGACCCTGCTCGGGGTGCCGATCGCGCCCGCGGTGGCCTCCACCGGGCTTTCGATCGGCCTGTCGACGGCGGACAAGTACGGCGTGCTCATCCAGGCGCTGGCGAAGTCGAGCAAGGCCAACCTGCTCTCGACGCCGAGCATCACCACCATCGACAACCAGGAGGCCCGCATCCTCGTCGGCCAGAACGTGCCCTTCCGGACCGGCAGCTTCACGATGGACGGCAACGCGCAGAACCCCTTCGACACCATCGAGCGCCAGGACATCGGCGTGATCCTCAAGGTCCTGCCGCAGGTGAGCCAGGGCGACACGGTCCAGCTCAAGGTCAGCCAGGAAGTCTCCTCGATCAGCAACCAGACGGTGGCCGACGCCGCCGACATCATCACCAACCGCCGCCTGATCCAGACGACGGTGGTCGCCGACAACGCCGGCACCATCGTGCTCGGCGGGCTGATCACCGACGACCGCACCACCGCCAAGAGCGGCATTCCGGGCCTCGGCGACCTTCCGGTCGTGGGCCGCCTCTTCAGCTCGTCGAGCGAGGGCGCGCAGAAGCGGGTGCTTTTCGTCTTCCTGCGCCCGACCATCCTGCGGAACCGCAGCGAGGTGGGCCGGGTCGCCACCGAGCGCTTCCAGCGCCTGCGCAGCATCGAGGCGCGGCCCTCCAACTCCGCCGACCTGATCGCCGAGCCGCGGCCGATCCGCAAGCTCCCGGTCGAGATCGACGGCCTCTACTGACGCAAGGGACCGCCCTCCCGCAGGCCGCCAGCCTGCCGGGGGTCTCGCTCCTCGCCTTCGTCTCCCCCCTGCCCTGCGATCCGGCGACGATCGCCCTCCGGGCCCGGAGGCTGCCGGCCGACCCGGAGGACCTTCGCCCCCTCCGCGCCGGACGGGACCTCGATCTCCCCTTGCCGCTGCGCTCCCTGCCCCGGCTCGGGGGCTTCGTCACCGGGGATCGGGGCGTCTCCTTCCGCCCGGGCGAGCCGGCGCACGGCCTTCTTCGCCCGCCTGCCGCTTTCGCCCGCCCGCCTGCCGCTCTCGCTCGGGCGCGGGGCGGTGGCGACGGCCCTCGCCGCGCCCCTCGGCTTCGCGGCGGCGCTCCGCCCCGGCGGGGCCCCCGACCGGGCCGGCCGGGCGCTCGTCCTCCTGGCGCAGGCGATTCCGGCCTTCTGGCTTCGGCCTTCTGGCTTCGGGCTGCTTGCGATCGGGCGGCTCGCGGCGGAGCTGCGCCTTCTCAGGGCGGCCCGGCGACCCTCGCCCTCGTCCGCCTGCCTGTCGCGCCGCCGCCGCGGGCGATGACGGCGCGGGCGTTCCGGCGCGACCTCCTCCTCCTGGCGCGGGCGGCGGAGCCCTGGTTCCGCCCCGCGCTCGCCCAAGGACTGAGCCGGCGCGCGTCGCTCCGGGGGCCCTTGCGGCCGGCCGGGCTTCCATGCGCGCGTCGCCGCGCCGCGCGCGGAGATCGGCGGGACGATCGCCGCGATCGTCCCGCGCGCGGCGCTCTTCGGCCTGCCCGGCGTCAGTCCGTTCGGGATCGCGCGCGCCCGCGCGACGACGGCGTGCTTTGCGCCGATGTCATGACGGCGGCCGCGGCGATGGCGCCGTCCAACCTCCTCATCGCCGCCCCGGAATCGGCTGCGCCGCGGGCGGGAGGCGGGCCGCCCGCGGCGTCCCGGCAGGTTTTGCCGAAGCCTGGCGGAAGCGGGCGAGATCGCGGCCACCCTCGGTCGCGGTCGCGGTCGCGGTCGCTCCTGGTCCGTTCAGACTCCTGAACGCCAGGTTAAGACCGCAAATTATATTGAATTATTTCAATATATTGACCTGATTTTCACGCGTGAAAACCAGCTTCTCCCGAGGCGCGGCGGCTTCGGAGAGAGGCGTTCGCAGGGGTCTCTCAGAGGCTGTTTGAAAACCCGGACGATCCGTCCCGTCGGACCTTTTCAGGCCTTCGATCACACGCTCCAGGGCCTGAAAAAGCCCGATGTGGCCCCTCCATCTTTCCTGCCAGGGCCTCGAAAAGCCCCCAGGACCCCTCCAAAGAACGTTTTCAGACAGACTGTCAGAACGACTGGCGCATGATCAGGCGGCCGGGCAGGCGCGTCAGGCGCGGCGGCTCGGCGGGGTCGGCGCAGGCGGCCTGCATCGCGGCGCGGCCCATCTCGTAATAGGGCAGCGCCACGGTCGAGAGCTCGGGCTTGAGGTGATCGGGCAGGGGCGCCTGGTTGTCAAAGCTCGCGACCCCGATGTCGCGCCCCACCGCGAGACCGGCGCGGGCCAGCGCGAAATAGGTCTCCATGGCGATGAGATCCTGGCCGCAGATCAGGATGTCGGGCCGCTCGGGCAGGGCCAGCACCTCGGCCACGTGGCGCTCGACGTGGAAGCGGTGGCCTCCCTCGATCTTCTCGATGACCGGGCGCACCCGGTCGGACAGGTCGAGCCCCGCCTCCGCCCCCGCGGCGAGGAAGCCCGCGCGCCGCAGGTGCGCCGCCTCGTGGTCGTAGGAGAGGTTGAGGAAATAGGGCCGCCGGTAGCCGCGGGCGAAAACCCGGGCCATCAGGTCCCGGCACATGCCCTCGTCGTCGGGCACGAAGCCCGGGGCGCGCCCTTCCGCGTCGTAGCAGTTGAGCAGGATCGCCGGCGCGTCCCCCGAGGGCGGCCGCGCCGGGCGATGCGCGATGGCGGCGAAGATCACCGCCTCCGCCCGGAACTGGGCGAGCTGGGCCTCGGCGTTGGCCTGGCTCGCCTCGCCCGCGCGGATGTTGAAGAGCATCATCGTCTTGCCGCGGTCCCAGGCCTCGTCCTGGGCGCCGCGGATCAGCTCGCTCGATGCGCCCGAGGTGGCGACGCCGTCGGCGAGGAAGCCGATGACGTTGCTCTTCTTCGCGCGCATCAGCCGGGCGGCGACGCTCGGCTGGTAGTTCATCTCGCGAAACACCCGCTCGACCCGGTCCCGCGTTTCGCGCTTGACCAGGGGATCGCCGTTGACGACCCGCGAGACCGTCTTGAGCGAGACGCCGGCGGCCCGGGCGATGTCGGTCTGGGTCTTCATCCTCCGCGCAATGCCACAGCGGCGCCGCCTTGAACAGACGCCCCCGTCCCGCTTCGTCAATCCCGCGCCACGTCGCGGAAGGCGAGCAGCGCCAGCGCCGCCTCGTAGTCCTCCGGCCCCGGCAGGCCGCAGCCGATCAGGTCCGTCTCCCGGGCGAGGAAGCCCGCGAGGTCCAGCGGCGGCGGCGGCGCCTGCAGCGGCAGCAGCACCAGGCGACAGCCGGGGCCCGCGGCGCGGATCGCCGCGGCGATGTCGGCCGGGCGCCCCTCCGCCGCGAAGATCACGTCCGCCGGGGGCCGCCCGACCAGCGCGGCCCCCTCCACCGCGGCGACCCGCGCGATCATCTGCGCGACGCGCCCCGCGCCGAAGACCCGCACGCGCTCGCCCTTGTCCACCCGCCCCCGCCGGACCGCCCGCCGGGCGAGGGCGAGATCCTCGGCCAGGTCGGGATCGAGCCCGTGCAGATCCTCCGGCAGCAGGTGGACCTCCTCCGCCCGCCGCAGGGGCGGCCGCGGCGCGCCCGGCCGGCGCGGCGGCAGAAGGACGAGCCCCCCGAGCAGCCGGGGATCGACCCCCTCCCCGATCGCCAGGACCCGGCCGAGGGCGACGCTGGCGTCCGGGCGGAGGAGGGGCGCCGCCCGCACCAGGACCTGCCCCCAGGGCGGCTCCTCCGCCGCCCCGGAGATGGGAAGCGAGACCACCGCGCCGGCGGCGGGCCGCTCGGGATGCCGGCCGCCGGGGGCCTGTCCGCTCTCCACCGCGCCCCCGGTCAGACCAGCCAGGCGTCGGACCAGGCCCGCACCCCTTCGAGCACGATCCGGTCCCCGTCGCCGTCGAGCGTCAGCACCGTGTCGCCCCGCTTGCTCCAGACCTTGACCACCTCGGCCTCGCCGAGGTCGATCCGGTCGCGGCCGGGCTGGAAGTCCCAGATCTTGTCGATCTCCTTGCGCCCGTTGTGCGTCTCGCTCCCCCACCAGAAGACGTCGCGCCCCGATCCGCCCCAGAGCTGGTCGAAGCCGCCCGAGCCGCCCGAGACGCGGTCGTCGCCCGCCCCGCCGCGGATCACGTCGTTGCCGCCGCCGCCCCAGAGGTGATCCGCGCCCGTGTCGCCGCGGATCAGGTCCGCCCGGTTCGTCCCCTGGATCCGGTCGTCGCCGCCGAGCCCGAAGAAGCTCGCCCCCCACTTCGTCCCCGCCTGCGGGACCAGGAGATCGTCGCCCGCCGTGCCCACATAGCGCTTGGGCGGCTTCGCGACGCCCTCGTCCGGCGACAGCCGCCAGACGTCGAGGTCGACGAGCTCCACCGCGCCCCCCTCCGCATAGAGCTGGAGGCCGAGGCTGTCCGCGTCGGGGAAGATCTGGTCGGTGATCGTGCGCAGTCCGTCGTTGGCGAAGAGCTCCACCGAGGCCGCGTCGAGGAAGATGTGGAGCTTGACCGTGCCGTCCTCCATCAACTCCAGCGGCGCTCCGTGCCGCGCGGCGAAGTCCGCAGAGGGCGAAAACCCCGCGTTCGTCCGGTCGACGAAGGCCTCGCCCGCGGCCACGTCGTAGCCGACCAGCGTCTCCTCGCCCGCGCCCACCCGCAGCTTCACGCCGAACTCCTCGGCGCTCGCCCCGGCCGCGTCGAAGACCGCGACGATCTCCAGCGCCTTGCCCTTCAGCGGCGCCCGCAGCGCGCCCTCGTCGATCTCGACGCCCGCGGCGGAGAAATGCTCGCGCCGCAGCTCCTGCAGCGCCGCGACCGGGGTCTGGATCACCCGGACCTCACCGTCGACCTCGCGCAGGCTGTACTCCCGCGGCAGGGTCATCGCGCCCCGGAAGTCGCCCGTCGGGATCGAGGCGGCGTAGTCCCAGTTGTTCATCCAGCTCGTCAGCATCGGCCGCGACCCCTTGGGCAGGTTGTGCCAGGAGATGGTCGCGTAATGGTCCGCGCCGTAGTCGAGCCAGTTCGCGAGCTCGGCCGAGGAGGGATAGAGGCTGTCGGCGAAGGTGATCTGGTCGAGGTTGAGATGCCCCCAGGAGCCGGTGTTGGCGTCGAGGATCTCCAGCCGCGCCTCCTTGCCCGCCCATTGCGAGACGTCCCAGCCCTTCCACTCCAAGACTTCCGAGAAATCGCCGCTCGCCGTCGCCACCCGCTCGCCGTCGACGATCAGGCTGATCGCCGTCGGGCTGAGCTCGGTCGGGCGGAAGGCCGCGTCCGAGAACTCGATCCGGTCGACGAAGAGATGCCCCCAGCTCGCGCTGGAGCTCGCGTCGTTGATGCGGATCTGCGCCTCCTGGCCGGCGAACGCGCGCACGTCCCAGGACGTCCAGTCGAGCACGCCGGAAAAGGCCCCCGTCGCCTGGCGCACCACCTCGCCGTCGACGATCAGGTCGACGGTGGTGCCCTCCGCCCCGGTGTGGCCGCCGCCGCCCATGCGGACGTTGATGAAGTCCTCCGAGATCGTGAAGGCGTCGGAGGTCAGCGCGCCCACGGCGGCGTCGCCCCAGTAGTAGGTGTCGAGCAGCCGGCCCACGTCCGAGCCGAAGCCGGCGCCGTCCGAGGTTCCGATCGGCCCCTGGCCGTTCGATCCGGCGAAGTCGCCCGAGGCGGTCCAGCCCGGGGGCGCGCCCGGCGCCTCCCAGTCCTCGAAGACGGCGGGGGCGACCGGCAGGGCGTCGTTCATCTCGATGGAATCGACCATCAGGTAGCCGAAGCCGCCGGCGTTCTGGTCCACCACCCGGATCTGGGCGGTGCGGCCGATCAGGTCGCCGACGTCCCAGTGCGCCTGATGCAGCGCCTCGCTCCAGCCGCCCGACATGGTGCGGACCACCTCGCCGTCGACGACGAGCTGGAGCTGGGTCAGGGGATCGGCGGTGTCGACGCCGTTGTGGTTGCCGCCGCCGATCTTGAAGTTGATGAAGCGCGCGTCGATGACGAATTCGGGCGAGGTGAGCGTGCCCGTGGGCGAGTCATAGCTGCCGTCGGGCACGTTGAAGGTGCTGAGCAGCCCCACCCCGTCCCAGCCGGCGAGTCCCCCCGGGCCGTTGGCGCGGCCCGTGACCACGGGCGCAAGGGTGGCGAAATCCCCGGTCCCGGTCCAGCCCTCGGGCAGGCCCTGCTCGAAGTCGGCGAGGGTCGTGCCCCCCGGCGCGCCCGGATCCGCAGCCGCGTCGAGGTCGAGCCGGTGGCCGCCGCCGCCGATCTTGAAGTTGATGAAGTCCTTCCCGATGACGAAGGCGTCGCTCAGCATCCGCCCCGTTCCGGCGTCGCCCGGGTTCCCGGCCCCGTCGCGGAAGCTGTTGACGAGCCCCTCCCCCTCGAAGCCCACCACCGGGGACTGGGGGCCGATGGCGCCCGCCGCGGGGCCCGCGCCGAAGGCCGCGCCGGTCACGGTCCAGCGGTCGAAGCCGTCCTCGAAATCCTCCCAGACCGCGTCGCCCGGGCCATAGGGCGCGGGCAGGGCGTCGGGGGTGAAGGTCACGCCGTCCCAGTCGCCGACGAAGTACTGCGCCGCCGATCCGCCGGCGATGCCGCCCGGGTTCAGGTTCTGCACCAGGAGCCATTTGGTCTCGCCGGTGTTCTCGACCTTCATCTCGATGAGGTCGGGCACCTCCCAGATGCCGCTGACCGCGCCGCCGGGGCCGAAGCTCGACATGTAGCTCCAGTCCTTGAGGTCGTCGGAGCGGTAGAACTCCGCCTCGCGGGCGAGCGGCCGGGCGACCGCCATCACCCAGTAGTCGTCGTCGCCCGGGTTGTCCTGCCAGAAGACCTTGGGGTCGCGGAACTCGGGGTCCGCGATGTCGAGCACCGGGTTGCCGTCGTACTTCTCCCAGGTGTAGCCGCCGTCCAGACTGTAGGCGAGCGCCTGCTCCTGGTCCTGGGGCTCGCCGTTCTGGGGCGGGATGTTGGCGGTGTAGATGGCGACGATCGGCGCCTCGCCGTTCGGTCCATAGCCGAAGCCGGCGGTGTTCGCGTGATCGACGACGATCGAGCCGGAAAAGATCTGCTCCTCGGCGCTGTAGGGCAGCGCCACCTCGCGCTCGGTCCAGGTGACGAGATCGGTGCTGGTGGCGTGGCCCCAGGACATGTTCCCCCACTGCGACCCTTCCGGGTTGTACTGGTAGAACATGTGATAGACGCCGTTCTGGTAGAACAATCCGTTCGGATCGTTGAGCCAGTTCTTCTCGGGCGTGAAGTGATAGATCGGGCGATAGTCTTCGCTGGCGTGCGCCATGGTCTTCTCCCTGCTGTCAGGGCGGATTTTCGGACCGCCTTTTCTGTTTTCAGCGCCGATCGGGGCGGGGTCGCCTCGGGGGCGGCGCGCCGCCGCGCCTCTTCCCCACGACCTCCGTCCTCAGTCGTCCGGATCGGTATTGTCTCACGTAATACAATCTTGACCCACGTTGTCAATTTGAAACCTTTCACATGCCGCAGGACCGGGACCGGAGACGGTTCCGGGGAGGGGTCGCGAGGCGTTCCTGCAAAGAAGACCGCGGCCCGCGCCGCCGCCCTGCCCCTGCTTTCGGCTGCAAGGAAGGGATCGACGGTCGCGGCCCCACAGCCGGGAGGACCGCCCCGCGATCCTGCAAGAAAGACGGCAGGCGCCTGCGCCTCCGTGAGGACCCGGCCCTGTCAGAAACCGTCAACCTTGGTTGCGATCGTCCAAACGATTTTTGAAATGTGGTTGTGAAACAACGTCATGACCCGCATAACACGCGTGTTATACGCCCCGGACACCGGCTCTCCCGGCCGGCTGGAAGCCGGAAAGGCTCCCCTCGGGGGAGCCTTGGCCGGGCGAAAAGACCGAGCCTGTCCCAGCCCCCCGGCTGTCACAAGGCGAGCGTGCGGCGGCGGCGATGGAGAATACGCCGAGCGACCCGCGCGCCGGAGAGCCCTGCCCGGGGAGCCCCCGGCGGTCATCGCTCTCCGCCCGCGAGAGCGCCGAAGATCACGCCGATGGAGAAGAGGCCCATCCGGCCGGGCCCCGGCCGAAGGCGGGGGCGAGCCTGGACGCAGCGACGCCGGCGGCCTGCAGGTCGAAGCCTTCGACCCCGGCTGCGCGCAAGACGCGCGCAAGCGCCCGTTCTCTCCTCAGAGCCTGACCCGAAAGTCCGGGACGCCGGTTCGCGGCAAAGCCTCGCGGGGGAGTCATCGCCGCGATCGGCCCCGGAACCGGGCTTCCGATGGCGCCGGAGCCGCCGGGACATCGCGAAACCGCCCAAGGCGGGCGGGCCCGGGACTTTCGGGTCAGGCTCTTAGCGGACTGCGGCAGGGTGGTCAGGGGGATAGCCTTCCCTGGGGCCGCGCTCTCGCGGGCTGAAGGGCGGCGCGCACAGCCCCAGGTCGGCGCGCCCCGGCCCGGACCAGGGAGCGCAGCGCCATGCAGGCCGCTTCAGACGCAGGCCCGCTTCAGCCGCAGGCCCGCTTCAGCCGGTCGCCGAAGGGATCGCGCAGGCCGTATCCTCCTCCGGCTCGGCCGTCTCCGCGGGTCTGATCCTGCCGAGGGGCCGTGCCTTCCTCCCTTTCCAGCGCAGAAGGCCACGGACCCCGCGGCTTCCTCCTGCCCGACGCCGCTGCGAAAGCTGCGAGGGAGAGCGGCGGGCGAGCGAGGGGGCGCTACCCCGGAAAGGTCGACCGCCACAGCGCGAGGAAATTCGCGCGCTTCTGGGCGTCGAGGCCCAGCAGCAGCGTCGGCGACAGCCGGATCGGCCGGTAGAGCGAGGCGTCCTCCTCGGGCAGTCCCGCGGTCGCGGGGCGCTCGGGGTCGGAGCGCACGACCAGGTGCTGGCGCGTCAGGGCCGCCCGGCCCGGTTCGGACAGCACGAAGTCGACGAGGAGCCCCGCCGCCTCGGGCTCGGCCGCCGCCCGGGGGATCATCGCGGCGCGGCTCAGCACCAGCGTGTAGTCCTGCGGCGCGACCACCGCGATGCGCGGGTCCTCGGCCGCCCGGTCGAGGGCATAGGAGCCGAGCACGTTGTAGGCGATCAGGTAGCGCCCCTCCGCCACCCCGTCGATGATCTCGGCGGAACAGCAGGTCGCCACCGCCCCCGACCGGCCGAAGGCCTCGATGAGGCCGCCGAAAGTGGTCGCGGCCTGGGAATCGGCGAAGGCGAACAGATAGCCGACCCCCGAGTCCTCGATGTCGTAGGTGGCGACCCGGCCCGCATAGCGGCTGTCCGCGGGGCGAAGCAGGTCGATCAGGTCGAAGCGCGACAGCGGCGCCTCCCAGGGAGGAACCAGGTCGCGGTTGTAGACCATCACCGCCGGCTCCCGCGTCACGCCGAAGAGCTCGTCGCGCCAGTTCGCCTCGGGCGGCAGGCCGGCCGTCGCCACCGAGCGGTGGGACTGGGCGCAGCCGTCGTTGACGAGCTTGACCATCAGGTCGACGGCCGAACTGATCAGCAGGTCCGCCTGGGCCGCGCCGGCGCGGCAGTCGGCGTCGCTGGCGGCGTAAAGCTCGTTCGTCCGCCAGATCTCGAGGCGGACGGCCACGTCGGGGTTCGCGGCGGCGAAGGCCTCGAAGAGCGGCGCGAGGGTCGCGAGATCCGCAGCCGCCCGAACCTGGACCACCGCGAGCGCGTCCCGGCGTCCGAATTCGGCGACGTCCTCGGGCGCGGGGAACGCGGGTTCCTGGGCTCCGGTCGGGCCGGACAGGCAGAGCGCCGCCAGGCCGGCGGCGAGGCCCCAGAGCGCAGAGCGCGATCGGCGTGTCACGGAAGCGCCCCTTTCCTGCTCCGCCGGCGGGAGGCTAGGCTAGGCGAGACCCGGGCGGAGCGCCAGCCCGCGGGACCGGGGCGGCGGACGCCGCGGGGGTCGCTCCGCCCGGAACAGGCGCGGGTCCGCCCGTCGCCGGGCGGACCCTGAAAACCGGCCCTGAAGGATCGCCGGCGTCCCGGGGGCGCGGCGATCAGTCGCCGAAGCCGAGATCGGCGAGGATCGCGCCGATGCGGACCTTCTCCGCCTCGAGGAAGGCGGCGAACTCCGCCGAGGACATGTGCATGTCGACCCAGCCCCGTTCCTTGAGCAGCGCCTTCCAGGCGTCCGACTGCACGAGCTCCGACATGCCGGCGTCGAGGGCGGCGAGCTCCTCGGGGGTCACGGACTTGCGGGCGAGCAGGCCCCGCCAGTTCACCAGCTCGACGTCGTAGCCCTGTTCCTTGAAGGTCGGGATGTCGACGCCGGGCAGGCGCTCGGGCGCGGAGATGGCGAGGGCGCGGAGCTGGCCGGTCTGGATGAGGCCCGCGAACTCGTTGAGGCCGCCGGTCGCGACGGTGATGTGGCCGCCCAGAACCTGGGCCAGCATCTCGCCCCCGGCCCCGGCGACGATGTAGTTCATCTGGCTCACGTCGCCGCCCATGGCCTTGACGGTCATGGCGGAGATGAGGTGGTCGGGGCTGCCGAGGGCGAAGCCGCCCCAGGTGACCGATCCCGGATCGGCGCGGAACTTCGCGGCGAGGTCGTCGAGGGTCTTGATCGGGCTGTCGGCCGCGACGACGAGCGGCTGGTATTCGCCGGTCATGCGGGCGAGGGGCGTGGTCTGGTCGAGGGCGACGGGCGACTTGTTGATGCGGATCGCGCCCACCATGCCGAGGCCGGCGACGATGAGCTTGTTCCCCTGGCCCTGGGCGTTGACGAACTGGGCGAGGCCGATGGTCCCGCCTGCGCCCGGCACGTTGATGACCTGCACGTCGGAGGCGATGCCCGCCTTTTCCGCCGTGGCCTGGACCGCGCGGGCGAGCTGGTCATAGCCGCCGCCGGGGCCGGCCGGGGCGATGATCTCGATGCTCCCGATCTCGGCCTGGACCGGGGCGGCGAGGGCGAGGCCGATCGCGGCGGCGGCGAGGCCGCGGCGCAGGAGCCGGGAGGCGTCCGGCAGGAAGGCGTGGGCTGTCATCTCTGGTTCTCCCTGTCTTTTCTTGGAGGCGGGGCGGCCGATCCCGGGCTTGGGGGGCAGGCGGCCGCGCGCTTTGTTCGTCCCGCCAGGGGGGAGGATCTCCGCCGCTGGCCGTCTCCTCCGATAGGCCCCGAAGCTGGCGCGAACCTGTCTGCGACGCGTGGGGGCGCCTGGACTATCACGCGTGAAAATGGGATCATGTATTTGATAATACAAGATATTCTGAAAATTGTTCAGGGAATGGCAACCTTGGTTGACGATTTGCGACGCCGGCGACGCCCGGGCGCCTTCGCCGGCGCGCCGGGGGAAATCGGGGGCGCGGGGCGGGAGCGGCGAACGGCGCAGGGGAGGACGAGGCGCGGGCGGGGGCGAGGTCCGCCAGCTGGCCGGAGGAGACGCGAAACCGACGCCGAAGCGGCGGGAAATCGGGGAGATCCGCGCCGAGGCGCGCTTCGGCAAGGTCGCGCTCGTTGGGGAAGACGAGGGGATGTCTGCGCGAGGTCGAGGCTGGACAGGACCCTGGCGCGCAGAGGGAGGCGTCGATGGGGCGCAAGCGGAAGCGGCCGGCGCGGTCGGAGGGCGTCCGGCTTGCCATGGGATCGGGCGGATGTTCCCGGCGCGGCGGCGTGCGCGATCCTTGGGCCGCCAGAAAGGGCTTGGGGCGCGGTCGAGCGGGGGAAGCCGGAATGTCCGAAGAGCCCGGGGGGAACCCCGCCGCTCCCCCCGCAGGGCCGCGGGGCGGGATCGGCGGAGGGGCCGCCCCGGCGCGGGCTGCGCCGGGGGAGGGGTGAGGACGGGCCGCGTCAGACCGGCACGCCGCCGAGGAAGCCGCCGAGGTAGCCCGCGTAGAGCGCCGGCGCCTCGAGGTTCATGGAATGGCCGACGCCGGGCGCCACCACCAGGCGGCAGTTCGGCATCTCGGCCGCCATGCGCCGGACGTCCGCCGCCGGGATCCAGCCGTCGAGTTCGCCCCAGAGCACCAGATGCTCATGGGTCAATTCCCCCATCCGCCGGGCCACCACGCCGCTTTCGTATTCGATGTTGAGGTTGTGCGGCGTGCCGAACCAGATCCCTTCGGACACGGCGAAGGTCTGGTCGATGATCCGGTCGAAGAAGGCCTGGAGATCGCCCAGCCCCTCGCGGAATTTCGGCCGCGATCCCGGCGTCAGGCTCTCGGCGACGAAGAGCGAGGCGGCCGCGGTGGCCATGCCCGCGCGGGTGACCTCCTTGCTCGCCCGCATGGCGCGAAACACCGCCATGCCGGTCTCGTCGAAGCGCAGGCCGAGGGGGGTGACCGGGTCGAGGGCGAGGCAGCGGCCGAAGCGGTCGGGCTGGGCGAGCTGCATGTGGGCGGCGATCATCCCCCCGGTGGAATGGGTGGCGAGATGGCAGCGCCCGATCCCGAGCCCGTCGAGCGCGGCGAGCATGTCGGCCGCATGCTGGGCCATGGAGTAGTTGGCGTAGTCGGGATCGGCGAGGGGCTTGTCGCTGTCGCCGCAGCCGCGCCAGTCGACGCCGATCACCCGCAGGCCCTCGGGGAACCAGCGGGCCGCAAGCTCGATCCAGTCCTTGCTGGCGAGGTTGCCGTGGAGGAAGAGAACGGGAATGGGGCCCTCGCCCCATTCCCGCCAGGCGAGGCGGAGGCCGCCGCCCACCTCGACCCTGCCGCTGCGGCTCACTTGGAGAGGCCCGCGGGCTTGGCCGCCGGGGCCGCCCCCCCGCCCCCGCCCGATCCCGGGCCCTGGATCGAGAGGAGCGCGGTGTTGTCCACGAAGGACTTCACCTGGTCGTGGAGCACGTTCGGCGCCTTGAAGACCGCGTAATGGGCGGTCGGGTCGGCGAAGCTGAGGAAGCCCGCCCCCGGCACCTTCTTCGCCGCCTCGAGGGCGTTGCCCACCATCAGCCAGTTGTCGGTGTCGATGTGGATGACGAGGGTCCGCGCCTTGATCCGGTGCAGCTCGTCGTTGATGTTGTAGGTCCAGCCGCCGGCGTTGCGGTACCAGTAGTCGTTCGGATCCTCCGCCCGGGTGCGGGCGATCCAGGCGGCGGTCTGGGCGCCTTCCGGCTCCCAGTAGAAGACCTCGCGCTCCACCTGGCTCCAGGGCATGGCCGAGCGGTGCTCGAAGGTGAAGCCGGTCTGCTGGAGGATCGACCACAGGAACTGCAGCCCCTGCTTCGGGTGCTGGTCCGCGGGCAGGTCGTAGAAGTTGCCCCCGGTCTCCCGGTACACCGGATCGCTCTCGATCGCCGCCTGGGCGAGGCGGAAGGTCCACTGCCCGATCGGATCGGCCCCGTCAGAGGCGGTGGTGCCGCCGATCGGCATGATGGCGTCGACGAAGCCGGAGGGCGAATACATCACCCCCCAGACCCAGGCCTGGGTCCCGCCCATGGAGGCGCCCATGGAGAGGTCGACGTTCGCCACGTTCAGGTGGTCGCGCAGGAGCTGGTAGTTCGCCTGCACCATGTCGAAATAGCTGTACTGCGGGAATTTCCGCCCCAGCCCCTCCGACGGTTTCGACGCGCCCCAGAGGCCGAGGGCGTCGAGGAAGACCACGTAGTACTTGTTGGTGTCGATGACGAGCCCGGGCCCGATCACCGGCGATCCGCCCGCCAGCGCGTTCGAGGCCATGGGGGCCCAGATCGAGTAGCTGGCCGCCGAGTCCCCCGAGTAGTGCGGGTTCACGATCACCGCGTTGACGATCTCGCCCTTCTCGTTGCGGATCGGGGTGCCCATGTCGATGTAGGCGGTCTTGAGCGGGCCGAAGCCGAGGCTTTCCAGCGTCGTCCCGCCCTGGCCGCCGTCGCGCCAGGTCGCAGGGTCCGCGTCGAGGTCGTAGGTCCCGCCGATGCGGAAGTTCGGGATGTCGTAGTACTTCTTGAGCGAGGCGAGGGAGGGCACGCTGGAGGCGGGCGTCCAGGTCTCGATCGGGGGCGGCGCGGCGCTGCGCGACAAGAGGTCGGCGCGGGCCGGGCCGAGCGCGAGCGTCCCGAGGAGGGCCGCGAGGGCGAGGGTCTTCAGCGAGGGCGTCTTCATGGCTCCTGGTCCCCTGCGCGTCACTTGGAGAGGCCTGCGGGCTTCTGGCCCGCGCCGACGTTGCCGGGGCCGCCGGCGGTTGCGGCGACCGTCAGGCCGTTGATCAGCGCGTCGATGACGTCGGGCGAGACGGCGTTCACCCGGCCGGCGCGCATGAAGTCGGTGGCGTCGCGGGCGAATTCGTAGGGCACGTCGGTGTGGATGAAATGCCCGACGCCGGGATAGATCTTGGTCTCCACCGGATTGCCCGCATCCTGCATCCGCTGCTCGAAGGGGATGATGACCTCGTTCGCCATGTCGGTCAGGCCGTTGAGCGCGGTGGAGGGGATGAAGGGCTCCTGCGCGCCGAAGGCGAGGAAGATCGGGGCCTTGATCTGGGGCAGCCGGTTGTAGAGGCTGTTCGGGTCGCCCTTCACCAGCTCCTTGCCGATGGAATAGACGTCGAAGATGAAGGCGAAGACCCACTGCTCGAACTCGTCCGGGTTGCCCTCGATCATCGCCACGCGCTGGTCGGTGTGGAGCCGGGCGTATTCGGTGTCGCGCTTGAAGTAGCCGAAGGGGCTGGGGCTGGTCGCCCCGGTGACCGGGTCGCGGGTCCGGAAGTGGAAGAAGTCGCGCACGCCCTCGGCCGTGCGGGTGCGCTCGCCCTCCAGCATGCCGGTCGGGCCCCAGACCTGTTCCCAGAGCGCCTTGTCGTTGTCGATCCTGGGATCGAACAGGGGGTAGGACTGGCCGCCGAATTCGACCGTCTCGGGGAATTCCTCGAGCCCGGCCGGGCCTTCGAGGATGAGGCCCTCGACCGCGTCCGGGTAGGTGAGCGCATAGCCGAGCACGATCTGCCCGCCCATGGAATGGCCGAGGTAATAGGCGTTCCTGATGCCGAGCTGGTTGACGATCACGTCGTGGAAGGCGACGCGGATGTCCTGGAGCGACCGGGCCGGGTTCTTGCCGAGGTTGCCGGGGCCGGAGAGGCCGTAGTCGGGGGCGTCGAGGGCCACCACGCGGTAGCCCTGCTCCACCGCGAACTTGATGAGATAGCCGTAGTGCGAGGCGAAGGCGCCCTTGCCGTGCACCACCACCAGCGTCTTCTGGTCGGGGATGTTCGGGCAGGCGACGTCGAAATAGCCGATCTCCCATTCCACGCCGCGGTCGTCCTTGGCCTTGGCGAACTTCGGCGGGAAGGGGTGGCGCATCTCGTCCTTCCAGAAGGACTTCGCCGGGTCGGGGGTCATGTTGACCCGGGGCGAGACGTAGTCCGGCGCGTCGCAGACCTTGCCGTAGGTGGGCAGGATGCCGATGTCGTGCAGGAAGCTCGACAGCATCGGGTCGTCGTCGAGGGAATTCAGCGCGCTGAAGGTGGCGTAATGGGCGATCGGGCTCCATTCCGTGGCCAGCTGCGCCCCGGGGATCAGGCCGACGCTTTCCCGGGCCTTGTCGACGGTCAGCCACTGGTCGTTCTCGATGTGGATGACCATGGCGCGCGGCTGGTAGTCGGGCAGGTATGCGTTGATGTTGTGCCGCTCTCCGACCTCGACCCGGTATTTCAGATCCACCGCGTCGAAGGTCTTGCCCAGCCGCTCGACGTCGGCGCCGAAGCCGGGTTCGGGCGGATCCCAGGCGAAGACGCTGCCCTTGACCGCGTCCCAGCCGAGCGACTGGCGATGCGCGAGGTCGTAGCCGGTCAGCGAGAGCATCGACCAGTGGAAGGCCGGGCCCTGGACCGGGTGCTGGTCCTTCGGCAGATCATAGTAGCGGCCGCCGGTCTTCTGCCAGATCGGATCGCCTTCCAGCCCCGCCTTGGCGTTCTGGAAGGACCAGGCGGCGATCGGCGCGGTGCCGTCGGTGGCGGTCGCCCCGCCGATCGGCATGACGGCCTGGACGAAGCCCGGGTGCATCAGCCCCCAGACATAGGACTGGGTCGCGCCCATGGAGACGCCGGTGGCGAGGACCACGCGGCCGATGTCGAGTTCGTCGGTCAGCAGGCGGTAGTTGGCCTGCACCATGTCGAAATAACTGTAGCTGGGGAAATCCATCCCCAGCCCGTCCGAGGGCTTGGAGGCGCCCCACAGGCCGAGGGCGTCCACCATCACCACATAGAAGCGGTCGGTGTCGAAGAGCTTGCCCGGGCCGATCAGCGGCCCGCCGGAAAAGGCGTTGCCGCCCTGGCCGTCGACCCAGTTGAAATACATCGAGGTGGCGTCGCCCGAGTAGAAGCTCGAGATGACGATGGCGTTGTCGATCTTGCCGTCCGCGCCCTTGTGGGGCGTGCCGAGCGCGATATAGGCGCTGCGCAGCGGCCCGGCGCCCAGGCTTTCGAGCGTCACGCCGTCGGGCGCGCCGTTCTGCCAGGAGGCGGGGTCGGCGAGGTCGTAGGTCCCGCCGACGCGGAAATCCGGGATCTCCACCGAGTATTTCAGGTCGTCGAGCGCCGGCACGGAGGAGCGGCCGGTGATCGGCTCCTTCTGCTGCGCCGCCGCGCCCAACGGAATGATCAGGAGCGCCGCGACCGCGACGATCCTGGTTGCTCTCAGCATGCCCTTCCTCCCCCTCCGCCGGGCCGTCTCGCCCGGGCCATATCCTGTTGCGGCCGGCTTTCGCGGCGTCAGCCGCCGGCGCCGACCTCCGCGTCGATCTCGGTCGCCTCGGCGGGCGCGCCGAGCGGCTGCTTGCTGCCGGCCAGCACGAAGGAGCCCTCGGGGCCGGAAAAGGCCCCGGGCCGGACCTGCATCTCGTTCGCCCCCATCTCCGGGGGATCGACCGGCGTCACTCCGGCGCAGCCCGCAAGGGCTGCGCCGGCGATCGCGAGAGCTGCGAGGCCGCGCATCAGAACCGGACCATCAGGCCGATCTGGTAGAGCGTCATGTCGTTGACGTCGTAGCCCGGCACGGTGAACTCGTTCTGGGTGACGCCCGCATAGGCCTCCGAGCCCAGCCGGTCGATGTTCTGCGAGAAGCCGACGCCGTAGAGCTTGAAGTCGGCGCCCTCGATCCAGAAGTCCTCGTACTTGGAATACTGGAGCGCGAAGCCGGTGCGGCCGATGTCCCAGAAGCTGCGCGTATATGTGAGCTTGCCCATCCAGGTTGTGGGCTCGTTGTCGAGGTCGTCGAAGCTCATCTTGGCGTATTGCGCGGCGAAGCCGACGCCGTTCCACCACTGGTCGCTCTTGAGCACCATCGAGCCCGAGGCGCTCACCCCGTCGAAGCCGCCGCTGGAGGCGTCGGTCCACCAGGAGGCGCCCGCCGCCATCCGCGCCCAGTCGGTCTCCCCCGCATAGCGCAGCGCGACGTCGTAGCGGTCCTCGGTGCCCGCCGAGCCCGAAAGCTGGAAGCCGTTCCAGACGGGCGTGTTGTAGCGCACGCGCACCAGCCGGCTGAGGCCGTCGAGGTTGTTGCCGAGAGTGAAGACGTTGACGAAGTTCGACGAGGCGACCGCGTAGTCGCCGAGCGCCTGCTCGTATTCCTCCTCGGAGGCGAAGTCGCCCGGATCGGGCGCGGCGCGGCGCTTGATGTAGTCGAAATCCTCGCCGTTCACCGTGGGCAGCATGCCGCCGAAGGCGAAGGTCTGGCCCGACCAGAGCGGGGTGGTGACGCCGGTGATGTCCATCTCCGACGTGCCGTCCGAGGCCATCCAGCCCTGGCCGATGAAGAACGAGCCGTAGGTGTTGTTGCTGAGCCCGACTTCCAGCAGGCGCAGGTTGAAGGTCTTGTTGATCGAATCCGGCACGGTCTGGTCGATCTGGTTCACGTCGAGCGAGCCGTTGACGGGCCATTCGAACTCGAACAGCGCCAGCGCCTGGGTCTCGTCCAGCGCGTTCGATTCCCCGAGGAAACGGAAACGCGAGGAGGCGTTCTCGTTGTCGACCTGGTAGACGTCCGTCGACTTGCCGTCGTCGACAGTGTTGAGCGCCCGGTTGATCTGACCCGAGAAGGTCAGCCGGACATTGGCGTTGCCCGTGGCCATGACGTTGGTCTCCCGCCCGTCGGGCAGCGGCCCGTAGAAGGGATGGCCAGCGACCCCGGGGCTCGGCGGGGTGCGCAGCGCGCCCTGCATCGACACCGGGACCCCGGTCGCCTCGGCCACCGCCACGCCCTGCGCGGCCGTGACGGGGACCTGGACGGGGGCTTGGGCGGGGACCTGGGCGGGCGCGGCGGCGACCTTCCTGATCTGGCGGCTCTGCTGGACCTGCTCGGCCTTCATCGACTGGATCTCCTGCATCAGCAGGTTCACCTGGGCCTCCAGCGCGGCGATGCGGGCGGATTGATCCTGGGCCCAGGCGGCGGGCGCAGCAAAGACCGAGGCGCTTGCAAGAAGAAATGAAATAATCTGCCCTTTGGGCGGCGTTTTACGCCAACCAATCATATCTTTCCCCCCATTCGCCGTGCGAATTATTTCTTCGCTTCGGCACTGCAACCAGAAAGAGTCTTAGGTTGAAATTGCAGTCCTCACACGAATGTGTCAACAGCCTTCGTGTCGCTTCGGCGTCACGCAGCTACGCTAGTCAGGGGGAGGAAAGGCGCGACATGCCGCAAGCTCTGGTCGCCGGACATCGGGTGACGTTCCGGCTCGACGGGCCGCCGGAGGGGCCCGTCTTCGCCTTCGTCAACGGGCTCACCCAGTATTCGGACCTCTGGGCCGCCTATGCGACGCATCTCTCCGCCCGGGGGCTGCGGGTGCTGCGCTTCGACATGCTGGGCCAGGGGGAATCCGACAAGCCCGCGCTCGGCGTGCGCTTCGAGGACCACTGGCGCACGCTCGAGGCGCTGCTCGACCATCTGAACGTCGAGAAGGCCCATGTGGCGGGCATCTCCTTTGGGGGGACGGTGGCGGTGCAGTTCGCGCTGGAGCGGCCCGAGCGCTGCGCCTCGCTGATCGCGATGAGCTGTTTCGCCGAGATGCCGCCGCAGCTCTACCAGATGGGGTGCGGGCTTTACGAGTCGCTGGTGCAGGTGGGCCTGCCGGCGTTGCAGCGCTGGCTGATGCCGATGAACATGAGCGACGAGTGGCTGGCGGCGAACGCCGCCGCCCTGCCCGAGATGATGCGCCGGGGCTATGCGATCAACGACCTCTTCGCCTTGCAGAACCTGATGGAATCGGTGACGGGCTTCACGCCGATCACCGACCGGCTGGGGCGGATCGACTGTCCGACGATGATCCTGAACGGCGAATACGACTTCTTCACCCCGCGCAAGTGCCACGAGGTGCTGCGCAAGGGCATCCGGCGGTCGCGGCTGGTGATCGTCCAGCACGCCTATCACGCCTATACGCTGGAGCTGCCGGCGGTGACGATGCGCCTCATCGACGCCTTCCTCGACGCGGTCGAGGCCGGGACCTGGCCCGGGGACCAGACGGTGTGGATCGCCGCGGACGACCCCGGCGCGCCGGAGCCCTGGTTTCCCTGCGCGGGCGACCACCTGCGGGCGATCCCCCTGCCCCTCCCGCCCGCCGAAGCGCCGGCGGAGCCCCCTGCCCTGCCTCCCCCCGCGCGGCCGCGGGCGCCCCGCACCAGGAGACCCCGCGATGCATCTTGAGCAATACGACCGCATCCGTGACCGGATCGCCCTCGCGGGCCTGACGCCGGAGGTCGAGACCCGCATCGCGCACTTCGTCTGCGCGAGCAAGGCGGTGAACCTGCCCTTTCTGGCGCTGGCGGGGGCGGCCCTGCCGCCGGCCTTCGCCTGGCCGGGGCTCGGGCTTGGGGGCGGCGGGGCGTCGGGTGCGGGGGGGATCGTCTGGCAGCACCTCAACAGCCAGCTCTTCCGCGAGAGCGAGGCGGTCGCCCTGCTCTGCCGCACGACCCGCTGGTCGCCCGACCCGAGCGTCTATCTGGCGGGCGCCCAGCTCGTCGCGCCGTTCTCGGCCGAGGCGGCGCGGACCGGGTTCGCGGGCCTGCCCCGGGAGGGGCTGGGGATCGAGGCGCTGGCCTTCGGCTACGCGCTCCTCGCCACCGTGCGGCTGACGCCGATCCTGCCCGCGGGGGTGGCGGGGAGCGCCTTCGCGGCGGCGCTGACCCGGATCGAGCAGGAGAACGGCCGGCTCCTCCAGACCCAGATCCGCCTGCTCAAGGACGGCTACGCCGAGATCCCGCTGGCCGAGCGCGAGGCGGTCATCGCCGCCAAGATCGCGCTGGTGGGCGCGGTCTTCGACCGCTTCCTCGACGCGCTCGCGGGCTGAGGCGCGGGGTCAGAGCGGGTTCGCCTCGGCGTACTTGCGGAAGAAGGCGAGGAAGGCCTGGTCCGGGTCGGCGGGGACGCCCCGCGGCGCGGACCAGCGGCGCCATTCCGCCTCGACCTGGTAAATGTCGTAGCCCGGATGACGCAGCCGCGCCGTCTCGTAGGTCTCGGTGCGCAGCGCCGGCCCCTCGCTCTCCAGCCAGGCGGGCCGCGGCCGCAGCCCCGGCCGGGCCCCCTGCCCCGCCGGCGCCTCGGCCCGGCCCTCCGCCCGCGCCTGCCGGCCGAGCCGCGAGAACTGCAGCGCCCGGTCCGCCGAGGCGGTGGCCACGTCGTCCTTGCGCCACCAGCGCAGATCCACATGGGTGACGCTGCGCCCGGTGCGCACCGGCTCGAAGGCGACGATGTAGTCGGAGAGCGCGTTGACCTCGCTGACCGCCGGGTCGAGGGCGCGCAGCTTGAAGTTGGACCAGGAGGCGAGCCGGCCGCGGGGCACCCCCAGCACCGCGCGGAGCTGGCCGAGCTCGAACCGCTCCACCGAGCGCCAGCGCAGGCCGCCGCGCTTCTGCACCATCTCGTAGAGGGTGAGCGCGTACTTGGAGCTGAGCGCGAACATCACCTCGCGCTGGAGCCGGGCGAAGACGGTGGAATTGCGGATGATCTTGCGCAGCCGGGGCGGGATTTCGTACTCGATCAGACCGTCGGCCCGGGTGGTCTCGACATTGCCGCCGAGCAGCTGCACCCGCTCTATGGCGGGCTCCCCGTCCCAGGTGACCGCGACCTTGACGATCGCCGACATCAGCCGCTCGAGGCTCTCGCCCACCCGGTCGTTGGAATTGTGGCTGCCGCGCAGCGCCGCCTTGGCGATCACATGGCTCACCGGCCGGTCGATCGCCTCCCAGGCGTTCTCGAGGAGCTGGTTGTAGATGCGCCGGTCGCTCAGGGTGAGGGGCGTCACCTCGATGAGGTCGACCAGCTCGCCCGGCTTGACCATGCTCTCGCCGGTCGCCCGCGCCTCGACTGTCCGGTATTCGCCTTCCACCGCCTCACGCTCCGATCTTACGCCGAATCTCTTACAGCTGTAGCGCCGCCCGCGTAAGGCTGCAACGGCCGTCACCAAGACGGCGCGGCCCTCGCCCGTCCGGACACCCGAAAAGTAAGGGTCGGAGCGCGCGCGCAAGAAAGCCGATTCGCAACAGCCCGAATCAAAAAGGAAATTTCTGGCAGGCGATTCGCCCCGGATCGCCCACCCCAAACGTAAGGCTGGGGGAGGTCCCCAAATGTAACGCCAGGCCTCCCCAAACGTAAGGCGAACCGTCCCCAAAGGTAAGCGAACCCCTCCCGAAAAGTAAGTTTTGGCGTTATTATCGTCATAGAATCAAATGGTTATGCTCCATGAACATAGAACATTAGAATCTAGAACCGTGCCTCAGAAATCCATCCACAGAAAACCGACCGAGGATGCGCCCGGATCAGGCCGGGACGAGGCTTACTTTTCGGGAGGGATGACCACACCCGGACGCGGGATTCGCCGCCCCCAAGGCTCCGGCGAAATCCGAGACTCCGCGGATTTCTCCAAACTTTACGCGGAGCGACAAATCCCGCATGGTGGCGCAAAACAGGCAACCCCGAGCAGCTCCCATGGACATCCCGACGCCTGCCCTCGCTCCGGTCGATCTCGAGGAGCTGAGCCGGATCAGCACGCGCGCGAGCGCCGTCATCGACCGGCTGCGAGACCGCCTCTTCGCCCCCGAGACCCGCAAGCGCCTCGACCTGCGCTTCAACGTCAAGACCGCCGCCGAGATGGTCGGACGCAGCGAGAAGACCATCCGCGAAGGCGAGGCCGAGGGCCGCCTGCCCGGACCCGAGCGCGACCCGGCGACGGGGCGCCGCCTCGGCTTCACCCTCGACCAGATCAACCACATGCGCGCGGTCTTCGGCGCCCTGCCCTGCCGCGCCCCGGACGACCCGCCGCTCGTGCTCGCGGTGCAGAACTTCAAGGGCGGCGTCGGCAAGTCCACGGTGGTCTGCCACCTCGCCCAGTACTTCGCGCTGAAGGGATACCGGGTCTGCATCATCGACTGCGACAGCCAGGCCTCCTCCACCGCGCTCTTCGGGCTCAACCCCGACGTGGACGTGAACGAGGAGGAGGACACGCTCTATCCCTTCCTGCGCCACGGTGGGCCGCGCAGCCTGCACTACGCCCTGCGCGCGACCTACTGGCCGGGGATCGCCATCATCCCGGCGAACCTCGGCCTCTACGACGCGGAGTACGAGTTCGCGGCCCGGATGGCGCGGGAGCCCGCCTTCATCCTCGACCGTCTGCGCGAAGGGGTGGAGGCGATCGCCGACCAGTTCGACGTGGTGCTGCTCGACCCGCCGCCGGCGCTCGGGATGCTGTCGCTCTCGGTGCTGCGGGCGGCCAACGCCCTCCTGATCCCGGCGCCGCCGAACAACATCGACTTCGCCTCGACCGTGCATTTCCTGAAGATGATGGAGGCGACCCTGCGCGAGCTCGCCAACCATGGGGGCGCGCGCAGCTATGCCTTCGTGCGGATCCTCGCCTCCAAGATGGACGACCAGAAGTCCGCCCACTTGGCGATCAAGCGGATGATGGACGCGGTGTTTCCCCAGGACATGCTGCAGGCGACGCTGAAGGATTCCGCCGAGATCGACAACGCCACCGCGAACCTCTCGACCGTCTACGAGCTGACCGGGGCGGCGGCGCGCACCGAGACCCACCGCCGCTGCCGCGCGTATCTCGACGCGGTCGGCCGGGAAGTCGAGCTGCTGACGCGCAAGACCTGGCCGAGCCACCACCCGCTGCTGCGCAAGGAGGGCCTGCTGTGAGCAAGCGCCACGACGCCGTCTTCGACGACGTGCTCAAGGGCCTCGACGCCGGCGCGCCGAAGGTCGACCGGGGCGCGGCGCGCTTCCTCAACCGCGCGAACGCCCTCGCCGAGGCGGGCGAACGGGAGGAGAAGGTGCTGCGCTGGGTCGAGCCCGGGCGCTGCCGGATGTGGGCGCGGCACAACCGCGCCTACGACCTGCTGACCGAGGCGAACTGCCGCGACCTGATCGACTCGATCAAGGCCCAGGGACGCCAGGAATTTCCCGCGGTGGTGCGCCGCCTGCCGGCGGGCGAGGCGGAGGAGTTCGAGGTCATCTGCGGGGCGCGGCGGCATTTCGCGGTGAGCTGGCTCAACGGCCACAACTACCCGCAGCTGCGCTACCTGATCGAGATCCGCGAGCTGACCGACGAGGAGGCGTTTCGCCTCTCGGACCTCGAGAACCGCGACCGGGAGGACATTTCTGACTACGAGCGGGCGCGGGACTACGCCGGCGCGCTCGAACTCTATTACGCCGGCCGGCAGAAGGAAATGGCCGAGCGGATGGAGGTGGGGGAGGCCTGGCTGTCGCGCTACCTGAACCTCGCGCGGCTGCCGGAACAGATCGTCGCGGCCTTCGCCTCGATCCGCGACCTGCGCGAATCCCATGCTCGACGGCTGCGGCCGCTGGTGGAGGAGGCAGGCGCGAAGGCGCGGGTCTTCGCCGAGGCCGGGCGGATCGCGGCGCTGCAAGACGCGGCGCGGGCGGGGCAGGGGGAGGCCTGGCCGGCGCCCAGGGTCGTTTCCGCCCTGGCGGCCGCGGCGAAGCCGGCGGCGGAGCCCGCGCCGGAGACCGGGACCGCGGGGCGGGTGTTCCGCCGGGGGCCGGGGGAGAGCGGCATCCGGATGCGGCGCAAGGGCGGCAAGATCACCCTGGAGTTCAACGAGAACCTTTCGGTCGCGGCCCTGCGCGCGGCCTTCGAGCAGTTCCTGGCCGCGCGCAAGGACAGCTAGGGCGAGGAAATGGCGATTGCCAATTGGCAATCGCCGTGAAGATCCTGATATTACAGTATCTTGACTGATTTCCGGGCGTTCGGCCCCGGGTTTCGCCGCATTGACAGGGCAGGGCGCCCCTCCTATCTGGCCAGGTGTCAGGCCAGTTGGTCGAGGGGGCTCCCCATGTGGTCCGTGCAGGACGCCAAGAACCGTTTCAGCGCCGTGGTGGAGGCCGCGCTGGCCGGGACGCCGCAGGAGGTGTCGCGCCGGGGGAAACCCGCGGTCGTCGTCCTGTCGGTCGTGGACTACCACCGGCTGCTGGTCGAGGCCCGGGCGGCGCGAGAGAGCTTCGCCGAGCATCTGCTGGCCTTTCCGGGGGGCGAGGGGGAGGAGGATGCCTTCGCGGGGGCTCAGATCAGGCCGCGCGACGTCGCGTTCTGATGTTCGTGCTCGACACCAACGTCCTTTCGGCGGCGCGACGGCCCGACCGCGCCCCGCAGGTGGCGGCTTGGCTGCGCGGCCAGCCGGAGACGGCGCTGTTCCTGAGCGTGGTCACCCTGGGCGAGATCGAGCGGGGCATCCGCCAGCAGGAACGCCGCAACCCGGGCTTCGCCGCCGACCTGCGGACCTGGACTGACCGGACCGTGACGATCTTCGCCGACCGCATCCTGCCCTTCGGCGCGGAGGACGCGCGGATCTGGGGGCGGCTCTCGGCGGAGCTGGGGCATGACGGGGCCGATCTTATGATCGCGGCCACCGCGCTCGCCCATGGGGCGGCGGTGGTCACCGGCAACGCGGAGCATTTCCGGCCCACCGGGGTGACGGTGATCGACCCGTTCTGAAGGGGCCGGGGGTCGTTCGGGCGCCTGCCGCCGGGCGTCCGGCCGAGGCTGTGCCGGATCAGCGGGACGCAACGGCGGCGATGGCGGCGGCGATCACCGCCGCCAGGGGCGCGCCCACCTCGACGGCGGCGACGCCCGGCTCGCCGCGGGGATCCTCCAGCGCGGCGAGCTGGCTGGCGAGCAGGGCGGGCGGCATGAAATGGCCCTGGCGGGCGTTCATGCGCGCGGCGAGCACGGGCTCGGTCCCGTGGAGGTAGAGAAAGCCCACGGGCCGCCCCGCCTCGGCGCGCAGGAGGTCGCGGTAAGCCCGCTTCAGCGCCGAGCAGGAAACGACCACCACCGGCGCGGGATCGGTCGCCACCCGGGCGGCGATCGCCCCGAGCCAGGGCCAGCGGTCGGCGTCCTCGAGCGGCGCGCCGGCGGCCATCCTGGCGACGTTGGCCAGCGGATGCAGGGCGTCCCCCTCGACGAAGGGGGCGCCGAGATGCGCCGCCAAGGCCGCGCCGACCGAGCTCTTGCCGCAGCCCGAGACGCCCATCACCACCAGCGCCCGGGTCTGAGGCGTCGTCTGAAGCGTCGGCTTACACATAGGCTCAGGCATCGCCGGCCCCCTGAGCTTCGAGGACATCGCCCGCCTCGTCATGGGCGAGGTCGAAGACGTGGTGGCGCACCTGGCCGTCGAAGAGGGCGAGCAGGCCCTTGGTGACCTCGCGGCTCTCGTAGCGGATGGGGGCGTCGAGGGCGGCGTCGAGAGCGGCGCGGTCGTCGAAGGCCATGGAGAGCGCCAGGGCGACCGGGGGAACGCCGTCGTCGCGGTCGATCTCGTGGAGGACCCGCAGCTCGCGCAGGCCGGGAAAGCGTCGCCACAGGGGCAGGAGCGCCTCGTCTACATAGGCGCGGAACTCGGCCTCGCGGCCGGGATGGATGCGGCCCTCGAAGAGCGCCTGGCGGAGGATCATCGGGGGGTCCTTCAGTTGACGAGCGCGGGCGGGCGGGCGCCGGCGAAATGGGCGGCGAGGTTCGCCAGCACCGCCTCGCCCATGGCGAGGCGGGTCTCGACCGTGGCGCTGCCCTGGTGGGGGGCGAGCACGACGTTGGGAAGCGTGAGGAACGCCGCGCGGATGGCGGGCTCGCTCTCGAAGACGTCGAGCCCGGCGGCGGCGAGGCCCCCGGAGGAAAGGGCGGCGACGAGAGCAGGCTCGTCCACCACGCTGCCTCGGGCGACGTTGACGAGGACGCCCGCGGGCCCGAGCGCCGCCAGCACCTCGGCGTTCACAAGGCCGCGGGTCTCGGCGTTGGCGGCGACGCAGACGGCGAGCACGTCGCTGTCGGCGGCGAGCGCCGCCGGGTCGGGCAGGCGGGGGAGGTCGACCCCGGGAACGGGGCCGCGGCTCCAGTAACGCACGTTCATCCCGAAGGCCGCGGCGCGGTCCGCGAGGGCCCGGCCGATCTGGCCGAGGCCGAGCACGCCGAGCCGTCGGCCGCGCAGGCTAAACCCGAGGGGGAGCTTCTCGCCCGCGGCCCAGCGGCCGGCGCGCACGAAGCCGTCGCCCTCGACGATCCGGCGGAGCACCGCGAGGATCAGCGCCATGCCCATGTCGGCCACGTCCTCGGTGAGGGTCCCGGGGGTGGTGGTGACGTCCACCCCCCGGGCGCGGGCGAGGGCAAGGTCCACCCGGTCGGTGCCGACGCCGTTGATGGCGACGACCCCGAGCGCCGGCATGGCCTCGATCCAATCGGAGGCGAGGCCGGAGCCGCCGCCGGTGACGACGCCGCGGATCCGCGGCCGGGCGGCGAGGGCTTCGTCCCGGCCGGCCGGGTCGTAGAGCCGGTGGACGGCGTAGGCGGCGTCGAGCCGGGCCTCGATGGCGGGGGGCAGGGGCTCGACGAGGAGGATCTCGGGCTTGGTCATCGGCGCGCTCAATGGATCTGGTGGAGGAAGGCGCGGGTGCGCTCGTTTCGGGGCGCGTCGAAGAAGGCCTCGGGCGCGCCCTCCTCGATGATCTGGCCCTGGTCCATGAAGATCACCCGGTCGGCCACGGCGCGGGCGAAGCCCATCTCGTGGGTGACGCAGAGCATGGTCATTCCCTCGCGGGCGAGGTCGACCATGGTGTCAAGCACCTCCTTGACCATCTCGGGATCAAGCGCCGAGGTGGGCTCGTCGAAGAGCATGATCCGCGGGGTCATGCAGAGCGCCCGGGCGATCGCCACCCGCTGCTGCTGGCCGCCCGAGAGCTGGGCCGGGTACTTGTCAGCCTGCTCGGGGATGCGCACCCGGGCGAGGAAGCGGCGCGCGGTCGCCTCGGCGTCGGCCTTGGAGGTCTTGCGGACCTTCATCGGCGCGAGCATGCAGTTCTCGAGGATGGTGAGGTGCGGAAAGAGGTTGAACTGCTGGAACACCATGCCGACGTCCCGGCGCACCGCCTCGACGTTGTGGCCGCCGGCGGTGAGCTCGACGCCGTCCACCACGATCCTGCCTTCCTGGATTTCCTCGAGCTGGTTGATGGTGCGGATCAGCGTCGACTTGCCCGAGCCGGAGGGGCCGCAGATGACGATGCGCTCGCCGCGGCGGACGGTGAGGTTGACGTTCCGGAGGGCGTGGTAGGCGCCGTACCACTTGTTGATGCCTTCCATGCGGATGGCGGTCTCGGGCGCGGTCTCGACGTCGGTCTGGGGGCGGGTCGCGGTCGTCATCGGGGCGATCCTCAGTTGCTGGCCGCGACGAAATCGGGCAGCGGCGTGCCGAGCCATTTCTCGTGGATGGCGCTCAGGGAGCCGTCGGCCTTGGCCTTTTCCACCACCGCGTTGATCTCGGCGAGGAAGGCGTCTTGGCCGGGGCGCACGGCGATGCCCTGGACCTGCTGGGAGAGGGGGAACTTCACCTCGAACCGGCCCGGGGCCATGGCCTCGATCTGGCTGCTGATGATGTTGGAGACGCCGATCGCCTCGACCTGGCCGGCGAGCAGCGCCTGGACCGCGCTCGCGTCGTCGTCGAAGCGCTGGATGCGGGCGTCGGCCGGCGCGACCTTGGTGACGGCGGTGTCCTGGGTGCTGGCGCGGGTGACGCCGATGGCGTGGCCCGAGAGCTTCTCCGGGGCGGAGAGGTCGACGCCGACGTCGCCGTAGACCCCGATGGCGATGCCCGCGTAGGGGTCGGAGAAGGCGACGCGCTCGGCGCGCTCGGGCGTGATGCCGAGCGAGGCCACCAGCGCGTCCACCTGGCCGCTCAACAGATAGGGGATGCGGTTCGGGCCGGTGACGGGCAGGATGACGAGCTCGACCCCGAGGTCCTTGGCCAGCAGCTTCGCCACGTCGGCGTCGTAGCCGTCGGGCTTGTTCTCGGCGTTCATGACGCCGAAGGGCGGGAAGTCCACGAGCATCCCGACGGTGAGCGAGCCCTTGGCCTTGATCTCCTCCAGGGTCTGGGCGGCGAGGGGGCTCGCGAGGGCGGAGGCGGCGAGGAGCGCGAGCAGGGTGCGGCGGGCGAGGGTCATCGGGCGTTTCCTTTGGTTATGATGGGTCAGCGGGCTGAGGCGCGGGAGAAGCGGGTCTCCATGCGCCGCGCCGTCAGCGACAGGGGCCAGCAGAGCAGGAAGTAGAAGAGGGCCACCGTGCCGAACACCAGGAAGGGCGAAAAGGTCGCATTGTTGACGATCTGCCCGGTGCGGGTGAGCTCGGTGAAGCCGATGATCGAGGCGAGCGAGGTGCCCTTGATGAGCTGCACCAGGAAGCCGACGGTGGGGGCGACGGAGATGCGCGCGGCTTGGGGCAGGATGACCGAGGTCATGCGGTGGTAGTAGCCGAGCCCGAGCGCGGTCGCCGCCTCGCGCTGGCCCGAGGGCACCGCCTCGATGCAGCCCCGCCAGATCTCGCCCAAGAAGGCGCTGGCATGCAGGGTGAGCGCCAGCGAGGCGGCGAGCCAGGGGTTGATGGGCAGGCCGAAGATGTTCATGCCGAAGAACACCAGGAACAGCTGCATCAGCAGCGGCGTGCCCTGGAAGAGCCGGATGAAGAGCGCGGCCGAGACGCGCAGCCACCGGGCGTCCGCGGTGCGGGCGAGGGCGATCAGCAGGCCCCCGAGCGCGCCGCCGGCGAAGGCGATGGCCGAGAGGGCAAGGGTCCAGCGGATCGCCTCGGCGATCAGGAGGACGTCGTTGAGGCCGAAGGGACGGATCATGGCGCGGCTCCTCAGCGGCTCAGCGGATAGGTGAAGGCGGCGCGTTCGATCGCCGCGAAGACTGCGGAAAAGCCGACGGCGAGGGCGAGGTAGATGGCGGTGACCACCAGGTAGACCTCGAAGCTGGCGAAGGTCTGGGACTGGAGGTCGTTGCCGGCGGCGGCGAGGTCGGTGGCCGAGATCACCGAGACGACGCTCGAGGTCAGCATCAGGTAGATGAACTGGCTGGTCAGGGCCGGATAGACCGTGCGCAGGGCGGGCTTCATCACCACGTAGCGGTAGATCTGGAGCCGCGAGAGGCCGAGGGCCGTGCCGGCCTCGATCTGGCCCTTGTGGATCGACTCGATGCCGGCGCGGATGATCTCGGTCCCGTAGGCCCCGAAGTTGACCACGAGGGCGAGGAGCGCGGCGGAATTCGGGTCGAGTCGCAGGCCGATGGTCGGCAGGCCGAAGTAAAGGAAGAAGATCTGCACCAGGAAGGGCGTGTTGCGGATCGCCTCGATATAGGCGTTCACGAGGAGGCGCAGCGGCCGGGGCCCCGAGGTCTTGGCGATCGCGCAGGCGATGGAGACGACCAAGCCGATCGCCATCGCCGCCGCCGACAGCTTCACCGTCACCCAGGCCCCGATCAGGAGCTGGTCCATCGCGGCGAAGACCGGCGCGAAGTTGAAGTCGTACATCGGAATGGGATCCTCCGGTCCGGCGCTTGTCGCGGGCTGTTCTTGGATTTGTTAGATCGATCTAAAACGAATCGCCCCGGCCTGTCAATCCTGCGGGGCCAATCGGGGGATCCGTCCGGCGGTCAGTCCCGGGATCGGTCCGAGGACCAGTCGGGAGGCGGGGCGGCGGTGGACTGGCGCAGGACCAGCCGGGTCAGGTTCACCACCCGGCGGTCGGCCCGGTCCGGCGTCTCGAGCCGCGCGAGGAGCAGTCGGGCGGCGCTGTCGCCGATCTCGGCGGGAAAGGTGGCGATGGAGGTGAGCCGCGGGCGCACCAGCTCGGCCTCGGCCAGGTCGTCGAAGCCGACGACGGAGAACTCCGCCCCCACCTGCACCCCGCGGTCGGTGAGGCCGTTGGAGAGGCCTCCCGCCATGACGTCGTTGAAGCAGACCACCGCCGTCGGCCGCGCCGGATGGTCGAGGAGCAGGCCCGCCGACCGGGCGGACTCGGCGGGCCCGAGCGGCACGTCGATGACCGCGCCGGGGTCGAGCCCGTGGTCGGCCATGGCGGCGCGAAAGCCCGCGAGACGCTCGCGATAGGCCGAATGCACCGGCCCCCCCACGGCGAAGGCGATGCGCCTGTGGCCGAGCGAGGCCAGATGCTCCACCGCTTGGCGCATGCCGCCGGCATAGTCGGTTCCGGCGTAATCTCCACGGGATTCAGAGACATGGCGCAGGGCCTGGACCACCGGCAGCCGCCAGTCCGCGGCCTTGGCGAGCAGGGAGGAGCGGGTGTCCGCGACCGGGCAGAGGATCAGCCCGTCCACCCCGCGCTCGCGCATCCGGTGGATGATGGTCTCCTGGCTGGCGGCGGATTCCCGGCTGTTGGCGAGCACGACGATCATGCCCGCATCCTCCAGCGCCCGCTCGATGCCGGCGAGCATGGCGGCGAAGAACGGATTGCCGAGGTTCGGGATGAGGACGCCGACGGTGTTGCTGCGGGTGGCGCGCATGCTGGCGGCGCCCATGTTGTAGACGTAGCCGAGCTTGGCGATGGCCTGCTCGACGCGCAGCCGGGTCTCGTCGGCGACGAGGGGGCTCTTGCGGATCACCAGCGAGGCCGTGGCGCGCGACACCCCCGCCGCCTCGGCCACGTCGAGCAGGGTGATGCGCCCGCTCCCCCCGCGCCCCGATTGCATGACCATGCGCCTCCCTGAGCCCTGGAAATATTTGGATCGGTCTATATCGAAATCGCGTCCGGATCAAATGGCCCGAGGCTCCGGGGCGTGAAAAGGCGCGGCGCGAAAAGGGGCGGCGACGCAGGTCGCCGCCCCCCTGGACGTATTTCAGGATTTGGCGAGGGCGCGTCGCGCGCCCCGGCCGATCAGAAATGGACGGAGCGCGTCATGCCCGGCTTTTCCACCGGCGGGGCGAACTTGGTCAGGTCGATGCCCTCCACCGCGGCCTTGTACTCCTCGGCGCTCGGGGTGCGGCCGAGGATCGCGGAGAGCACCACGACCGGGGTCGAGGCGAGGAGGGATTCCCCCTTCTTCTCCGTGGAGTCCTCGACGACTCGTCCCTGGAAGAGGCGCGTGGAGGTGGCGAGGACGGTGTCGCCCTTGGCGGCCTTCTCCTGGTTGCCCATGCAGAGGTTGCAGCCCGGCCGCTCCAGATAGAGGATGTTCTCGTATTCGGTGCGGGCGGCGCTCTTCGGAGCGAGGTCGTCGAACTCGAAGCCCGAATACTTTTGCAGGATCTCCCAGTCGCCTTCGGCCTTGAGCTCGTCGATGATGTTGTAGGTCGGGGCCGCGACGACGAGCGGCGCGTTGAACTCGACCTTGCCCATCGTCTTCTCGATGTTCTTCAGCATCTGGGCGACGATCTTGATGTCGCCCTTGTGCACCATGCAGGAGCCGACGAAGCCGAGGTCCACCTTCTTCTGGGCGCCGTAGTAGGACACCGGCCGGATGGTGTCGTGGGTGTAGCGCTTGGAGACGTCGGCGTTGTTCACGTCCGGATCGGCGATCATCGGCTCGTCGATCAGGTCGAGATCGACCATCACCTCGGCGAAGTATTTCGCATTCGCGTCGGGAGCGAGGGCCGGCTTCTCGCCGGAGCGGATCTCGGCGATGCGCTTGTCCGCCTTGGCGATCAGCCCGGCGAGGGTGCCGGC
This sequence comes from Amaricoccus sp., assembly GCA_965243535.1. Lineage (GTDB taxonomy): Bacteria > Pseudomonadota > Alphaproteobacteria > Rhodobacterales > Rhodobacteraceae > Amaricoccus. Next base: position 81,730 of record CBDEVG010000031.1, read on the forward strand.
GGCGTTCTCCATGCCCTTGTCGATCATGATCCCGATGCGATGCTTCGCGATCTCAAGCGATTCGATCAGGGTCTCGTCCTGGCTGATGCAGATCGAGGCCTTGGCCTTCATCTCGGCCGTCCAGTCGGTGAAGGTGAAGGCTTGGTCCGCCAACAGCGTGCCGATATGGACCTCGATGATCCGGCCCTGGAAGACGTTGTCGCCGTGCTGCTTCAGCATCTGGGCCTGGGTCGCGTGCACCACGTCGCGGAAGTCCATCCAGGGCTTCATCTTGCCCTTGAAGGTGACCTTGACCGACTGCGGGATCGGCATGGTCGCCTCGCCCGTCGCCAGCGCCAGCGCGACCGTGCCCGAATCCGCGCCGAAGGCCACGCCCTTGGACATGCGGGTGTGGCTGTCGCCGCCGATGATGATCGCCCAGTCGTCCACGGTGATGTCGTTCAGCACCTTGTGGATCACGTCCGTCATCGAGTGATAGACGCCCTTCGGATCCCGCGCGGTGATCAGGCCGAAGTTGTTCATGAAGGCCATCAGCTTCGGGATGTTCGCCTGGGCCTTCTTGTCCCAGACCGAGGCCGTGTGGCAGCCGGACTGGTAGGCGCCGTCCACGATCGGCGAGATGACGGTGGCCGCCATCGCCTCGAGCTCCTGGGCGGTCATCAGGCCGGTGGTGTCCTGGGAGCCGACGATGTTCACCCGCACCCGCACGTCCGAGCCGGCGTGCAGCACCTTGCCGGGGGTGACGCCCACGGCGTTGCGGTTGAAGATCTTCTCCACCGCGGTCAGGCCCTGGCCCTCGACCGTGATCTCCTTGTTCGGGGCGAAGACCGCGACGGGCGCGACGCCCAGGGTCTCGGCGGCGAAGGTCTGGAGCTTCTTGCCGAAGACGATGGCGTAGGAGCCGCCGGCCTTCATGAACTCGAGCTTCTGGGGGGTGAAGGCGGCGGCGATGTCGACGAGCTCCTTGCCGGCGGCGTCGCGGAGCTTCTTGTCCTTGACGTCGATGGTCAGGACGGTGCCTGTCTCGACCGAATAGGCCTCTTCCAGCACCGGGTTGCCGTCGTTGTTGAGGATCGGCTTGCCGTCCTCGCCCGTCTTGCGGACCCAGTTCTTGAGGTTGAGGCCGATGCCCCCGGTCACGTCGACGGTGGTGGCGAAGATCGGCGAGATGCCGTTCGTGCCGGCCACCACGGGCGCGATGTTGACGAAGGGGACGTAGGGGCTCGCCTTGCGGCCGGTCCAGAGCGCGACGTTGTTCACGCCGGACATACGCGAGGACCCGACGCCCATCGTGCCCTTCTCGGCGATCATCATCACCCGCTTGTCGGGGTGCCGGGCCTTCAGCGCCAGGATCTCCTGCTGCGCCGCCGGCGAGATCATGCACTGGCCGTGCAGCTCGCGGTCGGAGCGGGAATGGGCCTGGTTGCCGGGAGAGAGCAGGTCGGTGGAGATGTCGCCCTCGGCGGCGATGTAGGTGACGACCTTGATCTCGTCCTCGACCGGCGGGAGCTTGGTGAAGAACTCGGCCTTGGCGTAGCTTTCGAGGATGTCCTTCGCGACCGCGTTTCCGGCCTTGTAGGCGTCGGCGAGGCGCGCCATGTCGGCGTCGTAGAGGAAGACCTGGGTCTTCAGCGTCTCCGCCGCCTGGGCCGCGATCGCCGCGTCCGCGCCGAGCGCGAGGTCGAGCAGGACCTCGACCGAGGGGCCGCCCTTCATGTGCGAGAGCAGCTCGAAGGCGAAGGCCGGGGCGATCTCGGGGACGACGGCTTCGCCGAGGATGATCTTCTTGAGGAAGGCCGCCTTGACCCCGGCGGCGCTCGTGGTGCCGGGCAGGGTGTTGTAGATGAAGAAGTCGAGGGCCGCCGTGCGCTGCGGGCTCCCGGCGTCCTCGATCTGGGCGATGAGCTCCGCCACCAGCGCGCCATCGTCGATGGGCTTGGGATGCAGGCCCTGGCCTTTGCGCGCTTCGATTTCAGCTAGGTAGTCCGTGTACAGACTCATGGCGATCCCTCTACGATCCAGCGCTGGACACTGAATAAGCTCCGGCGCCGGGCCGCAAGCACCTTTGCGGCTCGGCGTCGCGTCCATTGTATGCCGATGTAGACAGAACGGGGCCCCTTGGCAAGGGGTCCTTTCTCGCACCTGCGGCAAAATGGTGGTTTTCGACCCTGAAACGGTCTTTTGAGGCGGGAAACGCTGCTGCGGGCCGGTCCTGGCGTCTGCGCAGGTCTCCAGAGCGCAATCCGCAGCGCCTCTTTTCCATGTTTCGGGCCGCGCGCGTCAGCACGAATTTTTGCGCAATTCGCGGGCGCCGACGTCGGCCGCGCAGACCTGCGCGACGCAGGGGCGAAGGCTTCGATCCGGGCCCGGGACGCGCATTTGCGGCTTGCGCGGCGGCGCGGGGCGACGCATCACGGAAGCCTCGGCAGGGCGGGAGGTCGGCATGGGCGTTTCGGAAGTCGTCGCGCGGGTGGTGGCGATGGTCGGCGCGGCCGCGATCCTCGCCCGCCGGAGCGCCCGGCACGAAGGCCCCCAGGCGGTGGGGCCCGCGCCGGAGATCCCGGCGGCGCGGCCCCAGACGGTGCCCACGCTCAAGATGCCGACCGCCCGCGGCTGGCCCCAGGGCGCGGCCCCGACGCCCGCCCCGGGGCTCAAAGTCAACGCCTTCGCGGCCGGGCTGAAGCACCCGCGCTGGATCGAGGTCCTGCCCAACGGCGACGTGCTGACGGCGGAGGCGCTCCAGGAAGAGAGCCGTCCGCAGAGCGCCTTCGACTACGCCATGCAGGCGACCATGCGCCGCGCCGCCGCCCTTGGGAAGAGCCCCAACCGCATCACGCTTCTGCGCGACGCCGACGGCGACGGGACGGCCGAGACGCGCGAGACCTATCTCTCCGGGCTGAACCAGCCCTTCGGCATGGCGCTGGTCGGCGACGTCTTCTACGTCGGCGTGACCGACGGCCTGCTCGCCTTTCCCTTTGAGCCGGGCGCGACGCGGCTCTCGGGCGCGCCCCGCCGGCTCGCCGAGTTCAAGCCCGGCGGCCACTGGACCCGCAGCCTGCTGGCGAGCCCGGACGGGGCGCGGATCTATGTGGGCGTCGGCTCGCTCAGCAACATCGGCGACCACGGCATGGCGGCGGAGGAAGGGCGCGCGGCGATCCATGTCCACGACGTCGCCTCGGGCGCCACGCGTCTCTTCGCCACGGGCCTGCGCAATCCGGTCGGGCTCGCCTTCGCGCCGGAGACCGGGGCGCTCTGGACCGTGGTCAACGAGCGGGACGGGCTCGGCGACGAGACGCCGCCCGACTACCTGACCGAGGTGGTCGAGAGCGGCTTCTACGGCTGGCCCTATTGCTACTGGGGAAGGACAGTGGACGACCGCGTGCCTCAGAACCCGGCCCTGGTCGCCGCGGCGCGCACCCCTGACTACGCGCTCGGGGGGCATACCGCTTCGCTCGGGCTTTGCTGGCTGCCCGAGGGGGTGCTGCCGGGGTTCGGGCCGGGCATGGCGATCGGCCAGCACGGGTCCTGGAACCGGGCGACGCTGTCGGGCTATCGGGTGGTCTTCGTGCCCTTCGCGGGGGGCAAGCCCTCGGGGCCGCCGCGCGACATCCTCACCGGCTTCCTGTCGGCGGACGAGAAGTCCTCCTGGGGCCGGCCGGTCGGAGTGGCCATCGGCCCGGACGGCCGCTCGCTCCTGGTCGCCGACGACGTGGGCGACGTCCTCTGGCGGGTGAGCGGGACCTGAGCGACTGCCAAGACTGATCGCAATACGATAATTTGCTGCGCTCCTCCGTCCGGGCAGGCGGTCCGGACGGCATATTCACATTCCCGCGGAACACGGGGGCGGGGATCCCGGTTCGGTCGCCATCGGAATTCTCGACGAGGAGTCAGCGAATGGCGCAGGACAGGCTTGCGGATCGCCCCGGCATGGGCAGCGGACCAGCGGAGCGGGACGACCCTCTGGGAGCGCCGTCTCCGGGCACACCAGGCGAGGCCTTCGCCGAGGCCCGGTCGGAGGGGCCGGAAGCGGAGATGAAATCGAATAACGCGGCTGGGCGGTCGTCGGAGGGGATGACGTCGCAGTCGGAGAAGCCGGAATCGGGCCGGCTCGACGCGCCTTCCGCCGGTGGGGCGCTCGACCAGGCCGCGGAGGCGGCGCGCGACCAGGCGGATGCCGCCAAGGACGAGGCGGCGGCGGGGCTCGCGGCCTTCTCAGATGCGTTGAAGGCGGCGCGCTCCGAGCTTTCCGACCGCAAGCTCGGTTTCGCCGGCGACATGCTCACCCAGGCCGCGGACGGGCTGGAGGGCTTTTCCCGGGCGCTCGAGGGCCGCTCTTCGGCCGAGATGCTGGAGGCGGTGCGCGATTTCGGCCGGCGCAACCCGATGGGGTTCATCGCCGGATCGGTGCTGGCGGGATTCGCCCTCGGCCGCGTCGCCGCGGCGGGCGGCGTCGGGCTCACCGGGCAGGGAGGCCAGGCGGCCCCAGGGCATGCGACCCAGGCGACGACAGGACGCAGGGACTTGGGCCAGCACGCGGGTGCGAGTCACCTGGGCGCAAGCCGGACGACCGCGGGCCAGACGGGCGCAGATCAGATGGGCGCGAGCATGGGCCAGACGGGTGCGGCTCAGACGGGCGCGGGCCCGACCCACACGGGCGGCGCGCATGTGCGGACGCCGTCGGTCTCTTCTCCGAGCGCGGCGGGCGGGACGCCCTCTTGGCCGAAGGCGGGCCCGGGACGGGAAGGGGGGTCGGCATGACGCCCGATCCCATTCCCCAGCGCCCTGACGCTCAGCGGCCCGATGTCCAGCGGTCCGAGCGCAGCCTCTCCGAGCTGATCTCCGACCTGATCCAGCAGCTGTCGACCCTGGTCCAGACCGAGGGCAAGCTGTTGCGCAGCGAGCTGCGCGAAAGCGGCGAGCGGATCGGCGCGGGCGCGGTGGAGATCCTCGCCGGCGCCGCGCTCTTTATCGCGGCCCTCGTCGTGCTGTTGCAGGCGCTGGTCCATGGCCTCGCCCAGACGGGCCTCGGCATGGGGTGGAGTTCGCTGGTGGTGGGGCTCGCCGTGGCGCTGATCGGCTATCTGACGCTGCAGCGCGGCCGCAAGAATCTTACCTCCGACGCCCTCGCGCCCAGCCGCAGCGCCGAACAGCTGCGCAAGGACGCCCATCTCGTGAAGGAGCAGACCCAATGACCGACGCCGACACCGCCAGCGCCGAGCTGGAGCGCCAGGCCGAGGCGGCGCGCGCCCGGCTGGCCGACACCGCGGACGAACTCAAGGCGCGCATGAGCCCCGGGCAGATCATGGACGAGGTCCTGAACCAGTTCCGGGGCGGCGACGGGACCGAGATGCTCGCCAACCTCAAGGCCCAGGCCCGGGACAATCCCATGGCCCTGGCCCTGATCGGAAGCGGCATGGCCTGGCTGATGATGGGCTCGGGTCCCCAATCCGGCGCCCAACCCGCCGGTTCGAGCCGGGCCTATCCAGGTTACGCAGGGTATTCCGGCCATGCTGGTCGGACCGGCGAGGGGGCTGGCGCGTCGCAGCCGATGGGCGCGGGCGGGCCCTCGCTCGCCGATCGCGCGGCGCAGGGCGCAGGCGCGGCCTACGAGACGGTGGGCGGCGCGCTTCATGACGCCGCGCAGGCGGGCGGCGAGGGTGTGCGCGACGCGGCCGAGGGACTGCGCCGGACCGGGGCCGAGGCGATGGACGGCCTGCGCCATGCGGGGCGGGACGCGGGCGGCATGGTTTCCGACCTGATGGAGCGCGAACCGCTGGTGCTGGGCGCGCTGGGGTTCGCCGTCGGCGCGGCCATGGGCGCGGCGCTGCCGGCCTCGGAGCTGGAGCGCCGGCACCTGGGAGCGGCCGGAGCGGCGCTCAAGGAAAAGGTCGAGGCGGGGGTGGAGACCGCTCGGGAGGCCGCGGGCGAGGTCTATGCCGCCGCCCGGGACGAGGCCGACCGCCAGCCCGGCGATGCGCCTCTGGGGGAGCGGCTCGGCGCCGTGGCCAAGGCGGCGGGCGACAAGGCGGTCGAGGCCGCGCAGTCGGCGACCGGGGAGGGCGCCGGCGCCTCCCGGACGCCCGCCTGAGCCATCGAGTAAGCCTTCGAGGGGCGGACCAGGGTCCGCCCCTCTTGCGCCGCCGGGCTGGCGCATTTGGCACGGACCCATGGAAAGCAGGAGGCCGATGACCCGCAGCGAGGCAGAGGATACGCGCAATCCCGCCGAGGATGCGCAGAGGAACGCCGACCAGAACGCCAAGGCGCCGCTCCGCGACCGCCCGGTGGCCCATCCGGATCATCCGGTCGTCGGTGCGGAAGAGGGGGCGAAGGAAAAGGAGTCTCCGCCGGATCGGACGTCCGAGGGACCTGCGCCCGTCGCAACGCCGGCCCCGAGGAAATGGATATGCCCCCGAAGCGCTGGAGCCGGACGGACGAAAAGTCCGACGAGAGTTTTCCGGCTTCCGATCCGCCGGGCAATTTCTAGCCGACGGCGGTCGGGAAAGCGGGAGTTGTTTTTCACCTCCAAGAAACCGTTATCTCTAGGAAAAGGAGACAAGGGGACCCCTGAGTTGGCCCCGGTTCGCTGCGCATGTCGGGCTTGGCTGCGGGGCCTGCCGTCAGCGCATTAGGGTGCGTGGGGCCCATGTCCTGTGTCGGACGGGATCGGCGGCATCAAGGCGTTCGTTGTGCAGGTCACGTTGATCCTCCGGGCCCGTGGCCTGTTCCCCAACCCATGAAACTCGCTGCGCGACGCCTGTCGGGTGGAAGCGGCAATGCCTGCGGGTTGAGTGGTGTGCGGGAGGCGCTCCCTTTGGTTTCCTTCGCGAAGGGCGTCAGGCTGTCTGGGGGATCGTGAGAGGAATCGGTAGTTCGGAAGCCGCAGGTGGGATACCCTTGCCGAAGACCGTCTGAGGGCGGAGGCGGAGACAGTGAGCGGCTCACGGTCAGTGCAATGCCAATCTGGCGGCCATCCGGGCGAGCTCGACGGGCCGATGGTCTAGACCATGGCCCTGACGCGCGACGCCATCCTTGCCCTCGTCGCGTTTGATGAACCGGATTATGCGGCCGCCGCCGAGACCATCGGAGACGAGAGCCTGCCGGTCCTGGCGACCATGGTCGGAGAGGCCGACGCAGGCGTGGCCGCGCGCGCCGCGTCGATCGCCGCGGCGATGGCCGGGGACCCGGCGCGGGCAGGCTCCGTCGTGCCGCTGCTCGCGGCGGCGGCCGAGCATGGCGATCCTGGAGTGCGCGCGGCCGCGGCGGTCGGGGCGAGCCGGGCCGGGGCCGCCGCGGCGGAGGTCACCGAGACTTGCCTGAACGACGCCGATCCGGGGGTGCGGGCGCTCGCCTTTCGCGGACTCGCGCCGCCGCTGTCGCCGGCCCTCGCGACGAAGGTCGAGGCGCTTGCCGAAGACGACCCCGCGCCGGCGGTCCGGGACAAGGCGCTGGGGCTCTCGGCGCGCGCGCCTGACCCCTCGCTCGGGAACGAACTGCTGGCGCTGGCGATCGAATACGCCCACAACCGGCTGACGGCCTTTCGCCTCGCGGCGTTCAGTGACGTCGCGGCCTTTGCGGCGGCGGCCGGCCGGCCCGATTTCCTCGACGGGGGGGGCGAGGTGGCGCCCCTGCTGGCCCAGGCGCGGGCGGCGCTCGACGCGGTGGTCGGGCTGCTCACCGCCGGGGAGTTCCGGGGCGCGGCCGCCCAACTCGGCCTGGCGCTCGAGGCGCTCGCCGATGCGGCGGCGAAGGTGGGCGGCGCAGCCCTCGTCGACATGCTGCTGGCGCGGATCGACTGGGGCGCGGCGCAGCCCGCCGGACTGGCGCGGCAACTCGGGCTGCCGGCCACGGTCCCTGGCCTTACCCTCGCCGACGGCGCGCTCGCCTACCGGCTGTCGGTTGCGGGCCGGTCGCTGGTTCCGGCGCCGCTCACGCTCGGCTTTGACCAGGCGGAGCTGACGGCGCGGCTGCGGATCGGGGCGGGCGAGCCGGCGCTGTCGGTGACGCTCGCCTTCGCCGGGCTGGAGGCGGGGATCGGGGCTGGTCCGATCGCGAGCCTGCTGGGCGGCGCGGCCGGATCGGCGCAGGCGGACGTGACGCTCGGCCTGGACAGCGCGCGCGGGCTGACGCTCGGCGGCGGCGCCGGGGCGCGGGTGGTGCTGCCGGCGCGCCCGAAGCTCGGGCCGATCGACCTGCGCGAGATGGCGCTGGAGCTGCCTGCGGGCGCGCCCGGCGGGATCGACCTCGGCAGCACGATCGTCGCCGACCTCGGCGGCGTGCTCACCGCGACGGTCGACGGCGCGGGGTTGCACCTGCGGATCGCCAGCGCCGGGGAGGCCCCGCTCACCGTGGCGGCCCAAGCGCCGAGCGGCGTCGGGCTGGCGCTCGACACCGGCCTGGTCCGCGGCGGCGGCTTCCTCGGCCAGCGCGCGGGCGGCTACGGCGGCGCGCTGGAGCTCCGGCTCGGGCCCGTTGACGTCAAGGCGGTGGGACTGCTGACGCTCGAGCCCGATTTCGCGCTCGTCATCGTCATGTCGATCGGCTTCACTCCGCCCATCGACCTCACCTTCGGCTTCACCCTGAACGCGGTCGGCGGCGTCGTCGGCATCGAGCACAGGATGGACGCCGAGGCGCTCCGGGCGAGCCTGCCGACCGGCGGGCTCGACCACATCATGTTCCCGCCCGATCCGGTGGCGGCGGCGCCGGCGATCCTGTCGACGCTGGAGCGGGTCTTTCCCGTCGATCCGGGCTCGATCGTCATCGGGCCGATGATCGAGATCGGCTGGGGCCGACCGGTCAGCTTCCTGACGGCGCAGGTGGGGGTGATCCTGTCGCTCCCCGATCCGCTCATCGTCATCATCGGGCGGGCGCGCATCGCCCTGCCGGCGCCCGACCTGCCGATCATCGACCTGCGGGCGACGGTCTACGGCGAGATCACGCCCGACCACCTCCTGGTCCTCGTGTCGCTGAACGGCTCGCGGATCGCCACCTTCAGCGTCTTCGGCGACATCGGCTTCCTGCTGCGCTGGGGCGGCTCGCCGGAGTTCGCGATCTCGGCCGGGGGGTTCCATCCGCGCTACAGCCCCCCGCGGGAGCTGGCCGGAATGCAGCGGCTCGGGATGGACCTGTCGCCGCCGGCGATCCTGACCCTGCGCTCGGAGAGCTATTTTGCGCTGACGAGCAACAGCGTCCAGCTCGGCTCCCGGGTCGAGCTCGGCGCCGACCTCGGGGTCGCCGACGTCAGCGGGCATTTCGGCTTCGACGCGCTGATCGTCTTCGCGCCGCATTTCGCCTTTGTGATCGACCTCGGAATCGGGCTGACCGTGCGGGTCTTCGGGGTCACGCTGCTCGGGGTGCAGATCGAGCTGCATCTGGAGGGACCGGCGCCCTGGCGGGCGCAGGGCTCGGCCGAGGTGGAGCTTCTGTTCGTCACCGTCTCGATCGACGTCGGCCCCTTCACCTGGGGCGAGGACGAGAACCCGCCGCCGCTGCCGGCCGATCCGCGCGCGCTCGTCCACGCGGCGCTGCACCACAACCCCGGCGCCTGGCAGGCGCTGACGCCGCCCGACTCGGACCGGGTCGTGCGCCTGCGCCCCGCGCCCCCGAGCGAGACCGAGGTGACCGTGCACCCCATGGGCCTCTTCGATGTGCGCCAGCACGCGGTCCCGCTGGAGACCGTCCTCGCCCGCGTGGGCGCCAATCCGGTCCCCGAGGGCCAGCGGCGGGTGCATCTGGGCGCGCCCCTGGTCAACGACGCGCCGGCGGGCGCGATCTCCGAGGTGACGGACCTGTTCTCGGCCGGGGTCTACCTCGACCTGACCGAGGACCAGAAGCTGTCGCGGCCCTCCTTCGAGCCGATGCCCGCCGGCGCCCGCATCCGGCCGCCCGGAGAGGCGGCGGACTTCGCCGCGGCGCGCGAGGTCGAGCTGCGCTACGAGACCTTCGTCTGCGACGACGCGGCGCTGGTCGGCCTGCGGGGCCTCCCCCGCGTCGACGTGCTGATCGCCAGCACCGCCGCGACCGCGCTCGCCGCCGGATCGGCCGGACGGAGCGAGCTGCGCGCCCGGTCGCGCTATGCGACCGAGCCCGACCCGCTCGTGCTCGCCGACCCCGGCGAGGCGCAGATCCTGTCCAAGGCGACGCTGGCGGCGGTCGCCGAAGCCGGGGTCGCCACCTGGACCCATGCCGCCGAGCGGCCCCTCGCCCCCGGCGACCAGATCGCCCGACTGGGAGTCGCCTGATGGCCGACACGCTGCGCTCGCTCGCCGGGGCCGCCTTCCGAACCGCCGACGTCATCTCGGCGCTGCACAAGCCGCTTGCGCCCGAGGAGCGCGTGCTCGACCGCTACGTCTTCCTCCCCCACGCCCGCGCCGGCATCGCGGCGGCGCTCGACACGCCCTTCGCCTGGACGCTGCCGACGCGCGCCTCCGCCCGGCTGCGGGCCCCGGTCATCGACGAGCGCGGCGGGATCGACGCCGAGATGACTGTGCGCATCTACGGGCCCGCTGACGTCACCGAGATCGACCCGCGGCAGGTGATCCGGGCCTTTCCCAAGGCCGACGCGGTCGACGCCGAGGTGGACGACCTCGCCCATGTGGAATTCGACCGCCCGGACCTCCCCTGGCTCTTCACCCCCGCGGGTCCCGACGCCGCCGGGCGGCTCGTGCCCTGGATCACGTTGGTCGTCGCCGAGCGGCGGCACGTGGACTGGGGCGAGCGACGCGGATCGGCGCGGGCGGCCCGCATCCGCCGCGACCAGCTCCAGCCGCTGGGCGACGCCTGGGCCTGGGCCCATGCGCAGGTGATGGGGGCGAAGGGCGCCACGGCGGAGGCCGAGCCGACGCTCGCCCGGCGCCTCGGGGAGGGCAACGCCGCCGGGAACCTCAGCCGGCTGATCTGCCCGCGCCGGCTCGACGACCGCACGGCCTACGTCGCCTGCGTGGTGCCGACCTTCCTCGCGGGCGCGCAGGCCGCGCTCGGGCTGACGCCGGTCGCGACGCTGGCGCCGGCCTGGGGCGCGGCGACCGATTTCACCGCGGGCGACCCGCTCGACATGGTGCCGCTGCCGGTCTTCTATTCTTGGCAGTTCGGCACCGCCGAGGAGGGCAATTTCGAGAGCCTCGCGCGCAAGCTGCGTCCGGCGGTGGCGCCGCCCGGCGTCGGGCGCCGACGCGTCGACGCGACCCGGCCGTTTCCGGGCGCGGCGCTTGCGCCGGGGGATCCGGGGGCCGAGATCGTCGTCGAGGGGCCCGTCGTCTCGCCGCAGCCGCCCGAGAGCGACCCGGGGGGGGCTTGGCCGCCCGAGGCGGCGCAGCATTGGGACGCGGCCGTGACCGAGGCGCTCGTGGAGCGGTTGAACCGGGCGGACGCCCAGGCGCACGAGGCCGATCCCGGGCCGCCGCTGGTCGGGCCGCCGCTCTACGGCGGGTTGCACGCCCGCCAGCCGCGGATCGAGACCGATCCCGCGGCCGCCGCGGCGCAACCCGCCTGGTTCCGCGAGCTCAACGTCGATCCGCGGCGGCGCATCGTCGGCGGGCTCGGCACGCGGGTCGTGCAGGCCGAGCAGGAGGATCTGATGCTCGCCGCCTGGAACCAGGTGATCGGGGTCGAGGCGGCGAACCGCACCCTGCGCCTCGCGCAGCTCGCCAAGCACGTGGGCGCGGCGCTGCACCGACGCCACCTCGCGCGGTTGAGCGACGGGGCGCTCGTGGCGATGACCGAACGGGTGCACGCCAAGCTGCCCGACGTCTCGGGGCGGAGCGTCTGGGCTTCGCTCGCGGCGTCGAGCCTGCCGCTGACCGTGACCGCGGGGGCCTTTCGCCGGCTGACCCGCGCCCGCGGCCCGGTGGCGCGGGTCGCCGTCGCCGCGGCGGCCGAGCGGCGCTTGGCGATCGACGCGCTTACTGTCCGCGAGGACCGGCTGACGCGCGACTGGGTGCGCGCCTATGCGCCGCCGGACGGGGTGCGCGGCCTCGGCGCCCTGGCGGCCGCGCGGCTCGACGACGCGCTCGCCCGGCGCATCGACCGGCGCGCCTCCGCCGCCGACCTGCTGGCCCGGTGGGGGGAGGGGTTGCCGAGGCCGACCCCGACCGACGTCCTGACGCCCGATACCCTGGACCGGCTTCAGCCGCCGCGCGAGGCGGACCTCGGCCGCGAGGTCGCCGCCGCGGCGGTCCGGCGGATCCTGCGCACGGCCCCGACGGAGCGCGAGGTCGAGGCGGACGCCGGCGCGGCGATCGCCGCCGCTTCGGGCGCGATCCTGCTGCGCGCCCTCCTCGACGCCCTCCCCGAGGCCGACGCGATCGACGTTCCGGTCGAGGACGTTAAGCGGCTTGGCCTGGAGGGCGAGCGCGCCGAGGACCGGACGCGGCTGCGCGTCTCGCGCGACGCCCTGCTCGCCTTCGCCACGCGGCGGCTCGAGCTGGCGCGGCGGCAGGGCGACGTTCCCTTCGGCGACTTCGAGGCGCCCGCCGCCCGTCTGCGGGAGGTCGCGGAGGGCGCGCGGCGGCTCGACGGCGAACGGCTGGCGGCCGCGGTCGCGGCGATCGCCGCGCGGTCGGTCTCGGGCGATCCGCTCGCCGCGCCCGCCCGCGGCAGGATCGACGCCCCTGCGCTGCGCCTCGTCGACAAGCTCGACCCCCGGACGACCGTGCCCGCCCGGATCGCCGGACGGCTCAAGGGCGGCAGCGGCCGGATCCCGGCGTGGCTGGCGCCCGGCTGGTTCGAGGACGGCCGCATCGAGCCGGTGATGGCCCATCCGCGCTTCCGCTATCCGATGTACGAGCCGCTGCACCGCCATGACCGCGACTGGATGATCCCCGGCCTCGGGCTGATCGAGCGGCCGGACATGGCGACGCTGCTGGAGACCAACAACCGCTTCATCGAGGCCTACCTCGTCGGCCTCAACCACGAGATGGCCCGGGAGCTTCTCTGGCGGGAATACCCGACCGACCAGCGCGGCACCTGCTTCGCCTCCTTCTGGACCGGCGAGGACGAGCTGGTCGCCGATCTGCACGAGGCGCCCTGGCGCGCCGGGCCGCTGGGGGCGCATGTGGACCCGGCGCTCGACGGTCAGCTCGTGCTGCTCGCGCGGGGCGACCTGATCCGACGCTATCCCGGCGTGGTGCCGCAGGCGGCGCTCCAGGCCGGCAGCGACCGGGGCATTCCCGTCTTCGCCGCCGCCTCGCCGGTGCGGACGCTCTTTCGCATCGTGCTCGCGCCGAACGTGCTGCTTGCCGGGTTCTCGCTCACCCGCGCGCGCATCGCGACGCCCGGAGAGACCTGGTGGTTCACGCTTTCGGAGAACCCGACCGAGCCGCGTTTCGGCCTCGACCCCGCGCGCGACCGTCCGGCGCCGACGCGCGACGATCTGGTCTGGGCCGATTTCGGCGTGACCGCGCCCGGGCAATTCCTCGACGCGAACCGCCCGGCGGCCATCGCCTTCGACGGGGCCGCCTGGGGCGCGTCGAGCGCCGCCAACGCCTATTTGCTGTTCCAGCTGCCGGCGCGCGCCGGCTTTCTCGCGACGCGCATGGTGGCGGGAGCGACCGGCTGATGGCGGATTTCTCCCAGGCCCGCCGAACCGTCGCCGAGGCCGCCGAGGCCCGCGACCGGCTGACGCGCGCGCTCGCCGCCACGGCGGGGGACCTCGTCGCGGCGCGGGCGCAGCGCGCGGCCGTGCAGGCGGCCGCCGACCCGGCGGCGACAGAGGCCCTCGACGCCCGGATCCGCGCGCTCTCCGAGAGCCGCGCGGCCCAGGCGCGGGCGCTGAGCGACCTGCAGGAGACGCTGCGCGGCGCCCTCGCCGGCTTGCTCGCCTTCGACTTGGCCCTGGAGGGCGACGCGCCGCTGGTGCTGCTGCCGGTGCGGGTCGAGTGCCGCTCGACCGCCGACGGCGCCGGCCTCAGGGTGCGGATCTTTCCCGACGCGCTCCAAGCCGAGGCGCTGGACGAGGGTCTGTCCGAGGCCGAGCGCGCCGCCGGCGTCGCTTACTGGGACGCGGTCTGGCCGACCGGCGACACGGCCGCCCCCTGGTCGGCGCTGGTGGCGGCTGCGGGGGCCCGGCGCGCGGCCTGGGTCGCCGAGGCGCTCCGCCCGAAAAACCTCGCCGCCCGCCCCGGCGCGGCCCCCGACTATCCCGAGACGCCGCCGCGCAGCGGCCGGCCCGCCGTCGCCCGCACGCTCCCCGACCGGTTCCATGTCCGCGTCGAGCAGGAGGGCGCGGCGCCGCTCACCGTCCAGGGCGCCGCGATCCCCGACGAGCTCCCCGTCGGCCTGACCGACCGGGACGAGTTCGCCGCGCTGACGCTCGACGACGACGACCTGCCGCCGATCGACGCCGCGCTGCGCTGGCTCGTCGACTACGCCGAGGCCGAGCGCGTCGGCATGGCCGTGACCCTCGCCCTGCCGGTCGCGGGCGCGCCGATCCGGCGGCTCCTCGTCTATGGGGTGCGCGCCGCGCTCGACCCTGCGGCCGGCGCCGCCCGGCTCGACCGGCTGGTGCGGGCGCATCGCTTCACCGACGGAGCGCAGTTCCTCGCCCAGGGAACGCCGACCAACAACACCGACTCCGCCCGCACCGACTGGAGCCGCCGCGCCGAGCCCGGGCCTCCCGCGCTCGACCTGCCCCCGGCGCCGGCGGGCGCCAACGCCGGCGTCCTCGCCCGGGCGCTCGGCCTCGACGCGCCGGGGCTCGCCGCCCTCGCCGGCGGCCTAGACGCCGAGCAGGACCGCGCGGCCGCCTTCAACGCCGCGCTCTGGACGACCACCTGGGGCGACGCGATCGAGCACCTGACCCCGGCCGGCCGGGCGAACGGCGATGCGCGGCTCGACGGCCCCGCCCTCGACGCGGTGCGCCGGCACTGGATCGACCATGTCCGCGGCCGTGGTCCCCTGCCGGCGATCCGCCTCGGCCGCCAGCCCTACGGCGTGCTGCCGGTGGTCGCGACCGGCGCCGCCTTCCGCCCCCTGCGCGGCGGCTTCGTCGAGGAGCGGCTGGTCCCCTTCATCGACCAGCAGATCCGCTGGATGTGGCGCGACGCCGCGCCGGCGGTGGCGACCGTGATGAACCGCCCCCTCGACGTGGCGCTGCCCGAGATCCTCGGGACCGACGCGATCCTGCGCGGCCTGCGGGTGCGGACGGCCCTCTCGCCCGATCCGGTCGTCAAGGGCGCGATGGCCCTGACCCTGCCCGACATCGGCGACGATCCGAGCGGCCAGCAGGTGACAAAGGCGCTGCTCCTCCTCGCCGGCGTCGCCGACGCGGACCTCGACGATATGGGCAAGCTCGGGACGAAGTCGCGGGCGCTCGCCCTGCCGCTCGTCCACGAGACCGACCAGGCCTTCGTCGCAGCGCTGCTGGAGCCCGACCCGCCGCGGATGCGGCACGAGAGCGTGCTGCAGGTGCTGCTCGCCCATGCCGCCAGCGTGGAGGCCCATGCCCGGGGTTCGGTCGTCGCGCCCGAGGCCCGGGGGGTCCTGCAGGAGGCGATCGGCGCGACGGAAGCCGACTTCGACCGCGAGCTGGTGAGGCGCGCCCTCGACCTCGCCTTCGAGACGCCGGGCGCCGACGACGGCCTCCTCGCCAAGGCCGCCGAGGAGGTCACGGCGCGCGTCGGCCGCCTCGACGCCCGCGCCCTCGCCGACCGCCATCCGCTGGCCGCGCTCGCCCCCGCGACCCTGGCCCAGCAGGCCGCCGGCGCCGTCCCGGCCTTCGACCGCCTGAGGGGGCCGCTCGGCCTGCAACTCGCAGGGGAGCTCTTCCACCGCTCCGCCTGGGGCGCGGCCTTTCGCAGCGCGCTCGGGGTGATCGCGGCCGTCGCCTCCCCCGACGAGCGGCGGGCGCTCCTCGCCGAGACGCTCGATTGCTGCTCGCACCGCCTCGACGCCTGGATCACCGCCACGGCCGCCCGCCGCCTCGCCGACCTGCGCGCCGCGGGCGTCCGTGGCGCCTTCCTCGGCGCCTTCGGCTGGCTGGAGAACATCACGCTCCGCCCCCCCGTCGACGCCGGGGAGGTCGACGGCCGGCCGGTCCTGCACGACGGCGGCGACGGGGGCTACGTCCACGCCCCCGGCCTCGCCCACGCCGCCACCGCCGGCATCCTGAGGAGCGGCCGCCTCAACCACCGCT